>CANPUE010000007.1 GCA_947577185.1 uncultured Lachnospiraceae bacterium | reverse complement strand
CCGACAGGAGCGACAGGCCCAACAGGAGCCGATGGAGCAACAGGTCCGACAGGAGCCGATGGAGCAACAGGTGCGACAGGAGCGACAGGTCCAACAGGAGCCGATGGAGCGACAGGTCCGACAGGAGCGACAGGCCCAACAGGAGCCGATGGAGCAACAGGACCGACAGGAGCGACAGGCCCAACAGGAGCCGATGGAGCAACAGGCCCGACAGGAGCGACAGGCCCAACGGGAGCCGATGGAGCAACAGGCCCGACAGGAGCGACGGGTCCGACAGGAGCCGATGGAGCGACAGGTCCGACAGGAGCGACAGGTCCGACAGGCCCAACAGGAGCTGCAGGCACGGGAGCAATTATTCCGTTTGCGTCAGGTCTTCCTGTTTCTCTGACGACAGTTGTGGGAGGGCTTGCAGGACTTCCTGCTTTTGTAGGATTTGGAAGCAGCGCACAGGGGCTGACCGTTCTGGGGGCTACGATTGATATTACAAATGCCGCCGGTACGCTTTCCAATTTCGCATTTCAGGTTCCGCGAGCCGGTATTATTACTTCATTCAGTGCGTTTTTCAGTGTGACGGCGGCCCTTTCTTTGGTAGAGTCCACTGTTACGGTAAATGCGCAGATTTATCAGTCAGTAACGCCAAACAATGTTTTTACTCCGATCGCCGGAACATTGTTAAGCCTGACACCTTCTCTTTCCGGTGTGATATCTGTAGGAACATTGCTAAATGGGGCACTGACAGGACTCAATATTCCGGTAACAGCTCAAACGCGGTTGATGTTGGTATTATCGGCAACGGCAAGCGGGCTGAGTCTGGTTAATACAGTAGCAGGATATGTAAGCGCAGGTTTAAGCATTAATTAATAATTCAGACTGAAAGCGAATCCCGGAGGTTTTGATTTTTGAAACCTTCGGGATAATTTGGTATAACCAGATAAAAGCAGAAAACGCCTTAGAATGGATAGGAAGAATGAATCATGCAAGGGCTTGTGCAAAGGAGATTAAGAATGAAGAAATTATCTTTGGATATTAAATTTCTCAAATTCCTTTCGTAAATGAATTTGAGGTTTTATACGACTGTATATTATGGTAAAATTGTCAGTATGTATGGAGAAAGGAGGATTGAGGATTTATGCTTAATCCCATTGTTATTATTGCATAGGCAAGGCTGTCGCAACTGAAAATTGAATAAGTGTTGCGGGCAGCCTTTGCTGTTCCTATTAAACAAAAATATGATAGGAGTGCAAAATGGGCTATAAAAAAGCAGCACATGTTCTTCCGCAAGAATTATTGGCAAAAGTCCAGGAATACATTGATGGAGAGTTTATTTATATTCCAAGAATTTCTGACCATAAGAAAAACTGGGGAGCGACAACCTCAACACGTCAAGAATTACAAGATAGAAATGAGCAGATTTATATGGACTATGTTGCAGGTGAACATATGGAGTATTTAGCTGAAAAATATTTTCTATCTGTAAAAAGTATTCAACGGATTATTGGGCAGTTGAAAAGAGAACATAATGATTAAAAGTGGGCTGGTATGGTTTATAAAACTATGCCAGCCTTATTCTTATGTTTATTTATGAAAAGAGTATCAGGTTTAGCCTGCCATACTTTCATGTTAGAATTTATTTGTAAAAAATAAAATGGGAGGGAATTTAGCATGGAGAAAAAAATGTGGGAAATACAGTTTCTGTCATTGCCACATATATTGAAATACTGTAAAAAATGTGGTAAGAAAATGGCATTTGCCTGTTCAGAACAATTTAGAATCAATGCTCAGCGAAAATATTTAGATATTTGGCTGATTTATAAATGTCTTAATTGTAATACTACATGGAATGCAACGATTTTTTCCCGCATTTATCCGCAATCGTTAAATCCAAAAGTGTTAGAGAGGTTTCATAGAAATGATAAGGATCTTGTAGAACAATATGCAATGGATAATGATTTTCTGCGAAGAAACGGTGTGGAAGTTCAATTGTCCCAATATTCGATTATTGGGGACAGTTTTTTTCCAAATGAAACGGTAGAACTTGAAATCAAAAGTAAATATTTTTTGCCTGTAAAAGTATCCTCTCTTATAAGGGATACATTACATATATCACAGAAAGAGTATTCTCAATTGGTTATTGATGGAAAGATAAAAAGTATTCCTAATCAAGACTTGCAAAAATGCAAATTAAAAAATAGTATCATACTTATTTTTAACGAAAAAAGCGATGATAACCCCACTATATAAAAAAACGGTAATTTTGAAGGGCGGTTTTGCCATGCGTCGGAAAAGTAAGTAGAAGAACTTGCTGTTTGAGACAGTAAAGCGTATAATTACGGAGAACATCAGTGTGGAGCGCGAAATTTTTAGGACAGACATATTAAAAGGGCCGCGGATACCTTCTGACTGAGGGCGGCAATGGTGGTCAGCCTGGGAATGGAAAGCGGTAAAAACAATAAAAAACGGGTAAAGATAAATCAATAAAAAAGGCTGAACAGCATATATATAAGTGAGTACTTATCAGGATCAGATTCATGAAAATTCAGGGAAAACACACTTTTTTCTTTTCTGTCATATTGATTGTCAGCCTTCTTTTCTATTTTTTGGGAAGAAAGCAGGCAGATGAGCAGAATTACAAGATTTCATCGCAGATTGTTCAGTCCGAAGAGGGAATATTGGTAAAAAAGGTGATTGCTGAACGGGAGGAAAATGAGACAAAGAAAATAGCCCTTACGTTTGATGACGGCCCTCATCCATATTACACGGAGCAGCTGTTGGACGGTCTGAAAGAACGGGGCGTCTGTGCGACTTTTTTTGTGACAGGAGAGCACGCGCAGCTGCATCCGGATATTATTGAAAGAATGAGCAAGGAAGGTCATCTGATCGGCAACCATACCTACAGTCATATACAGCTTCAGAAAGGAAACAGGGATACCTTTAAAGACGAGATTGTGAAAACAAATGAGATCATCAGTTCCATCACGGGAGAGGAAGTAATCTTTGTACGGCCGCCTTATGGAACCTGGGATAAAAAATTTGAAACGGAACTGAATATGTTTCCGGTCTTGTGGACGATCGACCCGCTGGACTGGTGCTCTACGGATGCGGGCCGCGTTGCAAGGGCAGTCCTGTCAAAAGTAGAGGAGAACAGCATTATTCTGATGCACGACAGTTACGACTCGACGGTGACGGCGACGTTCCAGGTGATCGATGAGCTGCACAAGAAAGGATATGAGTTCGTGACAGTGGATGAGATTTTGTTTGACTGAAACGTGAAAGAGGAAAATGGAAAGACGCAGCGCAGGGGCTGTGATATGTAAGCGAAAATGGAGGAACGATAAAAGATGAGTGAGATTGACGACGTAATCAAAATGCTGGATGAGATGGCACAGGGCGGCGTAAGCCGTATCAAAGTAGAGACTTCACAGGAGATGCAGGACGGGGAAATGAAAAAAGCATATCATCATGGACGGTGTGATGTGGGGAGCCCTTTTGCCAGCGGGAAACTTTTTGATTTGGATGAGCCGGACTGCGGGTGACAAAGCGGCAAAAGCCAACAGACCGATGCTGTCAGAAAAAGTGGGAGGCGCCTCTACATGGCAAATATTTTGATTGTGGAAGATGAAAAGAATATGCAGAGCATAATTGTCGAGTATATGCAACGCGGCAGTCATACGTGTTTCACGGCGGATGATGGTGTGGATGCTTTGATGATATTGAAAAATAATCTCATGGATTTAATGATACTGGATATTATGATGCCGCATCTTGACGGTTTTACAGTTTGTAAAATGGCAAGAGAAATGAGCAGTCTCCCTATTATCATGCTGACGGCCAAAGAGAGCGAAGACGACAAACTCAAAGGCTACGATTTGGGAGCTGACGACTATATGACAAAACCATTCAGTCCAAAGGTGCTTTTGGCAAAAGCAAACGCCCTGCTGCGGCGTTCTTCCGTACTTCTGACGGATTCCATGACCGATACGGTGAATGCGGGAAAAATCTCCCTTGCGCCAGCCTCCCATAAGGTTTTTGTGGATGGAGAGGAAATCGTGCTGACTCATAAGGAGTATGAACTGCTTTATTTCTTTATGGGAAATCCTGAACAGATCTTTAGCCGTGAGCAGTTGTTAAACCGGATCTGGGGATACGACTTTGAGGGAACGACCAGAACGGTTGACACACATATCAAAACGCTGCGGCAAAAATTAGGTGACGAGGGAAAGCATATTGTGACGCTGATTCGTTCCGGCTATAAATTTGAGGTGGCCATATGAAGATGAAAGACAGCCTCTCTCTGCGGACAGTCCGCAGACGAATCATTCTGATTTCCAAAATAGCGGGAGTCTTCCTGATTCTTTCTTATATCATATCAACAAGACTGCCTGTCGAACAGGATTTTGCCCTGCTTTTGTGGCTTTGTGCTGTTACACTGCTGGTTCTGGCAGTCGATTATCTCATGGGACGTTTTATTTCAAAGCCGATTGATCAGTTAAGCCAGGCGGCCCGAAAGATGGCACAGCTTGACTTTTCCGCGCCCTGTGAAATTCATACAAATGACGAGTTTGGCGAGTTGTCTCAAAGCCTTAATCAAATGTCGCAGAATTTGCAGCAGACCCTTTCGCAGCTGCAGGCAGCAAATTTTCAGCTTGAGAAAGAGGTGGAGCAGGAAAGGCGTCTATTGGAAGAACGTAAGGAACTGGTGGACAATCTCTCTCACGAAATGAAAACGCCTCTGGGCGTAATCCGTGCTTATGCCGAGGGATTTCAGGACGAACCGGACGAGAAGAAAAGGCAGAAATATGCCGATGTTATCATCGCCGAAGCAGAACGGATGAGCCGTCTGATTACGACACTGCTTGATCTTTCCGCACTGGAAAATGGGGCGGCACAGCTGCATGCAGAACGCTTTGACTTTGTTGAGTTTGTGGAAACTGTCGCCGGCCGTCTGTTAATTGACGTACCGGATGCGGACTATGAATTGCAATACGGTCTTCCGGAACAACCGGTCTATGTGGAGATCGATAAAGGACGGATGGAACAGGTATTGAACAATCTGTTCGTCAACGCAAAACGCAATGTCCGTCCGGGCGGTGTTTTGAATCTGTCGTTGAAAGAAAATAACGGCACGCTGGATTTTTCGATTTTCAATCAGGGGCAGCCAATCCCACAGGAAAACCTGCCCAAAATCTGGACAAAGTTTTACCGTGACAGAAATTCAGACTACAATGGTTCAGGGCTGGGTCTTGCGATAGTCTCACAGATTTTGTCCATGCAGGATCTGTCTTATGGTGCGGCAAATTGTTCAGAAGGCGTTGTTTTTTACTTTTCTGTTCCCATTGTACAATAAAAATCATTTCCTGCAGAATGGCTTTGATTTCTGAAAAAATCAGAGCCATTTTTGTGTCAAAAAAGATTTCACAGCAATTTCACAGCGATCTCACACCGATTTCAACGCATTTTAATAATTTTATCTCAACAAGAGGGCATGGCCCTTAAAAAAGGAGGGAACGATTATGTTTTCAGGTTTGGAATGGTATTGGTGGATCCTGATGATTGTGCTGCTGGTGATCGCGATTCCGTTTAAGATCAGGGCGATGAAGTGGTGGAACAGGCGAAGGCAGGAAAAGAAAGACGAGGAGCATCGGAAATGGGGGGATGACGAATGATTAAAGTAAAGGACCTGACATTTTCTTATGGGAAAGATAAGCAGGCGCTGCATGGGCTGACGTTCTCTGTACAGGATGGGGAGATCTTCGGTTTCCTGGGGCCGAACGGTTCCGGCAAGTCCACGACTCAAAAAATATTAACAGGTATTTTGAAAGGTCATGGCGGAAGCGTGTCTTTATTTGGAGAGGATGTACGAAACGCACATACGCAGGCGTTTTTTCAAAAGATCGGCGTTCTGTTTGAATTTCCTTATCTGTACGCTGATTTGAGCGCCCTCGATAATCTGCATTACTTTGCTTCGTTCTATCCGCAGAACCGGCGGCGGGATGCATTGGAATTGCTGGATGAGCTGGAATTTAAGAAAGACTATCTGAAAAAACCAGTGTCCTCCTGTTCAAAAGGGATGCGACAGCGCGTCAGTATGGCGAGAGCTTTGATCAACAATCCCCAACTTCTGTTTTTGGATGAACCGACCAGCGGCCTTGATCCGGCAGGAGCTGTCCTTTTTCGCAAAATCATAGAGAAAGAACGGAAGAAGGGAACAACGGTATTTCTGACGACGCACAACATGTTTGACGCCGATCTGCTTTGCGACAGGGTAGCGTTTATCTCAAACGGAAAGATTGCCGCACTTGACACACCGGGAAATCTGAAAGAGAAAAACAGTAATCACAGCATTATCATCGATTATCTGTATCAGGGCCGGAGAAAAGAACAGAAGATAGAAGCGTCTGAACTAAAAGAGGGGATTCCCTTTGCGTATGATGAGCTGATCACCGTTCATTCACAGGAGCCGACGCTGGAAGATATGTTTATTCAATATACGGGAAGGGGGCTGTCTTAATGTGGAATGGATTTTTCGGACTGTTGAAAAAAGATTTCCGACTGATGCTTTCCGGCAGATTTTTCGTGCTGGCGCTCGGTTCTCTGGTCCTGTATTCCTGCTATATCAATTTTGTGTACGTGAAGCTGGATCAGGAGATCTATCCGGTTTATCTCTATGATCCGCAGGAAACGCAGTCTGTTATTTCGGAATCTGTAACAAAGGTGGAAAGCCGGGAGGCTTTGGAAGCAGCCTGTGCTGACCGGTATTCTGTCGGCATTGACCTTTCGGCAGGAAAGCCGGAATTGTATCTGCTTTCCTCGGGTCTGGAAACTGCCGATCACTATCGGATGATCTGGGGGGAGGCTGTTTTGAAGGGAACTGCAAAAGGGAAGGCAGAAGTGATCGGTCTTCACAATAAAGAAATGAAAAACCGTCGTGAAATTACTGCTGAATTTCTGTTCTTTGAATTATCAGCAGTGGGTTTTTTAGGGCTGGCCTCCATGCTCTTTAAGGAGAAGCAGATGGGAGTCATACGGGTACATGGAATCCTTCCCGTCCGCCGTTCTGTGTTTATTTTCTCCAAACTGCTTCTGCTTCTGGCATCAGACCTGTTGTTCACTGTGCTGTTGACGGGCGTCAATCTCGGTTTTTTAGCGGCACTCGAGGTTCTGCCGGCCGTTCTCCTGCAGGCAGGCATTTTGTCGCTGATTATGACGCTGACCGGTTTTCTGTGTGCTGTCCGGCTGCCGGATTTCAGGCAGTTTTCTTTGTTTTATCTTGTTCTGGCAGTCTTTGTCACGACGCCCGTATTCCTGGCAGGGCAGACCGGGATCGCGTGGAAGTGGATTTTTTACCATCCTGTGTATCATCTGTTTCGGGCGATGAAATCTGCATACTTTTCTATGTCAACAACGAGTGTGCCGTATTATCTGTTTTGTTTTGGCGGGATTGTCCTGCTGTTCCTGTCTGCCTGCCGGACATTGAAACTGGAAATGGCAAAGGAGGGATGAGAAATGAATGGTCTTAGATATCAGTTGAAAAGCGTCCGCCGTGATAAGATGTGCATCCTGACATTCCTGCTTCCTGTGGTTGTCGGCATCGCCATCCATCTGCTTTCCGGCATGAGCGTTCAGTCGATCAGCGAAACTTCCTTCGGCGTAGTTCAAAACGAAGCGGCGGATGATACCGTCACATGGCTGAGACAAAGCGGAACTGTCACAGAATATGAATCGTCTGATGCGCTTTTCAGCGCGGTCAATGAGCCGTCTACGCAAATGATTGGCGTTATACAGGAGGGTGACGCCATAAAGACAATGATTTCCGGTGATGAATTAGAAGTAAACAGGGTGATTGCAGATACTCTTCCGCAGGCTTATGAAGAAAGAACAGAACCGCTGTCGGTTGAGCGGACACTTATCCATGTGGAAGCGGACAGGGAAGGATTAAAATCTCTCCTGACAGCGATTACCCTCATTACAGCCATGTTTATGGGATGCACTTTTAATGCCATGAATATGATTCGTGAAAAGGAGGACGGAATCGCGTTGATCAATCAGGTGCTTCCCTTGACGGCTCGATCTTATGCGGTTCAGAAAATATTGTTGGGCTTTATCGGAGGAACGGCTTCGACGATTGTAACGGCACTCATTTGTATGAGGACAGAATCGGCGCAAGTGCTGCCGTTTTTGCTGATTCTCTTACTGTCCGCTTATCTTTCAGCGCTGATCGGACTGTTCATTGGAACCTTTTCAAGCGGCCTGATGACCGGAATCGTTGTGATCAAAGTGGTAATGATTCTGTTTCTCGCTCCGCCGGTCTTTTTCTACCTGATCGTTCCGGACAATGCCGTCGTTTTCGGGCTTTCCTATATACTGCCTTCGAGTGCAGCATTTTACGCAATTATGGATTTATTCAACAGGCAGTCTGCAAAACTATGGCCCGCTTTGGCGGCGCTGTCTGTACATGCGGTTTTTTGGAGCATTGTCTATAAACTTCTGTGGAGTTATCGCCGCTGCCGGCACGGCGGGGTTTGATCAGTCTGTCTCTTGCCGTCCGCCACTGACGGGTCTTCTGCAATGCTGCGGCATTATAACGGTGCGGGATTCCAGCCCTCAGCGGTTCATTGTTTACATTTCGATGCTTTTTTTTCCGGCTGAATGTGGTAAAGTAACAGAGGGGGAGTGGAACGATGAAAATACTGGTGATTGAGGATGATACGGCAATTTCAGAGCTGATCTGTATGAATCTGGGTGCGGCGGGGTATGAAACGCTGCCTGTTTATGACGGGATACTGGCGCAGGAGATTTTGGAAAAAGAGGACTGCAGCGATATTGCGCTTGCGTTGGTGGATGTGATGCTGCCGGGAAAGGACGGGTTTGCACTGATGGAAGACCTGCAGAGAGAGCAGATCCCCGTTATTTATCTGACAGCAAAAGATGATGTGATCTCCAAAGTACACGGTTTAAAAGCAGGGGCGGAAGATTACATTGTGAAGCCGTTTGAGGTGTTGGAGCTCCTTGTACGGATGGAAAAAGTGCTGCAAAGAACGGGGCGGGGCAGGGAGCGGATCACGATCCGCGATGTCGTCATCGATCTGAAACAACACAGTGTGTCGAAAAACGGGATAAAAGTTAATCTGAAACCGATGGAATATGAACTGCTCGTGACGCTCGCAAAGAGCAGGAATGTAGCGTTCAGCAGAGAGGAACTGATTAAGAGGCTGTGGGGAACGGATTATGTGGGAGAGACACGGACTGTGGATGTCCATATCGGCCAGTTACGCAAAAAACTGGATTTTCATGAGGTTATCCGCACGATCTCCAAGACGGGATACCGGCTGGAAAGTTAATGGGGGCAAAAATGAAACTGTGGAAAAAATTATCTGTGATATGTGTGGCGGCGCTTCTTGTGAGCACCGCCATATCGGGGACGACGGTCATTTATCATTCGGCTGTCTATAATCAGGAGAAGACTGTGGAAAATTATGAACAGCAGTTAAGAGCGGCGGCGTATGCTGTCGGCCGGGAATTGGAATATGAGCCGCTTGCCGGATTTGGCGAGGCGACGGCCAATGCTTATTATAACTATATCTTAAAAAAGTTTGACACTTCGATGTTTATTTTGATCAAAGACGGTAAAGTAGTCTGCAATCTGACGCCTTTTTTGCTGACAGACCCGGACAGTGAGAGGTGGAATACGTTTGAGAGTGTTATTCAGAAGAAAGGGCGGCAGTATGTACTGGCTGCGTGCAGGAACGTGCCGGTGTCGGGAGCCGGGGGATATAAGCTTGTTCTGGTGCGGGATATTTCGCTTCTTTATGAGGATATGCGCAGGCAGGCTTTTTTTTATGTTCTGGTCTATCTCGCCATGGCGCTGGCAGCAGTCATGCTGATCTTTGTCATGACAAAAAAGACGCTCGCTCCGCTGCAGGAGCTGCAGCATGCTGCGCAGGATATCAGCGGGGGGATGCTTAGCAGACGAGCCGCTGTCACGGTGCGTAATGAGATCGGAGAGGTGGCGGACGCCTTTAATGGCATGGCCGGCCGGATAGAGAGCCAGGTCGAAGCGCTTTCCTCAGAGTCTGAACGCCGCAGGCAGATGCTGGGTTCCCTTACGCACGAAATGAAAACACCAATGACATCTATTATGGGGTATGCAGATTCTTTATTGCATGTCAATCTCTCTGAGGAGCAGAAAGAGCGGGCGCTGCAATATATTTATGACGAATGCGGCAGGCTGGGGCGCGTAAACAGTAAGCTGATGAGTCTGATGGGGATGTATGACAATGACAGTATCTGCCTGGAAGAGACTTCCGTGGAGGAGGTATTTAAGGCCGTTGCCGCATTGGAGTCAACGATTCTGAACAGGAAAAAAATGCAGCTTATTCTATCCTGTCAAATGGGCAGGCGTTTGCTTGACAGGGATCTGATGATAAGTCTGCTGGTAAATCTGATTGACAATGCGGTCAGGGCATGCAAAGAGGGCGACAGTATTTTTTTGTCGGCACGGGGAGATGTCATTGCGGTGCGCGACAATGGTATCGGAATCCCGGCGCAGGAGATTCCCCGTGTGACGGAGGCTTTTTATATGGTTGACAAAGCGCGCAGTGCAAAAGCAGGAGGAAACGGGCTTGGCCTGGCAATCTGCAGCAGGATCGCGAAACTGCACGGTGCGCAGCTTAGGATCGAAAGCAGGATCGGGGAAGGGACGGAGGTTTCCGTGATTTTTGAAAAGCAGAGGGCTGTCTGATAAAACGGGTTTTACAAAATGTTTACACTTTGCTGTATATTTTTTACGGATAAATGGCGTAGGGTAAAAGGGCGGACGGAAATTGACGCCGCAGCACAGCGAAGGAAGGAGAAAAAAGATTATGAGAAGGAACCTGGAAAAACAGTACGGCAAACAGCAGATTGAAGCAGGAAGAGCAGGATGGAGGAGCGCAATGACGGTCCGGCTGGCGGCCGCAGGGATGTGTGCGGCCATGCTTTCAGGATGCGGCAGTGTCAGGATGACGGAGGAGGAGATCGTGATTCCCGCATCGGGAGGAGCGGAAAATGCCGGGGCGGCCGAAACAGGGGACAGCCGGCCGCAGGAGATGGCGGACAGTGTGGCAGCGCAGGTGCAGGCACCGGAGCGGTATCAGACTGAGATCAAAGATGGAAATGTGATGGTCAGGGCAGACGCGGCGTTTGAGATTCCCGATGTGGCAGGCATTAAGACGAAGAAGGTTACGGCGCGTTTTTTTACCCAGGAGGACTATGATACGGTAAATGCGGCGCTTTTTGACGGCCAAAAGCTCTGGGACAGGGATTATGAGGCGATGGAGGACACACACGGCTTTACACTGCCTGAATTATATGCAAGGATTGAGAAGATGGAGGCGGAGAAAGCTGACGGTGTAGACGGGGATGCACCATACGGAGATAAGAAAGAGACGCTGAACGAACAGATTGCAGCTTTGCGGGAACTGGTGGAGAACGCCGAACGGAAAGGGGCCGACAAAGTAATGGAACCGGTGATCGTAGAAATCCCCGCGATTGTGGAAAAGGACGAAGCGGCTGACGGCGACTGGTTCAGTCTGAGCGGTCTCGTGACGGTAAAAGGAACGGATTATTTTATAGACCTGATGAATCATATGGACGAGGAATGGAGATGGACGCAGTTTTTTGCCTCAAAGAACAGTGGGAGCGGAAATTATATGCCTTATGGATACATTGTGGGTTCGCAGGAAGAGGCACAGCAGATCCGGGATGTGACGCAGAGCGCACAGATCCATCCGGAAGAGGTCATGGCACAGGCCGCAGAAGCGCTGGAACAGCTGGCGATTTCGGATTACGTTTTGCAGGACGGGGAATACTTTGCCTCATATATTGCGGGGCAGGATGATGTGGCCGTAGTTGACCGGATCGGATACGGAGTTCACGCTGTCAGAATGGTCGACGGCGTGCCAGTCCGCTATACACATCAGGACGGCGGCAGTATGCAGGAGGATGAAAGAGTCTGCTGGCCGTATGAAGAATTGACATTCATCTATGATGAGGAAGGACTGGATGAGTTTCGATGGTCGTCACCCTGTGAGATAACGGATCTGTCCGCAGACTATGTTTTTCTGCTACCCTTCTCGGATATACAGAATGTGTTCGAGAAGATGATCATCAAAAAGATGCAGGACAGCTTCGATGAAGAAGGCGGCGCCAGCGGCGTCGAGATCGAGATCGACCAGATCTGTTTAAGTTATGTGCGGATACGGGAAAAAAATGCGATAGAAGGAACGCTTATCCCTGTGTGGGACTTTTTCGGGACACAGACTTACAAAAATGAGAGCGGAGAGGTGATTTACATTCAGGAGAGCGGCTATGACAGCATCCTGACAGTCAACGCCATGGACGGCACGGTGGTGGACAGGAAACTGGGATATTGACAGATCAGAAGTGCCCGATTCAGGTTGTAATGTACGAAGATTCTATGTTATAATTCTATTATACAAAGGAGATTTGATGAAAAATACTAAAATACAGTGGCATCCCGGTTTTGTAGCGGCAATGAACCTGGAACTCGCAAAAGACAGAGAAAGTTTAATCTTTGAAAAAGAATATAACCTGAACACAAAGCCGTTGGAAATAGATCTGTTAGTGATCAAAAAGGATACTGCGGTCAGAATAGATAATGAGATAGGGAGTCTTTTTCGGGGGCATAATATTATGGAATATAAATCCCCGGAGGATGGTCTGGACATTGATGATTTTTATAAAACAGCGGCATATGCCAGTCTCTATAAAGCCTATGGAGAAAAAACAGATTCGATCAGGGCTGATGATGTGACAGTTTCTCTTGTACGGGAAGCGAAGCCGGAAGGCCTGTTCCGATACTTTAAGGAACACGGCTATTGCATATCGAATCCGTATCGCGGAATCTATTATATCAAAGGAACAGTTCTGTTTCCGACTCAGATTGTCGTGACAAAGGAGCTGGACAGTATGTCGCATGTCTGGCTTGGCGCTTTGACAGCCAGGATGGAAAAACAGGAAATGATCAGACTGTTAGAGAACATTCGGAAGCTGTCGGGAAAAACAGAGAAAGAACTGGCAGATTCTGTTTTGGAAGTGAGTATTGGAGCGAATAAAAAGGTAATTGAAGAATGGATAGGAGATGGTAAGATGAACCAGGCATTGATGGAGATCATGGAGCCACAGCTGCTCGTCATGCGGCAGAAAGTGAGCCAGGAGGCAAGACAGGCAGGAATGCAGGAGGGAATAAAAGAAGGAATAAAAGAAGGAATAAAAGGAACTGTTGACACATTGAGAGAGTTTGGTCATGGTGATCGGGAGATTAAAAAAGCGCTTATGAATCGGTATGCGCTTTCTGAAGAGGAAGCGGAGGGATATTTAAAGGAAAGAGAATCGTCGTTTCTTTAAAAGGCTGTACAGGATAGCTGGTCGGGGCATGGGAAAAGAACATTTTGTTTACGGCGGAATGTTCTTTTTTCAGTTGCGTACGCTATGGGCGTGATTTGCGGACTGGCGGGATAGAAAGAGGATGGGGAATGTGATATGATCAGGGCGGATGATCTGAGAAAAGTATATAGAGTAAATGTGAAAAAAACCGGGCTGAAAGGCGCATTCGAAAATCTTTTTCGTTCTGAATGGATTGAAAAAAATGCGGTGGACGGGATTTCCTTCCATATGAAAGAAGGCGGCGCACTGGCCTGTATCGGGGAAAATGGAGCGGGAAAATCGACGCTGATCAAGATGATGATCGGCATTCTGACGCCGACGGCGGGAGACGTCCGGGTATTTGGTCAGAATCCTCGTGAGGGCGGCAGGAAATATCTGCGGGAAATTGGCGTGGTATTTGGTCAGAAATCGAATCTGTGGACGGATATTCCGGTAATTGAGAGCTATCAGGCTGTCAAAACGCTGTACAGGCTGGATGAGAGACAATTCCGACAGAACTTTGACAAAATCACACAGCTTCTCTCCTTAGAGCAGATCCTTCCGGTTCCGGCGAGGAAGCTTTCTCTCGGACAGCGGATGCGGGCGGATATCGGTATGGTGTTTCTGCACGGCCCCAGGCTGCTGTTTCTGGATGAACCGACAATCGGGCTGGACATTAATGTAAAACATACGATCAGGACGTTTCTGCGGAAGATGAATCAGGAGGAGGGAACAGGGATTTTCTTAACGAGTCATGATCTGGACGATATCGATGAGATCTGTGATGATACGATCGTGCTCTCGAAGGGAAAACTGATTTATGACGGCACGCTGGAGAACCTGAAACACAGATTCGTGCGGGACCGGATGATACAGGTGGTGGGAGAGAAATCGGGCGATATCCATGCCCTGCTTCCCGGAGCGTCGGTCACAAAGGAAGGGCGGATTACGAAGATCGTCTATCCGATCGGTGAATATACTTCGGCGCAGGTCTTAGAGGCCGTTTCCCGTTGTTTCAATATTGAGGATATTACAATTCAGGAGCCGGATATCGACGATGTGGTCTCCAGAATTTTTGGAGGGGAGGAGCGCGTTTGAGAACGTTTTTTAAGCTCACTTCTATTTCCATTCAGGGGCAGCTATATTATAAAACCAGTTTTTTTATTAATTTACTGACACCGATCGTTTTGCTGGCAGGTCAGTATCTGCTGTGGACGGCATTGTATGCGGAAGCGGGAAGTGAGGTGATCGGCGGCATGGCCAGAGAGGAAATGTACGCCTATATCCTGATCTCGTTTGCGCTTGGTAATCTGATCGGCTGGTCGGGAGAAAATATGCTGGCGCGGGAGATCAGAAGCGGAACAGTCGTTGCCAGATGTGTCAGGCCGGCGGCATTTCTGGTGCAGTCTGTTGCGGAGATGTCGGGAGTGATTCTGATACAGGGCGTTGTCAATCTGGCGATCGTTCTGACGGGGTTTCTCTGTTTTGGGAGATACCTGATAATGCCGTCTGTTCCGGCGGCGGGATGGTTCATACCATGCCTGTTTCTGGCGGTCATGCTGCGGATTATGCTCATCGATGTGTTCAGCCTGCTGTGTTTTTTTACGACTGGTTACCTGGGACTGGCATGGACAAGAAATGCGCTGTTTGAATTTTTTTCCGGTGCGATGATCCCGGTTGTCATGTTTCCGGAATGGCTTAGGACGTTTGCCTATGCGACGCCCTTTCCCTACATGCTGCAGGTGCCCTCTGCCCTGCTGCTCGGACAGGAACTTCCGGTCAGCATACCGATGATCTTTGTGGTACAGGGCGCATGGCTGATTGTGTTTATGTTTCTGCACGGCGGGATATACGGACTTGCACGCAGAAATATGACGATAGCGGGGGGATGAGAAAACGATTGTGGAAAGGACGGGAAAGCAAAATGCTGGCGATCATTAAGATTTTCCTGAAAATGAAGGAACAGTATATTAAGACCGAGATGGAGTATACGGCTAATTTCTGGATGATGCTGCTTTCAGGGGTGGTGACACGGATCGTGAGTATGGCGGCTCCGTTTGTCATATACAGTAATATTCCGGATATTGCAGGCTGGAAGCGGGATGAGATCTATCTGATCATGTCTTTTCTGTTTATAGCGGAAGGGCTTTGCAGTGTCCTCTTCCAGGGGATCTGGGAGATGCCGGGCATGGTCTTTCACGGCAGATTTGACTGTATCCTGTCCAGACCGGTTTCACCGTTGTTTCAGGTGCTGTCTTATGGAATGGGCCTGCAGGGGATCAGCGTGTTTTTAACGGGTGCGGTCTGTCTGCCGCTCTTTCTCGGACGGCTGGAACTGTTAAGCGTAAGGAGTGCGTTTATGAGTCTGTTCTATATCGTGTGCGGAACGGTATTATGTATGTCGATTTACCTGCTGGGAAACAGTGTGGTCTTCTGGTTTGATGCCGGAGGAAAGACGGCGCTGCCTTTTACGATGAGCAGCATAGGGCAGTATGCCAGGTATCCGCTTGCGCTTTATCCGAAAGCTGTCAGGATCCTGCTGTTGTTTTTGATTCCCTATGGGTTTATCTGTGTTGTTCCGGTGGAAATCCTGCGGGGATCGGTCTCCTTTCTGTGGTGCGTGCTTCCGGCGGTGGTGAGTCTGGGATTCTTTCTGCTTGCCAGGGCGGTGTTTTACAGGGGGATCCGGCACTATGAGAGTATGGGGATGTAGGCACATCGGCACATCGCACGCGGTGAGAAAGGAACGGGCACTGATATGCAAAAACAGACGATCATGATCATTGAGGACGAACCTTCGGTGCGGGAAGAACTGGCGGCGCTTTTAGCCGGCGAGGGATACCGGCCTGTGACTGTCACTGATTTTACCGAAGTAAGTAAGCAGGTGATAGACGTTTCACCCGATCTGATCCTGCTGGATCTGGGACTTCCGGGGCGGGACGGGTTTTCTTTATGTGCGCAGCTTCGAAAAGAGTGTGAAATTCCGATTATCTTTGTGACCAGTCATGATTCTGTTGGGGAAGAGCTGCAGGCGCTCAGTCTGGGCGGAGACGATTATATTACCAAACCTTATAATATCCCGCTTCTTCTGGCGCGGATCAGAGTGGTGCTGCGGCGGCGCAGCGGGGGAAAAGAACCTGACGTTCTGGAAGCGGCGCAGATGAAACTGAATCTGTCCAAAGGAACCATATCTGCCTGTGGAAAAACGACGGAACTGACCCGAAATGAAATACAGATCCTGGCCTGTCTGATGAGACATGCGGGAGAGATCGTTTCCCGTGCGGATCTGATCGATACGCTTTGGAACAGTCAGATTTATATCGATGACAATACGCTGAGCGTCAATGTGACCAGACTGCGGGCAAAGCTGGCGCAGCTGGGACTGTCTGACTGTATTAAGACAAGGAGGGGGCTGGGGTATCAGTTATGACAATATCAGAATTTTTATCTGATCATTTGCATCAGATTGTTTTGCGGACGGTTTTTGCAGGTGTGGCGGCAGTTTTCTTACTGGCGGCCGGGACACAGGCAGGAATCGTTATTTTATTGGGGATTGTCTGGTTTCTGGTGTTTTTGACCGGATGGGTGATCCAGTTTGTCCGAAGCCGCGCCCGGCTGTTGGAACTGCAGAGCATTATGGATGGTCTGGATCAAAAGTATCTGTTCGCCGAGTGCGTGCCGGGAGGCAGAAACGCTTATGAGCGCAAAATAATGGAACTGTCCGCAAGAGCGGGAAGGGCAATGATCTCGGCGGTCTCCGATGCGGAAGCCGCACAGCAGGAATACAGGGAATATGTGGAAAGTTTCGTGCATGAGATGAAAGCGCCGATCACAGCGGCAGGACTGATCTGCCGGAAAGCGGACCCGGAAATCCGTCGTAAGCTTACAGGCGAACTGGCGCAGATTGAGGCGCATGTGGAGCGGGCTCTTTTTTATGCGCGGACCCAGAGCCCGGAGAAAGATTTCATCGTACGGCAGGAGAATCTGGCACAGATCGTAGCAGGAGCGCTCGGTCAGTATCAGGCGCTGCTCCTTTTAAATGGTATCCGGGTGGAAACATCCTGCCTGGAGCAGACAGTCTATACGGACGGCAAGTGGGCGGCCTTTATCGTCGGACAGCTCTTGCAGAATGCAGTCCGCTACCGGAGAAACGGTAACGCAGAACCGGTGGTTATGCTGTCGGCGGGGCGTGTTGGGAAGCGGATCCGGCTTACAGTGTCGGATAACGGCATTGGGATTCCGGCGCATGAACTGCCTCGTGTTTTTGACAGGGGATTTACGGGCAGCAACGGACGCACACGGGGCGGCTCGACCGGAATGGGACTGTATCTTTGCAGGAAGCTGGCGCACAGCCTGGAACTGGAACTACAGATTTTATCAAAAGAGGGGGAGGGGACGGCGGTTACGCTCACGTTTCCGGCGAGATGAAAACCTTACAAAACTGTAAGAAAAATCGATAGCAATCCGATACAAAAAATTCTGCCGCTGGTGTATCATAGTGCCACAAAATTAAGCCGTCCTTTGCCCTATGCATGGATGGGCGGCGGATCATGGAGGGTGTTATGTTACAGGTCAGAAAGATCGAGAAATATTATGGAAGTAAGAATAACGTCACGAAGGCGTTAGACCGGATCAGCTTTGAGGTGGCGGAGGGGGAATTCATCGCGATCATGGGGGCGTCCGGCAGCGGCAAGACAACACTGCTCAACTGCATTTCCACGATCGATACGGTCAGCGCGGGCGATATTTTGTTAAACGGCGAGAACATTGCGGAACTGTCCTCCGGTGAGCTGGCACGCTTTCGCAGAGAACGTCTGGGTTTTGTGTTTCAGGATTTTAATCTGTTAGACACGCTCACGATTGAGGAAAACATCGGTCTGGCGCTTACGATCAATCATGCCGATCCGTTTTCCGTGAGGCGGCAGGTATGCGAGGCGGCGGAAAAGCTTGGGATCACAGATATACTGGGGAAATTCCCCTATCAGGTGTCCGGCGGGCAGAAACAGCGTGCGGCCTGTGCGCGTGCGATGGCGGCGGGACAGTCTCTGCTTCTGGCGGATGAGCCGACCGGGGCGTTAGACTCTAAGGCTTCAAAAAATCTGCTGGAGATCATGACACAGATGAACCGGGATCTGGGTGCGACGATCCTGATGGTAACGCATGATGCTTACAGCGCCTCTTATGCGGGGCGTGTGCTCTTTTTAAAAGACGGCCGTATTTTTAACGAACTGCTGCGCGCAGAGCGGAAGCGATCCGTTTTTTATCATGAGATTCTGGATGTGCTCGCGTTGTTGGGGGGTGATGTCAGTGACGTTATCTAAGCTTTCTTTACGCAATGCGAAACGGCAGACCGGGGATTATCTGGTCTATTTTGTCACGATTGTCATGGCTGCGACACTTCTTTATGCGTTTAACGGGCTGGTCTTTTCCAAAGAACTGCAGGAACTGTCAGAAAGGATGGATTCGGTTTCCGTTTTGATTGTTGTATCGAGTATTGTGGTGGTGTGTATTTTCGGCTGGCTGGTGTCCTATGCCGCAAATTTTATGCTCACCCTCCGCAGCCGGGAGATGGGAATTTATATTCTGATCGGACTGGAGAACCGGCAGGTGGCCCGCCTGTTTTTTCTGGAAAATCTGGCGGTGGGCGCAGCGGCGTTTACACTGGGCATTTTTTCGGGCGCATTGTTGTATCAGATCTTACGGGCAATTGTTTTTTCCCTGTTTGGTCAGACTTATCGGTTTGCCTTTACGCTCTCCCTGAAGGCGGCGGGGCTGACGGCAGTTTATTTTGTCCTGATCTATCTGCGTGCCCTGCGAAAAAGCCGGAAAAAGATCTGTACGATGAAAATCTGCGATCTGATCTATTTTGACAGACAAAATGAAGGTGCGGTCATTCAGACGAGCCGCAGGAGGCGGAGGATCTTTTCTGCGTCCATCGTGCTTGGGATACTGGGGACGTTTTTGCTTCTGACCGGAAAACTGATTTCGGGTTTGATCGGGGCAGGGTGCGTGATCGCATTTTTGTATGGCTTTTTCCTGAGTTTCGCTTCCGGTGTTCCGGCTTTTTTTGAAAAACACGCACAAAAGAAATGGAAGGGGCAGAATTTAATCATATTCCGCACGCTCACCGCCAAACTTGGCACGATGGGTATTGTCATGGCCACGATTTCGCTTCTGTTTACCGCGACGCTTGTCAGTGAGGGGACAGGGCTGGTTTTTTGCGCGCTTTTTGAAGGCAGGGCTGCGCAGAACGGCTGCTTTGATCTGTATCTTGCAGAGGAGGGAGAAACGCCGCCCGCCAGGGAATATCTGGAGTTTATTCAGCAGAAGATTCCTGTCAGGAGCGAAGCGTTGTATCAGGTATATCAGAATGAAAATACACAGTTTTTGGATCATATTCTGGACAGTGATGTAACATATTATGGATACGGTTATGAGGGCGATCCGGTGATGCGCTACAGTGATTATGTGCGCCTGCGGGAAATAGCGGGGTATGAAGAGGTATCTGCTTTGCAGGGGCAGTATCTGCTGCACTGCAGACGTTATCTGAAAGACGTGTTGGAAGAATGCATGGAGCCAGTCACCGTGGGGGATACGGTATTGACTCCGGGCGGCGTTCATACCGAGCATTTCTTACAGGAATTTGACAGCGAAAACGGCAACGGCTATCTTCTGATCGTGCCGGATGAGGCAGCGGAAAAGCTTTCTGTCCATCACACGGCATATGCCGCCGCGACGGTTTCGCCGGTGAGCAGGGAGCAGTTAAAAGAACTTATCCGTATTGAGGAGGAAAGAATGGGAACCGGGAACTATGACACAGTCATTACCAGGACAGGGCAGAAGGAAGATGCGGCGCTTTCCACGGCAGCTTTTGTCTTCCCGCTTTATTTCGTGTCTCTGGCGCTCATTATGACGGCGGCGACGATCCTGACGATCCAGCAGTTGAGTGAATGCGGGCGTTACAGAAGACAGTTTGCGCTTCTTGGCAAGCTTGGCATGGACAGGCGGGAGATGGAAAAGACACTGCGGACACAGTTTCTGATCTATTATGCGATGCCTGCCATCCCGCCCGTGCTGATCGGTGTGCCGTTCATTTTGCAGGTGGGGAAAGGACCGGAACCGGGCGTGCTGGTGGGCGCAGGCAGTCCGTGGGTGATCGCCTGCGCAGCGCTTGCGGTATTTTTGGCGGTTTATCTGATCTATATTGTGACGGCCTATTCCAGTTTAAAGCGTAAGGTACTCTTGGATGTGCCGGCGTCAGTTACTTGCATTTGATCTGTCTGTGTGCTATCGTATGAAGTAGCCCGGACGAAGAACGCAGACAGTATTGTCACCTAAAAGGAGCTTTGCGGCGGCTGCGGCTGAAACCGGGGCAGGAAAGGAAGACAGGATGTATGAAGATTGCAGTGACTTATGAAAATGGAAATGTATTCCCGCATTTCGGGCATACAGAACAGTTTAAGGTTTATGATGTGGAAGACGGCAAGGTTGTGCAGATGCAGGTGATAGACACGAACGGAAGCGGCCATGGCGCGCTGGCGGATGTGCTGAGTGCACAGCAGGTTGATACACTGATCTGCGGAGGGATCGGAGCCGGGGCACAGAATGCTCTGGCGCAGGCTGGCATCCGGCTTTACGGCGGTGTGTCCGGCAGTGCGGATGAGGCGGTGGAGGCACTGCTTGCAGGAAGGCTTGCATATGATCCGGATGTTCACTGCGGTCACCATGACAGCGAACACCACTGTGGGGAAGCGAAACATGGCTGTTCAGGAAATGGCGGCAGCTGCCGTTAAACCATCCGAATCGGCAGAGAAAGGAAACGGCATCCGGGTATCAGCGCCGGGATGCCGTTTTTGAACACAACGGGAGAGACGGATATGAGAAAGAGCGCAGGCAATGTGTCCATAATAGGCGGAGCAGACGGACCCACCAGCATCTTTATTGCCGGAAAGGGCGGTAAAGTGAAACTCACGACACGCATACGGAACCATTTCTATAAAATAAAGAGGGACAGGATGAAAAGGCGGATTACCGCCAATCCCCATACGCTGGAAGAAGTCGTGGAGCTGTTGAAACGAAATTACGCGGCAGTGGAGGTTTCCAGGCAGTCGCATGCTTACCTGGAGCAGCGCAGAGCCTTAAAGGCGTCCCTCGTAATGCGTCACCGCCCGGATCTGCTCGGTGAGGTGGTGGATTTGAAAGCACCGGAAACAGAGGATGTGGAAGCCATAAAGGCGTTTCTGAAGCAGATTGAGGAACGCTGCAGGATAGCAGAGGAAATTGCGGATGACATTTTTCCGCTGGACTTTCACATATATGAGATCAGATGTCCGGGAAACGGCTTTATGCGGATTGACATGGAAATGGTCTGGCAGGTGTTTGGCGGCTCGTTCAGCGGGGATAAGAAGATCATGAAGCAGTTAAGGAAGCTGTATCGGGAGATCTGCCTGTATTATGGTGTCACTGCTGCGGATATTGAGAACGAGACGGAGCGGTATCGGCAGCTTCTAGCGGTATTGTGTTCGTAGGGGCGTTTCTTACACTGGGGAAAGAACGCCAGGATGCGGCAATTTGAGTCAGAGACAGGGATATGCCTTGATCGCGTGTCATCGCAGTAAACTGCTCTGACATGTTGACATGGAGGACTCATATGGAGATACGAAATTTCAGGGATATCAGCGGTTACAGAAACCGGGATGGAAAAGTCATGAAAAAGAGCAGGATCTTTCGGGGTGGCGCATTAGACCGTATCACAAAAGAACAGGCGGATTATTTTGAAAATACGTTAGCGGTCAGGTATATTCTCGACTTTCGTGATAAAAAAGAGGCTGAAATGGCAAAGGACTACGTCTTTCATACGGCGTTGTATGAGCAGATCGGTGCGTTGAGAGTACAGGCACATGATGAGAATGGTTTTGATTTTGAGAAAATCATAAAGAATAAAATGGACGCCGGGCAGTTTCAATATATCTTTGCCTATCTGAAAGAGGGATATCAGACTATGGCATTTGGCAATCCGGCATATCAGAGGCTGTTTGACCTTCTTTTAAAAGACGACGGTAATATCTATTTTCACTGTACTGCCGGGAAGGACAGAACAGGTGTCGCCGGTTTTCTGATCATGATGGCGCTTGGGATGGACGAAGAGGATGCGGTGCAGGAATATCTGCTGTCGAATCAGTATTTGAAACAGGAAGCCGATGCGCTCGCCGCACAGTTGAAGATTCCGGAAGAATACAGGCAGATGTTTGCCCCGCTTCTGGGGGTTGAGGAATCATTAATCCGGCTGACCATCGGTTCTATCCGCACAAAATATTCTGACTATGATGAATTTTTTGAAAAGGAATATAAACTGGACCGGGAAAAGAGAAAACGTCTCGTAGAAATTTACTGTGAATAATCATGGAAAATTCTGATGAGGGGTTTAACGTGGAGGCCTGGGTGAGAAAAAAGAAAGACCTGATCCGGCATCAGGATGCAGGAACGTGGAGGTAGACATGAAAAAGATCAATCATGAAAATAAGAAAAGCAAAAACAGGAAAAAGAAAACTGCCATTGTTCTGGCGGCGGTATGTTTGACGGCGGCACTTACGGCATGCGGCGGACCAAAACAGGAGAGCGGTACAGAGCAGATCGCAGAGAAAACGACGGAAGCTGAGACGGAAGCAGCGCAGACAGATACGCAGGAGGCGGCGTCTGCGGAAATCGTGTTTGAGGCAAAGGACATGGACGGCAATACGGTTTCGGAGTCTGTTTTTACCGAATCCAGGCTGACGATGGTCAATGTATGGGCGACCTATTGCAACCCCTGTCTGAGTGAGATGCCGGAATTGGGAGAACTGGCCGGAGAGTACGATCAGGAGACATTTCAGATCATCGGTGTGATCAGTGACGTGCAGGAAAACGCGGAAGCGGCACAGACGGATTACGCGGCGGAGCTGATTGCCGCAACCAAGGCGGATTATACGCATTTACTGTTAAATGAATCCTTATTTTATGCGCTGCTGAGCGACGTGGACGCCGTGCCGACGACATTTTTTGTGGATGAGAACGGGACAGTTGTGGACACGGTGATAGGAGCCATGAAAAAAACAGCATGGAAGGAGAAGATCGATGCGCTTTTGGAAGAATAGCAGACGGTATGCGTGGTTTGCGGGTACTCTGCTTGGAATTGCATTTCTGGGAATCGGGGCCATGCAGGGACAATTGGACGTAATCTTCAAAAAAGCAGTCATGATCTGTCTGGAATGTATCGGGATCGGATAGAAGAAAGGAAGTGTGATCAGTTATGAACAGACTGCGTCTGACGATACAGCTTCTTTTTACAATCGTCACAAACGGGTATGTCTATGGCTTTATGAATGGAAAGATTTATCAGGGGAGACTCAAATATGTCTGTGTTCCGGGATTAAACTGTTATTCCTGTCCGGGGGCGGTAGGTTCGTGCCCGATCGGCGCGCTGCAGGCGCTGTTAAACCAGCGGGGATTTACGGTGCCGTTTGGCGTGGCAGGCTTTTTCTTTCTGTTCGGCAGCCTTCTGGGCCGGTTTATCTGCGGATGGCTCTGCCCGTTCGGACTGGTGCAGGATCTCCTGCATAAGATCCCCCTTTTCAAAAAGAGTAAGCGGTTACCGTTCCACAATGTTTTAAAATATGGAAAATATGTGGTTTTGGTCTTGCTTGTGTGTGTCGGCTCTTTGTTTTTGTTTGACGGGTTTGCCAAGGTTCCTGCATTTTGTAAATTTCTTTGTCCTTCCGGGACCTTGCTTGGCGCGCTCCCGCTTCTTGGAACGAACAGCCAGCTTCGTGCACAGGCGGGCGGACTGTTTTACTGGAAGGCGGGTGTGCTGGCATTCCTCCTGGTGCTTTCCATCAGGGTTTACCGGCCCTTTTGCCAGTATCTGTGTCCGCTTGGTGCAGTTTACGGATGGTTTAACCGGTTCAGCCTGGTACAGGTTCATTGGGAGAAAGAGCAGTGTATTTCCTGCAATGCCTGCCAGAGAGCCTGCCCGGTGGCGCTTTCCGTGGAGGAGATTTCCACATCAGCGGAGTGCATTCGGTGTGGGAAGTGCATCGGAGCCTGCCCGCAGAAGTGTCTGCATTTTTCTGCCAAAACATCCAAACCCCTCTTGACAAAAAATGTCTGATTGACTATAGTCTTATTATTAACAGAAAAAAACAACAGGATAACACCAGACCAAAAGGTAATGACAAAGAGGAGTACATGATCTCCGCCGCCAGAGAGAACGGCAATGGGAACTGTTAAGTTCCCCGGCTGGAAGCCCGTTTCGGAGAGGAATCATGGAAGGTAGCTTTGGAACCGGAATGTAGAAGGGTGCGGCCGCATAAGGAGCGTCCGTCATCGCAGTAAACATTCACGCCTTATCCCCGTTAGCGGATAAGATTCTGATTGGAATCCCAGAGTGAAAAATGAAGGTGGTACCGCGTGATTATGCGCCCTTTGCTGATAAGATCGGCAGAGGGTTTTTTTGTATGACCGGAAACCGCAAAAAAGGAAAAAGGAGGCCCCCATGAGCAAAGAACTTGCAAAAACTTATGACCCGAAAGACATTGAAGACAGATTGTATGAAAAATGGATGACGAAAAAATACTTTCATGCGAAGGTGGATAAGACGAAAAAGCCATTTACCATTGTGATCCCCCCGCCGAACATTACGGGGCAGCTCCATATGGGACACGCACTGGATAACACCATGCAGGATATTCTGATCCGCTTTAAACGGATGCAGGGCTATAACGCCCTCTGGCAGCCGGGCACAGACCATGCTTCGATCGCAACGGAAGTCAGGATCATCGAGAAATTAAAAGAAGAGGGAATTAAAAAAGAAGATTTGGGCCGTGAAGGATTTCTGAAACGTGCCTGGGAATGGAAGAAAGAATACGGCGGACGTATCATCGATCAGCTAAAGAAAATGGGTTCGTCCTGCGACTGGGACAGAGAACGTTTTACGATGGACGAGGGCTGTAACAGAGCCGTTACGGAAGTGTTCTGCAAGATGCATGAAAAAGGCTGGATCTATAAGGGCAGCAGGATCATCAACTGGTGCCCGGTATGTAACACTTCGATCTCTGATGCAGAGGTGGAATACGAGGAACAGGCAGGACGTTTCTGGCACATCAGATATCCGCTCGTAGATGAGAACGGACAGCCGAGCAAGACAGAGTTTCTGGAATTTGCAACGACCCGTCCGGAGACGATGCTTGGTGATACGGCGGTGGCGGTCAACCCGAAAGATGAAAGATATTTCTATTTAAAGGGCAGACAGGTATGGCTGCCGATCGTCAACAAAGCGATTCCCGTTGTGGAAGATGAATATGTTGATATGGAATTTGGTACGGGCGTTGTTAAGATCACACCGGCTCATGACCCGAACGACTTTGAGGTCGGCAAACGTCACAACCTGCCGGAGATCAACATCATGAATGACGATGCGACCATCAACGCAAACGGCGGGAAGTATGAAGGGCTTGACCGCTATGAGGCGAGAAAGCAGATTGTCGCAGAACTGGAAAAAGAAGGACTTTTAGGCAAAATTGAAGACTACTCTCACAACGTAGGCACGCATGACCGCTGCGGAACGACGATTGAACCGCTCATCAAGAAGCAGTGGTTTGTCAGGATGGACGAATTGATCAAACCGGCAGTGCAGGCGGTAAAAAGCGGCGAGATCAGGCTGATTCCCGAACGGATGGAAAAGATTTATTATAACTGGACGGACAATATCAGAGACTGGTGTATCAGCAGACAGTTGTGGTGGGGACACCGCATTCCCGCTTATTATTGCGACAAATGCGGCGAGACCGTGGTCGGCAGAAAGGTGCCGGAGACGTGTCCCAAATGCGGTGAGACGCATTTCACACAGGATCCGGACACACTCGATACCTGGTTTTCTTCCGCGCTGTGGCCGTTTTCCACGCTGGGATGGCCGGATAAAACGGAAGAGCTGGACTATTTTTATCCGACAGATGTGTTGGTGACGGGATACGATATCATCTTTTTCTGGGTAATCCGCATGATCTTCTCAGGCTATGAACAGATGGGGGAGAAGCCGTTCCACACGGTTTTGTTCCATGGTCTTGTGCGGGACTCCCAGGGACGCAAGATGAGCAAATCATTAGGCAATGGGATCGACCCGCTTGAGATCATCGATCAGTATGGTGCGGATGCGCTGCGGCTTACGCTGATCACAGGCAATGCACCGGGCAACGATATGCGCTTTTATTATGAAAGAGTCGAGGCAAGCCGCAATTTCGCCAACAAAGTCTGGAATGCCTCACGCTTCATCATGATGAATATGGAGCAGGCGGAGCAGAAAACAGGCACGCGCGGATGGGAAGTGCCTTATGACCAGATAAAAGAAAAGCTGGAACCTGCCGATAAATGGATCGTTTCCAGGCTCAATACGCTGATCCGGGATGTCACGGATAATATGGAGCATTTTGAACTTGGCATTGCGGTACAGAAGGTGTATGATTTCATCTGGGATGAATTCTGTGACTGGTATATCGAGATGGTCAAACCACGTCTCTACAGTAAGGAAGAGGCAGATGAGACAGGCAAAAACAGCGCTCTTTGGACCTTAAAGAATGTTCTGCTGGAAGCGTTGAAGCTGTTGCACCCTTATATGCCGTTTATCACGGAAGAGATTTTCTGCACGATGCAGACGCAGGAAGAATCCATTATGATCTCCAGGTGGCCGGAATATGCACCGGAGAAGGCTTTTCCGCAGGAAGAGGCTGCGATCGAACTGATGAAAGAGGCGGTACGCGGTATCAGAAACGTGCGGACGCAGATGAATGTCGCGCCCTCAAGAAAAGCAGCCGTATTTGTAGTCAGCGAAAAAGAAGAGATCCGCAGGATATTTACGGAAGGAAAACTGTTCTTCGCCTCTTTGGCGGGCGCTTCTTCGGTGACGATGCAGGCAGACAGAGAAGGCATCGCGCAGGATGCGGTATCCGTTGTCATTCCGAACGCGGTTCTGTATATTCCTTTTGAGGAACTGGTGGATATCAGTCAGGAGATTGAACGTCTGGAGAAAGAGAAAGCACGGCTCAAAGGAGAGCTGGCGCGCGTAAACGGTATGCTGAGCAATGAGAGATTTCTTTCAAAGGCACCGGAGGCAAAAGTGCAGGAGGAGCGTGCGAAACTGGAGAAATATACGCAGATGATGGAACAGGTTGAGGCGCGTCTGCAGCAGATGGGCAGGTAAATCCCCCCGTTTTATCATCAAATAAAAAAATTCCATAAATAATTTCGTTAAGGGCTGGAAATGTACAGGGCTTTGTTATAGAATATAGAAAGAGGTACTGGGAGGTGAGATGCGTGGGTACACAATTTTCTTCAGAACAACTTGACAGATTGAAGAATGCTATGGCGAAACTGCGGGAGACGGTTGAGCCTGATTATGTTGAGCCGGAGGAAGTGGATACTCAGGAGGAAGAAGACAGCGTCCTTGCCCAAGGTACTTATATGAAGATTGACGAGGATGAAATGGCGGCCTGGCTTTATCTGATGCCGCCGGAGTCTGGCACTGCCTATACAAAACAGGATCTGATCGACTACCTGACAAGACATGGCGTTGTGGAAGGACTGCACCAGTCCAATCTTTCCGCCATGATCAAAAAGAAAGTATATAACAGAGAGATTCTGGTTGCCAGGGGACGCGAGATCCAGGACGGCGCGAACGGCTATTTTGAATATCTCTTTACGCCGGAGGAGTACGGTGCGCCCAAGATCCGGGAAGACGGCTCAGTAGATTATACGAATATGACGGCCCTGCAGAATGTCAGGGCCGGAGAGAAAGTTGCGGTTTATCATCAGGCGGTTCAGTCCATAGACGGATGCACTGTGCTCGGCACTGTCATGCCGGGCAGGCTCTATCACGACCTGCCGCCGATGCGCGGAAAAGGCATCCGCCGGGAAGATGAGGACTATTATGCGCAGACAGACGGCAAGATTGAAGTAAAAGATGGAAGGATCGACATCCAGAACGTTCATGAGATTTCGGGGGATGTCGATATGATCATCGGCAAAGTGGAATTTTTCGGAGATATCATCATCAACGGAAACGTTGAGGAAGGTGTTGTCATCCGCGCGGGCAGAAACATTGAGATACGCGGTTCAACGAGCCTTGCCAATCTTTATGCAGGCGGAGATATTGTGCTCTCCCGCGGCATACAGGGCGGCAATCGTTCCAAAGTATCCGCGCGCGGCAGCGTATATGCGGATTTTATCGAGCATACGACCGTGGACGCGGGAGGTCTCGTGCAGGCGAATGTCATCATGAACTCTACGATCAACGCGAAGGATAAGGTCATTGCGACCGGCAAAAAAGGCGCGATCATCGGCGGTTATGTGAGTGCGATTAAAGGCGTGGAGGCGACCAATGCGGGTAACAGTGCGGAACTGCGCACGATTATCCACTGCGGTTACGAAGCGCAGACACATGAACTATTGCTGGAAATCCGCAAAAAAGAGACGGAGATCCGGGCAAGGATAGCGAATCTGGTCGATACGATGTCGGAAGCGCTGCGTGAAAAGCGTATGCGCGGTGCACAGACTTCTGCGGCCACAGAAAAGAAACTGTTAGACTGGGATAAGTTAAAAGACCAGTATTTCGCGGAACTGGATAAAGTGGAGAACGAGCGCAAAAATCTGGAAGAGACGGTGGAACAGAGCCGCGGTGCGGAGATCAGGATCGACGGCAGTATCTTCCGGGGCGTCGTGATCGCGATCAATGCGGAACAGATGATGATCGAGAGGAGTACCACTTTTATGAAGTACAGTGCCGACAAAGGAGTGATAGAAGGCAGTGTCATCATACACAACTGATGGGATTTCCACCTGCGAGGCGGCGGAAGCGTACATTTTTGGGATTCCCAGATTTACAAAGAAAAACAGCATGGAGCATACGAAGTGCTTTTTGGATTTTATTGGCTGTGCGAAAGAACATCTGAAGGGAGTCAGGACGATTCATGTAGCAGGCACAAACGGAAAAGGTTCCGTTTGTGCTTATTTAGATTCTATTTTGCGGGAGGCCGGTTTTTCCACCGGACTGTTCGTCTCCCCGCATCTTGTTTCGATGCGGGAGCGGTTCGTTATCAATGGTGAGATGGTTTCCGAGGAGGAATTTCTGTGGGCATTTCAGTTTGTCGCAGATAAACTGCGGCATTTACCGGAACTGCTGCAAAAGGTTTCCTACCATCCGACTTTTTTTGAATATCTTTTTTTTATGGCAATGATCCTTTTTGCAAGACACGGCGTACAGTACAGGATACTAGAGACAGGACTCGGCGGCAGACTGGATGCGACAAATTCGATTGATGAAAAAGATGTGTGCGTGATCACGTCGATCGGCTACGACCACATGGAATATCTTGGGGAGACACTTCCTGAAATTGCCGCAGAAAAAGCGGGAATCTTTCGCAAAAACGTTCCCGTCGTCATTTTTGAAAAAGAAAATTCAGTGACCAGAACTTTGGAAAAATGTGCAGCTTTGACAGAGTGCAGGATTTTTCCTGTATCTTTTCAGGCGATAAAAGAAATAAATAGTAATCATAAAACTATTGATTTTTCTCTGCAATCAAATTATTATGGTTATATTAGGTTTCGTGTGCCTACGATAGCGCGCTATCAGATTGAGAATGCCGCGCTTGCAGTCTCTGCGGCAGAGCAGCTTGCTGACAGAGAAGCGATCTGCGTCAGACATTTGCAGGATGGGATCCGCAATATGGTCTGGGAAGGAAGAATGGAAGAGATCATGCCGTCGGTTTACTTAGACGGTGCACACAATACCGATGGAATACAGGCATTTTTGCAGACGGTGCGTTTAGACGGCTGCGAGGGAAAAAGGTTTCTGCTCTTTTCCTGTCTGGAAGAGAAGCAGTATCAGACCGTGATGGAGATGATCGGACGCTCAGAATTGTTTGAGGCGGCCGGGGTAGCGGAGATTCAGGACCAGAGAGCGCTGCCGTTACAGGATTTAGCAGATTATTTCAGACAATATACCGGATTACAGACAAAAGCCTATGACAGATTGGAAAGCGCACTGTGTGATATGACGGGGATGCGCGGAGAAAAAGACAGGGTGTATATTGTCGGTTCATTATATTTGGCGGGCGAAGTGAAAGCCCTTTTAAAGAAGCACCGAATTGGGAAATCGTGATGATACAGTGCGTTTTCAAAGTCTGAACTTTGTTCAGACTGCAATTATGAGTCAGAGCCGGGGATATGGCCTGATGACAGCCGGAAACTTTAGATTTCCGACGCGTGTCATCGCAACAAACTGCTCTGGCATGGAGGATTCACATGATTAATTTTGAGGAAGAGTTGAAAAAATTCCATCCGAGCCTTGAGGTGGAGGATGCGGAAGAAGCGATATATAATCAGGATCTGACAGATATGGCGGACTTGATGGTGAAGGTCGTAAAGGAAGCGAAGACGGCGGAAGAATAGAGGTTTGGGACAGATGAGATGTTATAACTGCGGATGTAATTTGTCTGACCATAATTTTTGCACCGGCTGCGGCGCGGATGTATCCCTTTACAAGAAAATAGTATATATCTCCAACCGTTTTTATAATGACGGTCTGGAGAAGGCATGTGTGCGGGATCTGACCGGAGCGATCGCAAGTTTGCGTCAGAGTCTAAAATTTGATAAAAATAATGTGGAAGCAAGAAATTTGCTGGGACTGGTCTACTTTGAGACGGGTGAGGTCGTGGCGGCGCTCAGCGAGTGGGTGATCAGCAATAATCTGCGGCCTAAGAAAAACATAGCCCTTGATTATATCGATATGATACAGACGAATCCGACAAGGCTGGATACCATCAACCAGACGATCAAGAAGTATAATCAGGCGCTCACTTACTGCAATCAGGAAAGCCTTGATCTGGCAGTCATTCAGTTAAAAAAAGTACTTTCGTTAAATCCAAAATTTATACGGGCACACCAGCTGCTCGCCCTTTTATATATTAATAATGAGGAGTGGGAGAAGGCCAGGAAAGAGCTGGACAAATGTGTGCAGATTGACACAAACAATACGACCACACTGCGTTATTTAAGAGAAGTGGATGATATGCTTCAGCCCGAAGAGGGCGTGAAGATCGGAAGCAGAAAGAAATCCCGTTCTGAGGATGTGGTGAAGTACCAGAGCGGAAACGAGACGATCATCCAGCCTGTCAACATCAAAGAGGGCAAAGGAGTCGGTTCCCTGCTCAATCTGGGGATTGGGCTGGTCATTGGAATCGCGATCGCCGTCTTCCTGATCCTTCCGGCACGGATCCAGATAGCCCAGGCAAGCATCAGTGACGAGCTGCGTATTGTCGGAGAACAGTCGGATGCCAAATCGGCAACGATAGACGAACTGGAACAGCAGTTAAATGACCTACGGGAGCAAAATGCTGTGCTGGAGCGCGATTTACAGGCGTTCTCAGGAAAAGACGGCAATCTGGAATCCTATGACATACTGGCGAAAGCCGCGGATGCGTATCTGACAACCCCGGAAGATGTGATTACGGTCGCAGACTATCTGGAAGAGATTTCCACAGATGCTCAGGAAGAGGAGAATAACAGCTCCGAAGCTTATGGAAAACTGTACAATACTCTGCTGGCGCTGATCGGGCCGGATATGGCGGACTCTTATTATGATGTGGGATATGACGCCTACACTGATGAAAATTATGAGGATGCGATTCCGAATCTGGAAAGGGCTTACCGTTATGATGCAAGCAATGGTGATGCACTCTATTATCTTGCCAATTCTTACAACAGCGTAGGCCGCAAATCCGATGCGATCGCGGCATATAAGCAGGTGATTGAACTGTTTCCGGGTACAGTCAAGGCGAGCAAATCCACCACGTTTCTGGCGGATCTCGAAGGCGGAGAATAGAAAAAAGATACAGGATCCTGTAAAAGGATCCAGAAAATCAAAATCAAACAATACGAAAGAGAACAGACAAAGGTCCTGTTCTCTTTTTTTGGGTTTGTGCGGCGTTTTTTTGCCTGTTTTATGAAAATGATTAGAAAGGGGAAGACGATGGAAGAGGAATTCAAAGTGATCGACAATTACCTGATGATAAGAATGCCGGATGAGATTGATCATCATCATTCGGTCAGCATTAGTAAAACAGCAGATAAATATATCCTGGATGAACAGATCGGAAACGTTGTGTTTGATTTTGAGAGGACAACCTTTATGGACAGTTCGGGAATCGGCATTATAGTAGGGCGGTATAAGAAAATCTCCTGCTTTGGCGGTAAAGTGTACGCCATCCATGTGGATAACCGGATCCGGCGGATTTTATTGCTGTCGGGATTGCATCATATTGTGGAAATCATGGAGTGAGGCGGACATACGCTGCAAAGAAAGAATTTGCGGCGCCTGGGAATGGAGGAAAAAATGATAGAAGTAGTGAAATGGAGTCAGAATATGCAGATAAAAAATGAGATGAAAATGGAATTTCGGGCGGTCTCAGAAAATGAGGCCCTTGCCAGAACTGCGGTAGCGGCCTTTGTCACACCGCTGAACCCTACGCTGGAAGAAATCTCCGATATCAAGACGGCGGTATCGGAAGCGGTCACCAACGCCATTATCCACGGATATGACGGCGAAGACGGGGCGGATAACATTGTCTGGCTCAGCTGCCGGATCCGCAATGATGTGCTGGAAGTTGAGATTCAGGACAAAGGCATCGGGATCGAAGACATCGATAAGGCGATGGAGCCGCTCTATACCACGAAACCGGATCTGGAGCGTTCCGGTATGGGATTTTCCTTTATGGAAGCCTTTATGGACGATCTGGAAGTCCTCTCTGAACCCGGACAGGGCACGACGGTACATATGGTCAAAAAACTTGGTATCACGTCATGGATTATGAATGAATAAGACTGGAAAGGAGTATTATGGAAGAAACTGCCGTATTGATCAAACGTTCACAGGCAGGAGATAAAGAGGCCAGAGAGAGGCTGATAGAGGAAAACTTAGGACTGGTCAGACATATCGTGAAGCGGTTTCTGGACAGAGGGTATGATGCGGAAGATCTGTTTCAGATCGGCTGCATCGGGCTGATGAAAGCGATCGATAAGTTTGATCTGCATTTTGAAGTAAAATTTTCCACCTATGCGGTGCCGATGATACAGGGAGAGATCAAACGCTTTCTGCGGGATGACGGTATCGTCAAAGTGAGCCGCACCTTAAAAGAGAACGGGTGGAAGATCAAACAGGCGGCGGAAAAGCTGACGCACCTGCATGGAAGGGATGCGACCATGCAGGAACTGTCCGAGGAGACGGGACTGAGCATGGAGGATATTGTTCTGGCACTGGATGCAAACGTGGAGGTGGAGTCCATCTATAAATCTGTTTACCAGTCGGACGGCAATGAAATTTTTCTGGTAGACCAGATCGTCGGGGAAGCGGGCAGTGTGGGACGTTCGATACTGGAAGGCGGCGTAAGCGGCACGGGAGGTATCTGTGAAGACACGGAAAAAGAAAAACTGCTAAACCACATGCTGTTAAAACAGCTTTTGGACGGTCTGGAAGAAAACGAAAGACAGTTGATCTATCTGCGTTATTTTCAGGATAAAACGCAGGTGGAAGTGGCAAAGAAAATGGGTATCAGTCAGGTACAGGTCAGCCGGATGGAAAAAAGGATTCTGCTGCATCTGCGCAAAGAGGCCTGTACGAAATGAGTGGGAAAGACCTGCGTCAGATCGGATGGATTCAGAGACATTCAGACACATTTCCATTTTTTTGCTTGTAAAAGTATGTGCACAGGCATATAATGAAAAAATGAGCTGCATCAGGGGGAAGAAGACTATCGCAGGCTGAGAAAGGAAATGAGGTTAGAATGAATTATCGTACAGATAAATATGGAAATCAGATTTCTGTTCTGGGCTACGGATGTATGCGCTTTTCCCAAAGCGGCGGAAAGACCGACATGGAAAAGACACAGAAAGAGATCATGGAAGCTTACCGCGCGGGCGTCAATTATTTTGACACGGCTTACGTCTATTCCGGCAGTGAGGCCGCGCTCGGACAGATACTGGAGAAAAACCGGATCAGAGATAAAGTCAATATTGCCACGAAACTGCCCCATTATCTGATCAAAAAGGCAGACAGCATGGAAAAATATTTTTCGGAGCAGTTAAAAAGACTGCGTACCGACCATGTGGATTATTATCTGATGCACATGCTGACGGATGTCAAAACATGGGACAGGTTAAAAGGACTTGGGATCCTCGAGTGGATCGAGGACAAGAAAAAGAGCGGGGCGATCCGACAGATCGGATTTTCCTATCATGGCAATTCGGACATGTTCTGTGAGCTGCTTGATGCCTATGACTGGGATTTTTGCCAGATACAGTATAACTATCTGGACGAGCATTCTCAGGCGGGACGCAAAGGACTTCATTATGCGGCCTCAAAAGGGATTCCGGTCATTATCATGGAACCGCTGCGGGGCGGGAAACTCGTCGGGCTGCTGCCTGAGGAGGCAAAGCAGCTGTTTGCGCAGTATCCGGTGAAACGCAGTCCTGCGGAGTGGGCGTTTCGCTGGCTGTGGAACCAGCCGGAAGTGACCTGCGTTTTATCCGGCATGAATTCTCTGGAAATGGTGAGAGAAAATGTAAAGACGGCTTCGGAAACTGAGGTCGGAGCGTTTACGCAGGCGGATGAAAAGCTCTTAAAGGATGTGATCGCGGCGATCAATGCCAAAGTGAAGGTGGGCTGTACGGGATGCAGATACTGTATGCCATGTCCTAAGAACGTCGACATACCAGGGACGTTTGCGGCTTATAACAGAAGATACACGGATGGAAAGAGAACTGCCGTCATGGAATATTTCATGTGTACGGCGCTGCGGAAAGATTCATCTGCGGCTTCTAACTGCATCGAGTGCGGGAAGTGTGAGAAGCACTGTCCGCAGCACATCGAGATCCGCAGAGAATTGAAAAACGCCCGCAAAGAACTGGAAGGGCCGTTTTACAGGCTCGGGAGAAAGGCCGTGCAGTTTTTCAAGCTGTATTGATGCAGAAAGTACCTGATAGTATCTATCAATTTTTTTGCGAATTTTTTTAAAAATTCCTCTTGCATAACAGGAATGAATATGTTAGAGTATAGCAGATGAAGGGAATGGAACGGCAGGTCCATTCCGGTTTAAAAAACAGATATACGGAGGGCGAGATGCGGATATAATCTACTTTTGAAACATGGAGACGTTGAAGAACCGGGATAAAGAACGTTATGGTTTATCGAGAGGTTCAGCTTATCATGTTGCCAAAAGTGGGTTATGTTTCAGATTTCCCTCTTTTTTTGCGCTCTCATTTTGGGTATGCGAACGGCTGTGAGTGACGATCAGCACATCAGCTGACAGGCAGAAGCGGATTAAGAAGGCAGGAAACGTAATCAGGAATCATTTGGCAGCAGATGGTTCTTTTTTGATGCAAAGGAAATTGCCGGCAGGCAGTTCCTTTGGAGATTACGAAAGGCGGGGATTTTATGTCTAAAATAAGTGTGACGGATCTTACCTTCTGTTACGAGGGCAGTTTTGATCCGGTTTTTGAGAAGGTATCCTTTCTTTTTGATACGGACTGGAAACTCGGAATGATTGGGAGAAACGGAAAGGGTAAGACGACTTTTCTGAATTTACTGTCAGGAAAATATGAATATCAGGGCAGCATCCAGGCGGCGACGGCGTTTGATTACTTCCCTTATCAGGTGAACGAAGAACAGATGGGAAAGTGTATGGCGGATTTCATGGAAGAACTGGTGCCGGACTGTGAACTCTGGCGTGTGCTTGTGGAGCTGGATAAGATGGAGATGGATGCACAGCTGCTTTACCGTCCGTTTGAGACGCTCAGCCACGGAGAGCGCACACGCGTGATGCTCGCGCTTCTTTTTTCCAGAGACAACTACTTTCTGCTCATCGATGAGCCGACCAATCATCTGGATCAGAAGTCACGGGAGATTGTGAAAGCCTATCTGCGTGGAAAAAAGGGATTTTTGCTCGTATCGCATGACAGAGACCTGCTGGATGCGTGTATCGATCATATTCTGGTGCTAAACCGTGTCACCATTGAAGTCCAGAAAGGAAACTTTTCTTCGTGGTGGGAGAATAAAGAACGTATGGATGCATTTCGGACGGCGGAAAATGAAAAGCATAAGAAAGAGATCCGCAAACTGCATCAGGCGGCGGAGCGCGCGGCCGACTGGGCGGATAAAAATGAGCGGACGAAGATTGGCTATGATCCGATCAAAGAGCATGACCGGTGCATGGGCTCACGCGCCTACATCGGCGCCAAGACAAAGAAGATGCAAAGCCGCGTGACACAGATGGAAAACCGGATCAGCCGGGAAATAGAGGAAAAAGAAGGACTGTTACAGGACATTGAAAAATCGGTGGATTTAAAGATCATGCCCTTAAAGCACCACAAAGAAGTTTTGGTGCGCGCCGTAAAATTCGGCATCTCCTATGGAGAACACCGTGTTTTGCAGGATTTCGACTTTGAATTGTGTCAGGGGGAACGGGTTTTGCTGCGTGGCGCAAACGGCAGCGGCAAGTCCAGTTTTATCAAAGCGGTTCTTGAAAGAAGCGGCTGTGTCCCCGCGTTTACGGACAGAAGAATAGAGGCCGGAAACGGCGAAGCGAGGGAAGAAAGCCAGACGGGCGGCATACAGCAGACGCACAGCGGTATGCTGCAGACGGCGGGGGGCCTCATTATTTCCTATATCGATCAGGACACCTCTTTTTTGCAGGGGAATCTGACGGATTTTTGCAGGAGGGAAAATCTGGATGAGAGCCTTTTGAAAGCGATCCTGCGTCAGCTTGATTTTGAGCGGGTGCAGTTTGTCAAACAGATGGAGGAATATTCTGAGGGACAGAAGAAAAAAGTGCTGATCGCGGCAAGTCTGTTAAGGCAGGCGCACCTCTATATCTGGGATGAGCCGCTCAACTATATTGACGTATTTTCCCGGATGCAGATCGAAGCGCTGTTGAAACGATATCAGCCTACGATGCTGCTTGTCGAGCACGATGTCAGATTTCAGGAGAAGGCTGCGACGAGAGTGATCGATCTATGAGAACCAACCGGTAATCATTTATAATGATCAGGGATCAACGCAAACCGGGAAGGATATTGAAGATAAGATATTTCGGATAAGATATTTCAGTCGAAACCTGTTGCTATTTTGCGGTGTTTCTGGCAAAATAGAGTAGGAAATAAGGTATTTGGACTGAAATGCCTTTCCACAATAAGAGGAGAAGAGAGAAGGAATAAGGACAGAGCAAAATCTGATATTTTGTTCGTCTCCTCAGCGTAAGACGCTTGGGAATGGAGGAAAAAATGGAAAGAAAAGTTGGAACCGTATCAAGGGGAATCAGATGCCCGATCATCAGACAGGGCGACGATCTGGCGAAGATCGTGGTAGACAGTGTTTTAGAAGCGGCACAGGCGGAAGGGTTTGAGATCCGTGACAGAGATGTGATAGCCGTTACGGAATCCGTTGTGGCGAGGTCACAGGGCAATTACGCGTCGGTGGAAGCGATTGCACAGGACGTAAAGAACAAACTTGGCGGAGAGACGATCGGCGTCATCTTCCCGATCCTGTCAAGAAACCGTTTTGCAATCTGCCTGCGGGGGATTGCCATGGGCGCGAAGAAGGTCGTGCTGATGTTAAGCTATCCGTCTGACGAGGTGGGAAATGAACTGGTTTCACTGGATCAGCTGGACGAGGCCGGGATCAATCCGTACAGCGATGTGCTCACGCTGGAAAAATACAGAGAACTTTTTGGTGAGAACAAACATCCGTTTACGGGAGTGGACTATGTGGCTTACTATGGAGATCTGATCCGTGAGGCCGGAGCAGAGGTGGAGATCATCTTTGCCAATGACTGCCGCAGTATCCTGCCTTATGCAAAGAAAGTGCTGAACTGTGATATTCACACGAGAGTACGCACGAAGAGACTTTTGAAGGCAGCTGGCGCGGAGATCGTTCTGGGAATGGATGATATTTTGAACCAGCCTGTAAACGGCAGCGGCTGTAATGAGAAGTATGGTCTGCTCGGTTCTAATAAATCCACGGAAGATACCGTAAAGCTCTTCCCCAGAGAGTGTACCGATCTGGTGCTCGGGATTCAGAAACAGGTGCTTGATCAGACAGGAAAGCATGTGGAAGTGATGGTATACGGTGACGGCGCATTCAAAGACCCTGTCGGAAAAATCTGGGAACTCGCAGATCCCTGTGTTTCCCCGGCCAGCACACCCGGTCTGGACGGCACGCCGAACGAGGTGAAACTCAAATATCTTGCGGACAACGATTTTAAGGATCTGTCCGGTGAAGCGTTGAAAGAAGCAATCTCCGGCCGTATCCGTGAGAAGAAAGAGAATCTGGTAGGCGATATGGCATCTCAGGGAACGACACCGAGGAGACTGACGGATCTGATCGGCTCTTTATGCGACCTGACGAGCGGTTCCGGCGACAAAGGAACGCCTGTGATTCTGGTACAGGGGTATTTTGACAATTATGTGAGCTGATGCATCAATGCGGAAAGGATTTTTCCCTTGAAATTCCATCCGGTTTCATGTAAAATAGGAATAGTTGTACGGGTATTTTGAATGCGTGAAAGGAAGGATAGTCAAATGTCAGGATTCTTTTTATTAGCAGGCGGATTGGTCGTCATCTTAATTCCGGTGGTTATTTCGGTCGTATCTGCGGTGGTGTCCGGTATTGCGGCGGCGGTTGACGACGAGGACGCGGACTGATCCGCACCGGCAGCTGGATTGGCTGTGAGCAGATCAGGAGAAAGGCAAGGGTGTCTATATGAATACGTTTCAATATCAGGTAGTGCAGATTGACGGGGATTATGCAAATCTGCGGCGTATCGATATCGAAAGCGACGAGATCAAACTGGTAGCACGGGCGCTGCTTCCGCCGGAGATTACAGAGGGAACGAAACTTTTGTATGAGTATATGCAGTACCAGATCATAGAATAGGTTTAAAAATCATGCTAACAGAATAAACGATTCAGAGAACAGGACGTTGGGCTTTGGGCCGAGGTATGGGGCGCAAAGAACAGCGTCTTTTCAATTTTTCAACCGCGAATCGGTACCGACGCTGACAGCGTCCTGGCTTCAAAGTCTGCAGGCTGAGAGAAAGGCATGGTTATTAACGGGGAGGAAACGATTATGGCAAAAGGGAAAAAGGGAAGAAAAAAGAAGAAGGGGAAAAAGAATCAGAATACGCTCTGGCTGAGTTTTGTCACAGTCTTCGTATGCGTTCTGGCGCTCAGTCTGGTTATTGGAACTGTTTTTTTACTGCGGATCGGAGAGCGCACACAGCAAAAGACGGGTTCCGGGGATGCAGGAAAACCTGCACAGGGTGTCGAGAGCGGACAGAATATGGATGACGACAGTGATTTGACCGACGTGGTCGTATACGGGAACGGGAAACTGGTCTGCCGGTATGAGCCGCAGTCATGACCATTCGGTTGAAAATGGGGGGCTTTTTTCGGCGCGGCTTTCTCATGATATTGTCAGGATGCTTTCGCAAAATTCATGGATAGGGATTGTTTTAGGGCGAGAGGATATAAAAATTAAATGTCAATGGGAAGTATAGGGGAAACGATGAAATCGGAAAGCTAATGCACGATTTTTCATGCACGAATCCCGATGATATGAATTATGAAGCACTTGCTAAAAAAGCACGATATTTTAAGCAAGACGAGAAAGGAGTTGCTACCATGTGTAAAATTATGGAGGATATGAGGAATGAAGCGGCACAGCAGGCAGAACAAAATAAAGCAACAAAAATGGCAATTCGTATGATTAAAGCAGGTAAAATGCCGCTGGAAGATATAGCCGATTATACAGAATTATCTCTTGATACGATAAAAGAATTAGCAAACCAATCAATGCAGCTTGCATAATCAGCAGACCAACTTAATATGAAAAACAGCGTAAAGACGCAAGGAGCAAGAATGTAAACCATGCGTCTTTTTTGTCGTCTGCGATTATGTCCTGCATGGCTTCTCCAAAGTCTGCCGTAAAGGAAAAAATGAAGTATTCCAAACCCGCGGGGCTTATAAGAAGATTTTCCGCTGTGAAATAATGTGAAATCATAAGAAATTATGAAAATTGCATGATGAGGTATAAAAAAAACTAAATCTGTCAAAATAGAAAAGAAATAGAATCAGTGGAAAAAGGAAACGGACAGATGGTGATAAGACAGATTTTTATGGCGCTGCTCGGGGCGAGTTTTGGTCTGATCGTGTCCGGCGGTGTCTTTACGGTGTTGCTCTCCGTAGGGCTGATACCGCGGTTTGTGGGGAAGATGCACATTGCCGGAAAAATATTTATTCTGGAAGAAATGGTTGTTCTGGGAACGCTGGCGGGAGACTTCTGCAGCGTATTTGGAGATTCTGTCAACCTTGCGGAGTGGCTTCCTTTTCGTGCTGCGGGAACGGCCCTGTTGATCTTATTCGGACTCTTCTCAGGCATTTTTGTGGGATGTCTGGCGTTAGCGATCGCAGAAATGTTAGATACAATTCCAATTTTTTCCCGCAGGATCAGTTTCCGGCATGGACTGGGCATTGTGATCCTGGTTGTGGCGCTTGGGAAAATGGCGGGCAGTCTGATCTATTTTACGCAGGCAGTCTATCTGCATGGAGGCATATAACGGACACAGACAGCGATAGAATCGTATCTGAAAAGTAACCGGAAAGGAGCGCATTATGGAACAGGAGAAAAAAGAACAGGAGAAAAGCAGTTTGGAACAGGAAGCAAAAGAGGCTGGAAATCAGAAATATCAGGAACGTGTCAAGGCGGTGACACCGACGCATAATCTTTTGTGGCAGATGGTCAAGGCTTTTGTCACAGGGGGCGTGATCTGCTGTATCGGACAGGCGGTGTTAAACTATGCAACAAACAGTGCAGGGATCGATAAGGAGACGGCAGGCGCCTGGTGTTCCATGTTGTTAGTGCTTCTCAGCGTGGTGCTGACAGGTTTCAATATTTATCCGAAACTGGTGGAATGGGGCGGCGCGGGCGCGCTTGTGCCGATCACGGGTTTTGCCAATTCGGTTGCCGCTCCGGCCATCGAATACAAAAAGGAAGGACAGGTTTTTGGTGTCGGGTGTAAGATTTTCACGATTGCCGGGCCTGTCATCCTGTACGGAATCTTCACGAGCTGGGTGCTGGGAGTCGGTTATTGGCTGTTATCACATAGTTAGCGGGAACAGAGGTTATCTTTTTACAGGCGGCGGGTCAAAGACGCATGGAGCAGAAATGTGAACCATGCGTCTTTTTTCGTTAAAGCGCAGTTGAGAAGCTGGTGCCGGTAGGGTAAACTATAAAAAACAGACAAAAGAGAGGGTGCGGGAATGCTCAAAAGAAAGACAACTTTGAAAAGGTGGATCATCAGGAACATGCTGTTATGCTTTATCGTGGCGGCTGTCACGGTACTTGTACTTCCCTGGTTCATTGGCGCCAAGATGCGGGAACAGTCCATGGAGGCAAACGAGATGCTCTCTGAGGTATATCTGGAATTTCTGGACAGCAATGTCGAGGGGATTAATAAAGTTTTGTCTCAATTAGCAGTCAACACCTATGAGATATCAATATTGGCGCGCTCTTCGGATGCGCTGGAGCGGCACATAGCCAAGTATCATGTGATGCAGAAACTGGAAGATACCAGCATACTTTATCATATGTTTGACGGGATCTTTGTCAAGTCAGAAAGTGAGACGGAGGAGATCTTTCTCTGTCAGGTGGGGCAGAAGGGAAGCGGCAGGCAGGTCAGCGACATGAAACGGATCATGGAAGAGTTCGAGTCGAATTATCCGCCCAATACATGGGTGCTGATAAAAGATAAAGAAACGGATTATCTTGTGCGGGTGGTGTCAGGCGGATCGACGAGCTGCGGCGCATGGCTTGATGTCTCATCCCTTTCGATTCCACTGGAGAAAATAGATTACAGTGAAACGGGCACGGTACTTTTCGTGGATGAGGACGGTGCGGCAGTCGGCAGACAAGGAGGGCCTTTTCCCGATGAATACAGGGTGTCAGAGCAGAAGAACGGAAATCTCATACAGATAGAAGGAGAGCGATACCTGCAGATTATAAAATCTTCCAGAACACTGCCTGTCTCGATGGTGATTCTGGTTCCGGAGGAAAGGTACACCGGAAACATTTATCTGATTCAAAATATTATAGGGCTGGCACTGGCGGCGGCGCTATTGTCGATTCCGCTGTTATGGCGTATGCTCTCCGGTTCGGTATCCCGTCCGGTGGAACAGCTGGTAGGTTCCATGAATGAGGTTCAGAAGGGGAATTTAAGTGTCCGTGTGAGGACGGGAAGCAGGTTCCGGGAGTTTGAGGAGATCGGCTCCTATTTTAACAACATGGTGACAGAGATCGGCAGACTGCAGAAAGATGTCTATGAGAGGAAGATCAGGGAGCAGCGGATTTGGCTGCAATACCTGCAGGCACAGATCCGCCCGCATTTTTTCCTGAATACGCTCAATGTGATTCATTCTTTTTCTCTGGTGAAGCGTAATGATCTGATTGAGCAGATGACAGTCTGTCTCAGCCGGTATTTCAGTTATCGCTTCAGGGATCCGGATGCGATGGCGAGCCTGCGGGAAGAAAAGGAGCATATAGAAAACTATCTGAAACTGCACCGTCTTCGATACCAGAATGACCTTTTGTGCGGGGTGGAGATCGAGGAGGTGCTGCTGGATGCAGAGATTCCGCCTCTGATCATTCAGACTTTCGTGGAAAACAGTCTGAAATACGGGATGAGATCTAAAAACCTGAATCTGGAAGTGATAGCGGAAGCAATCTGTATCGAGAAAGCGTGCACGAAGGAAGACAATGAGGTCTGCACACAAGATCCGTATCAGGGGAATGAGGTGCAGGAAAACAGGATACCGGAGCAGAAACTTCGTATTACGATAACAGACAGCGGGCCCGGCTATGAGGAAGAAGTGCTTACGGCGGTCAAAAACGGAGAAACGGTGAAGAAAGGGCATGGGCAGGGAATCGGGATCAACAATGTGATTCAGCGTTTAAAACTGCTTTATGGAGAAGCAGCGTGGGTACAGTTGTCTAATATGCCGCAGTCCGGGGCATGTTCCGAGATTATTCTGCCGCTTGTTTTCAGGGAGGAAGAGAGCACAGACAGCTGTATCGGGGAAAGCATGGGAGAGCGCAGGTATGACAGCGGCGAAAATGACAGGGAGGTGTATGAATGAGCAGAGTGATTTTACTGGTAGATGATGAATATCCGACGATTGAAGCGATCAGGACGCAGACAGACTGGAAAAAGGCGGGATTTGACCGGGTGTTGACGGCGGACAGTGTACAGGCTGCCAGGGAACAGTTTTCCCGGAATACGATCCACGTGCTTTTGTGCGATATCGAAATGCCCGGTGAAACGGGGCTGGATCTGCTGCAGTGGATGCGGGTCTGCTCGCCGGATACGATCGGCATCTTTCTGACCTGTCATGCAGACTTTACCTATGCCAGAGAAGCAGTGAAAATGGGCGCCTTTGACTACCTCTTAAAGCCTGTATCCATCGGTGATATCGAGCGTGTGACCGGCAATGCGCTGTCCGAGTGGGAGAAACGAAAAAGCAGCACGGTGAGAGGGGAACTGTGGGAGCGGAACAAGACAGCGGTGATCGAGCGATTCTGGTGGGATGTTTTTCATAATCTGCTCTCAGACAGCAGGGAGAGGATGCACAGGCAGATTGAGGAGAAAAGCCTTTCCATAGACCTGGAGTCGGATTATCTGCTTATGAGCTGCGCGATCAGAGAGTGGAATCTGGATCTGACAGTCTGGGAGAAGTATGATCTGGATTTTGTGGTCAAAAATGTCCTGACGGAGCTGTTTGCCCGGGAACAGCCTTTTCTGCTTTCGGATACGGTCAACAGAAAGTGGATTCTGTTTACATATCGTGCCGGACAGACTCCGGACGGGGAGGAGATCGCGGAGAAGGCCGGGCGGTTTATGGAATTTATGAAAGCGCACTTTGATACGAAATCTTCTTTCTATCTGGGAGAGCCCTGTAAGATTGAGAAACTTCCGGCGATGCACAGCGCGCTGTTAAGACAGGAGCAGAACAATGTATCTTATGATGACAGGATTTTCCGTCTGCATGATGAGAAAGACTGCGGCAGCAGAGAGCCCGAGGACAGGCAGGAACTGGAAAACTGGAAACTGCTTCTCATGGCAGGGAAAGGAGAGGAACTGTGTGCGCATCTGCGACGGTATGTGCGGAAAATGGTTTCTGAGGGGAGGATGGATGCCAGGATGCTGCTTCTGCTGTATCAGGATGTGCTGCAGATGGTGTATTCCGTATTGACGGATTGTAATATTTCCGTGAGAGAGCTGCTGGCGCAGTATGATTTTGAGGAAAATTACAAGGAAGCCCTGACATCCAGCGGGAAGATGCAGGAACATCTCGAACAGATCATACAGACGGCCATCCGACATATTGAGTCGGTAAAACATGAAAAAAGCGTGGTGGGAGAAGTGAAAAAGTACATTGACGAACATCTGGAAGAGGATTTGTCGAGAAACAGCCTGGCCCGGCTGGTCTACCTGAATCCCGGCTATCTGGCAAGACTGTTTCGAAACGAGACCGGATACTATCTGGTGGATTATATCACAATGAAAAAGATGGAAAAGGTACAGAAACTGCTTCTGACGACCGACCGGTCGGTGACGCAGATCGCGCAGGAACTGGGATATACAAACATGCCTTATTTTTCCAGAGTATTCAAAAAAGCGACTGGCTGTACGCCTGTGGAATATAGAAAAAAACATATATAAGGACAGGGCAATTTGAGCCATCGCAGTAAACTGCTCTGGCATGAATGAACAGGTTGAAAAATCATGCCGGGAGAAAGGTGCGGCTATTATGTAGCAAAAGTGACAGCTTTTTGATCAATATTGACAGAAAGAGGGGAGCTGCTTATGCCATAATAGGGTCATCAACAGCAAATACGGAAAATCACAGGAGGAAATCATATGAAGAGAAAAAGAATTGCTGCGCTGGTGATGGCAACATTTATGGCGGTATCGGCGTTGACTGGCTGTGGGCAGTCCGGAGAAAACGGGCAGAAAGCGGAGACGGGGGAGGAAGACGTGAAAGAGTCGGCGGATTCCGAAGACGCACAGGAAGAAACGGTGCAGCTGGAACTTTATGCGATATCGTTTGGCGGGAATAATGACAGTCTGGAAAAGGTCAATCAGGCGGTGAACGATTATATCAGGCCGTTAATTCATGCTGAGGTCAAATTGAATATCGTTAATTTTGGATCGTATGCACAGCAGGTGAATCTGATGATGTCAGGAGACGAGCAGGTGGATCTGATGCTTTCCACAGGATCGCTGACTTCCACACTGGCGGGGCAGGGTGCGTTGTCTGGCCTGGATGAACTTCTGGCGGAGTATGGCAGCGACATCATCGGGATTATGGGGGAAGATGTATTGGCATCCTGTAAGTACGGGGGCGTGACCTATGCGGTTCCGACGAACAGAGATCTGGCCCGGTCGATGTGCTACTATTATCGGGACGACATCAATCAGGAACTGGGTCTGGGACTTGAGAATGCGAAGACGCTGGATGACATCGAAAAGTGTTTCGAGATCATGCATGAGAAAGATCCCGATATGGCCGGAATCGCCGGTAACAGTACGATGGGCTGTCTGTTTCAGTATTGGGACTGGGATCCCATTTCCAATAACTACGGTGTCCTGTTAGATCTGGGCAGTGAGCTGAAGGTGGAGAATTTATATGAATCAGAAGGCTATGTCGAGCTGGTAGAGCGGATGTACGACTGGTATCAGAAAGGGTATATCTATCAGGAGATCACCACCTCCACCGTATCCAATCCGGATCTGTTCGCGACAGGGAAAATGCTTGGTTACTTTGCAAACGGCAATCCCACCAGTGATACCAGCCAGAGCCAGATGCTGGGAGGACCGATCAGACATATCGAACTGGTAGAACCTTATATGTCATCCAGTACTGTACAGACTGCGTGCTGGACCGTGCCGCACAATTCCAGATATCCGCAGAAGGCCATGGAACTTCTTAACCTGATGTATACTGACAGTTATCTTGTAAATCTGCTTTGCTATGGGATAGAAGGGGAAAATTATGTGATAAAGGATGCCGAACAGGGGATGATCGGTTACCCGGACGGACAGGATGCGCAGAGCCGTACGTATGACAACACACTGGGATGGACCTGGGGCAATATGCTGATCGGTTATACCTGGGAAGGGGACGATCCGGATGTACATGAGCAGATGACTGCGTTTAACAATTCTGCAAGACGTTCCAAAGCGCTGGGATTTACCTTTGATCCTTCGAATGTGCAGAATGAGACGACGGCCTGTGCCAATGTATTCGCCAAGTATGCGATGGGAATTGAGAGCGGAAGCCTTGATCCGGCTCAGACGCTTCCAAAGTTCCAGGAAGAACTGCGCTCTGCCGGAATCGACACGATCATTGCAGAGAAGCAGCGCCAGCTGGACGAATGGGCGGCTGCGAACAGTGTGAAGTGAGAGGGCGAAAATGGAGGTAACAATGAGAAAAAAGGCACGGCGTTATGCGCCAATCTATCTCATGGCCCTTCCGGCGCTGCTCTACCTGCTGATCAATAACTATATTCCCATGGGCGGAATGGTGATTGCTTTTAAGAACTATCAGTATAATAAGGGAATTTGGGGCAGCAGCTGGTCCGGGTTTAAAAATTTTGAGTTTCTTTTCAAGACAAACGATGCATGGACGATTACGAGAAACACCATATTGTACAATCTTGCGTTTATCCTGTTGGATACGATCATGGCGATCACGCTGGCGATTCTGCTGAACGAGATCCGCTCGAAGAAGATGAAAAAATTCTATCAGACAGTGATGCTTCTGCCTTATCTGCTGTCCATGGTGATTGTAAGCTATCTGGTTTACGGGTTTTTGAGTCCTGATCAGGGGTATGTGAATAAGACGATCCTGGCGGCGCTTAAATCTGACGGGCAAAACTGGTATGCCCGTGCCGGAATTTGGCCTTTTGTGCTCGTCTTTGTCCATATGTGGGTGATCGTCGGTTATAACAGTATCATATATTTTTCCACGCTCGTGGGAATCGACAGAAGTTTCTACGAGGCGGCCGATGTGGACGGCGCTTCGATGTGGCAGAAGATCTGTTTTATCACGATTCCCAATCTGAAACCGACCATGGTCACGATGTGCCTGTTGAGCATAGGGCGTATCTTTTATTCGGATTTTGGACTGTTCTATCAGGTGCCGCTCAATTCCGGCGCCCTGTATGATGTGACCAGTACGATTGACACTTATGTATACCGCGGGCTGATGCAGAGCTCTAATGTGGGAATGTCGAGTGCGGCAGGCGTGTACCAGTCTCTTGTAGGATTCATGCTGGTGCTGTTTGCAAACTGGATTGTAAATAAGATCAGCAGAGAGAACGCGTTATTTTAAATGAGGGGGTGTAAACATGAAACAGACAAATAAGGGGTTCCGCATCGGGGCCCATATCATTCTTGGCATTGTGAGCCTGATCGTGATCATTCCGTTTCTGCTTCTGGTATCATCCTCTTTTACAAAAGAGCAGACACTCATCGCGGCAGGGTATTCGATCCTGCCGCGGGAACTGAGCTTTGAGGCATACCGATATCTGTTTGCGGGAGCGGGAAACATCTTTAAAGCATACGGGATTACTTTTTTGGTAACGGCTGTGGGAACTGCGGCAGGACTTCTGATGACGGTACTGTTAGCATACGCGCTGTCTGTGGACGGACTTCCGTTTCGCAAAGGGATTTCCTTTTTCGTATTCTTCACGATGCTGTTTAACGGCGGGCTGATTCCAACCTACATGATGTACACGAATGTTTTTCATATCAAGAATACGATAGCGGCGCTGATCGTGCCGTCGCTGATGGTCAATGCCTTTTTCGTGATCATTGCGCGCAGTTATTTTATGTCCAGCATCCCTTCGGCGGTGCTGGAGGCGGCGAGAATCGACGGGATCGGAGAGATCCGTCTTTTCTTCGAGATTGTGCTGCCGATGTCGCTGCCCATCGTCGCAACGATTGGGCTGATGATCGGACTTGGCTACTGGAACAACTGGACCAACGGTCTGTATTATGTCACAGATCATAATCTGTACAGTGTGCAGCAGCTCCTGACGGAGATGGTGCGCAACATGCAGGCACTCCAGAGCGGGGAGATGGCGGGACTGGACCCGGCGGCAGTCAAAAATCTGCCCTCCACATCGCTGCGAATGGCGACGGCGGTTATGAGCGTTCTGCCGGTCATGTTAATCTATCCGCTGTTCCAGAAATATTTTGTGAAAGGGATCACGGTCGGCGCCGTAAAGGGATGATCCGGGTGAAAAAGAAGGGAGAAGGTACTATGCATACGCTGCAGATAGATTTACGAAAGAAGGAGCAGTGGGAAACGCTGCAAAAGCCGTGGGAGTTTTGTGTGGGAAGCTGCCATGCGTCCAGAGCGCTTGGCGCGGACTGGCAGGAACAGATTGCAAGATGTCACAGGGAACTGGGCGTAAAGCGTGTCAGATTCCACGGTTTGTTTGACGATGACATGAGCGTGGTGTTAAAACCGATGTTTTCCAATGAACTGCATCTGTCTTTTGCCAATATTGATAAGATATTCGATTTTCTGGTGTCCATCGGTATGCAGCCCTTTGTGGAGCTGGGATTTATGCCGGAGGCGCTGGCTTCGGGGAAGAACACGGTCTTTCATTACAGGGGCAATACGACGCCGCCGGAAGAATATGAGCAGTGGCAGTGGCTGATTGAATCATTTTTGGAACATATCATAGACAGATACGGACGCGGGGAAGTGCGGGAGTGGTATTTTGAAGTCTGGAATGAACCGAATCTGGGCGGCAAAGATTCCCCTTATGGATTCTGGTCGGGTGACAGAGAAGAATATTTCAGGCTGTACCAGGCTACGGCGGAGAGCATCAAAAAGACAGACAGCCGTCTGCGTGTAGGCGGACCTGCCACGTCTAACAATGCATGGATTCCGGAGATGATCGCATTTTGTGAGACAAACGGGGTGCCGCTTGATTTTATTTCCACACACCAGTATCCGACGGATGTGGTAGTCGGATACGGTGTGGAGGACAGCGCAAATTTTAAAAATCCGCTGGATCTGAATGATGCGGAAAAAATAAAGAAGCTCATGAGTGACGAACAGGCCAGGGAAGAATTTCTGCTGGAATACGGCGTATTCCAACAACATCTCTGGGAACATGTGGACAGGGGCGTATGGACGGAGGCTGCAGAGCGCGCTGTGGGAGAAGCAGGGCGGTATCCCCTGTATTATACGGAGTGGGGAAGCCTTGCGGGACTGGAATCTGACGGTTCTTTCGGTGCCTCGTTTGCCGTTAAGACAATGTTGGATGCAAGAAATCTTGCATCAGGATACTCTTTTTGGGGATTTTCGGATATTTTTGAGGAAGGCGGTCAGGAGGCGCCTGCGTTTCATGGCGGTTTCGGCCTGATGACGCAGCAGGGAATCCCCAAAGCCCCTTATCGCGCTTTTGCGCTGCTGCGCAGCCTGGGGGAGGAGATTTCGTCACAGATCTACCGATCCGGAACGGTCGACGGTTATGTGATAAAAAAGGAGGCGGCCGGCGCGGTTCAGATCTTGCTGGTCAATCATCATTCTCTGCTGCATCCCATTCAGGCGGAGACGGTGTCTATTGCAGTGGAGGGCAGCGGCGGATGCGTGGAAGCCGTGATTGAACGGATTGACGATACGCATGCGAATGCCTGCAGTGCCTGGCAGGAAATGGGGTCACCGGTCTATTTGAAGGAGAAAGAATATCATATTCTGATGGGAGCCTCACAGCTGCAAAAAGAGACAATTTCTTATGAACAGAAAGAAGAAAGGATTTTGCTGGATGTAGAGCTTCCGGCGATGGGGACAGCGCTGATTACTTTACTGCTTGCTTAGGCAGAGACAGGATGTGCGGAATGAAAAATTTGTTGGTAGTTATAGTGCTGTCAGTGCTTGCTGCAGGCACAGCGGTGTTTTATTTCTGGTATTCACCCTGGCCCGCAGTATGGCTCCTCAGGCAGGGCGGAGACGGCGCGGCACGGGTGCCGGATGGATTTGAAGAGCAGGTAGAGGAAGTCAGTGTGCAGAAAAATATGACATATCCGTCACAATACGAGAAAAACAGTTTTGATCTGTATCTGCCTGCGCCGAAGAAAAAGGCTCCGGTGATCCTGTGGATTCATGGCGGCGCATTTGTGGCAGGAGACAAGAGCGGTCTGGAAAACTGGGGAAAGCTCCTGGCATCCGAAGGCTATGCGGTGGCGGCTATGAATTACGAGTGGTCGCCGGAAGCCGCATGGCCGGCGCAGGTCATACAGGCATCAGAATGTCTGGAGGAGCTTGGCAGACTGTCAAAACAGGAACCGTCTTTGGATATGGACTGCGTATTTCTGGCAGGGGATTCCGCAGGCGCACATATAGCCATGCAGGCGGCGACGGTGTGGTTTTCTGATACGTTTGAGAAAGAGACGGGAATCCGGGCTCCGTCGGCTGTCGGAGCGGATGCGCTCAAAGGGATTTTGCTTTACTGCGGTCCCTATGAAATTGATGCCTTTGATCGGATCCCGGATCGGAAACTGCGTTTTTTTATGAATAAGGTGGGGCAGAGCTATCTTGGGGAGCGGCGCTGGCAAAAGAGCGATAACGTTCGGTATCTGCATATCCCTTCGTGGATTGTGCCGCAATGCCCGCCTGTCTATATAACAGACGGGAACAGCGGTTCTTTCGAAGCGCAGGGCAAACGGCTGGGCAGTGTATTGCGAAGCCTTGGCGTACCGGTGAAAGAACGGTATTTTCCAAAGGAAGCGGGAGAGATTCCCCATGAGTATCAGATGGATCTGGCGGCGCCGGAAGGTGCAGCCTGCTATCAGGATACGCTGGATTTTCTGGCGGCGTACAGCCGGTCGTGATCCGTCTGTCGGGCAAACCAGTCAACCGGGAAACGTATGAGAAGCAGGAAAGGACAGTGAACAATGAAGGAAATGATTTTTTTACCAAAACCGGAAAGCATCGTCTACAGCGGGGAGAATTTTTCGGTGCCGGACACATGGAGCGCGTATCTGCCGCAAAAACTGGAGGGGATGCGCAGCGGATTGAAACGATTATGGCCGGAACTTGTGATAATGCCGGATGGACAGGAGGGGGAGAAAGCAGATGCCGTTTCCTTTTGTATGGAGGAAAGTCTGCCGGAGGAAGGCTATCGGCTGGAGATAACAAAGAAAGGGAGTAAGATCGGATACAGAACTCTAAAAGGGGCTTATTATGCGATGGCGACACTGCACCAGGCGGTGCTCCAGAGTGACGGGATGCTTCCATGCTGCCGTATCGTGGACCAGCCGGCTTTGAAACTGCGCGGTGTTCTTGTGGATATCAGCAGGGGCAAAGTGCCTGCGCTCAAGACGCTGAAGCGGCTGACGGACCTGCTCGCATCTCTTAAATATAACCATCTGGAACTCTACATAGAAGGATTTTCATATGGTTATCCGTCCCACCCGCATATATGGCGGGAGGATACCTGCCTGCTGCCAGACGAAATCAGAGAACTGACGTCTTATTGCCAGGAGTGCTTTGTGGATCTGGTGCCGCAGCAGAACAGTCTGGGGCATATGGCCGCATGGCTGACGCTTCCGGAATACAAAGGACTGGCGGAAGCGGAAGAAGGACTGACTGTAAAAGGGATAAAGTTCCCGCCGACGACGCTCAATGCGTCCGACCCGGGCAGCTTAGATCTTATCAGACGATTATTTGACGACCTGAAAGATTCTTTTCAACCGGGGCTGTTTCATGTGGGACTGGATGAAGCTTTTGAATTCGGGAAAGGAAAGAATCAGGCATTGCTGGAAAAAGACGGCGGTGAACGTCTGCTGCTTTCCTATATTGAAGCCCTGCACAAACTGTTGGGCGATGAAGGATACCGGATGATGATGTGGGACGATCTGTTTGCAAAGTATCCGCAGATGATCCGCAGGATTCCGGAAGACATCCTGATCGTGAACTGGGGATATGACAGAGAATACCCCGTGGAGCAGAAGGCACAATATCTGAAAGAATCAGGCAGATGTTTCTGTCTTTCTCCCGGCACATCAAGCTGGTCCTCTTTTACCGGTCTGACAGATAATATGCTGGAAAATGTCAGGCGTACCGCAGTGGCGGCGCACAGATACGGAGCGGAAGGGATGCTGCTTACCGACTGGGGAGACATGAACCATCTGCAGTATCAGCCCGTCAGCTATCCGGGACTGGCTTACGCGGCGGCCTGGGCGTGGAATCGGGAGGGCATGAACGAGGAAGAGCTGGCAGATGCGCTGAATGTGTTTGTGTTTGCGGATGTTTCCGGTACGATGGGGCAGCTTGCTCTGAAAGCAGGCAGATTTTATCTGCAGGAAGAGTTTCGCCTGCCCTGTCGTTCACTCGCCTGCCTGCCGCTGATGTTCGGCAAAACAACGAAACAGGAATATGAGGAAAAGGTAAAATGGCTGGCGGAGAGTGTAACTTTTTTTTCACCGCCGGAAGTGTGCAGGGCTTATTTGGAGAGTTACGAAAAACGTCAGACATTTCAGCCAAAGAAACTGTACGCGTTTGTGCAGTCCTGCCTGTCGCAGCTGGACAGTGTGCGCCCGCAGGGTACGGAAGGAGAGACGGCAGTCAGAGAATATCGGAATGCGCTTAAAATGTTGCTGTATTTGACACAGGTGCGGGAAGAGATTATAGAAGGACGCGAAAACGTTGAAGATAAAAGGCTGTATGCGGAGATCATGCGGGAACATGAAAGCCTGTGGATGGAGAGGAATAAGAGAAGCGGACTAAAAGAAGGGATGCGGATGTTTGAGAGGATTCATGAATAAAATTTGCGGGATGAATCCATACTATCTTAATAAAACGGAAAGAGGCAGACGACCATGTCCACAAATGCGACCCCTAAAAACAATGTAACCCTTTATTTGAAGGCCGAACAGAATATAGAACTGCAGTCGGAGGACGTTTTTCTCAAAGACATCGGCAAGCTGACATGCACCGATGCAGCGGTTCTTGCAAAAGTAAAGACGATCAAGCTTCATCATTTTAAGGAGGGGGAACCCCAAAGGCAGGTCATCAGCATCTTAAAGGTCATCGAGGAGATCAACAGTCTGTACCCGAATATCACGATAGAAAACCTCGGTGAAGCGGATTTTCTCATTGAGCACATTAATGTAGACAGACATAAGGGACCGGTGCAGTGGTTTAAGATTCTGTTTGTATCGATGATCGCCTTTTTCGGAACCGCTTTTACGATCATGGCGTTTCACAATGATATCGGGATCAATGAAGTGTTTACGAAGGTGCATGAGATGGTTATGGGACAGGAGAGTGACGGGTACACTATTTTGGAACTATCCTATTCGCTCGGTCTGGCGATAGGGATCACATTGTTTTTTAACCATATCGGCGGCAGACGGATTACCAAAGATCCGACGCCGATCGAAGTGGAGATGCGTGTCTACGAATCGGATGTCAATAAGGCGCTGATTGAAACCGCGGACAGGGAAGGCAAAACAATTGATGTCAGCTGAGATATTTTAAAGGAGAAGGGGGCAGCGAGCGCTGCTCTCTTTTACTTTACAGGAAATCGCCGCAGTATAAAGCACTCATGGAAAATCCCGCAATTGGCAAAAGGCGTAAAATAGGGTATAGTATAAACAGACACATGTTTTCGGAAAAACAAAGAAAGGAACAGAAGGGAAGATGAATAAAAATGAATTTGCGCTGACGCCGCCGATGGGGTGGAATAGTTATGATTACTATGATACGACAGTGAATGAAGAGCAGATTAAGGCCAATGCGGATTATATGGCCGCACACCTGAAAGCGTTCGGATGGGAATATATTGTCGTGGACATCGAGTGGTATTCCAATGATGCCGGAACGATGCGGGACCGGTTTCAGTATATTCCGTTCGGTGATGTGGAGATGGATGAGTATGGGAGGTTACAGCCTGCTCCTGCAAGATTTCCGTCATCGGCAGGCGGGAAGGGATTTGCGCCGCTGGCCGAATACATTCATAATCTGGGGTTAAAATTCGGCATTCATATCATGCGCGGGATCCCGCGGAAAGCGGCACATGAACATTGTCCCGTTCTGGGAGCGGAAGAGACGGCTGACAGGATCGCGGATCCTTCGTCGATCTGTATCTGGAATCCTGACATGTACGGTGTGCGCGATACGAAGGACGGGCAGGCATATTATGATTCCCTGATGACGATGTATGCGCAGTGGGGCGTTGACTATATCAAGTGCGATGATATCTGTGACAGCAGATTATACCGGACGGAGCCGTTTGGCGGCTGGGAAGAGATCAGGATGCTGCACCGCGCCATCGATCAGTGCGGCAGACCGATCGTGTTGAGTCTTTCGCCCGGCCCGGCGCAGATCGACCACGCATGGGATTACTGCCGATACGCGAATATGTGGCGGATCACCGATGATTTCTGGGATGACTGGAGTCTGTTAAAAGCGATGTTTGCGCGCTGCGAACTCTGGCAGGATCATGTGCGTGAAGGCTGTTTCCCGGACTGTGACATGCTTCCTGTGGGAAAACTGGGCAAAGGTTTCGGTGCACAGAGGGACAGTGCGTTTTCGGAAGCGGAACAGAAAACGATGATGACGCTCTGGTGTATGTTCCGCTCACCGCTCATGATCGGTGCGGAACTGACGCTGTTGGATGAAAAGACGCTGGCGCTTTTGACTAATTCCGATCTCCTTGCACTGTTAAAAAAAGACTGCAGAGGCACACAGCTTGTGCGGACGGACGGGCAGGTGATCTGGAAAAATAAAGACCATGCTTCCGGCCGACTGTGTGTGGCGCTTTTTAATACCGGTGAAGAAGACGCGGATCTTGGCATCAGCCTTGCGGAGTTGGAGGAAGGCTTTGCAAAGGATGAGGACGTTTCTTTATTTGAACTCTGGGATCAGGAAGAAAGCAGTACGGCCGGCGGAAAGATAACGGCCTCCGTTCCCGCACACGGTGTGAAAGTGTACGGGATCGGAAACGGTAACAAGAGATGAAAAAGGCGGTTACTGTATCTGCTTTAAAATATTCGGGTCTTTGATTTTTTTATCTTCTGCAAACAGGAGGATCTTCGAGAGGATCTCCGCGGTCTTGGGATCATCGTCCACAAATGGAAGGAAGATGCGTCCTCTGTGCTGTGAGTGGACCGGAACGACAAAGAGCATGGCGTTTCCGATCTGGTGCACGACGCCGCTTCCCAGATGAACCGTGTACTGGCCGAGAGATCCGTCGATGATCGCGTGGTTTCCGTCGAGGCGGACATTTTTGGTCCGGAACAGGGAAAGATTGCATGCGATAATCGCTTTTCGCATCTCGATCGTTGAGTGACTTGTCTCCGGATCTACGCCGCCGGCATGGGCAACGCTGACGGCCAGGTCTACGTCCCGCATGACTTCACTGTAAATGATGTCCGGGATGTCTTTGATCGCAAGCGGCCTGCCGGTCTTACGGTCCTCAAACACAACATACTCTAAGGTCGGGGCTTCCACGTCGCTGGGAGAGAACCAGTCTGCCATAGCGTAAATGCGGGCGACAATATTTTCTTTATAATAAATCTTCTGCAGACCGTCTTCGTAATCGGCCACCCAGCGTCTGCTCTTCAGGGCGCCCACCGTTTTTAACGGCTGGATCTGGTTGCCGGAAAAGAGCATGGATTCCTCTTTCTCCAATTCTTCTTCCAGTTTCACGTAAAGTTCACGGAAGACCTGCTTAAAGGGCTGTCTGATCTGTCTTTCAAACAATGCTTTCTGATATTTATGTAAGCTCTCTTCCCTGTAGAGATCGAAAGGATGGGCGATAAAAACCTGATCGTCAGGCTTTAAGGGCACCAGGCCGCCCGTGGGATCCGCAAGGCCGTCGTCTGTGAGAAACCCCAGTCTGTTATCCGCTTTGAGGACGAGTGTCTGCGTGATGGGTCCTGCGACGGGATTTTTGTACAGTTCCAGATATTCCCAGACTTCAAATGCAGTCTGGTCTTCCATAGCCTGTTCCATCATCTGTTTTGTCCGGCTGTACTGCTCCTTTAACTGTTTGGTGACTTCCTGAAATCTCAGTACGGTTTCGTGCTTTTTGAAGCCTGCCGGAACAGATTTGAGCAGTCTGCCGTCTTTTTGACATTGCAGGGTGCTTTTTCCGTTTTCATCTACAGAAATTTTCAACTCGATGTCGTCGATGCGCTTCCAGTCAAAATATTCTGCGGACTGTTCCGTGAGCTTTCCTTCCATACGCAGCGTAAGACGCGTCACATCCGTAAAGCCGGCATTGACGCTTAAATTCCTGAGCGCGATCTGTACGGCGCGTCCTTCGCTGGCACGCCTCTGGGCGCCGAACTGTCTGCTTTCTTTTTTGTATTTGAGGATAAAACGATAGCGGTCTAAAAGTTCATTTTCCCGCGCTTCTTTCTCTTCCGGAAGCGGCAGGAGGGGCAGGCTCATCAGGAGATCTTTGTTCCGTCTGGCATGAATCTGTGCTTCCAGATCTTCCTTTTTGGCGATCCCGAGGGCGGCATCCGCATACTTTCTGGCTCTTGTGTGGGCGGTTCCTGCGGAAGAATATTTTGCGGCGTCATAGAGCAGTTTGAAATTTTTCTCACCGAGCATACCATAGGCCTCAAAGAACCAGTGGATGTCAAATGCGCCGTCGGTCAGCTCTTCCGGTGAGAGCGGCGTATATTTGGCGATCATGGAGACCACCTGATCGTTGAAGCCTTCGCTTGTGTGTGCCATGAAATAATAACAGGTACTCGCGAAACCGGGCAGGTTCAGATAGTCTTCGATCATCGGGATCCACTGTACGGCGTACATCGCAAGCTCTACCAGCCGTATTTTGGTGATATCGGTGTTTTTCAGTGCTTTTTTTAAATCCTGCGCCGTCTCTTCCGGTTTTGGCATGGAGACTTTGAGCAGATGACAAAGAATATTTTTTTTATCGGTCTGACGGCTGTAATAGCTGTATCCCCGCGTCAGGGGATCTTTTCCGAGCGCGGTCAGGATCTGTATCATATAGTCGATGCCGTAGATGACCTGAATATTCCCGATGTCTTTGGAAAACGGCGTGGGCTGTTCACCGCGTTTCAGTTCTACGTTCAGGATGACGGGCACAACTTCCCGATATAGTTCATGGGCGAACATCATTTCCGGCATTTCCGTACCGATTGTGTCAAAACGGTATTTTCCGTCTGACGGTTTGATCGTCTGACTGCCGAAGAAGGAGGAAAGGGCGTAGACTCTGGCCTGGCGTGAAGGGACGGCGCCTTTTTGCTCCACGGCAGTAATCGGTTCTAAAAGGCTTCCGAGCTCCAAAAAGGAGAACACTGCTTTGTAAAACAGATCCTTATCCCAGATGCCCCGTATATAACACTGTACGTAATCGGAAAGATTCAGGTAATCGTTACGGCTGCTGTTGTAGGCGTACTGAAGCTGCTTTTCCCTTTGTTTCTGCGCCCGGTAGTATTGCTGTAATCGGAAGCGCAGCGTAAAGGAACTCTCCCAGTCTTCTTTTGCGGCATGGGAGGAGCCGTTAGAGAGCCACTGGCGCACTTGGGCAAAAATCGGAAGGTCTGTTGCGCGTGTCGTATAGACCTCGAACTGACCGTTCCAGCGCTTTTGTCTGACTGTAAACAGATCGTTGGAGGAATCCAGGACGGAAAGCAGCTTCGCGGTTGTGCACAGGGCAAAGCGCATCAGAAGTTCCTGCGGCACATACTGCTCAAACAGTGCGGACAGGATGGTGCGCACCTGGGGAAGATAGGAGAGACTGATCCCCAGATTGTGAAAGGGCGCTTTTTTGACGAGACCGCCTCCGAATACTTTTTTGTACAGTTTATCGTTTTGCAGACAGGAGGGCTGGTCATAACAGTGCAGATAAAGTCTGGTTTCCAGAAGAAGCTGCGGTGTTTTGCATTCTTTTTCATAAAAACTCTCCCACAGTTCGCGGAACGGATAGGCGTCAAGCGGCTCTGCACCCGGATCGTTGTAGATGGCACGGCTCTGTTCCAGTTTGGCGCCGAGGACATATTCGCCGCTCCAGGCCGAACGGTAGGAGCGTTCGCGGTTTGCGTGGATCAGTCTGTCCAGCGCCATAAGAAGGCGGATGCAGGCGGATTCCCCCTGAATAAAAAGCCTTGAAGCGTCGCTTTGCGCGATCGTTACCGGAGGGAGGACCCAGTCTTTTTCCGTATCATACAGGCCGTAGCCCGGCGTGTTCAAAATATCCTGCGCCTTACTTTTCGCTCCAAGAAGTTCATTCAGGAGTACCTGCTCCCTGCCGGTAGGTTCTGAAATCGTCTGCAGCTGCGGGACAAGCTGCCGGAAGCTTTTTTCATCGTCCTTTTTCAACTGCAGGGCGAGGTCGAGCGCGCCCAGATGGTATTCTTCTGATTTTTGCGCGAGCAGTCTGCCGATGCAGGCGGTCAGAGCGCGTTTATCCTGTTTTTGCAGGAGGGCGAGCGTCTGTGCGCGTCCTTTTTTATATTTCAGGTTCTGTTCGATCTGCACATAGTCTTCCGTGGCAAGTTCCATGTCGTCTGCAAGCGCATGAGCCGCCTTGTTGGTATATTCTTCGGCGTTGTGCAGGAGTTCAAACAGGACTTTTTTGCGTGTCGGGGAAACAGGGCGGTAGAGGAGGACTCTTGCGACTGCGGCCCTTGAGGCGCCGTAATAAGAATATCCCTCTCCCTGACCGATCAGAGGGATCATTTCTGACGTTTCGTCTAACAGGGCATCGTCCTGCAGCATCCATGCGATCAGGCACAGGCGCACGGCGAGATCCGACTGGCTGAGCGTCACCTGATACCAGGGAAAAATACAGGGGGAGAGGAGCAGGCCCTTTTTGGGGATGCGGGCCATCATATTTTTCAGGATTTCGTAGAATCTGGCGGCCTCTTCCCTGTTTTCAAAAAATTCTTTCACGGAGAGAGTCTGCGGCTTTCTGACGACATCCTGCAGCACTGAGAAATTGCTCTTATTTGTGTCTTTGACAAGATCGTAGAAACAGGAACCGACAGAGCTCATGAAACCCGGCATAAAACATGCTGCGAGCTCCAGATCTTCCGGGTGGGTAAGCAGCACTTCTTTTGCCGCCTGCATCGTCAGTTTCGGAAGCTGTAAGGAGCGGTTAAAGTAGGAGGCGGCCATTCTCTGCGGTTTTGATCCATGCCGGATCAGTTCGAAAACGGTCGAAACGGCATCCCTGGCATCGTAAAACCCTTTTGCCCAGAGCGCACAGCTGATTGCGACTGCATCATCCGTGGCAAGCTGCGTTTTTAAGAACGTTTCGTCTCTGAGACATTGTCCCATCATCCGCAGCAGTTTGTCACTGATCCGGTCTACATTTTTTTCATCGAAGATTCCGATCCACGTGCTCACCGCACGTTTGACAGAAGAGTAGCGGATAAGGTTATTTTCTTCTATGACGGTAAAAAGAGAAAGGAACGCTTCGGGCCGTCCGGCATCCATCGTCTCACAGACTGCCTGTCTTGCGCCCTCTTGAAGCCTTGCCGCGAGCAGGAATCTGCCAAGGTCTTCATATAGCGCTTTGCTTTTGCTCATCACAATGCCAAGAATCGTCTCACGGCTTAACATGAGCGTATTATTTTCGCCAAACAGAATGTCCTTCACGGCCTGAATCGTTTTCTCATCACCCGCATTGATGCGTGCTGCAAGAATTCCTGCATAGGAGAAAGCTTCGTTTCTGGCATGGTCATAGATCTCCGGCGGGACATTCCCGATCAGAAGGTCCGCGAGATCTGCACCGTAAAAATCAAGTTGTGCATAGGCGCGTAACAGTGTGATGCTCTGCTGCACAAACGGAGAATAGCTGTCGGAGCGCAGACTGCGCCGGTACCATCCTGAGGTCATCTGGTAAGCGTTCATCGCATCGAGCGCGTCATAAAATTCTTCCTGCCATTCTTTTTTCACGCAGACATCGACCAGATCTTTAAAATGTTTTATGTAAACTTCACTGAGGGTCTTACAGCTGCCGCTGTCGAGAAGGTTTCGCATATAGTCGCAGACATCCTGCGGAATCGCATAAAGATACACATCCGGCAGCAGTTTTTTCTCCTGCGCACTAAGACGTGCACCTTTTTGCTTGATATCGTTGATCCAGCGCTCGGTCAGCTGTCTTCTTGTCTGATAGGTAAATTCTGCCATCTGTTTTTGTTCCTTTCTGCGGGGGATGAGATGTTACCATCCTGACAGCATTGTCAGGCGGATGAAAGTAAAGACAAGGTTTTCCGTCCAGGGGATCTCTTCGGAGAGGGCGGTCAGTTCGGTTTCTCCGGCAAATACGCGGTAGATCCCGTCTTCAAAGCACTGCAGCGTGTTGGCAACAGCTTTTTCGGGCACGACATCCGCGCCGCCGTGAAACCCCACGGTGATTTTTCCACGCGCCGCCTGTTCATCAATTTCCTGTTTGGTCAGGCAGGAGAGCAGCGTGCCGTCGTCTTTTCCTGCCTGATATTGTTCTGCGCCAAGCTCCGTGAGAGAGGTAAGCAGTTCTTTGACCGTCCGGGGTTTTTGCGCGAGCACAAAGGGCCTGGGTTCGATCAGGCGGCTTTGTTTCTTTCCCGGTTTTTTCATTTGGACATGGACTGTAAATGACATAGGGACTCCTTTTTCACAGCGGATGGCTGGCTTTAAAAGCCGGCCATCATCATTCCGATCAGCTGATCTCTCTGCACGGCGTTCTCACGTCCTTTTACCGCCGAAACCATGCTGTCAGATTCTGTCTTTGTAACGGCGGCGCGCATCAGTTTTTCCTGAAAGGTTCTCCGTTCACGCTCTGCCTCTTCCGCCCGGCGCTGTGCTCTTGCCTGACAGCGCAGTTTTACGGAAGTTTCCATGGAATCTAATACCTGTCTCATTTGATCAATTGGCATAATCATATCCTCCGTCGCATTGCAAGTTTTATGTCTTTTATATGTTATCGGATTTATGGCGCAGTTTCTGAATAGATTCAGCGGACAGGAATATGATTTGAACGGCTCTCTTTTTTCAGGAGTCCGCATGCAATACACATGGATAAGAATGCGGAGACGGGAAATGCATACCAGATCGCGGAGGCATCTGAGAGCCTGCTCAGTAACAGGATCGCAGGGAACAGGAAGAGGATATGGTTACACAGGGAAAGAAAAAGGGAACTTATGCGCTTCCCGGCCGCCTGGAAATAGACGGACTGTACACAGTAAATGCCGTAAAAAGGCATTCCACACCCCATAGTGAGAAGAATATCTTTGCCGGCGGCGATCACCTTCTGATCGGATGTCATGATATGAAGAAGGGTCTGTGCGGACAACAGCAGGACGATGATGACCGCGATTCCATACAGACCGGCGATCCGGCAGGATATTTTTAAGGTCTTTCTTACCCGGTTCCTGTCATTTTTTCCGTAATGATAGCCGATGACGGGCTGGATGCCCTGCATGAGTGCCGTTATGCCCAAAAGCAGGAAGGTATATAGTTTACTGACGATCCCGTAGGTGCTGATCGCGGTGGTTCCGCCGTGCCCCTTCAGGATACGATTGACAAACACCACAGAGAGGCTGTATCCCGCAGTCTGGATAAACGCCGGAACGCCGATGGCAAATATTTCCGCAAGCAGGGAAGGATCCGGCAGGAAATCCGTTTTTCTGATCCTGACGTTTCGATTGGGGGACAAAAAGAAATACCAGATACTCATGCCCATAGAAACACACCAGGACAGAGCGGTTCCGAAAGCGGCGCCGGCAGTTTTCATGTCCAGGACGAGGATCAGAAGCGGATCGGCGACGAGATTGATGCCGATCGGTATCAGCCAGATGTACATTGCATATCTGCTGCTGCCTTCTGCGCGGATCAGACTGGAAAAACCGGTGGACATCGCTGCCGCCGATAAAATGATCCGGGTGTAGGTACTGGCATACGGCATCAGCGCATCCGTTACCCCCATTGCATGTAAAAGCGGTTCCAGAAAGAGCAGACCCGTAATTGTGATCGAAAGAGAAATCGCAAAAAAGACGCAAAAGCAGTTTGCGATGACACGGTTTGCTTTTTCCCGTTCCTTTCTGCCCAGTGCACGGGATAATACGGAGGCGCCGCCGCTTCCCAGCATGGATGTTACGGCAGACAGAAAAAGAAACAGCGGGAAACTCACGGCCAGACCGCCCGCGGCATCTGTGCCCGAGCCTTTTGCGACGAAAAAAGTATCGGCAATGTGATACAGATTATACGCCAGGACACTGATCAATGCGGGAAGCGTCGTTTTGCACAACAGACGGCCGATCGGCTCCGTATCAAGTTGAAGCGTGTTCTTTTCCGGTGCCGTCATTTCTCAAGCCCTTCCAGACAGTTTTTCAAAAAACGGCCGGCCAGAGCTGCCTGTAATCTGCTATAAGCCCATCCATAGCGGAAACACTCTGCGATCATGATGACAGAAAGGTACATCCGGTAGAGCAGATATCTGCGGCTCTCCGCTTCACCGTATGTGCGGAGGGTATCGCTTTCTTTCAGATAACTGTTTAAAAAGGCCGGTTCCCTGCGCATATCATTTGTGAAAATAAAAGCGCCTGCGAAATCTGCCAGTCCGTCTCCCCAGTAGGCGCGTTCCAGATCCAGGATACCCTCGATTACGTATTGACCGCTTTGCTTTTTCACAAAGATATTTCCGTCATGGCAGTCGAAATCTACCAGAACCGGTTCTTTGCACAGATCAAGACAGGCGGCATTTTTTACGAGGGCTTTCCGTATCCGGTCGTAGGGAAGTCTGGTGTGATGTGCCTGCGCATCGGCAAGAACCTGTTCCATCATACCAGAGAACGCTTCTTTCCATGTGGTATACTGCTTTGTCTGATCGTCTGTGAAATAACCGAAGTAACTGCCCCTGATCCGGTGCATCTGTGCCATATATTCCGCCTGCTTTGCCCTGATCCGGGACAGGTTCTCTTCATCCATTTTTTTTGACACGCTCGAAAGTGTGACGCCCTCCATCGCAGTCATAAAGAAATAATTGCTGTTTAGATCGGTTTTGCCAAAATCACAGGCATAGATTTCAGGCACGGGGATGGTTGTCTTTTCTCTTAGCATCCGCAGGCAGGAAACCTCTGTCGGCATGACATCTTTTTCATACGTTAACAGCGGCGTTCCCGGAATCACGCCGACTTTCAATACGAGGCTGTCCTGTCCTTTTCCCCGGTTTATGCGGTAGGCGGCGTTAAACTGACCGCCTTTTAATTCCGTAATATCAGTTATTTCACAGTCTTTTCCAAAATGTTTTTGCGTCAGGTTTCTGATCTGATTTTCCGACAGATGATTTTTGGTGTTGCTTTTCATGCGCTGTCCGCTCCTTTGTCATATTTTTTATATGATTCTGACAGAAAAAGAGCGCGGCGGCAATCTCCTGAAACGGGCTTTCTATTTCCCAAAACGATCTTTTGAATCGTTAAAAGACGAATCGTCCAAAAAGGTTTTGCGGTATTCTCCCGGAGCCATGCCGTACAGCCTGCAGAATTGCTTATAAAATCCGGATACTGTTGCATAGCCGGCCGCGAGGGCGACAGATTCTATCGTATCATCCGTCTGCGAGAGTAACTGAGCCGCATCCATCAGATGTTTGTCCCGCCGGTATTCTCCGAACGTCTTACCGGTAACCTGCCTGATCAGTCGGCCGGCATGATCGGCGCTGTATCCGACAGAGGCGGCAAACTGCGGCAGACTTGTCCGGCCGGGGTTCTTCTCGAAATAGGCTTCCAGCTGAGACACAATCCTGGCAGGCTGCTTTGCGGCGGCCCTGTTTAGCTCAATGAACAGCAAAGAGAGATAGTTTTTGACAGCTGTTTTTGTGAAACCGTCCCGGTTCCGATTTTCCAGCAACAGCCTGCGCGCATAGAGATCGGTGAGTTCGTCTCCATGCTTAAAAAGTGTGAAGCCATTTTTCATATCGGCAAAGGAGTGCGCGGCGGCCGCTTCTTCAAAAATCTGTTCCGAAATGGAAAATTTGAGAATGATGTCCTGCTTCCCGCATTTTTCCATGATATGGCAGGTGCCCGGGGCGAGCAGACAGGACTGATGTGCTTTCAGGCATACGTTTTCTTTCTGCATTCCGATCTGTTGTATACATTCGCCGCGCAGGACATAAATATATTCATAAAAGCTGTGACTGTGCAGATAGGGGATCTGGAGCGTCGTATGTTTGGCCGCATGAAAAGCCTCACATTTGCGTACGGGAAGCGGTATTTTCGGATACAGGAACAAAAAAGAAGGCATTTTGAAAAAATCGGGTAAAGCGGCGGGTGTAATTTCTATGGCGTTCAGGATCTCTTCACCGTTGCTGAAATCATTCCGTATCATCCGGCGGATTGTTTCTGCCGACTGGTAATCGTTCCGCTCCGCCGCTTCCTGCTCCTGTAAGATGTTTTCCACCTGTCTGTTCATCATGCCCCTCCATTTGCCTGCGCCTTTGTCATTGTTGGTTTCTCTCTGGATTATACGATTTCCTGTCGGAAAAAGCAACGGCAGGCATGAATTCCGCTTACTCACACGTACTGATCTGTGCGGAAAAAGAACAGGAATCTGTGAGGGAAAAGGACTGCGCGCCGTTGACAATCTGTGTCAAATACGTTACCGTAAATATATGAGGAAAGCCATGAAGAAAACGATGAAAAAGAATACAAAAAAGGCCGCGAAGCGGGCTGTTAAAAATACGGTAGCTGTCTTATTGCTGATATCGCTCGGCATATCTACCGTTTTTTTGGCGTACCTGCATTTTTTTGCATCCGCGGACAGAAACCTGACCGGAGAGTGGACTGCCAGCCTGGATATGACGCGGCAGGCCGCGGTCACGGCCTATGTCTGGTTAGAGGACATAGAAGCGGTTTCGGTTTCCCTGGAGGAGGTCGAGTCCCGGATGAAAGATTTGACTATACAAGTCAATATGAAGATGGAACAGACCGGACGCTTTGCGGGAACCTTTGAATGCAGTATCCTGCCGGAAAGCTATGAAGCCTGCCGGGAAACGGCTTATGCGGCGTTTGGCGGGGTTTTTCTGGATCTTGTCGCAACGCGGCTGATTCTGTCCGGCTATGAGGGCAGTACGGAGCGGGAAGCTGTTGCGGCGCTTGTGACCGAAACATTCGGCATGTCCGCGGAGGACTATCTGCGCTCCTGTGCTCCCGCCCTCCTGCCTTCACTGGAAGAACTGCAGGCAGAGTATGATGGCAGCGGTACTTATGAAGCCGCAGAAGGTATTTTGACCAGACAGTTTGTAACAGACAAAACCGCTGTGATCAGGACGGAACGCTATGTCCGAAAAGAGGACAGTCTGATTCTGACAAAAGAGACACAGGCAGATCAAAACGGGACGATAGCGGAGCGTTCTTTTGACCATTATCCCGTGCTGTATACTTTAAAACCATAGTTTTTTTGGGAAACAGGCAGGAAGGGAGATTCGATGAAAACGATTCTGCAAAAAACAAGCGCTCTTTTATTATCTGTGATCCTGATCTGCGCCCTTTTGTCCATGAGGACGGAAGCGGGCTTTCAGATACCCGGAACCTGTCGGGTACAGGCTGATTCCGGTACGGTATATACGGTAAAAACACTGGATCATGGTTATGATCACAATACATATCTTTCTCTGCGGGACATGGCCGCAGCGCTTGCCGGCACAGACAAAGCCTTTTCTGTGGAGATCACGGGAAATACGGTTTCACTGAATACGGGGGAGGCATATTTTTCCGTGGACGCGGAAAACGAACCGTGGGAAGATGACGAAAATCCGGATCTTTCCCTGCGGCGCAATGAGATCAAAATAAACGGGCAGGAAGTTTCTTATTACACGATGATCATGAAAATGCCTTCCGGCCATTATGACTGCTTTATGATGACGGTGGATCTGGCGATGATACTGGATTTAAATTTCACCGTTTCCGATACGGGTACGCTCTGCCTGTACACACAGGAGCCGTTTCGTGTTTCTCCTGCCGAACTGGAAGCGGCCGGGTATTTTTACGGTGTTAACAGTGTCCTGACAGGGGATGCCACAACGGGGGAAATTTATTACCGGTATCAGTCTGACACCGCCTGGCCGATCGCCAGTACCTCTAAACTGATGACCTGCCTGTTAGCCATGGAGGCTCTGCAGACGGGACAGATCTCTCTCTCGGAGACAGTCACGATTTCCGAGGCAGTGCAGGCACTGGCCGATTCTGCCGACGGCGTGATCCCGTTGAAAGCAGGAGAGCAGATCACGGTACAGGAACTTCTCTATGGTGCGCTTCTGCCGTCGAGCAATGAGTGTGCGCTGTGTCTGGCGGAGACGATCGCCGGTTCGGAGGAGGCGTTTGTGCAGAGAATGAACCAGAAAGCGCAGGAGCTGGGGCTCTCACAGGCATACTTTTATAACAGCCACGGCCTGCCGTCTTATACGCAGGACCCTGTGCCTGCAAAGCGACAGAACCGCATGAGTGCGGAAGATATGTTCCGGCTGATATCGAGTCTTTTGAACGTTTACCCCCAGATCACGGACATCATTTCTTTAGAACGCGTCACTTTGGAATCTCTTGATCTGGAAGTGCGCAATACCAATCCGCTTCTGCGGAATCTGTCGGGTGTCACCGGCTTAAAGACCGGAACAACGAACAAAGCCGGAGCCTGTCTGGTCACATCGCTGACTGCGGATGACGGTACGATGGAGCATGATCTGGCAGTGATCGTTCTGGGTGCCGAAGATTCCATAGAGAGAGGGCGGGTATCGGGAATTTTGGCCAGATACGCCCTGCAGGCCTTCCATGAAGGCGCGGAAAATGAGGGAGGCGCTGTGGACGGACAAAATTCCGGAAACCTGCCCACAAATGCGGAAGCGGCGGTGACGTGGATTTTGCGGAATGCAGGAAAGCGCATGGAACATTAATTTGGGACCATGCGCTTTTTTTATACGACAGGAAATTGAGACAGTGTAAACCATTCAACGAGAATGCGGAGCATTCTTGATTTTTTTTAACCATTTTTTATTGACAGGAATCTTCGGAGGTGATATATTTGTCACTATAAGATACAAATATATCACTTTTGGGAGGATGAATCTATGAATAAAAAGACAAAACGAATGATTCTGCTGGGCATATTGTGTGCTTTGCTCGTAGCAGTATCTTCCTGGTATTCAGTCGTTTATAATGATGCAAGGTTTGTTGCGCCGATGGAGGGAGCCGGGTATACTTTTCGGGTAAAAGACCTTCCTATGATCATTTCCGGCGTGCTTACTGCCTTGTATCTCCTGTATCTGCTGGCGATGTTGATACCGGCCGTCCTCAGAATGAACCGCAGGCAGAAAAACAGTCTGTTTACCAGATCCGTCAATCCCTGGATGGGTATCTTCGGTTTTTTTGGTTTCTTTGGCTTTTTGGGGTTTTGGACCTACAATGTGGATAAGACTATTTTCCCGTTTCTCTTCTTCATGTTTTTTGGGTTTTTCGGCTTTTTCTTTGAGGGAAAAATGTCAAATACTTTTATGGATGAGCGATACAGGGAAAATAAAATGAAAGCGCATATGGCGGCCAACAAAACGGCGCTGGGGATCATATTTTTGGCAGTTCTCATTCTGGGACGGGGCAGACTCATGGGAAATCTGGAATATACCCTGATCGCATTTGTGATTGTGTCATCGCTGGCGATAGCGCTTGCGGTATTTCTCAGCGAATATCTATTATACCGCTATGACCATGAAGATCAGTGGGAGGAAAGTGAGGAATGAACGTGCCTGACTTTGAATGCAGACTAAAAAAGTTCAGACAGGAGAAAAACCTGACGCAGGAACAGCTGGCGATACACGTAGGCGTGCGCCGGGAGACGATTATGCGTTTGGAAAAGGCGCAGTACAACCCGTCTCTTAAACTGGCGGTCGATATTGCGAGGGCAGTTGACGCACCGATTGAAGAGATTTTTATTTTCAGATAAAAATAGTTCGGGTTACAGTTTTTCAGGTAAAAGTTCAATCATAAGCTGCATTTGGAAGTCCTTATCTGTAGCGGCGCGTTTTAAGTCATCGAGTCTGTTCAGATTGATCAGAATAGCGTTGAGGGTATTGATTCGGGTTTCGCCTTCCAGTCTGCCCTCGTTGCGTTCTTCCCTTGCAATTCTTTCCATAATCTCACACATAACCTGTTGTCCCTCCTCTGTTTCTTTATACCGGCGTTTACTGCCGGAGGTAATGGGGAATCTGCTGTTGTATGCAGCATCGTCAACAAATAGTTCCATCAGCGCGGATACTTCGGAGCCGTCTTTTATCTTAGCGTTGACGTAAACCTCTTCAAATCCATTATCGACAACTTTTCCGGTTTCCCTTATGGTGCGGTCTATATGATACAGGGAACGGTTTTCATTAAAAATGTCAAAGCGGGAGATAAATACGACACAGACGTCGGGAATGTTTTCAAACCTTTCGCCGGGATCGGTGAGGTTGGTGGTGAGGATCGCGCCGTTGTAGCGGACACGACGTTGATGATCGGTATTATCTGCCTTCTGTACTTCGATGTTTGTTTTGCGTCCATCCCCAAGTACACATTTTGCGTCAAGAATCACGGAGCGTCCCTGCGGATTGGTTCCGGCGTATTGGGGCGTGGATTCCAGTACGGAGAGTTTTGGGTCCGAGAGGATTACCTGCAGGATCTCTTCACAGAAATTTTTATCCTCAGCCATCGTACGGAACATAATATCATCAATGGGGTTCAGTTTTTTTGCTTCTTCACGTATTTTTGCTTTATTGCTCATGCATGATCCTTTGTCTGTATTCACAGCAAAATCCCCGCTGTTAATTATAGTATACCATTTTTCAAAAGATACTCAATCAAAATTTTTATGACGATGTCCGCATTTCATTTCCTGACACCCGCAATTGCCTTTTGCAGATAAGTCAAGGCAAGTTCTTCCTGTTCACTGCTTCTGCGCAGTATTTCGATGATGCGCTTCCTTTTTTCTTTCAGAAAGTCTTTTGCGAAAGAGTCACGCTCGTGAGCAATCGCTGTGATCTCTTCCGCAGAGGATATCGTGTCATGATATTAATTTATTATCAAAGTCATAAATTCCTTGTCGATATCGAGAATCCTGTCTACAGAACAGTTAAACAATTCGGATATTTTGCAAAGCATCGCCGCCTCCTGCGCGCAGATGTGCAATTTGCGCCCCCATTTTTTTGACATCAAACATTTTCGTGCCCCCCGGTTTGATCATTGCAGTGAAATGCTGCAATATTAGTATGCCTGTTGTATCATGAAATGTCCATAGATCACAGGTTGTTTTTTGGTTTGAAAACACAACCCGCAGTTGTAAAACGGCCGGATCCTGATCAGGAAAATTTTTATGATGAAACTATTGTGAAAGTTCAGGTTTACGAAAAAGGTTTTTTGCAGTAGAATTATGTGTCATAAATTTGAAAAAATAAGAAATGATTAGACTAAGCAGGTTGATGAAAAGCAGGTGCGTGGATGGGCAGGTTTGCGGGAGGAAAGTTTCATGATCAGGATAGCAATTGTGGAAGATGAAAAATTGTATGAAAAACAGCTGGAAAATTTTCTGCATCAGTATGAGAAAGAGAGGAAAGAGACGTTTGAAATTATGCTGTTCACGGACGGGGATGAAATTGTAGAGAATTACAGGGCACAGTTTGACATTATTCTCATGGATATTCAAATGCCTTTTATGGACGGAATGACTGCGGCGGAGGCAATACGGGAAAGGGATTCGGAAGTGATTATTATCTTTATCACCAACCTGCGTCAGTATGCCATCCGCGGATATGCGGTGGATGCCCTGGACTATGTGGTGAAACCGATCTCTTATTTCGCTTTTTCGGAGCGGCTGAACAAAGCGGTCAGGCGGCTGAAAAAGCGGGCAAGGCACACCATTATCGTCAAGATCCGGGGAGGCGGCATAGCGCGGATTGATGTAGCGGATCTTTATTATGTGGAGAGCAGGAATCATACAATGATCTATCATACGGCTGACAAAAATTTCGAGGCCTCCGGTACGATGAAAGATGCGGAGGACATGCTTGTCGAATTTCAGTTTTGCCGGGGAAATAAAGGATATCTGATCAATTTGGCGCATGTGGATTCCATACAAAATGATTATGCCGTCGTCCGGGGAGAAAAACTGCTTTTGAGCAGAGCCAGGAAGAATGCTTTTATGGAGGAACTGACGAATTACTGGGGAGAGGGGAAATAGGGATGGAAAATGTACTGCTTGACATTCCGAGGCTGTATACGGCAATTGCAGAGTGGGCTGCCTGCATGGTGTACATCCTGAATATGAAAAAACGTTTTGACGGAAAAACGCTGGCGCCTGTTTCAGTGGGCGGGCTTTTGATTCAGAGTTTATTTCTGGTTGCAACAGGGAACGTGAATATCATCTGGTGGATTCCCTGTATGATTATGGCTGTCATATTAATGATCGGCTTTATCTGGCTTTGTCATGAAGGAAACTGGAAGGATGCAGTATATGTGGGGCTTCACGCGTTTGTCCTTGCGGAATTTGCCGCGTCCTTTGAATGGCTTCTGCACTGTTACTTTTTTAAGGACAAAGCGGACGATGCTTTCTGTTTTTGGATGCCGGCGGTTATTTACGGGATCATTTACAGTTTCTATGGGAGTCTGTTAAAACGTCAGCAGTTGAAAAATGAACAGCTGGATATCAAAGGCCCGGAACTGATGGCGACAATGCTGATCGCGATTTCAATCTTTTTTGTCAGTAATCTGAGTTTTGTGTCAATGGATACGCCTTTCAGCACTTCCTATCAGGGCGCGGTCGCCATCATCAGGACAATGGTGGATATGGGAGGGGCGGCGATTATGTATGCCTATTATCTGCAGCGTTTTCAGTTCCGCATGAAACAGGAACTTTCCCTCATGCAGAATATTGTTCAGAATCAGTATCTCCAGTATCAGATGTCAAAAGAGAGCATTGATGTGATCCACTATAAATATCACGATTTGAAACATCAGATTGCGGTGCTGCGGGCGGAAGAGAGCGCTGAAAAGCGGATGGCTTTTTTAGACCGGATGGAAGAAGAAATTCACCGGTACGAGGTGCAGAATAAAACGGGCAATAAGGTATTGGACGCAGTGCTCACCAGCAAAAACGTGGTCTGTGAACAGAATGGTATTTCCCTCAACTGTGTGGCGGATGGGGAACTTCTGGATTTCATGGATATTATGGATCTTTGCACAATTTTGGGGAATGCTCTGGACAATGCCATCGAGTGCGAAAAAAAGGTTCCGGAAAAGGAAAAAAGACTGATTCATGTCGCTATTTTTTCCAAAAAGGATTTTCTGATCATGCGGTTTGAAAACTATTTTGACGGGGAATTAAAAATTTCGGAAGGAGATTTAAAGACAACAAAGACAAAAAGAAGTGAGCTGCACGGCTATGGGATCAAGAGCATTAAGCATGCGGTGAAGAAATATGGCGGGGCGGTGAAGATCAATGTACAGGAAAACTGGTTTGAACTAAAGGTATTGATTCCGATTCCGTCAAAAATTTGAATTGTGCATTTTGCACAAAAATATATTTATAAATTCTGCAAAAATTATAGAGTTTACACATTGCTTTGGACAGTTTACGAAAAAAGGATACCGTTTACGAAGCGCGCATTTGCAAAGAAAAAAAGAATGCTATACTTAAAGTCACCAAAACAAAAGGAACAGAAGGAGGAAGAAATGTTTAAGAAAGAGTTGAACAAAGCGGTGGCTCTGTTGCTGTGCGGCGTTCTTACATTCAGCCTTGCGGCATGCGGCGACAATGCGGGGCAGCCGGCGCAGACACCGGAAGAAACACCGGAAGAAACACCACAGGAAACACCTGACGTGCCTGAAAGTCCGGAAACGGTGCAGACGGCGTCACCGGAAACACCGGTGCTGTATGAGTCAGCGTATGGAAGTAAGGAGGAAGCCCTGGAGGCAGGTCTTGCACTGAATCTGGAAATCTCCAAAGAAGGTATGATCCTTTTAAAGAATGAAGAAAGTGCACTTCCGCTTGCAGACGGTGCAAAAGTAACGCTGCTTGGTTATGCGGCGGTCAATCCCGATGCGGGCAGCGGCGCAAACGTAGTAGACGCTTCGGCGGGGGCGGCGATCGCAAAGAAAACCGTCATAACCAGCATGGAAGACGCAGGATTCAGCCTGAATAAGACGGTGCTTGACCTGTATAGTCAATGGGAGTCCGAGGATGTGGAAGGCGCGGAAGCGGATGACAAGGGAAATGTTCCTAAAAAAACTTCCGACATTCTGGTTGCGGAGGATTTCGCAAATGCTTCAGCAACGGACGAGTGGAAAGCGTCTATTGAAGAGTACAGCGATGCGGCGATCGTGGTTATTTCCGGCGGAACCGGCGAAATTTCCAAAGAAGGAAGAGTTCATCCCTGTCAGTTAGATGATGCACAGTACGATCTGGTCGATTATGCTGCTGCTAATTTTGACAAGGTAATCGTATTGATAAACAGCAGTACGCCGATTGAGATTGCAGATATCCAGAGAAACAGCAAGGTAGATGCTGTGCTCAATATCGGAGAGCCTGGTGACAACGGGTTTGACGCGCTTGGTATGATTCTTTCCGGTGAGGTGAATCCTTCCGGTAAGACAGTAGATGCCTGGGCGGTAGATTTCACGAAGAACCCGTCTTACCCGATTTTCAATATCCTGCTGAGCGACGACGGTCAGAGCACGGACGGAAACGGCAATCTGGTGGGATATACCCATTACAGTGTAAACGGTGAACTGGTAGACACCTGGTCTGTGGGCTACGAAGAGGGCATCTATGTCGGATACAGGTATTATGAGACAAGAGCTCATGAAGAAGGCGGCAGCTGGTGGGAAAACAATGTAAACTATCCTTTCGGTTACGGTCTTTCCTACACCGATTTTACATGGGAAGTGACACCCGCTACGGCGGCGGATTCTGCCATTACGAAAGACGATACGCTGACATTTGATGTAAAAGTAACAAATAATGGCGACGTTGCAGGTAAAGATGTCGTTCAGTTATATTATACGGCGCCTTATGGCACAGAAGAGACCGGCAATGAAACGGTAATCGAAAAAGCATATGTTGTTCTTGGAGATTATGCTAAGACAGGTATCATCGAGCCGGGTGCCAGCGAGACCGTAACCCTTTCCGTAAAAGCATCCGATATGGCATCTTATGATGAAGTGACGGATAAAACATATGTGCTGGATGCCGGTACTTACAACGTAAAGATTGCGGAAAATTCCCATTACGGCATGGGCGATAATGATGTTGACTTTGATTATTCCGTGGAAGAAAAGGCACTTTGCAATACGGCAGTGACCGGAGCGGAAATTACAAACGTTCTGGATGATGTGACAGAAGGCTTCGAGAGCGAAGGCTATACGGCATTAAGCCGCAGCGATTTCGCAGGCACGATGCCGGATGGTTTTGAACATGTAAAAGAAATCTCCGAGGAAGAGCTGGCAACATGGAAATACGATGATGAGGCGTTCAATGCTTACTATGATGCCGCTCAGATCGGTACGCCTGTTTATGAGACGGATGCGGCAAACCGTACGTCCGAAAGATATTCTGTCGTACTGTCTGATCTGATCGGTGCGGATGCGGATGATCCGGTTTATCAGGAACTGGTAGAGCAGCTGACTCTGGAAGAGATGATTAATCTGGTGAATTCCGGCGGTTTTGATTCCGAGGCAATTCCGTATATCGGCAAACCTTATTCCCGTGATACGGACGGCCCCAAAGGCTGGACAGGAAACTATACAGATACCAATGACAGATATAACTATTTTTCGGCAGAGCCGATGATCGCGGCGACCTATAATAATGATCTTCTTTATCAGATGGGCGTTATGATAGGCGAGCAGGGCCTGTGGGGCAACAGCACACAGGAAAGCGGTATGATGTATAACTATACAGGATGGTATGCGCCGGGCATGAACATTCATCGTTCACCTTTCGACAGACGAGGTTCTGAGTATTATTCAGAGGATCCGTATCTGACAGGAAAACTGGCAGCGAATGTGTCTCTGGGTGCAAAATCCAAAGGCGCTTATATTACCATGAAGCACTTTGCATTCCACAATGATGGCGCAGGTTCGAGTACTTACCGGAATGGCGTGATGGGTACAGACGGAACGGGAACAGGCGGTCTGTCCGCATGGATGACAGAACAGACGGCACGTGAGATTTACTTAAAAGGCTTCCAGAGAGCGGTAGAAGAGGGCGAGACAACATTCGCAATGGGCTCCTTTACCAGAATCGGTAAGACATGGTGCGGCGGCAGTTATGCGGTGATGAACCAGATCACCCGCGGTGAGTGGGGATTCAAGGGTGCAGTTGTAACAGATATCGTGTTATATAATACCTGTAACGCTTACCAGCTGATTAAATCGGGAGCAAACCTGATGCTGGATGCCATGGTTTACAACATACCGGGCGGCATTTACCTTGATGAAGCGGAGATTCTTGCCATGGATGAAGAGGAACAGAACATTACCATTCACTGTCTGCAGGAAGCGACAAAGCAGGTTCTGTATATGGTTGCAAACAGCAATGCCATGCAGCTGCCCAAGGGGACTAAGGTAGTTTATACGGACACTGTTGAAGTGGACGGCGAAGATGTTGCGATGACGCTTGAAAATGCCAAAAAAGGCGCGGCTTATACTTCTATAGCACTTAACACGGCCTCCCTCAATACTTATTATCCGTATTCCAATATTACCTACACAGTAGAAGGACTTCCGGAAGGATTAAGCTTTGATGCAGGAGCCGGCGTGATAAGCGGTACGCCGTCGGCGGCAGGAAGTTATACGGTTAAGATTACGGCAGAAGCGACAGGATATGAACCCGCTTCGATCGAACTGCCTCTTACCGTTGAATAAGATAACAGATAATTTTCAAAAATAAGAAAGAACTCTTACAGATGCAGTTGCGGCGTTCGCTGCAATTGCATTTGTTTCACAAGTAAAACAAAATGGAGGAAAAGGAATGAGAAAGAAAGTGGCAGCTGCTGTACTTATGATGGCAGCATCGATTGTTATGACAGCCTGCGGCGCTGGAAATGATACGCAAAACGCTGCAGAGTCATCTGAAAGCGAAGAGACAACGGAGAGCGGAGAAGAAAGCGCAGGCACGCAGGATGCGGGAACCGAATATATTTTTGAAGCGGAATATACCGTATTGGAAGGACTGGAAGGACTTGGAGTATCCGGTTCACCGACCGGGATCGGCCTGGCAAAGGAAAAAGCCAGTGCAAGCAACGGATTTTATGTAGGTGAACTCGGTACCTCCAGTCCGATTACTTTCGTGATCACATCTGATGTTGATGCGACAGCAACGTTAAAAGGCGTATTCGGGTCAAACGTTTTAGGTAACTGCACCTGGAATCCGGAAAGCTTTATCGTGACGGTAAACGGAGAAGCGGTTCAGTATGAGGAATTTACAACGGATAACGGAACGGATGCAAATGATCAGGAAAATTTCAAAACAAAAAATCTTGGTGAGATTCAGCTGAAAGCGGGAGAGAATGAGATTATTTTTGTTGCCGGAGATAATACCTATCGAAGCAACCTGCCCAGCGCGCCGTCTATTGACTGCCTGAAAATCACGACAGAGGCTGCGCTTTCCATGGAGGAAGTTGTAGAAAATATTGAATAATTCGGTGAAAAATCTGTGCGTGCGATTCTGAGTTAAGGATTGCGGCAGAATTGGAGAAGATCATGGGGTTGATTTGGAAGAATAAGAAAACGAAAGTATGGCTGATCGTAACAGCCATTGTACTTGTTCTGCAGATTGTGGTGAATACTGTTTTGATGAGTGTGCCCATCGTGACAAATTCGTTAAGCCTCGTTTTCGGCGGAGAGCGTGCGAATGTTACGGAGGATAACAGAGCGGAATGGTATGACAGGCAGTATGCCGACAAGGAAGAAGTATTGGATGCGGCCAATGATTTTGTGATCGAAGTTGAAAAGGAAGGAATCGTACTTCTGAAAAATGAAAATGATGCGCTTCCTTTGTCCGGCGACGGTGCGCATGTCAGTGTATTTGGCAAGAACTCGGTAAATATTGTGTATTCCGGTTCCGGCTCGGCCAGCAGCAACAGTTCCACAGCACAGAAGACTTTGTACGAGAGTCTTGAAGCGGCGGGAATTTCCTATAATGAGACTTTGAAAAGCTTTTATGAGGATTCCGGCAAATCCGGTAAGGGAAGGCCGGAAAACCCTGCTATGACTTCGGGACAGAGGCTTTCCGGTTTCGGAACCGGTGAAACGCCGATGGATTCCTATCCGTCGGATGTGACGGGCAGCTATGCCGGGTATCAGGATGCGGCGATCGTGGTTTTTTCCAGAATCGGCGGCGAAGGGTTTGACCTTCCACGGACAATGGCGGACAGCTTTGGCGGCGCCGCTGTCGCGGGAGCTTCGGCAGACAGCCACTATCTGGAGCTGGATGAGAACGAGAAAGCGCTTTTAGAGCATGTGAAAGAGAATTTTACGCGGGTGATTGTTGTCCTGAATGTAGGGACTACAATGGAAATACCGGAATTGCAGGCGGATGAAGGGATTGATGCGATTCTGTGGATGGGATTTCCGGGTTCAACAGGCATTATGGCATTAGGACAGATTATCACAGGAACGGATGCGCAGGGCAATCAGCTCAGTCCGTCCGGCCATACCGTGGATACCTGGGCGGCGGACTTTACTGCGGATCCGACCTGGTATAATACGGGGGTTTATGGCTCTGAATTTGGAAACCGCTATCTTTATAACGGCGAAACAACGGACTATGCATTTGTAAACTACGAGGAAGGAATCTATGTGGGATATCGGTACTATGAGACCAGAGGGTATGAAGAGGCCTCAGCCGATCCAAAGTCATCATGGTATGAAGAGAACGTCGTATATCCTTTTGGGTACGGACTTTCTTACACAGAGTTTGACTGGGACGTTTCCTTTGCGTCGGCATCCGGAAGTGAAATTACGGCGGAGGATACGCTGGAAGTATCCGTTACCGTAAAAAATACCGGTGATTATGCGGGGAAAGATGTCGTGGAGCTGTATTACAGCGCGCCTTATCATTATGAAGGGCCGGCGATTGAAAAGCCGCATGTCGTTTTGGGGAATTTTGCCAAAACGGATCTGCTGGCGCCGGGGGAAGAACAGACGCTTACGCTCACGCTGGATGTAAAAGATATGAAGTCGTATGATTATGCAGATGCCAATGAAAACGGATTCAGCGGGTATGAACTGGAAGCCGGGGAGTACCGCATTATGATCGGAAGCGATGCGCATACTGCCAAAGCGGATGCCGCATACACCCTCTCATCGGATGTGCAGCTGAAAGCGGACAGGAATGCAGACGGTGAAGAAACACAAGTCACGAATGCGTTTGATGATGTCAGCGCCGGTATTTTCGGGACGAACACATATGAATCTTATGTATCCCGCAGGGACTTTGCCGGTACGCTCAGGACAGCATATCTGGAGGATGCGGAAAGAACGCTGACGGATGAACTCAAAGAGAAACTGGATGAAAGCATCAAGCGCAAATATACCGAGCCCGATGCGGGCAAACCATGGGAAGTGACGGGGGATGCACCCTCTGTCGTACCAGTGAACAGCGGATTATCCCTGCGCGATATGCTCTATGACGAAGCAGGAAATTATCTGGGAAAGGCATCTTTCGACGATCCGAGGTGGGAGGAGCTGTTAAATGAGATTTCCCTTGACGAGATGAAGAATCTGGTGGGATTCGGCGCTTTTCGGACAAATGAAGTAAAAGGTGTGGACGGCGTGGTCAGTAAACCGCTTACGGTAGATTCAGACGGCCCAAGCGGGTTCACAAGCTTCCTGTCGGAATCCGTGGTTTACGGTACCTGTGCGTATCAGGCAGAATGTGTGATGGGTTCCACATGGAATATCCAGCTCGCAGAGAGAATGGGTGAGCTGATAGGCGAAGAAGGACTGTCAGGAAATGAAAAAGGCGACGGACTGCCGTATTCAGGATGGTATGCGCCGGCGGTTAATATCCACCGTTCTCCCTTCGCAGGAAGAAACTGGGAATATTACAGCGAAGACGGGCGGCTGTCCGGTAAGTTTGCTGCCAGTGTCATTAAAGGAGCGGGCAAAAAAGGCGTTTACTGTTATGTGAAGCATTTTGCAGTGAATGATCAGGAGACAGACAGAGAGTACAACGGTATTCTTGTATGGGCGAATGAGCAGTCAATGCGTGAGCTCTATCTGCTGCCTTTCGAGATTGCGGTAAAAGAAGGCGGGGCGACAGGTATGATGTCCTCTTTCAACCGTCTGGGCATGAAATGGGCAGGCGGGAGTTATGCGCTGCTCACACAGGTGCTTCGTGATGAGTGGGGGTTCCATGGTTCCGTTATTACGGATTACAGCATGAACACGTATACCCATGTGGACGAAATGATTCGTGCCGGCGGCGACCTGTTTTTGACGCAGGATGCCAAAACATTCGGCATGGAGGATGACGCGACACAGATTGCGATGCTTCGGCAGAGCACAAAAAATATTTTGTATATGGTTGCAAACAGCAGTGCCATGAGTATTTCGACAGACGGTTATTTAAGGCCGGTATGGCAGACCGTTATGATTTGTGTGGATATTGCCATTGTTGCGGTACTGGCTCTCTGGGGTGTGCTGGCGGTTCGCTCTGTAAAAAAGAAAGAACGGCAGGAAGAAACGGCATAGCACCGGATAGAGCCTGTACATAAAGTGATAAGCTGCCGCCAGAATACGGCAGCTTTTTACAAAATGGCTTATGATCATGCAGGAGGAAGAGATGCGATGAAGTTGAAACATCAGAATATTATTTCAAAGATGTCTTTGGAAGAAAAATGTTATATGTTTTCCGGCAAAGATTTTTGGCAGACCAGAAGCGTGGAGCGTGTCGGGATTGAAAACATCATGCTGGCGGACGGACCTCACGGTGTCAGGAAACAGGAGGGGACAGGTGACCAGCTGGGGTTAAATCCTTCTTTGCCGGCCACCTGCTTTCCGACAGCGGCAACGATTGCAAACAGCTGGGACACCTCGCTTGGCGAAGAGATTGGCCGCATACTCGGCGAGGAGGCGGCAGGCCAGGGAGTCTGTGTCCTGCTTGGCCCGGGTATGAACATTAAAAGAAACCCGTTATGCGGCAGAAATTTTGAATATTTTTCTGAGGATCCGTATCTGGCAGGAAAGATGGCGGCAGGTTATATCCGGGGGATTCAGGAAAACGGTGTGGCTGCCTGTCCGAAACACTTTGCGGCAAACTCCCAGGAACTGAGACGGATGGCAAGTGATTCTGTGGTGGATGAGCGGACACTCAGGGAGATTTATCTGACAGGATTTGAGATTGCGGTGAAAGAATCAAAGCCCAAAAGCCTCATGTCTTCCTATAATCGCGTAAACGGCGTGTATGCGAATGAAAATGAACATCTGCTGCAGGAAATCCTGCGGGATGAATGGGGATTTGACGGTTTTGTGGTTTCTGACTGGGGCGGGAGCAATGACCATGTAGAAGGTGTGAGGGCAGGTTCTCATCTGGAAATGGCTACTACCGGGGGTGACAGCGATGAAGAACTGATTCAGGCGGTGAAGGAAGGCCGTATTGGCGAAGAGCTGATTGACAGGAGGCTGGACGAGCTTTTAGATGTTATTTTTTCTACCAGAGCGGCGGTGGATAAGGCGGCCGGCGCTGCATTTGATGTGGAGAAACATCATAAAATGGCGCAGAAAGCCAGTGAACAGAGTATTGTGCTTTTGAAAAATGAGAATCACATCCTGCCGCTAAAAAAGGGAACGTCCGTAGCGCTGATCGGAGATTTTGCGGATACGCCCAGATATCAGGGGGCCGGATCTTCCGGCGTAAATCCGACGAAATTAGATTCCGTGAGAGCTGTGATCGGACAGTTTGACTTAAAAGCAGCAGGGTTTGAACCGGGATATCCCAGGGTAGGACCGAGAAATATTATGATGCGGGATCAGGCGGTGGAGCTTGCAAGACATGTTGATGTCGTGTTGCTTTTTCTGGGACTGGATGAAATTTCGGAGTCGGAGGGGCTTGACAGGAAGCATATGAAACTTCCGGAGAGCCAGATCGAGCTGCTGCACAAAATCGCCGAAGTAAATGAACGTATTGTGGTCGTTATGGCAGCGGGATCTCCGGTGGAGATGCCGTGGTTAAAGGAATGCAAAGCCTTAATTCATGGATATTTGTGCGGACAGGCGGGCGCCGCGGCTGTTTTGAAAGCGATTATGGGAGAGGTGAATCCGTCTGGGAAACTGTCTGAAACTTATCCGGCCGCTTATGAAGAGGTACCGTCCGCGCCATATTTTCCGTCAAAACAAAGAAATGCGGAATACCGCGAAGGGCTGTATGTGGGTTACCGTTATTTCGAGACAGTGAAGAAACCGGTTCTGTTTCCGTTTGGATATGGTTTAAGTTATACTACTTTTGAATACTCCGATTTACATATAGAAGTCCATGAAGAAAATACAGAAAACCCCGTCACGGTATCCTTTCAGATTACAAATACCGGGAAACTGGACGGAGCGGAAGCGGCGCAGATTTATGTGGGAGCAGGAAAATCCTGTGTCTATCGTCCGGCAAAGGAGCTCAAAGGTTTTGTAAAAGTATTCCTGAGAGCCGGTGAAAGCCGGAACGTTACGGTTCCTCTGGATGATAAAGCGTTCCGATATTTCAATGTAAAGACAAACCGGTTTGAAACAGAAGGCGGAGAATATGAGATTATGGCAGGGGCATCTGTAGAAGATATCCGCTTATCAGGCACTGTCTCCATAGCAGGGACAGGCGCGCCGTCTCCTTATGATATGGAAAAACTTCCGTCTTATGCGAAAGGGGAAGTGTTATCCGTTCCCGACAGGGAGTGGAAAGAACTGTTGGGGCATGAAATTCCTGATGGGCAATGGAGCGGTACTCTGGAGGCAAATGATGCGATATGTCAGATGTATTACGCCAAAAGCGGCCTTGCCAGGCTGGCATATAAAATTCTGACAAAAATGTTGAATCGAAGCATTCAGAAAGGAAAGCCGGATTTAAATATTACCTTTATTTATAATATGCCGTTCAGGGGCATAGGCAAAATGACGGGCGGAATCGTAAGCCAGTATATGGTGGATGGAATTGTAAAAATGGTGAATGGACATTTCTTTAAAGGAGCGGGCCAGGTGATTTCCGGTTTCTTTAAGCAGCAAAAAGTCCTGAAAAAGGCGAAAACAATGAAATAAAAAAGTTTGGGAAAGTCCTGAGCGGGATGAAACGGAGAGGAGCTGAGTATGAAGTTTTTTGAAAGTTTTGCAAAAAAACATCCACAGGCTGCCCGGTGGATCAGGGAAGGCGGATTGTTTCTTATTTTCAGCTATGTGATTACATTTTTAAAATATCTGATGCTGCTGTTTTTGCCTAAGCTGTTTTCTGCTTATGCAGATAACGGCTGGGGATGGCCGGGAATCGAAGGCAGTCTGTTTGGGATACCGTTTACATTTAATGTGATAGGTTATGCCGTTGCAGACGGCGGTATGGCATATATGTTTGCCAATCTCGTGTCCAGCCTGTTAGGGGAATGTGTCAATTTTCCCCTGCAGAGAAATATTACATTCCGCAGCAAAGGGCCGTTAAAGCTTCAGCTGCCGCTTTATTTTATGGGGTGGTTCGTTATTTTTCTGGTTGTCAATGCCATAAACAGCGTGTGGGTAGGTGTGGCAAAGGTACTGCTCCCGGCCGTGGTTTATAACATTGGAACGACTGTTCTTACCGGCGGTGTGGCGATGGTGGTATTTTTTGTTGTCAATAAGATTATTTTCGCGGAAGGCTTCGGAGAAAGACCCATGGAAAGGGTAACGCGAAGCTGATGCCCGGTGCTGCGTGTATCAATGGGCGGGCCGGAAACAGAGAATAAAACAGCGATGTAAAATAAGTCCCCTGTGCGCATGGTTTTCCTGTGCACAGGGGATTAATTTCGTGAACAAAACGGCAGAATCTGTGCTATACTTAATTATTATGAATATGATTATGAAAACCGGAGGGACATCATGTGGGAGGAACTTGGTATCAGCGGAGGAACTGCGATCATTGTGCTGACCGCACTTTATTTTATTGTCAAATGGGCGGTCAGGACTGCGATTGAGGAGAGCAGTGACAAAATCAGCAAAGCGGTTAAAAGGGGTATGGAAAAATATTATGAAGAAACAGATGACAAAAGACCGGATCAGTCATCCGGTCAGTAATGCGGTTTTATTCACCCGTGCGCAGTTAATCTCGCTGATCTGGCCGCTGCTTCTGGAGCAGTTTTTAAGCGTGAGCATGGGATTTGCGGATACGTTTATGGTGTCCGGTGTCAGTGAGGCGGCGGTATCGAGCGTGAGTCTTGTGGACAGTATCAATGTACTGATTCTCCAGATTTTGTCGGCGCTGGCGACGGGCGGCGCGGTGATTGCCAGCCAGTATCTGGGGCAGAAAGATACGGAGAGCGCCAGACGCAGTGCGGCACAGCTTTACAGTATCGTCGGCATCTGCACGGTGGCGCTGATGGCGGTAACCGCATTGTTTTCAAGGCAGATCCTACGGCTGGTATTCGGGGCGATCGATGACGATGTCATGGCATTCGCGCAGACTTATTTCTGGATCAGTGCGGTATCCTATCCGTTTATGGGAATTTATAATGCAGGTGCGGCATTGTTCCGTGCACAGGGCGACAGTAAGGTGAGCATGTACGCAAGCCTTGTGATGAACGTGATTAACATTGCGGGAAATGCATTTCTGATCTATGGCATGAAAATGGGCGTGCTGGGTGCGGCGCTTGCCACGCTGGCAGGGCGTGTCTTTGCGGCGGTATGGATTCTGTGGAGGCAGCAGCATAAGCCCGGCCCTCTGCGCATTGACTCTTTTGGGGAACTGAAACCGGAGGGAAGCCGGATCAGGAGGATTCTGGCAATCGGTATCCCGTCCGGGCTGGAAAACGGTATGTTCCAGATCGGCAAGCTGTGTGTGAGCAGTCTGGTATCTACGCTCGGCACAGCGGCGATCGCGGCGAATGCGGTTGCCAATACGATCGCCACGATCTCCAATATACCGGGCAATACGATGAGCCTGGCGACGATCCCAGTCGTCGGGAGATGCCTTGGGGCAGAGGAAAGAAAACAGGCCAGACAGTATTCCCATATTCTGATGGGGATCGCGATGGGCGGCCTGTTTGTGACCAATGCCGCGATGTTTTTCCTGATCCCTGTGATGTCGGGCTGGTTCCACCTCTCCGCACCCGCGGCGAAACTGTGCATACAGGTGATCCGCTGGTTCAGCGTATTCAGCATCTTTGCGTGGGCGGCAAGTTTTACACTGCCAAACGTACTGCGCTGCGGCGGTGATGCCAGATTTACGATGACAGTGAGCATCATCAGTATGTGGTGCTGTCGTGTGCTGTTAAGCTACGTTTTTGTCAGGCAGTTACATATCGGCCTGCTCGGCGTGTGGATGGGCATGTTCTCGGACTGGATCGTGCGGGGCGTCTTTTTCATCATCCGGTTTCACGGGGACAGATGGATGGAACATAAAGTGATCTAGCTTATTTTTGAAAGCCGGTGAGAGCTTGACAAGACCAAAACACAGGGACTATAATTTGACAGGAATCTGGCAGTGCAGGGAAGGAGCGTTCTTATGAATCAGAAAAATATGGTCTGGCTTTTTCCGCTTACGGGAGCAGTAACCGGAATTGTGATGTATGCATTTTACGTGATCTGCCTCCGCTGTCATTTTGGGGCGGCGGGTATTGCGCTGATCGGTGCAGTGATCCCCGTTTTGCTAAACGGCGGGCTTCCTTTGTATGGTTTTTATAAAACGACAGAGGTTCTTGCAGGCAGACTGTGGAGGAAAGGGCGGGGGGACGAAGCGGACGGACGCAAAAGTTTCTGTGCGCTGACAGTCACCGTGTCTTATTATATGCTTTATGCGGGCGGGCTTGTACTTATAGAGAAAGAGAGACAGCTGCTCCTGCTGGCGGCAGGGTATGGCATTTCCAGAATACTGGCGGTGATGGCCTTTTTGTGGTTTCCCGCAGCAGGGACGGAAAAAGATGTTTTGTTCAGGGGAACGGATGCATACAGAAAAACGCTGCGGATCATTTTTAGCGTGATTTTAGCGCTTTGCTTCTTTACTTGTGTGCTGATTTCACCTATCATGGGAGTGCTGGCATCATTGCTTTCCATGTGGGTTTGGACTTATTGTTATTATATGTGCAAAAAGACATTCGGCGGTATCACAAAGGATGCCGCGGGATATTTTCTGACACTTTGTGAACTTGCGGCGGTACTGTTCATCGGTATCTTCGGCAGAATCTGATTTCCGGAAGGATGGAGCATTATTAAGGAAAGAACACGCAACCGGACATGGGATGGATGGAATGGAATCAATGGATAAGAAGAAACTGATCATCGGGATCCTGGCACATGTGGATGCCGGCAAGACAACTTTGGCGGAGTGTATGCTTTATCTGTGCGGCAGTATCCGCAGAGCGGGCAGAGTGGACCACGGGGATACTTTTCTGGATACGGACTCTCTGGAGCGGACAAGGGGGATTACGATCTTTTCCAAACAGGCACAGCTGAGGTGGAAAGAGACGGAGATCACCCTGTTAGACACACCGGGACATATTGATTTTTCGGCGGAAATGGAGCGGACGCTGCAGGTGCTCGACTATGCGGTCTTAGTCATCAGCGGCGCCGACGGCGTACAGGGACATGTGATGACGTTATGGCATCTTTTAAAGCGTTATCGGATTCCGGTCTTTTTGTTTATTAATAAAATGGATCAGCCGGATACGGATGCGGCGAAGCTTCTGCGTGAACTGCAGGACCGGCTGGATCAGCAGTGTGTGGACTTTACCCATGCGTCGGTCTTTGAAGAGGAAAGTGCGCAGGGCGGCGTATTATCGGCAGAGGCGGAAGCATTTGCGGAGAATATCGCTGTCTGTGATGAGCGGCTGATGAATCGCTATCTGGAATCGGGAAACGTGGAGCAGGAGGAGATAGCCGGACTGATCGCGGAAAGGGGTGTGTTTCCGTGTTATTTCGGCTCGGCTTTGAAGATGGAAGGGGTAGAGGCGCTTCTTAGCGGGATCAGCCGTTACAGCCGGCGCGTCAGCTATCCGGACAGTTTCGGAGCGAGGGTCTATAAGATCGGCAGGGACGCTGCGGGGAACCGTCTGACTTATCTGAAAGTTACCGGGGGACGGCTGCAGGTCAGGCAGACGATATGCGGCGCGCAGGGCGCATGGGAAGAAAAGGCTGACCAGATACGGATTTATTCCGGCGAGAAGTATACAATGGAAAAAGAAGTCCCGGCAGGAACGGTTTGTGTAGTGACCGGACTTAGCCGGACTTTTTCTGGGGAAGGGCTGGGGATCGAGCAGGAAGGGCTTCCGCCGCAGCTTGCGCCAGTCATGACGTACCGGATTCTGCTGCCGTCTGGCGTCGATGTATATACAATGTATAAAAAGTTATGTCAACTCGAAGAGGAGGAGCCGCAGCTCCATATTATATGGAAGGAACAGGTCGGGGAGATCCATGCGCAGCTGATGGGAGAGGTACAGACGGAAATCCTCAAAAGCCTGATCGAAAGCCGGTACGGCATCGAGGTTTCTTTTGATGAAGGCAGCATTCTCTATAAAGAAACGATACGCAGCAGGGCGGAGGGCGTGGGGCATTTTGAACCGCTGCGCCACTATGCGGAGGTGCATCTGATCCTGGAGCCGGGGGAGGCCGGGAGCGGTCTGGTCTTTGACACGTCGTGCAGTGAGGACATGCTGGATAAAAACTGGCAGCGGCTTGTGCTGACGCATCTGGAGGAGAGAGAGCATCCCGGTATCCTGACGGGTTCTCCGATCACGGATATGAAGATTACGCTGGCCGCGGGGAAGGCGCACTTAAAGCACACCGAAGGCGGTGATTTCCGGCAGGCGACATACCGTGCGGTCAGACAGGGGCTGCACAGGGCCGGGTGTGTTCTGTTAGAGCCTGTCTATTCTTTCCGGCTGGAGGTGCCTGTCGGGAATATCGGACGTGCGATGTCAGATATCCGGGCAATGTGCGGACGTTTTGAGCCGCCTGTAACAGAAGGGGAGACCGCTGTCCTGACGGGGACAGCGCCGGTCGTCGGAATGCGCGGATACCAGAGTGAGCTTTTGGCCTATTCGGGCGGGCGCGGCAGGCTGTATTGCAGCCTGAAAGGCTATGAACCGTGTCACAATGCGGAAGAAGTCACGCAGCAGATCGGTTATCAGGCGAAACAGGATCTGGACAATCCGGCTTCCTCTGTATTTTGTGCGCATGGCGCCGGGTTCTTAGTAGAGTGGGATGAGGTGGAGCAGTACATGCATCTGGAGAGTGTTCTGGGCCGCCCACAAAACGGTACTGATTCGTCCTTAACCGGCCGTGCTTTTGTCCGGGCGTCGGATACGGGTGCCTCTTCCGGCGGATACGTTGATTATGCGAAGTACAGGAAAGACGAGGAAGAGCTCAAAGAGATTTTTGCAAGGACATACGGCGCACCGTGCGGCGGGGAAAAGGAAAGAAGAAAAAAGCCGGGGACAGGAGCGCCAAAGACCATCCGTGCGGCGGGAAATGCTGAGCGGGCCGACGGCAGGATACCGGAGGCCGGGAAACAAAAGTCTCAGTCTGCGGGGCAGGGAAGAGAATATCTGCTCGTAGACGGTTATAATATCATTTTCGCATGGGAAGAATTAAGGCAGCTGGCGCAGGTGAGCCTGGACGGCGCCAGAGGGAAACTGATGGATATTCTGAGCAACTATCAGGGATATCGGAAAATGACGCTGATTCTGGTGTTTGACGCTTATAAAGTGAAAGGCAGTCCGGGGAGCGTCACCCTTTATCATAATATTCATGTCGTCTATACGAAAGAAGCGGAGACGGCGGATCAATATATTGAAAAAACGACGCATGAACTCGGAAGAAAGAACCGGGTGACGGTTGCCACATCGGATGGCCTCGAACAGATGATCATCATGGGGCAGGGGGCGGCGAGAATGTCGGCCATGGAATTAAGAGAAAATATTATGTCGACTAATGAAGAATTGCGGGAACTGTTTCTCGACAGACCGATAAGCGGCAAACAGTATCTCTTCGACACAGTGTCCGCACAGCTGGCGGAACATTTGGAAGAAGTCAGATTGGGAAGAAAGGAAAGTGAATTGTAAATGTATGTTATCTATTTTTTACTCTGGGTTATTTTCAATGGAAATTTCACACTGGAGATCGCATGTTTCGGCGTGGTCGTCGCGGCGGCGCTCTTCCTTTTTACCTGCAAGTTCACGGATTACAGTATAGAACGGGAAAAATGGCTCTTACGCAGTATTCCCCGTCTGTTACGTTATCTCGTCGTGCTGGTCATCGAGATTGCCAGGGCCAATTTTGCCGTCGTGCATATGATCCTTACGGAAAAGGAAGAGATCGAACCCTGTCTTGTCTCATTTAAGGCCAACCTGCACACAACGTTTGGCCGGGCATCGCTTGCCAATGCGATCACGCTGACGCCCGGTACGATCACCGTGCTTCTGGAGCGGGATATTTATTCGGTACATTGTCTGGACGCATCGCTTGCCATGGGAATGGACAGTTCTGTCTTTGTGGAGATGATACGGGAACTGGAGCAGGCAGGCGGCGAAAAGCCGGACAGAGACGATCAGGGAGGAAAATGAGACATGGGAAAAGGGATAGAAGGATTGGAGCAGGCATATCACATCTTGTTTGTCGCAGTGTTAGTCATTCTGGCAGTGATGATCGTCCTGTGCCTGATCCGTGCAATCATAGGGCCGCGGGTCACAGACAGAATCGTGGCGACGAACATGATGGGAACGATCGTCATGGTCATCATCGCCATGCTTGCGATCATGCTGGGAGAAGGCTATCTGGTGGATATCTGTATCATCTATGCGATGATCAGTTTTCTTGCGGTTATTGTACTGACAAAAGTTTATACGGGAGTATATCGGGAGAAAAAGAGGGGGGAGAGAGATGGCAGTCATTGAGTGGATTCGCTTTTTTTTCGGAGCGCTGTTTTTGCTGGGAGGCGTGCTCATCTTTTTGATCGAAATGGTCGGCGTGTTCCGTTTCCGGTATGTGCTCAATCGGATGCATGCCGCGGCGATGGGAGATACCCTTGGCATCGCCTGCTCTCTGATCGGGCTGATGATCATCAGCGGATTTAATTTTACTTCACTGAAACTGTTCTGCGTGATCGCCTTTTTGTGGTTTTCTTCGCCCACGTCCTCGCATCTGATCGCGAGACTGGAGGTGACGACGGACGAGGACCGCAGGGATCATTACGTCGTGATTACGCTCGATGAACTGAACAGAAGGGCAAAAGCGGCAGCCAAAAAAGAAGCGGAGCAGAAGGAAGATAAGGAATGCGCGGCTAAAAAAGAAGCGGGGAAAGACACCGCGGATACGCCTGAAAAATAAGCCTGATCATTATTTGTGCCGGAGCGTCACAAATTTGCGCAGTCCCGTCGCGCAAACGTTCCAGAATGGAGATTACTATGCAGGTATTTACAAATATATTGCTTGCCTTTTTGTTGATATGTGCTGTGGCGGCAAGCTTTTCCAAAAATCTGTTGAATACGATCCTGATTTTTATGTCTTACAGTCTGGTCATGTCCATCATATGGATCCTGTTGGAGTCGCCGGATCTGGCGATTACCGAGGCAGCAGTCGGTGCGGGAGTGACCAGCGTCCTGTTTTTTGTGACGTTAAAGAAAATCCATGCCATGGTGCAGCTTGACAAAAACAAAGAGGAGGAGAACCATGAGCAGAAAGATTCCTGAGAAAGAATATGAAAAGACAGTCTCTTTCCGGCTGAAACAATGGCTGGACGGCACAAAGGATCCATTTGTCGATACGGTGGAGATGAAGCCGCAGGAGGAATTCCTGGAAGATGACAATACTGTCATAAAAAGAAACAAAGAGAGAAGACAGCGCTTAGAGCGTGTCTATGATCTTGCAAATAACTGGGAAGTGAGTGGTTTCCAGAAACTATATAAGGTGTTTTGCGCAGTGTTCTGCCTGTTTTTGGTGGCGATGCTTTTGATCGCTGTTTCTTATCTGCCTTCCTATGGACATGCGGAGAATCCTGTGAACAATGAGGTGGCCGGGCGTTATATTGAGAAGGGATTACAGGAGACCGGTGCGGTCAATATTGTCACGGGTATGATACTCGATTACAGGGCATTCGATACACTGGGGGAATCCCACGTGCTCTTTATCGCAACCTGTACGGTGCTGATCCTGCTGCGCAAGGACAAAAAGAAAGATGAGAACGGGAAAGACATTGAGGTGAGCGATCGTATCTATGAGCCAAAAAACGATCTGATCCTGCAGACGGCAGCCCGTGTGCTCGTGCCGCCGATCATCATCTTCGGCGTGTACGTCATTTTGGGCGGGCATCTGGGGCCGGGCGGCGGATTTTCAGGCGGCGCGATCATTGGCGCGGGGCTGATCCTGTATCTGAACGCGTTCGGATTTCAGAAGACGGAACGCTTTTTTACGGGAAAAACCTATAAAATACTCAGTGTGTGTGCGCTGGGCTGTTATTGTCTGGCGAAAAGCTATTCTTTTTATACCGGTGCGAATCATATCGAGAGTATGATTCCGTTGGGAACGCCGGGCGCGATTTTGAGCAGCGGCCTGATCCTGATCTTAAATATCTGCGTCGGTATTGTCGTTGCCGGAACGATGTATACATTTTATGTCATGTTCCGAAAGGGCGGCTATTAAAGCGGGAATGGAGGATTGCAATGGATTTCGCGAATTTTTTGTGTAATTATGAGGAAGCCGTTTCGATGATTTTATTCGGCATCGGTTTCTGTAATCTGCTGATGCAGAAAAATCTGATCAAAAAGATCGTTGGCATGAATATCATGGATACTTCCGTGTATCTGTTTCTGGCGCTGAAAGGGTATATCGCGGGGCGCAGGGCACCGATCGTCACTGACGGCATACAGAGTGTGGAAGCTTATATCAATCCGATCCCGAGCGGTCTGGTGCTGACGGGAATCGTCGTGTCGGTATCTGTGACGGCGCTGATGCTCGCACTCACGATCCGCCTGTATAACAGATATCATACGCTGGATCTGGATGAGATTTCCACGCTGTTAAAGAAGGAGGGATTATAATGGCATTCGTTCAAAATTTTCCTTTCATTTCGATCTTACTGTCTTTGTTTGCGGGCCCGATATCGTCTGTTCTGGACGGAAAATGGGCGAAACGCCTGAACCTTTTTGTCATTACCGTGATCGGAGCCATGTCGGCTGCTGTTTTGGCCTTTGTGATCGGAACCGGGCAGGAATACATTTTTACGATGGGGCATTTCCCGGCGCCGTGGGGCAATGAGATCCGGGTCGGTATTTTGGAAGCGGCGATGGCAGTATTTTTCTGTGTGATCATGTTTTTATGCGTGATCGGCGGTGTTTTGGAGCGGGAAGCGGAGATTGAGGAGACGAAACAGAACCTGTATTATATCATGGTGAATCTGCTTCTTTGTTCCCTGCTTGCCCTGATCTATACAAACGACCTGTTCACGGCGTATGTGTTTGTGGAGATCAATACGATATCCGCCTGCGGCCTGATCATGATCAGACAGACCGGAAGGACGTTCGAGGCAGCGACTCGTTACATGATCATGAGCCTGCTCGGTTCCGGTCTCCTGCTTCTTGGAATCTGTTTCCTTTACAGCCTGACCGGCCATCTGCTGATGAGCAATATCAAAGAGCAGGCAGCCGTTTTGCAGGCTTCCGGGCAATACCACATACCGCTTCTGGTGGCGATCTGCCTGATGTCGGTGGGAATCGCGATCAAGAGCGCGCTGTACCCTTTTCATACATGGCTGCCGGACGCCTACGGGTATTCTACGCTTTCCTCTGCGGCGATCCTGTCCTCACTGGTATCCAAAGGATATATTTTTCTGCTGGTAAAGATTTTTTACCGTGTGATCGGGTTTGATATCATAAGGGAAAGCAAGGTCATCAATATTTTGTTTGTGTTCGGCGTGGCAGGGATGATCATGGGATCGGTCAATGCCATCAGAGAAAATGACATCAACAGGATGATTGCATATTCCTCCGTTGCGCAGATCGGCTATATTTATATGGGATTCGGACTGGGGACGACGGCGGGAATGATCGCGAGCATTTATCATATCGTTTCGCATGCGGCTACAAAATCGCTTTTGTTCGTGGCGGCTTCCGGGATCACGGATGCATCGGGCAAAAGCAGGGATTTCTTTGACCTGACAGGCGCAGGATACCGCAATAAGCTGGCGGGAGCCGCGTTCACGGTCGGTTCGCTGTCTATGGTGGGCTTCCCAATGTTTTCGGGATTCATCTCCAAGCTGCTGTTTGCGCAGGCGGCGATGGGGAATAAACATAAAGTCATGATCACAATGATCGCGCTTGCGATCAGCGTGATCTTAAACGCGGTATATTTTATGAAGACAGTGATCCGTATCTATACGCCGGAAAAAAGAGAGGTTATTATGGACAAGGGATTCGAGGAGATCAATGCATGGGAACAGCCGGCCAAGAGTACGGCGCTGATATGCTTTATCGCACTGAATCTTTTCCTCGGCCTGCTCTCGGAGCCCGTGATCGGGCTGATTCAGCACGGTCTGGAAATGTTTGACTAAGTTGGCGTTTGATGCAGGAAAGGAGCAGGATATCATGGAACAGGGTTCCTCTTTGAAAAAATTTGATTTAGCCGTCGGTGCAGCGCTCTGGCTGTTCGCGGCTGCGGCGCTTGTCATTGTCTGGCAGGGAGAGGCGGAACTGACCTTATTTTACTTTATGGACAATATTCCGATCTATTTTCATGTGGATGCGGCTGGCAGACTGTTTGTGACAGTGACGAGTGTCATCTGGCTGCTGGTGGGGATGTATGCCCTGCTTTATATGAAGCACGAGGGCCGGGAAGGGCAGTTTTTCTGCTTTTATCTGATCGTGTTTGTCGTGCTGTTTGCGTTGGAACTGTCGGGGAATCTGGTCACGCTTTATTTCTTTTATGAACTGATGACGCTGACCTCAATGCCGCTCGTATTGCACAATGGTTCCAGGGAAGCGGTTATGGCGGCGTTAAAGTATCTGTTTTATTCGATGTGCGGTGCCTATTGCGCGCTGTTTGGCATTTATATTCTTTATCAGAATTGTGATACGCTCACCTTTCAGGCGGGCGGCACACTGAATATGACGCTTGCGTCACAAAACAGAGATATTTTACTGATTGCTGTCTTTCTGATGCTGATCGGTTTTGGCGCAAAGGCGGGTATGTTCCCGCTTCATTCATGGCTTCCGGCGGCGCATCCCGTGGCGCCGGCTCCTGCCTCGGCATTGCTCTCTTCGATCATCGTCAAAGGGGGCGTGCTTGCGGTTATCCGCACGGTTTATTATATTGTCGGTCCGGATTTTATCAGGGGAACATGGGTGCAGAGCGCGTGGATCATATTGGCCCTTCTGACTGTGTTCATGGGGTCGATGCTGGCTTACCGTGAAAAAGTGTTTAAGAAAAGACTGGCCTATTCGACGGTGTCACAGGTTTCCTATATTTTATTCGGTCTTTCCCTGCTTACGCCGACGGCGCTGACAGGGGCGCTGCTGCATGTGGTATTTCATGCCTGCATCAAATGTGCGCTGTTTCTGACGGCAGGCATTTTCATCTTCCGCACCGGCAAAACGAGAGTGGACGAGTATGCGGGGATCGGAAAGCAGATGCCGATCACGCTCTGGTGTTATACGTTTGCATCCCTTGCGCTGATCGGAATCCCGCCGTTTAGCGGTTTTGTCAGCAAGTGGTATCTCGCCCAGGGAGCGCTTGCCTCTGACACCGGCATTTTCCGTATTCTGGGGATTGCCGTGCTGTTAATCAGCGCGCTTCTGACGGCAGGCTATCTGCTGCCCGTTACCCTGAAGGGCTTCCTTCCCGGCCGGGAGAATACGACGGAGAGAAAGAAGGAAAAGATCGATATCATGACCGCAGTGCTGCTGGTACTGGCAGTCCTTACCGTGCTGTCCGGTATACTGCCGGGGGCATTTGTGCGGTATGCAGACCAGATTGCGGCGGCATTTTCCATGACAGGTCTGCCTGTTTTTAGATTTTGAGATTCCGCGAAGCGGAACCATGGAGGTTAAAGAAAGGAGTCAGATCGTAATTATGAATGCGTATATGATGGTAATCGCTGTTTTACTGCCGATGGCGGGCGGAGCGCTCATTCCGCTGCTGCCTTTTAAAAAGCGGGGGTTCATGGCTGTTTATATAGAATGCGTTGTACTCGCGACGTCGGCGCTTACCTTTCTGCTGCTCTTAAACCGTCCGCAGGATGCGTTTGTCCTGTTCCGGTTCACGGGACAGCTCAGCATCAGTTTGAGACTGGACGGCGTGGGCAGTGTGTTCGCACTGATTCTGGCATTTTTATGGCCCTTTGCGACGCTCTATGCCTTTGAGTATATGAAACATGAGGGGCATGAAAAAATCTTTTTTATGTTTTATACGATCACCTATGGGGTGACGCTTGGCATCGCGATGGCGGAAGATATCGTGACGATGTACTTCTTTTATGAAATGCTGACGATGGTCACGCTGCCCCTCGTGCTGCATACGCTTTCGAGAGAGGCGGTGCTGGCGGCGCGCACATATCTGTATTATTCACTCGGCGGAGCGGCCTTTGCGTTCATCGGTATGATCTATATTCTTGTTTACGGGAGCACGCCCGACTTTACGCCGGGAGGCGTGCTCGATCCGGCAAGACTTGGGGACAGGAGCAATCTGCTGCCGTTTATCTATGTCATCTGCTTTGCAGGATTCAGTGTGAAGGCGGCGATGTGTCCTTTTTCGGCATGGCTTCCCAAGGCCGGTGTCGCGCCGACTCCGGTCACGGCACTCTTACATGCCGTCGCGGTCGTAAAAGCAGGTGCGTTTGCGACTCTGCGGATTACTTATTTCAGCTTTGGACCGGACCTTGTCAGAGGAACGTGGGCGCAGTCTTTCCTGATGGCGGTTATTACGTTTACGATCGTATTTGGGTGCAGCCGTGCCTTAAAGGAGACACATCTAAAACGTCGACTTGCCTGGTCAACAGTAAGCAACCTGTCTTATATCCTGTTCGGCGTCGTACTCATGACACCGTTTGGCCTGACGGGGGCGCTCAGCCATATGCTCTGCCACGCCGTGATGAAGATCTGTTCTTTCTTCTGTGCGGGAGCGGTGATCTATAAGACAGGCAGGAACTATGTGCATGAGCTGGACGGGCTTGGCAGACGGATGCCGAAGGTATTCACAGCGTTTGCGGTATCCGCATTTGCCCTGATGGGTGTGCCGGGACTGTGCGGATTTGTCAGTAAGTGGAACCTTGCCAGGGGCGCCGTGGCGGGAGGGGACGCGTTTTCCTATGCCGGGCTGGCCGCAATTTTGATTTCTGCGCTTCTGACGGCGGTCTATATGCTGACCATCGTCGTGCGGGCCTTTTTCCCGGGAAAGGATTTTGATGATGCGGCGGTGGCGGGCATTCAGGACCCGAACTGGATGATGGTGCTTCCGCTGGCGGTTTTCGTGGTCGTGATGTTTGCGATCGGCCTGCATCCGCAGTTTTTGACGGAACTACTGACGCATGTTGTGGGAGAGGCATTTTAGGAAAGCAGATTTTGAAAGGAGCAAGAGACTTATGTATGGAACTATACTTCTGCCCGTACTCGTTTTTTATCCCTTTGCGGGAGCCCTTATTGCGGCAGGAATCGGAAGGAAGCAGGAGCGTGTCAGGGATTATTTTGCGGACTTTATCGCAGTCAGTGAATTTCTGCTCACGCTGTACCTGTTTCTGACAGGAGCGGGAAGCGGCGTTTCCGGCGGGGACTGGTATCTTCCTGAAATATGCGGACTGGGGCTTCATTTTACGATGGACGGATTTCGTGCTCTTTATGGTATGGTGGCGGCGTTTATGTGGATGATGACGACGATCCTTTCAAGGGAGTATTTCTCACACCATGACAACAGAAACCGTTTTTACCTGTTTTTGCTGGCGACGCTTGGGGCGACGATGGGCGTTTTTCTCTCCGCGGATTTATTTACTACCTTTATTTTCTTTGAGATCATGTCCTTTACGTCCTATGTCTGGGTCGCGCAGGAGGAAACAGCGGATGCCTTAAAAGCGGCGTCCACCTATCTGGCTGTGGCGGTGATCGGCGGACTCGTGATGTTGATGGGGATCTTTTTGCTGTACTATGAGCTGGGCACTGTGGAGATGTCTGAACTGTCTGCGGCGGCACGGGCGTATGGAGACAAATCCCTGCTCTATGCGGCGGGTCTGTGTCTGTTTGTCGGGTTCGGCGCCAAAGCGGGTGCATTTCCGCTGCACATCTGGCTTCCGAAAGCACATCCGGTGGCGCCTGCGCCTGCTTCGGCACTGTTGTCCGGTATCTTGACCAAGAGCGGTGTTTTCGGCATTTTAGTAGTCAGTTCGCAGATTTTTCTGCATGATGCAGACTGGGGCGGCCTTGTGCTGGGAATCGGTGTGCTCACCATGTTTGTCGGGGCGATGCTCGCAGTCTTTTCGATCGATCTAAAGCGCACGCTTGCCTGTTCTTCCATGTCACAGATCGGCTTTATTCTGGTCGGTGTCGGTATGCAGGGCCTTCTTGGGGAGGAAAACCTGTTGGCCGTTCATGGAACACTGCTGCATATGGTGAACCATTCCCTGATCAAGCTGGTATTGTTTATGGCGGCGGGCGTCGTTTTCATGAATGCGCATGCACTGGATCTGAACCGGATACGCGGTTACGGAAGAAAGAAGACGCTGTTTCAGCTGATCTTTTTGACCGGTGCGCTGGCGATCAGCGGCATCCCGCTCTTTGGCGGTTATATCAGCAAGACGCTTCTGCATGAGAGTATCGTTGAATATGGCGGCGGTTCGCTCATGAAAGCGGTGGAGGTAATTTTCCTTGTCAGCGGCGGCATGACGGCGGCCTATATGACGAAGCTGTTTGTGGCTGTGTTTGTGGAGAAAAACGAGGATGCAGACAGGCAGAAGCAGTATGACGGGGAAACGCATTATATGAATAAGGAGAGCGGTTTTGCGCTGACGGCGGGTGCGCTTGTCTTATTGATCTGGGGACTGTTCCCGCACCGGATTATGGACCGGGCGGCGGTACTCGGAGAACAGTTCATGAATGCTGCTTACTTTGAAGCGGAGCAGGAAACAGTCGCTTATTTCAGTCTGGCGAATCTGCAGGGGGCATTGATTTCGATTGCGATCGGCGCGCTGATTTACTTTGTCATCATACGAAAGCTGCTCATGCGCGAAGGGCGCTACATCGATGCGTGGCCGAAATGGCTGGATCTGGAATCCCTGCTTTACAGACCCGTTCTGCTTGGCTTTCTGCCGACAGTCTGCGCGATTGCCTGCAGAATTTGTGACAGTATCGTGGATATCATCGTGGTGACACTGCGCAGGACGCTGTATAAGGACTCACCGCTCCCGCATGAGAGAAGCGAAGGAAATGCCGTTACGGATCTGTTCGGCAGGCTGATGAATCTGTGTCAGTCGCTGCGCAACCATCTGTGGGGAAGGAAAAAGCAGACCCATAAAGATTTCGTTCATATCACGGCGGCAGGCGTGGAAGAATTTCGCGAGAGTTTTATGATTATCCAGAGAAGCCTGTCATTTGGACTTCTGATGTTCGGGATCGGACTGGCGCTGACGCTGATCTATATCATTTTGTGGTGAGGCCGGGAATTGTTGTTTGGCTGATCGGTTTATAATAGCCGGTCAGCCATTTGTTTTGTCAGGGCAGAACGCAGGCAGAGCTTAATTGTTTTACTATGTTGACAAAATGTAATGAGTGTGTTACAATTTTAATGTAATCAGTTGATTACATTTTGAAAAGGAGAGATGACTTTGATATGCAACAGGATAAAAGTACTGCGCGCTGAAAGAGACTGGACACAGGCAGATCTGGCAGTGCGGGTCGGAATTTCACGACAGGCGGTCATTTCAATTGAAAAGTATAAATATACACCGTCTTTAGAATTGGCATTTAAGATTGCAGAAACCTTCGGTGTGCCAATCAGTGAAGTATTTGAATATAGAAAGGACAAATCATATGAATGAACAGACAATCTTATTGATCTTTATTGTTTTGGCAGTGACTGCGACTTTATGGCTGTATCTCTTAAAAGCTAAGAAACAGGTGCAGTACATGGGAGACGAGCGTTGGCAGATGATACAGTTAAAAGCGAATAATACTGCGAACATTTCAAACGCAATTCTGCTCGTGTCAGTTGTTATTCTGCCTTTCCTGATAGACGAACAGAGAACATTTACTTTGCAGCGGGTAACTACTTTTGTGCTGATCTATATTGGTGTGCGCAATATGATAGAGCTGGCGGCGACGATGTATTTTGACCGGCGGTTATAGAGGAAAATTTTTAGAAATCATTCCAATTTCGTATCATGTTACAACGAACAGGAAATGAAAAGCGATAAGCTGTTTCGCAAAGCGATGCACAACCAAAACAATGCGCCTTACCGGAAATGACCGGCGGGCGCATTGTTTTCTTTTGGGGTTCTATTTTTAGTAAATTTTATATCAATTCTTATCAACTCTTAAAGAAGAGAAAGACCCGTTGCCGTGGGAATCAGGAAACGGCAATGCTGTCTGTGTCCGTTCTCTGAGTGCATATGGCTGAAATAACCCTGCGAAAAAGAAGTGCTGCCGGAACCGCTGCTGTAAGTATCGCCACAGTGGTCACCATAGTAAGGGCAGATGTCATTTTCGTGTGTATGGGCATCATGTCCGTGACAGTAATAGTAATCGGAACTGTTGTAGACAGGATCATTACAGTGATCGTCATAGTAAGGGCAGACGCCGTTATCATGTGTGTGCGCGTCGTGTCCGTGACAGTAATAATAGTCAGTAACGGTATTCTGGCCTGAACCGTGGTGGCCTCCACGATGCCCGTGTGCGGAAACGACCGCCGCGGAATGCGGAGCGATCAGGCTGGCAGCAGGGGTCAGGAAGAATGTGAACGCTGTCAGGACAGCAAGCAAAATACGAATACCTCGTTTCATAAAAAAGTCCTCCTTTTCTGTGTGTGAAAAAATAGTAGCAGGAAAACGATGTGCCTTATCATGCTGCCTTTTGTTCCTGTACTTTTATTATAAAGGGGATGCAGGAAAAAGCAAGGGGAAAAACGAAGTTCACACAAATTACACATATGCGCATGTTCTGTGACAGCGTGCGGCCGTATGACTGCCATAATGTTACAGACATTTTACGAATTTTTTAAGAGAATCTATTTGCGCTTTGCTGTCTGAAATGTTAAAATAAATACTGTATATGCCATAAACACAGGGCAGTACCGGAAGTGTGGAGAGAGATGGATCTGTTTGATTATATGAGAAGTACAAACATGGAGAAGGAATCCCCGTTGGCCGCAAGGCTTCGTCCCTCCATTCTTGAAGAAGTAGTGGGGCAGCAGCATATCATAGGAAAGGACAAACTGCTTTACCGCGCCATCAAGGCGGATAAACTCAGTTCCATCATTTTCTACGGGCCGCCGGGAACCGGAAAGACGACGCTGGCCAGGGTCATTGCCAATACGACCAGCGCTGAATTTACGCAGATTAATGCGACGGTGGCGGGCAAAAAGGATATGGAGGCTGTAATCGCGCAGGCGAAAGAGGTAAGCGGGATGTATGGGAAAAAGACCATCCTGTTTATCGATGAGATCCATCGTTTCAATAAAGGACAGCAGGATTATCTGCTGCCGTTTGTGGAAGACGGGACTGTCATTCTGATCGGTGCGACGACCGAAAATCCCTATTTTGAAGTGAACGGGGCGCTTATTTCCCGTTCGGTCATATTTGAATTAAAGCCTCTTTCCAGAGAAGAGATCAGAACACTGATTCAGCGTGCCGTATATGACAAAGAAAAGGGCATGGGAGCGTATGATGCCGTGATCGATGAGGAGGCCGCGGCATTTCTCGCGGAACTTTCGGGCGGAGACGCCAGACATGCGCTGAACGCAGTGGAACTTGGCATTATGTCAACTGCAAGAGGGGAAGACGGCAGGATACATATTACGCTTGATGTCGCGCAGGAATGCATTCAGAAGCGGGTCATCCGTTATGACAAAGCCGGGGACAGCCATTATGACACGATATCGGCCTTTATTAAGAGCATGAGAGGGTCTGATCCTGACGCGGCGGTCTACTATCTGGGCCGGATGCTTTACGCCGGAGAAAGCGTGACGTTTATTGCCAGAAGGATCATGATCTGTGCGGCTGAGGATGTCGGAAATGCCGACCCGAATGCGCTGAATGTAGCGGTCAGCGCCTCGCTCGCCGTTGAGCGGGTGGGGATGCCGGAGGCACAGCTCATTTTATCGCAGGCGGCCGCTTATGTCGCCTGTGCGCCAAAGAGCAATGCCTGTTCACAGGCGATCTTTGAAGTGATGACGGAGCTGGAGCGCAGCGGAAATCTGCCGATCCCGCCGCATCTGCAGGATGCGCATTATAAAGGAGCCGCCAGGCTTGGGCACGGTATCGGCTATAAATATGCCCATGATTATCCGAATCATTATGTAGCGCAGCAATATCTGCCTTATGAACTGACTGGAAAGGAATTCTACCATCCATCAGGCAACGGATATGAAATAAAAATAAAGGAACATATGAAACAGATAAAGGAAGAAACTGCTCATGAATCAAAATAATCCAACGGATGATCGAAAGAATACAACTCAGGAAAAGAACGCCGGCAAAGAAAAAAAAGCCGAGAATAAAAAGAACATAAAAGACAAAAAGCGCGGAGACAAAGAAAAGAGAGCGCAGTTAAAAAAGCAGCTGGAAGCGCGCAAGGAAAAGATGAAAAAAGAGGCCAGACAGAGGAACCTTTTGGAGGAACAGATCATCGTCGAGGAGATTGAGGCTGAGGATGCCGTCGAACAGAGCATCGAAAGCGACAGGGAAGGCATGGAAGAGGAAACGGTTTGCGCAGGACATGCGGAAGAGAAGAGCGCTGTTTCCGAAGAGATGACCGTGATCAGAGAAATCGCTGTTTTCCAGGAGACGATTACGGACAAAGAAATGACCGTTTCCGAAGAGATGACTGCGGACAAAGAAATGATTACTGCCGAAGAGAGCATCGCTTCCGGGGAAACCATTGCTGCGCAGAAGACCGCGTCCAAAAAGAAGGCGCCGAAGAAATCCAGGGCGCCGAAAGAACGAGCCAAAAAGAAAAAGATAATCATTGTGTCGGCGGCTGCGGCCGCTGCGGTGGTTCTTGTCTCCTCGATAGCGGCCGCGCGGCTGCGCAGTCAGACGCTGCGGATCAATGCCGAAAACGCCGCGGTGGAAGCGATGGTACATATGGAGGCGGTGGAACTCGCCGAGTACAGTCAGACACAGCACAAAAGAGACCGGATGAAGGAAGTATTGAAGAAGGATGCGGGCAAAGATGCGGTCAGGGCGTTGGTGGATGCGGCACGCTTCATGTTTGACGGTGTGCGCAACAGGCCGCCGGAAATAGAGCTGACAGAGGAAAATGCTGCTGATTTTGCCACAATAGAGAGCTGTGTGATCAACCGTGAGACGGGAAAGATCGATATCACGATGTCGGCTGAGGGATTGGCGGTCAGTGATGACGGATATTATTATCTGTTTGAAGAAAAAACGTATGATACGGAAATTACAGACGACGAATATATTATCGAAGACCAGAAAGACGTGGATTTGACTTTCTCGGTCAATCTGAATTATAATACACCGTCTTCCAGACTTTTTTCAAAGTTTGTGATCGCAGTGAAAAAGGATGGAGAGTTTTTGGCAATCAGCAGACCGAAATACATCACGAACCCGGAAGCGATCGCGAGAAGCACGCAGTCCTTTATCCAGACCAGTTCCAAGAAAGGGCTGTTGGTGGATCCGGAGAAGCTGGCAGGTTCCGAACTGGATGATCTGGGTGTGAAACATGCCGCTTACAATATCCCGCTCAGCAGGATTCTGGGCAATACGACACACGAGCATTATCCGACAGTGTATTATACTTACAATGGCAAAACCTATGCGTTCAACGGACAGATTATATCGGAGTATGATTACATCTTTTCGACTCTGAGCGCGAAGGGAATCACCACGACGGCAATCATCCTGAACGATCTGGCGCCCGGTTACACACAGCTGATCCATCCGCTGGCACGTTCCGGCGGCCATGCACCTTATTTTGCCTTCAACGCGGCAGATGCAAGCGGTACAGAGTATCTGGAGGCAATTGCTTCCTTCCTGGCGAGCCGCTATTCGGGCAGCGGACACGGCACCGTTATGAACTGGGTGATCGGGAATGAGATCAATGCCAGAAGTGAGTGGAACTACATCGAGTACATGGATACGGCCAGTTATGTGGAAGAGTACGCGAAGGCCTTCCGGATATTTTATAACGGAATCAGGAGCATTAACGGAAATGCAAGGGTTTACATATCGATCGACCAGCAGTGGGCCAAGAGCCTGTATTCCAATAACGGCTACAGTTCCAAAGAGATCGTGGACACTTTTAACACCAATATTAAAAACGGCGGAAATATTGACTGGGGCGTTGCACAGCATCCGTACAACTATCCGCTGACGAGTGCGAGGGCATGGAGCTCATCGGGGAAAGCGGCCTCTCATGTGATTGATTCCGAGACGACGCCGGTCATTTCCATCAAGAATATTCATGTGCTGACCGATTATCTGCAAAAGGAGTCGCTGCGCACGGATTCGGGAGAGGTGCGTCATGTGATTTTGAGTGAAATGGGTTACACCTCCTCAGAAGGTCAGGATCTGCAGGCAGCCTCGTTCGTCTATGCGTATAAAGTCATAGAAGCGAATCAGTATATCGACAGCATGCTGTTTTCGAGACAGACGGATGCGACGCTGGAAGTCAATCAGGGACTGGCGCTTGGCATCAATACGCTCGGCGGTGTGCGTAAGTCGATCTACAATGCTTTTAAATATGTGGATACGGCACAGTCAGCCGCACATACAGATTTCGCGCTGGGTATCATCGGTATCTCCAATTGGAATGAAGTGATCAGGAAACATTAAGAACTACAGGAAAGAATAAGAAACCGTACGGGCGGTCTTTCAGAAGAGTTGTTCGATCAACTGCTGATAGACCGCCTGGTTTTTTTTCTGCCAGTTGTCGCAGATCGCGGCGGCGGTTTCTTCGTCCGGTACAGACAGTGTGATATCGACCAGCCGGATCCCGCGTTCGGTTGCGACCAGATGGGATTCATATTCCCCGGTCGTGGACTTGTAATAGTCAGAGAGAATAGATACTTCGTTGCGCATTTCCATTTCATTTTCCCGGAAAAAGCGGTCGATCTTATTTTTGGTGGAACTGCTGATACGGCTCTGGAAGAGGGACAGCGTCTTTTTTCCCTCTTCGCTGATCGCAAGATGGGTACGGTTGCGGATCGTCTGTGCCGTTATCATGTCCGAATCGGTCAATTCGGAAAACACCTGCTGGAGATCAAAGAAATCCATATATTCCTGTTCGAGAATAAAGTCCGCCACCTGCGATTTGGTGATCGGAAAAGCGGCGCGGTCCAAAATGTATAAGATGATCAGCTTGTAGAATGTGAGAGTATCCTGTGTCATATAAGCCTCCAATTCCTGTTTTTATATTTGATAGAAGCGGCCCTGAAAGGTCTGCCGGAGTTTCATTTCGTGATGCAGTGCGTTCAGGACGCCGCGTTTGTCAAGGCTCCAGAGCGGGGCAGTGAGCAGATCTTTCGGACCGTCGCCGGTCAGCCTGTGGATCACGATATCGGGAGAAAGATGCTCCAACGCCAGGATGAGCATGGAAAGATAGTCATCTTTGGAGAGGAGCGGCACACGGCCTTCTTCGTAGAGCATGCCCAGATCGGTTCCCTTTAAAATGTGAAGGAGCTGCAATTTGATTCCCCATATACGGGATTGATTCATGTAGTCAATGGTTTCAAGCAGTTCCGTTTCCGTCTCCAGTTCGAATCTGTTCTGTGTGCGGCGCTTCCCTGGGAGTCCGAGAATGATATGAACGATGACGGGAATCCCAATGGCATGCAGAGCGCTGACAGCCATGTCAAAACAGGACAGATCGTAGCCGCGCCTGATAAAAAGCGCAGTTTCTTCATGTATCGTCTGGAGTCCCAATTCGATCCAGACAAATTTGTCAGGAAATTTTTCCTGCATATCGACCAATACAGTCAGCACCTCATCGGTCAGGCAGTCGGGTCTTGTCGCAATGGAAATTCCCCGCACCTCATCCGCTTTCAGCGCTTCTTCATAGAGCTGCCGCAGGCGGGAGGGCGGGGCGTAAGTATTGGTATAGGCCTGAAAGTAGGCGATATAATTGCTGCAGGCGTGTTCCCGGCCAAACAGCTTCCGGCCCTTTTCCAGTTGTGTGCTGATCCCGGCGGACGGCGCGGCATTCATGTCGACTGCGAAGTCTCCGCTGCCGCCGGCACTGCAGAAAATGCAACCTCTCGTATCTAATGTGCCGTCTCTGTTCGGACAGGTAAAGCCGGCATTTAAGGCGATCTTATACAGCTTCTCTCCGAAGGTCTGCCGACACCAGGCATCGAGGGAGTAATAGGGCCTGCCCAGCCAGCTGCCGGGCAGTTGTATTGCGGTACTGTGTTTTCTCATTTTGCAAAGCTTGTGCTTTCTCAGTCATGAATATGAGCTTTTACGGCTTCCGCTACCGTATCTGCCACTTTGGGATTGAATGCTTCCGGCATCACGTTATCTTCGCTCAGCTCTTCTTCCGGTACAAGGTCAGCGATTGCAAGCGCCGCGGCAAGTTTCATCTCTTCTGTGATCTGTTTTGCGCGTCCTTCCAAAGCGCCCTTGAAAATTCCGGGGAAGGCAACGACGTTATTGATCTGATTCGGGAAATCCGAACGTCCGGTTCCTACCACGCGTGCTCCTGCGGCTTTGGCGGCATCCGGCATGATTTCCGGCACGGGGTTTGCCATGGCAAAGAGGATGGCATCCTGATTCATGGATGCGACCATATCGGGTGTTACCACACCGGGAGCGGACACGCCGATAAATATGTCGGACCCCTTCATGGCATCCGAGAGCGTACCGTTTTGATCTGACAGATTCGTAATCTCAGTCATCTCTTTCTTTACTTTGTTCAGATCCTTGCGCGACTTGCTCACGATACCGGTGCTGTCGCACAGGATGATGTCTTTGAATCCATAATTTAATAGAAGCTTTGTAATAGCGATGCCTGCGCTTCCGGCGCCGTTAACGACAACCTTGCAGTTTTCTTTCTGCTTTCCTGTGACCTTGAGCGCGTTGATGGTGCCTGCCAGTACCACGATCGCGGTGCCGTGCTGGTCATCGTGGAAAACAGGGATGTCCAGCGTTGCCTTTAATCTTTCTTCTATTTCAAAGCAGCGCGGTGCGCTGATATCTTCCAGGTTGATTCCCCCGAAGCCGGGAGCAAGATACGTGACAGCTTTGATGATCTCCTCCGTGTCCTGTGTATCCAGACAGATGGGAACGGCATTGACGCCGCCAAATTCCTTGAATAATACGGCTTTTCCCTCCATAACGGGCATCGCCGCGTGGGGACCGATGTTGCCCAGGCCGAGTACTGCGCTGCCGTCAGAAACGACTGCGATCGTATTTGCCTTCCATGTATAAGTGTAGGCGGCCTCCCTGTATTTTGCGATGACTTTGCAGGGCTCAGCGACTCCGGGTGTATAGGCAAGGGCCAGGTCGTCTCTTGTCTTTACCGGGGTTTTGGATACCGTATCCAGCTTGCCATTCCATTGTTTGTGCAGTTCCAGTGCTTTTTCGTTCGTCGTCATGTTCCTACCTCATTTCTTTTCAAATCAAATCTTTTTTAATCATATAGTATTTGGGGTATTTGTGCAATATCCTCTTTTATTTTTTAGACAGGGTGCGTGTGAGGGGTTTTGTTTTTTCAGTTTTCTGATTTTTTTTGTTTTTCTGAAAATTTTGTAAAACTTGTAAAAATCTCTTTTTATTTTAGAATGGTTGGTGTATAATATTGCCATAGGTAGGCAGTTGTTGCATTTCAGTATACATATCAGAAAATATAACCCCGAGACCAAAGAATGAATACTTGTTTTTATGTACGCAGTATTTTTATAGTGTTTATAGTTTGATAGATATTTTAGTGATAACGATTTGCTGTTATGGCGGCGGGTACGCTGTGATATAGTTTGTAAAAGTACAGGAGGAATTTATGAGAGAAAAGTATGAGTCATTGGCGCTTGCGGATTTGAAGGAAATTGCGAAAGCAAGAGGAATTAAGGGAACCTCCGCAATGAAGAAAGCGGATCTTGTCGAGGTGATGCTGCGCGAAGACGAGAAGGACAAAGCGGAGGGAAAAGAAGTCACCGTGAAATCGATCGTGCCCAGGAGACAGGAAAAGACGGAAGGCGCTCCGGCCGGCGGCGCAGAAGAGAAATTTCCGGCAGAACTTGACAGCGGGATCGTGGCACATGGTATTTTGGAGGTTATGAGTGACGGGTTCGGATTTATCCGCTGTGAGAATTACCTTCCCGGTGAGAATGATGTCTATGTGGCGCCGAGCCAGATCAGAAGGTTCGGGCTGAAGACAGGGGATATTCTGGACGGCAATACCAGAGTCAAGACACAGAGCGAGAAGTTCAGTGCGCTTCTTTATGTGAAATCGATCAACGGCTATGCACCGGATGTGGCGATGCGCCGCGCCAATTTCGAAGATCTGACGCCGATTTTCCCCAATGAACGTTTGAAACTGGAAGTGCCGGGCGCGTCTGTTGCCATGCGGATCATGGATCTGATGAGTCCCGTCGGCAAAGGGCAGAGAGGTATGATCGTTTCCCCGCCGAAAGCCGGAAAGACAACCTTATTAAAAGAAGTGGCGAAATCCATTACGGGAAATACCCCGGAGGCGCATCTGATCATTCTTCTGATCGACGAGCGTCCCGAGGAAGTGACAGATATTAAGGAAGCCATCGAAGGGCCGAATGTGGAAGTGATCTATTCGACATTCGACGAACTGCCGGAACATCACAAGAGAGTTTCTGAGATGGTGATTGAGCGCGGAAAGCGTCTTGTGGAACATAAAAAAGACGTGGTTATCTTACTTGACAGCATCACGAGACTGACAAGGGCCTATAACCTTACGGTTCCGCCGAGCGGCCGTACGTTGTCGGGCGGTCTTGATCCCGCGGCGCTCCATATGCCGAAACGCTTTTTCGGCGCCGCCAGAAATATGCGGGAAGGCGGGAGCCTGACGATTCTGGCAACTGCGCTTGTGGAGACGGGCAGTAAAATGGATGACGTTGTATACGAAGAGTTCAAGGGCACCGGCAACATGGAGATGGTACTCGACCGTAAACTTTCCGAGAAGCGTGTTTTCCCGGCGATTGATATCCCCAAATCCGGCACCAGAAGGGAAGATCTGCTTCTGACACAGGAGGAACTGGAAGCAATCAACATCATACGAAAAGCGTTAAACGGATTAAAGCCTGAGGAGGCGGTCGATAAAGTACTAGACATGTTCGCAAGGACGAGGAACAATTTCGAGTTTGTGAATATGGTCAAAAAAATGAAATTCCTGTAAGATTGCAGGAAGATTGTCTAAAAAGTACTTGCATGCGCAGGACTGCCATGCTATAATGTATAAGCTGTCGTTCTTTGACAGCGGTGGATGAGAACAGAATTCAGAAAAAAAGAGCAGGACAGGTTGAAAAATAATGTTCAACCGCGGGTTTGTGCTTTACAGTCACAAATACCGCAGACTGAGAAAGGAATGTAAGTTAAAATGAGAGAAGGAATTCATCCTGAGTATTATCAGGCAACCGTAACGTGTAACTGTGGAAACACATTCGTAACTGGGTCCACCAAACCTGAGATTCATGTGGAAGTATGTTCTAAATGTCATTCATTCTACACAGGTCAGCAGAAAGCTGCACAGGCTCGTGGACGTATTGATAAGTTTAACAGGAAATACGGTGTGGAAAACAAATAACATGTTTTTAAAAAAGGTTGGGGTGAATATCTCAACCTTATTTAAATCATTCAAAAATTACGGACAAACAATAGTAACAATAAAAAAGAAAGTTCCTTACAGTCAAAATATCGTAAGATGAGAAAGGAATGTAAGTTAAGTTGAGAAAGAAACGTAACCGGTATTCCGGGATCGGCGGACAGGCCGTCCTGGAAGGTATCATGATGAAAAATAAAGAACAGTATGCGGTAGCGGTCCGCAAACCGGATGGTGAGATCGAGGTGGATGTAGACACTTATCATGGTGTCCTGCAGGACAGTGCCGTTCATAAGATCCCGTTTGTCAGGGGGATTTTTAATTTTGCGGATTCTCTGATCCTGGGAATGAAGAGCCTGAATTTTTCAGCGTCCTTTTATGAGGATGAGGACGCGGAAGAAACCGCGGCTGACAAGGCATTCAACAGGTTGTTCAAAGAAAAGGCGGAGAGCGTTTTTTCAGGACTCGTTATGATCCTGTCTCTGCTGATGGCGATTGCCCTTTTTATGCTGCTTCCGTATTTTCTGACGACCAGACTGCAGGGTTATATCAGAAACGCCTCTCTGATGGCGATCATCGAAGGGCTGATCCGTATTTTCATTTTTGTCATGTATGTACTGTGTATCTCTCTCATGAAAGACATCAAAAGAGTGTATATGTATCACGGCGCGGAGCATAAATGCATCAACTGTATCGAAAAAGGCCGGCCGCTCACCGTACGCAATGTGATGAGAAGTTCCAAACAGCACAAGCGCTGCGGAACCAGCTTTCTGTTATTTGTCATGTTAGTGAGCGTAATCCTCTTTTTCTTTATCAGAGTGGATCATCCGGTCTATAAAGTCTTACTGCGCATCGCGCTGATCCCGGTCATTGCAGGGATCTCCTATGAGATCATCCGTTTAGCAGGAAAGAGTGACAATCTCCTTATCAGGATCATCTCTGCACCGGGTATGTGGCTGCAGGGACTGACGACGAAGGAGCCGGATGAGGGCATGGTGGAAGTTGCCATTGCAGCGGTTGAAGCCGTATTCGACTGGAGACAGTATCTGTATGATACGTTTGGCTATGAGGTAGATGACTCCTGGCTGGATGAAGGTGTGAAAGACGACGAAGCCGATGACGAAGATGATGACGATACTGATGAAACCGGGGACGATGAAAAAAGCGGCAGGGAAAGCGAAACAGCGCAGACCGGGGAAGCAGAAACAGAACAGGCCGCGATCAGAAAAGACGAAGATAGAAAAGAGCAGGATGTAAAAGACAAAAATGAAAAAGATGCAAATAAAAAAGACACGAGTGTAAAAGACGAAAACAAAACGGCGCAGAACAAAACAGGCGAAGACAAAAAAAACGAAGATAAAGAGAGCGGATACGATGCGTAGTTATGCACAGACATACAGACAGGGTGCAGACAGGCTGCAGCAGGCCGGCATAGCGGAGGCACAGCTGGACGCGAGACTGCTGCTTGAGTATGTCTGCCATACGGACAGGAATACACTGCTTGCTCATGGGGAGCGGGAAGTGTCAGCCAAAGAATATGAAAGTTATGAGAATGCGATAGCCCGCAGGGAGAAGCATGTTCCATTACAGCATATCACGGGAGTACAGGAATTTATGGGGCTGGAATTTGCGGTAAATGAGCACGTCCTGATTCCCAGACAGGATACGGAAATCCTGGTGGAAGAGATCATGCGCCGTCTGTGCGACGGAATGCGGATCCTTGATATGTGTACCGGTTCCGGCTGTATTCTGCTGAGCCTTCTTTATTATTCCAACAACTGTACCGGAGTGGGTGTGGACCTTTCAGGAGACGCTCTGGAAACCGCCGGATACAATGCGGACAGGATAAAAGAAAAGAAAGCAGATCTGAACGTCTCTTTTTTGCAGAGTGATCTGTTTCAGCAGCTTTCCCGGGAAAAAGCGGCCAAAAAGCCCTTTGACATCATTGTGGCCAATCCGCCCTATATACAGAGTGCGGTCATTGAGACACTGATGCCGGAGGTGCGGGATCATGAACCGCGTCTTGCCCTTGACGGGAAAGAAGACGGCCTGCATTTTTACCGTGAGATCATCAGACAGGCCGGCGGGTATCTGACAGGAGGCGGAGAGCTGTTTTTTGAGATCGGCGCTGATCAGGGAGCCGCCGTGAAAAAAATGATGGAAGATGGAGGATACCGGGATGTCGGTGTGACGAAAGACTATGCAGGCCTCGACAGAGTGGTGCGCGGAAGTCTGCCATTCAGCAGTATGCCATAGACAGTGGATGTTTGATAAGCTGTCAGGCAGAGGAAGCAAAATGATGCCTGCCGTTCCAGACTGCAGGCTGTGAGAAAGGCATGGTTATATTATGTTTGATAAATTAGAAGACTTACTCAGAAAATATGAAGAGATTATGAATGAGCTCAGTGAGCCTTCCGTGGCGGGAAATCAGGAGCGGTATCGTTTTCTGATGAAAGAGCAGAGCAATCTTACGCCAATCGTGAATGCTTACAAAGAATACCGCAAGTGCAGTCAGGACATTGAGGACAGCCTTGCCATGCTGGAAAGTGAATCCGATGAGGAAATGCGGGAACTGTTAAAAGACGAACTGTCTGCCGCTAAGGCGAGGGTCGAGGAGCTGGAACATGAGCTGAAGATCCTGCTTCTGCCCAAAGACCCCAATGACGACAAAAACGTGATCGTGGAGATCCGTGCCGGTGCGGGCGGCGATGAGGCCGCGCTGTTCGCGGCGGAGATCTATCGCATGTATGTTCACTACGCGGAAAGCAGGAGATGGAAAGTGGAGACTGCCGAGATGGAAGAGATCGGCATCGGCGGTATGAAGAGTGTGACCTTCATGGTAACGGGGCAGGGAGCCTACTCCGTGCTCAAATATGAAAGCGGTGTGCACCGTGTCCAGAGAGTGCCGGAGACGGAATCAGGCGGGCGTATTCATACTTCTACGATTACGGTGGCAGTGATGCCGGAGGCGGAAGAAGTGGACGTTGAGATCGATGAAAAGGACATCCGCATCGATGTAATGCGTGCTTCCGGAAATGGCGGACAGTGCGTCAATACAACGGATTCCGCCGTGCGTCTGACCCACTATCCGACAGGGATCGTTGTCTACAGCCAGACAGAAAAATCACAGCTCCAGAATAAGGCCAAAGCATTTGCGCTCCTGCGCGCCAAACTATACGATATTGAACAGCAGAAGGCGCATGATGCGGAAGCGGAACTGCGCAAAAGCCAGATCGGAACCGGGGACCGTTCGGAGAAGATCAGGACTTATAATTTCCCGCAGGGACGCGTGACAGACCACAGGATCAATCTGACACTCTATAAATTAGATAAGATCATGGACGGCGATATTCAGGAGATACTCGACGCCTGCATCGCCGCCGATCAGTCAGCGAAGTTACTGAAAATGGGCGAAAACTGAAAAGGCTGACTGATCGGCTGATCAAGGCAGCGAAGTTACTGAAAATGGGCGAAAACTGAGGGAATCGGATTCGATAGGAGATGACGAAATGAACACAACCGCAGGGACGGCGTTTGAGGCCGTAAGGGGCGATATTACGAAAAATCATGATGTTGAGGCGATCGTGAACGCCGCCAACACCAGTCTGCTCGGAGGCGGAGGCGTGGACGGTGCGATCCATCGTGCGGCCGGAAAAGAGCTTTTAGCGGAGTGCCGTTTGTTAAACGGCTGCAAAACCGGACAGGCGAAGATGACCAAAGCATATCAACTGCCGTGCGAATACGTGATTCATACGCCCGGCCCGGTCTGGAACGGCGGCAGTTCCAATGAGCATAAGCTGCTTGCCTCCTGTTACCGCTCCTGTCTGGAGCTGGCCGTGAAGCATGGGATCAGAAAGATTGCCTTCCCGTCCATATCCACAGGTATTTATGCCTTCCCGGTGGCTGAGGCTGCACAGATTGCGGTCAGAACGGCAAAGGAATTTACCGATTCTCACCCCGGAGAACTCGACCTGATCAAATGGGTGCTTTTTGATGATAAGACATACGGGGCCTACGCGGATGAAATCGCTGTTTTGGCAGGTCGGTAATATGGCCGGCGGCAGAGCGGCAGGAAGCCGGCAGAAAGTCGATACAAAGAACGGAAAAAAGGAACGGAAAAAAGAAAAGATATCTAGTTGTTACGTTTTAAAATTTATGATAGACTGAATATAGCAGTTTTTGTTGTTATGAGATTGTTTAGTGTGGTAACCTGGCAATACGTTATAATTTCAAAGGCTGTTATTTTTTTTAGGGAATAGCAGGAAACCTGGACCGGGAGTTGAGATTCCGCGCAGCGGAAACATGGAGGTTGCATATATGTATAAGTTATTGATCGTCGAGGATGAGAGAGCAATCGCACAGGGGATCGCGAACAGTAATCCATGGGAAACGTGGGGATTTCAGATCGCCGGGATCTGCAGCAACGGGGAAGAGGCTGTGGCGTTCATCGAAGAGAACAAACCTGACCTGGTGCTTTCCGACATCAGAATGCCGAAGATGGACGGCGTTGCACTGATGCAGTACCTGAATGAGAAGTATCCGGAGATTAAGATGATTATTCTGAGCGGGTACAATGACTTTGAGTATTTACAGATGGCAATCCGAAATCATGTGGCGGAATATTTGCTGAAGCCTACTCTGCTGGACGAATTTGAGCAGTTATTCAGAAAAATGAAACGTGTGCTGGATGAGGAGGCACAGCAGAGGCAGGAGCGGGAAACACAGATCAGGAGCAGGGAATCGAATGCGCTTTTGAGAGGGTATGGGTACAGTGAAGAGTATGTAGAAGCCAATTTTTATCAAAAGGATACAGATGCCTACCGGGTCGTACAGTTTTATGCACAGCAGGGAGGGGACGTGGACGCTGTCGTGCGTGACAGGGCGTGGCAGTATGAGAGAAAGCAGTCTGTGGCGAAGCTTTTGAACCGGTTCGCACAGGAAGACGAGATGAGAAGCTTCTTTCTGTGTAATTATGAGGAGCAGGTCACAGGCATTTTGTGCACAGATGAAGAAACAGAGGAGGCAGTGATCGAAAACAATCTCCTTGGAATGCTGGATGCGGTGGAGCAGGCATCAGGGCTTGTCCTGCATTGTGCGATCAGCGCTCCGTGCGGGGATTACCGGATGCTTCCACAGTGTTATGAGCAGACAAAGTATTGCATCGGCCGGAAGCTGTTGCTGGATATCGAGAAAAAAGTTGTCTGGTACAGGCAGATCAAAGATGAAAAGTTTGATACAGATCCGGGCAGCCCTATGATTGAATTTGATGAAAAAAACATATTAAAATATATTCTCAATCGGGACAGGGAGCAGCTCAAAAAGGAACTTTCAGGCGTTTTTGACCGGCTGCGGGATACCGCGGCGAAAGGAAATGCCTTTGTGGATATTCATTATGTGAACAGGATCTGTATGGAAATCCTGTTTACGGTATCCAGAGAGATTTACCGCTATAATGTTTCCCCTGAGAAACTGATGAACGAGCATAATTATCACTATATGGATGTGTTTGACTATCTCACGCCGGAGGGCAAACTGGACTTTCTGATGAATGTTTTTGAACTGTTCATGAAAGAGTGCTGGGTGCAGAAGGAGAGCGTATCCAGAACAGGGGAACTGGCAAGGATGGTAAAGCGCATCGTGGATCAGGAGTATCGGTCTAATCTGATCTCGCTGGAATATGTTGCGGAGAAGGTTCATAAGAATCCGTCTTACATCTCAAAAGTATTCAAAAACGAGTTTGACTGCAATTTCAGTTCCTATGTGACTGACAAACGGCTGGAGAAGAGCAGGGAACTTCTGGAAGACCCGTTGGTAAAGGTGTATGAGATCACGGAAGAACTGGGATGGGCAGACGTATCCAACTTTATCAAAGTATTCAAAAAGAAGTTTGGCATCAGTCCTGATGAGTACCGGAAGGTGGCAGGCGGCAGACGGTAGCGGAACAGAAGGAGAGTTTAGTGGATGAAACGGGATCGCTGGAATATCAAAGAAAGAATTATGGCAGGATTTGTGATTGTGCTTGTAGTGCTTTCGGTGGTGGTCACGGTGCTGTTCCGCCAGACAGAAAGCACGCTGCGTGAAGAATACAGGAGACTGGTGCAGAGCAGTGTGGATGGCGCGGTGCACAGGCTGGACAGACTGGTGCAGGAAGTCTACAGTATTTCAGACAGTTTTGCGTTTAATGAACAACTGCAAATCTATCTTGATAAAGTATATGAGCAAGATCAGGTTCAAGTCAAGAGAGCAGACGTCATGCGGATGTACCGCGACTTTTTTGAGATTTCCGATATCCTGCAGAAGCGGCAGAAAATCAGCGGCATACTTACGGCAAAGGGAGTCTTATTTAATTTTGCAGATGTAAACTGTGACGGGCAGGAAGTGGCGGATCGACTGACTGAGATGGGCGTCAATGATCCGAAGCATCTGATGCGGTTTTGCTGGTATCCGCTTCAGGATAATTTCATGGTGCAGGATGCATCCGGGAATGCGCGCAGAGATAAGGTGGTAATCGGTTCGCGCAGGGTTTATTCTGTGTGGAAAGCGGCATACGTCTGTACCCATATTTTCTGTATCCGGGAGGAGGACTTATATGCTGCGTATCAGGAAAGCGTCGTGGAGACGAAAGGAGAGATTTATATCCTGGATGAGGAGGGAAACCTGATCTCATCCAGCAATCAGGAATGTGTGGAGCGCGGTAAAGTGGACGATGCGCTCAGAAATGTGATCCTGCAGCGGACACAGGATGACTTTATCTGGAAGACAAAAACGGAAAACTTTGAAATCTGTGTCCGCCCGTCAGAAGTCAATAGCTGGCTGGCAGCAGCGGTCGTTCCGCAGAAAAATATCACAGGTGAAGTGGGTGCGCTGTACCGGAAGATTTATGTGGTGCTGATCCTGTGCCTGATCGGATGTGTTGTGATCCTGTTGCGTATGTACCAGGGGTTTCTTGCACCGATCAATGAACTGAATCAGGCGATGTATGAGGTACAGATGGGGAATCTGAATGCGTATGTGAATGAAAGCGGACGCAATGAGATTGCTGACATGATGCGCTATTACAATAATATGTTAAAGAGTATTCATGTGCACGTTGTGGAAAAGCTCGAGTCGGAGCGCAGGAAGAAGGAGCTGGAACTGGAAGTGCTGGTATCGCAGATCAATCCGCATTTCCTTTACAATACACTGGAAAATATTGTCTGGAAATCCAACGAGACCGGGAATCCGGATATCGGGCGGCTCGCGGCGATGCTTGGCAGGATGTACCGTCTTTCGACAAGCGGCGGCCAGATCATTATCCCGGTGAATCATGAGATCGAACATCTGATGGCGTACACGCAGATTCAGAAAAATCGATATGGGGATGCGTTTGAGCTCGATCTGCGTTTTGACCATGAACAACTTAGGGATCTGATGACTTTAAAGATTATTTTGCAGCCTATTATCGAAAACTCTTTTCTGCATGGAATGGAAGGACTTGAGAGAAAAATGAAGATCCGGATGAAGATCAGAAGGCTGAACGACAGACTGCAGATAAAATTGATTGATAACGGTACCGGCATCCCAAAAGAACGGCTGTTGAAAGTGCAAAGAAGAATACGGGGAGAGGCGGTGGAGGAAGAGGCGCATATCGATCAGCACCGCAGTACCGGGATCGGGCTTCATAATGTCGCGGCGCGCATCAGGCTGTATTTTGGGATTGAGGATCCTGTAAGAATTTCCAGTATCTACAAGGCAGGGACAGTTATTTTAGTGCAGATTCCCATACTGACGAAGGAAGATTTGGATGAAAAAGGAGAATATGACTTGCAAAATCACAAGAAAAACCAATAAATACAAAATTTAGCTTGTATATTTTGTATAGTTTTGCCGTTACAATAGAATCATCAAAGCTGAAGGGAGAAACCATTATGAGAATGAAAAGTTTGATGAAAAAAGGAATTGTAACGGCACTGGCCGTAAGCATGTCAGCTTCCATGCTTGCCGGGTGCGGGAACAATGATCAGGGAAGCAGCGCATCCAATCAGGAAGCAGCGAAGCCCGAAGAAACGCAGCAGACAGAGACAAAAACGGAAGCAGAGCCGGCGGAAACGGCGGGTGAAGAAGCTTCTGCAGAGCAGCAGGAAGGATCGGAGAGTGATAAGCCGTTTGAGGGCGTGACACTGAAATGGGCGCTCACCGACAATGCGGCAAGTGGTGAAGAGACACAGGCGATGGTAGCTTTGATCAAGGAAAAGACCGGGATCAACATAGAGTTTTCCATTACGCCGACGTCTGCAGCAGGAGAGATCGACAAGGTGCTCGTGAGTCTGATGGCAGGTGATGATCTGGATATCGTGTCAAGAACACCGATTCAGTTTGAAGAGTTCTATAACGCAGGCGTGCTTGAGCCGTTAGATGAACTTGCGGCAAATGTAGGGTATGATATGGAAGCTGTTTACAGCGGCGCAGCCGTGAAGTTTGACGGACAGACCTATGCGCTTCCCGCAGAACGTGATATCTGGCTGACCTATTACAATAAGAAAGTATTTGACGATGCCGGCATTCCTTATCCGGAAGCGGAAGGATGGACCTGGGAGAAATATGTTGAGACAGCGCAGCAGTTAAATGACGCAGGCAAGGGCGTTTGGGGCTCCTTCATCGGAAACGATGCAGTACACAGCTATATGTATGCGACACAGTCCGGTGTAAATCCTTACAAGGCAGACGGAACTTCCAATTTTGACGATCCGGCATTTGCAAAGAGCATGGAGTGGTTCTTCTCACTGGGGAATGATTTAAAGATCCAGCCCAGCAGTGTAGAAGTGGCATCCGGTACATATCCGTACAACTCCTTTATGATCGGAGACAACATTGGTCTGTATGTGTGCGGCGGATGGGTAGCAAGTACATTGACCACACTGGAAAAATATCCCCGTGACTGGCAGGCAGGAATCCTCCCGATGCCTTATCCGGAAGGAAGCGAGCCGTCTTCCCTGGTAATCGACAGCTGCTACGCAGTGCCGGCAACCAGCTCCAATAAAGAAGCGGCTTTTGAAGCAATCAAATGTATCGCAGAAAACAAATACACATTAGGTTATGGACGTATCCCGGCTAAGACTCTGACAGAGGAAGAAGCACGTACTTATATTGAAGAGACACTTGTTCCGATGTTTGAGCATGACGGTATCACGACAGAAGATTTTATGGCTGGCTGGTTTGATCCGAGCAGAAACTATATCAGCGAGAAGATCGTTGGAACGGCTGACACGGTGATCAACCAGATCGTCACAGAAGAGAGTCTGATGTATGGACAGGGCGCAAAGAGCCTTGAAGATACGATGGCATCTATCAAGTCAAGAGCGGATGAGGCGATCGCGGAAGCTCAGGCAGAGTAATCGATCTTGAATAGTGAAGTCTGTAGACGGCTTGAAAAAGCATGAAAGGAGTGCTGTAATGCCTACAGCGCTCCTTTTTGTACGCGAAATCAGGAAGGGCTGTTCTCACAGGCTGGAAACGGAGGCGCTATGCAGCATAATAAAGTGAAAATCAGAACTTCTATCGCACAGAAAAAGGAGAACAGGGCAGGCTATTTATTTATTGCACCCTATTTGATCTTCTTTACGGTTTTTACCGGGATCCCTTTTCTGATGGCGATCGGCATGTCATTCTTAAATATTAAATATATTACCAAACTGGAAAACCTGAAATTTGTCGGGTTAAAAAACTTTGTGAAAATATTCACCAATAAAGAAATCATGGATTCTCTTTGGAGGACCTTCGGCTACGCACTGGTGTATGTGCCGCTCATCATGATAGTTGGCTTTGCGCTTGCCGTGATCTTAAATAAGGGTGTCTATGCCAAAAATGCGCTGCGTGCGACAGTGTTTATGCCATACGTATCTAACATTGTGGCGGTTGCCGTGATCTTCAAGGTTTTGCTTGGCAGCAACAGCCCGATTATTCAGCAGTTACAGGCAATGGGATTTGACCCGCCGCTGCTGTTGCAGGATTTGAAGCTGGCGCTTCCAACGACGGCTGTGATCGCTGTGTGGAAGGGGCTCGGACTGAATATGGTGGTTTATCTGGGTGCATTGCAGGGGGTTCCCAGCGAACTGCTCGAAGCGGCGCAGATTGACGGCGCTTCCAAATGGGAACGCATTCGTCATGTCGTATTCCCGATGGTTTCACCGACCACATTTTTCTTACTGATCAGTTCCATCATCGGTTCTCTCCAGAACTTCACGATCATTCAGGCGTTGACAGAGGGCGGGCCGGGGCAGGCTACTACGGTAATGAGCGTCAACATTGTTCGTACCGCATTTATGAAATACGACACCAGCCTTGCAAGCGCAATGGCGCTGGTAATGTTTGTGATCGTTATGATCATAACGCTGATCCAGTGGTATGGTCAGAAGAAATGGGTTAATTATTAAGGAGGGATTGCTATGGCAGCGAAAGAAAAGATATATAAATTAATAATGACAGTGATCGTAGCCGCCTTTGGTTTAGTCTGTATCTTTCCGTTTATTTTCATGATCTCATCGTCTTTTAAGATCAGTGCGGATGTCATGAAGTTTCCGTTTCATCTGATACCGGAGCGGTTCACAATGGATAATTTTGTCGGACTGTTTACCAACGGGATGTACAATTTCCAGAAATGGTATGTGAATACAGTTGTGATGACAGCGCTTTGCATCATCATTAAGGTTTTCTTTGTCAGCTATACGGCATATGGATTTTCCAAAATCAATTTCAGAGGAAGAGACGCCATCTTTCTGGTGCTTCTGTCCGCAATGATGATCCCAAGCGACATCATGATTCTGCCAAGATACATTATTTTCAAGAACCTTCATATTCTTGACACGATGTGGGCGCTGATCCTTCCAAGCTGTGTGGATGTGTATTTCGTATTCCTGCTCAGACAGTCGTTTATCGCGATACCGGAATCCATCAGTGAGGCGGCCAAGATTGACGGATGCAGTCATTTCCGTATATACTGGCAGGTGATCTTCCCGCTTACAAAGCCGTCGATCGCAACGATGGCGCTGTTCTCCTTCACATGGGCGTGGAATGACTACATGGGCCCGTATCTGTATATCTCAACGATGGATAAACAGATGCTGTCCGTAGGTGTCAAGCTCTTTTCCTCCGGTCTGATTCAGGATTACGGCTCGCAGATGGCGGCGGCGACAGTGGTATTGATCCCTGTGCTTGTGGCGTTCCTGTTCTGTCAGAGATTCTTTATCGAAGGTGTGGCAAGCAGCGGTGTGAAAGGGTAATATAATAGATACATATTGTTTTTAGAGGAGACTGGAAAATGATCAAAGATTGGTTCAAACATGCGAAGTTGGGCATTTTTATGCACTGGGGCATCTACGCGGTGGACGGTATCACGGAGTCGTGGAGTTTCGGCCAGGGCAGCATATCTTATGATGAATATATGAAGCAGTTAGACGGATTTACGGCATCGAAATATGACCCGCATAAGTGGGCGGCGCTCTTTCAGGAAGCGGGCGCAAGATATGCGGTGCTGACGACGAAACATCATGACGGGGTTTCACTTGCGGATACGCAGCACACACAGCTGAATGTGGTAAAGAAGACCCCGGCGGGCAGAGATCTTCTGGCGCCTTACTGCGAAGCGCTCAGAGAGGCGGGACTGAAAGTCGGTTTCTATTTTACAAATACGGACTGGTCAAACGTGGATAATATGCGCGTCATTCTGGATAAAAGCGAGGAAGAAGTACTCGCTCTCAGAAAACAGGCCGTAGATTACCATACGATGTATACTGAGGCGTGTAAGATCGGCAAGAATGAGGGCACGCAGGATCCGGCGGAACTGGAAGCGGCATGGAACCGCTTCATGGAAGCGTACCGTCTGGGCATCAGGGAACTGATGACGAAATACGGGGACATCGACATCATGTGGTTTGATGTGATGCTGACGAGAGAAGGCTTTACGTGGGAGGCAGATAAAGTCCGCGGGATGATCCGTGAACTGAATCCCGATACGATGGTGAATGCGCGTCTTGTGGGACAGGGCGACTATGAAACACCGGAACTTTATATTCCGTTAAGGCCCCTGCCGGAGCATTGGGAACTGTGCAGCACCTTTAACAATTCATGGGGCTACCGGCCGCAGGACGTACAATATAAAGATATCCGCCAGATCGTGCGGATGCTGACCGCATGTATTTCCAAAGGCGGCAACCTGCTGATCTCTTTTGGGCCGACACCGGAGGGAGAGATCCCGGCGGCGGTCGAAGAGAAACTGCATGAACTCGGAAAATGGACACATAAGTATGAGGAGGCCGTCTATCCGACAAAACAGGGCATTGCGGTGGAATACTGCCATTTAGACAGCACCCTGAGCGAAGATGAGAAGACCTTATATCTGTTCTGCAATGATAAGCCCAACGGCTTCCTTTTGCTAAACGGGATCAAAAATAAAAAAATGAAAGTGACATCGCTGACAAATGGCAGAGAACTGAAATGGACGCTGACGGGCGGCGCACCGTGGCTTGGTATGCCCGGTCAGATCTGGATCGAAGTAGAGGAAGAGGATATCGATCCTGTCTGTACGGTTATCAGGGTAGAATTTGAGGAACCGATCGACATGATACCGTGTGACGAGGAAAGAAGTTCGGTAGGCGGAGCCTGATGCAGTAAAGTGTTCTGAAATGGAGGATGAATGTGAGAAACAAACAGGGAACCCGTTTTTTATTTCTGCTGTGCTGGTGTTCTTACTTTTGCGCTTATATAGGGCGGCTGAATTATTCGGCCGCCCTCACAGATATGATCCGTTCGGAGGGATTTGGCAAAGGTGAGGCCGGGCTGATCGGGACAGCATTTTTCTTTGCTTATGGAGCCGGGCAGTTTGTCAGCGGTTTTCTGGGAGACCGATTTCCGGCAAAGCGGCTTGTCTTCATAGGATTATTCAGCTCCGGCATCTGCAATCTGTTGATGTCGCGGAGCAATGAGATTGGATTGATGGTAGGGATCTGGTGCGTCAACGGACTTGTGCAGGCGCTGATCTGGTCGCCGATGCTGCGCCTTGTCACGGATTACTGCGAGGCGCAGATACGGCCCAAACTGTGTGCCGCCTTAAACAGTGCCATTCCTGCGGGCACAATGGCGGCCTATGGGATCACTGCGGCAGTGCTCAGTCTGTCCGGCTGGCGGACAATGTTTCTGCTGGGAGGTGTGTGCCTCCTGCTGATGTCTCTGGTATGGTACTGGGGAATCACGCGGGTCGAGAAGACGATGCAGGTACAGACGGTATGCCGGGAGGTACAGACAAAAGACAGTGCGGCCGGGACTGATACCGGGCTGGGCGGGATATTATTGCGGTCAGGCCTGATCCTGCTGTTTGCCGCGCTGTTTGTGCAGGGCGCCTTAAAGGACGGTGTTACGACATGGATCCCGGTCTACATCCAGGAAACGTATGGAGTCAGCCCGATTCTGGCTGTGGCGGGTACAATGGTGATCCCGCTCTGCAACCTGTTCGGCGTCTGGCTGGCGGCATCTGCATGCAGGCGTGCAGAACGGAATGAGATTGTAGTTTCGGCAGTATTTTTTGCAGGATGTGCGGCGGCCATGGCGGTATTATGGTTCAGTTCCGGTAAGAGCATGGCGGTTTCCATGGCAATGCTGGCGCTGGCCACAACGGCAATGATGGCGGTTAACACCCTGATGACCGCGGTCCTTCCATCCTGCTTCGGTCCGGTCGGGAAAGCCTCTTCGATGTCAGGGTTGTTAAATTCTGCGGTGTATTCGGGAGGCGCCGTTTCCGCTTACGGAATCGGCAGTCTGGCAGGGCATTTTGGCTGGTCGAAAACAATCCTGATCTGGGCGTTCCTGGCGGTGTCCGCAGTCCTGATCTGCGTCCCTGCCGCAGGAAAGTGGGGGACATACCGCAAAGAACTGGTGAAAATAAAACAATAAAAAGGAGATAAAAACATGGCAGAGCGTATTTATTTATTGCCGGAGGAAGGAACGGTATACAAAGCAAACCTTCACTGTCACACGACTTATTCTGACGGGCGTCTGACACCGGAAGAGATCAGAACGGCATATCAGGAGCAGGGATACCAGATCGTGGCATTTACGGATCACAGACATTACCAGTGGCATCGGGATCTGTGCAGTAATGATTTTCTGGCGCTGGCGGCGCTGGAAGTCGACATCAATGAGCATTTCAGGGTTCCGGGTGATTTCTCAAGGGTAAAGACCTATCATATTAATTTGTATGACACCATGCCGGAGCGATTCACGGAAGAAAAACAAAAAGATCTCCAGCCGGAGCGCCGGTATCATGATACGGATTATATCAATGAGTATATCCGGGAAATGAAAAAATACGGCTTTTTTGCCTGCTATAACCACCCGTACTGGTCCCTGCAGAATTATGACGATTATAAGAATCTGAGAGGCTTCTGGGGCATGGAGATCTATAACTACGGCTGTGAGCATGACGGGCTGTACGGCTTCAATCCGCAAAGTTATGACGAGATGCTGCGGCAGGGAAACCGCCTCTTCTGCGTTGCTACGGATGATAATCACAATCGAATGCCATTTGGCGATCCGCTGTGCGATTCTTTCGGCGGGTTTACCATGGTGAAAGCGGAGAGACTGACTTATGAAGCGGTGATGGCCGCGCTGCTGCGGGGAGACTTCTATAGTTCTATGGGCCCGGAGATCTACGGAATGTCTGTAAAGGACGGACTGCTGGAGATAGAGACCAGCCCTGTGGAAAAAATTTATGTGATGACGAGCGGAAGGGACTGTTACAAAAAGGTCGCGGCACCCGGCCAGACGATCACGGGAGCGTTGTTTGAGTTAAAAGGAACGGAAGAATATATCAGAATACAGATCCGCGACGGACAGGGACGCTATGCATGCAGCAATGCGTTTGAGATGCGGGGGAGCGTGCCTGTGCGCCGGACGTACAGCATGGCGGAAGACTGACAACAGAAAGCATGATTTTGAAAGCAGGAACAGAGATAATGATTGACAGAGAAAAATTTGTATTCTATTATGGGCGGTCGGATAAAGAGACGGCGGCCTGCAGGGAGTATGTCACAGCGTGGTGGGAGGATGAGACGGCGGCCCGCATGGAGATTGCAGATCAGGTGTGCGGGAACCGGTTTCTCTTTAACCTTCCGTGGGATATGGAGCAGACTGCCCGGATCGTAACATTTGGGGAAACAGTGGACTGGTTATACATGCCCGAAGCGGATGTAGAGTTCATTTACCAGCTGAACCGCCATCGTTACTGGATCTGTCTGGGGCAGGCGTATGCCATGACCGGAAAGGAAATCTATGCGCAGACATTTGTGTCGCAGATGATGGACTGGATCGCGAAGAACCCCATTACAGCGCAGACAAAAGAAAAGACCTGGCGTACGATCGAAGCGGGGATCCGTGCGGAGAACTGGATCAAGGCGATGAGTTATCTGGTGAAAAGCCCCTGTGTAACGGATGAAGTGCTGGAAGCATTCACCGGATCAATGCTTTTGCACGGACAATATCTGGCGGCCTGTGAGAAGAGTTTCAGCACGAAGAGTAATTGGGGGATCCTGGAAAGCAGTGGGCTTTTTGCCATCGGCAAGATGCTGGAGGAATGTGCGGCAGGCACGCAAAGGCAGTCCGGCAGGGAATATGCCCTGCTGGCGCTTGAACGGCTGGAACGACAGCTGGAGACACAGGTGATGGATGACGGTGTGCACTGGGAACAGTCGCCGATGTATCACAATGAGGTGCTCAGATGCTGCCTTGAGGTGATTCGGCTTGCGGAAATTTATCAGACGGAAGTACCGCCGAAAATCCTTACCCACACAAAGGCGATGGCATATGCGGATCGTTTCTGGCAGAAACCGGATGGAACGCAGCCGGCAGGCGGGGACAGTGACAGCACGGATATCAGAGATATCCTGACGGCATGCGCTTTTCAGTTCAGGGATCCGGTATTAAAATCGGGAGCGTTCCGGAGAATGGACTATGAAAGCGTATGGGATTACGGTCATGCGGCGGCGCTGGAATATGAGGCGCTTACCGGGAAGGAGCCGGAGGAGCAGCTGATCTGGCTGAAAGACAGCGGTAACTGGTATCTGCGCTCGGACTGGGGAAGCAGAGCGGATTATCTGCATGTCAGATGCGGCGGACTCGGAGGCGGACACGGACACTTTGACAAGCTTCATATTGATCTGGCCGTGAACGGGGAAGACTGCCTGATCGATCCGGGGCGTTATACCTATGTGGACGGGGAAGCGCGTTACCGCCTCAAAAGAGCCGCCGCACATAATACCGTGACCGTGGATGACAGAGAGTATACTCACTGCCTCGATTCGTGGGCGGTGTCCGGCCTGCCTGTGGCAGTCAACGCAGGCTGTAAACAGAAAGGCAGCTATACCTTCATCCGGTGCGGACATACCGGTTATCTGGAACAGGGCGTGCTGGTGAACCGCAGGATTCTCGCGATCGGTACGAAGGCTTATATTATATGTGATGAATTTACCGCTTCCGGCGCCCATCGCTACAGCCAGCATTTCCACATAGCGCCTGAGTGCCGTATTACAAAGGAAGAAGCGGAAACTGCTGCGATACGGATCGAAGGAAATGCGTTTGCGGCGAAATTATGCTGTTTGACGGAGAATGCGTCGGTGACGACGGAGACATTTCCGATTTCGCGCCACTACAACCAGCTTACGCAGGCGGAGTCGGTGACTTTCAGTAAAAAGACGGATGAAAACACTTCCGTACAGACTGCATCCGTGATAACTGTCATTTTCTGTGCGGATCGGACAGGAGGACCGGATGAAGACGATATGTGCGGCTATACGGCGGCGTTTGTCCCGGTCGTTTCTCCATCGCAGGGCCGCTGCCTGTCAAGTCAGGAGGCAGAGGGAATCCTGCTTTCCTGTGAGGGCAGGCAATATCTGGCCGTGATCGCCCATGTCGATGCGGGTGCGCACTGCGAATACATTGGCGCAATGAACCATTACGGACTGGGAAGAGTCATGGTGACGGAATTACTGCCGGGGGAAGCGGAACAGAGTGCGATACCGGGGAAAGAGAAGAATCTGACAGTGCTTGACTGGTAAAAAAAGACATGAGCGGAAAGGAGCGTGCAATATGCAGACAAAGGAAAGTTTATTATCGTATGACAGGATGAGTAAAGAAGAGGCGGAGGAAGCTCTGCGGCTTGCAGTATCTTTGGTAGAAAGAAATGTCGATACGTTTACAGACTGTTTTCCGTATTCTAACAGTGAGGGAAACTTCTACGCGAAATCAGAAAATGTGGAGTGGACGACGGGATTCTGGACAGGAGAAATCTGGCTTGCTTACGAGGAAACCGGATCGGAAAAATTAAAGCGTGCCGGAGAAAAACAGGTACAGAGCTTTTTGGAGCGGATCACGAAGCGGATTGATGTAGAGCATCATGACATGGGATTTCTTTATTCCCCCTCCTGTGTGGCCGCATGGCAGCTTACAGGCAGTGAGACGGCAAAAGAGGCGGCGCTTTTGGCGGCGAACAATCTGATGAGCCGTTTTTGCGAAAAGGGACAGTTTTTTCAGGCATGGGGACAGATAGGGGCGCCGGACAATTATCGTCTGATCATCGACTGTCTGTTGAATATGCCGCTGTTGTTCTGGGCTTCGGAAGCGACTGGTTACGCGAAATACGCAGAGTATGCCAGGGCACATATCAGGACCGCGATGCGCTGTGTCGTGCGCCCGGATCACTCGACCTACCACACCTATTTCTTTGACCCGGAGACCGGAGAGCCGGTGAAGGGCGTGACCCATCAGGGAAACAGGCACGGCTCTGCGTGGGCGCGGGGACAGGCGTGGGGCATTTACGGCTCCGCGATGGCATACCGCTACATCAAAGAAGAGGCATATCTGGAAATTTTTGAGAAGGTGACAGAATATTTCCTGCTGCATCTGCCAAAGGACCTGATTCCTTATTGGGACTTCGACTTTGACGATGGCAGCACGGAGCCGAGGGATTCTTCCTCTGCGGCGATTGCGGCATGCGGCATGCTGGAAATGGCGAAGCATATGACAGGAGAGAAGGCGCAGTACTATGAGGACATGGCAAAGAGACTGCTGCTTGCGCTGCGAAAGAACTGTGCGGTTACCTCCACAGAACAGTCCAACGGGTTACTGCTGCACGGCACCTATGCCAGAAAGTCCAATGAGAATCCCTGCGAGAACCGCGGCGTTGACGAGTGCAATACCTGGGGAGACTATTATTATCTGGAAGGACTTGTCAGAATACACAGAGACTGGAAGTCTTATTGGTAAAAACAGCAAAATAAAAAGGGCACGGAACCACATGATGATGCCACATAAGGAAGTAATTTGAATGACAATGAAGGGGCTGTCGGGAAATTGACAGCCCCTTTTTTAGCAAGGATTTTAGTTGTAAGCAGCTTTCTCTTTTCGATATTTTATGGTAAAATATCGAAAAGAGAAGGTTTAGATATGGTTCCACAAGCCAACTCAAGCAGGATGCTTCCTGGAGGAAGCCCTGTTGGTGAAGAAAATATAATAAATTTTTGTAAAGAAGCAACTCCGCGCTCTGTTGTTGGTTATTTAAACTGTCATTACAAATGGGCGTGGGGCACAGTAGTATATTCAGAGGAAGCAAAAGTTAATGCAGAAAAAATAAAAGAATGTACGAAGGCCGTAGATGAAATAATTGTAAATTTGTAGTAGAAAGTGGGTGAAGATGTTGACAGTGACGGAACAGATAGACCAGAAACATCAGGAAGATTTACAAAGGCTAAGAGGCTTTCGCCTGCTTGATGATGATTTCCTCACAAAGTGTTTTGAGGGAGACACGGCAAGCATAGAACTGGTATTGCAGATTGTACTGGAAAAGCCGGATTTAAAGGTGCTGGATGTTCGCACACAGGTATTTGTAGAAAATTTATTGAATCGTTCAGTAAGGTTTGATATTCTTGCTACTGACAGTACCGGTGCTAAAATAAATGTTGAAATCCAACGAGCCGATAAAGGAGCCGGGAGAAAAAGAGCAAGGTATAATTCCAGCATGATGGACGCAACTCTTTTGAAGAAAGGTGATGATTTTGACAATCTTCCAGAAACATGGGTAGTGTTTATCACGGAAAATGATGTGATAGGAAAAGGGCTGCCGCTCTATCCGGTTGAGCGCTGCTTTTTAGGAACCGGAGAAAGATTTGAGGACGGTTCACATATACTGTATGTAAACGGCGCTTATCGTGGAGATACACCAATCGGAAAACTCATGCATGATTTTTCATGTACGAATGCGGCAGATATGTATTATACGACACTGGCAGACAGAGTTCGTTTTTTCAAGGAAAGTAAGGAGGGCATTTTAATCATGTGCAAAGTCATGGAGGATATGAGAAAAGAATCTTTACAAGAGGGCATAAAAGAAGGGGCAATAAATACTGCTAAAAGAATGTTGGCAGATGGAATGTTGACACTTGAAAAAATTGCGGAATATGCAGGACTTCCTCTTGACGAAGTGAAAAAATTGAAAGCAGAACGGACAGCATAGTAAAACCGTAGGCCGGGAATCTAAAAACAGGTTCCGGGCCTTATTTTTTGTCCTGCCTGCGGACTTACCGATATCTAAAAATTCCTTTTGAATATAGTAAGTCTTCATCGGAAATTCTGCAATGTTCTTTTCGGCAGGAGAGAAAATCTCCGCCTTTTTTTATTTTGCTGTATCCTTTTGCTATCCATTATAATCTAATTATCAGATTCTGTTGAATCGGTTTGTGTCGCTGCAGAGACATGGGCATGATATTAGGAGAAATGAAGGTGAAAACAAAATGAAGAACACAGTAAGCCTGAAACTGGTCGAAAGGGCGGCAAAAGGAAACAGAGAAGCTTTTGGAGAACTGATCATCATGCATCAGGAATATCTGTACAGGCTGGCGTATCTGTATACGAAGAATGAACAGGATGCGCTGGACGCAGTACAGGAATGTGCCATGCGTGCAATGATCTCCATGGATAAGCTCAGAGAACCGGCCTGTTTTAAGACATGGATTACACGCATATTGATCAACAGCATTTACCTTGCACAGAAGAAAAACGGAAAATACAGCCTTTTTGAGGAATACAGCGTGGCGGCGCCGGAACTTCCGGTTTCCATAGAGGAAAAGGCAGACCTTTATGATGCGATTGATCTGCTTTCGCCGGTCTATAAGACGGTGGTGATTCTGCAGTATTTTCAGGGGATGAAGATCAAAGAGATCGCGCAGGTCATGAACCTGCCTGCGGGGAGTGTGAAGGCGTATCTGTTCCGCGCGAAAGAGGCGCTCAGAAAGCAGCTGGATGACGGTGGGAAAAACCATGCAAAAATTGAGGGAAAAGCGGAATGAGCGGTGGAAATCTGCGGCTTTGCATAGAATGGAATGGAGAAAGGAGTCAGGGTGGACAGAATGAAGAAAGAAAGATTTGATAGGATTGTCATACCTGAAAATTTATCACAACGTGTGCGGAAGGGAATCCGGGAAGGGGAAAAAATATATATGCGCAATAAAAGGAAAAAGATGGTCGCAAGAGCGGCTGCTGCCGCGGCAATTTTGCTGGTATGTGTGGGAATTTTTGCATCTTCGCCGGCATTGGCGTCCAAAATACCGGTCATACGGAATATCTTTAAGTTTTTGCAGGGTGACTACTCCTGGCAGGGTGATCTGGATTCTGTTGCGCAGAAATTCGAGCCGACGGAAGGCATAAAGACCCAGGGGGAAGGCGATGAAAACGAAGGGCAGGAAGGAGCGGGCGTGCCGCAGGCGGATCATTCTGATTTCAGCCAGACTGTAAACGGCGTTACGGTAACCGTTTCCGAAGCCTATTGTTCCGTTGAGGCAGTCTATTTATCACTCACGATCACCAGTGAGGAAGCATTTGAGGATACGATGACGAATATGGAAGAGAAGCCGATCATTTATTTAAAAGGGACTGCAGATTATTCGTTTGACCCGCTGCGGGGAGATGAGGCGCAGGGTTATGCGAACGGCGGTACGGGACCGATCGAAGGGAAATTCATTAACAGTCACACGTATGCCGGTATTTACCGCATGGATATACTGGATATTGTCAGCAATAACGCGGAAATGAAGGAAAAGTACAGGGCACTCGAAGAATTTGATCTGGATTTTACAATCAACCAGATCATCGGGGACAGAGCAGAGCCGGAACCGCTCGATATGCAGGGAAAAACCGAGGAGGATCTGAAAGCGATGACGGATGAAGAGTGGCATGCGTTTATGAGCCAGATCACGCCGGCGGACCGCAACCAGTTTCCGAACCGCTATGAGAACTGGTGGATTGACGGGCCCTTTGTATTCAGTCTTCCTATTAAGATGGACAAAGATGCCGCGCAGGTGGTCACGGTGGATGAGATGAATGATACCGGGGCGGGACTTTATGAGGTGGCTAAGACGAAGTTCGAGATCACAGTGCAGGAAAAATGCAGTGAAGAACGAGCGAAAAAAGGTGTCTTCCTGATCGTGCTGGATGCGGACGGCAGATTTCTCCCTTCCGGAAGCAGCGGTTATGCCAGCACTTACGCGGTGGGCGACAGAGACGTTTCCAAAATCTGTGTGTATGTCTGTGATTATACAGAATATATGAATGAACTCAAAGGCTTCTCCGGCAATGCAGATTTCAGGCAGATCCTGGAAGAGCGGGCGCTGTACCGGAAGGAAATCGTGTTCTGAATGTCTCATGAGCCGGCAGAACCCTGATTCGCAAAATAAGACAAATATTCACATACTTAACTATATTCAACACCGCTTCCGAAAAGATATAATCAAAATAAAACCGAAAAGAAGAAGGGAAGGGGAGATGAGATGCAATACGGACATTTTGATTATGAGAAGCGGGAGTATGTGATTGACAGGGTGGACCTGCCTGTATCATGGACGAATTATCTGGGTGTGGAGGATCTGTGTGCGGTGGTAAACCACACGGCCGGAGGCTACCTCTTTTATAAGACGCCGGAATACCACAGAATCACGAGATTTCGGGGAAACAGCGTGCCGATGGACAGGCCGGGACATTATGTGTACCTCAGGGACAATGAAAGCGGGGATTATTGGAGCATTTCCTGGCAGCCTGTCGGCAAGCCGCTTGATCAGGCGCAATACACCTGCCGCCACGGACTCTCCTATTCCGTGTACGAGTGCTGTTATGACGGGATATGGGCATCGCAGACGCTATCGGTTCCTGTCGGTGACAATCTGGAACTGTGGGATGTGACGCTCAGGAACGAGGGCACGCAGGAGCGGGATTTAAGCCTGTTTACTTACTGCGAATTTTCATTTCACCATATCGCGATCGATCATCAGAATTTTCAGATGAGCCTGTATTGTTCCGGCTCCTCATACGAGGATGGCGTGATCGAGTATGATCTGTTTTATGAAGAATTCGGCGCACAGTATTTCACGTCGAATGTGGAACCGGACGGATTCGACTGTCTGCGCGACCGCTTTATTGGCGTCTACAGGTCGGAGAGCAATCCGGCCGCTGTGGAGCGGGGAGCGTGCGGCGGTTCGCATGAACTGGGAGGCAGTCATTGCGGTTCTCTGCAGAAAAATATAAGGCTGGCTCCGGGTGAAGAGGTCAGGCTCCTGTTCCTGTTGGGGGAAGGCGGCAGAGAGGAAGGCAGGAAGGCGAGAAAAAGGTACGACAGTCCGGCAGCAGCGGATCTTGCTTATGAGAAACTGCGTGCTTTCTGGGATGCGAAGCTTCAGAAACTGCAGATACGGACGCCGAACGAGGGCATGAATACGCTGATCAATGTATGGACGCTTTATCAGTCGGAGATCAATGTGATGTTTTCCCGGTTCGCCTCCTTTATCGAAGTGGGCGGCCGGGTCGGCCTGGGATATCGGGACACGGCGCAGGATGCCATGACGATTCCGCATTCCAACCCGGACAAATGCAGGCAGCGCATTGTGCAGCTGCTGCAGGGGCTTGTATCCAAAGGTTACGGACTGCACCTGTTCCAGCCGGAATGGTTTCTGCCGGAGCCGGAGGAGAAACCGTTCCGTTCGCCTACCGTGATACCGGAACCGGACAGGGATTCGATCGTACACGGTCTGAAGGATGCCTGCTCGGACGATGCGCTCTGGCTGGTGCCGGCCATCGTGGAGTACATTCGGGAAACGGGAGAGACGGCATTTGTGGATGAATGCGTGACCTATGCGGACGGCGGGGAAGGAACGGTTTATGAGCATATGAAGCGGATCCTGGATTTCTCCGCAGAGCAGACAGGGGAGCACGGTATCTGTAAAGGGCTTCGTGCGGACTGGAATGACTGCCTGAATCTGGGCGGCGGAGAGAGCGCCATGGTTTCTTTCCTGCACTGCTGGGCGCTGGAATATTTTACAGATCTGGCCGCGTATCTGGGCAGGAGAGAAGACGCCGAGGCATATTGCAGGATGAAAGAGCAGGTAAAGAAGGTCTGCGACAGGGAACTGTGGGATGGCGCGTGGTTCATCCGCGGAATCACGAAGAACGGGAAGCGGATCGGTACGAGTCAGGACAGAGAAGGCAGGGTTCATCTGGAGTCCAATACGTGGGCGGTTCTGTCCGGCGCTGCGGATGAGGAGAGAGGGCGCCTTGCCATGGACAGCGTCGAAGCGTACCTCTATACGCCGTGGGGGCTCATGCTGAATGCGCCTTCCTATACGGTGCCGGACGATGACATCGGCTTTGTGACGAGGGTTTATCCTGGCATCAAGGAAAACGGAGCGGTCTTTTCCCATCCCAATCCATGGGCCTGGGCGGCGGAATGCAGGCTGGGAAGAGGCGACAGGGCCATGAAATTTTATAATGCCTTGTGTCCGTACTGGCAGAATGATAAGATAGAGATAAGAGAGGCAGAACCTTATTCCTATTGTCAGTTTATTATGGGAAAAGACCATTCGGCACATGGGCGGGCCAGACATCCGTTTATGACCGGCAGCGGCGGGTGGGCATACTTTGCGGCGACACGGTATATGCTGGGCGTGCGTCCGGATTTCGAGTCGCTCACGATCGATCCCTGCGTGCCCGCAGACTGGAAGGAATTTTCCGTGAGCAGGAAATGGCGGGATGTCACTTATGAGATCGAAGTGGTCAACCCCGATGGGGTGATGAAAGGCGTGAAAGAGTTGTATCTTGACGGAGTGAGGACGGACCGGATTCCGCTGCTGGAAAAAGGAACGCTGCATCATGTCAGGGTCGTGATGGGAAAGGAGGCAGCACATGATTAAATTTGGTACAGGCGGCTGGCGTGCGGTCATCGGAGATGAATTTACGAAGGCGAATATTCAGTTGTTAGCCAGGGCGATGAGCGATAAGATGAAAGCGGAAGGGAAGAGCGAACAGGGAATCGTGATCGGCTATGACAGGAGATTTTTGGCCAAGGAGGCCATGCAGTGGGCGGGAGAAGTGTTCGCGGCGGAAGGCATCAGGGCGTATCTGATCAACAAGTCATCGCCGACGCCGCTTGTCATGTTCTATGTGATGAAGCACGCTCTGCCTTATGGAATGATGGTCACTGCGAGCCACAATCCCGCAATTTATAACGGTATCAAAGTGTTTACGGCCGGCGGCCGGGATGCGGATGAGAGTCAGACGAAAGAAATTGAGGAATATATCGGGAAACTGGAGGGACCGGTTCAGGCGATGGAATACGAAGAAGCGCTGTCCGCCGGGCTGATTCAGGAGATTTATCCGTTAAACGAATATCTGGACAACATCATAGCCGCTGTCAATATGGAAGTGATCCGCGAGAAAGGGCTGCGGGTGGTATTGGATCCTCTGTACGGGGTGAGTGAAACCTCTCTGGCTACGATCCTTCATACGGCCAGATGTGAACTGACGGTGGTCCACGACAGACACGACACGCTCTTTGGCGGCAAACTGCCTGCGCCCAATGCGGCGACGCTCAGGCATCTCCAGAATACGGTCATTGACAGCAAAGCCGATATCGGAATTGCCACGGACGGGGATGCGGACCGTATCGGTGTGATCGACAACACCGGACGATTCCTGCACCCGAATGACATTCTCGTACTGCTCTATTACTATCTTGTAAAATATAAGGGCTGGGAAGGGCCCGTGGTGCGCAACATTGCCACGACCCATATGCTGGACAAGGTGGCGGAGCGGTTCGGACAGAAGTGTTACGAAGTGCCGGTTGGATTCAAACATATTTCCGCGAAAATGAATGCGGTGGGCGCGATTCTGGGCGGCGAATCTTCGGGCGGTCTCACGGTGCGCGGCCACATCAACGGCAAGGACGGCATCTATGCGGCGGCGCTCCTGGTAGAGATGATCGCGGTGACGGGAAAGAAACTGTCGGAGATCTACGGGGAGATCGAAAAAGAGTGCGGCGCGATCTTCATGGAAGAGCGGGATTATAAATTCAATCAGGAGAAAAAGGATGCGATCAATAAGATCCTGATGACGGAGAAGAAACTGCCGGAACTTCCTTTTGAGACAGATAAGGTTTCTTATCTGGACGGCAGTAAGGTATATTTTAAGAACGGCGGATGGGTGATTGCAAGATTTTCCGGTACGGAGCCGCTGCTGCGGATCTTCTGTGAGATGCCGGAAATCGGGATGGCGAAACAGATCTGCAGTATTTATGAAGAATTTTTGGGGTTGAAGAAGTGATGACAAAGATAAATAAGCCGGCACGGGCAAAAGTACCGTTAAAATGGAGTATGGTCAGACTGTTGGTCCTGTGCTGGCTTCTTCCCCTTGCACTGATCTCGTATGTGGTTTTTTATGTGGCGGTGGGAAAAATCAATTCCCAGACAGAACATGCAATTGTCACTTCGACAGACAATGCGGTGAGGATCTGTGAGATGAGAATGGACGCGGCGGTGGAGGCTTCCAGAAACGCGTCCTATTTTACAACGATCAGAGAGAGCTATGACAGGTACCGGGAGGACGGCAACGCAATGACACTGCAAAAAGAAGTCAGCCTCTTCCTGGAGCGGATGTATGCATACGACGATAACTTTCAATACACATCGTTAGTTTTTACAGACGATCCGGATGTGCAGTTTTTTACCGCCTATCGCGGCAGCACCAGCAACGCGGTCTACCAGGCGGGGCAGAGATTTGCGGATCGGGTGATGCCGAAGGTGCTGGAACTGTCCGCCGGACTGGATACGGATGTGGCGGTGACGGCAATCGAGGATGGGGTGTATCTGATCCGTAATCTGATGACCCCATCCTATCATCCTTACGCCGTGCTGACGATGGAACTGAATACGGATGTGGTGTTTGGAAGTCTGGACGGTGCATGGGGTTATGAGGCAGGCGCCGTCTATGTGGATAATATCTTTCTTACAGGAGATAACAGCGATATTTTCAAGGACAGGCCGGGAATCGGACCGGAACTTTTTGCGGATAATAACAGGAGCAGCCGTCTGGTGAAAAAGAACGGGGAATATTACGCCTGCGTTGTGAGAAAACCGGACAAACATTATATAGGATATCTGATAGCTTTAGACAGGCAGGCGGTGATCGATGAAGCTTATGCGCTCAAATATGTATCCCTGATCCTGTTTCTTTTTATGCTTCCCCTGATCATTATTGTGTTTAATTTTTTCAGCAGGAAGGTGACGAGGCCGATGGGAAGCCTGATCAATGCCGCGCACATGCTGGAAGAGGGGCATTTTGGCTATCAGATCGAAAGAAACGCCAACAGTCAGGAGTTTGAGTATCTGGAAGAGGCGTTCAATCATATGTCCGCGAGACTGCAGGATCAGATCGACAGGATCTATACGGAAGAACTTGCCTTGAAGGATGCCCGGATTATGGCGCTGCAGGCGCAGATCAATCCTCATTTTCTGAACAATGCATTAGAGGTTATCAACTGGGAGGCGAGAATCCACGAGAATTTTGAGGTGAGCAGGATGATCGAAAACCTGTCGATTATGCTGGAGGCGACCATGGACAGAAGGCATCGGAGATTCGTCACACTGGCGGAGGAAATGTCCTATGTGGAAGCCTATCTGTTTATTATCGCCCAACGGCTGGGAGAGCGGCTGAAAGTGGAAAAAGATGTGGATGAGCGCCTGCTTGCGATGAAAGTCCCGCGTCTGATCATTCAGCCGATCATTGAGAATGCAGTGGAACATGGAATCAACGGGCAGACCCAGGGGCGGATTGCGGTTCATATTTTCCGGGAGGAAAACCGACTGGTGATCGAGGTACGCAATACGGGCAGAATGTCCAGGCAGGATGAGGAAAAGATAAGAATCCTGCTTGCGGACAACGCAGAAGCGGGTGAAACAGGATCTACCAGTCTGGGAATCCGCAACGTGAACAGACGGATTAAGATTATCTACGGAGAGGCGTACGGCCTGACAATCAGAAACGAAGAAAGCGGAGAGACGGTAAGCCGGATCGTCGTGCAGGTGCAGGAGGCGGGCAGTGAAAACGGAGTGCGCGGCGGACAGAAGTCACAACAATAAAAGACAAGAAATAACAAGGCTGACAATTCCCTGATTTACATTTCTTTTGTATGATTAATTCATAGCAAACAACAAAAGTAAAAGGGAGGTACAAGACATGAAGAAAATGTTGGCAATGATTTTGACAGGGACAATGGTATTCTCATTGACGGCCTGTGGCAGCAATCCGGCAGGAAGCACACAGACATCGGGAGAGAGCGGGACAAAGAAGGATACGACAGCAGCCGAAAAGCCTGCGGCGGATGACAAAGCAGAGGAAAGCGCGCCCAGTGGTCCGGTTACATTAAATGTGACGACGACGTTTGCAGGAGAAGATACAAACGCAGCCAATTATCAGGATGCGATCGCGGCATGGCAGGATGAGACAGGCAATAAGATTAACGACGCATCAGGATCCTCCACGGAGACCTTTAAGGCGAGAGTCATCTCTGATTTTGAGATGGGATCGGAACCGGACGTACTGTTTTACTTTAACGGTGTAGACTCCAATCCTTTCGTGGAAGCGGGAAAGGTGGTCTCCATTGACGAGATCCGCCAGACATATCCCGATTATGCGACGAACATGAAGGACGGTATGCTTGGGGCATCTCCGGCAGACGGGAAAAATTATTCTGTTCCGGTGAACGGTTACTGGGAAGGTTTATTCGTGAACAAGGCTGTCTGCGAAGCGGCAGGTGTGGAGATCCCCGGACCGGATACCACATGGGATCAGTTCATGGAGATCTGCCAGAAGGTTAAGGATGCGGGATATACGCCGATCGCGGCTTCTTTCGCAGAGATTCCGCACTACTGGTTTGAATTCTGTATCTACAACTATCTGACACCGGCGACGCATAATGTTGTGCCCGGTTCCGTGGATGATGAGCATGGTAAGGCGTGGGTAGATGGTATCGCCGATATGAAAGTTTTATATGAGAACGGTTTCCTGCCGGAGAACACACTCTCGGCAACGGATGGTGAAACCTTCCAGCTGTTTGTTGACGGCAAGGCGGCCTTTTTGATCGATGGCTCCTGGAAAGTGGGCGGTATCGAGGGAGCAACCGACGACATCGAAAACTTTACGGTAACTTATGTGCCGGGTAAGAACAACCGCAAGACTACGGATATTATCGGCGGCCTTTCCTCCGGCTGGTATATTACAAGGAAAGCATGGGACGATCCGGAGAAACAGAAAACATGCGTGGAATTTATCTCTTATATGACATCTGACGAGATGGTATCCACATTCGCAAGCGTATCCGCTACGGCATTAAAGAACGGAACCCAGGTAGACGAATCACAGTTGTCTACTCTGGCGGTGGATGGACTTAATTTCGTCAAAGGAGCGACCGGTATGTCAAGCGCGGTGCAGGATCAGGTGACACAGGAACAAAGAGTTCCGGTATTCAACGGTATGCCTGATATTGTAACAGGTAAAAAGGATATTGCGGATGCAGTACAGGAACTGCTCGATCTGGTAGCGGCAGGCCAGCAGTAAACACTGTGACCTGTAATACAGGATGACAGATCGTAACAGACGGACAGATCATTGGAGCGGAGAACGAATATTCTCCGCTCCGGCTTTCAGAAAGGGGCGTGTGCACCGCAATGAGTTCAAATATTTATAAGAATAAAAAACCTGTTATTTTTTTCCTTCTGCCTGCGTTTATATTTCTGACTGTTTTTCTCTACTATCCTTTTGTACAGAATATTATGAACAGCTTTAAGGAAATCAATAACCTGGGCGCGTCTGCCAAAGGCTGGAACGCTCCCTGGTATACAAATTATGTGGAGCTTTGCAAAGACCCGAATATCCGGACGGCGCTGCTTAATACAGTGAAAATGATCATGGCAACCATCATCGGGCAGCTCGGTATCGCGATCGTGCTGGCGCTCATGGTTGATAATGTGAAAAAAGGGCAGAAGTTTTTCCGAACGGTCTATTTCTTTCCTATCGTGATCGCGGCAACCGCGCTGGGACTGTTGTTCAATATCGTGTTCCTCTACGATAAGGGAATGCTGAATCAGCTGCGCGAGATGTTCGGAGCGGCGAAACTGCTGGATTTCAAGGACGAATCCCATGCCATGCTGACGATGATGGTTCCCGTCACCTGGCAGTACGTAGGATTTTATTTTATCATTCTGATCACGGGATTAAATAATATATCTGACGAACTCTACGAAGCGGCAACCATCGACGGGGCTTCGAGATGGCAGAGAGTGCGCTATATTTCCCTGCCCCTTTTGCACAACGTGATCTGCACTTGCGGTGTACTGGCGGTGACAGGAGCCCTGAAGGTATTCGATCTGCCCTGGATCATGTTTCCAAAAGGAATGCCCAGCAACAGTACATGGCTGACGGGCACCTATATGTACTATCATGCATTTGAGTCGCATAATGTCGACTACAGTTCGGCAATCTCGGTGTTAATCGTGATCCTTGGTGTGGTTACGGCCAGAATTGTAAATGCTGTATTTAAAGAAAAAGATTATTAGGAGGGGCGGATATGGCAGGAGGAAACAATATGACAAATCGAAAACGCAATAAAATATCTCCGGGAACGATCGGAATTTATGCCATACTGACCGCGTGGGCCCTGACGACAATTTATCCGCTGTTCTGGATTCTGATGAACTCTTTTAAGAATAAAAAGATCATCCGTTCGGATTCGTTCTCCCTTCCGATCGGGGAACAGTTTACACTCGATAATTACAGGACGGCTTTTGAGAGAGTGAACATACTGGGAGCGTACCGAAACAGCATCGTGATCTCTGTAAGCGTGGCGGCGGCGGTTATTTTGCTCTCAGGGCTTGCATCTTATGCGCTGGTGCGGTATGATTTCAAGCTGAAAGGCGTGCTGAACAGTCTGGTGGTGGCGGGGATGATGTTTCCGGCATTTGCGACGATCATTCCGGTCATCCGCATGATGAATGTGGTCGGTCTGGCGAATACAAACCAGCTTCCAAAGTCCCTGATGGCAGTCATCCTGCCGCAGATTGCGGGGAACCTGTCCTTTGCCATTGTGGTGCTGCGCGGATATATCGCGGGACTTCCGGTGGAACTGGAGGAAGCGGCCTATATGGAAGGCTGTAATGTGTTCCAGCTGTTTTTCAAAGTGGTTATGCCGCTTTGCAAACCCTCTTTTGCCACCGTGGGAATCTTCTCGTTTCTGTGGAGTTATAACGATCTGTTCACACAGTCGTTTTTCTTAAAGACAAAGCCAGAATATTCGGTCACGGTACTTTTAAGCCTGCTGACCTCACAGGAAGGAACGAATTACGGTCTGATGGCCTCCAGCGTATCGCTGATCGTATTTCCGCTGCTGATCGTATATCTATTCCTGCAAAAATACATTGTTAAGGGACTGACGGCCGGGGCTGTAAAAGGCTAATACACCGTTTTGGCAATCTTTCGATTTTGAGATTCCGCGAAGCGGAATCATGGAGGAGAATATGTATAAGACAGTGATCATTGATGACGAGCCGATCATTGTAAAAGGTCTGGAAAAAACAGTAAAATGGCAGGATCTGGGATGTACCGTGGCTGGAACAGCCTACAACGGTATCGAAGGTATGAAATTGATCCGAAGTGTCAGGCCCGATATCCTCATTACGGATATCTGCATGCCCGGAATGGACGGCCTTACCATGATCGCGGCGTTAAAATCCGAGTTCCCCAATATGGAGATCACGATTCTGACCGGATTCCGGGATTTTGACTATGCCCAGCAGGCGATCAGGCTGGGCGTATGCCGTTTCCTGCTCAAGCCGTCGATCATGGATGAGCTGAACGAAGCCATCCGGACCATGCTCGAGCGGCTGGAGGCGAGAGTGCCGGCCGGCGAAGCAGATCAGATGCAGGAGACGGTGCAGGATAAGGTGCAGGGAGAACCGGAGGAAGGAAAAGAAGAGCCGGAAGGTGCGGCAGGCAGTTTTATCGTAAAAAATGCGCTGGCCTATCTGGAGGAAAATTATGCTATGCGGCTGAAACTGGCGGATGTGGCCGATAATGTTTATGTGAGCCAGTGGCATTTGAGCAAATTGCTGAATAAGTATACGGGACAGAGCTTTTCGGAGCTTTTAAACAATGTCCGTGTGGAGAAGGCGAAGGAACTTCTGAGCGACCCGTCGCTGCGGATCAGTGATATTGCCGAGGAAGTAGGCTTCCTGGATATGGCGCATTTTTCACGCGTTTTCAAGAAGCAGGCGGGGGTTTCCGCCAACGAGTATCGCAATACGGTCAGTGTGCCGCAAAAGTGAACAGGGGGTGTCGCAGCAAACAGGGCGGCACCCCTAAATCTATGCCTCTGCGTGGGCGGTTAGTGTATTGCATGAGGGGAGAGAAGATGGTAAGATAATAACAGTTACGGGTGCGCTGGATAAGGGAGGGTTGCGGGCAATGAATATAGATACATTTAAGTCCGTTCTTACGATAGGAGAAACCATAGCGGTAGAATTTAAGCGTTGTGGAAATGGAATCGAACATGATATCTATGAAACTGTCTGTGCTTTCCTGAATCGATTTGGCGGTGATATTTTTATGGGTGTTTTGGATGACGGAACAGTGACTGGCGTTTCGGAAAAGGCGGCGTATGATATGATTAAAAATTTTATCAGTGTCGTCAGTAATCCGACAAATTTCATGCCGACTGTTTATCTTGAACCGGAACGCATAGAATATGAAGGTCACACGGTCATTCATGTGCATGTTCCCCCGAGTGCGGAGGTACACAGTTATAAAAAGATCATTTATGACAGGGTGGATGACGCGGATGTAAAGGTGACAGCTACATCGCAGATAGCAGCCATGTATATCCGTAAGCAAAATTTTTTTACTGAAAAAAAGATTTATCCTTATGTGACGCTCGATGATCTGCGCCTTGATTTATTCCCGAGAGTACGTCAGATGGCAGTGAATCACGCTATGGGCGCACATCCGTGGAAAGATATGAATGATACGGAAGTGATGAGGAGTTCAGGGTTATATGGGATGGATCATGCGACCGGAGAACGTGGGTTTAATCTGGCGGCGGTTATGCTCTTTGGGAAAGACGATGTGATACAGGATATTGTTCCAACCTATGTAACGGATGCGTTGCTTAGAAAAGTCAATATAGACCGCTATGACGACCGGGAAATCATTAAAACGAATTTAATCGAAAGCTATGATCTGCTGATGGATTTTGCACGTAAACATCTGCCTGATAAGTTTTTTCTGGAGGAAGATAATCGTATCAGCCTGCGGAACGCGATCTCCAGAGAGATGCTGGTGAATACGCTGATTCATCGTGAAATGACAAGCTCTTTTATTGCCAAATTCGTAATCGAGCAGAATAGAATGTTTGTAGAAAATGCCAATCGTGCATCTAAAAATGGATTGATTACGCCGGACAATCTGGAACCCAATCCGAAGAACCCGATTATTGCCGCTTTTTTTCGGAATATCGGGTATTCTGATCAATTGGGCTCAGGCGTCCGTAATTTATATAAGTATACAAAGTTTTATTCCGGGCGGAACCCTGAATTAATAGAGGGTGACATTTTTCGTATTATTGTTCCGCTGGATGATAAATATTCTTTTGACTATGAGATCAGCAGCGGCATTACAGATAGAACTACCCAAAAAACTACCCAAAAAACTACCCAAAAAACTACCCAAAAAACTACC
>CANPUE010000006.1 GCA_947577185.1 uncultured Lachnospiraceae bacterium | reverse complement strand
TTACATTTGTACGTTTTCGGTTACAATTCATTAATATCCGGGATGCGATGTTTATACTGTAAAAATTCGTTTGTTATGCACATATTATATTGACGACATAAAGCGATTTGCGTATAATAGGCAAAAGACAGTATATTACGCAAACTGCCCTTATGTTAATAAGATTGAGAATGATAATGTGTTTTCGCATTACATGTAAAGAGGAGGTATATAATATGGCGACAGTAACAAATTTGAATATACGAACGGACAAAGAGGTGAAAGAAGCGGCAGAGCGTATCTTTGCGGAACTTGGTCTGAATATGACTACGGCAGTAAATATGTTTCTAAGACAGACTATTCGGGAAAATGGCATACCTTTTTCGTTAAAGCTGAATATGCCCAATGAAATAACAATGACTGCTATCGCTGAAGGGAGGCGGATTGCCGCTGATCCGAATGTAAGAGGATATAAGAGCCTCAGTGAATTAAAGGAGGCTCTGGATGAAGTATGAAGTAAAATTCACAGGGCAGTTTAAACGGGATTTGAAACTGGAAAAAGCAGGGGAAAGATATTGAAAAGCTTTTTGAGGTAATCAGTACGATTGCAGAGGGCAAAAAATTGGAACCAAAATATCGTGACCATAACTTGAGTGGTGATTATATCGGATGTAGGGAATGCCATGTGGAGCCGGATTGGTTATTGGTATATGAGGTGATGGATAACGTTTTGGTGTTGATGATTTACCGTGCCGGTACGCACTCGGAATTGTTTTAAAATAGTACAGATTGAAAATATATGGGCGTAGGGTGATACAGGAAAACAGGAGAGTCGCAGCTGCATATGCTGCTTTCTTTACAAATCCCCCCGAATAAGGTAAAATAAAAAATATATTTGCGATAGAAAGGTATCGGGGAAGATAGGGGATTAGAAGAAGGCTTTATGAATAACAGGAAAAATAGAAATATCTGGCTGGAAGTAACCGTTATTTTTGCATCGGTAGCCGCATTATTGCTGCTCTTATATTTTGTTTTGATCGTTTCATTTCAGGATGGCAACCGCTCTACAAGCACGACAATGGATATTGCTGCGACGATCGCACATAGAATGTATACACATCCGACGGAAGAGCAGGTGAAAACCATCGGCAAGATGCTGCGTTATGTTGCTCATTTGGGACTGTTTTTCGTCGTGGGTTTTATGACGACATTCGTGAGTATGGTATTTTTCAGGCGGTATTATCGGATTCTGGGTGTTGCGCTGTCAGGCGGCGCCTGTTACATACTGGCTTATTACACGGAATACTATAAGCAATTTGTAGAGGGAAGACATTTTCAGGCAACAGACATCGCGCTGAACTGGTATGGCAGTATAGCAGGGATTGCCTGTATGGTAGTTTCCTATTTTATGAATCGTCTGCTGGTGAAACTGTCTTCCGGCAGTTAGTGTGTTTTGTGATGAATTTTATCTGCGCAGTCTGTTCAGATCGTCATAGAAGGAAGGGTAGCTGATGTTTACCAGCTCACTTCCTTTTATTTTTGTTTCCCCTTCTGCAAGCAGGGCGGCAATGGAAAAACTCATGGCGATTCTGTGGTCTAAGTGAGAATCGATCACGGCGCCGTGGAGCGGTCTGCCGCCTTCTATGATCATTCCATCATCTGTCCCCGTGATCTCTGCGCCCATAGTGGTCAAATACTGTACCATAACCTTAATCCGGTCAGACTCTTTGACCTTCAATTCCGCAGCATCTTTTATGACCGTTTTGCCTTCGGCTGCCGCTGCCATAATGTTAATGATGGGAATTTCGTCGATCAGAGTCGGAATGATATCCCCTTCGATCGTAATGCCGTGGAGAGAACTGGATTTTACGAGTAAGTCCGCAGTAGGTTCTCCTTCGCGGCGTTCATTTAGCAGGGTGATATCGCCGCCCATGGCGAGGGCGGTTTTCAGGATGCCGTCTCTGGTCGGGTTGATGCCCACATTCCGGATCAGAATTTCCGAATTCGGAATGAGCAGTCCTGCGGCAATGAAATAAGCGGCAGAAGAGATATCACCCGGCACCGTTACAGATTGTCCGGTAAGATGCGGCTGCGGCTTAATGGCTGCGGTCGTTCCTGTGGTATGGACATCAGCGCCAAAGTAACGCAGCATAATCTCGGAATGGTTGCGGCTGACGGCGGGTTCCGTTACTTTTGTCTCCCCGTCGGCATACAGGCCGGCCAGAAGGACTGCAGATTTGACCTGTGCAGAAGCGACTTTTGAATGATAATGGATGCCGTGCAGCGCATTGCCTCTGATGCGGAGCGGTGCACAGTCATTTTCCTTTATGCTGATAAGATCTGCCCCCATCATGGAAAGGGGTTCCATGATCCTGCGCATCGGGCGTTTTCGGATAGAATCGTCCCCGTCTAAAACTGTTTCGAAGGGCTGGGCCGCCAAAATGCCGGAGATCAGGCGGGTCGTCGTGCCGCTGTTCCCTACATCCAGTGCGGAGGCGGATGCCTGTAAGCCGTGCAGACCTTTTCCGTGGATCAATATTTTTTCGGGTGTGTTTTCAATTTCTATGCCGAGTCTGCGGAAACAGTCGATTGTAGACAGACAGTCAGCGCCCTGCAGAAAATGGGTGATCTGCGTCAGTCCGTCTGCGAGTGCACCGAACATTACGGCTCTGTGTGAAATTGATTTATCTCCTGGAATCGTGATTTCTCCATGTAATCCTGTCATGATTTTATCTGCCTTTCCCGGCCTGTTTCCGGCCGCTCCTGTTTATTGTGGATACCGTAGCCCTTCTCCTGCAGAACGGCAGAGGCGCAGGCGGCGGTATTTTCGTCATAGAATTCGATGCGCAGCGCGCCTTCGGCCAGTTCTCTGTTATGATTGATGCCGATGTTTTTGATGCTGATATCATTTGAGGCTAACAGAGAAGCGATCGCGGCGATCGTGCCGGGTTTATCGGCGATATCGACTGTGATCACATGTTCGGTCTTGATTGGTCCGTTTGAACTGTTGACAAAAGAGTCCCGATAGGCCCTTGCGTTGTCAAAAAAGTGATAAAGCGCTGTTTCATCGTGCTGCTCCAATATCTGTCTAAAAGCCGTCAGATCTTCAATATACCGGCCCAATAAGGCGGAAATATTTTCAGTGTTCGTCAGACAGATCTGCTGCCACATTGTGGGAGAAGAGGAAGCGATTCGCGTGATGTCCTTAAAGCCGCCGGCCGCAATCATCTTCATGATGCCTTCTTTCGAATCTTCTCTTTTGACAAGATTGACGAGTGATGCGGCGATGACATGCGGCAGATGAGAGATGGCCGCCGTGACATAGTCGTGCTGACTGTATGGCAGGATAAGCGGGATCGCGCCGATTGTCTGTACCAGAGTCTGACAGGCCGCGAGCTTCTCTACTTTTGTTTTTTCTGTGGGGGTCAGTATGTAATAGGCATTTTCAAAGAGGGAAGCCCTGGCATTGGCATAACCGAAGCGTTCGGAACCTGCCATCGGATGGCCGCCGATAAAGACCTCATCCAGCCCTGCCGCAGCAATATGCTCATGGATTCCTGTCTTGACGCTGCCCGCATCTGTGAGGATCACGTCAGGAGAAAGATATTTTTTTAACGTAATGAGGTTTTCGTCATTGTGAGTGACCGGAGCACATAAAAAAACGTAATCACAGCGACCGAAAGAGGCACCGATGCCGGAACAGGCTTCTTCAATGACGCCTTCCTGCAGGGCCAGTTCCAAAGAAGAATTATTGGTGTCATATGCGATCAGATGCGCGTCCGGCAGTTTTTGATGAATGGCTTTGGCGATGGAACCGCCGATCAGGCCAAGTCCGATAAAACCACAGGTAAAGTCTGACATGTAAATAACCATTCCTTCCGTTATTATTTAGTACTATCATATATCATCATTACCAATTCGTCAAATCTTAGGCAATTATCACATTGAGCTGAAAAATAAAATCATATTAAGTGTGCAAAATATTCAAAAAATATTGCATTTTAAGAAAATATTTAGTAGAATATATACATCATATCATGTGATGAGACAAGTGATTCCTGTAAAAATGGGAAATACCCTTAATATTCGACATGAATGGTGGAATTGGAGGATAAGCTATGAATGTTTACACAACTGACAAAATTCGTAACGTAGTGTTATTAGGGCATGGCGGCTGTGGAAAGACCAGCCTCGTAGAAGCTATGGCGTATTTAGCCGGCGTAACTTCCCGTATGGGGAAAGTATCTGACGGAAATACGATCAGCGATTATGGGAAAGAAGAACAGAAGCGCCAGATATCTATTACCACTTCCGTTGTTCCGGTTGAATGGGAAGGTGTGAAGGTCAATCTGCTTGATACACCGGGATTTTTTGATTTTGTAGGTGAAGTAGAAGAAGCGGTTGGTGCAGCAGATGCCGCGATTATTGTTATTTCAGGTAAGGCCGGCATGGAAGTCGGTGCAGAGAAAGCATGGGAACTTTGTGAAAAATACAAACTGCCCCGTTTTGTCTTTGTAACGGATATGGATATTGACAATGCGTCGTTCCGACAGGTTGTCGAGGATATGACTGAAAAATACGGCAAAAAAATGGCGCCTTTCCATCTGCCGATCCGTGAAAATGAGAAGTTTGTAGGCTATATCAATGTCATTACAGAGCAGGCGTACCGCTGGAAAGACAAAGAAGTCGTAGAATGCGATATGCCCGAATACAGTAAGGCGAATCTGCAGCTTTGCAGGGATGCGCTGATGGAGGCGGTTGCAGAGACGAGTGAAGAGTTCATGGAACGTTATTTTAACGGAGAATCTTTCTCTGAGGCGGAGATCAGGGCGGCGCTCAGGAATAATGTCATGGAAGGCAGCATCGTGCCGATGTCGATGGGTTCGAGCCTGTTATGTCAGGGTATCTATACGCTGCTTGATGATATCATCAAATATATACCGAGTCCGGAGAACAGAGAGATCGCCGGAATCGATATGAAGACGAATGAGATCTTTGCGGCGAACTATGATTTTGCAAAGCCCAAGTCAGCTTATATTTTCAAGACGATTGTGGATCCGTTTATCGGAAAATATTCTCTCATTAAAGTATGCTCCGGTGTTATCAAAAGCGATGACCTGATCTATAACGAAGATAAAGATGTAGAAGAAAAGATCAGCAAATTATATGTGCTTCAGGGCGGCAAACCGATCGAGATGAAAGAACTTCATGCCGGAGATATCGGTGCGATTGCCAAACTGACGGCTGCCAGGACGGGAGATACACTTTCCACGAAGGCACATGTTATCCGTTACGGAAAGACTGAGATCTCCACGCCGTATACTGTGATGCGGTATCAGGCGCAGAACAAAGCAGATATCGATAAGATTTCCCAGTCATTGCAGAAGATGACACATGAAGACCAGACATTGAAGGTTGTGAACGACGCGGAGAATAAGCAGACACTCCTTTATGGTATGGGTGACCTGCATTTGGAAGTTGTTACGAGCAGACTGCTCAGTGAATATAAAGCAGGCATTAAACTCTATGAGCCCAAGGTGGCATACAGAGAGACCATTCAGAAAAAATCTGATGTGGAATATAAGTATAAAAAGCAGTCCGGCGGGCATGGACAGTATGGTCATGTTAAAATGAAATTTGAGCCCTCCGGAAATCTGGATGAGACTTATGTATTTGAACAGATGGTAGTCGGCGGTGCCGTACCCAAGAACTTTTTCCCGGCAGTGGAGAAAGGGTTACAGGATTCTGTTCAGAGCGGACCGCTTGCGGCGTACCCGGTAGTCGGCGTGAAGGCGATCTTATACGATGGTTCTTACCATCCGGTAGATTCTTCCGAAATGGCATTCAAGATGGCGACCATTCAGGCATTTAAGAAAGGATTCATGGAAGCGAAACCGATTCTGCTTGAGCCGATTGCATCTTTAAAGGTAACCGTACCGGATGCTTATACGGGTGACATCATGGGAGATTTAAACAAACGGCGAGGCAGAGTGCTTGGCATGAATCCTACGACCGACGGCAAACAGGTGATCGAAGCGGACATTCCGATTTCCTGTCTGCATGGATATTGTACGGACCTTCGTTCTATGACAGGAGGAAGAGGCACCTACGAATATCATTTTGTAAGATATGAACAGGCTCCGAGCGATGTACAGGAGAAAGAAGTCGCTGCCAGAGCAGGAAAGACAGATTCCGGAGAAGAATAAGAAGATTTGTGTGCAAAAGGATCGTTGCTTTTGGCAGACAGACTTCCTTTTTGGAGAAGGAAAACAGGATGCGGATGTATTGGGGAATACAGCATCCTGTTTTTGTGTGCGGATTATGCCGGGATGATCCCGTATTCACACGAATTAAAGGTTGACAAATTATATGGGTATAGTAAAATGAGAATTGTTTTAAGGATGTGCGTCTGACAGGCATCATCTGGCAGGGCGCCGCAGGAAAGGATATGGACAGAGTAATGGCAGAAGTTTACAATCACAGAGAAGTGGAACAGAAATGGCAGAAGGTTTGGGATGACGAGAAAGCGTTCAAAACTTCTGAGGATCATTCGAAACCGAAATACTATGCGTTAGTGGAATTTCCCTATCCGTCTGGACAGGGGCTTCATGTGGGACATCCAAGACCGTACACGGCGCTTGATATTGTTGCCAGAAAGAGAAGAATGCAGGGATATAATGTACTGTATCCGATGGGATGGGATGCTTTCGGCCTCCCGACAGAAAATTATGCGATCAAAAATCATATCCATCCAAAGATCGTGACACGGAACAATGTTGTGCATTTCAAAAATCAGCTTCATGCGCTGGGGTATTCTTTTGACTGGGACAGGGAAGTTAATACGACAGACCCGGATTATTATAAATGGACACAGTGGATTTTCTTAAAATTATTTAAGGCGGGACTGGCTTATAAATCGGAGATGCCGATCAACTGGTGTACTTCCTGTAAGGTCGGGCTTGCAAATGAAGAGGTAGTAAACGGCGTCTGCGAACGCTGCGGATCGGAGGTGGTCCGTAAGGTAAAGAGCCAGTGGATGTTAAAGATTACAGAATATGCGGATCAGCTGATCGAGGGACTGGATACTGTTGATTATGTGGAAAAAGTCAAAGTTTCTCAGAAGAACTGGATCGGACGTTCGACCGGAGCCGAAGTGGATTTCCAGATCAAAGACAAAGAAGAAAAACTGCGCATCTACACGACAAGATGCGATACTTTATTCGGGGCGACCTATATGGTTATGTCTCCGGAACACCCGCTGATCGATAAATATAAAGAGGAACTGAAAAACTGGGATGAGATCTGTGCGTACAGAGAGCAGGCGGCCAGAAAGTCAGATTTCGAGAGAGCAGAACTCGCAAAAGATAAGACTGGTGTGAAGATTGACGGCATGTCAGCCATTAACCCTGTTAACGGAAAGGAAATACCGATCTTTATCTCCGACTACGTTTTGATGAGCTATGGAACAGGTGCGATCATGGCGGTGCCCGCACACGATGAGAGAGACTGGGATTTTGCAAAAAAATTCAATCTGCCAATTATTGAGGTGGTAGCCGGAGGCAGAAACGTACAGGAAGAAGTATATACGGATGTGGCGACAGGCACTTTATGCAATTCTGATTTTCTCAATGGATTGAGTGTGGCGGAAGCGAAAGAGAAGATGATCGCTTTTCTGGAAGAGAAGGGGATCGGCACTGCCAAAACAAATTATAAACTGAGGGATTGGGTATTTTCCAGACAGCGTTACTGGGGAGAACCGATTCCGATTGTGCACTGTGACAAATGCGGTTACGTTCCGCTTGATGAAAGTGAACTGCCGTTAGAACTGCCGGAGGTGGAAAGTTATGTACCCACAGATAACGGGGAGTCTCCGTTAGCGGCAATGACTGAATGGGTCAATACAACATGTCCCTGCTGTGGAGGCCCGGCGAAAAGAGAGACGGATACAATGCCGCAGTGGGCGGGATCTTCCTGGTATTTTCTGCGGTATACGGATCCGGACAACAAAAACAGTCTTGCGAGTAAGGAAGCTCTGGATTACTGGATGCCGGTAGACTGGTATAACGGCGGCATGGAGCATACTACACTGCATTTGCTGTATTCTCGTTTCTGGCACAGGTTTTTATATGACGGGAAAGTTGTGCCCTGCCCGGAACCCTATGCGAAGAGGACTTCCCACGGCATGATCCTTGGCTCCAATGGGGAGAAGATGAGTAAATCGCGAGGAAATGTCGTGAATCCGGATGATATCGTGAGAGAATACGGAGCAGATACGTTAAGGACTTATGAGATGTTTATCGGTGCGTTTGAACTTTCGGCAGCATGGTCTGACGACGGCGTAAAGGGCTGCCGCAGATTTTTGGAGAGAGTCTGGAAACTACAGGATATCATGACGGAGGAGATGACTTATTCCAAAGATCTGGAAACAAGAATGCACCAGACGATCAAAAAGGTCAGCACTGATTTTGAGAATCTCAAATACAATACGGCGATTGCAGCCATGATGGCATTGATCAACGATTTTTATAAGAAAAATGCAGTTACAAAGGGTGAATATAAGACGCTTCTTACTTTATTGAATCCTGTTGCTCCGCATATCACAGAAGAACTCTGGCAGTCAGCAGGTTTTGAAGGCAGGCTTTATCAGACGGCATGGCCGACTTATGAAGAAGAAAAGACGGTAGAGGCAACTGTGGAGATCGCCGTTCAGATAAACGGCAAGATCAGAGCAACCCTTATGATCGGCAAAGAAGAGGCCAAAGAAGATATTATTGCCAGGGCCAAGGAGACTGTAGCGGATAAACTGACGGGAACGATCGTCAAAGAAATCTATGTTCCAGGCAGGATCGTGAATATTGTACAGCGTTAGAGAAAAACATCTGATTTACACAGAAAGTCTTTTTTGTGCCGGAGAATGCCCTGTTTTTGGGTGTTCTCCGGCCTTAAAATTTCAACTCCGTTTTCGGTACATCGCTACCATTTTGTTCATTTTTTCAATTTCTTCGGGGGCAGCATATTTTTGCAGTGTTTTTATGATCGTGTCGATTTCTTCTTGTGTGAAATTGATATGATTGTCCTTACTGCGTTTGGCTACTGCCATTAAGAACGGTAGCATTTGTTCTTTGGAAAGGCCGTCGCTTTCAAAGACGAGCATTTGTAAAAAATCGAGTTTGCTCTTGTCAATATGTGCGACTTCGGGATCGTTAAGCCAGGATGCCATACATCAAACCTCCTAAATCGTTATTTTCGTTATGTCTGACCATTGCTAAAGGCTTCGTACATCGCTTTTTGTTCCGGTGACAGCATACCCATGAGAATGTCCTCCACAGAGGAAGCGGAAGCAGCGTTCGAGCCGCTGCTATCCATACCTGGAAACATCTCCTGCATACTGCTCATGGTCTGGCTCATTTCCTGATACATTTCCATGGTCTGAAACATGGATTCCATCTGTTCTACCTGTTTTACTTCCGCTTCCGTACAATATGGTTTCAGTTCACAGCATATCTTTTTCATGTCCGGCCGTTCTTTGCTTTCGGAAGAAGAACAGATATGAAAAGGATGTCTTCTGAACAGATCTATTGTATATTTCAATTCCATGTATTTAATATAGATGGCCATATTTTTTTGCATGGAAGGTTCTATGTAGGGAAGAAGAACCTTTAACTTCTGTATTTGGTTGTTCGTATATAAGGCATCAAATGCCATAACGTTTGAAGAATCCTCACTCACTTTTCCATATGCCTTTCGATGCCTGTAAATGGACTTACCATAGTATATGCACGATAAGAGAAAAATAGGCTCGCTGATGGAGCCTATTTTTCAGATGTGCAAATTAAGAAATGAAAGAAAATTAGCAGAAGGAATTTCCGCAGCAGCTAAGAAGGATCAACAGCCAGATCCAGGAACCACAGCCGCAGCCGCATCCGTCATTGTTACCGCCAAATAATCCGAAACCGCCGCCGCAGCCGCATCCGTCATTGTTGTTACCGCAGACAGAAAGTAAGATGATAAGCCAGATTAAATTGCAGCATCCATTGTTGCATTCTCTTGTGTTGTTGCATCCGCATTGAGTTGCTGATAAATCACTCATGTTTTATGCCTCCAATATTGTTTGTTTTGTTTTATGCTTTATCTTATGTGCAGGGCAGGTCCATGTTACCAGAGAAATTTTATTTCACAGAAAATTTTTGAAAACCATGTTAAAAGGTTTAAAAAAGTGCACAATACAATATTTGGTAGTACGCACATAGGAAAGGCAATTATGTTCCTATATTTGGTTGGAAAAAGTTGATTGACGAAATAAAGTGCATAATTTTTCTACATGGTTTGTGGTCAAAAAGGTTTGTATTTTATATTTTTCTGTGTTATAACGGTTATATCATCTATCATTTCCTGATAAACAGTGTGCGGTAATCTGCAGGCTGCTGCAGGAAACAGGTCATAGCGCGGTGCATTCAGACACTGTCACATCCCCTGATTAAAAAAGTAAGTCTGAAAAGGACAAACGGTAAGAAAACAAAGAAAGGAGCAATTTTATGAGAATAGGAAAACAGCAGAAAAAGAAAAGAAAGGGGTATGTGGTGTTGGGACTATCGGTGATCATGGCCTGTTTTCTGGCAATGGGGATTACGGCATCAGCAGACTCTGCCATTCAGAGCAAAGGCAGGCTCATCCTGGAAGACAGTGACGCAGCCCTTTATGCAGCGGATATTCATTTTGTGCAGGATGAGATAGGAGCATTGTCACTGGAGGTCACAGAAGAAGGGGCAGTATCTCATGGAACAAAAGTACGCAGTGACAGGATTAAATCGAAAGGGACAATCGACTATGCGGATTCGACGGTCACATTTCATTCTTCTGATCTGAAATACCTTGCAGGAGAGATCGATGAACTTGAAAGCGTGTATAAAAGCGAAACGCTGCTTGCCCTGAATCAGATCCATACTTATTTTAATGGAGACGGCAGTGTTACCCACGAGGAGAGTACCACGGAAGATGCGGCATCGCTGACATTTTCACAGCTAAAAAACGGAATATTAAACTCCCAGACGGTAACGACTGGCACGACAGCAGATCATGTAAGTCTTGATAAAGGCGCCTGGGTAAACGGCTGTTATATCATCGGTAACGGGAATGATGTGAATGCGGCTTATGCACAGGGATTTAAGGACGGTGTGGACAAAACGATGGAAAATGCGCAGATCACCTACATCTATCACAGACACATAAAGGGGGATGGAACAGAATCAGAAAATACGATTTATGGATACGATGCGCCCGGCGGCTGCTATGTGAGTGCAGGGCATACACATAATGTAACAGAGGGATGCCCTGTTTCGGAATATCCTACGACGATGGTCTCTGTGCCCTGCGGATCCTTCCGTTACGGAGGGGAAGACGAGAACGGTAATACTTATTATGTGTGTGATGTGTGCGGTACTACTGCCAACAAATATGGCGCCAACGACGGAGAAAATGACGGGGGCGAGCATTACAGAGGTGTGGAGATAACCGACTATGATCATCCAATATATGGATGCGGCACCCCGGTCAACACATGGCGGCTTGGCTGTAATAAAACGACTTCCACAATAGAATCTGCAACGATTACCTTCTATTGATAAAATGAAGGGGAACAACTCAATGAGATCATATGAGCCGTACACAGGATCTGTACTATATGTATTTCATCTTGCATTAATTTTTAGATATAGTACAATGTTTTTAGATTTGATCCGCAGGGCTCGGAAAATCCATAAGGAGGTATCATGGCGTTTTCTGCAAAGAGCCTCAGATCGTTTTAAATTGTGACAGATCATATCGGATCATGAATGCAATATAGATTGAAGGAGTTGTTTTTCACTATGGCTGAACTGATTGTTGCCGGAAGAAAGTTTCGGACACAGGCGGATTATAATGCTGCGCTGCGTGATAAGGCCCAGATAGATGCGATCAAAGCAAAAATAAATATGAAACAGCCGGGCGAGGTGATCAGCCTCAGTATGAATTTGAAAGCCGGGAAATATCGTTTTACCACAATGGTTGGCAGTGATTTTAAAGAAGAGATACAGGAACTTGCGGAAAAATACAAAAAGCAGGGATATACAAAAGACAGCAGGATAAAGCTTCCCAAAGAAAAAAAGGCCGGCAGAGGAACAACAAAAAAGAATGGCAAAAAGCAGGATAAACAGAGTAAGAGGGGGCTTGATGAGTACGACGAGAAGATGCAGCAGGAGATCAAAGCTGTATTAAAAAAGAACGAACGAAGACGCAAACTGATCGTCGCTTTATGCAGTATCATAGCGCTTGCCTGTTTTGGCTACTATGGCGTGTATTATTATATTGCAGAAAAGACACAGTCACAGTACAATGACCTGGCAGATTTAAGGGGAAGTACGTCTCTTGCGGTCGGAACGCAGGGAGTCACGATTCATTATACCGATGAGGAAGAAATAGAACTTACGGTTTTGAAAGAGTATGAAACATTGTACAATAAAAACAAACGTCTGATTGGCTGGCTGAAGATTCCTGACACCAATATAGACTATCCTGTGATGCAGACCAATGACAACGAATATTACCTTGACCATAATTATAATCAGGAGTATGACAGGAATGGAAGTCTGTTTCTGGATAAAGACTGTGATGTTGTGCGCCGTAACACCAATCTGATTATATACGGCCATCATATGAAGTCGGGCAAAATGTTCGGAAACCTCAATCTGTACAGCAGTGAGAGCTATTATAAAAAGCACTCCGTCATTCAGTTCGACACGATATATGAAAAAGGCACTTATCAGGTGATGTATGTATTCCGTTCCAGGATCTATAACGAAGATGAGATTGTCTTTAAATACTATCAGTTTTTTGACGCTGCGTCTGAAAAAGAATTTGAGTCAAACATGTTGGAAATGGCAGAATTATCTCTTTACGACACTGGTGTGACGGCCAGTTACGGAGATGAACTGCTGACTCTGTCTACCTGTGACAATTCCGAAACAGACGGCCGTTTTGTCGTGGTGGCAAAGCGGATCGGATGAGAAGTCCTGTAAACACAACCACAGAATTTGTGGAAAAACAGGAATAACAGGAACCCGTATCAGAATAGATATAAGAAAGGATATGGTAATTGTATGATAAACAATGAATTAGTGACTGCATTATCGGATATGCTGGATATGCGCTTTAAGCCGATATTGTGCAAACTAGATAACATAGAAGAACGCCTGTGCGACGCGGAAAGCTGTATTGGGAAGATGGAAGAGCATTTGACCGGAATGGAAGAGCGTCTGAGCGGAGTGGAAGGCCATTTGAATGGAGTGGAAGAACGTCTGAGCGGAGTGGAAGGCCACTTGAATGGAGTGGAAGAACGTCTGAGCGGAGTGGAAGGCCACTTGAATGGAGTGGAAGAACGTCTGAGCGGAGTAGAAGGCCACTTGAATGGAGTGGAAGAACGTCTGAACGGAGTAGAAGAGCACTTGAGCGGAATGGAAGAACGTTTGGACAGAATAGAAAAACATCTGGAGAACCGTTTCAGCAAAGTTGAAGCTGACATTCAAGAGATTAAAATTAAAGTGGTCAGGATCGAGATAACGCTTGAGAATGATATCCGCCCAAGACTTGGGACAATCGAGTCCTGTTATACAGATACCTATAAGCGTTATGAGAAATATACCGAAAAGATGGATCGGGCTTTTGATGATATTGATTTAATTCAAACCGTGATAGAACAGCATAGCGAAAAACTACAGAAACTGGCGTGATAAAAGGCCGACATAATATAAAAAGCAGGCGGAAATAATTTTTCTACTTGCTTTTTATATAAAATTGCCTGTGTTTTGCATTTTTTATTTTTGCCAGTTACCTGCATCGCCTAAAAAAAACTTGCATAAATTTTCAGATATAGTAAAATAGATTATGTGTTAATATGTTCGGCGGTATTCTCTGCCTTATTTGGCGTAACTGTTATTTACATAAAAGTTTGAGAAAAAGCAGGTTTTTAAGAGAAAAAGCTAATCATATGACTCAAAAATGACGATATATATACGAATGTCATATTATAATGATATGAGCAGTAATATTACTGCTCCGATTATGTTATTTTCATTGGGGAATACGGTCTGTGGCAGTACCAGAGCGCACGGAGGTGCAAGGTCTTGCCCAAAGGATTGCTAAATCTATGGCAGTCAGATAAATATGTGTTACTGACAGAAGGAGAGAATGATATGTCAAAGAAGACACCGGCTAAAAAATCCAAGAGAAGATTAAAAAGAAGCGTGAGGCGGAGCCTTGCCGCTGTTTTAATGATAACAGCAATCGGCGTTGCGGCGATTCCGGTACCGGAGAACTTTGCGGATGAGAGCACTCCTGTAAATGATGAAGTATCTTCCAGAGCAGCAGATGTTCATACAGAGTATGCTTATGCAGCCGCAACAGAAGATGAATATGAAAATTATTTTGATCACGAGGGTGCTCCTGTAATTAACTTATCAAAATATTATGATCCTGATAACCCGCAGAGTTTGGATAGGGTTATTGATGGCATGGAGCAAGAGGCATGGGACAGGAAGGTGTACCCTTCTTTGAATATTGTAGATCAGGGTGGTGAAAAATGGGATCTGGGCTGGCAGTTCATGTATTATCAGCAGAGGAATCCGAAAAGTAATGAAATACAGGGAGTTGTTTGTAAGTATAACGGGCAATATCGTGCTGAACAGGTTAATTTGGATCTGACACCAACTACAGAATATTATACGGTAAATCCGAACAAATTTGATGCTTACTTTGATGCGAATGGTAAAACGGTAGAAGATGAAAATGGTAATGTAACGGTCATTATGACACATGCTGCGGCAAAGAGAGGAATGAATAGCGATCCGTGTGAGGTTGCCGAGTATACATATGATGATTATTTAAATGGTGGGCCATCTACTCCGGAAGGCAGATTGGCAATAGAGTTTTTTGAAAAGTATTATAAAGAAGCTTACGATGCTAAAACAAATGAATTTGCGGAATATAAAGCGGCAAAAGACAGGTATGATGCGCTTCCGCCAGATCAGCAGGCAAATACCACAGAACCGATAAGACCAGGTGCTCTTTCAGTTATTCCGGCAGACGTTCTGACAGCAGAACAAAAATTAACATATTATTGTGAGCACGACACTACGTTGAATCAAATGGGGTCCGGATATACCCTTGCTTCCGTTATTGACAGTAGATTAAAGCCGGCTGATGAGCCTACTTCTGGTAATAGTGAGTACATTTATGTAGCAAGAGGCGGCACACCGCTTTCATCGCAGCATCCAAATGATGCAAACGGGTTCCTTATTGTAGAGCAGGGTGTTAAAATGTGTGCCATTGGTGCTGGCGCATTTTACGGAGTTGGAAATGTAGACATTTTGACAGTGCCTGATCAGATTGGATATATTGGAGATGATGCGTTTTGCAATTCCTTTATCAAGGAAATAGCCATTGTCAGTGTAGACCAGATTGGTAACAGGGCATTTAAGAATTGTTCACAGCTTAAAAAGGCGACTATTAATTCAGGAACTTATGTACTTGGAGCTGAATGCTTTGAGAGCAGTGGAGTTACTTCGATTACGTTGCCATATACTGTTACTACAATCGGATATGGTGCATTTGCTAACTGTAAATCTTTAACGGCTTTAGATTTAAATGGAATTACAAATCCTTGTCAAATTAAAGAAGCTGCATTTTATAATTGTACGGCGCTGACAGAGTTAAAGATGGATGCTGCTTCCATTACATGTCTGGGAAAAGCGGCATTAGCAGTAGAATCAGGGGCGGCTCCTGTTAGAATAGTAATGCCGGCCTCAATGCAGTCAACAAGTAGTTATCGGGACGCTACAGGGCAGAACGTTACAATTCGAAACAGCATTGGTGATTTTTTGTTTGCAGGCCGTTCCAGCTTAGAGTATGTTGTTTTCCCCAAAGATTATGGGCGTACGTCTTCGCAGGCAGACAATTCTATACTCCCGGATAATATGTTCCACGGCTGTGTGAATCTCCAATATGTGGAATTTCCGGTTAATATTCAATCTGACCCATATGCCTGTGGATTTGTATCTTTTGATAACAAGGAAGATGATGATCTTGATGCTAAAAAATTATTCAGAGATATTATTAACAGTGATTTCTATGTGAGAGGACCGGAGTTAAATTCTTCCAGAGAATACGCATATCCCCGTCAGAGTACATGGAACGAAAGGACACAGGTGAATCTGTTTGTTCCTTATGTATTTAAAAATTCGGCAGGGGTAGACTGCTATGAAGTTAAGATGGGAGACTACAGATATCAGGCGAATGAACAAGGTGAATTGACTTCCTGTGTTCTGGTTGATCCGTCGAAACCGACAAACGGCGAACTTGTGATTCCGGCCAAAGTCGGTAATTATAAGATTAATAGTATTGTAGATGGCTGTTTTTCAGACGAAGATTTAAGAAAGTCGATCAAAACCATTATTATACAGGATGATTCTATCACAAAGATTTCAAATTCTGTATTTAAAGATCTTCCGCATTTGGAAAAAGTAATTATTGGTAATTCTGTTTCGGCAATCGGCGACAGTGCGTTTGAAGGATGTAAACTTCTGACCGATGTTACGTTTCATACGCCGGCAGCGGGACATGAAGGTTTTACAATCGGTAATAAAGCGTTCCAGACTGGCAGCGATGAACTTACTTTCCATGGCGATATTGTGAAAGGGTATGCGCCATTTGAATGGGCGACGGATCCGGGAAATGTGATTCGTGAAAGTGGTGGTGTACGTGTATGCTATAAGAGTCTGTCACCTTCCTATCTGACAGTAATGTATAATCCAAATACCGAAATGGTTACTTTACTGGATTATCCCAAATACAGTCAGGTGAGTCAGGTGCTGAATGATTCACACGCACAGGAAATCAAAGACGGCAGATATGGAACTTATGAGAATATGATGGTGCAAAAATCTTATGCACAGTATAATGATTCTTATTATGACAATCACCGCAGGAGTTTTGCACTGGCATGGAAGCAGATTGTAGATATGCCGGAGAGCACGGAAGAAGAGCAGACAGCAAAAGAGGAAGCTGAAAAAGCATTATTTACTTCCAGTGATTATGGTCCGTGGGTAAATAACGTTGCGCCAAATAATTTCTGTTCAAATTGGCAAAGCTGGCTGAATGCGGGCACAGGTGATTCGACAGAGAACAACCTGACTGACTGGTTGTTTGAACCTATTGTTGCATATGCGGCTGCTAATCCGCCTGCTTATTTTGACACATATCCATATGATGTTGTGAAGAATGCGGAATCCGGAGATGTTTACAGGGGATTAACGCAGGAAGAACAGGACCTTGTCAATTCAACAACGAATATTGAAATACCGGCAGGCGTGGATTCTATTGATGTATACGGCTATTATAATAACCTTAACGTCGACGGCTCCAAGGGACAAAATGATAATGGAGAGAATGTCAGAACCTATTTAGTGGATAAGAACTGGGATGCAGATGCCAGAAGAATGTATACGCGGCCTGGGACGGATCCGTTAGATGATACTGATATTATTCCAGGACTTTTCAGTGGTCAGTATGATGACAACTGCGATGAGATACATGAACGGGGAAATGACCGTATTGTAAAGGTGACTCTGAACAGTGTGAAATATCTCCCGGATTATGCATTTGACAGTTGTGAGCGTCTGAGTGCAGTGTTCCTTGGAGAAGATTGTGCAGATATAGGTACAGCTCCTTTCCGTGGATGTACGTCATTATCGTTTGTAAGCAATAATCAATGGTATGAAACGGTAAATGGTATTGTTTACTCCAAGAACAAAGCAGCAGATGGAACAGATGACGGGACATATATTATTGAAGAATGTCTCTCTGCAAGAGGACGTCTGGTGGGTCAATCTGAAGTAACGATTGTCAATGATCCGAATATCAGCGGTGTAAGCACGATCAGACCGGGGGCATTTGAATCCTGTGCAGATATTACAATTGTAGATTTGAGCAGTGCTTCTAAGCTGACAGAAATTCCTAAGGACTGCTTTAAGAATTGTGATGGCGAAGAGGGTCAGTCAAAGGGTATTACAAGAATTACTCTGCCCAGAACAGTTAACTCGATTGAGTCAGGGGCATTTGAGAATGATACAAAATTAATAGAGCTGACTATTTTAGGAAAAGAAGTTTTCATTTCGGCGAGAGCATTTAAAGATAATAATAAAGCGCAGACCGCAGTACGTACTTATCAGGATTCTTCTGCGAAACGATATGTTGATACGTATGGTACGGATTACAACCTGTATCTGGATCCTATTACGGATGAGTGGCGTGTTATTTTCCTGGATGCAGACGGTCAGCAGGTCGGTGAGACGCAGTATGTACCGGATGATTCCTATGCGGATGCACCGGAGGATCCCGTAAAAGAAGGCTGGACATTTGAAGGCTGGCTGGGAACAAATAATACGAAGCTCACGGATAAGATCCATGAAGACACGATCTTCATTGCACAGGGTTATTATACGAATGGAATGGTAGATGGCAAGTATAAAGTCGAGTTCTATGACCAGATAGATGGTTCGAAGATCGGAGCTACACAGCTTGTAGCACCCGGAGGCGAAGCACTGGCACCGCAGGCACCTGTGCATCAGGGTTATACGTTCTTAAAGTGGAGCAGTGATGCTTACCTGAATGTTACGGAGAACCTGACGATCCTTGCAATGTACAGTGGAGGAAATGGTACTGGCGGCGGCACTGGTACGACCAGTGGCGGAACGACGAACACACCTGGCGGATCAGGCGGTAATACGACCAGCAACCGTACGACGAGCACAAGCGGTACTTCAACCAGTACTTCCGGAAGTTCAACATCGACGACTTCCACATCGGCACAGGCGGCCGGTAAATATACAGTTGTTGTGGTGAACGGAAGCGGAAGCGGTTCGTATGATGCAGGTTCTACAGTTATTATTGCGGCCAATACACCAGCTACAGGCAAGAAGTTCCTGCGGTGGACGACAGAGACTCAGGGCGTGACACTGGCGAGTGTGAGTCTGCCTGCGACGACATTTGTCATGCCGGCAGCGAATGTTACAGTAACCGCTGAGTATACAGACGATGCGTCAACGCCGACAAACGGAACGGTTGCCACGACTCCGACAAGTACTTCGACCGGAGGCTCGACGAGGGTACCTGCCGCTGACAGCAGCAATACAAGAGTGGATATCACGAAACCGGGTATCAGTAACAAAGATCTGGCGACGGCAAATGTTAACGGTTCTACAGATAACTTTATTGTGAAGATTTCCGAGACAGATGAAGCAACGATGGCAGTTATGAATGCTCTGACGAATAAATACGGCAATCTTGAAAATATCCTGTATTATGCAATGGATATCAGCCTGTATGATTCTACGGGTACGACAAAGATCACGAACACGACAGGATTGACTGTCGATATCACGATCCCGCTTCCGGATGCGCTCGTAACCTATGGCGGTAATAATATGATGGGAGCTGTTGTATCGAATCAGGTTGAAGATCTGAGCCAGAGATTTACTACGATTAATGGAGTGCCTTGTATCAGCTTTACAGCGACGCACTTCTCGCCGTATACGATTTATGTCAATACGCAGAATCTGTCGGAAGGTCTGTTGGATATTACGCCAAAGACCGGAGATCCGATTCATCCTAAGTGGTTCCTGTCACTTGGCTTGGCATGTGTATCGGTCATCCTGTTTATGAAAAAGGATAAGAAGATAAAAGTAAAGGCAAAAGCGCAGTAGAATAATTCCGTGGGGGATTCCTATGGGCAGAAAAATCAGAAAAGCAATAGGTGCTCTGTTTGTGGCGGTGGCGATCGCCGTCACACAGATACCGGTATCAGATGTGGAAGCGGAAAATACCGCTTCTGCTTCTGATTTCCAGATTGATGGAACAACACTTGTAAAGTATAATGGCACGGCACAGGACGTGTCTGTTTCAAATGATGTTAAAAAAATTGAATCAGGGGCCTTTGCAGGCAACGAATATATTAAAAGCGTTAGGGTCGGAAACAGTGTGGTAAGTATCGGCTCGGGCGCTTTTAAAGATTGTCCGAATTTAGAGTCAGTCACGATACCGGATTCGGTAGAGACGATCGAACAGGCGGTTTTTGCAGACTGTCCGCGTCTTTCAAATGTCAGAATCGGAGAAGGCCTGAAGATTTTGGGAAATGGTGTCTTTGCCGGGGATGAATGTCTCGAGACCGTGGCTGTCAGCGGCAGCAACCCCTGTTTTACATGCAAAGATGGAGCCATTTACAGTAAAGGCGGGGATGTACTTTACGCGGTATTATCCGGCAGGAGGAATCCCGATTATGTGATGCCTTCTACGGTGAGCAAGATCAGTCCGTATGCTTTTTGGGGAGATAAAAACCTGCGGGGTGTTGCAGTCAGTGGTAATGTCAAAGAAATCTCTGCATATGCTTTTTCTAACTGCTGTAATCTGCAGACTGTGGAGATTCCCTATTCGGTAAATGCGATCGGGTTAAAGGCGTTTGAGGATTGTGTCCGTCTGCGCAGCATTTCGATCCCGATTTCTGTGAATACGATCCACAGTACGGCTTTTGATGGCTGTACAAGACTTACGATCGAGGCGGAGCCCGGAAGTACTGCAAGAAGATTTGCAGATCAGCTTGTTCTGGAAGACATTGATGTCGCGGAGTACGAAGATACGTCAATCGATACGATCGGAACAGCGCAGGATGGGAACGAAGGAGCTACGGGAGAATCTGGGGAGACGGCAGAAACAGCCGGGTCTGCCGATTATTATCATGAAGTGACGCATATTAATCCACTGGAAACCGAGGAAGACGAATCTGTCATGGGTAAGTCGAGGGTTGTCGGGAATGAAGTTATCGTTTTCATGGACAATGCAAGTGCAACAGTAAATTCCGGAAATGCCATTACATCGAAGCAGTTTGAAGGTGTCGTTACTGGAGAGACAGGAGAGACGATTGCTGCCATTTCAGGCAACAGGAATGAGAAGGGCGGTACGTTTCCCAAGTATGCAGTTGTGAAGGATACAATCATTGCGAATCAGGCATATTACAATGACAGCAGAAGTGCGATCACGATACCGGATACGATTACAGAGATCGGAGATTTTGCTTTTGCACGGTCAGGACTGACCGAGGCGGTGATTCCGGAAGGCGTCAGAAAGATCGGCTATGCCGCTTTTTACCATTGCAACAATCTGACGAACGTAATTATTCCCGATACGGTAGAGGAAATTGCGCCTTCGGCATTTGCCGGCACACCCTGGTTTACGGACTGGGTGCAGAATGGAAATGGTGATTTCCTGATCGTGGGCGACGGGATCTTACTCGGATATCGCGGCGGCAACAGTATTGTGGCAATACCGGAGGGGATAAAAACAATCGGAGCGGATGCTTTTGCAGGACATTCCGGCATTACAAAGATAATTCTTCCGGACAGTGTGGAAGTGATCGGAGAGGGTGCGTTTGCGGACTGCGGTAATCTTACTGATATCGAAGGAGGATCTTTTGTCAGACAGATCAGGGACAGAGCATACCAGGGATGTCCGCTGCAGATGATCAGAATTCCGGCTTCCGTGGAGGCGATTGGGCTCAGGGCATTTGATGTGGCGGATTCCGTGAAAGCTGCCGGAAACGGCGTTGTCATTTTTGACGGGGATTCGCTGCCGGAGATATCCTGTGAGCCTTCATCGGGCAAGCTGTACAATGAAGAACACAGAGGGTTCGCTTTCGACGGCATTGGGCTGGCAGTTGTGCGAAACAGTGAGATGCCTCTTGACGGCACGGTTTTAGACCGAAAGCTTTCCGGCTTTAAGGGCATTGTTTGTACTGTGGACGAAAAGACAGAAAAGACGGAAAACGAACAGGCGCAAAGCGATCAGACGGAAACGGAACAGACAGAAAGCGGACAGGGGGATTCCAGGTCGCTGAAGATCAGACAGATCCGGACGGAGGGTATGCCTCTTTCCAGTTACCCGGATACCGTTACGGCAGGAAATGCAGTTTATGAGGTTGATAAAGTAAATCTCCCGAAAGAACGGGAACTGATAGATATGGAAGCTGATACAGGAGAAACGGATCTGGCACAGACAGGTGTTACGGTCCGGATCAGCAGCCGCTCTATTGAAGATAACGGGACGGCGACAGCTGTTTTGGACGGCTCTGAGAACAATTACCTGTTAAAGATCGTTGACAGTGAAGCAGCTTTGGATGCTGTTTTGGAGGCCTGTCGTGAGGTTTATGGCAGACAGATGCCGAAGAATCTGCTGGCTTATGAAATCACGCTGCAGGAGGCAGATACATCCATTCCCATCACGGGACTCGGCAGGCAGGAGATTGAGATTTCAATACCGCTTCCTGATGGAATCGTGCAGGAAAACCTGCATGTTGTCTGCCTGGATGCCAATGGACAGTTGGAAGAAACAACGAGCAGGGTCGTTTCTGTGAATGGTACAGACTGTATTGTTTTCCGGACGAATCATTTTTCACCATATGCGATTTATAATTATCTTTCCGGCAATACGGCGGTGGTAAGTAACGGACAGGCGGTTTTTTCAAACCTTTCTGCCAGAAAAGATATTTCACCCGATACTGGAGACAACAGCATTCATCCCAAATATTTTCTTGGGATCGGACTCCTTTTTACAGGGATTTCCTTATTCTTTTATCGGGGGAAGCACAGGAAAGCGAGATAGGAACCATTAAAAATTCCCGGCATAAGATAAGGAAAAAGCCGGGAGTTTTTTATGTATCGCGTCAGAAACCAACTGGGCTGCAGTGATTTATTACAGCAGTCCTGCAAAGGCAGCCCGGTTACCGTTGCGGTGTTGGATACGGGTATTTACACCCATCCCGATCTGGCGGGCAGGATCGTGGATTTTCAGGATTTTGTTAATTACAGGAGCAGAAGTTATGATGACAGCGGACATGGAACACATGTGGCCGGGTGTATCGGTGGGAACGGTCTGATGTCAAACGGCAGATATAAAGGGATTGCGCCGCGCTGCCTTTTTTGCATCGGAAAAGTACTGGACCGGAATGGAGAAGGTTCTATTGAGAGTATGTATCATGCCCTTTTGTGGGTGCTGCACAATCGTCTGCGTCATCATATCCGCATCTTAAATATATCGGTCGGTATCGGTCAGCCCAGTGAAAAGAACAGAATAGAAGAAGTGATTGGGCTTTTGGAGGCGGTGTGGAATGCCGGAATTGTGGTCGTGTGTGCCGCAGGAAATGCCGGTCCGGAAGAAGGGACCATATCTCCTCTTGGAAACAGCCGTAAAGTGATCACGGTAGGCTGCCATGAAGATGGTTATTTCGGTATGCGCGGCAGTCTGTGTGAGAATTACTCAGGCAGAGGAGATGATTCGTATCTGTATCGTAAACCTGACCTTGTCGCTCCGGGAACCGATATTAAATCGTGCGGCAGCCGCGGGGGCGGTTATGCAATAAAAAGCGGCACTTCCATGGCAACGCCGATTGTGTCGGGGGCCGCAGCACTTCTTTTGCAAAAAGCGCCTTATCTGAATAATGAACAGGTGAAGCGAAAAATGGTCTACACAGCAAGAGATCTGGGAGATTCCTGGAACAAGCAGGGATGGGGGATGCTTGACATTGAAAAATTATTGCTGGAAAATTAAGATTGCCACACCTTGACACAATCTGTATGATTGTATACAATAATACGAGAAAGAAAAGGTGTGAGCACAGAATGAGCAGTTATGATATTAAAAATACCGTAAATGATAAATATTCCCTGCGGGGCAGGGTATTTCAGAAGATCAGAGAAGATATCCTGAGCGGTAAATATAAAGAACACGAGGAACTAAAAGAAGTTGCGATCGGAGAGGAACTGGGAGTCAGCAGAACCCCTGTCAGGGAGGCCTTCCGACAGCTTGAACTGGAGGGACTGATCCGGATGGTGCCCAATAAGGGCGCCTATGTGACAGGGATCACGGCGAAGGATGTGAAGGACATTTATATGATCCGCTCTCTGTTAGAGGGACTATGCGCAAGGATGGCGACAGAAAAGATCACCACAGAACAGATGGAAGAGATGGAGGAAAATATCTATCTTGCCCAGTTTCATGCGGATAAGGGACATATGGAGCAGATGGCAGAACTGGACAACCGTTTTCACGATATTCTTTATGCGGCCTGTGATTCGAAAATGTTGGAACATCTTCTAAAAGACTTTCATGAGTACGTTCTGCGCATTCGGCGCAAGACGCTCTCAACGAATTCACGCGGACGCGCTTCTAATGACGAGCACAGGCAGATCATGGAGGCGATCAGGGACAAAGACGCCAAAAAGGCGGAGGAACTTGCCAATCAGCATATCAGCAACGCTTATGATAATATGGTTAAAAACGGTCTGTTCGGCATGTACCCGGAGAATTAGAAACTGAGAAAAAGCAAGGAGCAAGGAGGATAACAGATGGAAAAAATCAAAATGACGACGCCATTGGTGGAGATGGACGGAGACGAGATGACAAGGATTCTCTGGAAAATGATCAGGGAAGAATTGCTGCTGCCTTATATTGATTTGAAGACAGAATATTATGATCTCGGACTGGAAAACCGCAATGCTACGGATGACCAGGTCACGATCGATTCCGCAGAAGCCACGAAAAAGTATGGTGTTGCCGTAAAATGTGCAACCATTACGCCCAATGCTGCAAGAATGACAGAGTATCATCTCAAGGAAATGTGGAAAAGCCCGAACGGAACGATCCGGGCTGCTCTGGACGGTACGGTATTCCGCGCTCCGATCGTGGTAAAGGGCATAGAACCCTGTGTCAAAAACTGGGAAAAACCGATTACACTTGCCCGTCATGCGTACGGCGACGTTTATAAGAACACAGAGATCAAAGTGCCGGGAGCCGGAAAGGCGGAACTGGTCTTTACATCGGAGGACGGCACACAGATCAGAGAAACGATCCATCAGTTTAACGGACCGGGCATCCTGCAGGGGATACATAACACGGACGAATCCATCACAAGCTTTGCCAGAGCATGCTTTAATTATGCATTAGATACAAAGCAGGATCTGTGGTTTGCCACAAAAGACACGATCTCAAAAAAATACGACCATAATTTCAAAGATATTTTTCAGGAAATTTATGAGAAAGAATATGAGAAAAAATTTGAAGAAGCCGGGATTGAATATTTTTACACGCTGATTGATGACGCGGTTGCACGTGTCATGAAAGCGAAGGGCGGCTTTATCTGGGCGTGCAAGAATTATGACGGTGATGTCATGAGCGATATGGTTTCGTCTGCATTTGGCTCCCTTGCCATGATGACTTCCGTGCTGGTATCACCATCCGGTGTCTATGAATATGAAGCCGCACACGGAACCGTACAGAGACATTATTATAAACATCTCAAAGGAGAAGAGACTTCCACCAACTCGGTCGCGACCATTTTTGCATGGACCGGCGCACTCAGAAAGAGAGGAGAGCTGGATCACAATCAGGAACTGGCTGATTTTGCGGACAGGCTGGAAAAAGCAGTCCTCCAGACGATCGAGAGCGGAAAGATGACAAAAGATCTGGCACTGATCACGTCGTTAAAAGATGTCACTGTGCTGAACAGTGAGGAATTTATCAAGGCAGTGCGGGAGCGTTACGAGAGTATGGATCAGGGCTGATCCTGCATGGCGGTTTTATAAAAATCATGATTGATTCCCTAAAGCATCCGGAGCAGATCCAGATGCTTTTTGTGATTCTTTTCTTCAGCCGGATGTTAAATATTGACAGTTTCATTTAAGCCCTGTAAACTGAAAAATAGCGATTTCTAATGAAATGACAAGGAGTGTTTCCATGATACTTTCCGTTTCCAATATCAATAAATCCTTTAAGGAAGTCCCTGTTCTGCAAAACGTATCCTTTCATATTGAAGATTATGAGAAAGCGGCGATCGTCGGCATCAACGGTGCAGGAAAGACGACTCTGCTGCGTATCATCGTTGGAGAAATGGCGGCTGATGAGGGGATCGTTGCACTTTCAAAAGGAAGAAGCCTGGGCTACCTTTCGCAGCATCAGGCTGTATCCAGTGAGAATACGATCTATGATGAACTGCTGTCCGTCAAGCAGGATATCGTGGATCTCGAATCCCGAATCCGGTCCGTGGAACTACAGATGAAAAACGCCTCCGAAGAGCGGCTTTCCGGTCTGATGGAGACATATGCGAATCTGACGCATGCGTTTGAGGCAGCGAACGGATACGCTTATAAGAGTGAGCTGACCGGCGTACTGAAAGGACTGGGGTTTACACAGGAAGAGTTTTCCAAAGAGATCAATACGCTATCCGGAGGACAGAAGACACGCGTGGCGTTGGGGAAGCTTCTGCTCCTGAAACCGGATCTGATCATTCTCGATGAGCCGACCAACCATCTGGATATGGCTTCGATCGCCTGGCTGGAGACGTATCTGCTCAATTATAAAGGCGCGGTGATCATCGTATCCCACGACCGATATTTTCTTGACCGGATCGCAGGCAAAATTATTGAATTAGACAATACGAAAGCGACCGTCTTTACAGGGAATTATTCGGATTATGCGGCCAAAAAGGAAATGCTGCGTGCTGCTGCGTATCATGCTTATCTCAATCAACAGCGGGAGATCAGACATCAGGAAGCGGTCATTGAGAAATTAAAGTCTTTTAACCGGGAAAAGTCGATCAGGCGGGCGGAAAGCCGGGAGAAGATGTTAGATAAAGTGGAGGTGCTGGAAAAGCCGGCCGAGGTGCGGGCAGACATGCACCTGCATCTGGAACCGCGCATCCAGAGCGGGAATGACGTGCTCCACGTGGAGAATATTTCCAAATCTTTTGGGGAACTGACTTTGTTTGAAGGTCTCTGCTTTGATATAAAACGCGGTGAACACGTTGCGATCATTGGCGATAACGGGACTGGCAAGACGACGATCTTAAAGATGATCAATGAACTGCTCTTACCCGATAGCGGTTCTATTCGTCTTGGAACGAATGTGGAAGTCGGTTATTACGATCAGGAGCATCATGTATTGCATCCTGAAAAGACATTGTTTGAGGAAATTTCGGATGCATATCCGACTTTAAACAACACCCGGATACGCAATACGCTTGCGGCATTTTTATTCACCGGAGAGGATGTCTTTAAAAAAATAGAATCTCTGAGCGGCGGAGAGCGCGGCCGTGTTTCCCTGGCAAAGCTTATGCTTTCGGAATCAAATTTTCTCATCCTCGACGAGCCGACCAATCACCTGGATATTATGTCCAAGGAGATCCTGGAGGATGCTATTAATGCTTATACCGGAACGGTGCTCTATGTCTCGCATGACAGATATTTTATCAATAAGACGGCGGAGCGGATTTTGGATCTGAGCCACAGGGAACTTACAGAATATCTGGGGAATTATGAATATTATCTTGAAAAGAAAGAGCAGAGGCAGGCCCTGACAGATGCGGCGGCCAACGATACTTTGGCCGTGCAGAGTGATTCGGAAAATAAACAGGACTGGAAGGCGCGCAAGGAACAGCAGGCCATGCGGCGCAAAAAGGAAAATGAACTGAAACGGTGCGAAGAGACCATCCAGAAACTGGAAGAGCGAAATAAAGAAATTGATGAGACGATGGTGCTTCCGGAAGTATGTACAGACGTTGCAAAACTTCAAAAACTGGCACAGGAAAAAGAACAGAACGTGACAGAACTGGAAACTCTGTATGTAAAATGGGAAGAACTGTCTGACCGCCTTGCGGAATCATAATTTGACATCATTTCAGCAAATGGCATATAATAAAAATGTTAACTTCAGGTATGAAATGTTACAGGAGGCATCAGCAGTGGAAGAAAGAGAAATCTCACAGGCAGTGATCGGCCGTCTGCCCAGATATTTCAGATATCTGGGAGTTCTGAAAGATGAAGGCATCGAAAGAGTATCCTCACAGGAGCTGAGTGATATCATGCAGGTGACGGCATCTCAGATCCGTCAGGACTTAAACCATTTCGGCGGTTTCGGACAGCAGGGATACGGGTATAATGTAGAGCATTTATATGAAGAGATCGGCAGGATATTAGGTCTGGATAAGGAATACAATCTGATCATTATCGGCGCAGGTCATCTGGGACAGGCCCTTGCAAATTATATGAACTTTGAACGCAGAGGGTTTATTTTCAAAGGGATCTTTGACAATAACCCGGCAATTTGTGGGATGAAGATCAGAAATATCGCCGTGCGCCCAATGGAAGAATTAGAGACTTTTATGCGTGAGAACGATATTGATATCGCTGTGCTGACCGTGCCCAGGGATAACGCCGCCGCAATCGCGGAGCAGCTGGCTTCCTGTGGGATTAAAGCAATCTGGAATTTTGCACATGTGGATCTGCAGCTCTCAAAAGAGATTCAGGTGGAAAATGTTCATTTATTGGACAGTCTGATGAAATTATCCTATAATCTGGCTTCGCACAGCGAGGATAGGAGCTGACATGGAATATCTTGTGACGCAGGCGGAAATGAAACTGTATGATCAGAAAACGATATCGCATTTCAGGATTCCAGCTGTCGTTTTGATGGAGCGGGCGGCGCTTGTGACTGTGGAAGCAATCAGACAGGAGAAGGGCTATGGGCCGTTCCGGGTTCTGGTCGTTTCCGGATGCGGCAATAACGGGGGCGACGGGTTTGCCATCGGCAGGCTCATGATGCTTCAGGGATGCCATACGGATTATGTATTGCTGGGAAATCGTGAAAAATGCAGTGAGCAGACGGCCTTGCAGCTTGAAATTCTTGCACAGTACGGGCATACGCCTTATGACACAATTCCGGCAGATGAATATGATATAGTAATCGATGCCATTTTCGGAATCGGTCTGACAAGAAATGTGGAAGGTAGTTACAAAGAGGCAATCCTGCGGATCAACCGGATGCAGGCTTTTGTCTGTGCTGTCGATATTCCTTCCGGTGTCCATACGGATTCCGGACAGATCATGGGATGCGCGGTGCAGGCAGATCTGACGGTTGCATATGGATTTCATAAATTGGGAGAATGGCTCTATCCGGGAGCAGGCTGCTGTGGTAAGATCGTATGCGGGCAGATGGGAATTGATGAGCATGTTTTTGCCTGCGCTGGTGAATTACCGCGCTGGTATGCTTATCGTGATCTGTCAGATGTGAGACTGCCGGAGCGCAGACGGGACGGCAATAAGGGGACATTCGGCAAGGTGCTTGTGATCGCGGGAAGTGACGGCATATGCGGCGCCGCGGTGCTGGCCGCCCGGAGTGTTTTCCGCATGGGCGCAGGCATGGTACGGGTCGTAACGTCCCTTCACAACCGGAATGTGATACAGCAGGCGATTCCAGAGGCAATGGATACATTTTATGATACGGATACATGGAAGTCGAAAAAGCCGGAGAAGTCTTTTGCGGAAGCGTTTAAAAAAGCGCTGGAGTGGGCTGACTGTATCCTGATCGGTCCGGGTATCGGGACGGGGAAAGAAGCGGTATGGCTTCTCGAACAATGTCTTTATGCATCCAGTCTGCCTACGGTGATCGATGCGGACGGATTAAACCTGCTTTCAGAACAGAAAGTGAGATTTTGTCCTGAGAGGATACAGAGTGCAGTCGGCGCTTATCCGGGGCGGGAATTCATTCTGACTCCGCATCTTGGAGAGTTTGCCAGGCTGTACGGCTGTACGGTAAGGGAAGCATCGGAGAATATCACGGTCTATCCGCGGCAGCTTGCCGGGAAGCTGCAATGTACGATTGTCTGTAAAGACGCGCGGACGGTAGTGGCCAGACATGACAGGGAACAGACTTATATCAATCTCTCCGGCAACGAGGGAATGGCGACGGCAGGAAGCGGCGACGTGCTGGCAGGCATGATCACGGGCCTTCTCGCACAGGGCGTGAAATCCGGGGCAAAAGCCGGCGAAGCTGCCGTATCCGGCGTATATCTGCATGGCCTGGCGGGGGATATGGCCGCAGCCCGGCTTGGGAAGCGCAGCCTGACGGCCTCCGATCTGATCGAACAGGTAACAGAACTGCTCCGCACGGCGGATGCACCTTAAAAAATAAAGAGCGTGTAAAAACGCGTGACAGACATGAAGGGCCGGAAAAACCGGCGGGGTAACTGGAATGAAAGACGCATATATTGAAAATTTAAATAACTGTCAGAGAGTATACGCAGCTGTCGATCTGGACGCAGTCTGCTACAATCTGGAACAGATCAAAGAACATATTGGCAAGGATACCACGATCATCAGCGTGATCAAGACAGACGGGTATGGCCATGGCGCCGTACCGCTTGCAAAAGAGATGGAACGGATTTCGTGTGTGGGCGGCTATGCGGTGGCAACGGCTGAGGAGGCATATATCCTGCGGGATGCCGGAATCAGGAAACCCATTCTGATCCTCGGCTATACGTTTCCTTATTGTTATGAAGAACTGATCCGAAAAGAGATCAGGCCTACCGTTTTCCGGTATGATATGTTAGAGGAACTTGCAGCGTGTGCGGCCCGGATCGGGAAAAAGGCCCGGATCCACTTAAAGATAGATACCGGCATGTCGAGAATCGGTGTCCGTCCGGATGAGAGCGGTCTGGACTTTGTGAAGGCGGCTTTGTCTTATCAGGAACTGGAAGTCGAGGGGGTTTACACCCATTTTGCAAGAGCCGATGAAGCGGATCTTCTTTCTGCAAAAGAACAGTTTGACCAAATCAGTCATTTCTGGTCCCGGATCGAAGCGGAGACGGGATATCGGATTCCCATGAAACACTGTTCTAACAGTGCAGGGATCATTGCGATGCCGGAGGCCGGCATGAATGCGGTTCGTGCCGGCATCATCCTGTATGGACTCTGGCCCTCAGAGGAAGTTGATCATTGCAGGATCTCGCTTCATCCCGTTTTGTCGTTAAAAAGCCGTATCATTTATTGCAAGCAGGTGAAAAAGGGATCTCCGGTCAGCTATGGCGGTATCTATACCGCGCATAAGGATATGCGGATCGCAACGGTGCCGGTGGGTTATGGGGATGGCTACCCGCGAGGGCTCTCCGGCAAAGGATATGTCCTGATTCATGGGAAAAAGGCACCGATTCTTGGACGGATCTGCATGGATCAGTTTATGGTAGATATCGATGAGATTCCGGAGGCACAAAACGGTTCCGCAGTCACACTGATCGGAACAGACGGCGCGGAAGAAATCACAATGGAGCAGCTGGGCGAACTGTCCGGACGTTTCAATTATGAACTTGCCTGTACGTTGGGCTGGAGGATTCCCAGAGTGTATCTCAAAGACGGCATTGTGACCGGGATCAAAGATTATCACGGATAAATGATTGCGGATGTAAAATTTCAGAATGTTTTTTTGCGTATACCTTCGGAGAAATTGGCAATACTATTGCTGTCAGTTAGAATTGCTCGATTGAAGGAAGTGTGTGATATGAAACGAGGAGATATTTATTATGCGGATCTAAGACCGGTCATCGGCTCGGAACAGGGCGGTGTAAGGCCGGTATTGATTATACAAAATGATATAGGGAATAAGCACAGCCCGACAGTGATCTGTGCGGCGATCACATCGAAGATGAACAAGGCAAAACTGCCGACTCATATTGAACTGAATGCCAATAAATACGATATGGTGAAAGATTCTGTTATTTTGTTAGAACAGTTAAGGACCATTGACAAGAAGCGTCTGAAGGACAGAGTCTGTCATCTTGATCAGGAGATCATGAAGGAAGTCAATACGGGTTTGATGGTCAGTCTGGAACTTGATACATAAGAGGTGTATGGATTACCGCAGAAAAAGGAAGAAAGGTATGGTTATTAATATGGATGATGGTGGTGTGAATATCGGCAGTATTGTGTTGTTTCTGGCCCTTCTGTTTATGGAAATGGCGGTTTATGGCTTTGGCGCTGCGATCCAGAACAGACGGGAGGGAGAACAGGACGAGACGCGTGAAGTGCCGGAAAAAAAGAGAATACGGCTGCAGTATATGGCGGATAACCCTGCCAAATATTCTAATGCGATTCAGCTTAGCATCGTGACGATCAACATGCTGTTTGGCGCCTTTTTCCTGTATCGTCTGAATCATTATTTCGGACGCACCGTATATGCATTTGCGATGAACTATATCGGCGGGTTAAATGAGCTGGAGATCCGGCTTTTTGCTACGGTGACCGCGGTTATTGTGACGATCTGCCTGCTTTACATAGTGCTTACTTTTGGGGTGTCGATCCCCAGAAAGATCGCGTCCAGATATCCGGATGCATGGATGCGTGTTTTTATTACCCCGATCTATTATTATGTACGTCTGGTAGGCCCCTTTGCCGGCGTGGTATCCATGTCCGCAAAAGGGATCCTGATGCTGCTTGGCATCAGAGGACTCGATGCGACAGCCGACGTGACAGAGGAAGAAATTCTGTCTTTGATTAACGTTGGTCATGAACAGGGGGTTCTGCCTGCGAGCGAGGCGAAGATGATAACCAATATCTTTGAATATGGGGAAAAAGAAGTCAAAGATATTATGATCAACCGCAATAATATGATCTCCATTGACGGCAGCATGACGCTGCAGGAAGCGGCCGCGTTCATCGTAGAAGCACACAACAGCCGTTTTCCGGTCTACCACGGCTCTATCGATCACATTGTAGGAATACTGCATTTGAAAGACGTAATGCGGATGCAGATGAATGAGAAGATGGCGGGGAAACCGATCGAAAAGATAAAGGGGCTGCTCAGAGAGCCGCTTTTTATCACGGAGACGAGAAAAATAGACGATTTGCTGCGATCGATGCAGAGTGAAAAGATCCAGATGGCGATTGTCATTGACGAATATGGACAGACGGCGGGACTGCTGGCGCTCGAGGATATCCTCGAAGAGATCGTAGGCAATATTCAGGATGAATACGATGAAGAGGAAAGCTATATCACGGAAAAAGGCCAGGATGAGTATATCATTGACGGGATGATGCCGCTTGATGAACTGGAAGAGCAGCTCAGTGTGGATCTGAAAGAAGAAAACTTTGATACCGTCAATGGCTTTGTTATTTCGCGTCTGGAACATATCCCTCAGGAAGGTGAGGAATTTGAGTTTATCCATGAGGGTTACCGCTTTAAAATTCTGGAAGTGAAAGACCGGATGATACAGAGCGTGCTCGCGGTCAAGCTGCCTGAGGAAGGCGGCGCGGAAGAAAAAAATCCGCAACCGGTTGAAGAGACGAAAGAAAAATGATAAGATAACGTAAGAAAAATTGAGTAGCATCAGTGAGAACAAAGGAGAGATATCATGTCAGGACATTCAAAATTTGCAAACATAAAACATAAGAAAGAAAAAAACGATGCCGCAAAGGGCAAGATTTTTACCATCATCGGGCGTGAGATCGCAGTTGCCGTCAAAGAAGGCGGCCCGGATCCGGCCAATAATTTCAAGCTGGCACAGGTGATTGCCAAAGCCAAGGCCAATAATATGCCCAATGACACGATCGAGAGAGGCATTAAAAAAGCATCCGGTGATAATGGCAATGTGACATACAAATATGTAACTTACGAGGGATACGGGCCAAACGGCATTGCAATCATTGTGGATGCCCTCACGGACAATGGCAACCGCACAGCGGCCAATGTCAGGAGCGCGTTCACAAAAGGACAGGGAAATGTCGGGACTCCCGGATGTGTCTCTTTTATGTTTGATAAAAAAGGCCAGATCATCGTTGATAAAGAAGAGTGTGATATGGAAGCCGACGATCTGATGATGCTCGCACTGGATTCCGGCGCGGCGGATTTCTCGGAGGAAGAGGACAGCTATGAGATCTATACGGAGCCGGATGACTGGGAGAAAGTGTCAGAAGCGCTCAAGGCCGCCGGGGTTATCATGGTATCGTCAGAAGTCACGATGATTCCGCAAAACTGGGTGGAACTGACGGATGAGACGGCAGTCAAAAATCTGCAGAGAACATTAGATCTTCTGGAAGAGGATGACGATGTACAGGCCGTGTATCACAACTGGGCCGAATAAGCGGGCCGGGTCAGAAAGGGAGACAGATTATAATGAACAGACAATATGAAAAAGAAACGATCTGCATCCAGTCCGGGTGGAAGCCGAAAAACGGAGAGCCGCGCGTCCTGCCGATCTGCCAGAGTACTACGTTTAAATATGATTCTTCGGAACAGATGGGACGGTTGTTCGATCTGGAAGAAGAAGGATTTTTTTATACCAGACTGCAGAACCCTACCAATGAATGCGTGGCAGCCAAAATCTGTGAACTGGAAGGCGGTACGGCGGCTATGCTCACCTCATCCGGACAGGCTGCGACATATTATGCCGTATTCAATATCTGTGAGGCGGGAGACCATGTTGTTTTATCTTCCACAGTATATGGCGGAACGTTCAATCTCCTGACCTGTACGATGAAAAAAATGGGCATTTCCTGTACTGTGGTGGATCCGGATGCACCGGCAGAAGAAATTGAAAAGGCATTCCGCGAAAACACCAAATGTGTATTTGCCGAGACGATTGCCAATCCGGCGCTTGTTGTGCTTGACATTGAAAAATTTGCGTACCTTGCACACGGTCATCAGGTCCCGCTTATCGTAGACAACACGTTTGCCACACCCATCAACTGCAATCCCTTCCGGTGGGGTGCCGACATCGTGACACATTCCACGACGAAGTATATGGACGGACATGCCGTCTCGGTCGGCGGATGCATTGTGGATTCCGGTAATTTTGACTGGGCAGAATATCCTGATAAATTTCCCGGACTATGTACGCCGGATGAATCTTATCACGGGATTATTTATACGGAAAAATTTGGAAAGGCCGCTTACATCACCAAGGCCACCAGCCAGCTGATGCGCGATCTTGGCTCCATACAGTCACCGCAGAATGCCTTTTTGTTAAACATCGGGCTGGAGACGTTGCCGCTTCGTATGGAGAGACACTGTTACAATGCGCAGCGGGTGGCGGAATATCTGGAAGCGCATGAGAAAGTCGCATGGGTAAATTATCCGGGGTTAAAGAGCAGCCGGTATTATGAACTGGCGAAAAAATATATGCCGGGCGGTACCTGCGGTGTGATCTCGTTTGGATTAAAGGGAGGAAGAAGCGCGGCGGCTTCCATGATGGATCATCTGAATCTTGCCGCGATTGTGACCCATGTAGCAGATGCCAGAACCTGTATTCTGCATCCGGCGAGCCACACGCACAGGCAGATGAGCGACGAACAGCTGATAGAGGCCGGTGTGGCCCCTGACCTGATCCGTTTATCGGTCGGAATCGAAAATGTCAGGGATATCATTGCCGATCTGGAGCAGGCACTTTGCCAGGCAGACTGACCTGCGGGAAAGGACTATATTTACAAATGACGTATAAAAAAACATGGTTCAGTTACATACTCTGGGCCATCTATACCTGTATCATGGGTGTGATGCTGGCAAATTACACAATTCTGTTGTGGAAAAAGGAAATAAATGTCACGGTAAGCTATCCCACCGTGGTCTTTGTCTTTCTCGTCTTTGCCCTTACGGCGGGCGGATATTTCCTGTTTCGGAAGCTGCTTTGTCAGGTTAGGGACAGGATAGAGATCAGAGAACATACGGCGCTTCTATGGGAAATTTTCATCGTGGCCGGTATGTTCAGCATGGCATTTCTCTACCGCATTTATCTGTGCATGCAGGGAACCCACCTGATCAGAGTGACGCCATATTATGAACTTGCGATGGTGAAAGCGGGAGAGTCGGTGGAGCCGATGCTGCATGGTGCATCGTATCTGTATACCGTTTGTCTGTCTTTCGTCTTTTCCTTTCTTGGCAATAAGGCGGAGGCGGCGGTCTGGCTGCAGATCTTTTTACAGATGGCGGCTATTTTACTTGCCTGGTTTTCAGTCAGAAGAACAGCGGGAAAGATCCCCGCATGTACAGTGATGGCTGTCCTCGCCTTTTTTTCAGGGTATGCTGAGCTGATTTTTACAATTACGCCGGAATGTATGTTCTTTCTTTTGTATTTAACAGGATTTTTGATCACAGTCAGCTATGTCAGGAATTTTAACCTTCATTTTCGCGGCATTGGCTCCGCCGTATGCGGAGCGCTTGTTTCAGGTCTTACGACGGGGATTCTGATCTATCTGGATGCGTCCGCAGTCACGTTAGCGGTATGGTTTTTGCCCTTACTGTGCGGTGTCTGTGGGGAAGAAGAGGCGGAAAATACCTCTTTTTCACTGAGGCTCTTTTTGTTTATCTCCTCGCTTTTGTTTACGGTTTTGGCCCTTATGGGAATGTTTGTGCTGGATGCGGTTATCTGCCAGCTGCCTATGGGTGAGGTGACAAGGTCATGGTTTACGCTGTATGCGCAGCATCTTCCGGTTGAACTTTTGCTTTACCGGGCAGAACGCCCCCTCTGGGAATGTTTTATTCCGGTGGTCCTGTCGTCCTGGTATATCATGGCATTCTGGAACCGTAAAAGGAAAGAGAATGTTTCGCCATGGATTCTGCTGCTGTTTCTGCTTGCCCCGACGCCGCTTGCCCTTGTGGGCGTACTGCCTTATCAGGTGTATGCCTTCTTTTTGTGGGGCGTTCTTGCCGGAATCGGATTACAGCAGAGCCTTGTCATGGAAAATGAGCAGATACAGACGAAGGCGGAGGAGCCGGTGGATGCTGAGACAGAACCCGAATCTCCAAAGCCGGCGCCCAGATTTTTGGAAAATCCGCTCCCGCTTCCAAAGAAACATGAGAAACGGGTTATGGATTATGAACATGAGGTTCCGGAAGAAAAAATGAAATTTGATCTGGACTGCACGGAAGAGGACGATTTTGATCTAAAGGAATAAATGCATAAAAATCCGAATATGACAAAGACTAGAAGGGAATTGCAGTTTGCGGTTCCCTTTTCATTGTGTTCGTAAGCGGTGACGGACCAAACGCGGAGGCGTCGCTGTCTGAGAGCATTTTAATTAGAAAGCGTTCGAGCGAGAATGGAGGATTTTTATGGGAAAGAAAGAAAGCAGCGGAAAAGAAAAGGAAAAGGACAAAGACGAGCAGAGAAAAGATGCCAAAGCGGAGGCGGAACAGCACAGGGATGAACGGATTGAATCGACAGGACAGCTTTCACTGGATGATAATGAATCGGCGCACAATCTGCATCTGATCACCATCATCGGAGAAATAGAAGGACATGACAATCTGGGGAGTTCTTCCAAGACGACGAAATACGAGCATATTCTGCCGCAGCTTGCAGCCATTGAGGACAGCAAAAAGATCGAGGGCGTGCTGATCCTTTTAAATACAATGGGCGGTGATGTGGAGGCCGGGCTGGCGATCGCGGAAATGATTGCTTCTATCAGCAAACCGACCGTGTCTCTGGTACTGGGCGGCAGTCATTCGATCGGCGTGCCGATTGCAGTCAGCACAGATTATTCTTACATTGTACCGACGGGAACGATGGTCATCCATCCGGTCAGATTAAACGGCATGGTGATCGGGGTTCAGCAGACCTTTGACTATTTTAAGCAGATCCAGAACCGCATTACCGGATTCGTGTGCGGACACTGCAAGATTTCCAAGACACGCCTTGAGGAACTGATGATGGAAACCGGGATGCTGACCAAAGACGTCGGGACAGTGCTTGTCGGAAAAGAGGCTGTAGAAGAGGGAATTATCAACGAAGTAGGCGGAATCAGGGATGCGATCAGTCATCTTCATGATATGGTAGAACGAAAAAAAACGGGTACAAAATAAAAGATGACAACTAAATTTGAAAATGCTATACTAGTGTGGGACATCAATCAAATGTTGAAATTTCTTTGTGTTTTTTGGAGGTTGTAGAACAGTGGCATCAAATCAGGGAAAGGGAACGCGCAAAAGCGCGTCTAAAACTTCCGCAGGGAAAAAAACAACGAACAGCAGAAACAGTACAAGAGCAGGAAGGGCAGGCACAGACAGACGCAGTGAACCAATGGACGCCGCGATCCGCAGTGAGATTTTTCTGATCGCTTCACTTGCTCTTGCTGTTATTTTGTTCTTATGCAATTTTGGCATTGTCGGCAAGATCGGTGATGCAGTCAGCACTTTTATGTTTGGCATTTTCGGGCTGTTAGCTTACATTGCGCCGGTGATCATCTTCCTGTTTATCGCTTTTGGCATTTCCAATCTTGGGAATCATATCGCAACGCGGAAACTGATCGCAGGCATTGTTCTTTTTGTGATCATCGGCATTGTGTGTGAACTGCTGAATGTTCATTATGCGGAGACAGACACTTACCAGATCGGGGAAATCTATAAACGATGCAGTGAAAACCGCGGCGGCGGCGGGATTCTTGCCGGTTCGGCGGCTTTCGCGCTTCATAAACTGCTTGGGATCGTCGGGACGATCCTGGCAATGATCGTCGCAGCGATCATCTGTGCGGTGGTGATTACGGATAAGTCTTTTATCGGCGGTGTAAAGACACATGGACGAAAAGTCTATGAACGGTCTATGGAAGATGCTGCCTACAGGCGGGAGCGTGCCAGAGAAAGGCGCGAGGCGATGGAAGAGCGGCGCGCCAGAGAGGAAGAGCGCAAAAGACTCTTAGAAGAAGAGAAGGAGAACGAAAAGATCCTTCGGATGGATAAGAAAGTTTCCGGCGTCATGCTCGATACAGCGTTAGGAAGCGCCAGAGATTCCATAGCAGAGCACAAAGAAGAGGCGTCCATGCGTGACGATATCCATGAGATCATGATCCATGACGGAACGGATCCGGAAGAAGACTATGCGTATGAGGACGACTATGAAGATGAAACTATGGAATCTGCACGCAGGGATGCGGATTCCAGCCATCTGATCGAACCGGAACCCGACCGGTCGGATGAACTGGATGAAATAAAAATGCCGGAGGATCCATTTCCGGAGGGAAAACCGGCGGAAGAATCCTATACGCCGGTTATGGGTAATACCATGTCTGCGGGAAGCGGAGCTGCCAGGGTCCGTCCCGTGGCATCTGTCGCTGCAGGCGAGAAGGAACCTCAGGCAGCGTCAGACGCGGTGAGTGATTTACATAAATCAGGAAACCATATGGCGGAGCGCAAAGAGCCGCGTGAATACCATTTCCCGCCGTTTAACAGACTGGCGAAGGGAAAAGCAAAAAACAATGCGGGCGCCGAGCGGGAATTAAAAGAGACTGCGCTTCGTCTGCAAAATACGCTGGCAACATTCGGCGTGAAAGTATCAATCACGGATATCAGTCAGGGGCCTGCCGTTACCCGCTATGAACTTCAGCCGGAACAGGGCGTGAAAGTCAGTAAGATCGTCGGGCTTGCAGATGACATTAAGCTCAATCTTGCGGCTACGGACATCCGTATCGAGGCACCGATTCCCGGAAAAGCGGCAGTCGGTATCGAAGTGCCGAATAAGGAAAACGCTGCGGTTGCCCTGCGGGATCTTCTGGAAACCAAAGAGTTCAGGGAGTTTCCGTCCAATCTGGCATTTGCTGTCGGAAAAGATATTGCCGGCAAAACCGTAGTGGCCGATATCGCCAAAATGCCGCATATGCTGATTGCGGGAGCGACCGGTTCCGGTAAGTCGGTCTGTATTAATACGATTATTATGGGAATTCTCTATAAAGCGCACCCGGATGATGTGAAACTCATCATGATAGATCCCAAAGTGGTGGAGCTGAGTGTCTATAACGGCATCCCGCATCTTCTGATTCCTGTTGTGACGGATCCCAAGAAGGCGGCCGGAGCGCTGCACTGGGGCGTGGCGGAGATGACCGACAGATACCAGAAATTTGCCGATTATAATGTACGGGATCTCAAGGGCTACAACAAAAAAGTTGAGAGCATGCGGGAACAGGGCGATGCGGATGCGCCCGCAAAGCTGCCGCAGATCCTGATCATTGTGGACGAACTGGCCGATCTGATGATGGTCTCGCCCGGAGAAGTGGAAGAGTCGATCTGCCGTCTGGCACAGCTTGCCAGAGCCTGCGGCATTCATCTGATCATCGCTACCCAGAGACCTTCCGTGGATGTTATCACCGGCCTGATCAAAGCCAATATGCCAAGCCGTATTGCGTTTGCCGTATCAAGCGGTGTGGATTCGAGAACGATTCTGGACATGGTCGGAGCCGAGAAACTTCTTGGCAAAGGCGATATGCTCTTTTATCCACAGGGCTATCCGAAGCCTGCGAGGGTACAGGGCGCATTTGTTTCGGATAAAGAAGTATCGGATGTTGTGGATTTTTTGAAAAATCAGGCGATCGGTAACGTATACAGTGAGGATATTGAAGAAAAAATTCAGAATATGGGAAGCGCTTCTTCCGGCGCCGGCGGCGGTGCCTCAGAAGGCGGATCAGAATTTGACCAGTACTTTGTAGAAGCAGGAAAATTCATTATCGAGAAGGACAAGGCTTCGATCGGCATGCTGCAAAGAATGTTCAAAATCGGCTTTAACAGAGCCGCAAGGATCATGGATCAGCTGTGTGATGTGGGGGTTGTCGGGGAAGAGGAAGGGACAAAGCCCCGTAAAGTTCTGATGTCGATAGAGGAATTTGAACAGTTGGCCGAAGAACTCAACGTTTAAAATAAAAATTGAAAGGAACCGATTATGAAGTCAGATATTGAAATTGCACAGGAAGCAGTCTTAGAACCTGTTGTGACGGTTGCCGGACGTCTTGGAATGCAGGAGGACGATCTTGAATTATACGGAAAGTATAAAGCAAAGATTTCGGAAGAATATATGGAACGGATGAAAGAGAATCCGGACGGAAAGCTGATCCTTGTGACAGCGATCAATCCGACCCCGGCAGGGGAGGGAAAGACGACGACCAGTATTGGTCTGGCGCAGGCATTTCACAAACTGGAAAAAGATGCGGTTTTGGCACTGCGGGAGCCTTCTCTCGGCCCATGCTTTGGCATAAAGGGCGGAGCGGCAGGCGGCGGTTACGCGCAGGTCGTACCCATGGAAGATCTGAATCTGCATTTTACAGGTGATTTCCATGCGGTCACTTCTGCCAATAATCTGCTGGCGGCGCTCCTGGATAATCACATTCAGCAGGGAAATGAACTTGGAATCGATACGAGACAGATTGTATGGAAACGGTGTCTGGATATGAACGACCGGGTACTGCGCAATGTTGTAGTCGGACTCGGTGCAAAGGCTGACGGCACGGTACGGGAAGACCACTTCGTGATCACGGTCGCTTCTGAGATCATGGCGATTTTATGTCTGGCATCGGACATGCGTGACCTCAAAGAACGTATCGGAAAGATTATCATAGCCTATAACTATGAGGGAAAACCTGTAACGGCCGCCGATCTGGGGGCTGTAGGCTCTATGGCGGCACTGTTAAAAGACGCCATGAAGCCGAACCTGATTCAGACGCTGGAACATACGGCCGCATTGGTCCATGGCGGACCGTTTGCCAATATCGCGCACGGATGTAACTCTGTCAGAGCAACGAAAGCGGCCCTGAAGATGGCAGATTATGTGATTACGGAGGCAGGGTTTGGAGCAGATCTTGGCGCTGAGAAGTTTTTTGATATCAAATGCCGGATTGCAGGTCTGCATCCTGATGCCGTCGTTTTAGTGGCAACTGTCAGGGCGCTGAAATATAATGGTTCTGTACCAAAAGACCAGCTGCAGGATGAAAATCTGGAAGCACTGCAAAAAGGTATTGTGAATCTGGAGAAGCACATTGAGAATCTGCAAAAATACGGCGTTCCGATCATTGTAACGCTGAATTCTTTTATCACGGATACCGATGCGGAAATCGATTATGTGAGAACCTTCTGTGAAGAGAGAGACTGTGAGTTTGCACTTTCCAGAGTATGGGAAATGGGAGGAGAAGGCGGCATTGATCTGGCAAAGAAAGTATTACATACACTTGATACAAAACCGTCCGGTTTCCGGCTGCTCTATGAATCGGCCCTTTCTTTGAAAGAAAAGATTCAGACCGTGTCGGAGGAAATCTATGGAGCGGAAGGGGTAGTCTATACGCCTGCGGCCGCGGCACAGCTAGACAGGCTGGAAAAACAGGGATTTGGCGATCTGCCGGTCTGCATGGCCAAAACGCAGTATTCTCTGTCCGATGATGCCGCCCGCCTTGGCAGACCGGAGGGATTTAAGATCACGGTTAGAGAGGCTTATGTCTCAGCCGGCGCCGGATTTGTCGTCGTGCTGACAGGCAATGTGATGACCATGCCCGGACTTCCGAAGAAACCGGCAGCATATGGGATTGATGTAAATGACGATGGTGTCATAACAGGGCTGTTCTAACCTGTCTGCAGACAGGAGCCGATCAGCAAACAGAAAGGAAAAAGGTAAAAATGCCGCAGATCATAGATGGAAAAGCCATTTCGGCACAGATTAAAGAGGAATTGAAAGAAAAAGTATCACGCATGAAGCAGGATGGCAGGACAGTCTGTCTTGCCGTGATCCAGGCAGGGAACGATCCGGCATCCAGCGTTTATGTCGCAAATAAGAAAAAGGCATGCGCCTATATCGGGATTGAGTCAGTTTCCTACGAACTGCCAGAGGAAGTTACGCAGGAAGAATTATTGGCGCTCATCGCTGAACTCAACGCCAGAAAGGATGTAGACGGGATCTTGGTACAGCTTCCTGTCCCGGAACATATTGACGAGGACGCAGTCATCCGGGCCATTGACCCGAAAAAAGACGTGGACGGATTTCACCCGGCGAGCGTAGGTGCACTCTGTATCGGTCAGCCCGGTTTTGTTTCCTGTACGCCGGCCGGGATCATTGAACTTCTCAGGCGCTCTGGTATCGAGATTGAAGGAAAAGAATGTGTGGTGATCGGGAGAAGCAATATCGTCGGAAAACCGATGGCGATCTTATTGCTGCGGGAAAACGGTACCGTTACCGTGACACATTCCAGAACCAGGAATCTTAAAGAAGTTACCAAAAGGGCAGACATCCTGATCGCGGCTGTTGGAAAACCAAAGATGATAACGAGAGAATACGTCAAAGAGGGCGCTGTTGTCATTGATGTCGGAATACACAGAAATGAAAATAATAAGTTATGTGGAGATGTCGATTTTGAGGATGTCGCTCCTGTCAGCAGTGCGATCACGCCGGTTCCGGGAGGTGTCGGACCGATGACGATTGCTATGTTAATGCATAATTGTGTGGAGTCGGCTGCCTTAAATCTTTAGAAAGGAAGCTGCCTATGAAATGCCCTAATTGTGGGAATGAGATAGAAGAAGGCCATCTGATCTGTGAAACCTGTGGAAACGAGATCCGTATCGTACCCGATTTTGAGCCGGAACTTGAAAACAGCATAACGGAAACGCTTTCTACACTTGCCGCCATGCAAAAAGAAGAAACGGCGCAGGAGGAACAAAGGCAGGAAAGGCCGGATTCCGATCCGGTACAGGAGCCGCCGGAGTACGAAGAAGAAGAGCGCATGGGGATCGGCCGAAAAATTGGCTTTACGATCACCATGGTCATGGTAACCGTCATTTGCTGCGCCTGCTATTTTCTGTATACCCATCATCTGCAGACGATATCCTATCAGGTCAAAAAAGCACAGGAATATGCGGCAGATGAAAATTATCAACAGGCGATTGCCTTTCTGGACAGCGCTTTTGCCCAGGATGAAACACAGTCGGAACTCCTGTTTTTAAAAGCTGATTATTATTATCTGCTCTCCGATAACGAATCTGCGCTCATGACACTGAAGCAGATCATCGATAAAGGCATCTATCCTTATGAAGATATCGAAGAAGCTTATGATAAAATGATTACGATCTATACAAAACAGAAACGTTACGAGGATATCAATGCGCTTTTGCGCTCCTGTAAAGAAGATACGATCGTAAATATGTTTCAGGGCTACCTGGCCAAAGAACCGGAATTTAACTATGTGGAAGGGGATTACGCAGAGATCATTCCGTTAAAATTAAGTTCCAATACATCGGGAACCATTTATTATACGATGGACGGCTCCGAGCCGGACGAAAACAGTCAGATTTACACGGCTCCGCTCTTTTTAGAAGACGGAGAGTATACGATCAGTGCTTTTTTTGTCAATGATTATGGAATTAAAAGCAACATTGTGACAAAAACATATCATATCAGCCTCGATGTTCCGAATGCACCGGAAGTGAGTCTTTACAGCGGAGAATATACACAGCCTGTCATGATAACTGTTGTACCGCAGGAAGGATGTCAGACTTTTTATACAACGGATGAATCAGAGCCTACAAGAGACTCCGTTCCCTATACCGGGCCGATCCCGATGCCGCTTGGAACGACGAATTTCAGATTTATCAACGTCAGTGAGGCCGGTGTATACAGTGAAGTAACACAGCGTACCTATACCCTGTCTTTGCACAGCACCATCTCGACAGATGAGGCGGTTCAGAGACTGATAGACAGACTGGTGGAAATCGGTTACCTGAAAGACACGGAGGGCAGGCTGGAACAGCAGAGCGGTACATACAGCTATCAGTTCAGCTCGGTACTGATGATCGGTGAGGATATTTACTTTACCATCAATGAATATTCAAATGACGGAACCGGTCTTTCGACCAGAACCGACAAAGTATTCCTGATCCAGGTCTACACCGGTGCTCCGGCCAGACTCGGATACGATGAGGACGGAAATTTTGCGGCTGTGCCGATCTAAACCGTTATACCGGTCCCTTTGTCGGACCAGGTTAAGCGTAAAAAGTTTTAAAAGATTGTTGCAAAATGACAGGACTTCCTTTATCATAAAAAGGATGTAAGTTTCAGGAGGATAAAAGTAATGTATAAAATAGTACAGGCAAAGGAACTGACTACAAACATTTATCTTATGGTAGTGGAAGCGAAGCGTGTTGCGAAGTCCTGCCAGCCGGGACAGTTTGTGATCGTCAGGACGGACGAAGAAGGAGAGCGGATTCCGCTTACCATCTGCGATTATGACAGGGACAAAGGATTTGTAACGATTGTCTTTCAGACAGTCGGAGCGGCGACACAGAAAATGGCATGGTTAAAAGAGGGTGACGCTTTTCACGATTTTGTAGGGCCGCTTGGCTGTCCTTCAGAATTTGTGACACAGGACATAGATACATTAAAGAAGAAACGGATGCTCTTTGTCGCGGGTGGCGTGGGAACAGCGCCTGTATATCCGCAGGTAAAGTGGCTTCATGAGCAGGGAATCGAAGCGGATGTCATTGTGGGAGCAAAGACAAAAGATCTGCTGATTCTGGAAAAAGAGATGGAAGAAGTCGCAGGAAATCTTTACGTCACCACAGACGACGGCTCTTATGGAAGAAGCGGTATGGTGACACAGACGATCAAAGACCTTGTGGATGAGGGAAAGAATTATGATACCTGTGTAGCAATCGGACCGATGATCATGATGAAGTTTGTCTGCAAAATGACGAAAGAACTGAAGATCCCTACGATCGTGAGCCTCAATCCTATCATGGTGGACGGAACAGGCATGTGCGGTGCCTGTCGTGTGACGGTAGGCGGTGAAGTGAAATTTGCCTGCGTTGACGGCCCGGAGTTTGACGGACATCAGGTGGATTTTGATCAGGCGATGAAGCGCCAGCAGATTTATAAAACGGAAGAAGGAAGAGCATTCCTGAGAGCGAAGGAAGGAAATACTCACCACGGCGGCTGTGGAAACTGCACAGACGGGGGAAAGGAGTAAGGATATCATGATGGATGTATTAAAGAAGGTGCCTGTCCGCGAACAGGATGCAAAAGTGCGTGCGGCGAATTTTGAAGAAGTCTGCCTGGGATATAATAAAGAAGAGGCGATGGAGGAAGCGGCAAGATGCATTAACTGCAAGAATGCACAATGTATTAAGGGCTGTCCGGTATCGATCAACATTCCGGGTTTTATCGAGAAAGTAAAGGACGGCGACATTGAGGCCGCCTATCAGATCATCAGCGAAGATTCTTCACTTCCGGCTGTCTGCGGCCGTGTGTGTCCGCAGGAAAGCCAGTGTGAGGGCAAATGTATCCGCGGGATCAAAGGAGAACCTGTCTCGATCGGCAAACTGGAGCGTTTTGCCGCTGACTGGGCAAGAGAAAACGGGATAAAGCCAGCCGGCGCAAAGGAGAAAAAAGGAAAAAAAGTTGCCGTGATCGGTTCCGGTCCGGCAGGACTTACCTGTGCAGGCGATTTGGCCAGAATGGGATATGACGTGACGATCTTTGAAGCACTTCATGAGGCAGGCGGTGTTTTGGTCTACGGCATTCCGGAATTTCGTCTTCCGAAACAGGCTGTTGTGGAAAAAGAGATTGAAAACGTCAAATCGCTTGGCGTCAAAATAGAAACAAATGTCGTGATCGGTAAATCTGTCACCATTGATGAGCTGATGAAAGAAGAGGGCTTCGATGCTGTTTTCATCGGTTCCGGGGCAGGACTTCCCAAATTCATGGGGATTCCCGGAGAACAGGCAAACGGTGTCTTTTCCGCGAATGAATATCTGACGAGAAGCAATCTGATGAAAGCGTTCCGGACAGACTGCGAAACGCCGATCATGAGAGGGAAGAAAGTCGCGGTTGTGGGCGGCGGCAATGTGGCAATGGATGCCGCGAGAACGGCGCTTCGACTGGGCGCTGAAGTGCATATCGTCTACCGGAGAAGTGAAGAAGAACTTCCTGCGAGAGTAGAAGAAGTGCACCATGCCAAAGAGGAAGGGATTATCTTCGATTTATTGACTAATCCGGTCGAAATTCTCACGGACGAGAACGCATGGGTCTGCGGAATGAAATGTATCAGAATGGAACTCGGAGAGCCAGATGCTTCCGGCAGAAGACGTCCGGTAGAGGTTCCCGGTTCTGAGTTCACCATGGATGTGGATACCGTGATCATGTCGCTTGGAACTTCCCCGAATCCGCTGATTTCTTCTACCACGGAAGGGCTCGAGGTTAATAAGTGGAAATGTATCATTGCGGACGAGGAACACGGCAGGACAACGAAGGAAGGCGTTTATGCCGGCGGTGATGCAGTGACAGGAGCAGCGACTGTAATTCTGGCGATGGGCGCCGGTAAAGCGGCCGCAAAAGGAATCGATGAATATTTATCCTGATTCGGGAATGATCCGGACAGGCAGCGATCCATTAAAAAATACAGACAGCATGGCGGCAAGGTAAGATATCTGACTGCCATGCTTCTTTTGTTTCAAAAATAAGAAAAAATTAATAAATTCTATCCTTTTTCTTTAAGGAAGGATTGTATAATAAATGACAGAAGTAAGAAGCAGCGAGCCTGCAGGTTTGTGTGAACAGAAACTTACCGGATGCGGGTAAATGGAGGACAATGATGAATTTACTGGAAAGAAATGAAAAGGATCAGGATACAGATAAAAGACGCGCATCGCGCAGACAGGATGATGAGAGAGCGGAAGACAGAGACAGGGCAGAAAATACAGACATCATCGACGATGCAGAGGAAATGCAGGATCTGGAAGAACTGGATCTGTCGGATGTGCCGCTTCGGCCAAAACACAGTCCCAATCAGTCTATGACAGTTATTTTGCTTGGCGTCATCGTGATCCTGCTGATTGTTGTTTTTGCACTGCTCTTTTTATTGTCCAACAAAAAGACGGGCGTCAGTACGGACAGCCAGGAGGCTTTACAGCAAAGCATCACAGATTACGCCAGTCAGCAGAAAGAAAACGACAGGACATCAGACAGTGCGGCCAGTGAAGCGGTGGTGGTGGAACCTTCCGATATCGAGCGGCCAGAGCAGTCATCGGAATCACAGCCGGACGAGACACAACAGCCTGCTGCGGAAGATCCCGATTATGTCATAGAGTCAGAAACCATTGACAAGACGGCAATCATTGTGGATATTGAGGATGAGAATGACGTTGCCTACACAAAAGAATTTATCTTAAATGAAATGGAACCCTATTTTGCGGACAATAATCTGGAAGCAGTGTGGGATCTGGCGCATTTAAAGCGTTACGTGAAACTTTCGGCAGAATTGAAAAATACCAATTCATATTATTATCTGGGAGATGTCGATGATGCCGGCAAGCCTGACGGAATCGGACTGGCCATCTATGAAAAAAATACATACTATTATGGTGCGTGGGTACATGGCATGCGGGAAGGCAACGGCAGATGGTATCGTTTTTATATTGATGAGATCGGTTCCCGGACGACGAAGAAAAAATATCAGGCACACAGTTATGCGGGACAGTGGCGTAATGATCTTCCAAACGGCGACGGGGCGGAGCACTATGATGTAGATATCAGCCAGCTTGAGCCTTATGAGAGAGTGATCCAGAATGTGATCGGTAATTTCACGGACGGGCTCTATGACGGCGAGCTGTATGCCAATTCTGTCAACTATCAGGGCACCGTGGAGGAATGGAGCGGGACAGCCTGGGGCGGAGTCTTTGATCTCTGGCGGGATATGAGCAGTATCGGTGAGTGTTCCGTTTGGCAGAACAAGATGGATGAAAATTCCTGGATGGATATCGACCAGTCCGAGAATAAGAATCAGGGGATGCGGGAACTGCTAAAGATCACTCCGGAACAATGACAGCGGTCATCAGATAAAACGGTATGGAGAAGACCATAAAATAAACATAGCGGAAATCCGTTGCGACCGGAGTCGCGAGCATGACAGTAAGAAACAGGGCGAGGCTTGGAAGATAATAGACAAGCTTCGCCTTTTCCCTGCGCACAAACGCATTTCCGACGCAGAAAAGCAGGAACCAGAAAGCGATTCCCATGCTCCAGAGCAGGCTGTAGAGAGGAACCATGCTGCCGAGTTTTAAGGAGATCTCTTTAAATTTGACAATAACGGGTCCGCCGATCAGGGGCGTGTGGGAGACTCCGAGATCGGATGCACTGATGCCTTCCCCGTCTGCGACCGGATAGAACGAATCAGGATACCAGTAACCGTATGTCTGATTGACATAGGCGTCCAGATAATCTGCCGGGTACTGAATCCCCAGTTTCAGCCATAATCTGAAAAAATCCCCTTTATGTGCAGCCAGATAATCCGGATTGCCTGCCCGCACGAGTTCTTTCATATTGTCGGCAAACGTCGGGTTATATAAATTTTTAATATGGCTCATATCAACGACGCTTTCGATCAGAGAAATGTCCTCCGGCGCCAGTTCTCTGTCAGAGCAGATCACTTTGGCGATCTGCTGTGTGGGGACAGAAAGAGATTCGATCAGATCCGGCTGTGTGACATGAAGAGAATTCATCACAGGATACCGCACGATCGAGGAAACGAGCACGATTCCGATGACTGCCGGATACATGATCTTTTTTCGTCCTCGGTAATAATACAGTAGAAAGGGAACGCAGAAAAGAAAACCATACCAGCCGTTCGAACGAAACAGACAGAGTATGATACCGGATAGAACAAATGCTGCGACAGCAGCGCGCTGAACCTGTCTGCCCATGCGCAGCATGGAGCAGCTAAAGATCAGCAGAGCTGCGGCAAACGGGATATCCTTCCATAAAGTGACGGAAAAAACGGCGTGATATGGTACAAATGCATAAAACGCAGTCACGAGAAGCAGAATTTCCTGCCGGATCTGATACAGATCCAGTGTCTCAACGAGATAAAATACACTGAATGCGAGAAAACACATCTGGAAAAAAGTATAAAAAGAAATGGCCGTGACCATATCCGAAGTGAACAGAAAACCGATCCGGTAACATAGTCTGATCAGCATTGTGTGCACAAATGGATGGTGGTTGCTGTAGGGGATCATCCCGAGCACCTGCTCGAACTGATTGATGCTGTCAGGGGTCATGATACCCGGATACTGGTACAGAAAATACGGCAGCCAGCATAACAGACAGAGAAAAAAACAAAGCATGGGAAGGTGTCTGATCTTTCGTCTGCCTTCCGGCGCATACAGAAGCACCTTCAGCGTCTCTTTATCGCCGCTGTAGGAAAAGAGAAGCAAAAGCAGTTTATAAAAACAGACAAAGAAACCAAGAAAAACGGCAGACAGAACAATCGCCTGGAAGAAATGGTTTGTCAGGGTTTCGATATAATGCGGATAATCCACGATCACATAAAGGAAAGTGAACAGGGCAGATAAGAAGATGGCTGTCCGCCTGCCGTTTTTGGTGTATACAAAAGGTTTTACCGAAAGACGTATGCTGATATGCCGGTAAAGAAAAAAAGATAACAGAAAAACAGCGCCTGTCAGAATATTTCCGGGCTCCATTCTGCCGGCTTTCATGAAAGCCCATGTTGTAAAAAAGCTTTCAACGGAATTTAATAGGATGAGAAGTTTGGTATTTGTATTCATGCAGGCCTCGGATCATTTATTTCTATTATTGTATCATATCTGATTGACAGGGGGAAGTAAATTTTATTTGAAAGTGCGGCAGAATACGATACGATAAGAGTACGATAAGAGACGCAAAATGAGACATGGAAAAATGTGCACGCCCGTGGTATGATAGTAACGGTATCAAATGAAAGAAAGAAGGAATTGAAATGGAGCATCATACGGAGAAGCAGATGGACATGATAAGCGGTTCTCTGGGAGATAAGATCATCAAATATGCGATACCGCTTGCGGTAACAGGGGTACTACAGCAGTTGTTCAACGCGGCGGATCTGGCAGTAGTCGGACATTTTTCCGGTAAGGAGGCGATGGCCGCGGTTGGGAGTAACGCGCCTGTCATCGGACTGCTCGTCAATCTTTTCGTTGGTATTTCGCTGGGAAGCAACGTCATGATCGCGAGAGCGATCGGTCAAAAAGATGATGAGAGCATTTCAAAGGCAGTACATACATCGGTGCTTGTGGCTTTGCTCGGAGGCCTGTTTCTCACAGTATTTGGTGAGTTTCTGGCGCCGGAGGTTGTAAAGCTGCTGGATGTCCCGCAGGACGTATATCCGCTTGCGGTGAAATATCTGCGTATCTATCTGGCCGGTATGCCGGTGATCCTGCTCTATAATTTTGAATCGGCAATCTTCAGAAGCTGCGGGAATACCCGGACACCGTTAACTGCGCTGGTCATTTCCGGTATTTTAAATGTGCTCTTTAATCTGTTTTTTGTCCTCGGACTCGGCATGGACGTAGACGGTGTTGCGACGGCCACGGTACTTGCGAATCTCATCAGTTCGGTTATCCTGTTCCGGGCATTGACCAGGACGGAACTGGCGATCCGCATCAATCCCCGGAGACTGCGCGTGCACAGAGATATCCTGTGGCAGATCCTCAAGATCGGGATCCCGGCGGGCATACAGGGCATGATCTTTTCATTCGCCAATCTGATCATCCAGTCGGCCGTAAACAGCCTTGGAACAACTGTGATGGCGGCCTCTTCGGCGGCTTACAATCTGGAGATTTTTGCTTTTTATATCATGAACTCTTTTGGGCAGGCCTGCACCACCTTTGTTGGTCAAAATTACGGAGCCGGGAAGGGAGAGCGCTGCCTGAAAACACTAAAATTATGTTTGCTGCAGAGTATCATGAGCACTGCGTCGATCTGTGCCCTGATCCTGCTGTTCAGCAAATGGCTGCTTGCCCTTTTTAACACCGACCCTCAGGTAATCGCGACAGGACAGATCCGGTTAAAATATATTTTCTTTGCCTATCTGTTTAGTTTTGCACAGGAGGCGCTTTCCGGCTATTTAAGAGGGTTCGGCGTTTCATTCATTCCGGCGGCCTGTGCGGTCGTGGGGATCTGCGGCGTGCGGCTCACATGGATCTTTACAGTGTTCAGGCATTCACCGTCCTTTCCAACGATCATGCAGGTTTATCCGCTCAGTCTGGGGATCACAGCGGCGGTCATTCTGATCGTGACACTGTTTGTCAAACCATCGAAGCGGTATGTTATTCAGCCCGGAAAATAAATGGGAAAACACCGCTCTTGAAACGTTGTCCGTGATCATATATAATAAAAGCGTTTCCAGTTATTTTATGTCGATCACTTTTTCTAAGGAGAAACTGTTATGTCATGGTGTCCTGTATGTAAAAATGAATATGTTGAAGGAATCACAGTGTGTGCAGACTGCGGTTCTAAACTGGTGGAAAATCTGGAAGATGCAGAGAAAAGAAATCCTGATAAAGCATCAGTCAGTGCAGACGAACTGTTTGCAGACGCGGCCGATTCGGAACCTCAAAAAACTTCCTGGAGTGCGCCTTATCAGAACAGTGCACAAAAAGCCGAGGAGAATAAATCCTCCGCCTATACGCTGTTAGTCGTGGGAGGAATGGGTCTGGCCGCATCAGCGCTGATCCTGACGGGTGTGATTCCGTTATACCAAAATTCTCCTACCGCAAGATATTTTGCCTGCGGCGTTATGGGGGCCATGTTTCTTCTTTTTATCGTATTGGGAGTCGTATCCATGAAAACGTTTAAAGTGCTTTCCATTCAGGCAAAATCAGAAGATTCTCTTTTGAAGGAACTCTCAAAATGGTGTGCGGAAAATATGAGTGCACAGTCGGTCGATGAGGGACTGTTCGAAGGAGAAGAGATTGCTGAAGAACAGAAATATTTTAAGCGTGCAGATAAGATGAAACAGATGATACAGGGTAAATACATGAACCTTGAGGAATCATTTTTAGATCATTTTGTAGATGATTATTACCAGAATCTGTTCTGATCAGGATTGGCGGCCGATATGAAAATTACCATTTTGTCCGTAGGAAAGATCAAGGAAAAATATTTCCGTGATGCCATAGCAGAATATACGAAGCGGCTTGGACGTTACTGTAAGCTGTCGGTTATTGAGGTAGAAGATGAAAAGACACCCGACAAAGCCTCCAAAACGGAAGAAGAGCGAATCAGACAACGTGAAGCAGAGCGGCTCTTAAAAAATATCAAAGAGGATGCTTATGTGATCACGTTGGAGATTGCAGGAAAACAACCCGACTCCGTGGAACTTGCCGCAAAGATTGAGACGCTTGCCGTACAGGGGATCAGCCATATCCAGTTTGTGATCGGCGGTTCGCTGGGACTGCATGATACCATATGCAGACAGGCTGATATGGCGCTCAGCTTTTCCAACATGACATTTCCGCATCAGTTGATGCGGGTTATTTTACTGGAACAGATTTACCGGGCATACCGTATCATTAATAAGGAGCCATATCATAAGTAAGGGCGGAAGGGAACGAATGTTCTGGAAGTAAAGAAGAATAAGCGTTATTTTAACCCCAATGGGGGCTGTTCATGACAATAAAAACGCTCTGCCTGCCGTCTAAAATCTTGCAAACATCATAATCCGAAAAATCCCGTTGTCCGGATAGCAGCCGATCGTACCTCCTGTTTTTTCCGAAAAGGCCAGTATGCTCTGCATCCCCAGCCCGTGATTTCCGCTTTTTTGACTTTTGGGCAGTCCGGTAATGGAATCCAGTATAAGTTCCCCTTCATATTCATTTTTTGTCTCAATTAATAAGTAGTCTTTCAGACAGTGTATTTTTACTTCAATGTATCTTTTTTCTTTTGTATAATCCCTGACACAGTGAATGGCATTTTCAAACAGATTCGCGATAACAAGAGTAAGTTCATAATCGTTGATTGGTATTTTTTTAGGAATTCTGGCATCAAGGTCTACTTTGATATCAAAGTAGAGCGCTTTCGCCATCATTTTGGCGAGGATGGTGTTTACAATAAGGTTGCTGCAGTATTCCTTTATTTTGTTTTCATCTGCTATATGGATGATATGTTCGTTTACTTCTCTGATTTCTTCGTATTTTTTCTGTTCCAGCAGGGAATCAATGATTCCGGAGTAATGCCGAATATCATGGTGTAATATTTTCAGGTTCTGTTCTGCCTGTTCCACGAAATAGTATCGGTTTTCCAGCCCTTTGATATAGGATTCCTGTATCATGTTTTGCCAGTAGGCATCGACTCTCCTGGATTCGCTTTCGAGATAGCGTATCACAACGGCATAGGATACAAACATGGTGATGATGATGAACAGGATTCCCGGAATGTTATCAGGATTGTCATAGATGGTATTTGGAAAAAACGCGATAAAGGAAAAGCTGCAATAAAAAAATACCGGGATCAGACATAATTCTCCCCAGCTTTTATCGGATTTCTCTTTCTGAGATTTCAGACACACTTCCCTGATTGTCAGGGATAAGAATATTAAAATGGCGAGATGTATCAGGAAACTTCCCGCCAGGGCAAGGAGCGTACTGTTCGTATATATTTTTAAAATTGCCGCAGAGATGGCGCCCGCAATGACGTAACTCGACGCGGAAAGCCCCACAAACAGGATCTGGCTGCTTTTTTTCCCGGAGATAAGAAAAGGCGTTGCCTGGATTAAGAGAATCTGCAGAATTGTTATGATAACATAGCAGAGGTCACTGTCGGGAAACAGGAGCAGTCTGAAATAATCAAGTGCGCTTAACAGCAAAAACAAAACAAAGCATATTATGCCGGTTATGATTTTGGAATAGCGTTGTATAATAAACAGATAAATAAACAGTATCAGGAAAATATGGCTTATGGTATATGACAGGGTTGTAAAATAATTCATGATGACTCCTTAGTTGTATTGTTCCGAATATAAATGACAGATATTTTAGCCCCGCTTTTGCCTTTACAGGGAACCACAGACTGAAAATGCCCTAAATGAGTATTATACACTATTTTAGAGAATTGTAAACCGGTATTCTGCTCACAAAAGCCCTGTTTACGGCACATGCGAAGAACTGTACTGCGTATGCGTAAAATAGGAAATGAAAGCGTTGTTATTTTTGCTATAATGAAAAAGATATTCCGGTAAAAGGGTTAATGTAATGACAGGAGGAAAGAAGATCTATGGAAAATCAACTGTTATGGAACAACCGGTATAATGTCGGGGTGGATGTTATTGATAAAGAGCATAAAAAGTTGTTCCGTATACTCAATAAGCTGTTTGCATTCGGACAGCAGGAGACAAAAAGGCCCTGGGTTTGTCAGGAGACGGTGAAATATTTTAAGGATCATGCGCTGAGACATTTTCAGGACGAAGAAGAATATATGGCATCTGTCGGGTACACTGGACTTAAAACACATATGCGCATTCATAAAAACTTTCGTGAAACAACGCTGCCGGCCCTTGAGAAGGAACTGGAACTGGCGGGCTATTCGGAGGAGGCGGTCAATCATTTTCTTGGCGTTTGTGCCGGCTGGCTGATTGGACATACGCTGATAGAGGATCAGGCGATCGTCAGCGGAGAAGCGGTAAAGCAGTGGGAAAACCTGCTGCCGGAGGAAGAACAGGCGGTGATGGGGCAGGCAATCGTCAGCCAGTTACATAGCATGTTTCAGCTTGAACCCCGGATGATCAGTAATTGTTATGGTGGGGAAAAGTTCGGGGATGGTATCTATTACCGTCTGATCTACAGTACAAGAGAGAAAAAAAGATGGGAGTTTTTTCTGATTTTTGAGGAACGGCTGATTATTAACACGATCGGCAGCGTGCTTGAGGCGCAGTCCAACGCCATAAGCGTTTTGCTGATGAATGCCTCAAGATATACAGCACGACAGTTTGTAGGACATATGAAGGGATTTTTCCCTGCATTGGAGGATGCGGAGGTAAAAGATGAACAGCTTCTGACCTATGATCAGTTTGAGAAAGTATTTGAGAAACACAGTCCCCAATACAGCCTTTTGTTTGACACAGGAAAAGGATATTTTGCGTATTGTATGACCACTATCGATATGCTTCCGGATAAAGAGAACGGGAGTTCCATTATGATACAAAATGCGATGGCAAAGGTTGAAAAATATCTGTCACAGAATAAAGCGGAAAAAACAGAGGCGGAGAAGAAGAAAAGGATTCTGATGGTGGATGATTCCAACTTTATGCTGCAGATGCTGCAGAAACTGCTGGGGAATGATTATGAAGTGCAGACTGCGACGTCGGGGCTTTCGGCGTTTCGAAGCATTGCTCTGAACAGACCGGATCTTGTACTTTTGGATTATGAGATGCCTGTCTGCAAGGGCAGCCAGATATTGGAGATGATTCGTTCCGAGCCGGAATTTGCAGATATTCCGGTTATCTTTCTGACCGACAGGGCGGACAGGGAGAGTATAAAAAAGGTGATTGATTTTAAACCGGACGGTTATCTGTCCAAGATGCTTAAACCGGATTTGATAAAAGAGGAGATTGACCGGTTTTTCAGGGGGGAAAAGAAATCTCCCGGAGAGTGAGCATTACCATAACTCAGACTTTTGATCACGGCAGGATAAAGGAGAAAGGGAACAGAAGTCCCGGAAATAAAAGAGAATAAGAGTTCAGTATTGAAACCCCATGGGAGTCGGCTTCCATGGGGTTACTATTATGGATTTGAAGCGAAATAACGAATATAAAATAACAATTATTTAATAGAAAATGTTTGCGGCGGCAGGTTCTGTGCTTCTTGTAATTTGTCGGAAGGCTTTGTATAATGAAAACAGATAAGAAAGCTTTTGAGACAGACAGCGTTTTCCGGGAAGCGGCAGTCGCCCCGGATGAATCGAATCGTGTTTCTGTAATACAGGGAGGGGGAAATAGAATGAAAGTGATTATAACGGATTTAGACAGAACTTTGCTTCGTACGGATAAGTCGTTGTCGGAATATACATGTACTATTCTAAAAAAGTGCCATGACAGAGGAATCCTTCTTATGGCGGCAACCGCAAGACCAGAGAGAGCGATTATGACTTATCAGAAACAAATCGGCTTTCATGCGATAACAACATTGAATGGAGCGAAGATTATTTTACCGGATGGTTCGATTGAGAATGGGATTATGCCATCCAGCGCAGAGTCCATATTAAAAAAGGTGATTACAATACCTGACATCGTTTTGTCTATGGAAACGGGAAACGGTATTTTTTCAAATGTTCCAATTGAGGAATGGAATACCACGGTTTTCAGTGGATTTCCCGCCTTACCTACAGATGGTATGATATATAAGATTTTACTGAGCAGCAAAGAAACTAAGATACAGATGGAAGTGGAAAAGGCATTAACGGCAGATACATACATGACGGTAGCAGAAGGAAAGTTAGTACAGATCATGAGTACTGCAGCGACAAAATGGAATGGAATCAAGGCTATGCTGAAGGCTTTTGGCATTGATCAAAGTGATGCTGTATATTTTGGTGATGATAATGATGATGTTGAGCCGATTAAGAATTGCGGTGTGGGTGTCGCCGTTTCCAATGCCATCAAAAGGGTTCTTGATACAGCGGATTATATAACCGATAGTAATGATCTGGATGGAGTGGCACGGTATATCGATATGAATATATTGTGATTTCATACGAGTAATTTTTGCATTCAGTTTATTTTTGCATTTAGACTATGCAGCCAAAATTGCGGAATAAGGGAGAAAGAGATGATTACCTGTGAAGATATCAGTCAGAATGCGAAGGCCCTTCTTGAATTTTGTGAGTATCCTGCCGTACAATACAAAGTAAAATTTTCTATTTTGGATATTCCTTATGAGGATCGCGAACTGTCCCTTTTACGGAAAGATTTTTTGAAAAGCGATATTGTGGAGGAAATGTATCAGACACAATCGGGTGGTGGATTGCACCATTGAAATAATGAATTTTCTAAAACAGTATATTGATAATAATACGGCCCTCTTATGAGAAGCCTGTCCCCGGAGACAGGCTCACAGGATAAGTGCCGGATATTTGAGGAAGATTATCATATGTTTCATTTGGCGCAGGAAACAGCTGAAAGGTATATTATCCGGCCGGTTTCTGACGCAGAAGAGGGAGTGGTCAGAGTGATAACGTTTGTCGAAAGGGATAATGCATGAACAGAGATCGAAACAGAAAAAATATCCGTAAAATTGTAATCTTTATGTTGCTGTGCATTTTATTCCTGACAGGGTGCAGTCAGCCTGTTCCGACCCGGGAAGCAGAACGGGAACAAAGAGATACGCCAAAGGATGAGGCCCCGAAAAACGATGCATTTACACCGGAAACAACAGAAGAAAACAGTGCAGAACGGATACTGGCCCGTCTGATCGGGGATGAGGGTTTTCGGGCCTGTGTATGGCAGGATGCGGGTATAGAGAGTGAAGATACGCAGGAAATGATTCTGCACAGGCTGAATCAATGTGAAGAACTGGTATTAAAGGAGCCTGCCGGCGACGGCTCACTGCATTCGCTGGAGGATCTTTCTTATCTGCCGAATCTGAAAAGTCTGGTAATTGATCTGGATGCCTGGGAGAGTTCCGCGCCTGCGGATTTGACTCCAATTGCCGGGCTGTCAAGGCTGAAAAGGCTCTGTATAGAGAATCATACCAAAGAAGAGACGGATCTTTCCTTTCTGGCAGAAATGAAACAGGTTACGGAACTGGATCTGCAAAACTGCGGAATCAGAGAAATCCGTTTTTTAAGTGAATTAACAGAGCTTAGGAGTATCAACCTGAATGATAATCTGATTACAGACCTGACGCCGTTAACAGGCCTTACGAAATTGGAACGACTGGAGCTGGCTGAAAATCATATAACGGATATTTCGCCATTGGTGAGCCTGACCAATCTGTTTGATGTATCCCTGGACGGAAATGAGATCAGTGATATTTCTGCACTCAGCGACCTGCCACATTTGAATCAGGCAGGCCTTTCGGATAACAGGATTTCGGATATGTCACCGCTTGCAGGGAAACAGGAACTGATGTTTGCATCTGTGTTCGGAAATCCCTGTACAGATTTACAGCCTGTATGGGAGGTACCTTTGCTTTCCTGGAACAGCGGCGGTGCCTCGACAGAGAAAACAGAATATGCCGAAGAATGGATTAGAAAAAATCACCCCGATGTAACAGAATATGCATGCATCGATTACGTGGAAGGGGATTTGAACCGAGACGGCAGGCAGGATATCGCCTTTGTGATAGACGGGACATTTGGGGATAAAAAGTTCGACGATCTGTATGCGGAGACCCGGCGTCTGTATGTCCTGATACAGCAAAAAGACGGTTCCATGCAGGAAATTAACGAAGTACCTTATGTGAATGGCAAAGACGCCGGCGGAATGCGGGGAGATCCTTATTTTGGCATTTTTATGGGAGACGGTTACCTGATGCTGAAAGAAGGAGGGGGAAGCAGTACCGGTACGACAGCTACGCAGATTTATGGATACCGGAATGGGAAGCTGGAACAGACAAAGAATATCAGTGTGGGAGACAGCCAATTTGCCGACGGTTATGATGTAATCGTAACAGATATGGAAAATGACACATGGTATGCATACGCCATTGCCATGGATGGTTTCCGCATGGTGAGAGTTGATCTCGCAAACGCTGAATATCCTTTTCATAAGGCGTTTCCACGCATGAATTTGTATGATGTGTCTTATTGCATATATGATGAAAAAACGGATACGAACATAACCGCCTGGGAGGCTTTGGATCAGTTCATAAATACCGTGGACGGAAATGGAGAACAGGCAGATCTGCCTTATGCGGTGTGGCAGAAGACCGGATATGAACTGCTCAAAGGAGTGGAACTGCCGGGGTATTACTATACGGTTCCGGGAACAGAGGAAGTTTCGCAGGAAGGAACAGGCAGTGAAATTCAGACAAATACATGGGAGGGAGATTTTATTTACTATGACGGTCTGACGGACAGGGACGGACAGCTTTATCATGTCATTTGCTATCGTACGAAAAAAGAAAATACGGTTTATCTGTTAAATGACGACACTGGTGAAATACAGGCGGAGTAATTCTGCCGGCAGACAATACTCCGGCAGACGGAACCATCACGTCAGCCGCTTTTCCGTTTGACCAGTGAGGTGGAAATTTCAATTTTTAACGGACTGCTGTCCGGGTCTGAGATCAGCTCATGGAGACGTCTGACGGCGATTTTTCCCATATATTGTTTGGGCACATGGATGGTGCTGAGCGTGGGATCGATATAAGTGCACAGCGGCATATTGTCAAAACCTATGACTGCAATATCCTGTGGAATCCGGTAACCGGCTTCGCGGCAGGCTTTGACTGCACCGGCGGCGATCAGGTCGTTGTCGGCAAAGTAGCATCTGGCCAGCGGTTCCTTTGCCAGAAGTACTTCTCTCATATCGCAGCAGGCGCCTTCCACGGAAGGTGTGAGACGATGCACAACGGAGAGAGAGGTGGACATGCCGTTTTTGCGCAGTGCCTTATAAAATCCGTCGGCCCGCTCGTCGAAATTATTGATCGGGCAGGAAGAATGCAGATAACCGGGCTGGCATTTGTATTTGCGGATCAGATAGTTTGCGGCAGTAAAAGCGCCCCTGATATTATTGATCAGCACACTGTCAAGATCGAGTTCTTCAAAATAATTATCAAGCAGGACAAGGGGAAGACTGCTTTGTGCAAACGGTGTCAGGTCACGCTGTGACATTTCCGTGCCAAGCAGCAGGATGCCTTTTGCCCCCGCGCTCTGCCAGTCGCTTAACTGTTTTTCAACAGGATCTTCCTCATACAGATAATGCACATTCAAATAATAATGACACTTCTTGCATTCCGCATCGATTCCCTCAGAAAGCTGTGAAAAAAAAGGTGTATCGGTTACGACAGCCCCATGTTTGCGGTAAATGACAAAATAGATGGAGCCGTTTGGCGTGATACTTTTGTCGCTCTCTTTTAATCGGGAAAAATCGTATCCGCATGCTTTGGCGGTTTCCAGTACGAGATTTCTGGTTCTGGTGCTGACGCCCGGTTTATGATTGAGCGCCAGTGAGACCGCTGATTCCGAGAGATTCAGTTTTTTAGCCAGTTCTTTTGCTGTGATCGTCATAAAGGTACTCCCTTCTGTTCGTATCGACTGTTTTCTTCATCACCATGATACCATAAAATTTAATAAATTTAGTAAATATTTTGAAAAAGATTACTCAATTATGTATTTTAATTGAGTTTTTTTCTTTTTATACTGGGTAAAACAAGCAGAACCTATGAAACAAGCGATTGGGGAGGTAGAATATGGCACAAATCATTTTGGGGATGGCGCCGACCAGAAGAAGCATTTTTTCTGCGCCGGATGCAGTCAAATATGCAGATCTTACGAGGGAAAAACTAAGAAGCCTTGGCGTAAATTTCGTCGATATCGATGATATCGCGCAGGACGGCCTGCTTCATAACGAGCAGGACCGGATACGCATCGCGGAAAAATTTAAAAAAGCCGGAGTGGACGGTCTCTTTTTCCCACATGGTAATTTCGGGACAGAATATGAAGTCGCCAGACTGGCAAAGGCCTTAAACGTACCGGTTCTTTTATGGGGGCCGCGGGATGAGCGGCCGGATGAGAACGGCGTGCGTCTGCGGGACAGCCAGTGCGGTCTGTTTGCGACAGGAAAGGTACTGCGCAGGTTCCGGATTCCGTTTACTTATCTGGGAAACTGCCGTCTGGAAGACGAAGCTTTTTCGCGGGGGATCAAAAATTTTCTCGCAGTGTGCAATGTGGTCAAAGCATTCCGCAGGATCCGTATTTTACAGATCGGACCGAGGCCGTTTGACTTCTGGTCTACGATGTGCAATGAAGGAGAGTTGTTAGAGCGGTTCAATATCCAGCTTTCTCCGATCCCGCTGCCGGAACTGACAGAAGAGGTAACGCGCGCAAAAGAGGAAAAAAGCGAAGTACAAAATGTGATTACTTACTGTAAGGAACATTTTGATATCCACATCCGAGAAGAGGAACTGGAAAATGTGGCGGCGTTAAAAGTGGCAATACGCAGGCTGGCGGACCGGTACGGATGCAATGCCGCAGCGATCCAGTGCTGGAATGCTCTACAGGGACAGCTTGGAATCATGCCCTGTGCCGCAAACAGCCTGTTAAATGAAGAGGGACTTCCGCTCGTGTGTGAGACGGACATCCACGGTGCGATCACAGCGGTTCTGTGTGAGGCGGCGGGTATGGATGAGGCGCGGACTTTCTTTGCGGACTGGACGGTACGCCACCCGGATAATGAGAACGGGGAACTGCTGCAACACTGCGGGCCGTGGCCGCTTTCCTGTGCATCCTGTAAGCCGGCCATCGGCTATCCGCTTGCTTTTGATCATCCGGGTGCCGTGGAAGCGGAGGCAAAGCACGGGGAGATGACGCTTTGCCGGTTTGACGGAGACAATGGAGAATATTCCCTTCTCCTTGGAAACGCGAAAGGAATAGACGGCCCTTACACAAAAGGCACGTATGTGTGGGTTGAGGTACAAAACTGGAAACGGCTGGAAGCAAAGATCGTGGAAGGGCCTTACATCCATCACTGTGTGGGAATCCATAAAGATGTGGTACCGGTGCTTTACGAAGCATGCAAGTATATTGGCGTAACACCGGATCTGTATGATGACAATGAAGAAGAAATAAAAGCGTATATCCGCGGTTAACGCGAAACGTGTCTTTTGATTCGGAGATTTTGCGAAATGAAATTTTGATGAGAAGAATCAGAAAATCAGGATACAGAAAATCTGTGACGTTTTGGAATGGAGGAAAAAATGAATCTGACCAGTAAAACATACGAACTGCGCCGGGATATTATTGACATGGTATACCGGTCCGGCGCGGGACATGTGGGCGGAGATCTGAGTGTGATCGATATTCTGGCCACGCTGTATTTCAGGGTGATGAATGTGACGCCGGAGAATTTTGCCGACGGGGAAAGGGACCGGTTTTTATTGAGTAAAGGACATTGCGTGGACGCATTGTATATGGTGCTTGGAGAAAAGGGATTTTTTGATAAGGAAGAGGCGAAAAATACGTTCTCCGCATACCAGTCCCGTTATATTGGGCATCCCAACACGGAAGTGCCGGGAATCGAGATCAATTCCGGTTCTCTTGGGCATGGACTGGCACTGGGCGTCGGGATGGCGCTCGCGGCCAAAATGGATCACAAAAGGTATCGTACCTATGTGGTGCTTGGAGACGGAGAGATGGCGGAAGGCTCTAATTATGAGGCGATGATGGCGGCAGGTCATTACCGTCTGGATAATCTGTGTGCCACAGTTGATGTGAACAGACTGCAGATCAGCGGAACGACAAAAGAGGTGATGGACGGAGGCGATATGGGCGCACGTTTCCGTACGTTTGGCTGGAATGTCATCGAAGTGTCTGACGGAAATGACTGCGGCCAGCTGGAAGAGGCGTATCGTCTGGCCGCCTCTTACCGTGGAAAGCCGACCGCAGTGATCGCCAATACGCAAAAAGGCAGGGGCGTCTCTTTTATGGAAGACAGGAAAGAGTGGCACCATGGCGTATTGAGTAAAGAGCAGTATGAGTGCGCGGTAAAAGAACTGACAGAAAAGATAGAATCATGGAAGGAGGCGGAATGCGATGAATCAAATAACCAACAGACAGGCAATCTGTGATACGCTGCTGCAGGCGGCAAAGGAAGATAAGGACATTGTCGTGACCTGTTCTGATTCCAGAGGCTCCGCGTCGCTGGCGCCATTTGCAAAGCAGTTTCCCGAACAGTTTATCGAGCTTGGGATCGCGGAACAGAATCTGGTCACGGTGTCCGCCGGGCTTGCGGCCTGTGGAAAAAAGGTTTTTGCCGCATCTCCGGCCAGTTTCCTGACGACCAGAAGCTATGAACAGGCCAAGGTGGATGTGGCATATTCCGACACGAATGTCACATTGATCGGCATCAGCGGCGGTGTCAGCTATGGAGCGCTTGGAATGACGCACCATTCCTGTCAAGACATTGCGGCTTTTGCCGCACTTCCGGGAATGCGGGTTTATCTCCCGAGCGACCGTTTCCAGACAAAGAAACTGATCGAATCGCTGCTTGCAGATAAAAAACCTGCTTATATCAGAGTCAGCCGTTCCGCAACAGAAGATGTATACGATGAAACGATAGATTTTATACTTGACCGTGCGAATGTACTGGGGATCGGAAAAGACGTCACAATCATTACCTGCGGGGAACTGGTTCCTTTCGCGCTAAAGGCTGCGGAGCAGTTACGTGCCGATGGGATCGATACAGGCGTGATTGATATGTACTGTATCAAACCTCTTGATGAAGCGGCAGTACTCAAGGCGGCATTACTTTCAAAACTGATCGTTACGGCTGAGGAACATTCTCCCTATGGCGGACTGGGCAGCATGGTCTCACAACTGATCTGCCGGAAACACCCGATGCGTGTAATCACCCTTTCTTTACCGGACGGCCATATGGTAGAAGGAACCAACCGGGAGATCTTTCAATATTACGGACTGGATGCGGAGGGAATGACGCGCAGGATCAGAGAAGCGTTTGCATCGGAGGCAGCCGTATGAAGTATGTGATCGGAATTGACCAGAGTACGCAGGGGACGAAAGTCATTCTTTTTGATGAGGCAGGAATGATCAGAAAACGGGTGGACCGTCCCCACAGGCAGATCATAGACGAACGAGGCTATGTTTCCCACGATATGGAAGAAATCTATCAAAAATTGCTTGAGGGTGTGAAAGAACTTCTTACAGATTTTGAAGCAGAGCCGGATGAGATTGCAGCAGTGGGAATCAGCAACCAGAGGGAGACTACGGCTGCGTGGGCAAGAGACGGTAGACCGTACACGCACGCGGTGGTGTGGCAGTGCAGCCGGGCGGCAGAGATTTCCAAAAGGCATCAGTCGGAAGCAGATTACATAAAAGCGCACACCGGGCTTGTGCTGTCACCTTTTTTTCCGGCGGCAAAGATGCAATGGCTGATGGAACAGGAACTGTCAGGACTTGACAGAAATGAGATCTGTCTTGGGACCGTGGACAGCTATCTCCTATACCGGCTGACAGGAGGAGCGATATTTGCGACAGATTACAGCAACGCTTCGAGGACGCAGCTTTTTGACATCCACACGCTTGGCTGGAATGAAACGATCTGCAGGAGTTTCGGTATCGATACCGGGATGCTGCCTGAAGTGCGGGACAGCAACGCGGATTTCGGAATGACGGACTTTGACGGGATCTTATGGAAGAAAGTTCCGATCCGCGGCGTTATGGGAGATTCCCACGCGGCACTGTATGGTCAGGGATGTCATGAACGCAGTATGATAAAGGCAACTTATGGAACCGGATCTTCCATCATGATGCATACAGGAGATCAGCCCGTCATGGGAAAACACGGCCTGGCAGTTTCCCTTGCATGGGGAATCGACGGAAATGTATCCTATGTTCTGGAAGGAAACATCAACTATACCGGAGCGGTGATAAAGTGGCTGGAAAACAATCTGCAGCTGATCGGCTCTGCAAAAGAACTGGAAGACTGGAGCGCGAAGGCAGACAAAAACGATACGACAGTACTGGTCCCGGCCTTTACGGGCCTGTCGGCGCCCTACTGGGAAAACGATGTGCAGGCGGCTATCGTCGGAATGACGAGGACGACCGGGAAGGCAGAGATCATAAAAGCGGCCGTGGAGAGCATCGCGTCACAGATCGCGGATGTGGTTGAAGCGATGGAGGAAGACTGCGGGCAGAAGATAACCCAGCTTCGCACAGACGGCGGCGCGACGAAAAACGGGTATCTGATGCAGTTTCAGAGCGATCTGACAGGAGCGGAAGTACTGGTATCCGATACAGAGGAACTGTCTGCGGCAGGGGCGGCTTATCTGGCCGGGATCACGGCAGGATGCATGGATCAGGAGACGATATTTTCCAAAATCACATATCACGGTCTGAAACCAAAAATGGAACACAAAGAAAAAGAAATCATCCGCGGCAGATGGAAGCGCGCCGTCAGGATGATCTGTAATGGAGGCGCATTATGAGACAATATGAAATGTTTGAACTGGAATTGAAAGGAAAAGAACCGGAAGGATCTTTTGTGGACATCGATCTGGAGGCGGTATTTTCCTGTGAAGGAGAGTGCAAAGCCGTGAAAGGCTTTTATGCCGGAAACGGTATTTACAAAGTACGTTTCCTGCCGGAGAAAGCGGGAACCTATACATGGAAGGTAACAGGCATTCTGGATCAGGAAGGAGCAGAACACTGTGCGTGCGCGGACAGCAGGCAGAATATCCATGGCCCGGTGCGGACAGCGGACATGCATTTTACCTATGCGGATGGTACACCCTATTATCCGTTTGGCACAACAGTCTATGCGCTGTTTCATCAGGAAGATCAGCTGACCGCGCAGACAATGGAGAGCCTGCAGGATACACCCTTTAATAAAGTCCGTTTCTGTGTATTTCCAAAGCATTATGATTTTAACCATAACGAACCTCCTTATTTTGCTTTTGAGAAAAAGGAAGATGGCGGCTGGGATGTAAACCGTCCCTGCTTTGCCTTCTGGGAGAGACTGGAAAAAATTCTGATACAGTTTGGAAAGATGGGTGTCCAGGCGGATCTGATCCTGTTTCACCCTTATGACCGATGGGGTTTTGCAAAGATGCCGCAGGCGGATAACCTGATCTACCTGGACTACCTGCTTCGTCGTATCGCGGCCTTTCCGAATGTGTGGTGGAGTCTGGCAAACGAGTATGACCTGTGTGAGGCAAAGACAATCACAGACTGGGAGCAGATTGAAGAATTTGTGGCGGAACATGACCCGTATCACCATCTGCTCTCTAATCATAACTGTTTTAAAAACTGGGATTTTACACGCCCGAACGTAACGCATGCATCGATCCAGTCCAAAGTACTCAATAAGGTTGCCGGGTGGCGCAGGCTGTATCGGAAGCCGGTGGTGATCGACGAGTGCTGTTATGAAGGAAATATTCAGCACATCTGGGGAAGCATATCCGGCAGGGAGATGACGTACCGGTTCTGGCGCGTGGTCACGATGGGCGGCTATTGTACGCATGGGGAAACATTTCTGGATCCGGAACATGAGATTCTCTGGTGGAGCAGAGGCGGCCAGCTGAAAGGGGAAAGCCCGGCGCGCATTGCATTCCTGAAAAAGATTGTTGAACAGCTTCCGGGGCCGATCGAGCCGATTGAGAGCCGGATCATGCAGCTGGTCAATATGTCGGCCAAAGAGAAAGCGCAGTTTTTGCAGCAGGCTGATCACTTTGGGAAAGCGATACTGCGTATGGGCGATGAGATTTCTGACTTTTGCAACAGTGAGTTTGTATATCAGGGACATTGCGGCGAGGACGCTTACCTGACTTTCTATGACAGGCGCACCTGTGCGGAGGATATGCTGGAACTTCCAAAGACCCATTGTTACAAAGTAGAGTTGATCGACACCTGGGAGATGACCAGGACGGTTCTGTTTGAAAAAGCATGCGGTAAGACAAAGCTTTCACTTCCCGGAAGGGAAGGAATGGCGGTCCTTTCGCTGAAAACAGATTAGGCAGTCGGGCAGAGAATATTCATCAAAACAGCCATTGCGGAAATTTAGTTTTCCGTTATGGCTGTTTTTCGTTGTGTGTTTTGCAATAGAAGAGTATAATAATGCATATAAGATTTAACGAAAGGAACCTGTCAACATTAACACATGGGGAAGAATGAAGAATGGGGAAAAACACGAACAAAAAGATAGCTCCGATTAAGGCAAAGCTGTTAGGGACGATTCTGCCGGTCGTTGCAGTCATGGTATTGGTCATTGCCACTACCTCTTACCTGATATCCAAAAATATTATCACAGAATATTCGCAGAATCTGCTGAGCTCGTCCATTGCAAATCAGGCGAATGAGATTGAGTCGTGGCTGGATGAGAATCTGTCTGCATTTCAGACCGTAAAGCGGGCGATCGAGGGAACAGCGCCGGATGAAGAGGCTCTGCAGCGTATCCTTGACAGTTATTATCAGTTTAATGATAATTATCCGGAAGGGCTGTATGTGGCGGATGAAAACGGAAAGCTTATGAAGGCGGCGGAATCGGACAAGACAGAGAACAATATATTGGAATCCGTATGGTATCAGGACGGTATCACGAGGCTGAATATGGCATTTACGGATGCCTATACGGATGAGAACGGAGAGGCGCTTGTCAGTGCTTCCGGTATTCTGGATGATCATTCTGATGTTTTGAAGGTCATTTCAGCAGATTTGTCTCTGCAGCGTATCAGCATCATTGTAAACAGCTTTATTGAGATGGAAGATGCGCAGGCATTTCTGGTCAATTCCAGGGACGGTACGATTCTGGCCCACCGGGATAACAGCCTGATTTCAACACGGCTTGCGGATGCCGATGAGGCCTTTATGCGGGATGTGGGCGAAAAACTGGGACAGCATGATTACCAGATGACAGAGATAGATGACAGAATGACAGCATTTACGGAAATAGAAGGAACGGACTGGATTCTGGTTTCCTATATTCCGACAGAAACGATTTACGCGGATATTAACGGGGTCAGAATCCTGATGGCGGTGATCGGTCTGGTATCGCTGCTGCTGCTCGCTGTTTTGATCGAGCGTGTTGTCCAGGCAGTGATCAGACCGGTCAGGGAACTGACAAAAATCATTACGGCGATGACCGACGGTGATTTTACGATTCAGGTCACAACGAAGAGCAATGATGAGATCGGCCTTATGAGCCGGGGCGTGGAGCAGTTTATCCAGTCCATGCGCGGTATGATTATGTCTATTCACGGTGTGTCTGACAAGCTGCATATCCAGGCGGACAATAGCAATAGTGTCTCCGGGGAAATGTATGATGCTTCCAGACTGCAGAGCGAATCGATGCAGGAATTGAACAACACGGTGGAACAGCTCTCTCTTTCGGTGAATGAGATTGCGGAAAATGCGACCACACTCGCGGCAGTCGTGGCAAATACCAGGAGCGATGCCGGACAGGTAGACCTCAAGATGAAGGCGACGGTAGAGGTTTCCCGTCAGGGAAAAGCGGACATGCAGAATGTCGGTGTCGCGATGCAAAGCATCAACGAATCGGTAGCGAAGCTTCAGCAGGCGATCGACAAGGTGGGAAACGCATCCGAGGAAATTACAAAAATCACGGGTGTGATCAGCGAGATCGCGGACGAGACAAATCTGTTGTCGCTCAATGCTTCGATTGAGGCGGCCCGGGCAGGCGAGGCAGGAAGAGGCTTCGCGGTAGTCGCGACAGAGATCGGAAAGCTCGCACAGACCAGTTCAGATTCCGTACATAATATCGAGAGCCTGATTTCTGAGATCATTGTTCTCGTAAAGGATGCGGTGAGTCAGGCGGAGGACAGCGTGGGCAATATTCAGAGCAGCGGCGTGCTGGTAAGCAGCGCATTGAAGACATTTGATGTGATTTTCAATAATATTGACGAGGTTAATCATCTGGTACAGCAGATGATGGAAAAGGTGGAACAGGTAGATAATGTCGCGGTCAATGTGGCGGCAATTTCAGAGGAACAGGCGGCAAGTTCCGAGGAGATCCTGGCAACATCGACTACGATGGTAGAGCAGGCAGACAACATCACCGACAACAGCGAAACGGTTGCCTGCGGTGCAAAAGAGCTGACGGCGTCGGCGGTAGAGCTGGCGGATCAGATGAACAAATTTAAAGTAGGCAGGCAGGGGGTATAAATTATGAAAAAGAGACTGGGAATATTGTTGGTCGGAATGATGCTCGGAATGCTTACGTTTACCGGATGCGGAAGCGGCGGCAGTACTGCTTCCAATAAGGACATAAGGCTTCTTCTTGTTTTAAACCAAATGGACAGTTTTCGTGAGACACTCGTTGCGGCGGCGAGGGACACTGCCGAGGCAGAGGGCGTGCAGTTTGAATTTAAGGATGCGGAGGGTTCGATTGAAAAGCAGGTGAATTACCTGAAAGCTGCCGAGGCAGAGGGCGTCGATGTGATTCTCTGCAGTCCCGTATCTTCGGAGACGGTTGTGGAGCTGAAGGCGAGTGCGGGAGACATACCGATCGTTTTTATCAATAGCTGTCCGGATGAAAAGCATCTCAAAGAAGGGAATTATATTTATGCCGGATCTGATGAATATGTGGCAGGACAGTTTCAGGCTGAATACGTGCTTAACAGGCTCTCAGGCAGTCAGGAAATCAATGTGGTGCTGTTAAAGGGGGAAAGAGCGCATTCTGCGACAAACGGGAGAAGCAAAGGCGTGAAACAGACGTTAGAGAGCAGCGGCAAGACGATCAATTACGTGTTTGAGGATTATGCCGACTGGGATCAGGATCTGGCGAAGTATCTGTTTGAAACATTTTTAAGAACCGGATCACCGGTGGACTGTGTACTTTGTCAAAATGATTCTATGGCGATCGGTGTGATCGAAGCGTGCAAAGAGGCAAATATCGATCTGAGTACCCTGCCGGTGCTGGGGGTGGATGCGACAGCTGACGGATGTGCCGCGATTAAAAACGGAGAGATGGCATTTACCGTTTGTCAGTCCGGCGCCGGTCAGGGAGAAGCGGCGGTAAAAGCGGCGATCCGGTTTGCCAGAGGAGAATCTGTCGATTCACTGGAGGGTGTCAGCGAGGATGGGAAATATGTGTGGGTTCCCTTTGAAAAAGTTGACAGCACAAATGTGTCTCAATACGGTAATTAATGATCTGGGATAAGTTTCTTTGACGGAAATATTTCCTGATCCAATCAATTAACAGGCTTGATTCAATCATTTCACTTTAAGCAGTTCAGTGAAGGTCAGGCCTGTTATTTTTAATGGGTTTGGATAAGCGGGTTAAAAAGATACTAAGCAGTCGGATTTGTGGTAGTTTTGAACGAAATAGCAGGATTTTTTTGTGACAGGATGCGGTAAAATAATAAGAATCACGGCTGACAGGAGGATAAAAAATGCGTTTGATGATCGTGGACGACGAATATTTTGCGATTCAGGGTATTTTGGATGGTGTGAACTGGGAGATCCTGCATGATGACGGCACGGTGGCAGTAACGGCGTCCGCTTTCGGAAGCGAGATCGATGCACAGCTTGTAATCGCTATGGCACAGTAATCTGTTCAGAACACATGATGTAAGCGAAAAACCGGAAAACCGGAATGGGAAATCGATCCTGTTTCAGTCTTCCGGTTTTTTGATCAAAAACGAATTCTGTCATACAAAAACGAATCTGTGCCTGTGCAGGAAACGACGAAATCGTTATAATGAAGAAACTTTTGCAGTAAAATTTTTTGAAATAAAAACCAGATCGAACAGGATGAACGTTTCAGAAAAAATAAGGAGGACATAAAAACTATGGAAAATTATAAAAATGCAAACCTGTCTGCGGGAGAGCGGGCACAGGACTTACTGTCCAGAATGAGTCTGGAAGAAAAGATGGCACAGACGCAGTGCGTATTCGCGATGCCGGAGCGCTGGGAAGCAATGAAAGCAATCTGCGCGCATGGCATAGGAGAGGTGTCGACACTGGAAGTACGTCGTTTCAGGACAAAAGAGGAAAACGCGGTCGGTTTTACCCATGTATTGGCGCCTGTACTCGATATCTCCAGAGATTCCCGGATGGGGCGGCAGGGGGAGACTTATGGGGAAGATCCCACACTTGCCTCCGCGATGGGAACCGCTTATACAAAAGGAATCCAGAATTACCCGGTGGAATGTCTTTCAGACGGTTCCGTACAGTCGACAGAGGCAGGCGGTAAACGGTATGCCGAAGCCGTGGCAAAGCATTTCATGGGATTTCACAATTCTGAGGGCGGAATCCACGGTGCAGAGAGCCACACGCCGCCCAGGCTTTTACAGGAAGTGTACGGCAAACCGTTTCAGGCGGCGATCCGAGAGGCAGACCTGCGCGCAGCTTTTTCGGATATGGACTCTCCTATACCACATTCCGGTATGACGGCTTTGCCTGCGATAAAAAAGAAACCGCCTCTGACGGAGTGGTACAGATATCGCTTAACGTCACGAATACCGGGAACTGTGAAGGCACTGAGATCGTTCAGTTATATCTGAGAGACCGTCTTGCGGGTGTGGTCAGACCGGAACGGGAGCTGGCCGGATTTGCCAGAGTTTCGTTACGTCCGGGGGAGACGAAGCATGTCACTTTCCGGGTATCCCCCAGTCAGATTGCGTATCTGAACAGGGAGATGAGGTGGATGGTCGAACAGGGAGAAATGGACGTTATGATCGGCGCATCGTGCGAAGATATCCGCTATGAAGAAACAATAAAGATTACGGATACGAGATACATGGAAGGACCGGACAGGGTATTTTACTGTATGGGGGAGGTGACGGCGTAAAATAATTTTGTTGTGTTTACTATGGAGATTGATTATAATATTGTAAACACGAAGCAGGAGGCATACTGTATGGGCATCTATTTAAATCCGGGAAACGGCGGTTTCTTACAGGCAGTCCGTTCTAAAATATATGTAGACAAAACCGGCCTGATCTCATGCACAAATGAACTGCTTGGTACGGAACAGAAGTATATCTGTGTCAGCAGGCCGAGACGGTTTGGAAAATCCATGGCACTGCGGATGCTTGCGGCCTACTACAGCCGCGGCTGTGATTCTGAGGAACTGTTTCAGGGATTTAAAATCGCCGGCCAGGAGACTTTTCGGGAATATCTGAATCAATATGATGTGATTTTCCTGAATATGCAGCAGTTTTTGATCAGATCCAGAGGACAGAGTGTGATAGAATATCTGGAACAGGCTGTGATCGGTGAAATACGTGAAGTGTACGGAGAATTATTTTCTGATACAGAAACGGTTCTTGCTTCCGTATTGGAACGCATATATGCCAAAACAGACAAACAGTTTATCGTTCTGATCGACGAATGGGACTGTATCATGCGGGAACGGCAGGAGGCCGAAGCTTTACACAGACAGTATCTCAATTTTCTGAGAGATCTCTTAAAAGATCAGCCGTATGTTGCACTGGCCTATATGACAGGCATCCTGCCGGTTAAGAAATATGGGGAACATTCGGCATTAAATATGTTCTGGGAATATTCGATGACGGACCAGAAAGCGCTGGAAGAGTACACCGGTTTTACAGAGGATGAGGTGAGAGAACTGTGCGGACGCTACGGCATGGACTTTTCTGAGACAGGCAGCTGGTACGACGGATACCAGTTTATAAATTATAAACATGTTTATAATCCGAGATCTGTCGTCGAAGCGATGACCTGCCGCAGATTTTCCAATTACTGGGCTTCCACGGAGGTTTATGATGCACTCAAAATCTATATGGATATGGATTTTGACGGGATGCGTACGGCCATTGTGCATATGCTCGGCGGCGGACGTATCGCGGTCAATACACGCAGTTTCCAGAATGATATGCGCAGTTTTAAAACGAAGGACGATGTACTGACACTCCTGATCCATCTTGGATATCTTGCCTATGATTCCATGGAAAGAAAGGCCTGGATACCAAATAAAGAGATCATTGAAGAATTTGAAAATGCCATGAGCGTTGGCGGATGGTCAGAGGTCATGCGTGTCATTACGGCTTCCGAAAAACTCCTCGAGGACACGCTTTTGTGCCGGGAAAAAGAAGTGGCGGCGGGATTGGACAGGGCGCACACAGAAGTCGCCTCTATCCTGACTTATAATGATGAAAACTCGCTGGGGTGCGCGATCGGACTGGCATATTACAGTGCCAGAAAAAATTATATGCTCATCAGGGCACTGCCGACAGGGCGCGGCTTTGCGGATATTGTGTTTCTGCCGCTTCCCCACACAGGCGGCCCCGCGCTCGTTGTGGAATTAAAATATGGCAAGACGGCAGACGGAGCGATCCAACAGATCAAAAACCGACATTACACACAGGCACTGGAGCGCTATACCGGAGAAATCCTGCTTGTGGGCATCAACTATAACAAAGATCGTCCGGATAAGCCGCACAGTTGTGTAATTGAAAACATGGAGAAAAAAGAAGAGGGGCTTTCTTATGAGAATGTATGATCTGATCATCAAAAAAAGAAACGGAGCCGCGCTGTGTAAAGAAGAGATCAATTTCATGATCGCGGAATATACCGCGGGCAGGATTCCCGATTACCAGATGTCGGCCATGATGATGGCCATCTATTTTCAGGGCATGACAAAGGAAGAAACCTGTGACCTGACAATGGCGATGGCGGCAAGCGGAGAGATGTTGGATCTGTCCGGAATCGAAGGCGTCAAAGTCGACAAACATTCCACCGGCGGCGTGGGAGATAAAACATCCATCGCGTTAGCGCCCATGGTAGCGGCCTGCGGCGTGAAGATCGCGAAGATGAGCGGCAGAGGACTCGGCCACACGGGAGGAACGATCGATAAACTGGAAAGTTTTCCCGGTTTTTCCACAGGGATCTCTACGAAACATTTTATCGAACAGGTGAACCGTATCGGCATTTCGATCATGGGGCAGACAGCCGATCTTGCGCCGGCGGATAAAAAGCTGTATGCGCTGCGGGATGTGACGGCCACCGTGGATCACATGTCTCTGATCGCCAGCTCGATCATGAGTAAGAAACTGGCATCCGGGGCGGACGCGATTGTACTCGATGTCAAGACGGGAAGCGGGGCATTTATGAAGAACAAAGACGATGCCTTTGCGCTGGCAAAAGAGATGGCAGTGCTCGGAACCCGTGCGGGCAAAAAGACAACCGCTGTCATTTCGGATATGGACCAGCCGCTCGGAAACGCGGTCGGAAATGCGCTTGAGGTAAAAGAAGCCATCGAAACGCTGCAGGGAAAAGGCCCGGCGGATTTTATGGAACTGTGTATGACGCTCGGCGCGCAGATGCTTGTTGCGGGCGGCAGGGCAGAGAGCGCCGGCCAGGCACAGGAGATGCTTGGAAAAGTGATCGAAGACGGAACGGCGCTTTCCAAACTTGCCCGGTTCATAGAGGCACAGGGAGGGGACGCGGCCGCGGTCTATGATACCTCTCTGCTTCCGCAGGCACCGATTGTCGAAGAAATCTTCTCGGAAAAAGAAGGATACGTGGAAAAGATCATCTGTGATGAGATCGGCGTCTGTTCCCTGCTTCTTGGCGGAGGCAGAGAGACAAAAGAAAGTCAGATCGATCTGTCCGTCGGGTTAATCTTACATAAAAAAGTCGGCGATTATGTAAAAGCAGGAGAGTCCCTCGCCACGATCCATGCCGGATCAAAAGAGAAACTCACCGCCGCAAAAGAGCGGTTTGTGCGTGCCTATACGTTTGGGCAAAACCCTGTGACGCGTGAAAAACTGATAAAGGGCATTCTTGAAGGAGATAAGATTTCACAGTCATGAACCGGGATTTTTTTTCATATAGTTTATCATGAGAAAGAATACGCGCAAATCATTCAACAGGCAAAAAGAGATCATAGTAGAATCTTTAAAGCTTCCCAAGGACTCTATGCTGGGGGCCTCCATAGTCACCATCACGGGAAACCGGGAAGCTTTCATAGAAAATTATAAGGGAATCCTGGAGTACACTAAGGAATCCATAGTCCTTCAGGGCAAAAACTGTAAGATCTGTTTTCAGGGCAAAGAACTGTCAATTGATTACTATACCAATGAAGATATGAAAATCGGAGGCTATCTGGAAAACGTCCGGTATCTTTAAAAACAGGAGAAAATTCAGGAAAATATAGAAAGGCGCGAAACTGCTGTATGCTTCATTGGATTCAATACATAAAGGGATATGTGACCATCAAAGTATGGGGCTATTCCATGGAACGGTTTTTAAATCTGTGCGGAAACCATGATATTCTGGTCTGGGATATTGAAGACCATGGGGATCATGTTACGATGAAAGTCAGTATTCAGGGTTTTTTTGCCCTGAAAACACTCCTTAAAAAAACCGGGACGAAGGCATCCGTTTTGCAAAGACATGGACTGCCTTTTTTTGTGCCCAAAATAAAAAGGCGTAAGATCTTTGTGCTCGGACTGGCGGCCTGCCTGATCTTCTGGATGGTCACAGCCCTTTTCATCTGGGATATTCAGATCGAAGGAAACTATTCTCTGACGGAAGATGTGCTGATGGATTATCTGGAAAGTCAGGGTGTTCATACGGCCATGAAAAAAGGGGATCTGCAGATTGAAGAATTAGAAAGACGGATCCGGGGAGAATATGATATAATTACATGGATTTCCTTAAAGGTCGACGGGACAACGCTCATCATTCAAATGCGGGAAAACGAGATGCCTGATTATGACGATTCCGGTGAAGAGAAGGGAGATCCACAGAGTCCGGCGGAAAGCGGGACGGATCTTGCGGCCGCAAAAGACGGCGTGATCGTGTATATGATCACCAGAAAAGGCGTTCCGCTGGCCGCGCCGGGCGATACGGTAGAAAAGGGCCAGATCCTTGTAAGCGGCGCAGTGCCCGTCTATAATGACGATATGACCATCCGCAGGTATCAATATTATGAAGCGGATGCGGATATCATGATCTCTTATGAAAAATCATTGTCGGTCAAAAAAGACACCGCCTATCTCGAAAAGGAATATTCCGGACGTGAAAAAAAGATTCTCCTTCTGGGGCTTCGTGAAAAAGAGTGGAATCTTTCGGCGGGAAAAGTGCCCTTTCAGACTTATGATATTCTGGGTGAGAAGAAGCAGGTACAGCTTCTCGAACATTTATTTCTGCCCGCTTTCTATGGCATAAAATATGCCAAAGAGTACACGATGATCGAAAAAACGCATACAGAAGAAGAGATGACACAGATCATGGAAGAAGAATGGAATAAAATAATGCAGACTTTAGAGGAAAAAGGGGTACAAATCTCCGAAAAAAATGTTACAATAAAAAAGAACGGGCAAAGCTGGACACTGAATGCCAGAATGCAGCTGGTCGAACAGGCCGTCAAAAAAGTGAAAAATACAACACAGCAGATTCCGGTCGCGGAAGATGTGCAAGAGGCAGCGGAAGAATAATCAATGAATGAATTTATGATCAAAATGGATGTTCCAATGGAACATATGCGGAATCTCTTCGGAGAATGTGACACGTATGTCAAAAAAATAGAGAACGATTTTGATGTGGCAGTCATCAACCGGGATGGCGCAGTCAAGATCGTCGGTCAGAGAGCCAATGCGGAAAAGGCGGCGAAAACAATAGAAGAACTCATTGCCCTGTCGGAAAGAGGAAATGATCTGCAGCAGCAGAATGTTGATTATGCCATCGAAATGGGAAAAGAAAGTAAAGAAGAAGTTCTTTTGCAGATAGACGAGGACTGTATCTGCCATACGACGAGCGGGAAGCCTGTCAAGCCAAAGACACTTGGTCAGAAACAGTATGTGGATGCGATCAGAGATCATATGATCGTATTTGGACTCGGCCCTGCCGGAACCGGCAAGACCTATCTGGCGATGGCGATGGCAATCACTGCTTTTAAAAATAATGAAGTGGGCCGGATCATTCTGACGAGACCTGCAATCGAGGCGGGTGAAAAATTAGGATTTCTGCCCGGTGATCTGCAAAGCAAAGTAGATCCGTATCTGCGGCCGCTCTATGATGCGCTGCATCAGATCATGGGCGCGGAAAGCTTTGCCAAAAACATGGAAAAAGGGCTGATAGAAGTCGCGCCCCTGGCCTATATGCGCGGCAGAACATTGGACAATGCCTACATCATTCTCGATGAGGCACAAAATACAACCCCCGCACAGATGAAAATGTTTCTGACCAGGATCGGTTTTGGCTCCAAAGTGGTCATTACCGGCGACGCGTCCCAGAAGGATCTGGCGCCGGAGAAAAAATCGGGACTGGATGTCGCCGTAAAAGTACTTTCTAAAATTAATGATATCGCATTTTGCAATCTGACAAGCAAAGACGTGGTCAGACATCCGTTAGTCCAAAAAATCGTAAAAGCCTACGAAACATACGAGGCAAAGGAAGATAAAGGCAGTAAAAGCTTTGAGAAAAAACGCAGGAACAGGAATATAGAATATGGAAGAAAATAGAAAAGAACAAAACAGGAAACAGCTTCTCCTTCAGAAGATATCAAGGATGCTCGAATTTATCATATTATTTTTTGCGGCAGGCGGCATCGCAGGCGCGGGAAGTTATTTTTATAAGCAGGACGATGCACAGATCATCTGCAATATCATAATGGTTATGCTTGGGACAGGCATCGTCATATTTGCCCTTGTTTCCAGTGAAATCAATCAAATGTATTTTTATCAGAATCAGGGGAAATACGGAAAATTTATTTTATTTTATCTGCTTTCCCTGGCGCTTGCGCTGGTATTTCCGCTGCTTCCTGCTTCCGGCTGGCCGTTTCTGACCGTCTTTGTCATTTTAAGTCTGTTCAGCAACAGCATAACGGGCCTCATTGCCGGGAGCGTCAGTCTGATGCTTGCGGTTACGCTCGCAGATGTGGGGACATACCGCGAATTTATGCTCTATTTTTTCAGCGGACTGGTGGGCATTATGGTGTTTAGCAGGCTGGACGAAGAGTTTAAGGTTGGCATTCCCATTTTTATTTCATTGTCCTGTCTGACGATCTGCCTCTCTGCCAACATCGTTTTGTTTGAGCAGGAGCGGCTTTCCATCTCGCAGTATACTTTTGTGGCAATCAATCTGATGGTAAATGTGATCTTACTGTTTATTGTGTTAAAGATATTCAGCAGCAGCATGATTCACAGATATCAGGAAAAATACATGGATCTGAATGATCCGGAATGCCCGCTGCTCGTGCAGCTGAAAGAAATGTCCAAAGATGAATATTACCATGCGATACATACGGCATATCTGAGCGACAAGATCGCAAGACGGTTAGGGCTTGATGAGATGGTCGCCAAATCCTGCGGATATTATCACAGGATCGGTCTGCTTCGGGGTGAAAATACATGGGAACATGTGGAGGCGATCGCAAAATCATACCATATGCCGCCGGAAGCCAGAGAGGTGCTCAGACAATACGTTGACCCAAAACATCCTCTGGTCGCCAGAGAAGCGGTCGTTGTTTTGTTTGCCGATGCGATTGTATCGTCCATCTATTCGGTCTTTTCCAAAAATCCAAAGGCTGAGATCGACTATGATCAGGTGATCGAGTCTGTTTACCGCAAAAAAATGGGGTCCGGGGAGCTGTTAAAGAGCGAGATATCCATTGCGCAGCTGCGGGAAATGAGAAAAATATTTGCCGAGGAGAAACTATATTATGACTTCTTACGTTGAGAATGAGACTGATAGACAATTTCCGTTTGCAGTCGAGGAAGTTTTTGAACAGGTGATGGAAGCAGTGCTCTCCATGGAAAAGTGCCCCTATGAGGCATGTGTTAATCTGCTGCTCACAGATAACGAAGGAATACGGGACTTCAACAAAGAGTACCGGCAGATTGACAAAGAGACCGATGTCCTTTCCTTTCCCAATCTGGATTACCGGCAGGCGGGGGACTTTTCGGCGGCGGAAGAGACGCAGGCCGATTGTTTCGATCCGGACAGCGGGGAGCTGGTTCTCGGAGATATCATCATTTCTGTAGAAAGACTGGAAGCGCAGGCGGATGAATACGGACACGGACAGCTGAGGGAGTTTGCGTTTCTCGTTGCGCACAGCATGTTTCATCTGTGCGGCTACGACCATATGACCGAAGAGGATGCAGCCCTCATGGAACAAAAGCAGGAGGCCGTTTTGCGCGGACTTGGCATTGGGAGAGAATAAGGGAGAATAAACGGAAGGCAGATACCATGAACTTACAAAGGAAGGATGCGGGTCTCCGCAAAAGCGGCACACAAAAAAATGCAAAGGGCAATACGGTCATCTATGCAGGCATCATCACATATATGCTCAGTCTGGCATGCAGGATCCCTCTTTCGAGGGTGATCGGGGATACGGGAGTCGGCATGGCCGCTCCGGCATTTGAATTATTTACACTTTGCACACTCTTTTTTTCATACGGGATTTCCCGGACGATGACCGGTCTGATCCGCTATCGGACAAAAAGAGAACAACACAGGAATGCCGGAAAGGTGTTTCACATAGCCGTTGAGTCTGCCTTATTGTTCAGCCTGATTTTCGCGGCCGTCCTGGCAGTGGGTTCAGGATATCTGTGCGATGTGGTCGTTTTGGAGGCGATGAGCAAAAAAGCGGTCATAGCGGCCGCGCCCGCCGTCATATTATCTGCGCTTGTGTGCGTATTCAGAGGATACTTTAACGGGAATGGATTCGGACGGTTAGTAGTGCAGTCTATGTATATAGAAAAGATTTCCATGTTGGTTCTGGCGGTGCTAAGCGGCAGATTCTTTTTTGAATACGGCAAAAAGGCGGCAGCTTTGCAGCAAAATGATGTCGTATCCTATGCCTATGGTGCGCTTGGCATGATGTGCGGCGTCCTGCTTTCACAGATCATCGCATTGCTGTATCTGCTGCTTTTTTATATTATTTATTCACCGACAAGAAAAAAAGGGCTTGCCAGTGATACCGGCCGGAGGCTGGAAGGAAGCGCACAGCTTACCGCCATGCTGCTTGGCAATGCAGTTCCGTCAGCTTTTGTCGCCCTACTTACGAATCTCTTTATGCTGATCGATCAGCGTTTCTTTAATTATTGCATGAACCGGACAGAAAACGCCGCCTCCAGAGCACAGGTATGGGGTGCCTATTATGGGAAATTTGCGGTACTGACAGGGATCGGAGCAGCCATCGTATGTCTGAGCGTGAACAGCCAGACCGGCAAAATTGCCGCAGCCTATGATCGGAAGGAATATCATGCGATGCGTGATCTGATTGGCTCCGCCGTGAAAAAACTCAGTATTACAGCGTTTCCCGCCGCAGTCTGCCTGGCAGTCCTTGCGGAAGCCTTTGTGACCGGATTTTACAAAGGAACCGATCCTGAGACGGTCAGCCTGTTACGGCAGGGAACCGTTATCATCTTTTTTTATGGTATCGCCTGGCTGTTTGGACAGCTGATGTTAAAAATGCATATGATCAAAGAACTCCTGTTTTCCGCCGCAGTCTCTTTTGCCCTTCATTTTCTGCTGATTTATCTGCTTGTACGAAAAGCTTTGATGGGGATCAACGGTGTCGTCTATTCCGTAATTGCCTTTATCGTTGTGCTGGCGGCCTTAACGTTTCTTTTAACAGGGCGGAAGGTTGGCTACAGGCAGGAAGGGCTGTATACCTTTGCATTTCCGGCAGTGTCCGCATGCGTTGCAGGACTTGTCGCCATGCTGTTAAATAAACTGCTGTTAGCAACAGTCGGAGGCATCGTTACGGTTTTTATCAGTCTGACTGTTGGAATGGTCCTTTATGTCTTACTGCTCATGATCCTGCGTGTCCTGAATCAGGCGGAACTGGAGGAGCTGCCGCTTGGCAGTTTCTGGATTATGGTCGGACGCATGATTGGTATCCTGTGATCTGTGAAGAAAATTTCCGTTTTCGGCAAATGCGCCTGAATAAATAAAAAAAATTGACTGATACTGATTATATGATATTTTGGAAAGGAAATCATAACCAGAATGAAAATCATAAAACGTATCGGTCTTTTTTGTATTACGGCTGGAATCATGTTCAGCGCAGGCAGTTATGTCACCCTGAAAGCTGACCGTTTTTTTTATCCCAATAAATACGGACAGCCGCAGGAAAAAGAACCACAGCAGTCCCTGACGGAAACAGAGACCAAAGAGCGGGTCATCGCGGCAGCCGCGGAAGAAATACCGGTGATCACAGCAGATACAACTTATCTGATCGAAGAAGTGAACCTCTCAGACGGCACCATACAGGAAAAGGAAGAGCAGATTCCGGTTAAATATATCGGACTTGACAGAAACAGTCTGATCGAGGAACTGAAAGCCTATGACAGCAACCCGGCACTGCGGGATCTCGAACTCGGATTCGAGACCATTGAGCTGTCCGGATTTTCCAAAGACCGGGTCGTGATCTGCAAATACTACAGGCCTGAGGAGGAAGATGACGGCTATTATCTGATGGTTGCTGATCATTACGTCATCGTATATCAGGCGGACAGAAAGACGATTTACATGAATACGGATATTCTGCTTTCCTCTTTGAGCAGCGAACTCCAAAAAGAGATTATTCAGGGGAAATACATCGAGAACGAGCAGACGCTTTATAATTTTCTTGAGTCTTATTCCAGTTAGTGTTATAGTGTAGGTTGAAAAATAATTTTTCAACCGGCAATTTGAGCCAGAGCCGGGGATATGCACTGCTCTGAAATGGAAGATTCGTGAGGAGAGAAGGCGATGTCCGGTACCGGCATGGCGGGCAGTGCGGCGGGAAGAGGGACAGATGAAAAAGAAGATCGCAGTGATCGGCGGCGGCCCAGCCGGGATGATGGCTGCCATAGCGGCAGCACAAATGGGTGCGCATGTAGAAATTTATGAAAGAAATGACAAAGTCGGAAAGAAACTGCTGGCGACCGGAAACGGCAGATGCAATTTTTCCAATCTGGAAATGGGGAAAAAAGCCTATTATGGCAGCGCAGTCTCTTTTTATGACAGATTATACTCGATCTTTGGTCTCCAGGAAACAATTGACTTTTTTAGTCAACACGGTATGCTGATTACGGAAAAACGAGGCGGTCTTTACCCGTTTTCGGAACAGGCATCCACCGTTCTGGATCTTCTGCGCTATACGCTGGAGCGTTTAGGGGTATCCGTTCACACGAATTGTAAGATAGATGCCGTTTTGCCGGATCCTGTAGATGGCAGTCTGCGGCTGCGCAGGATGGATCAGGAGACGACGGATTGTTACGATGCAGTCATCCTTGCAAGCGGCGGCATGGCAGCGCCCAAAACCGGTTCCGACGGCAATGGATATGAACTGGCCGGATCGCTTGGCCACCACAGGACCAGACTCGTTCCGGCGCTCGTACAGCTGCGCTGTAAAGGAGACTTTTGGAAAAGTGTGGCCGGGGTCCGCACGGAAGCGGGGCTGGAACTTTTTATCGACGGCAGATCAGAAAATTATGTACAGGGAGAACTGCAGATAACCGATTACGGTATTTCCGGTATTCCGGTATTCCAGTTCAGCCGGCAGGCGGCATACGCCCTGGCTGACAACAGACAGGTGACAGTCTCGATCAATTTTCTGCCGCAGCTCTTGGAAGAGACGTACGAACGCTTCTGGAGCAGACGATGGGACGCAGCCGGTACAGAAGCGAAGCAGGATCATGACGCCGCCCGTAAAAAGACGCCGCCCCAGACGATGGAGCAGTTTCTGACCGGAATCGCCAATAAGAAGATCAATCAGCTGATCTTACGTCAGGCGCAGTGCAGGCCGTCTGACCAGGTACAGACACTTTCGGAAAAAAAACGCCGGAACATAGAAACACTCTACAGAGCTTTTACCGTTCACGTACAGGCCGCAAACGGTTTTGAACACGCACAGGTCACCGCCGGGGGGATTCCCGCGAAGGAACTAAAGGAAACTCTGGAATCCCGCTGCATACCGCACCTGTATTTTGCCGGTGAGATCATAGATATGGACGGGATCTGCGGCGGTTATAACTTACAGTGGGCATGGACGAGCGGAACAGCAGCCGGACGTGCCGCAGCACAGGATAAAACAGGAATCTAAGAGGGTAAGTCTACTGAAATGATCAGAATCAGCCAAATTAAAATGCCGGTTTCTCACACGCAGGAGGATCTGATAAAGAAAACTGCCGGCGTGCTGCAGACCGGAAAAAATGAGATCCGTTCCTTTCAAATCGTCAAAAAGTCCATTGATGCCAGGAAGAAACCGGAGCTGTATTATACTTATACCGTGGATCTGTCACTGAAAGATGCCGCGAAAGAACAAAGGCTTTTGAACCGCGGACGCACAGACCGGATCCAGCGGGTGAAAGAGGAAGGGTATCATTTTCCACGTTCTGAGAAACCTCTGCCCCCAAAAAGCCCCGTCGTCATCGGAAGCGGACCGGCAGGCCTCTTCTGTGCATATTTTCTGGCAGTAAACGGATACCGGCCTGTTTTGCTCGAGCGCGGCAGGATGGTGGAGGAACGGAAAAAGGATGTGGAAGCGTTCTGGAAAAGCGGTTCCTTACATCCGGACTCCAACGTGCAGTTTGGGGAAGGCGGGGCGGGAACCTTCTCAGACGGCAAATTAAATACGCTGGTAAAAGATCGAAACGGCAGAAACAAAGAAGTGCTCCGTCTTCTCGTGGAGGCCGGGGCGCCGGAAGAGATTCTCTATGACGCCAGACCGCATATCGGTACGGATATCCTGATGCGCGTCGTTAAAAACATACGGGAAAAGATACTGTCCTGCGGCGGCAGCGTGCGTTTTGAGAGCAAAGTGACGGATCTGGTGATCAGGGATGGACGGGTGCGTGAGGTCGTCATCAATGAGACGCAGCATCTGGAAGCGGATACCGTTGTACTGGCCATCGGGCACAGTGCCAGAGATACCTTCCGAATGCTTTACGACCGGGGCGTGCCGATGGATGCCAAATCCTTTGCAGTCGGCCTGCGCGTAGAGCATCCCCGCCGCATGATCAACCAGATTCAGTATGGCATGGAAGAAAGCAGATTTCTGCCTGCGGCTTCCTATAAAGTAACGGCCAAAACGGGCAATGGACGCGGCGTTTATTCCTTCTGCATGTGTCCGGGCGGTTATGTTGTTAACGCCTCATCGGAACCGGGCGGCCTTTCCATCAACGGCATGAGCTACAGCGGCCGGGACGGCGGAAACAGTAACAGTGCAGTTATCATTACCGTGACCCCGGATGATTTTAAAAGCGGACATCCGCTTGCGGGCGTTCATTTTCAGCAAAACCTTGAAAAAAAAGCGTATGAGCTTGGAAGAGGGCAGATCCCGGTCGAGACTTACGGTGATTTCAGACAGGCTGTCACGGGAAAAGAAAAGGAAATATCAGCTATATTACAAAAATACCCTGCGTTTTGTCCTGAAATGAAAGGCGCATACCGCTTTGCGGCAGTTCATGATATCCTGCCTGCGGATCTGAATCAGTCTTTTGTCGAAGGAATGGAACAGTTTGACCGTATCCTGCCGGGATTCGGAGACAGCGGCGTATATGTATCGGGCGTGGAGAGCAGAACATCCTCTCCGGTCAGGATACACCGCGATGAGAGCGGTCAGTCCGCCATAAAGGGGCTCTATCCCTGCGGCGAGGGCGCCGGGTATGCGGGCGGCATCACATCGGCAGCGATGGACGGGATGCTGACTGCGGAAAAGATCGCGCAGAACACAGCCGTATGAGCGCGCTTTGATCAGACAAAAGACAGACAATACAGACAGACGGAAGAAAGGAAAAGAGCAATGCCGGATTTCAGGGAGAGACTAAAAGACAAAAAAAGGATCGTCATCAAGATCGGTTCCTCATCGTTACAGCATAAAGAAACGGGAGATCTGGACTATACCAAACTGGATGTGCTGGTCCGGGAACTGTGTGATCTGCGGAATCAGGGAAAGGACGTGGTACTTGTGACTTCCGGCGCGATCGCTGTCGGAAAAAAGGCGGTCGCCATACATCCCGGAAAAGAAGATAATCCGATTGCAGTAAAACAGGCATACGCCGCAGTCGGACAGGCAAGACTCATGATGACCTATCAGAAAATCTTTGCGGAGTATAATCAGGTAGCCGCACAGATTCTAATGACAAAAAACACGATCATAGATAACCTGAACCGCTTTAATGCGCAGAATACCTTTGCGGAGCTGTTCAAACTGGGCGTAATTCCCATTGTGAACGAAAACGACACGGTGGCTACCTATGAAATCGAGATCGGAGATAACGATACACTGTCCGCGATCGTGGCATCTTTAGTCAAAGCGGATCTGCTGATTCTGCTCTCAGACATAGACGGGCTGTATACGGACGACCCGCGCCACAACCCAAATGCAAAATACATAGAAGTGGTAGAGGAACTCACACAGGAACTGATGGAAATGGGCAAGGCATCCACCGGCAGCGAATCAGGCACCGGCGGCATGAACACAAAACTGCAGGCGGCCAGAATCGCAGGCAGTACGGGCGTCGATATGGTGATTGCCAACAGTAAGGATATCAAGATCATCCATCGCATTCTGGACGGGAAAAACATCGGGACACTTTTCCTGGCGAAACCGGACAGTCAGTTCGATCTGCCGCTGTATGTACAGCAGATGCACGGCCACTGACCGTCAAGGAAGCCGGCGCCGGGCAGCGTTTCCTATTTCGGTTACACAATCCTGTTTGAAAAAGGAAGGACAGACAAATGGACAGTGAAAACAGTAAATTTCAAACGGTAGAAGAGTTGACCAAAAGAGTCAACGAATTATATCACAAATCACAGGCAGAGGGCCTGACCGAAGAAGAAAAAGAAGAGCAGGCGGAACTGAGAAAAGCCTATGTCGCAAAGATCAGAAACAGTCTGCGTGGACAGCTTGACAACATTTCTATCGTGGAAAAAGACGGTTCTGTTACGAATCTCGGCGAGAAATTCGGGAAAAAGGGAACACATTGATGACAGATACAGCCTCCGAAAAGAAAAAGATCAGAAGACAGATTCTGATGTGCAGAGACCGGATACCGCCCATGCGCAGGGAAGAAAAAAGCAATCTGATCGCACAGAAGCTTCTTTCCATGGAATGCTACAGGCAGGCAGATGTGCTCCTTGCCTATGTGAATTATCAGAGTGAAGTCATTACGACTTACCTGATCGACAGAGCTCTTTCTGAACAAAAACAGGTGTTCGTCCCGAAAGTAACCGGCATGGACATGGAATTTCACAGGATTTGCGACAGAACCTGCCTGGTAGAAGGCTATCGCGGTATCCGGGAACCTTCAGACGGGCCGGTCTTTGCCATAGAAGCGGATCAGGAGGGCGGACAGGGCAGGGAGCCTCTCATGCTGATGCCCGGATCGGCCTTTGATGCGGCGCGCCGCCGGATCGGCTATGGAAAGGGGTTCTATGACAGATATCTGCACCGGCTGACACAGGCGGGCAGAAAAGTCTGTACGGCGGCTTTGTGTTTTGAATGTCAGGTAACCGGTCAGATACCTTCCGAGGAACATGATATCAGACCGGATCTTATCATAACGGAAGAACGTATCATTACGGCATAGCCCGTCCGGGTAACAGATAGATTTTTCAACAGTCTGCACATAAATGGAGGATAACAATGGACACAGATACACATAACGCTGTACTGGAAGAAATGGGAAAAGACGCACAGACGGCCAAATATGCTCTGCAGACGCTCACCACTGCCCAAAAAAACGAGGCTCTGGCGGCGGTTGCACAGGCTTTTTCAGACAGAAAAAGTGAAATTTTAAGAGAAAATGAAAAAGATATCCGCCGCGGCGAAGACAACGGTATGCATCCGGGCCTTTTAGACAGACTGAAACTGTCGGACGAGCGGATTCTCGCAATGGCAGAAGGCCTGCTGCAGATCGCACGGTTACCCGATCCGCTCGGTGAGATTTTAGAACAGTTTAAGCGGCCAAACGGCCTCAAAATAACAAAACTTCGTGTTCCGCTCGGCGTGATCGGAATCATCTACGAATCCAGGCCCAATGTGACTGCGGATGCGTTCGGACTGTGCTTTAAGACCGGGAATGCGGTTATCTTAAAAGGCGGAAAAGATGCGCTCTGTTCGAACACCGCCATCGCCGGAATCATACGGGACACACTAAAAAAACAGGGGATTCCCAAAGACGCGCTCCAGCTGATTACGGATACGGACAGGCAGGTAACGGCTCAGTTCATGAGAATGAACCAGTATGTCGACGTACTGATCCCGCGGGGCGGTGCGGGACTCATCCGGACTGTACTGGAAAACAGCACGATTCCCGTGATTGAGACAGGAACCGGCAACTGCCATATTTATGTTGATGAATATGCCGATATCAGGAAAGCCGTGTCCATCATCATCAATGCCAAAACACAGAGAATCGGTGTCTGCAATGCCTGTGAGTCTCTTGTCATCCATGAAAAGGCGGCAGACCGCATCCTGCCCGAACTTGGCGAAGCGCTCCGGCAAAACAATGTGGAAATGCGTGCGGATGAACACATAAGATCCATTCTGCCCGACTGTACGGCGGCGACGCAGGAGGACTATCGGACGGAATATCTGGACTATATTATTTCCATGAAAACAGTTTCTTCTCTGGAGGAAGCCATTGCGCATATCAACCTCTGCAATACCAGACATTCCGACGCCATCATCACGGAAAAGAAAGAAAACGCCGACAGATTCCTGCAGGGAATCGATTCCGCCTGTGTGTATGTCAACGCCTCAACCAGATTTACAGACGGTTTTGAATTTGGTTTCGGAGCAGAGATCGGGATCAGCACGCAGAAACTACACGCGAGAGGTCCTATGGGCCTGAAAGAACTTACTACCTATAAATATACGATCGTCGGAAACGGACAGATCCGGCCATAACGCTGGTTCCGGACAGCCGCAGACGATCAGGATAATCTGTATCAAGCAGCAGAATTGGAGATTACTATGGCAATCTATTTGATTGATTTTGAAAATGTACACGATGATGGTCTCGAAGGGATCCGGACACTGGCCAAAGAAGATAAAGTGATTATCTTCTACGGTATCAAGATTAAGTCCATTTCTTTCGACAGACATGTAGAGATCATGAGTACAAACGCACATGTAGAATATGTGAAGACGAATAAAATAGCAAAGAATTACCTCGACTTTCAGCTTGCCACTTACCTTGGCTTTGTGATCGGCAGAGGGGAAAAAGGACCGGTATACATCATCAGTAAAGATACGGGCTATGACAGCATTGTCGACTACTGGAAATGCCACAATATCAAAATAGACCGCAGGAACAGCATACAGGGAGAGAACACTGTCATCAGACAGCCTGCAAAGACACCTGCGAAACCGCCCGCAAGACAGGGTGTGAAGCCAGGCACAAAACAGCCTGCCAATGCAGGAACAGCGGCCGGGCAAAGCGCGAACGTGAGTTCTGTGTCCCTGATTAAACTTCCGGTAAAGACAAACACCCAGAACCTGCCGGAAGCTTACCGCAAAAAGGTCAGAACAGCCGTGAAAGAAGATAAACTGTCGGCATCGAGTTACACGACCATATACAAGGCGATCATCGCCAATAAAGAAAAACAGGATTTTAACCGTGAACTGGTCAAATCATTCGGGCAGGACAAGGGCAATCTGATTTACAACAGAGTCAAAGATATTTTGACGGAATACCATAATAAGGGAAAACAGGTTGAGAAAGGAATATAGAGGAATATAAGGTAAACGCAGCATATCCGCGGAAGGGAAGGAGTACTACAAACATGAGTGATGAATTAAAGATGTCTGTCTCACCGATCTGCGCAAAAGACGGAAAAAAATACGCGTTTGTTTCCTTCACTGACGGAACAAGGACCGCCGAAGGAAAGATACCGGACTGTACGATCATAAGCAGTCACGGATTTTTGGAAACGGAAACAAAACAGCTGGAATCCTATATGAAACGCGAACTGTCACAGTTAAAAAAGATGGCGGCAGGAATTAATGTCATGGACAATTTTCTTTATGGAAAGGACGGAAAATAACAGGATGGAATACAGATTTTATGGCTGGGAGCAGGCGCTGATTCCTGCGGCCGCAGCAGAATATGCAGCAATACAGACACCCCGCGCTCTCTATGACGCGCTTTCCATGCTCTGGTGTGCCGAGACCTGCGCGCCGAGGCTGCGCAGCGAATGGAACAGCGGAAACAAAACACTTGGACAGTGTTCCATCACGGCGTTTCTCGCACAGGATATCTTCGGCGGAAAGGTATATGGAGTCCCTCTGGAGGACGGTAATTTCCACTGCTATAATGTGGCAGGGGACTGCGTATTTGACCTGACGAGCGAACAGTTTGGCGATAAGATCTTAAACTATGAAAATAATCCGGAACAGTTTCGCGAAGTACATTTTGCCAAAGAAGAAAAACGCAGGCGGTATGAGTATTTAAAGGATGCGTTAAAGAAACAGCTGGAAGGATGATTGAGAAAACACCAAAAACAGGCAGTCTGATCCTGCGTGAAACGGAATCAGAAAGCATATAGAAAAAACGCCATGCAAAGGTTCGCTGACTGCATGGCATTTTTCATTTTAATTTGAAATTTTCGGCAGTAAGAGAAAAAGATTGCAGATCCCATTGACATACAGCAAAAAATATATTACTATACATATGAACAGATGATCATATGTTATTACCGAAAGGAGGAGACAGTGACAGAAAACGAAAAAACAGAGGAACGAAAAGAACAGATTCACGAACAAAAAACTGAAACGGAAAACTCCGAAAGCTTTCTTGCCGCGAGAGAAGATGTTGTAAAGAGAGTGCTCGAGCAACAGCCCGACGATGAGATTTTATATGATCTGGCGGAGTTGTTTAAAGTCTTCGGAGATTCCACAAGAATCAAAATATTATACTCCCTTTTCGAGACCGAACTGTGCGTGTACGATATCGCAAGACTCCTGAATCTGAGTCAGTCCTCGGTCAGCCACCAGTTACGTATTTTGAAGAGTTCCAAACTGGTCAAATTCCGAAGAGAGGGCAAATCCATTTTCTATTCCCTCGACGACGATCACGTCAGAGAGATTATCAGCATGGGAATGGAGCATGTGGAAGAATAAACAAAAAATCATGAGCCGGACCTTATAGAAGCCTTCGGCACGATTAAATTTCGCATCATAACACAAAAAAAGGAGAACAACTATCATGGAAAAAACTTACAAGATCGAAGTAGACTGTGCCAACTGCGCACAAAAGATGGAAGTCGCGGCAAAGAAGACCGACGGTGTGGCGGATGCCACAGTCAGCTTTATGACACAGAAAATGAAAATTTCTTTTGAGGATGGCGTCGATGAAAAGGCAGTCATGAAAAAAGTCTTAAAAGCCTGCCGGAAAGTAGAACCGGACTGCGAGATCGAGATTTAAATGCCGCGTATTCCAATTTTTAAGGAGGTATCGAACCAATGACCAGAAAACAAAAAAAGGTTTTGATCCGCATTATTTTATCTACGGTTTTGCTCATTGCCGCACATTTTATTCCGGTTACAGGAATCGGTTCACTGTTTTTGTATCTGGTTCCCTACCTGATCATCGGATATGATATTTTAAAAAAGGCACTGCTTGGGATCATACACGGGGAAGTGTTTGACGAAAATTTCCTGATGGCAGTTGCAACCGTGGGCGCGATCGTTCTGGGTGAATATGCAGAAGGCGTGGCGGTCATGCTCTTTTATCAGATCGGGGAGTTGTTCCAAAGCTATGCGGTCGGAAAAAGCCGTAAAAATATTTCCGCCCTGATGGACATCCGGCCGGATTATGCCAATATCGAAAAAGACGGGGAGATCGTGCAGACAGACCCGGAAGAAATCAACATCGGAGAGATTATTCTTGTAAAACCCGGCGAGAAGATCCCCCTGGACGGTGTGATCGTGGAAGGCAGTTCCACGATTAATACAAGCGCCCTGACAGGAGAGAGCATTCCAAAAGATGCACAGACAGGGGATCATGTCATCAGCGGATGTGTGAATATGACCGGGCTCTTAAAGATACAGACCACGAAAGCATTTGGAGAATCCACTGTCAGTAAGATCCTGGATCTGGTTGAAAATTCCAGCATGAAAAAGTCCAGATCGGAGAATTTCATCTCAAAATTCGCGAGAGTTTATACCCCGGCAGTCTGTATCGGGGCCGCCGCCCTTGCGATTTTGCCGCCGCTTTTTCAACTGCTGTTTTTGCAGGCGGATGCGGATTTTGGCACCTGGCTCTTCCGTGCATTGACTTTTCTGGTTATCAGCTGCCCCTGTGCCCTTGTCATCTCGATCCCGCTCAGCTTCTTTGGCGGTATCGGAGCCGCTTCCCGATGCGGCATTCTGGTCAAAGGTTCCAATTATCTGGAAGCGTTGTCAGAAGCGGGCTATGTGGTATTTGACAAAACAGGCACGCTGACAGAAGGAGTTTTTCAGGTGAAGCAGGTCTGCGTAAAGGAAGATAAAGCGTCCGCTGTACAGGATGTGCAGGCACAGACGGATGTAAAACAGCATCTTCTTGAGATCGCTGCGCTTGCCGAGAGCTATTCTTCCCACCCGATCAGCAGAAGCCTGCGCGAAGCATGTGCAATTTCTTTAGACAAAGCGAGGGTATGTGACATCGAAGAGATCAGCGGACACGGCGTCACGGCACAGATTGACGGAAGGCGGACTGCCGTCGGCAACGCGAAGTTAATGGATAAACTGGGCATTGCTTTTGAAGCCTGCAAAGAACCGGGAACTGTCGTCTATGTCGCAACAGAGCCTGCAGCAGATCCTGCAATCGAACCGTCCATGAAACCGACGGCGCCGCAGCTGCGCTATGCGGGCTGGATTCTGATTGCAGATGTCGTCAAGGAAGGCGCCGCGGAGGCGATTGCCTCTCTGAAACGATCTGGCGTCACAAAGAGCGTTATGCTGACCGGAGATAATAAAACGGTGGCGGAGGCAGTGGGTACAGAGCTTGGCCTGGATGAGATTCACAGCGAGCTGCTGCCGGGAGATAAAGTGGCGCGCGTGGAATCCCTTCTTTCACAAAAGAGTGAAAAGCAAAAACTGATCTTTGTAGGAGACGGTATCAATGATGCGCCTGTGTTAACAAGAGCGGATATCGGTATCGCTATGGGAGCGCTCGGTTCCGATGCCGCGATCGAAGCGGCCGATGTAGTTTTAATGGATGACGACCCGCGCAAGATCGCGCTTGCTATCCGCATTTCCCGCAAGTGTCTGCGGATCGTATACCAGAATATTGTCTTCGCCCTGGCCGTCAAAGCCCTGTGCCTGATCCTGGGCGCGCTTGGCATCGCCAATATGTGGATGGCAATCTTTGCCGACGTTGGTGTAATGGTGATCGCAGTTCTCAATGCGATGCGTACACTGCGGATTGAAAACTGATCCTGACACATGAATGATGTTTCATGTCTCATCTGGTTTTCATGATGCCGCTGCCAGCTGCGAAATCATGTCTGTGTCTGACATGAAAAAAATTTAACAGAGTATAGAAGGAGAGAGAAAAATGAATCTTTGTATGAAAAAACTAACACCTGAAATGGCAGATGATTTTTTGCATTATTTTGATCATGATGCATTTTCAGACCACGAAGAATGGTCAGCCTGCTATTGTCTTCAGAGCCATCTGAGCAGGGAGGAAGATGAAACATGTATTTTGAAGGAAGAACGACGCCAAAAAGCAAAAGAATTTGTCCGGCAGGGAGTTATGACAGGCTATCTGATCTATGATGGGGATAAGGTTGTCGGATGGTGCAATGCCGGAGATAAACTGGGTTACGCGCCAGTCTGTGCAGACGAGGCATTTTTCACAGATCCGGTTGAAAAAGGAAGGATAAAAGTTCTGTACTGTATAGATATTGCTCCTGGCTACCGGGGGAAAGGAATTGCAAAAACTGTCATGGAAACGTTTTTGGCGGATGCACAAAAAGAGGGATATACATATGTTGAAGGCTATCCGTTTTCCGATACAAAGCGTGATTACCAATACAGAGGGCCGGTCAGGCTCTATGAAAAATACGGCTTTGATCTTTATAGACAGCAGGGCTGGTTTTTAATTATGCGAAAAAAACTGGCGGTTGACGTTTCATAGGAGAATATCCTCAGAAACAGAGCGGAAAGACTGCCGGCCGCTGACAGACGTCACGCTTCCATGAGATCTCTTCAGGTTATAATCCGGCAAAATATTACTATGGCATATTCCCTTTCAGGACGGTATAATAGAAACAATATCTGAAATTCGACAAAACCTACAATCAGAAAGAAGGGACAACTATGAGCAGACTGGAGATCGCACTGCCCAACAGGGCTAAAATAGTCATGGAGGGATTGTACAAAGACTTAGAGCGGAGGATTGAATCCAGCCCGCCGGGGCTGTGTCCTGTGGACATGTCCAGAGCATTTCTGGAATTGTGCCATGCGCAGACCTGCGGCAAATGTGTGCCCTGCCGGATCGGTCTGGGACAGTTAAACCATTTTATCAAGGATGTGCTGGACGGTAATGCAACGATGGAGACACTGGATATTATGGAGGAGACCGCATTATCCATTATGGAGACGGCGGACTGCGCGATCGGTTATGAGGCGGCCAACATGGTCTACAAAGGGCTGACCGGCTACCGAGATGATTACATCGAGCATATCAAAAACCACCGCTGTACCTGTACATACCACCAGCCTGTTCCATGCGTGTCTCTGTGTCCTGCTCATGTGGATATTCCGGGTTATATCGCGCTTGTCGGAGAGGGCAGATACGCAGATGCGATCCGGCTGATCCGCAAAGACAATCCGTTCCCGACGACCTGCGGTTTCATCTGCGAACACCCCTGTGAAGCGAGGTGCCGGAGAAACATGGTGGACGATGCGGTCAACATCAGAGGACTGAAACGGATGGCGGCTGACTATGCGGACGAAGTGGATTCGCCAAAGTGCGCGCCCTCCACAGGCAAAAAGATTGCCGTGCTCGGCGGCGGCCCCGGCGGGCTGAGCGCGGCGTATTATTTACAGTTGATGGGACATCAGGTAACGGTCTATGAAATGCTTCCCAGGCTGGGCGGAATGCTGCGTTATGGAATTCCCAATTATCGTCTGCCCAAGGAAAGGCTGGATGAAGATATCAACAGCATCTTAAAAACCGGCGTGCAGGTAAAGCATGGCTTAAAGATCGGACAGGATATCACCATTCAGGAACTGCGGAAACAATATGACGCCGTTTTGATCACCATCGGCGCCAGCACAGACAAAAAGCTTGGGCTGGAAGGAGAGGACGCAGAGGGCGTATTGTCCGCAGTACAGTTTTTGAGAAACGTAGGGAAAAACGAGATCATGGATTTGTCCGGCAAAGAAGTGGCGGTGATCGGCGGCGGCAACGTCTCTATGGACGCAGTGCGCACAGCAAAACGCCTTGGAGCGAAAAAAGTCAGCATCGTCTACAGGCGCAGGGTTGCTGACATGACGGCGCTTCGCGGCGAGATCGACGGGGCGGTCGCAGAAGGCGTTGAACTTCTGACGTTAAAAGCGCCTTCCTCCATTGTGACAGATGAATCCGGGCACATCAGAGGGATTTATGTGACGCCGCAGATGATCAGTTCGATTCGTGACGGCAGGGCAGGCATCAAACCGACCGGGGAGGAGGACATCTATCTTCCCTGCGATATACTGATTAAGGCAATCGGCCAGAACATAGAGACGAGACATTTTGAAGAAGCCGGAATCCCGGTAGCCAGAGGCAGAATTGTCACAAAGCGCTCAGGCACTTTTGAGAATATGCCCGGTGTCTTTGCGGGCGGAGACTGTGCGAGCGGCCCGGCATCCGTGATCAGCGCAATCGCCGCGGCAAAGGTCGTGGCGGCCAATATCGATGAATATCTGGGTTTCCGCCACGAAATTTCCTGTGACGTAAAAATTCCTGAACCACGCATCAATGACAATACGCCGTGCGGCAGAGTCAATCTCACGGAACGTGAAGCCAGTGAACGGGTATGTGATTTTGAGGGCGTAGAAAACTGCATGACCGAGAAAGAAGCAAAGCAGGAGGCAAACAGATGCCTTCGCTGTGACCATTTCGGATACGGTATCTTTAAAGGAGGCAGGGAAGTATTATGGTAAATTTAACGATTGATGGACAGAGGGTTACCGTACAGGAAAAAACGACCATTATGGAAGCCGCCGCGCAAATCGGCATACCGATTCCGAAACTGTGTTATCTGAAAGGAATCAATGAGATCGCTGCCTGCCGCGTATGTGTTGTAGAACTCGAGGGAAAGGACAAACTGATCACTTCCTGCAATAACGTGGCAGAAGAAGGTATGGTGATTTACACGAACAGTCCCAGAGTCCGCAAACACAGGAAAACGACGGTCGAACTGCTCCTGTCCCAGCACGACTCCAACTGTGCAGGCTGTGCGAGAGGCGGAAACTGCACGCTCCAGAAGATTGCAAACGATTTAAATGTGATAGAAAATCCCTACAAAAAGGAACTCGAAAGACAGGCGTGGGACAAAAGCTTTCCGCTCGTACGGGATGCCTCCAAGTGTATCAAGTGTATGCGCTGTATTCAGATCTGTGACAAAGTGCAGGGACTCGGCGTCTGGGATGTGGAAGGTACGGGTTCATGGACGACAGTCAATGTGGCAGGTCATAAGAGCATCCGTGAGGCGGACTGCGCCCTGTGCGGTCAGTGTATTACGCACTGCCCGGTCGGTGCGCTCAGAGCGCGCGATGACACGAAAGAAGTCTGGGATGCCATTGACGATAAAGAAAAAATTGTCGTTGCTCAGGTAGCGCCCGCTGTCCGCGCGGCTTGGGGGGAATCGCTTGGCCTGAAGGAGCGTGAAGCAGGCGTCGGTAAGATATTGGATGCCCTGAAACGAATGGGCGTAGACTATGCATTTGATACGACATTTTCCGCCGATCTTACGATCATGGAAGAAAGTCATGAATTTCTACAGCGGTTCCTAGCAGGTGAGTTGGAAACACGTCCGATGTTTACTTCCTGCTGTCCGGGATGGATTCGTTTTATCAAATCCCGCTTCCCGCATTTTATCAGTCAGCTTTCAAGCGCCAAGTCACCGCAGCAGATGTTCGGTGCCGTGATGAAGACCTACTTTGCAAAGAAGCTTGGCGTATCGCCAGAGCAGATCTTTACCGTATCTGTCATGCCGTGTGTCGCCAAAAAAGGCGAACGGGAAATGGAACTTTTTTATGAAGAGTATGCGGGGCATGACATTGACGCTGTCATTACAACAAGGGAGCTCGTGAGAATGATCCGATCCGCCCACATAAGCCCGGACACTTTAAAAGAGATCGAAAGCGACAGGCCAATGCAGCAGGGATCCGGCGCAGGCGTCATCTTCGGTGTGACCGGAGGCGTGATGGAAGCGGCGCTGCGCACGGCATATTATATTCTGAAAAAAGAAAACCCGCCTGTAGATGCCTTTCATGCGGTCAGGAGTCAGGCATTTATGGAAAACGACGGCGTGACGGAAGCGGAGTTTGCAATTGACGATACGGTTGTAAAGACCGCGGTCGTGAGCGGTCTCAAAAATACAGAACAATTACTGGAAAAAATCGAACGCGGCGAAGTACATTATGATTTTGTGGAGGTCATGGCCTGTCCCGGCGGCTGTGTCGGCGGCGGCGGACAGCCGATCCATGACGGGGAAGAGCTGGCATTTTCGCGCGGGCGCGGCCTTTATCAGCTGGATGAAAAGTCCGTGATCCGTTTCTCTCATGAAAATGCCGACATCATACAAATGTATGACGAATTTTTTGAAAAACCGCTGTCACATAAGGCCCATATGCTGTTGCACACACAACATTGCTTGCCTTGATACGCAATTTGTGGTACATTCTTAGATAAAGTAACGAATACGGACACAGAATGGGGAGGACAAATGTTTTGAAAAAATGCAGCGGGGCATGTTTGGCGCTTCTTTACGCTCTGATTCTTGTCGGGTGCGGAGAAGATGAAGCGTTAAGTCAGTACCAGAAAGATATGCAGACTTTTTTTGAACATATTGCGGAATTTGACAACAATATGAATGCGGTCGATGTAAGTCAGCCGGATTATCTTACGCAGATGCTGTCGTATCTGGACGCACTGGACGCGGAAGTTGCGTGGATGGCTGGGCTGGAAGTACCGGAAGAGTTTTCTGCCGTGGACAGCCTGGCGGATGAGGCAAGTGAGAATATGACACAGGCAGTTTCCTTTTATCATATGGCATATGAAAACGGGGAATATGATGTGAATGTGGAGCAGGCGGCAAGGGAATATTACGAGAGAGCCAACACGAGAATCCAGTATATCATCACGCTTTTGCATGGGGAGATCCCGCAAGGGGAAGGTGTCACCTATACGGAAGAAAATAAAATATTCGGCGGCGGCTATCTGAATCAGCCCAACGAAGATGATACCGGCGAAGAATCCGGTACACAGGGCGGTGAGACGCCAGCCGAGGCACCATCCGGTGAGGAAGTGCCTCCGGAAGATAATTTTGATACAGACGATACGGTTTTCTATGAGGAACCGGAAACATAAGTTATGTAAACCAAAAGAAAGGCACGGTTGTTAAGAAGACACATGAACAGACAGGAATTTCAGGCATTGACACAGAACAAACTCATTTTTCTGGATGGTGCGACAGGTTCTAACCTCCAAAAAAGAGGTCTGCCGGCAGGCGTCTGCCCGGAGCAGTGGATACTGGATCATAAAGATGTCATGATCGGACTCCAGCAGGAATATGTGGAGGCGGGCAGTCAGATTCTCTATGCACCGACTTTTTCCGCCAACCGCATCAAATTGAAAGAATACGGCCTTGCGCAAAAGATTCAGGAAATGAATCATGCGCTGGTGGCGGTTTCCAAAGAGGCCGCGGCAGGAAGGGCATATGTTGCAGGTGACATCACCATGACAGGTGAACAGCTTGCACCCATCGGCAAAATGGATTTTGAGGAGCTGATCACAGTCTATAAAGAACAGATTACGTATCTGGTACAGGCTGGCGTTGACCTGCTCGTCGTGGAAACGATGATGAGTCTGCAGGAAACCAGAGCGGCTCTGATTGCCGCCAAAGAAGTGTGCGATCTGCCGGTCATGACCACCATGACATTCGAGGCGGACGGCAGGACATTATTTGGAACGGATGCCAGGACGGCCGCCGTTGTTCTGGAGAGTCTCGGCGCTGCCGCTATCGGCGCCAACTGTTCCACCGGACCGGATAAAATGGTCTCCATCATACGCGATATGGCGGATGTGACAACGATCCCGATTATCGCCAAACCAAATGCCGGACTGCCTCTCTTAGATGAAAACGGACAGACGGTTTATGACATGGGAGAAGCAGAGTTTGCACAGGGCATGCGGGCGATCGTGGAGGCCGGCGCTTCCATTGTCGGAGGCTGCTGCGGTACTTCTCCGGCTTATATCCGGGCTGCGAAAGAGGCGTTAAGCGGTATGCCTGTCCGTGAAAGAAATACGGACGGTATGCGTTATCTGGCCAGCGAGCGTCAGACCGTGGCCTTTGGGCTCAATGATAATTTCATGATTGTAGGAGAGCGCATCAACCCCACCGGGAAGAAGAAACTGCAGGCACAGCTGCGGGAGGGTTCCATGGAGATGGTATCCGCCTTTGCAGAAGAGCAGGAAGCCTGCGGCGCCTCCATATTAGATGTCAATATGGGGATGAGCGGTATCGACGAAAAAGCGATGATGCTAAAGGCGATTGAGACGATAGGAGGACTTACGAGCCTGCCGCTGTCCATCGATTCCAGCCATGTGGATGTCATAGAAGCCGCTCTGCGCAGATACCCGGGCCGTGCTTTAATCAATTCGATTTCCTATGAGAAGGTAAAAGTCGAGAAACTCCTGCCGATTGCCAGGAAATACGGTGCGATGTTTATCCTGCTTCCGCTTTCTGATGAAGGCCTTCCAAAAGATCTTCCGGAAAAGATCGGGATCATAGAGAAAATACAAAAACATGCCCTGGAACTTGGCATGCGCAAAGAAGATATCATCGTGGACGGACTGGTTACCACAGCCGGCGCGAACAGACAGGCGGCGGCTGAGACACTGGATACGATACGCTATTGTAAGGAAAACGGACTTGCTACGATCTGCGGCCTTTCCAACATTTCTTTCGGACTGCCGGAGCGAAGCTATGTCAATTCTGCATTTTTGACAATGGCGCTGCAGGCCGGACTGACTATGGCGATCGCCAATCCGTCCCAGGAGATGCTTGTCAGCCTGGCATTTGCCTCCGATCTGCTTTTAAATAAAGAAGGCTCGGATATCCGCTATATTCAATTGATGGAAGCCGTCAGACAAAAAAGGGAAGCCTCCGGGCAGACTGTGGCGAAACCTGAAGGGATCCCTTTTGCCGGCAAAAAAGAAGTGCCCTCAGACGCCGTCTCCATCCTGGATAAATTACATGCCGACGTCTTAAAAGGCAATCAAAAAGGCATTGTGTCTGATACGAAAAAAGCCCTGGATGAGGGAAATGAGCCGAAAAAGCTGCTGGATGAGATTCTTCTGCCGGCGATCAATGAAGTAGGAGAGCTGTTCGATAAAGGAAAATATTTCCTGCCGCAGTTAATTGCAAGCGCCGAGGCGATGAAAGCTTCGATCGAATATCTGGAGCCGATGCTTTTGGAAAAGAACACACAGGCGGAAATGCCCACGGTCGTCATCGCCACAGTAGAAGGCGATATTCACGATATCGGCAAGAATCTGGTCTCCCTGATGTTAAAAAACTATGGATTTCAGGTGATAGACCTGGGAAAGGATGTCCCGAAAGAAAAGATTATCGAGGCGGCGATTACCCATCACGCACAGGTCATCGCACTGTCTGCTCTGATGACAACTACCATGCAGCAGATGAAGCATGTGATAGAATACGCGAAAGAAAAACAGGTTGCGGCGAAAATCATTGTCGGCGGCGCCGTCATTACGCAGGAATATGCAGATGAGATCGGTGCGGACGGCTATTCCAAAGACGCGGCGGATGCCGTGAAACTGACAAAACGGATTTTGAAAACAGAGAGGAGTTAAAAATATGTTAGGTGCAGATGCGATCGTGAAATGCTTAGAGGCCGAAAACGTAGACTATGTATTCGGCTATCCGGGTGTTGCCATTTGTCCGTTTTATAATAGTATACTAAATTCTGAGATCCAGACGATCCTGATTCGTACGGAACAGAATGCGGCACATGCTGCCAGCGGCCTTGCGAGAGTGAGCGGAAAAGTCGGAGTCTGTGCGGTTACATCGGGTCCCGGTGCGACCAATGTCATTACCGGTATCGCGACTGCTTTCGCGGACAGCATTCCGTTAGTCTGTATCACGGGACAGGTAAACAGTGAACTGCTCGGTTCCGATGTGTTCCAGGAAGCGGATATCACAGGCGCCGTGGAATCCTTTGTCAAATACAGTTATCTGGTGAAAGATGCGAACGAAATCCCGCGCATCTTTAAAGAAGCTTTTTATATCGCCAATTCCGGCAGAAAAGGACCGGTTCTGATCGATATACCCATCGATGTGCAGAATGCGCCCGTCCGCAAATTTAATTATCCGGAATCTGTCAATCTGCGTACCTATAAACCGACCATCAAGGGTCATGCGATCCAGATCAGGAAAGTCATCGGAGAACTTTCCAAAGCCAAACGCCCGATCATCTGTGCAGGCGGAGGCGTACTGCTTAGCGATGCGGAGAAAGAACTGCGTGCGTTTGCGCAGAAATACAAGATTCCGGTCGTATCCACAATGATGGGGATCGGCGTTATGCCGACCAGACATCCGATGTATTACGGCATGGTCGGAAATAACGGCAAACCATATGCCAACAGGGCCATGAACGAATCAGACCTTCTGATCATGGTGGGTGCAAGGGTCGCTGACCGTGCGGTTTCCCAGCCCGATCTGATCACGGAAAATAAAGTGCTCGTGCATATTGACGTCGATCCTGCGGAGATCGGCAAGAATGTCGGTGCCGCCATTCCGCTTGTCGGTGATGCGAAACATATTTTCGAAGATCTTTCCAAAGAAGAATTTACCTGTGAACATGAGGAATGGATCTCCCTCTTAGATCATTATCGTGAGACAATGCAGAAAAAACGTCATCCGGATCCGGCTTATGTCGACCCTGCAGAATTCATCCGCCTGCTGTCAGAACAGATGGAAGATGACGCCGTCTATGTCGCGGATGTCGGTCAGAACCAGATCTGGTCATGTTCCTACCATATCGTGAAAGACGGACGTTTTCTCACAACCGGCGGCATGGGCACGATGGGGTATTCCATTCCGGCCGCTATGGGCGCCAGACTTGCCTGCCCCGCAAAACAGGTAGTCGCGGTCTGCGGTGACGGTTCCTTCCAGATGTCCATGATGGAACTTGCAACGATGCGTCAGTTCCACATCCCTGTGAAAATTATTGTTTTAAAAAATAATTATCTCGGCATGGTAAGACAGTATCAGCATTTTACTTACGAAGACCGCTACTCCGTCGTAGATCTGTCCGGAAGTCCGGACCTGGAAAAGCTTGCCATGGCATATGATATGAAGTTTATGCGCCTTCACACAATGGAAAAGGCAGAAGAAACGATTGCAGGATTTCTTGCACATGACGAATCCGTGCTTTTAGAATGTATCATTGACCCCATGGACCTGGTGTGAAAGGAGTTTGGTGACAGAGATGAAAAAAATTTATTCCGTACTGGTGGAAAACCGATCCGGTGTTTTGTGTAAAGTGGCCGGACTGTTTTCCAGAAGATGTTTTAATATCGATTCCCTGGCAGTCGGTGAGACCGATGATCCGAGAGTCTCCTGCATGACCATAGTCAGCAGCGGCGATGAGCGTACGATCGAACAGATTGAAAAACAGCTCAACAAAAAGCTGGATGTCATTAAAGTAAAGACTTTTGATGAAACAGCCAGCGTCAGCCGCGAGCTGATGTTAATCAAAGTAAAATATAACCGAAACAACAGACGTGATATCATGGAAACCTGTGAAATCATGAAAGCAAGCATTGTAGACATGTCCAAACATCTCATGATCATACAGATCTGCGATGTGCCGGAGAAGACGAATCTGTTAATCACGATGTTACAGTCCATAAGTGTTGTGGAGGTTGCAAGGACAGGGACGCTGGCCCTGCCCAAATGTATGGATACTCCTTCGGGAGAATAAACATGGGTAATCGCTTAAATTGTGTGACTATTGACTTTTTATTTGATAGTTGTTACAATGATTGACAGTGTTTTGCTGTTAATTGGCAGGTTGATTGTTTGGGAAAGGCAGGTTTTACTATGCACAAAAAAGTACTTCAGCTTCTGGTTGATAATACATCCGGTGTTTTAAGCCGGATCTCAGGACTGTTTTCCAGACGCGGTTATAATATTGAGAGTATTACGGCAGGCGTGACGGCTGACCCGCGTTATACCCGCATTACCATCGTGACTTCCGGTGATGATGTGATCCTTGATCAGATCAAAAAACAGGTTGCAAAACTCGTGGATGTACGCGATATCAAGGAATTAAAACCGAACGAGAGTGTATATCGTGAACTGGCAATGATCAAGGTCAGAACGAATGCGGAACAGAGGCAGGGCGTGATCTCAGTCGTTGATATTTTCCGCGCCAAGATCGTCGATGTCTCAAAAGACAGTCTGATTGTAGAACTGACAGGCAATCAGGACAAAATCGATGCGTTCATAGATCTTCTGGACGGTTATGAGATCCTGGAACTTGCAAGGACAGGCCTTGCCGGACTCGGACGCGGAACGGAAAACGTTACTTATCTATAATGTTAACTCTGGGGAGAAGATCCCTTTAGCTATGAATATGAAAAACTATGTTAAAGAAAGCGGAGGAAAAAAAGATGGCAAAGATTTTTTACCAGGAAGACTGTAATCTGTCCTTACTGGAAGGTAAGACAATTGCTGTAATCGGCTACGGAAGCCAGGGACATGCACATGCACTGAACGCAAAGGAATCCGGATGCCATGTGATCATCGGCCTTTATGAAGGCTCCAAATCATGGGCGAAAGCCGAGGCACAGGGATTTGAAGTATATACGGCTGCTGAGGCGGCAAAAAAAGCAGATATCATCATGATCCTGATCAATGATGAGCTGCAGGCTTCCATGTATAAGAAAGATATCGAGCCGAATCTGGAAGCAGGCAATATGTTAATGTTCGCGCATGGCTTTAACATTCATTTCGGCTGTATCGTACCCCCTAAGGATGTCGATGTCACCATGATCGCTCCGAAAGGACCCGGACATACGGTAAGAAGTGAATACCAGGCCGGCAAGGGCGTTCCCTGTCTGGTAGCCGTTCATCAGGACGCGACAGGCAAGGCGCAGGACATGGCACTGGCATATGCACTGGCAATCGGCGGTGCAAGAGCAGGCGTGCTGGAGACGACATTCCGTACAGAAACAGAAACCGACCTCTTCGGCGAGCAGGCAGTTCTCTGCGGTGGTGTGTGCGCGCTCATGCAGGCAGGTTTCGAGACATTGGTGGAAGCAGGGTATGATCCGCGAAATGCCTATTTCGAATGTATCCATGAGATGAAACTGATCGTTGACCTGATCTATCAGTCCGGTTTTGCGGGAATGAGATATTCCATTTCCAATACGGCGGAATACGGCGATTACATTACAGGACCCAAGATCATCACAGAAGAGACAAAGAAGACCATGAAGAAGATCCTTTCCGATATCCAGGACGGTACGTTTGCAAAAGATTTCCTTCTGGATATGTCTTCCGCAGGTTCTCAGGTACACTTTAAGGCCATGAGAAAACTTGCTTCCGAGCATCCTTCAGAAGTAGTCGGTGAAGAGATCAGAAAACTTTACAGCTGGAATGGCGAAGAGAAACTGATCAATAACTGATCAGAAGTGAATCCCTGACCGGTTCCATCATCTTACGGAGGAACTATGCATAATAGAACCAATGTGGACAGGCTTCTTGCGGAAAGCTTTAAAGAGCTGGCCGCAGGAGCGCCGATCGATAAGATAACCATCAAAGAGATCACAGATAAGGCCGGAGTCATCCGGCCTACTTTCTATAATCATTTCCAGGATAAGTATGAACTTCTTGAGTGGATCATCCGCACAGAGATCCTTGACCCCATCATTCCGTTGATCGAGGAAGGGTATCTGCACGAAGGGCTGATTCTGATCTTTGCAAATCTGCAGAAAGAAAAGACTTTTTATACGAAAGTCGTGCGGCTCGAAGGACAGCATTCCTGCGAAAATATCACCAGAAAGTTTATCAAAGAAATCCTGTTTACTTTCATCAATGAAAAAGCCGGAAAACGGACTGCGGCCAAAAAAGGACTGACCGTCGATCTGATCGCGGAATATTTTGCACAATCCATGACTTTTATCGTCATAAACTGGCTTCGCATGAATATGAGTCTTTCCCCCGCACAGATGGCTGATATCTTCCAGTACATCACAACTCATTCCGTGGACGACATCATTTCCGAAATGCAATAAAATGTAGACGCCGCACCAAATCCTGGCGTCTTTAATGATGTATGGAGTCAGCCGCCCGGAACACTGCCTGAAATTTCTGTACGGAAGCGGTGGAGGCTGCCTGCTTTTTCCATGCGAATCCGATTTTTCTTTTCGGGATCGGCGCTGCGAGCGGAAGCTTGATCAATGTATGACTTTCCATCTCTTTTTTTACGAAGTTTTCTATCACACACGCAATTCCCATATCGATTTTGGCAAATTCAATGAGCAGATCCATGGCAGACACTTCGATGGACTGAGAGAGTGCGATCTGTTCCCGTTCCAGATAGGCATCTATGTAGCGTCTGGAAATATTTTCCCCGTTTAACATCAGAAATGTACCGTTTCGCCAGAGTGCCGCGTTATTGTCTCTACACAGATCTGTTTCCGTTTTTTCCAGACGGGTGGCAAGGTTACGCAGATATTGCCTGGTGGTCACAAAAGCGTCCTGGATCTCCATGACCGGAACAAATTCCAGATCTTTCACCTCATGCGCCTCCCCGATCAATCCGATGTCAAGCGTGCCGTTTTGCAGGCTCTCGATCGTTTCCATTGTCGGCTGACAGGCAATCGATATTCTGATATGGGGATTTTCCCGGATAAATGTCTGCAGATAAGGAAGCAGCACATATTTACACAGTGTAGCGCTGACGCCGATCGCGATCTGACCGATACCAAGTTTGTTAATCTTGTGGATCTGTTCTTCCCCGTATGAGATGGAAGCAAATGCACTGGTGAGCTGATCCGCGAGCAGGGCGCCTTCCGCAGTCAGTCTCACGCCCCGTGAACTCCGATAAAACAACGTTGTATTCAGAATCTCTTCCAGCCTGGAAACCGACTTACTGACCGCAGGCTGGCTGATATACAATTCTTTTGCGGCCAGTGAGATATTCCCGGTTTTGGCAACAGTATGAAAAATATGATACAGATTCAATGGTGCATCCATGCGTTCTCCTTTCCGGCAGACGATCAGATAACGGTTTTCTTCCGTATGATCAACAGGTCTATCCGCCCTTATATTACTATAACTATAAAGAATAGTAAATATAAATAATATATATTTTAAGAATAGAAAAAGAAATGCTATAATAAAGCCAGCTAATCCGGCAAAACACACAAAACAGGAAAAAAGGAGGTTTTCACAATGGGAATGACAATGACCCAGAAGATTCTTGCCGCACATGCGGGACTGGAAAAAGTCGAGGCCGGCCAGTTGATCGAGGCGAGCCTTGATCTGGTGCTCGGCAATGACATCACCAGCCCGGTTGCGATCAAAGAAATGGAAAAGATGAATGTGGACGGCGTTTTTGACAAAGACAGGATCGCACTTGTCCCGGATCATTTTGTGCCCAATAAAGACATCAAATCCGCAGAACACTGTAAATGTGTCAGAGAATTTGCATACCGTAATGAGATTACGAACTATTTTGAAGTGGGTGAAATGGGCATCGAACACGCCCTTCTTCCGGAAAAAGGACTGACCGTGGCGGGAGACGTGATTATCGGTGCAGATTCCCATACCTGCACTTACGGAGCGCTCGGGGCGTTCTCTACAGGTGTGGGCAGTACTGATATGGCGGCAGGTATGGCAACCGGCAAAGCCTGGTTTAAAGTACCGTCTGCAATCCGGTTCCATCTTGTCGGCAAACCCGGTAAGTGGGTGAGCGGCAAGGATGTGATTTTACACATCATCGGCATGATCGGTGTGGACGGGGCGTTGTATCAGTCCATGGAATTTGTGGGAGACGGCATCAAAAATCTTTCCATGGACGACCGCTTTACCATTGCCAATATGGCGATCGAGGCAGGCGGCAAAAACGGCATTTTTCCGGTGGATGATATTGCCATCGCCTACATGAAAGAGCATTCCACCAAAAACTATACGATCTATGAGGCAGATGAAGACGCTGTTTATGAGGCGGAATATACGATCGATCTGAGCACTCTGCGTCCGACAGTCGCATTCCCGCACCTGCCGGAAAATACGAAGACGATCGACGAGATCAAAGAGGATATCCGGATCGATCAGGTTGTGATCGGATCGTGCACAAACGGCAGGCTTAACGATCTGCGGGCTGCGGCCGAAGTCTTAAAGGGCAGACATGTAGCCAGAGGCATGCGGTGCATCATCATTCCCGCGACACAGGCGATCTATATGCAGGCAATGGAAGAGGGGCTTTTAAAGACCTTTATTGAGGCCGGCGCAATTGTCAGCACACCGACCTGCGGACCATGCCTTGGCGGTTATATGGGGATTCTTGCGGCCGGTGAACGCTGCGTATCCACGACAAACCGTAACTTTGTGGGCAGAATGGGACATGTGGATTCTGAAATCTATCTGGCCAGCCCGGCTGTCGCGGCGGCGAGCGCCATAACAGGAAAAATATCCTGTCCCTGCAGCCTGACCAATATGAAAGAGCAGGAGGTTTAACATGAAAGCGGCAAAAGGAACTGTTTTTAAATATGGTGATAATGTAGATACAGATGTCATTATCCCGGCGCGTTACCTGAATTCTTCCGACCCGGCAGAGCTTGCGGCTCACTGCATGGAAGACATCGATCAGGAATTTATCAGGAAAGTACAAAAGGGTGACATCATCGTAGCAGACAAAAACTTCGGATGCGGTTCTTCAAGAGAACATGCCCCGATTGCCATCAAAGCGGCGGGCGTCAGCTGTGTGATCGCAGAGACCTTTGCAAGGATTTTTTACCGTAATGCGATCAATATCGGCCTTCCGATCATCGAATGTCCGGAAGCGGCCGCAAATATCGATGCCGGTGATGTTGTGGAAGTCAATTTCGATACCGGGGTGATCACGGATGTCACCAAAGGCACCACCTACAAAGGGCAGGCTTTCCCTGAATTTATGCAGAAGATTATCGCAGCAGAGGGGCTTATCAATTATATCAACGGACAATAGCAAAACCGGTTCGGAAAGCGAGTGGCGAAAAATATTTTGGAAACATTCACAAAAAGTATATTAATATCCTCGCTAATATAGTATAATTAGTATAGTGGTAACAAGTCAGTTTACTTTTAAGAGGAGAATTCATTATGCTAGCGACACTCATTCCATTGTTTGACGAAACAGTAACTGTAAGGGCTTATTCCCTGTTTGCACAGAAAAAAAACTACCTTCTGACCCCCAGCCTTTTGGGCACCGGCATGAATGACGGCGCCGCCACGGTTGCCGGTCTTGACCTGATCGAAAGTATGGGAATCGAGACCTTATCGACGGATAAGGAAGTTTTTGTGGAAATCAACAATATTTCCATTTTCTCGGATATCAATGCGCAATGCAATGCGCCCCATGAAAGACTGGTCCTGTTGGCAGATTCTACGATCAAACCGGAACCCATGTATATCAACCGGTTAAAAGAACTGAAAAAAATGAGGTATAAGATTGCAGTCAGGAAATTGTCTGCGGATCAGTTTGAAGCATATCATGAAGTGCTTCTCCTCATGGATTATATTTTACTCGACCAGAAAAAAACAGATCTGGACAAAGCAAAGAACCATCTGCGGAAGCTTTATCCGTCCATCAGAATCTGTGCTGTGAACGTCGATTCTCAGGAAGATTTTGACCGGTTGAAAAATGACGGCGGTTACGAACTTTATGAAGGACATTTCTTCCGCGTGCCGATCACAAAAGGGCTGAAGGAAGTGGCACCTTTAAAATCCAATTATATCGAGCTGCTGAATCTGGTCAACGACAGCGACTTTGATCTGACAAAAGCGGCTGATGTGATTGGGCGCGATACTGCGCTTGTTATTTCTCTGTTACAAATGGTGAACCGGATGAGTGTCAACTCAGGAATCACGTCGATCAGACATGCGGCAGCAATGCTTGGACAGAAAGAACTGAAAAAGTGGATCAATACGGCGGTCACGAAAGAACTGTGTGCCGATAAGCCCAATGAGATCACAAGGCTTTCTCTGCTCCGCGCAAAATATGCAGAAAATCTTGCACCCGTTTTTGGAATGGCCGGTTTTGCTTCAGAGTTATTCTTAATGGGCCTGTTCTCCATACTGGATCTGATTCTGGATCAGCCTATGGCAGAAGCGCTCAAATTGGTCAAAGTATCAAAAAATATAGAGGATGCACTGGTGAACCAGACGGGAGAACTGGCGCCTGTGCTTGAGTTTATCTATCAATATGAGGCAGCTTCCTGGCAGGAAGTCTCCAGACTGATGGTCCTGAAACAGTTTGACATCGCCCAGACTTATGATGCTTATACCAGATCCCTGCAGTGGTATCGTGATCTGTTCGGTGCATAATAAGGCGGTAATTTGATGAAAATAAGTATTAAAAAAAGATTTTTCCCCCTGTTGCTGGCGTCGTGCTGTGCGCTCATTGTAAATGCCTGTACACAAAAGGCAGAAACAGATGCCAGTACAGGCCTGCAGGAAAACCTGCAGGCGGAAGACACTGCACCCGACAGACCGCAGAATGCAGATGTCACCCCTCCAACAGAGGAAAAATCTTCTTTGGATACACAAAGCACGGCGCCAGAAACAGACACCGGCACAGAAATAACGTCAGAACCAGAAATAACATCAGAATCAGAAATAACGTCAAATTCAGAATTGACAGCAAAACCAGAAACAACGTCAAATTCAGCAATAACATCAAAATCAGAAACTTCGGCTTCCACAGATATTTCTGCTGTATTCCCGGATCAGCTTTCGGATGATCTCTACGATTTCCAGATTTCCATTGACGGAACAGTTTATCAGTTTCCTATGGGGTATTCTGATCTGGAAGCACTGGGATGGGAGTATATGGGAGATCATTCAGAAACTTTATCAGCGGGTCAGTATACTTCCAACGAGCACTGGACAAAAGAAAATGCCTCTATTTCTGTAAGTTTAGCCAATCTGTCCACAGATACGGCGGCTTTTTCGGATTGTCAGGTAGTGGGGATCGAACTGGAACACAGTTACCTGGCGGACTGCGGCTGGGAGATTCTTCTACCGGGCGGCATCAGGTGGGGTGTTTCGAACGCGGACGACATCAAAGCGGCTTATGGAGATCCAGCGGCGGATTTTGGCGGCGACGGCAGTACCGTCTACTATAAAATGACTTACAAATATGATATCAGACAGGAGATCAATCTCTTTGTTTTTGAACAGTCAGGCGTATTGCATAAAATTCAATTGTGTAATTTCATAAAACCGCAGGGAGCTGATCATTCCATTCACGAAGAGATTCGTGAGTGATAAAGTTTATAAGTTCATAAGTTCATGAAAAAACCACCTTATGAAGAAGTTTTGTTTCTCTGTCCTTCCTCATAAGGTGGTTTTGTGCTTTAAGCGTTTACATACGGAGTACTGATTCTACATTTTCCGGGAATAATACACATATAATCCCTTGCAGACGATCAGGAGAAAGACACCGCATACTGTCAGTGTGATAAACACTGTGATATTAAAATATCCTGCAATAATGCCTGCTCCCACAAACAAAACACCGCATGTATGCATGGGGATACCGCCTGTTTTGGCACAGATTGCGGCAGTTCTCTCGTCATGCACCTGAATGTACCAGCGTTTCAGCTGTGCCTCATCCTTTAGCAGATTCCTGTGTGTCACAATATTTTTCAACGCATAGATCAGAAATACCAGTGAAATCCCAAACTGGAACCCATCAAAAAAGCTGTTGAAATTGTCTGCGCCGGCATTGGAATGAAAATGTCTCAAACTTTCAGCCATGATTAAACACGTAAACATAGCACATATCCTCGTCCAATATGTTAATTTTTCTTTTACTTCCTGTCTCATCTTATCCATGATCATATCTCCTCCACATCTGAAAAATCAAATACTTCTTCGATCGACAATCCGAAATAGCGGGCAATTTTGTATGCCAGCACCAAAGACGCCGTATACTTTTCCACTTCGATGGATGTGATTGTCTGTCTGGTGGTTCCGACTGCACAGGCCAGATCCTCCTGGGACATTTTTCGCTCCTTACGAAGTTCTTTAATCCTGTTTTTCATAGGTCCTCACTTTCCCTGTTGTATTTGCTAAGCTTGCTTTGCACTTTTAGTATAGTATGCTTTGCAAGAAATGTCAAGTGCACTTTGCAAATATTTTTAATCTTTCATTTCATTTGCAGATAGATTTTCTCCCGTCAATTTGCTATAATAACAATATGGCAAACAGAATTGACAGAATCGATGGAAACAAATATTATGAATATACGAAGGTAAAAAGCGACAAAGTTCCCGATACCGATGAAAAGTTCAGTCTGGAATATAAACGCCGTGAGACCACGCAGACTTCCGGGGAGAAAAAGGAGCAGGAGAGGGAAGTCTCTGAGGAAAAACAAAAGGAGCGTGTAGAGCGAAACGGAGTCAGGCTGGAACTGTCCGCACCCGGTCAGCGTGCAGGCACGGCTCCGCGGCAGACAGCGGCTAAGGCCGGCGCGCAGACAAAAACAGACTTATCATCGATGTTGGAAACTGTGCGGACGTTTTTTGAAACGGCTGTCTCAGCCATAAAAGATTTTTTTTATAAGATCTGGAATGAACCTGAAGACGCATCCACACAGGCGGCCGGGGCGGAAGAGACCGCTGAGGGCCAGCCGGCAGATTTTCAGACGGCACTGGATACGGCCGCGGCAGAGGCATCTATCGAGACATCCGATTCCCTGGCAGTCACACCGCAGGCAGACAGTCCCGAAGCGGCAAAAGCACATGAACTTCGCTTAGACAGCCAGATACAGCCTTATTTGAGAAATGGGGATTTGAATCAGGTGATCAGCCTTTTAACGGATAACGGCCAAAAGACAATTGCCAGAAATTCCACGCTGCTCACCTATTATGATAAGACCGGAAAAATGGTGGAGCCAAACGCTTCCGACAGAGAGCGGATCTTAAACGGCGACCGGCATGCCAGAAAATTATAGTATGAATTCGAATCAGGGGGTATCGTAAGGAGATACCACCCTGTTTTTTCCGTTTTGTTTTCCATAATAAAGCCTGGAATCCGCATGCATTATGGTATCTTCGACAGTCTCTCCGTCTCTGTGCGAGGCGGTTCCGAGCGTGAGCGTACAGTGTACGATCGTTTCATTGAAATAAAAGAGAAAGCTTTCCACGCTCCGGCGGATCGTTTCTGCCATCTGACACGTATAGTCCAAAGGCGCATTGCTCAGAATCAGAATCTCTTCCCCGCCCCAGCGGCATACATAACCATGGTCTTTTACCTGCTGCTGAATGATCTTTGAAATTTCTTTTAAGACGACATCTCCCGAATCATGTCCATAAGTATCATTCACCCGCTTAAAATTATCAATATCACACATGACCAGACAGAAATTCTCACCTGATTCCAGTGCATGGTTCAGAAAAACCTGCATACTCCGCCGGTTATAGAGTCCGGTCAGCGGATCGATACTCGCCAGCTTATCCAGAATGGTATTCTGGCTGCTCAGTTTGGTCGTTGCCGCCTGCATTTCCATGATAAAGATCAAAGATACCATCAGCAAAAAAGTAAAATTGCAGATCGAATTGAAGATATAAATCATCAGTTCTCCGACAGGAGGAAGATCCATTTCATAGATCGCGCCTGTATAAAGGGAAAGCATGCGGCAGCCGATAAAGCAGAAAAATGCAAAAAAACCAAGTGCTGTAGCGATAAAATACTTTCGGTTTCCCTCAATCAGCGTATAGCACATATAATATCCAAACGGAATCAGCCCGATGATATACTGCGAAAATCCGAAACGCCAGCCCACACAGATCGCCGCCACAAACGAATAGGCAATGATCTCCAGATAGGTGATATAAAAGACCCTGATCGGAGATTCCCCCGATTTGAGGATCCTCGTACAGTATAAATAAATGCATACACTGCCGATATTAAAAAGAACAAGCGGCATTACATGAAGAAACAAAAAAAGCACAAAAAGGATCACATGCACTGTCAGGATGCAATATGTGATCAGGCTGTATTTCAAGGTATCGGTTTCCACCATTTTTTCAAAATATCTGCGTGTATCAGGAGTTATTTTCATAGTGATCCTTTAATCTTATCCCTAAAATATTGTCCGTACAAATCGCGGATTATACTAAAATTATAAAGCAGATCCGCACTATTGTAAATCAAAAAAATCAGAATCGAGGCAAATGTTGATACAATATTAAGCTTGTTCCTGCTTGATTCCTATTGTAAAATATACGGTAGAAAACAAAAGCAGAGGACAACGGAATGGATAAAGAGGCATTTGAACAGGCAAAGGTTAAAGTGTTATTAAAGCAGCATGATCCGCATGGTTTCGGCACGCTGCAGGAGAAGACCGTGCACGCGGTCATGAAGCTGTATTATGAACCTGATATTGACTGTCATGAAGTGCCGATCGAAGGCTACATCGCTGATATTTATACAGGCAGCCGCATCATTGAGATCCAAAACGGCAATTTCAACCGACTGCGCGATAAATTAAAAGCGTTCCTGCCACTTTACCCGGTTACGGTTGTACTGCCGATCCCTCATTTTAAATGGGTCATCTATCTGGACGCGGAGAGCGGCTCTTTGTCCAAAAAAAGAAAATCACCGGTGACAGGTAGTGTATACAGCGCGTTTCCGGAATTATATAAAATAAAAGATCACCTGACGCATCCAAACCTTTCGTTTGCGTTCCCGTTGATCGATATGGATGAGTACCGGCTGCTCCAGATGAGCGGACGCGGCAGGAGAAGAAAAGGCAGCCGTTATGACAGAATGCCGCTTTCCCTGTATGATGAGATCCTGATCGAACGCCCGGAAGATTTCGTCCAGATCATTCCCTATGAGCTGGCAGAACCGTTTACCGTCAAAGAATTTGCCGCAGCGGTGCACATTCACCGCGACCTTTCGCAGATAACGCTTCATGTTCTTTTTCATATGGGCCTGCTGAAACGGCCGGGAAAACGGGGGCGGGAATATTTGTACGAGGTGTTGGAGGAGCGCAGATTGTAGGCGTTATTTTAACCTTTACAGTTCACATAAACATATGTTAAACTATTCACGAATGTTAATCTGTGAGGTGTATTTCAGTGGCAAAAGATAATAAATACGACGCTTCGAGCATTACCGTACTGGAAGGGTTGGAAGCAGTCAGAGTAAGACCCGGTATGTATATCGGAAGCGTCTCAACCAAAGGGCTCAACCATCTCATCTATGAAATCGTAGATAACGCGGTGGACGAGCATCTGGCGGGATACTGCAATACCATACATGTCACCCTGGAGGCGGACGGTTCCGCGACAATAGAAGACAACGGAAGAGGCATCCCCGTAGGTATGCATGAAAAAGGCATCAGTGCGGAGCGCCTCGTTTTTACGACCCTTCATGCGGGGGGCAAATTTGACAACGACGCTTACAAGACGAGCGGCGGCCTGCACGGCGTAGGTTCCTCGGTCGTCAATGCGTTATCCACATGGATGCACGTTGTCGTTAAGACAGACGGTTATATTTATGAAGACAGATATGAACGGGGGATTCCTGCCCTGGAATTAAAAAACGGCCTTCTGCCGGTCATCGGTAAGACAAAGGAGACCGGCACGAAAATATCGTTTCTGCCTGATGACACGATATTTGACAAGACCAGATTCAAAGAGGACGACGTCAAGAGCCGTCTTCACGAAACGGCTTACTTAAACCCCAATCTGACGATCATTTTCGAGGATAAGAGAAAAGAGAAACCGGAAAAGATTGAATTTCATGAACCGGAAGGTCTGACCGGCTTTATTAAAGATATGAACAAATCCAAAGAGACGATCCATGATGTGATCTTTTTTAGCGGCGAGGCCGAAGGGATCACCGTGGAAGCGGCTTTCCAGTATGTCAATGAATTCCACGAAAACGTACTCGGTTTTTGCAACAATATCTATAATGCAGAGGGTGGGACACACCTGACCGGCTTTAAGACGATGTTCACAAACGTTATCAATACCTACGCAAGAGATCTGAATATCTTAAAGGAAAAAGATATCAACTTTACGGGCGCGGATATCAGAAACGGCATGACTGCCGTGATCTCGATCAAACACCCCGATCCCAGATTTGAAGGACAGACCAAGACAAAACTTGACAATCAGGATGCCGCCAAAGTCGTCAGCAAGGTAACCGGAGATGAGATCGTCCGCTATTTTGACAGAAACCTTGATACACTAAAGAGCATTATCGGCTGTGCGGAAAAGGCCGCAAAGATCCGCAAAGCGGAAGAGAAGGCCAGGACGAACATGCTGACAAAGCAGAAATTTTCCTTCGACTCCAACGGCAAACTGGCCAACTGCGAATCCAAAGATCCCTCCAAATGCGAGATTTTTATCGTGGAGGGCGATTCTGCGGGCGGCAGTGCCAAGACTGCGCGGAACCGTATGTTTCAGGCGATTCTGCCAATCCGCGGTAAAATCTTAAATGTGGAAAAGGCCAGTATCGACAAGATTTTGGCCAACGCGGAGATCAAGACGATGATCAATGCGTTCGGCTGTGGTTTTTCGGAAGGGTACGGCAACGATTTTGACATATCCAGACTGCGGTATGACAAAATCATCATCATGGCCGATGCCGACGTGGACGGCGCGCATATTTCCAATCTGCTGCTGACCCTGTTTTATCGTTTCATGCCGGAGCTCATTTTCGAGGGACATGTCTATATCGCCATGCCGCCGCTTTATAAGGCGATGCCCTCTAAAGGGAAAGAAGAATATCTCTATGATGATAAGGCGCTGGAAAAATACAGGAAGCGGCACAAAGGCCCCTTTACCTTACAGCGCTACAAAGGTCTGGGCGAGATGGACGCCGACCAGCTCTGGGAGACAACGCTTGACCCGGAGACGAGACTTTTAAAACTGGTGGAGATCGAAGATGCGAGAATGGCCTCGGAAGTGACAGAACTGTTAATGGGCACGGAAGTCCCGCCGAGGAAACAATTTATCTACCGGCACGCCAAAGAGGCGGAGCTGGATGTCTGACGACGGACCAGATTGAAACAACAGGCGCTGTATGAAGCCTGTAATGTAGGAGAAATTTTATGGACGACAGGATCATCAAAACCGAATATTCCGAAGTCATGCAGAAATCTTTTATCGACTATGCAATGAGCGTCATAATTGCCAGAGCGCTGCCGGATGTGCGTGACGGCCTAAAACCCGTGCAGCGCAGGACGCTCTACGATATGTATGAACTCGGCATCCGTTACGACAGACCGTACCGTAAATCGGCACGTATTGTCGGGGATACGATGGGTAAATACCATCCGCACGGCGACAGTTCCATTTATGACGCCCTCGTCGTCATGACGCAGGACTTTAAAAAGGGACTGCCGCTGATCGACGGACACGGAAACTTTGGGAATATCGAAGGAGACGGCGCCGCGGCGATGCGTTATACCGAAGCGCGGCTCGCCCGGATCACACAGGAAGCCTTTTTGTCAGATCTGGATAAAGATGTCGTGGATTTTGTACCCAATTTTGACGAAACGGAGAAAGAACCCTCTGTTTTGCCTGTAAAGATTCCGAATCTTCTGATCAACGGCTCAGAAGGCATTGCCGTCGGAATGGCGACCAGCATACCCCCGCACAACCTTGCGGAAGTCATTCAGGCGATGAAAGCGTATATGCTCGATGAGAACATCACGACAAGAGAATTGATGCGTTATGTGAAAGGACCAGACTTTCCGACCGGCGGCATTGTCATCAATCAGGACGAACTGCTGGAAATTTATGAAACCGGCACGGGAAAGATCAAAGTCCGCGGGAAAGTGGAAGTGGAAAAGGGCAAAGGCGGGAAGATCAATCTGGTCATCACCGAGATTCCCTACACGATGATCGGCGCCTATATCGGCAAATTCCTGATGGATGTCGCATCGCTTGCCGAATCGAAAAAGACACAGGATATCATTGACATCACCAACCAGTCATCCAAAGAAGGCATCCGCATTGTCATAGAACTGCGCAAGGATGCCGATGTGGAGAATTTCAAGAATCTGCTCTATAAAAAGACAAAACTGGAAGACACATTCGGCGTCAATATGCTTGCGATCGCAAACGGCAGGCCGGAGACAATGGGGCTAAAGCAGATCATCCGGGCCAACGTGGATTTTCAGTATGAGACCGCCACCAGAAAATATCAGAATCTGCTCGCAAAAGAACTGGACAAAAAGGAAGTGCAGGAGGGTCTGATCAAGGCATGTAACGTGATCGACCTGATCATCGAAGTCCTGCGCGGCTCCAAAGACAGAGCGATGGCCAAAGCCTGTCTCGTGGAAGGAAAAACCGACGGTATTAAGTTCCGCTCCAGAGAGTCCAAAGTCATGGCGGCACAGCTGATGTTCACGGAAAAACAGGCAAATGCTATTTTGGAAATGCGTCTTTACAAGTTGATCGGTCTGGAGATCGAAGCGCTGATCGGTGAGCATGAGGATACGCTGGCAAATATCTATCGTTATGAGGATATTCTGGCCAGACGCGACTCCATGGCACAGGTCATCATCAACGAACTTGATCAGATCAGGAGTTCCTATGGCAGAAAAAGAAGGACACAGATCACCAACGCCGGCGAAGCCGTCTATATTGAGAAAAAAGCGGAAGAGATGGACATTGTCTTTTTGATGGACCGCTTCGGGTATGCAAGAACGATCGACATGCAGACTTATGAGCGGAACAAAGAATCTGTCATTACGGAAAACAAATATGTCTTTTCCTTCAAAAATACCGGAAAAGTCTGTCTGTTCACTAACACGGGACAGCTTCATACGATCAAGGCGATGGATATTCCCTTTGGAAAGTTCAGGGATAAGGGGGTTCCGGTCGATAATATCAGTAACTATGATTCCTCAAAGGAAAACATTGTATTTGCCGCCAGCCAGACGGATCTGAATCTGTACCGTGTCATTTTTGCCACGAAGCAGGCAATGCTCAAAATCGTCGACGGCGGAGAGTTCGATGTAGCCAAACGAACGGTAGCGGCGACCAAGCTGTCGGATGGTGACGAAGTGATCAGTGTCGTAACATTAAAAGAACAGCAAAATATCATCTTGCAGTCTAAAGATGGCTATTTTCTGCGTTTTTCCTTAGAAGAGATTCCGGAAAAGAAAAAAGGCGCGATCGGCGTACGGGGCATGAAACTGGGTGCCGATGACCATCTGGAAGAGGTCTGGTACACCCGCCACACGGACGATAAGACCATCGAATATAAAGGGAAAATGATTGAGCTGAATAAACTCAAATCAGCAAGCAGAGACACCAGAGGCGTTAAAGTGCGTGTCTGATTAAAAACACAGGAGAGATCACATTATGCGTGTCATAGCCGGAAAGGCCAGAAGGCTGAATCTGAAAACACCGGAAGGAATGGATACAAGACCAACGACCGACCGGATCAAGGAAACTTTGTTCAATATGATTAATCCATATCTGCCGGGCGCGGTCTTTATCGATCTGTTCAGCGGAAGCGGCGGTATCGGAATCGAGGCACTCAGCAGAGGCGCCAAACATGCTTATTTTGTCGAAAATAATAAGCGCGCCGTTTCCTGCATCCAGGAAAATCTGAACTTTACAAGACTGGCCGAAGACGCCACGCTCCTCAGACAGGATGTGCTGTCCGCAATTTCCGGCATTCACGAGAAAGAAGCGGATGTGATCTACATGGATCCGCCCTACGGGCAGGGATATGAGGAACAGGTGCTAAGATTCCTGCAGTCTGCGCCCTACGTGACAGAAAATACCATGATCATTGCAGAGGCGCTTCGCACGGAAGACTTTTCTTATGTGGAACCGCTTGGATTTTCTATTGTCAGGGAAAAATGTTATAAAACAAACAAACATGTTTTTATGAAAAAAAATACGGGAGAGTAAATTATGAGGGCAGCAATTTATCCGGGCAGCTTTGATCCGGTTACCTTCGGGCATCTGGATGTGATCAAAAGAGCCGCGGAGATTTTTGATGAATTAACGGTAAGTGTGTTGAACAATAACTTAAAGACTCCATTGTTTTCTGTGGAAGAACGTGTTAAAATACTTAAAGAGGCAACAAAAGACATCCAAAATGTCAAAATTGACTCATTCAGCGGACTTTTAATCGATTACGCAAAGAAAAAAGGCGTCCATGTGGCAATCAGAGGATTGCGTGCGATCACGGACTTTGAATATGAACTGCAGATATCTCAGACAAACAGAAAGCTTTCCAACGGAGACCTGGATACCATTTTCCTGACGACGAGTCTTGAATATGCCTATTTGAGTTCTTCGAGCGTGAAGGAAATCGCCAGCTTTAACGGGGATATCTCACAATGTGTTCCCGAGTTTGTCGGGAAACTGGTTTACGAAAAATATGGCTATGTAAGATGAGGAAGGAGCCACGTTATCAATGAGCAGCAGAATTGAACAGTTAATAGATGAAATTGAAGATTATGTCGACGGTTGTAAATATCAGCCCCTTTCCAAGACGAATATCATTGTCAATAAAGAAGAGATCGATGAGCTTTTGCGGGAACTGCGGATGAAGACCCCGGACGAAATCAAGCGCTACCAGAAGATCATTGTGAATAAAGAAGCGATCCTGAATGATGCCCGTTCAAAGGCCGAAGCGCTGATCAATGAGGCTACCGTACATACAAACGAACTGATCAATGAACATGAGATCATGCAGCAGGCATATGCACAGGCAAACGAAGTGGTCACACTCGCAACCCATCAGGCGCAGGAAATCCTTGATAACGCGACGACAGAAGCAAACGGCATGAGAGCGGCCGCCATGCAGTATCTCGATGACATGCTGGCAAACCTTGAAAACCTGATGACGACAACGCTGAATGCCACGACGGCACATTATGAGAGTTTCTTTAATACGATCAACGGATATAACGAGGTCGTCAAGGCTAACCGTGCGGAACTTATGCCGCAGAGCGTGGAAAAACTACTGAAGGAAGTAGCCGAAGACCACCCTGAGGAATCCCTCAATCTGGATATGATTTAGGCGAAAGGATGTTTACATGATACAAAAGTGCAAAATGAGCTGGTTTCGCAGGGAAGCCGGCTTATTGTTTTTCACGGCCATTGCGGTTCTTATTTTTTCGATGACAGATCTGACCAGTGTTTACCCGGAAGCCATTTTGACTGTCCATGCGGCCGAAACATCGGAAGCTGCGGATGTTTTGTCCGCGCAGCCGGAAAGTACGGATGCCGTTTCGGCACAAGAAACCCGGCCCATTGTGGTCGTGATCGATCCCGGACACGGCGGGGACAACCTCGGCGGGGAATTTGAAGATTACACGGAAAAAGATATGACACTGGTCGTGGCGAAAGCAATGAAAGCGGAACTGGACCAGTATGAGGGCATTACCGTCTATCTGACAAGATCAGATGATACGGCATTCACTTTAGAAGAGCGGAGTGAATATGCCGCAGCCGTCGGGGCGGATTTTCTTTTCTGCCTGCATTTTAATATGTCCAAATACCATACCCTCTTTGGGGCGGAGACATGGATTTCTGCTTTTGGTGAATCATACAGCAAAGGCCGCACCTTTGCCGCGGTGGAAATGGAACTGTTACAGGAGATGGGACTTTATTCCCGCGGGATCAAGACGCGGTTGAATGATGAAGGAATCGATTATTACGGGATCATTCGTCATTCCACGCAACGCAATATTCCGTGCGTCCTGATCGAGCACTGTCACCTTGATCAGGAAAACGATATGCCCTTTTATGATCATGCAGAGAAACTGGAAGCATTCGGCAGACTGGATGCGGAGGCTGTCGCGAAATATTTCGGACTCCGTTCCGAAAGCCTCGGCAAAGATTACAGTTCCTATGTAAATATTTCCGTGCCGGTGCCGACACAGACGATGGCGCCGGATTCCACGGAACCCGAAATCTGCATGATTGATCTGGTAAAGCAGAATATGGAGACAGGCGATATCACGCTAAGCGTCTCGGCCGTCGATTATGACAGCGGCATGCTCTATTACAGCTACAGTTACGACGGCGGCCAGACCTTTTCAGATCTGCAAAGATGGCCGGACCGGACAAAAGATACGTTTGAACTGACAATCAATGTGCCTTCCGGCATCATACCCCAGATTGTAGTCAACGCCTATAACGGATACGATCTGTATACGACGAGCAATTCATTGAGCCTTCCCTCTATGAGCTACCGGACGGCCGAAGAGCTGGAAGCGGAGGCTGCAAAGGCAGCGGAAGCCATAGCGCCGGAACAGCCGCAGCCCACAGAAGATACCTCCGTAAAGAGCGCTTCCGGCAAAGCGGTGTCAGGGGCACAGTTCAAAGAGATATCTCCCAAAGATGCGGATACGGCCGCAGACGGTGCCGACAGGCAGCCCCTGACCATCCGTTATTTTCTGGAAGTATGCCTGATCTGCGCAGCGCTTGTCCTGGGCATGATCTTATCCATGATGATCATACTCAGAAACTATAAGAAGCGGCGCAGAAGACGGCATAAATAAGCGCGGTTATCGCAGTCTGCATGCATTTATGCAGGAAATACTGCATGATAGAAAGATTGGTGTCTTTGATCATGCTGTAGGTCTGCGATATGCAGGAAAAACCGCCAAACGGCAGTAAAATCAGAAGCAGAACCTTTTGTGCGCTGCCAGCCCGGCTGATGCCGCTCGTAATCTCAAGAATACAGTTGCAGAAAGCCAAAAAGCTTTCAGGCAGATTCGAAAATGGCATCATCAGAATATTTAAAAGATTAAAAAAGATCATATAGCCGCCCAGTCTGGCAATCCCGATCAAAGCAGAAACAACGGCCTCATCTATCGCTGTTAACAGCGGCATCGGGTATGTCGGCGCGGCAGGCAGTGACATGGCCCGGAGTGGTTTTGGAACAGGCGCTTTGACCTTCCTTCCAATGCGCAGCAGACATCCATAGCACAGCGGTACGCCGTACATAATGGCAAAAGGGACATAATTTCCTGACAGTGACAACGTACTCATGACAAAACTGAGGAAATAGATTGGTCCGATGTTATTGCAGAAAGCCAACAGATAGGCCCCTTCTTCCTCCGAAAGCTTACCCGCCTGACACAGTTCCCCAATCACTCTGGCGCCCATGGGAAATCCGCAGAGCATTCCCATCAAGAGCGCATAGGAACCGTTTAAGGAAGTGCCCCAGATTCTGCGAAACAGCGGATGAAAAAATCTGGCGAAGCGCTCAGTCAGGTTCATGCGGATCATCGTACCGGACAGGATCATAAACGGAAGCAGTGTCGGGATCATCTTGCGGAACCACAAAATAAGGCCTGTAGACGCATATGAAAGCGCCTGCGCAGGATAGCGCAGAAGCAGGTAAGTCAGATAGACGGAAAGCAGTGTAAGAAGCATTTGCACCTTCCATGAGAAGAAACAGTTGCTACATTATATGAAAAAAGGACAATCAGATATGCGTCTGGATAAATTTTTGTGCGATATGAATTGCGGAACAAGAAGCGTTCTCAAAAAAGAAATCAAAAGCGGTGTCGTATCGGTAAACGGTACGGTGATCCGCCAAAGCGAATTTCAGATAGACGAAACAAAAGATCAGATCCGGTATCGGGGCAGCCTGTGCCGGTATGAAAAATTTGTCTACTATATGCTCAATAAACCGGCGGGTGTCGTCTCTGCCACAAAAGACAGAAAAGAAAAGACCGTGCTTTCCCTCTTCTATGATGGGCAGGACAGTGATACGGGACCGAATCCGGAAAAAACAACCGATCTGTTCCCGGCCGGGCGTCTCGATAAAGACACGGAAGGGCTTCTGCTTCTCACAAACGACGGCGCGCTCGCTCACAGACTCCTTTCTCCGGCATACCATGTGGAAAAGACATACGAATGTCTTCTTGCCGCGCCGGTCACACAGACACAGATCCGTGCTCTGGAAGAAGGCGTGGATATCGGTGAGAAAAAGCTGACCCTTCCGGCAAAAGTATCCGTACAGACGGCACAGAAGATCCTGCTGACGATCACGGAAGGCAAATTTCATCAGGTAAAAAGGATGTTAAAGGCCGTCGGAAACGAAGTGGTGCATTTAAAGAGAGTGCGCATGGGGCCGCTTTTTCTGGATGAAGGTCTGGCACCCGGACAATACCGTAAGCTGTCGGCTGAGGAAATCGATCTGTTACGGTCCGGCTCCACAGCAGGCGGGCTGCTTTCAAAGATCGATGCCGTGATCTTTGATCTGGACGGTTCCCTGGTGGATTCCATGTGGATGTGGCATGCGATTGATATCGAGTATCTGGGCAGATTCGGGTTAGAACCGCCCGAAAATCTGCAGGCTATGATCGGGGGCAGATCTTTTAGTGAGACGGCGGATTTTTTTAAGGAAACGTTTGACCTCCCGGATGAGCCTGAAAAGATCAAAGCTGACTGGAACCGGATGGCCTGGGACAAGTACACGCACGAAGTCCCATTAAAAGAGGGCGCGGCGGAATTTATCGAACGCTGCCTGCAAAAACAGATCCGACTCGGCATTGCGACCAGCAATTCGAGAGAACTGGTGGAAACCGTCATAGCCTCACATGGGCTTACCGGGCATTTTGACTGTATTCTGACGGGATGCGAAGTACAAAAAGGAAAACCGGCGCCGGATATTTATCTGGCCGTGGCAAACGCCCTTGCCGTTTCCCCCGATCGCTGCCTCGTCTTTGAGGACATCGTGGACGGCATTATGGCCGGGAAAGCAGCCGGCATGAAAGTATGCGCCGTCTATGATGAAACTTCCGCCTGGCAGAATGCGCAAAAGAAAGAACTGGCGGATTATTTTATACATGATTTTAAGGAGCTGATATAACAATATGGGATTTTTACCGGTATCGAGAGAAGATCTTCGTGAAGCGGGAATTGAACAGCTGGATTTTGTGTACGTAATCGGGGATGCCTATGTAGACCATCCGTCTTTTGGACATGCCATAATCAGCAGAGTTTTGGAGGCGCATGGTTACCGGGTGGGAATCATCTCACAGCCTGACTGGAAAAATGATGAGAGCATTACCATTCTTGGACGCCCTAAATTAGGTTTTCTCATTTCCGCCGGCAATATGGATTCTATGGTGAATCACTATTTTGTCTCCAAAAAGCACAGACCCTCCGATGCCTACACCCCCGGCGGTGAGGCTTATAAGCGGCCCGATCACGCGACGGCGGTCTATGGAAATCTGATCCGCAGGACCTACAGGGACATTCCGATCATCATCGGCGGCATCGAGGCCAGTCTGCGCCGCATGGCACACTACGACTATTGGTCCGACAAACTCAAGCGCTCCATTCTGCTGGATTCTCAGGCCGATCTGATCTCTTACGGCATGGGAGAAAAATCAATCGTGGAGATCGCTGACGCCCTCGCAGGCGGCATCGACATAAAAGATCTCACGTTTATTCCCGGTACGGTATATAAGACCAAAGACCTTTCCGGCATTTATGACAGCATCATGCTTCCGTCCTTTGACGAGATGACGTCCCAGTCCAGACGGTATGCGGACAGCTTTGCGCTCCAGTATTCCAATACGGATCCATACACCGGCAAAACACTTGTCGAACCCTATCCGGGCGGCGTTTATGTGGTGCAGAACCCGCCCCAGAAACCTTTGACGACGGAAGAGATGGATGAGATCTATGCGCTTCCTTTTATGCGGACCTATCATCCTTCCTATGAAGAAAAGGGCGGCGTTCCGGCAATCTCGGAAATCAGATTTTCTCTGACGAGCAACAGAGGCTGCTATGGCGGCTGTAATTTTTGTGCACTCACATTTCATCAGGGCAGAACCGTACAGGTAAGGAGCCATGATTCGATCCTGGCGGAAGCAAAAGAACTGATCAAAGACGCCGATTTTAAAGGATACATTCATGACGTAGGCGGCCCTACCGCCAATTTCAGGCATCCTTCCTGTGAGAAACAGCTGACAATGGGCGTCTGCAAAAACAGGCAGTGCCTTTTCCCGAAACCCTGTCCTAACCTGAAAGTGACTCACGCGGATTATCTGGAGCTTTTGCGAAAGCTGCGCGCCCTGCCCGGCGTGAAAAAAGTTTTTATCCGCTCCGGTATCCGTTTTGATTACCTTCTGGCAGACAAAGACACTGCTTTTTTTGGCGAACTGGTGGAACATCATGTCAGCGGACAGCTTAAAGTGGCGCCGGAACATATCTCGGACGCCGTTCTGTCGAAAATGGGAAAACCAGGGAAATCAGTTTATGAGCAGTTTGTCCGAAAATATGATAAAATAAATAAAGAACTGGGAAAAAAACAGTTTCTGGTGCCTTATTTCATGTCATCCCATCCCGGTTCCACCCTGAAAGAGGCGGTGGAGCTGGCAGAATATCTGCGGGATACGGGCTATATGCCGGAGCAGGTTCAAGATTTTTATCCAACGCCTTCCACCGTATCGACTGTCATGTACTATACCGGGATTGATCCGCGAAACGGCAAAAAAGTCTATGTATGCCGAAATCCGCATGAAAAGGCAATGCAGCGCGCACTGATCCAGTATCGGAACCCGAACAATTATGAACTGGTGAAAGAGGCGTTACAAAAAGCCGGACGTGAAGACCTGATCGGCTTTGACAAAAAATGCCTGATCCGCCCGCGCAAAACGGCATTCGGAAACGCCGCGCAGGCAAAAAAGCGTGATCAGAAAAAACAGGAAACAAAAGGCAGGGAACAGGGCAGACAAAAGAAAACGAAAAACAGAACGATCCGAAAAGTGCATAAACCCAAAGACAGATAGAAGGAACAGGAGGCTGATTTGAATATGAACATAGCAATCGTCACAGGAGCATCCTCCGGGATGGGAAGAGAATTTGCAAGACAGCTCGCCAAAAAGCTGTCAAAAACGGACGAGATCTGGCTGTTGGCCAGAGGAAGAGAAGCGCTGGAAGAGCTGGCGATCGAACTGCATCATGAGAGAACCGTCAAAATCAGAACGATCGCTATCGATATCACGGACGAACGTAAGCTTGCCAGATTCGCGGAAGTACTGATGATACGCAATCCCCGGATCTCGGTTCTGGTCAATTGTGCCGGCATGGGGATTTATGGCGCGTTCGAGAAACAGAGCCGGGATGAGGTGACAGAGACAGTCCGCTTAAACGTCCTTGCCCTGACGCAGATGACAAAATTATGCCTGCCTTATATGAAAAAAGGCAGCCGGATCATACAGCTTTCTTCCGGCGCGGCGTTCTGCCCGCAGGCTGATTTCGCAGTCTATGCGGCCTCGAAAGCATATGTCTATTCTTTTGGCCTGGCGCTCGCAAAAGAACTGAAACATAGCGGGGTCTCCGTGACGGTAGTCTGTCCGGGACCGGTAAAAACTCCTTTTATAGACCATGCCTATGGCCGGTACGGTCAGATGAACAGACTGAAAAAAATGACCATGGCGAAACCGGAAAAAGTCGTGCGGAAGGCGCTGCTTGATGCGAAACAGAAAAAAACGCTGTCAATATACGGCCTGCCGCTCAAATTCGTATATCGACTGACGAAAGGGCTCATCTGATGAAAGCAAACATTACAAAAGGTAACTACGGATATATTGAATACCAGAGAAAACGAACGCTCCTGCGCACCGCATTTTATTTTGCCCTGTCGCTTGCCATCTATGGACTCGGCATCTACTCGACAGGAAGCAATCAGAATCTATTGACGATCGTTGCCGTGCTCGGATGTCTTCCCGCCTGCAAGAGCCTGATCAATACAATCATGTTTTTCCGGACCTGTGGCTGCAGCAGACAGGCATGGGAGAGGATCTGTGCCTTTGACAACAAACTGACAGGCTTTTATGATATGTATTTTACGGCCTATCAGAGCAGCTATCCTTTAAGCCATATGGTGCTCAAAGGAAATGTCGTGTGCGCCTACACAGAGAGCACCAGGTGCGACTGTACGGCGGGAGAGAAGCATTTAGTGCAGATGCTCCTTCAGGACGGCCATAAAAATTTCACCGTCAAGATTTTCGATCAACTGGATAAGTATATAGACCGACTCGGTCAATTGGAAGTTTTAAGTGTGGAAGATGCAAAAAATAAGGACGACATCATACGTTTATTTTATTCGATTTCTTTATAGCGATTCAGAGAGGACGCTCATGTATCAGAAAATAATCACAAAGCGGGAGGAAGGACAGCGTTTTGACAAATATCTGCATAAACTGCTCCCGGAAGCCGGAAGCGGTTTTCTTTACAAAATGCTGCGCAAAAAAAATATCGTGCTCAATGACAAAAAAGCAGACGGCAGTGAGAAAATAGTATGCGGCGATACGGTCTCCATTTACTTTTCACAACAGACCCTGCAAAAGTTCATGGGCCGGAAGGCGGCGCCGGATGATACCGATGCGGCGGCAGGTGATCCACCTGCCAAGACAGAGATCGATCCGGAAACAAGGAGCGCCTTAGAGAAAATCTCTGTCTTATACGAAGACGGGCATATCCTGGCCGTTAATAAACCCGCCGGTCTTCTCACCCAGAAAGCCGCAAAAGAGGATTTCTCTTTAAATGAATGGCTGATCAGCCATCTTCTCACCAACGGACAGCTTACAGCGGAAGAAATGCAGACGTTCCGGCCATCCGCCTGTAACCGCTTAGACCGTAATACGAGCGGCATCGTGCTGTGTGCCAAATCCGTACAGGGGGCACAGATGCTCTCAGAAGCGCTCCGCACAAGAAGTTTACATAAGTTTTATCGACTCTATGTCAAAGGAACGGTAAGCAGCGAAAGGGTCATAGAAGGGTATCTGCATAAGGACGAAAAAAGCAATCAGGTGCAGATTTTTTCCACACAGAAAACAGGGGAGGGATCCTACATCTGCACGAGATATTACCCCATCAGGCAGGAAGCGGATAAGACACTTCTGGAAGTGGAACTGATCACCGGAAAGTCTCATCAGATCCGCGCCCATCTGGCCAGCATCGGACACCCGCTGCTTGGAGATCCGAAATACGGCGACAAAGCATGGAATGAAAAATACCGCAGGCAGTATGCTGTGAGCCATCAGCTCTTACATGCATACAGGGTCGTCTTTCCGAAACTGGAGGCGCCTTTTGCAGATCTGAGTGAAAAGACATTCCTTGCACCGCTCCCCGAACTGTTTGACCGGGTGGCGGACGCATAAAAAGCCTGCGCAGAACGATTCAGAACGATTATTGAAAGGAAACGGTACGGCAAATGGCAACCTGGAATTCAAGAGGACTGCGGGGCTCCACGCTGGAAGATCTGATCAACCGCACCAATGAAAAATATCTGGAGAACGGACTTGCCCTGATCCAGAAGATCCCGACGCCGATCACGCCGATCACGATCGACAAACACAGCAGACATATCACATTAGCCTATTTTGAACAGAAAAGTACGGTGGATTATATCGGCGCCGTACAGGGCATCCCGGTCTGTTTCGACGCCAAAGAATGCGCTGTCGACACCTTTGCCCTGCAAAACATCCATGAGCATCAGGTCGCGTTCATGGAGCAGTTTGAAAAGCAAAAGGGGATCGCGTTTTTCCTCATTTATTATTCTCATAAGGATCTCTTTTATTATCTTCCCTATGAGATGCTCCGTTTTTTCTGGGACAGGGCGAAAGAGGGCGGCAGGAAGAGTTTCCGCTATGAAGAACTGAATCCAGAGTATATTCTTCCCAAAAGACACGGCATTCTCGTTCCTTATCTGGACATGCTTCAGAAAGATCTGGATGACCGGGAATAGAAAACCGTGTCATGGCACTGACGTGATTTGACAAGCCTGTTTTTTTCAGCTATACTACATATATTTGATCTATTATTACATTGACGAATTAACACGTTAATTCGATAAAGCAAGAAGGAGTTAAAAATCTGAAGATGAGTAAAAAACTGGTACATACGCCGGAAGGCGTCAGAGATATCTACGGGGATGAGGAAGCGCGGAAGTTAGCCGTTGAACATCTGCTTTCAGAAAAGTTCCACGCCTACGGTTATCGTGACATCCAGACGCCTTCCTTTGAATTTTTCGATGTTTTTTCCCGGGAGATCGGTACGACACCCTCCAAAGAACTGTATAAATTTTTTGACAAAGAGGGCAATACGCTTGTATTGCGTCCCGATTTCACCCCTTCGATCGCCAGATGTGCGGCGAAATATTTTATGGAAGAAGAAGTACCGATCCGGTTTTGCTATCAGGGCAATACTTTCACCAATACTTCCAATCTGCAGGGAAAACTCAAAGAAACCACCCAGATGGGGGTCGAGCTGATCGGCGACGATTCGATCTATGCCGATGCTGAGATGATCGCCCTGATGATAGAAGCGCTGCGCCATGCGGGCTTAAAGGATTTCCAGATAAGTGTCGGCAATCTGGAATATTTTAAAGGGATCTGCGCACAGGCCGGACTCGATGAGGAGACGGAACTGACGCTCAGAGAGCTGATCTCCGGCAAAAATTATTTTGGTGCGGAGGAACTTTTAGCAGACAGAAAGGTAGCGCTGCCAGACAGAGAGATCCTGTTAAAGACCAGTGATCTGTTCGGTTCTGTGGATGCGCTGAAAGAAGCAAGGCAGACCGTCAACAATGAACGGTCCCTGCAGGCAATCGAACGGTTAGAGCAGGTCTATCAGGTGCTTTGTTCTTATGGCGTGGAAAAATATGTTTCTTTTGACCTGACCATGTTAAGCAAGTATAATTATTATACGGGCATTCTATTTAAGGCCTATACTTATGGGGTCGGGGACGCTGTTTTAAAAGGCGGCAGATATAATACGCTGCTTGGGCGGTTCGGTAAAAATGCACCGGCCATCGGTTTTATGATTGCAGTGGACGATCTGCTTTTGGCCATGGGCAGGCAAAACGTGACAGCCGCACCACGAAAAGAGATCCTGCATATTTACTATCAGGAAGAGACCTTTGAAGCGAAACTGAAAGAGGCAGTATCTCTACGGGAAGCAGGGCACTGCGTAGTACTTACCCCATACGAATCACCTGAAAAGAAAGGGCATGAAATGCAATGAGCGAAGAAAAATATCTGACCTTTGCACTTGCAAAAGGCAGGCTTGCAAATAAGACTATGGAACTGTTAGAGAAGATCGGAATCACCTGCGAAGAGATGAAGGATAAGGATTCGAGGAAACTGATTTTTGTCAACGAAGAGAAAAAGCTGAAATTTTTCCTCTCCAAAGGTCCGGATGTGCCGACTTATGTGGAATATGGAGCGGCGGATATCGGCGTCGCAGGCAGCGACACCATTATGGAAGAGAACCGACACATTTATGAAGTACTGGATTTAGGCTACGGGAAATGCCGCATGTGTGTCTGCGGTCCTGAAAGCGCAAGAGAGCTTTTGATGCATCATGAGATGATCCGTGTTGCCAGCAAATATCCAAACATTGCCAAAGACTATTTTTTTAACAAAAAACATCAGACTGTGGATATCATCAAATTAAACGGTTCTGTGGAACTTGGCCCGATCGTCCGGCTTTCCGATGTCATCGTAGATATTGTGGAGACCGGTTCTACGCTGAGGGAAAACGGGCTGGAAGTTTTGGAAGAGATCTGCCCGCTTTCTGCCCGTATGATCGTCAACCAGGTCAGTATGCAGATGCAGCCGGAACGGATTCGGAAGCTGATTGCAGATTTAAAAAGCAATCTGTAACCCGAACAAAGTCAAACGCATGTTCATGTTTGAGAAAGGAGCAGGGACTGATCTATGAAAGAGTATAAGGGAATCATCATTGCGCTGATCGCAGGAATCTGCGCAATCATCTGTGTCAGCATTTTATCCGGAAAGCTTGTTTCCTACAAACAGACTTCCGGAAGCGGCGGCCTGACTGCGACAGGTTCAGCCAGCTGTGACTTCGAGTCGGATCTGATCGTCTGGCGGGGCAGTTTCACTGCCTATGGCTCCACGACGCAGACCGCCTACCAGCGCCTGAAAAAAGATGCCGAAGTCATAGAAGATTATCTGATCGAGAACGGTGTCACGGAGGAAGAGATGGTTTTTGGCGCCGTCAATATTTCCAAACGGTATGCCTATGAATATAATGACGAAGGGTATGAGATCGGCAGATATGAAGACGGTTACGATCTCTATCAGGAAATCTGCGTGACTTCAGGCGATATCGATAAAGTTGACAATATTTCCAGAGACATTACACAGCTGATCGAGGCCAATGTAGAATTCGTTTCCGAAGACCCGCAATATTATTACACAAAACTGGATGAATTGAAGTTACAGCTCATCGAAGAGGCAACGGCCAATGCCAAAGACCGAATCGACATTATGGCCGCGGGAACAGGCGCGCGTGTTAACAAACTGCTTACTGCCAGTCTCGGTGTTTTCCAGATCACGGCCCAAAACAGCAATTCAGATTACAGCTATGGCGGCGCCTTTGACACTGGCTCCCGGCAAAAGACAGCTTCCATTACGGTAAAGCTAAATTACAGTGTGGAATGAGAAAGAGAAAGGAGTACACATTCTTATGAGAACCATAAAACTGACACCCGAATCCCAGCAGGATATTCTTGATAATCTGTTAAAAAGAAGTCCGAACCACTATGGAGAATATGAATCTGTGGTCGCACAGATCATCACTGCCGTACGGGAACGGGGGGATGAGGCAGTCTTTGAATATACAAAGGAATTTGATAAATGGGATATCAATGCAGATAATATCCGTGTGACAAACGATGAGATCGAGGAAGCGTTTGCGCATACGGAAGAAGAATTTATCAAGGTGATTCAGCGCAGCGCCGATAATATTTTTGATTTTCACCGGCATCAGATGCACAACAGCTGGATCAACACAAAACCGGACGGCACAATCCTGGGACAGAAGCTCCAGCCGATCGCTGTCTCCGGTGTCTATATCCCGGGTGGAAAAGCCGCTTATCCAAGCAGTCTGTTAATGAATGTGGTCCCGGCAAGAGTTGCGGGTGTAAAAAAGATCATCATGGTCACACCGGCGGGTGCGGATGGAAAAGTAAATGCTGGCACGCTGGTCGCTGCCAGGATCGCAGGTGTCGATGAGATCTATAAAGTCGGCGGCGCTCAGGCGATCGCCGCGATGGCGTTCGGCACAAAGAGCATTCCCAGAGTGGACAAGATCACAGGCCCCGGCAACATTTTTGTCGCGCTTGCGAAAAAAGCCTGCTTTGGTTATGTTGGCATCGATTCGATCGCCGGCCCCAGCGAAATTCTTGTGATCGCGGATGAAACCGCCAATCCCCGCTATGTGGCAGCAGATTTGCTCTCACAGGCAGAACATGACGAACTGGCAAGTGCGATCCTGATCACGACCAGCGAAAAACTTGCCAAAGAGACGGCCATCCAGATTGACGGCTTTTTAAAAGAGCTTTCCAGAGCGTCCATTATCCGGGCATCTCTGGATCAGTACGGCTATATTCTGCTGGCGGATTCTCTTGACGATGCTATCGCTGCCGCCAATGAGATCGCCTCGGAACATCTGGAGATCTTAACCAAAAATCCGTTTGAAGTGATGACGAAAATCGAAAACGCCGGTGCGATCTTTCTCGGGGAATATTCCTCAGAGCCGCTTGGCGACTATTATGCAGGGCCAAACCATATCCTGCCCACAAACGGAACCGCCAAGTTTTTCTCTCCGCTGAATGTGGACGATTTTCTCAAAAAGACAAGTATCATCTCTTACTCGAAAGAAGCGCTCCAGCGTGCGCATAAGGATATCGAACTGTTCGCGGAAAAAGAGGGCCTGACAGCACATGCAAATTCTATCCGGGTTCGTTTTGAAAAAGAATCAGTCTGACAGAATAACAGGAGAAAGAAAAGAAAGGATCTTCATACCATGGCACGAAATGCGGCAGTGAAAAGAAAAACAAAAGAAACTGACATCATCTTATCCCTTTCGCTTGATGGCGTCGGCAAAAGTGAAGTGCAGACAGGCATCGGCTTTTTTGACCATATGCTGGAAGGGTTTGCAAAACATGGCTTCTTCGACTTGACCCTCGTGGTCAACGGAGATTTGGATGTAGATGCCCATCACACAGTAGAAGATACGGGCATCGTGCTCGGACAGGCGATCAGAGAAGCGCTCGGAGATAAGACCGGCATCCGGCGCTTTGGTTCTTTTCTGTTGCCGATGGATGACGCCCTGTGTCTGTGCGCCGTAGATCTGGGCGGCAGGCCCTACCTTGGTTTTTCCTGCGATTTTAAGACACAGCAGGCAGGCGCTCTGGATACGGAACTGATCCGGGAATTTTTCTATGCTGTCTCTTACAGCGCCGGAATGAATATTCATATTAAAATGCTTTCGGGGGAAAATACACACCATATGATAGAGGCAATGTTTAAGGCATTTGGAAAAGCGCTTGATGAGGCAGTTGGGAAAGATGACAGAATCGCAGATGTTCTCAGCACCAAGGGAAGCCTTGCCTAATAAGGATCGCTTTATACATCAGGAGGAAAGACAATGTACAAGAAATTAATACCCTGTATTTATCTATATAAAGGAAATGTGGTGAAAGGATTCTCCGATCACACGATCATAGACACAAATCCGGCCGCGCTGGCAAAATTTTATAGTGATAATCATGCGGATGAATTGATCGTATATGATCTTTCAGACGGCGACACCGAACATGAGGAAGCGCTCGATATCATAAAAGCGATCTGTACAGAAGCGGAAATTCCTGTGACTGGCGCAGGAAATGTACACCGCATGGAAGATATCAAAAAACTGATCTATGCGGGCTGTAAGAAGGCAGCGCTCAATTATTCCAGACCGGAGAATATCAAAATCACGCAAGAAGTGTCCAAAAAATTTGGCAAAGAGAAGATCGCAGCCTGCATCAGTGACGTCTCCGAGATTACCGCGAACGAACTGCTGCTTGACGAATACGTGGAGGAACTGATTCTTGTAAAAGAACGCTGTATCAAAGAAGCGGTTGCCGTCTCCCGGTTTCCGATGATCGTATGTGTACCGGAGGTCTCTCTTGATAAGATTCTGGAAATGCTCTCCCAGAAAAATATCTGCGCGATCTCAGGCAATGCCATCAACGAAAATGCCAAAGAGCTTTTGGCCATCAAAGCGCTCTGTCAGTCAAACGGCATCTCCATTAACACCATGGAAGCCAAAATCACATGGGATGAGTTTAAGCTGAATTCCGACGGTCAGATTCCGGTCGTGGTACAGGATTATAAGACCGATGAAGTCCTGATGGTTGCCTATATGAACGAGGAAGCCTATCAAATGACGATCCGAACCGGAAAGATGACCTATTATAGCAGGAGCCGGGAAGAACTCTGGGTAAAAGGTGAGACGAGCGGCCACTACCAATATGTCAGATCGCTGATGGCCGACTGTGACAAAGACACGATACTCGCCAAAGTCTCCCAGATCGGCGCGGCATGCCATACGGGCGCCCATTCCTGCTTTTTTAACGAAATCATGCGCAGAGAATATGAAGAGAGCAATCCGCTGCGGGTCTTCGAACAGGTCTTCGGCGTCATCCTCGACCGGAAAATGCATCCGAAAGAGGGTTCCTATACAAATTATCTCTTTGACAAAGGACTCGATAAGATTTTAAAGAAACTGGGCGAAGAGGCAACCGAGATCGTAATCGCCGCCAAAAATCCGAATGTCAATGAGATCAAATACGAGATTTCCGATTTCCTGTATCATATGATGGTCCTGATGGCCGAAAAAAATGTGACATGGGAAGAGATCACTGCGGAACTGGCAAAACGATGATGTCCCCCGCCCCGTGGCGCCGGCATGTTCTTTTTTTGCCCATGCGGACATAAAATGCTCTAAGAGCACAAGGAATGGTGGAAACCAATATGCAGGGCAAAACGGCAAAAGAAGGAAGTCAGATACCGGTTGAACGAAAAATGAGACTGGCGCAGTACATACGTGCGGAGAACATGGATAACCGCATGAAAATCAGAGAGCGGGAGAAGATTCTCTATGGAACGGATAACATGCCGCCTTTGTGGAACCGGGGAGAATCCCTGCGCACAGAAGGTTATCTGCGGCCGGAAGACTCCATGGAAACACAGATGCCGGAGACACCCGGCACGTTCAAACTCCGTATGGCCATGGCGATTATCCTGTTTATCGGGTTTTTGCTGTGTGATGCAGGACAATATAAAATTTTCGGATATTCCATGAATGACATTTACGGCATGATCTCCGAAGACTATTTTAAACTGAATGACTCTGAAAATACAGTGGAGTTTCCGCAGCTGACAGAGTTGTTTGAGTAAATTTTTTGAAAAAGGAAGCATCCCTACATGAGAAGAAAACTGGCGCTATCAGACGAAATTTTAATGCAGGTGGAAAAACCTGCCCGCTATATCGGAAATGAAGTCAATTCCATCATGAAAGACAAAACGAAAACGGATATCCGTTTTTGCATGTGTTTTCCGGATGTCTATGAGATCGGTATGTCCCATCTCGGTATCCAGATTTTATACAGCATGTTTAATTCGTGGGAGGATGTATGGTGTGAACGTGTCTATTCCCCGTGGACTGACTTAGACCGGATCATGAGAAAGAAGCAGATCCCCCTGTTTGCCCTGGAATCGCAGGAGCCCGTTAAAATCATGGATTTTCTGGGAATCACCATCCAGTACGAAATGTGCTATACAAATATCCTGCAGATACTGGAATTGTCTCAGATCCCGCTTTATGCAAAAGAACGGACGCAGAACGACCCGATCGTGATCGGAGGCGGCCCCTGCAGTTACAATCCGGAACCGATCGCGGAATTTTTTGATCTGTTTTATATCGGAGAGGGCGAAACACAGTATCGCAGCCTTCTTGACACTTACAGGCAAAATAAAGCGGCAGGCGGGAGCCGTCAGGATTTCCTGTATGCCGCATCACAGATCCCCGGCATCTATGTGCCATCTCTTTATGAAGAAGAATACCATGCAGACGGCACCGTCAAGGGCCGGAAAAAATTATATGACAGGGCGCCGGATACGATCTTAAAAGAGGTCGAGATGGAGGTATCGGATACTTTCTATCCGCTCGCGCCGGTTGTTCCCTTCATACAGGTGACACAGGACCGGGTGGTATTGGAGATCCAGCGCGGCTGTATCAGAGGCTGCCGTTTCTGTCAGGCAGGACAGATCTACCGTCCGGTCAGAGAACGCGACGTCAATGTGCTCAAACAGTATGCGCTTGAAATGATAAAAAATACGGGATACGATGAAATTTCATTAAGTTCCCTCAGTTCCAGCGACTACTCCCGATTGGATGAACTGCTGGATTTCCTGATAGAAGAATGCAGTCACAAAAAGATTAATATCTCCCTGCCTTCTCTCCGCATTGATGCCTTTTCCCTCGATGTCATGAGCAAGGTACAGGATGTGAAAAAAAGCAGTCTGACCTTTGCCCCGGAAGCGGGGAGCCAGAAGCTGCGCGATATCATCAATAAAGGACTTACCGAAGAATCCATATTAGAAGGCGCCGCACTTGCTTTTGCGGGAGGGTGGACAAGGGTCAAACTCTATTTTATGCTTGGTCTGCCCATGGAAACCGAAGAGGATATCCGGGGCATAGGAGATCTGTCAAACAAGATTGCCGCCGTTTTCTTTGATACCGTGCCAAAGGATCAGCGCACAAACGGACGGGTACAGATCGTTACGAGCACTTCCTTCTTTATCCCCAAACCGTTCACGCCGTTCCAGTGGGCGGGAATGTGCACAAAAGAAGAGTTTATCGAAAAGGCATATCAGACCAAAAAAGGCATTATGGAACAGCTGAATCAAAAAAGCATCAAATACAACTGGCATGAGGCCGACCTCAGTGTCCTGGAGGGCGTTCTTGCAAGGGGCGACAGAAAACTTGCAAAAGTAATCGAAGAAGCGTACAGGCAAGGCGCGATGTTCGACGCCTGGAGCGAATGTTTCCAGAACGAGGTCTGGCTTGCCAGCTTTAAAAAATGTAATATTGATCCGGAATTTTATACGAGCCGCGAACGGAGGGAAGACGAAATATTCCCATGGGATTTTATAAACTGCGGCGTCACGAAAGAATTTTTGTTAAGAGAGTGGAAAAAGGCAATGGAAGGATGTGTATCCCCAAATTGCAGGAGTAAGTGTCAGGGCTGCGGCGCAAGACAGTTTGGAGGAGGAGTATGTTTCGAGTATGAAGATCAGAATTAAATTTGCCAAATACGGGGTCATGAAATTTATCGGTCACCTGGATGTCATGCGTTTCTTTCAGAAAGCAGTTAACAGGGCACAGATCGATATCAGATATTCGGAAGGTTTTAACCCGCATCAGGTCATGTCCTTTGCGGCGCCGCTCGGAGTAGGCATAGAGAGCGCCGGAGAATATATGGACATCGAAGTTAATTCCATGGAATCCCCGCAGGCCGTAAAAGATGCGCTGAACCGGACTATGGTAGAGGGTATCGATATTGTGTCAGTCATCAGACTGCCAGACCATGCCAAAAATGCCATGGCAAGCGTCGCGGCAGCCAGATACCGGATCACTTACAAATCACCGGAGGGCCAAATAACAGCCTTTCCAATTGATACTATGGATGCAAAGCTGGCGGCGTTTTACGACCAGCCGCAGATTCCCATTCTCAAAAAAACAAAAAAAGGCGAGTCTGTGTTTGATCTCAAACCCGGAATCTATGAAATCTGTCTGGAACAGGCCGAAGATCTTTTTGCCGAAAATCCGAAACAGAAACCGGCTTTTCCCGCAATTTCCATGCTGGTTGATGCCAGCAGCAGCGGCAATGTCAAACCGGCTCTGGTGTTAGAAGCTTTCTGTAAATTCTGCGGTGTGGAACTGACTCCTTTTTCCTGTCAGATCACGCGGGTAGAGACTTATACCAGTCTTGCAAAAGAAGATGGAGAACGGCAGCTTGTGCCGCTTGATGCTGTCGGAATGTGAAAAGGATGAAGAAATGGAAATCGAAGTGACACAACAGGATCAAAAAAAGCAAAAAGGGAAGATCCTTATTCTGCGGCTGTATGATAAACTCTTTTCCATGCTGATCACGCACAATCAAATCTGTCAGATTCAGACACAGCTCCTGACAGACGGCCAGCATACCTGCCGCATTGGGAACCTGTATGTAGGCAGGGTACAAAATGTTGCCGCCAATATCGGAGGCGCTTTCGTGGAGATCCAAAAAGGCACCATGGCCTTTCTTCCGCTTTCAGAAAAAAAGGATGCTGTTTTGACAAACCGCAGCGCAGACGGGACACTGAAAACCGGAGACGAACTGATCGTCCAGCTTGTCAGAGAACCGCTTAAAACAAAGCCCGCCGGGGTTTCGGCAAAGCTTTCCCTGGCCGGTACGTATACCGTGATAGAACATAGGCGGACAAGGACAGGCAAAATAAGGATTTCTTCCAGACTCGGCGCAAAATACCAACATCTGTATCAAAACGAAGCATCTTTGTTAAAAATAGCGGAACAGTTTGACCTGATCATCCGCACAAATGTCGCCAGTGCGCCGGATCGTTCTGAAGTCATTGCCGAGGCCGGACGTCTGGCGTCACAGATGTCCCACCTTCTGAGCATTGCTGATAAAAGGGTATGTTTCAGCTGCCTGCATCAGAACGAACCGGAATTTGTACGCTTTGTAAAAAACTGCTATCAGTCAGATTATGACGAGATCGTGACCGATGAACCGGATATCTGTGAACTGCTGCGTGCCGATGAACAGCTGACTGCCGTCCCCATACGGTTTTACCAGGACGAAAGACTTCCTTTATATAAACTCTACTCCGTCGAGACAAAGATCAGGGAACTGCTCGACAAAAAGGTCTGGTTAAAATCCGGCGCCTATCTTGTGATCGAACAGACGGAAGCCCTTGTATCAATCGACGTCAATACCGGAAAGTATGAGGCGAAAAAGAATCCGGAAGAGACCTATTTAAAGATCAATCTGGAAGCCGCCGATGCAATTGCGGCAGCCCTGCGTGCCAGAAATCTTTCCGGAATGATCCTTGTTGATTTTATCAATATGAAGCAAAAAGCGCATACACAACAACTGACAGAATATATGAAAAAACTGCTGAAGCAGGATCCTGTACCGGCGTATGTGGTGGATATCACAGGCCTTGGCCTGATGGAGATCACCAGACAAAAGAAAAATAAGCCGTTTGCGGAACAGTTTCATGCAAAATGAAAAAACGGAAATGAGGGAAGGCATGAAATTATTAAATCTGAAAAAAGTAAAAGACGGAAAATACCTGAAAAATTATGAACTGACCTATCTGAACAAAAAAGGAAAAGAAAAGATCTATGAAATTGTAAGCCGCAACGAAATCCCCGATGCGGCGGTTCTCGGCAACAGAGTAAGCGGGGTTTCTATCGTCGCCTACTGTAAAGACAGGCTTCTCCTTTTGCGCGAATTCAGGATGGGCGTCAATCATTACATCTATAACCTGTGCGCCGGGATGATCGAAAACGGGGAGACCATCGCCGAATGTATCGAGCGGGAACTATATGAGGAGACCGGCCTGCGGCTCAAAAGAGTCATCCGGATCCTGAATCCCTCCTTTGCCGCGGTTGCCATCTCCGATATCAAGACACAGATCGCCTTTGTCGAGGTGGAAGGAGAGATCGAAGATCACACTTCAGAAAATGAAATGATCGAGGCAAAATTCTACACAAAAGACGAGGTACAAAAGCTCCTGGAAACAGAAGAATTCAGTTCCAGGGCACAGATCGCCGCATATTTTTTCAGCATCTCAACCTGAAGCGCTCTCAGCACAGGAAAATTGTCTCAGAAAATTATCTCATACATATTGACAAATTCACGCAGAAAGGATAAAATGTTCTAGTATGCCGCACAGTGAGGTATAAGTATATCTGATTTTTCCTGACAGAGACGAACCGGATATCACCAAAACTGGCGAGTAAAGATGAACATAGTTCATGCGAAGGAGGTGCCATATGTACGCAATTATTGCAACAGGCGGAAAGCAGTACAAAGTATCTGAGGGAGACGTCATCAAGGTAGAGAAACTTGACGTGGAAGTCGGAGCTGCTGTTACATTTGACCAGGTGATAGCGATCAGCGATAACGAGCTGAAAGTAGCAGGCGATGTCGCAGGCGCGACCGTAACCGGAACCGTTATGGATCAGGGACGCGGACGCAAAGTCATCGTTTACAAGTATAAAAGAAAATCCGGCTATCATAAGAAAATGGGTCATAGACAAGCATACACACAGGTAAAGATTGACAAGATCAACGCGTAAGATCTTCTGAGGAATGCTTAAAGGTGTGAAATGATAACAATAACATTTCATAGAACAAAAGCAGGAGAATATAAAGGGTTTACATGTGCAGGACATGCAGGATTTGACGCATACGGCAAAGATATCGTCTGCGCATCCGTTTCCGTTTTGGTCATCAATACGATCAATTCGTTAGATGAGATTACAGGAGCGCAGATGTCTGTAGAATCTGATGAGTCGTCTGGATTGATTGCATGTAAGTTTGAGGAACCTTTAGAAGAAACATCAAAGGTTTTGATAGATTCTCTGGTGCTCGGTCTGTCCCAGATCGAAAAGCAGTATGGGAGAAAATACTGTAAGCTGGAATTCAGGGAAACGAATCCGTTTACAGGCTAAGAGAAAGGAGTGAACATGGCAATGTTGAATATGAACCTTCAATTTTTTGCACACAAGAAGGGTGTCGGCTCTACCAAAAACGGAAGAGATTCCGAATCCAAGAGATTAGGTGCAAAAAGAGCTGACGGACAGTTCGTAAAGGCAGGAAATATTTTATACAGACAGCGCGGAACCAAGATTCATCCGGGTGTCAACGTAGGCAGAGGCGGCGACGATACATTATTTGCAATGGTTGACGGCGTGCTCCGATTTGAAAGAAAAGGAAGAGATAAAAAACAGGCTTCCGTATATCCTGTAGAAAGCAATTAGCAAACAGATCGGGCTTCAAACATATTTTTGTTTGAAGCCTTTTTTGGCAGAAAGGCATTGGTTATCATATGTTTGCAGATCGTGCAAAAATTTATGTAAAAAGCGGGAAAGGCGGCGACGGGCACGTTTCTTTCCGCCGGGAAAAATATGTACCCAACGGCGGGCCGGACGGCGGTGACGGCGGCAATGGCGGCAGCGTTTATTTTGTCGTGGACGAGGGCTTAAACACGCTGACAGATTTCCGTCATATCAGAAAATACTGTGCAGGAAATGGTGCAGAAGGCGGAAAACGCAACTGCGCAGGCAAAAACGGAGAAGACATCTTCATCAAAGTTCCTGCCGGAACCGTCATCAAAGAAGCCGAGAGCGGCCAGGTCATTGCGGATATGTCCGGTGAAAATCAGAAAGTACTGCTTTTAAAAGGCGGCCGCGGCGGAAGCGGGAACCAGCACTATGCCACGAGCAAAATGCAGGCGCCCAAATATGCGCAGCCCGGACAGCCATCAATGGAATTGAATCTTTTACTGGAATTAAAAGTAATCGCTGATGTGGGACTGGTTGGCTTTCCAAATGTCGGGAAATCAACGTTTCTTGCCAAAGTGACAAATGCAAGGCCCAAGATCGCCAATTACCATTTTACGACCTTGAATCCCAATCTTGGCGTGGTCGATCTCGAAGATGCCAGAGGATTCGTGATCGCGGATATTCCGGGACTGATCGAAGGCGCATCGGAAGGCGTCGGTCTCGGACATGAATTTTTACGCCACATCGAACGTACCCGGGTCATGATTCATATCGTGGACGCGGCTTCTGTAGAGGGCAGAGACCCGGTAGAGGATATCTATGCAATCAACAGGGAGCTAAACGCCTATAATCCGGAAATCGCTGCCAGACCCCAGATCATTGCAGCAAACAAAATCGATATGATCTATACGGAAGATGACCCTGTCTCACGCATTCGGGCAGAATTTGAGCCCAAGGGCATTCCTGTCTATCCGATTTCCGCCGTGAGCGGAAAAGGCATCCGGGAACTCCTTTATGCAGTGCAAAACAGACTGGATGAAATAAATGCAGAGCCTGTCGTCTTTATGCCGGAATATATCCCGGAAGATCATTACAGCATACAGAATGAGCCTTTCACCGTCACATATGACGAAGAGAAGCAGGAGTATGTTGTGGAAGGTCCCCGCATTGAAAAAATGCTTTCTTATACGAATCTGGAATCAGAAAAAGGGTTTCGCTTTTTCCAGAATTTCTTAAAAGAACACGGTATCTTAAAACAGCTGGAAGAACTTGGAATCGAAGAAGGCAATACGGTCAGAATGTACGGACTTTCTTTTGATTATTATAAATAGACGAAAGGATCAAAACATGACAAGCAAACAAAGAGCATATTTAAAGGGGCTTGCAAGCACGCTGAATCCCATCTTCCAAGTCGGAAAGGCAAGCCTGACGCCCGAATTTACACAGGCCATTGACGAGGCTTTCAATACAAAAGAGCTGATCAAAATCGCGGTCTTGAAAAACTGTGCGGACGACCCGCACGAAATTGCCGAAATGGTCGCAGGCAGGACGCATTCTCAGGTCGTGCAGGTAATCGGCAAAAAAATCATACTCTATAAGCCGGATAAGAAAAACCCAAAGATCATTCTGCCAAATTAAAAAAGAGGTGAGCCATCTGAGAAAAGTCGGTATTATGGGCGGAACCTTTAACCCAATCCACATAGGACATCTGATCATTGCAGAAAAGGCAAGAGAACAATTTCATCTGGATGAAATACTTTTTATGCCAAGCGGGATTCCCTATTTTAAAAACCAGGATGAAGTGCTTCCCGGGTCAGTCCGGGTAGAAATGACAAAACTGGCAATCGAAGAAAATCCTTTTTTTACGATTTCAACGATAGAAACCGAAAAAGAACACAATACTTATACGTATGAGACACTAGAAGATCTGCATGCCAGATTTCCTCATACGCAATATTATTTTATTCTCGGCGCTGACAGCCTCTGGACAATCGAAAACTGGAAATGTCCGGACAAAATCTTTGCCGGCTGTCAGATCCTCGCAGCTGTCCGGGATGACAAAGAAATGAAAGATCTGGAAACACAGGCTTTCCGTTTAAGAGAAAAATACGGCGCAGAAATCTTTTTGCTTCAGACCGGCCGTATTGATCTCTCGTCCTCCGCGATCCGCCGTCTTGTGAAAGAAGGAAACTCTATTCGCTATCTCGTACCGGATCCGGTATACGACTATATTATCAAGAATAAATTGTACAAAGAGGTGTGAGTCCTGTATGAAAACACTGGACACAAAAAAGAAATTAAGAAAAGCCATGGAAAAGGAATTAAATCCCAAGCGTTACGAACACACCTTATCTGTGGCATACACGGCTGCGACACTCGCCATGATCCACGGGGAAGATGAAGAAAAAGCCATTTTGGCCGGACTTCTCCATGACTGTGCCAAATGCCTTCCGAACAAAAAACTGCTCTCGATCTGTGAAAAGCACGACCTGCCTGTGTCTGAGGTGGAAAGACAGAATCCGGCGGCGCTCCTTCATGCGAAAGCCGGCAGCTTTCTGGCCTGCAAAAAATATAATATCAGCGATGAGGAAATCCTCAATGCCATCCGCTATCACACGACCGGGCGCCCCGGTATGAGCAGACTGGAAAAAATACTATATATCGCGGATTATATAGAACCTGGCAGAAAACATGCGTCCAATCTTGAACAGATTCGCCGTATGGCCTATCAGGATCTTGATCGTACCCTTTGTAAGATACTCGAAGACACCCTTTCTTACCTGATGTCAGCGGGGGGACTGGTTGATTCCATGACAAAGGAAACTTATGAATACTATCGTTCTTTAAAAACATCTGACCACTAAAACAGAAATTAAATTCCAACCCCAAATACATAAAACAGAAAGGATAGCAGAAAAGAATGGATACAAAACAGATCACAAAACTTGCTATGGAAGCTATGGAAGATAAGAAAGCAGAAGATATCCGTATCATCGATATCAGTCATATTTCCACCATTGCAGATTTTTTTCTGATCGCAAACGGTTCCAATAAGAGCCAGATACAGGCGCTCGCAGATTATGTGACAGAAGTTCTCACAAAAGCCGGATGCCCTGTAAAACAGGTAGAAGGATATCAGTCCGCCAACTGGATCCTGCTCGATTTTCAGGATCTCATCGTGCATATTTTTGATAAAGAAAACCGTCTTTTTTATGATCTCGAACGGATCTGGCGTGACGGTGTGCAGATTGAAAAAGAAACACTGTTAAATCGTTAAAATTGTTTTTAAGGATGTGACAACATATGGGAAAAGCCATTATTATGCTGCTTGTTCTGCTGGTGGCAATCTATTTTTACAGTTTCAGAAAGATGAAAAAGAATCGTGCAAAGCTGGAACAGATGAATTCCATACAGGATTTTCACGATTCCTATGCTCACCTGTCAGGAAGAGTGAAGCCGCAGAAAAGATCAGACGGACACAATTACTATGTCACAAAATATAACAGTTCTGAGGACTATAGAACGAAATAAACCAGACTACAATAAAATACAATGAAAAGAAAGAGAGGAAAAAACATTGAAACAGTTCTTCGGTATGAGTCAAAGCGGAAATCTGCTGGAAGCAGTTCAGGGCCTAAAGAACCCTGAATTGATCATGCTGCTGTCCAACGGGGATCAGTTCGAGGAGCACGTAAAAAAACTGGAAGAGCTTTATCCCCAGATACCCAGTATCGGCTGCATCGGCATGAGCTATGACACGAGAGTAGCAGAGAAAGGGGTCAGCGTCGTTGCATATTATGACGGGGTAAGCGCAGCCGCCAATGTATTGGAAGAGGTATCCGTGATGCCTGTAAAATATATTGAACGGCTGGAGCAGGACGCGCGTGCGATCAACTCTTCGCTGAATAATACCATCTGCATCGACTTCTGTACGGGAAACGACGCCTGCGCGCTCACTACGATTTACAGTGTACTAAAGCACAAAAATATTTCACTGGTCGGCGGAACCGGCGATGCCGGAAAAGTATCCGCCAACGGCAAAGTCTATCAGGATGCCGTCGCTTATGCGCTGATAAAAAATAATAACGGCAGAGTAAAGGCCTACAAAGAAAACATTTACCGTCAGATGGGCGACTATCGCTTTATCGCAGCAAAAACCGATAAAGCCAACTACATAATGGGAACCCTGAACGGAATACCTGCAAAGCAGGTTTATCAGGATATTCTTCATGTATCAGAAAGGGATATTCAGACACAGACGTTTAAAAATCCATTCGGCAAGATTAACGGCAACGAAACCTGCATTATCTCGATCAAGGAAGTTAGCGGCAACGCACTGACCTGTTTCCGACAGGTGAATGATTCAGATGTACTGATCATGCTGGAATTAGGAGATTATAAAGAAATCGTCAGAAATACAATCCGTACGATCAAGCAGGATTTTTCCAAAATTTCAGCTGTCTTTTCGGTAAACTGCCTGTTCAGATATCTGTTGTTTACTGACAATAACTACATGAAGGAATATTTAAAAGAAATGTCTGCCCTTGGGAACCACGTCGGTCTGGTAGGCTACGGCGAGCATTACAATAATCAATTTGTCAACCAGTCAATGACCTGCGTTGTATTTGAGTAAAGGAGGGCACCCTAAGATGAAAATTATGAAAAAATCCCGACAGAAATCTAAAAGCCTGTATCCGGTGTTGTATGTAATTAACAGTTTGAAAGAGTACCGCCATGACCTCGTACAAAGAGAAGTTTTGTCCCTGCAGGAACTGGATATGATCAGCAAGTCTTTTGACCATGTACTGGTTGAATCAGATAACTTTATGACCGCACTAAAAGATTTTGGACAGACTTTTTCCAATATCAATACCGTATCAGGTCAGTTTGCGTCCGTGAAAGATAATATTTCGCAGTCCGTCATCCAGGCGCAGGATGAAATAGAAGAGTTGAAGCAAAGCTCTCTATTAGTAAAATCTCATTTTGGTGAGATGCAGCAGATCTTTGAAGATTTTCAATTGTCCCTGAAAAAGATCAAAGGCTGCATGGGAAAGATCGTGTCCATCGCAGATCAGACCAACATTCTTTCCCTCAATGCTTCCATTGAGGCGGCAAGAGCCGGGGAAAGCGGCAAAGGCTTTGCCGTAGTAGCAGAAGAAGTCAAAAGCCTTTCTGATGAAATTAAAAATCTCGTCGCAGAAGTTGACTCCAGTATCGTAGATGTGGAGCAGGGCACAGACAGGCTCCATGGCAGTATAGACACTTCGCATCAGGCCCTGGATGAGAGCCTTCAGAAAGTGGAGCAGACCTATTCCATGTTTGACAATATTACGGAAGCCGCAGAGGGAACCACCACGGTACAGTCTGAGATCACTCAGGTTGTAGATGCTTCCGGGGCCTCCCTGCAGATGCTCTATGATTTCTTTGAAAACACAAAGAAACAATACCAGGAGGTTGTTAAACACATCAATCGTTCCAGTAATCTGGGAACCACCAAAAGCGCCATGTTTGAGGATATCGACAATATGCTTTCCCAGATTCCTCCTATCATAGAAGATTATACAAAGTAGGAATCACACGAATCATTCCTGTCTGCTAAAACAACAGATCAAAAAAGGACAGTGCCAAAAACAATACACACTGTCCTTTTTATGTGCACCTGGCGGCGCACGTTTCTACTTCGCGTTTTTACTTATGGTATTGGAAATTCTCAAGCAATTCCTTCAGCAAATCGGCCTGAGAGGATAGTTCCTGTGATGCCGCGGCGCTTTCCTGTGAAGTTGCAGAATTGGACTCCACAACAGCGGCTATCTGATTGATTCCCTCTGTGATCTGGGCAGCCGCTTCCGCCTGATCGTCTGAAGCAGCCGCGATTTCCCTGATAGATTCATTTACTTTTCTGGCATTATCCACAACGGCAAGTAATGAATCGGCAGTTGACTGAGTCAGTCTGGTTCCTTCATCCACAGCGGAAATCGAATTTTGGATCAGATCCTTTGTATTTCTGGCTGCTTCTGAGCTTTGATCGGAGAGAATGCCGACCTGTGCAGCGACCACCGCAAACCCTCTGCCTGCTTCCCCGGCCCTGGCGGCTTCAATGGATGCATTGAGTGCCAGAAGATTGGTCTGGTCAGCAATTTCCTGAATGCTGGCAATGATCTCAGCAATTTTACTGGAAGATTCCTTGATTTTAGCCATGGCATCCGTATTCCGTTTCATCTGCTCATTGCTCTCAATAACCTGATTATTCATGGTATCGACTATTACTTTGACTTTGTCTGCATTCTGAGCATTGACATAGATTTTCTCCGTAATATCTGTAATGGTAGCTGTCAGTTCCTCAATGGCGCTGGCCTGATCTGTTGCGCCTTCTGCAAGCGACTGCGCTGCACCGGCCAAATCCGCAGCTCCCTTCTGAACACTTTCCGCATTGCTGTCAATGTTTTTCATGGCATGATTCAAAGATGCGGCAATTCCCCGTAAAGACTCGCTGATCTGTGCAAAATCCCCTTTATAGGTATCGTCAATTGAGACTTTAAAGTTGCCCGCGGACAGTTCCGCCAGATTGCTGCTGATATCGGCAATTACCGTATTCAAATCCTGAATCGTTTCGGACAGACTTTCCGTCAGCAGTGCAATCTCGTCATTTGTCTCCAGTATCGGCGAATCGGAATGGAGATCCCCTGCGGCCAATAGTTTCAGACGCTCCACTGAGGTAATAATCGGGTTTGCAACTGTCTTGCCCAGACTGATACCATTTTTGATCCCTATACAGGTGAAAATGATGACTGTGATCACGGTAAGGATCATGGATAAATAGAATTTACCCAAAAAATTGTTCCTGATGGCAGCAACGCCGATGCTCCATCCTTCCGTACCTGGAACAGGAGAGTACGCCATTACTTTTGTCACGCCGCCGTATGAGTAGGTGCCTACGCCATCCTCACCGGCCGCCATTTTTTTGCAGATTTTACTGAAATCCTTTAATCTGGAATCCGTATTTCCAATATTAATGCAGTCCTCCACACCGACAATCTCTGAATTGATATCTGCAATCGTGATTCCCTGAGAATTGACCATGAAAGCAGTACCGCCTTCGCCTATCTGTATGGAACGCATGATATCATTCAGATACTCGCCATTAGGCACATAGACAACCACGCCCACAGGAGTCGTATGCGGAATACCTCCTTCCCACAGCGGTGCCGCCACCGCAAAGGATACGCTGTCAGTGACATTACTGTATACCGGCGTGGAAATATAAGTATTTCCTTTCATCCCTTCTTTAAAATAGTCCCTGTCTGAAAAATTCTGTCCCGTCAGCACATCAATACCGTTACTGTCAAGAAGGAATCCTCCGTCGAAATTATGATCTGTAATTCTCTGGTTCAGTATGGCACTCTTTTCTTCCACAGATTTTTCGGGATCCGCAAGCCGGGCAATACTGCCTGTCTCGTAAGCGACCTTCACATATGTGTCGAGCGCAGCGGCTACATAATCCGCTGCAACATTAGAAGCATTATCGATGGTTTCCGAAACTGCGCTGATCGAAGAAATATAGTTCAGGACAGAAGCGATAATACCAAGCACCACACAGCCTATAATAACTACCTGCCCAAAACGTTTTGAGATTTTCTTCTCAATACCGACAAACTGATTGTCGTTTTTATTGCTTCCTGCTTTTTTATGTGTACCATCCACATTTTCTTTTCGCATAATAGCCCTCGTTTCTGCACTGCTGTAAAAGTGTCATTGTTCCTCTGAAATTGGACGAACATGTGTCAGGCAGCGCGCAGATCCTGCCCGTCCATTTGTCTCCTTTCCTAAAATATCTTATAGCATAAACGATAAGAAAAAACTTATATTTATTATAACAAATTCCGGCGGGAGTTTCTACTTTTAATTCGCAGCAGGTCAGCAGCAGATCATGCTGATAACTCTTTAAAGAGAAACAAGTGGAAACTCGTTTGAAACTGATTCTAATAAAATGATAGAAAAATTCTATATATGGATGTTATAATATTTCCATATCAATTCAAAAATCAGAAAGAACTCCAGTGACAAAAAGGAGAGATTCATATGACAAAAAGTATTGAAAACTTAGTCTCTTTTCCTGTAAATGCACAGAGGAACTCATTTTTTGGGGCTCTTTCTTCTATTCTTCTGTATCGGGACGCTTACACGGAAGACACACCTTTTTTCTGTGGCAGACACCAACGTAACTGCATACGGTGCGGCAATTGTGGAGACGAACCTTTCCTCCATAAGCATCACCTTCAAATCTATCAATATTTAATTACAATAACAGGCTGCGCATATTTTTGGATCGATAAGGCAATCGGCAATTCATACAACAAACAATACGTAACAGGCGAATTTTCGGAGACCGCTCTCGACCGTCTGTCCTTAGCATTATATGCATCCGGTTATCACTATGAGTCAATGGACAAAAATGCAGAAGCGAATGTCCTGTTTGACAGAATAAAGCAATCTATCGAGGAAAAACAGCCTGTTTTAATCAAATTGGGGCTCGGCGATTTGTGGGCAGTGATAACAGGATACAATGATGATAAAAAACTTCCCTATTTAATGAAATTTCGCCATTCACCACAACTTAATAAGGATTGGCATAATAAACTCAGCAATATCGTTTTCATAACAGATAAATATGACAGTACGATTTCCCTGTCCGAATCTCTTAACCATATGATTCGCCACTTAAATACCGACAGCAGGTATAAGCTGGAGCAAAAGATATATCAAAAGCTGGAAACGGAACCAGATGGGAAAAAGCTTGGCAAGTGGCTGAATCAAATAAATGGCCTTGTCATAGAAACGAGATGGCATGCATCTGAATGTTATCGGAACACGCTGGTGCCTATGTTCGACAACAGGGAATCTAAAAAGTTTCTTTTAGAAGCCTCCGATTTGCATCTTCATTTCCATGATCAGGCATGGAAAATCTGGGCGCTCCTGGGTGTTACGCCGCAGACACACTATTGTGTGCCCCACAACATTAACGAATTGTTGGATCATTCATCTGTCAGAACAGAAGTAAAATCCTTATTTCAAGAACTGTTTACCATAGACCGTCAAGTATTTCATTTATTGCAGAAATGCCTGGTTCTGCTGTAATTTTTGTTGAAGGGAAGATGATACCTTGGAAAAGTATAAAACACTTATGGAAATAAACAGAAAAATAGTATTTGGAGAAGAAATACCTGATGCAGAAAAAGAGGACGCTGTATCTGTTTTACTGAATGGAATATGCGGTCAGGAGGAAGTCTCAAACTATAAAAGGCGAATGAAGGTAAAAGTCGAAACAGACAAGATATACCCTAATTACTATATTCCGCCACGTAACGGAAACAAGAAGCTTCGACTTATTCAGGGATATTTACCGAAAACAAATTTACTTTATGCGAATCATTATGAATTGGAAATTATCAGATTACTTTATCTGTTTGTCTCAAAAAATCAAACTGTTGATGAAATGGTGAAAAATACATTGCAAAGATTGAAAGGTTCCTGTTTTGGCAATTCGTGTACACAGGGTGAGTATTTTGTAACAGGAATCAGTGTATTAAGATTTCTCGCTGCAGTTCAGCCAGACAGCACCGAATGGATAGATAACTTACTAAATCCCCTAGGTATTATATTTCTTTCTTTTGGAAACGGACAGGCGGCAATTCAGCAAGGTCTGCCGATGTCGTATCTGCTTATGGCATTTACGGATATAAATAATGAGAAAACGAGAGCGCTGATCATGCAAAAGAAAGCATGGCTGTTGGAGTTATTGAGACGGGGGTGGATTACAGGTAAACTGTCAAACGGCAAGATATCAGAGGGCGATACATTTAACTTAATGGGAAAATATATTATAAGAAACGCGCTTGGGACTTTGCCTGAGTATGCAGATATATCTGAGCATGAGATCTATGTAAATAGTAGCGACGAACGGTGTTATTGTAATATTTAATATATAAATATCCGAATATACAAATTATAAATGAAGAAAACAATATATTGCACAATATGAAAATGTCGATTTGTCAGTGATAAACCATCTGTGCATATAAACATGAATTTGAAACAACGCATAAAGAATGTTCCTGACCTGGTAATCATCAAATTATTTACAGGTTGTAACGAATAGCTGCTTAAATCCAGTGTTTACAACCTTTGCAGACATAACGTGAATGCCTTCTGTACAGCAAGCAACTATTCGTTAAACAAGCGTTTCGCGCATAGTTGTAAACAGCCTTCTTCATCCTCATACAAACCAATGCATGAATCCTTCTATCAAAAACATATCCAGACCATTAAAACTATGATTTTTCCATCATACTTCCAATCAATCGGTAAACGCGGAATTGCTATGCAAAATTGCTATATGCAAAACTGCTATATGCAAACTTGCTATATGCAAACTTGCTATATGCAAACTTGCTATATGCAAACTTGCTATATGC
>CANPUE010000005.1 GCA_947577185.1 uncultured Lachnospiraceae bacterium | reverse complement strand
GATTGTTACAGCAAGCGTCGCAGTTAAGCGGCGCATAAATTTTAGGAGAGGCGTCGGGTTTGACGCTTACGAAAAATCAGAGTGACAGCGAATAATTATCATATACTATTCAGATTTTATTACAAAAGGGACTGATTTAATAATTTAAATCAGTCCCTACTTTATTCATCATTTCTATTCTTTCCAAATCCATATCCACCAAAGGCACCAATCACGACACCTCCAACTGTATAAATAATCTTTTCCATAACATCTGGATTATCTTTTAGCAAAATAACTAAAAGAATGAAAAATGCCATAGCCACAATCATTGTTAAAAAGGTAAATATTTTTCTATGAAATTTCTCTGCATAGCTATTTTTCATTTCTAACTCCGCACCATCTAAATACTTAGAAATATGATCCGGTGTTAACTTTTTCATTACCACTGTTTCAGGAGAAGATATACTACGCATTTGAATAGATGAAGAAATCATCATTCTTTCTATAACTTTTCTATGTTCTGGTGGTACGCTCTCAAGAACATCTTCTAATTCAGCTTCTTCCAAATTATCTTTATCTACATTGTCTAAAATCTGTGTTTCATTACTACTTTCTTCCTTGTTTTCTTCCAAACCTAATTCGCCCCCTTAGAAAATCCTCGAACAATCATTTTTGTCATACATCTTATAGTTGATTGCATTTTGTTGGACATATCATTTCCTACTGTATATGCAACGTACGCTTGAATTTCTACATCTTTATGCTTTGGAAAACTTGGCTCAAAATTTTTATATAATGATGTTTTTGACTTTTCCTTAGTTAAATACATATTAAAACCTCCTTTTCTCATAAGCACCTCCTTTTATAGAGTATGCCCAAGATATTGAGAATTGACATAACATTAGCACATTTTTTGTTATGTGTCGATACTTTTCTGTATTTATTATAGCATTTTTTTCTTGACTTGTCCCATAAAAAAGAAAGATGCTAATTTTTTAGAGCCATTTTAGAGCCACTTATTTAAATCAAAGTTTTTATTTTAGCAAAAAGGGACTTTCTGAAATTCCAGAAAGCCCCATAAAATCTAGCTTTTTACTGATTACTCAATGATTGTAGCAACCCTACCTGAACCTACTGTTCTACCACCCTCACGGATAGCAAACGTAAGACCCTGCTCCATAGCGATCGGATGAATCAATTCGATTGACATCTCTACGTTATCACCAGGCATGCACATCTCTGTACCTTCCGGTAAGTTACATACACCTGTTACGTCAGTTGTTCTGAAGTAGAACTGAGGTCTGTAGTTGTTGAAGAAAGGCGTATGACGTCCACCTTCATCTTTTGTTAAAACGTATACCTGAGCCGTAAATTTTCTGTGGCAGGTTACAGATCCGGGTTTTGCAAGAACCTGACCTCTTTCGATGTCTGTTCTCTGAATACCACGAAGAAGTACACCGATGTTATCACCAGCCTGTGCTTCATCAAGCAGTTTACGGAACATTTCAATACCTGTTACAACAGATTTCTGTGTTTCTTCTTTCACACCAACGATTTCAACGTCATCAGACATATGAAGCGTACCACGCTCTACTCTACCGGTAGCAACTGTACCACGTCCTGTGATAGAGAATACATCCTCTACAGGCATCAGGAACGGCTTATCTGTATCACGCTGAGGATCCGGAATATATTCATCAACAGTTGCCATCAGTTCCATGATCTTGTCGCCCCACTCGCTGGTCGGATCTTCAAGCGCTTTCAGTGCGGAACCTTTGATGATCGGGCAGTCTGTGAACTCATACTCTTCAAGCTGCTCTGTGATTTCCATCTCAACCAGTTCGAGCAACTCAGGATCATCAACCATATCACATTTATTCATGAATACTACGATATAAGGTACACCTACCTGACGGGACAGAAGGATATGCTCCTTTGTCTGAGCCATAACGCCGTCAGTAGCAGCTACAACAAGGATAGCACCGTCCATCTGAGCTGCACCTGTGATCATGTTCTTTACATAGTCAGCATGTCCAGGACAGTCAACGTGTGCGTAGTGTCTGTTGTCAGTTTCATACTCAACATGAGCGGTAGAGATTGTGATACCTCTTTCTCTCTCTTCCGGAGCTTTATCGATATTCTCGAAATCTGTAGCGGTATTACCTGCTACTCTTTCGGAAAGTACCTTTGTGATAGCAGCTGTCAAAGTTGTTTTGCCATGATCAACGTGACCAATGGTACCAATATTACAATGGGGTTTGTTTCTTTCAAATTTAGCTTTAGCCATTTCTAAAGTCCTCCTTAACTTAATTTCTTTCCTGCTTCTGATTATTTCTGTTTATCTGACTATCTTTGATTATAGTAAAGATTGGCAATATTTTCAAGCCTTATTTCGTTTTCACCGCCAATACTTTTTCCTCAAGAGAAAGCCGTACAGCCTTTTTACTTAGATTTCGCTGCCAGAACTTTTTCCTGTACATTCTTCGGCACCTGTTCGTATTTTTCAAAGAACATAGAGTAATTGCCGCGTCCCTGTGTTCTGGAACGCAGATCAGTCGCATATCCGAACATTTCTGCAAGCGGTACAAAGCCTTTTACCATCTTGCCGCCGCCGATGTCTTCCATACCTTCGATCCGTCCACGGCGGGAGTTGATATCTCCGATTACATCGCCCATATATTCTTCCGGCATGGTAACTTCTACCTTCATGATCGGCTCGAGCAATACCGGATTTGCCTTCTTCATGGCCTCTTTAAAGCACATGGAACCTGCAATGTGGAATGCCATTTCAGAGGAGTCGACTTCATGGTAAGAACCATCGTATACGTTAGCATGAACGCCAAGTACAGGGAATCCGCCGAGAATACCTGCCTTAGACGCTTCTTCGATACCTTCGCCGACAGCCGGAATGTATTCCTTCGGAATCGCACCGCCGACTACGCTGGTCTCAAATTTGAAGATCTCTTCTCCGTTCGGATCCATAGGCTCAAATTTGACTTTACAGTGACCATACTGTCCACGACCACCGGACTGCTTTGCATACTTGTATTCCTGTTCAACAGGCTTTGTAAATGTTTCTTTATAGGAAACCTGAGGTGCTCCTACATTAGCCTCGACTTTGAATTCACGCAGCAGACGGTCTACGATGATTTCCAGATGGAGCTCGCCCATACCGGCGATGATCGTCTGTCCTGTCTCCTGATTTGTATGCGCACGGAACGTGGGATCTTCTTCGGCAAGTTTTGCCAGCGCTTCACCCATTTTGCCCTGTCCTGCTTTTGTCTTAGGCTCGATAGCCAGTTCAATAACAGGCTCCGGGAACTCCATGGATTCCAAAATAACCGGATTGCGTTCATCACAAATAGTATCACCGGTTGTCGTGATTTTAAATCCAACTGCTGCAGCAATGTCACCGGCATATACTTTATCGAGTTCTGCTCTCTTATTTGCGTGCATCTGCAAAATACGTCCAACACGCTCTTTTTTATCTTTCGTCGCATTCAGTACATAAGAACCGGAGTTCATTGTACCGGAATATACTCTGAAAAATGCCAGTTTGCCGACAAACGGATCCGCCATGATCTTAAATGCAAGTGCAGAGAAAGGCTCATCATCTGAGGAGTGTCTTTCTATCTCATTGCCGTTTAAGTCTGTACCTTTGATCGCAGGGATGTCCGTCGGTGCAGGCATAAATTCCAGAATCGCGTCCAAAAGCTTCTGAACGCCTTTATTTCTGTATGCGGAACCACAGCAGACCGGAATCGCCCTGCAGTCACAGGTAGCCAGTCTCAATGCTTTCTTCATATCTTCCGCGGAAGGCACTTCCCCTTCCAGATACATCATAGTTAGATCGTCATCCAATTCACAGACTTTCTCTACCAGTTCGTCACGGTAAAGTTCCGCCTGATCTTTCATATCTTCGGGAATATCTGTAATCTCGATATCATCACCCTTATCATCATGATAGATATAGGCTTTCATCTCGAATAAGTCAATAATTCCCTTGAAATCATCCTCTTTGCCAATCGGCAGCTGAAGGATAATCGCATTTTTACCCAATCTGGTTCTGATCTGATCTACAGCGCCGTAAAAATCAGCACCCAGGATATCCATCTTATTAATGAATGCCATTCTCGGTACGTTGTAGGTATCAGCCTGACGCCATACATTCTCTGACTGCGGCTCCACACCGCCCTTAGCACAGAATACACCGACAGCACCATCCAGCACACGAAGCGAACGTTCAACTTCAACAGTAAAGTCAACGTGGCCGGGGGTATCAATAATATTGATACGATGCTCTAATGCGCCTTCTTTGGGCTTGCAGTTTTCTTCCAGCGTCCAATGGCACGTCGTAGCGGCTGATGTGATCGTGATGCCTCTTTCCTGCTCCTGCTCCATCCAGTCCATGGTCGCAGTGCCTTCATGAGTATCACCAATCTTATAGTTAACACCAGTATAATACAGGATACGCTCTGTCAATGTCGTCTTACCGGCATCGATATGAGCCATAATACCAATATTTCTGGTTCTCTCTAATGGATATTCTCTTCCAGCCAAGATTTTTTCCTCCTGTCTTACTTTGTTGAAGAAATTTCTTCAAAACTTCTTTTAGAAACGATAATGCGCAAATGCCTTGTTTGCTTCTGCCATCTTGTGCATGTCTTCTTTTCTCTTCACGGCTGCACCGGTATTGTTTGATGCATCGAGAATCTCGTTGGCGAGTCTTTCTTCCATTGTCTTCTCGCCTCTTTTGCGGGAAAACATGGTCAGCCAGCGAAGTCCTAATGCCTGACGTCTCTCAGGACGCACTTCGATCGGCACCTGATAGGTAGCGCCGCCGATACGTCTTGCCTTTACTTCAAGAACAGGCATGATGTTGTTCATTGCCTCTTCAAATACGTCGAGAGCCGGCTTGCCAGCTTTTTCTTCTACTCTCGCAAATGCTCCATATACAATCTTCTGCGCTACGCCTTTTTTACCATCCAGCATAATGTTGTTGATAAGTTTTGTAACAACCTTATTATTGTATAAAGGATCTGCCAATACATCTCTTTTTGGAATATGTCCTTTACGTGGCACGTTTCTTCCCTCCTTATTAATAGTTGCGGCAGTTAACAGCTTTATGCCGCTTCAATAAATCATCGGTACTCACATGTGTCCTCTAATTCAATGTGTTCGTGCGGTTTTCTATCAGGAATCTGCGAAAACAGATTCTTGTAAACACAGGTCTGCTGTGCGTAAGAATCCCAACACTAAATTAGTTCTGTTTGTGGTCCTAATTTCTACAACCTAATCCCAGAAATGAATTTGCTATGCAAATTTTCTCTGTTATTTTTGTTTTGGTCTCTTAGCGCCATATTTGGAACGAGCCTGTTTTCTGTTCGCTACACCTGCAGTATCAAGCGTACCTCTGATAATATGGTATCTTGTACCAGGTAAGTCTTTTACTCTTCCGCCCCTGATCAAAACAACGCTGTGCTCCTGAAGATTGTGGCCTTCACCCGGAATATAGCTTGTTACTTCGATTCCGTTGGAAAGACGTACTCTGGCAATCTTTCTGAGCGCTGAGTTAGGTTTTTTAGGAGTTGCTGTCTTAACAGCAGTGCAGACACCTCTCTTCTGCGGAGAAGCAGTATCGATTGCTGTCTTATGAAGGGAATTGTATCCTTTCAGCAAGGCAGGTGCAGTTGACTTCTTTACAGATGTCTGACGACCCTTTCTGACTAACTGGTTAAATGTTGGCATTCTTTTCACCTCCTGTTTCATTCATTCTGTTTCTGCACACGAAAAAAAACATCTGCGTGCACACTCAAATAGTATACTTTCCCGCAAATGTGTTGTCAATACATTTTTTACTAATTTTCCCTGACTTTTTAAGTTTTTGGCAAAAAAATGTCCTTTTTACAGAAAATGCAGTCTGACAAAACCCATACTGCATTTTCTGCGTTTATGAAAAGTCTTCTTTATTCTAATACTTCTACTGCTTCTTCCTCTTCTACAGACTCATCTTCATCCATCATATCTTCTTCGCCGTCTGTATCGTCCATGATCTCTTCATCCATGTCATCAAGTTCATCCAGATCTTCGGAAATTTCGATTTCAATTTCGTCTTCATCCTCCAGAAGGTCCTCTTCACTCAACGTTATCTCATTGCCTTTAGCAAGACGGGCGAGCAGATTTTCATCTGTACTGAGTTTCGTATTGCGGTATCTCTTCATACCTGTACCGGCAGGAATCAGCTTACCGATGATGACATTTTCCTTCAGTCCGATCAGCGGATCGATCTTGCCTTTGATAGCAGCCTCTGTCAGTACTTTCGTCGTCTCCTGGAAAGATGCTGCTGACAGGAAGGAATTCGTAGCCAGAGCAGCTTTTGTGATACCGAGCATAATCTGCTTGCCGTCGGCCGGCTCTTTTCCTTCGTTTACCAGAGCCTCGTTCATGTCTTCGTATTCCAGAACATCTACCAGTGTACCCGGCAGGTATTCTGAATCACCGCTGCTCTCGATCCTGACTTTTTTAAGCATCTGCCGGACGATGACTTCAATATGCTTATCTGCGATATCAACACCCTGCAGTCTGTATACTCTCTGTACTTCACGGAGCATATAATCCTGTACGGCACGGATACCCTTGATCTTTAACAGGTCATGCGGATTCACGCTTCCTTCTGTCAGTTCATCGCCTGCCTCCAATGTTGCGCCGTCAAGAATCTTAATTCTGGAACCATAAGGAATCAGGTAGGTTTTCGCTTCACCGGTCTCGTCGTTTGTAATGACGACCTCGCGTTTCTTCTTCGTATCTTTGATGTTGGCAACACCGCCGAACTCAGCGATGATCGCAAGTCCTTTCGGCTTACGCGCCTCAAAAAGTTCCTCTACACGGGGAAGACCCTGTGTGATATCGTCACCGGCAACACCGCCTGTGTGGAACGTACGCATCGTAAGCTGTGTACCCGGCTCACCGATAGACTGTGCGGCAATAATACCGACAGCCTCACCGACCTGAACTGCTTCTCCGGTCGCCATGTTTGCCCCGTAGCATTTTGCACAGATCCCGCTGTTGGAACGACAGGTCAGTATCGTACGGATCTTCACTTCTTCGACGGGTTCTCCCTTTTCGTTGACACCCGTGCTTAAAATCCTCGCGGCACGGCTCGGTGTGATCATATGGTTTTTCTTTACGATCACGTTTCCGTCTTTATCCCTGATCTCTTCACAGGTAAACCTTCCTGTGATTCTGTCTTTCAATCCTTCAATTGTCTCTTTTCCATCCATGAATGCTTTGACGCTGATGCCCGGAATCTCCTCACGGTCTTCACAGCAGTCAATCTCACGGATGATCAGTTCCTGCGATACGTCGACCATACGTCTGGTCAGGTATCCGGAATCGGCAGTACGCAGTGCCGTATCGGACAGACCTTTACGCGCACCATGCGCTGACATAAAGTATTCCAGAACGTCAAGTCCTTCACGGAAATTAGACTTGATCGGCAGTTCGATCGTACGGCCTGTCGTATCGGCCATCAGACCGCGCATACCCGCAAGCTGTTTAATCTGCTGGTTGGAACCACGGGCGCCTGAATCCGCCATCATATAAATATTGTTGTATTTATCGAGTCCTGCCAGCAGGACATCTGTCAGTTCCTTATCCGTCTCGTTCCATGTCTCAACGACTGCACGGTATCTTTCCTCTTCTGTGATCAGACCACGGACAAAGTTCTGTGAAATCTTATCTACGATACCCTGTGCTTTTTCCAGCATTTCCTGCTTTCCTGCCGGTACCGTCATATCGGAAATCGATACCGTCATAGCCGCCCTGGTCGAATAATGATATCCCGTTGATTTGATCAGGTCGAGCACTTCTGCTGTCTTTACAGCACCATGGATATTAATGACTTTCTCCAGAATCTGCTTTAACTGCTTCTTACCCACGTGGAAATCAACTTCCAGTTTCAGAAAATTCTCCGGTTTACTCCTGTCTACAAACCCCAAATCCTGCGGCAGTATCTCGTTAAACAGGAATCGTCCAAGCGTCGACTCCTCCACGCCGGATATGATCTCGCCGTCCGCATTTTCTTTCTGTACCCTCACATGGATCCTGCTGTGCAGCGTACACTCTTTGTTTTCATAGGCAAGGATCGCCTCATTGATATTCTTATAGTATTTTCCTTCTCCGACAACACCCGCTCTCTCCTGCGTCAGATAATAGATACCAAGCACCATATCCTGAGAAGGAACGGCCACCGGTCCGCCGTCAGAAGGTTTTAAGAGGTTATTCGGAGATAAAAGCAGGAATCGGCACTCAGCCTGCGCCTCCACGGACAGCGGCAGATGCACCGCCATCTGGTCACCGTCAAAATCCGCATTAAATGCCGTACAGACAAGCGGATGCAGTTTGATCGCCTTACCTTCCACAAGGATCGGCTCAAAGGCCTGAATTCCCAGCCTGTGCAGTGTTGGTGCGCGGTTTAGCATAACCGGATGTTCTCTGATTACTTCTTCGAGAACGTCCCATACCTGCGTATCCAGTCTCTCGACCAGTTTCTTGGCATTTTTAATGTTTTGTGAAATGCCCCTTGTCACCAGTTCCTTCATAACAAAAGGTTTAAACAATTCGATCGCCATTTCTTTTGGCAGACCGCACTGATAGATTTTCAGCTCCGGTCCTACAACGATAACGGAACGTCCTGAATAGTCAACACGTTTTCCGAGCAGGTTCTGACGGAAACGTCCCGATTTACCTTTTAACATATCGGAGAGTGATTTTAACGCCCTGTTTCCGGGACCCGTTACCGGACGTCCTCTTCTGCCGTTGTCGATCAGCGCATCGACCGCTTCCTGAAGCATCCGTTTCTCATTGCGCACAATAATATCAGGGGCACCCAGTTCCAGGAGCCTCTTTAAACGGTTATTTCTGTTAATGATCCTTCTATATAAATCGTTCAGGTCGGAAGTCGCAAAACGTCCGCCGTCAAGCTGTACCATAGGTCTCAGATCCGGCGGGATTACCGGAATGGCATCCATAATCATCCAGGAAGGCTGATTTCCTGACTCCCTGAAAGCCTCCACGACTTCCAGTCTTTTAATGATACGCGCGCTTTTCTGGCCGCTGGAATCTTTCAATTCCTCTTTGAGTTCAACCGCCTCTTTCTCAAGGTCAATCGCCTCAAGCAGTTCCTTAATGGATTCCGCCCCCATACCTACGCGGAATCTGGACCCCCAGTTTTCCCTTGCATCCTGATACTCTCTCTCGGAAAGAACCTGTTTATACTCCAGATCCGTCTCTCCCGGATCCAGTACAATATAGGCTGCGAAATATAAAACCTTCTCAAGTACCCTCGGAGATAAGTCCAGGATCAAACCCATACGGCTTGGAATCCCTTTGAAATACCAGATATGGGATACGGGCGCCGCGAGCGCAATATGTCCCATGCGCTCCCTGCGGACACTTGACTTTGTCACTTCGACACCGCACCTGTCACAGACAACACCCTTATATCTGATCTTTTTGTATTTTCCACAATGACATTCCCAGTCTTTGCTGGGGCCAAAAATCTTCTCACAATAAAGACCATCTTTTTCCGGCTTTAATGTTCTGTAATTTATCGTTTCCGGCTTTAACACTTCTCCTCTGGACCATTCTCTGATCTTGTCAGGGGATGCCAGACCGATTCTGATCGCATCAAATGTCATAGGTTGGTATGCTTCCTGTCTTATTTCTGCCATTTTGATTAACCACGCCTTTCTTTTACACATAAGGAACTGTAATCACAGTTCTTTACCCTTAATCGTAAGATTCCTCAAAATCTACATCCAGCTCTGCATCTTCTTCCGGAAAATCCTCCTCTGGAAAATCTTCATCATCTTCTTCACTGTTGACAAGCTCTCCGCTCTCCTCGTCAAACTCCTGTTTCTGATAGCCCATCGAACCGAGTGATTCCTTTTCGTAATCGTAATCTCTGGAATCGCCTTCCATCTCATAACGGTAATCATTCTCACTGTAATCAACCGACTCCATGATCTCAACTTCTGTCTGGTCTTCGCGCAGCACCCTGACATCCAGCCCAAGCGACTGCAGTTCCTTGAGCAATACCTTGAAGGATTCAGGAATGCCCGGTTCAGGAATATTATCCCCTTTAATGATCGCCTCGTAGGTCTTCACACGGCCGATGACATCATCCGATTTTACAGTCAGAATCTCCTGCAGTGTATAGGCTGCGCCGTATGCTTCCAGCGCCCACACTTCCATCTCTCCGAAACGCTGTCCGCCAAACTGCGCTTTTCCGCCGAGCGGCTGCTGCGTTACCAGCGCATAAGGACCGGTAGAACGTGCATGGATCTTATCATCTACCAGATGGTGCAGTTTCAGGTAATGCATGTGTCCGATCGTAACCGGTGCATCGAAATATTCTCCGGTCCTGCCGTCACGAAGCCTTACTTTACCGTCCCTGGATATCGGAACCCCTTTCCAGACTTCACGATGGTCTCTGTTTTCGGACAAATACTCCATGACTTCCGGCAGCAATTCTTTTTTATGCTTTTTCTCAAATTCTTCCCATTCCAGATTCACGTAATCATTGGCAAGATCCAGCGTATCCATGATATCGCCTTCCTTTGCCCCGTCAAACACCGGCGTTGCCACGTTAAAACCGAGCGCTCTTGCAGCCAGAGAAAGGTGGATCTCCAACACCTGTCCAATGTTCATACGGGACGGCACGCCCAACGGATTGAGTACAATGTCAAGCGGGCGTCCATTGGGCAGATACGGCATATCTTCCACCGGAAGCACACGGGATACAACACCCTTGTTACCGTGGCGACCGGCCATCTTATCACCGACAGAGATCTTTCTCTTCTGTGCGATATAAATACGGACTGCCTGATTCACACCCGGAGAAAGTTCGTCTCCGTTATCTCTCGTAAACACTTTGGCATTGACAACAATACCATATTCACCGTGAGGCACCTTCAGGGAGGTATCACGGACTTCTCTCGCCTTTTCGCCAAAGATCGCTCTTAACAGACGCTCTTCCGCCGTCAGTTCAGTCTCTCCCTTAGGCGTTACTTTACCAACCAGTATATCCCCTGCGCGGACTTCCGCACCGATTCTGATGATGCCTCTTTCATCCAGATCTTTGAGGGCGTCGTCACCGACACCCGGAACATCTCTCGTGATCTCTTCCGGTCCCAGCTTGGTATCTCTGGCTTCTGCTTCGTATTCTTCTATATGAACAGAAGTGTAAACATCTTCCTGTACAAGTCTTTCGCTGAGCAGTACGGCATCCTCGTAATTGTATCCTTCCCACGTCATGAAACCAATGAGAGGGTTCTTTCCAAGTGCCAGCTCACCGCCGTCTGTGGACGGTCCGTCCGCAATGACTTCTCCCTGCTCCACATGCATTCCTTTTAATACGATCGGTTTCTGGTTATAACAGTTGGACTGATTGCTTCTGGAGAATTTGGATAAATGGTACTCCCCTTTTTCCCCATCATCATACGTCATCCTGATCAGATCAGATGCCACATAATCTATCATTCCCGACTTTTTGGCCAGTACACAGACACCGGAGTCGACCGCTGCCTTTGGCTCCATACCGGTACCGACTACCGGCGTTTCCGTAAATAAAAGCGGTACTGCCTGACGCTGCATGTTGGAACCCATCAGCGCACGGTTGGCATCGTCATTCTGCAAAAACGGAATGAGCGCCGTTGCCACGGAAAAGACCATCTTCGGCGACACATCCATATAATCAAACATTGCCTTGGGATATTCCTGTGTTTCCTCTCTATAACGGCCGGATACACTGTTACGTGTAAAATATCCTTCCGCATCGAGCGGTGCAGATGCCTGCGCCACATGGTAATTATCCTCTTCATCCGCCGTCATATAGACAACTTCATCCGTTACACGCGGATTTTCCGGGTCGCTCTTATCAATTTTACGATAAGGTGCCTCGACAAAACCGTATTCATTAATTCTGGCATACGATGCCAGTGAGTTGATCAGACCGATATTAGGACCTTCAGGTGTCTCGATCGGGCACATTCTTCCATAATGTGTATAGTGAACGTCTCTGACCTCAAATCCCGCACGGTCTCTGGAGAGACCTCCCGGTCCCAATGCGGAAAGACGCCTCTTATGCGTCAGTTCGCCCAGCGGATTATTCTGATCCATAAACTGTGACAGCTGGGAAGAACCGAAAAACTCCTTCACGGCAGCCTGTACAGGTTTGATATTGATCAGAACCTGCGGAGAGATCTCCTCCGCATCATGTGTTGTCATTCTTTCACGGACGACTCTTTCCAGTCTGGACAGACCGATACGGTACTGGTTCTGAAGCAGTTCGCCCACCGCACGGATTCGTCTGTTTCCCAGATGATCGATATCGTCATCGTTTCCAATTCCATATTCCAAATGAATATTATAATTAATGGAAGCAATAATGTCTTCCTTTGTAATATGTTTCGGGATCAGTTCATGCACATTTTTCTGGATCGCCTGCGCCAGAAGTTCGGGATCTTCGCTGTATTCCTCGAGAATCTGCTGTAATACGGGGTAGTAAACAAGTTCTGTGATGCCCAGTTCTCTCGGCTTACAGTCCACAAAGTTCGTGATGTCTACCATCATGTTAGACAATACTTTCACATTCTTTTCTTCTGTCTGTATCCATACATACGGAACCGCAGAGTTCTGAATCGCATCCGCCATTTCTGCCGACACTTTCTCTCCGGTCTGTGCAAGTACCTCTCCTGTCGTAGTATCGATCACATCCTCCGCCAGAATATGGCCTCTGATCCGGTTTCTGAGCATCAGCTTTTTATTAAATTTATATCTGCCCACTTTGGCCAGATCATATCTTCTGGGATCAAAGAACATCGCGTTGATCAGACTTTCCGCGCTCTCCACACTCAAGGGCTCACCGGGACGTATCTTTTTATATAACTCTAACAGACCTTCCTGATGGTTTTCAGAAACGTCTTTTGTAAAACTCGCTTCAATTTTGGGCTCGTCACCAAACAATTCCCTGATCTCATCATTGGAACCAACGCCCAATGCCCTGATCAGTACGGTGATCGGCACTTTTCTTGTCCGGTCCACGCGCACATAAAATACGTCGTTGGAATCTGTTTCATATTCCAGCCACGCGCCTCTGTTGGGGATGACTGTTGAGGAAAATAATCTCTTGCCGATCTTATCATGGCTGATCGCATAATAAATGCCAGGTGAACGCACTAACTGACTTACGATAACACGTTCGGCGCCATTGATTACGAAAGTACCCGTTTCCGTCATCAGCGGCAGGTCACCCATGAAAATCTCGTGCTCTGTGATCTCGTCCTTCTCTTTGTTGATCAGACGCACTTTTACCTTCAAAGGCGCTGCATAAGTGGCATCTCTCTCTTTACACTTTTCGATAGAGTATTTCACGTCATCTTCGCACAGTTCAAAATCTACAAATTCCAGACTTAAATGTCCACTGTAATCTGAAATTGGAGAAATATCGTCAAAGATTTCTCTTAACCCCTCAACCAAAAACCACTGGTAGGAGTTTTTCTGAACTTCAATCAGGTTCGGCATTTCCAGAACCTCTTTCTGTCGTGCATAAGTCATACGCGTGTTCTTGCCTGCAGCAGTCGCACGGATTCTGTTCTTTTCCATTGACAACTTCACCCCGTTCTTTATGATTCATATTAATGACAAGTCAAATAAGCATACCACACCATAATAGTGCACTATCCATTGTACTACAAGTGGAAATTTCAGTCAATGATTAATTTCAAGAATTTTACAGAATAAATATCAGAAAACAGGAATCAGAGAAAAAAGAAGACCTTCTTAACAGCATTTCCTGCTTTTGAAGGTCTTCCTGAGATGATTTGTTATTTCAAAGTTACCTTAGCGCCCTCTGCTTCCAGTTTCGCCTTGATCTCTTCAGCTTCCTCTTTTGTAGCAGCCTCTTTCACCATCTTCGGTGCAGAGTCTACAAGGTCTTTCGCTTCTTTCAGGCCGAGTCCTGTCGCTTCACGTACGACTTTGATGACTTTAACTTTGTTCGGGCCAACCTCTGTCAGCTCAACATCAAACTCTGTCTTCTCTTCCTCTGCTGCCGCGCCGTCGCCTGCTGCTGCTGTAACAACTACGCCTGCTGCTGCGGATACACCAAACTCTTCTTCGCATGCTTTTACTAAATCATTTAACTCTAATACTGTTAACTCTTTGATCGCATCGATAAATTCCTGCGTGGATAATTTTGCCATGATATTTTCCTCCATTAAATTTTATTCATCTGATTATATTCCAATATTCGTCTGCCGTTTACTCGGCTGTCTCTGCTGCAGGTGCTGCTTCTTCGGCCGGAGCCTCTGCCGCAGGCGCTTCGCATCCTGACGCGCCGCCTTTTTCTGCCAGCTGATTCATTACACGTGCGAAGTTCGCAACCGGAGACTGCATACTGCCAAACAGTCTGGAAAGCAGTTCTTCTCTGGAAGGAATCTTGGATACATCGATGATGCCTGCCGCATCATATGCAATCCCCTCCACAATACCGCCTTTCACTTCCAATTTGTCTGCTGTCTTTGCAAACTTGCAGATAATTCTCGCCGGTGCTGTCGCATCGTCGTTGGAAATCGCAAGCGCGCTCGGGCCTTCCAGATAAGGAAGAAGCGCTTCACAGTCAGTACCCTTGAATGCGAAGTTCATCATTGTGTTTTTGTAAACCTTATATTGGATTCCTGCTTCACGCAGCTGTTTACGAAGTTCCGTATCCTGTGCTACCGTAAGTCCGCGGTAATCAACAAGAACAACTGACTGCGCATCTTTGACTGCTGCTGAAATCTCTTCTATAATAGGTTTCTTCAATTCAACTTTTGCCATCGTCTTTACCTCCTTATAGATTTTACGCCGATCTGGGAGCAGGAACTCTATCAAAAAAATCCCTCCGCCAAGACAGAGAGATTCACATTCCGATCACTAACTCTTCTCCTCGGTAGGCGGTATCCTTACGCCGTTACGGCACCTACTGTCTTCGGCACGGCCAAACTGATCCGGTCAAAACAATCCTGATCAGACGACCTCACTTACTATAGCATATCAGCTTTTAGGCTGTCAACTGTTTTTTTGTTATGTTTTCACCTTACCATGAAAAATAACCGTCCGCATCGATCTGCACATTCGGAGACATTCTGCGCATCTCGCCAAGCACTCTCTCTTTCTCCGCCCCGTCAAGCAATGCGGTTCGACAGTTGCTCTGCAGGCAGGGGATGAACTGGAGGCTCTGCAGTCCCTCTTTTGAAATAACCGCTTTTACCATTCCGGTATCAATCGTTTTGGAATTGAACCAGAAATTCCCCAGGCTGTAGACAACAGGGACGCCGTTTATCACATCTGCTTTCTGCAGGATATGGGGATGTGCGCCGATAATCAGATCCGCACCTGCTTCCACCAGTTCAGGTGCCTGCTTTTTCTGCGCCCAGTCCGTCTCTTCCTCATTTTCCGTTCCCCAGTGGATAAAGACAATGAGAAAATCACAGTTTTCTTTTGTCTGCGCGACTGCCTGCAGGAGTCTGTCGCCATTCCAGCAGCGGAACACGCCGGGAGAGGTTTCCGTAGCCCCCTTTGTATCCGGATGATCCAGTCTTTCGATCTGTGTCGCAGAAAGAATCGCAATTTTTACGCCGTTTATGGTATAATATGCCGGCTCCATTGCCTCCTGCTCGTTCATGCCCGCTCCTACATAATCGATACCGGCATCGTGCAAAGTCTGCATCGTATCCACAAATGCTTCCTCTCCATAATCGTAGGCGTGGTTATTGGCCAGTGATACGATATCCACTCCCATTTCCTTCAAATAGGACGCATACGCCGGTTTGGCCCGGAACGTAAACTGTTTTTCCGGCAGCGGAGCTCCCCTGTCGGAATATGGGAATTCATTATTCAGCATCATGATATCTGCGCTCTGCATTTCGGCGACCACCTCCGGCATGATCCCGCTCGTGATACTGCCGCCGTTTCGCTGCACTGCCGCCATCACAGCATAGCCGGCATCAAAAAGTATGTCTCCCGCGAAGGTGATGCTCACACAACCGGGTTCCGTTTCTTCCTGTGCTTCTTCGGAAGGCTTCGCATCCTCTTTATCCTGCTCTTCCTTTGTTTCGTTTATCACCCCGTCCGAAATCACTTCCTTTGTCAGTTGAATCTGCACTTTCGCAGAACTCACATCTTCCGTGACCCAGTAATAGGCAAACATAACAAAAAGGCCTGTTAACGTCACTGCCAACAGGGTGACAATAAAGGGGATCATAAAGCGGGAACGCTTCTTTGTGTATTTCTTACTGCGCTTCTTTCTTCCCATAACTCAATCCATTTCCTGCCTGACCATCACAAAAAAGAGCATTCCATCGCCCGAACCGACCATAGAATGCTCCTTCTTACTGATTCATTTCCTTTTACGGCCTAATCATCCCAGTCAAAACAGTTTGCTGCGATGACAATGCGCTCATGGCATACCCCTGGCGCTGACTCAAATTGCCGGTTGACAGCTCACTGCTTCAGCATGATTTTCAACCTAATATTTTGAAGCATTCACTCTGACGCCGGGTCCCATTGTCGTGGAAAGTGTAACGCTCTTTAAATATTGTCCTTTGACTGCCGAAGGTCTTGCCTTGACAATCGCTTCCATCAAAGTATCAAAGTTTTCCTGAAGTTTTGCTTCCTCAAAGGAAACTTTTCCAAGAGGCGCATGGATGATATTCGCCTTATCCAGTCTGTACTCGATCTTACCTGCTTTGATATCATTGATCGCCTTTGTCACATCCATCGTTACGGTTCCCGCCTTCGGGTTAGGCATAAGGCCTTTCGGACCGAGCACTTTACCGAGACGTCCTACGACACCCATCATATCCGGTGTTGCAACAACCACATCAAAATCCAGCCAGCCATCGTTCTGGATCTTCGGAATCAGCTCATCGCCTCCTACGTGATCCGCTCCGGCAGCTTCTGCTTCCGCAACTTTATCTCCTTTTGCAAATACCAGAACCTTAACGGTTCTGCCCGTTCCGTTCGGCAGCACAACCGCACCGCGGATCTGCTGCTCCGCATGACGTCCGTCACAGCCGGTTCTGATATGAACTTCCACGGTCTCATCGAATTTCGCTGTCGCTGTCTTTTTCACCAATGCAACTGCTTCTGCCGGTTCATACTGCACACTGCGGTCTACCAGCTTGGCAGCCTCCATATATTTTTTACCATGTTTCATGTCCGTTCCTCCATTACTCTTCTACTGTGATGCCCATACTTCTTGCTGTACCGGCGATCATACTCATAGCTGCTTCAACGCTTGCCGCATTCAGGTCAGGCATTTTGAGTTCTGCTATCTCCTGCAGTTTTGCTTTGGAGATTGTTGCAACCTTCGTCTTGTTCGGTACTGCCGAACCTGATTTGACATTGCATGCTTTCTTCAAAAGAACCGCAGCCGGCGGAGTCTTTGTAACGAAGCTGAAACTTCTGTCTGCATAAACCGTGATCACGACCGGAATGATCGTATCTCCTTTATCAGCGGTTCTTGCATTGAACTGTTTTGTAAATTCAACGATGTTTACGCCGTGCTGTCCAAGTGCAGGACCAACCGGCGGGGCTGGTGTTGCTTTACCAGCAGGGATCTGTAACTTAATGTATCCTTCTACTTTCTTTGCCATAATGGCACCTCCTAATATTAATGTGGTATAGGCGCAGAAATAAACAATGTCTGGCAATGCTTTTCACCGTATTCTGCTCCCACACTATATCTGCACCGCAAAAGCGGACAAATATCTTTCCAGATCTGACTTTCCAGTCTGCTATTTCATATTTCTTACTTCCGCGAAACTGATCTCGACCGGGGTCTCTCTTCCGAACAGTTCCACATTGATCGTTGCGGTCTGTTTGCTGTAATCCATCCTCTGAACCACACCGACCGTATCCTTCCACACGCCCGCGACAACAGCGATCGTGTCTCCTTCGGCAAAATCTACCGTTACATTCTCAAGCTTGATGCCAAGCGGTTTCATCTCGGCTTCTGACAGCGGCACCGGCTTGCTTCCCGGTCCGACAAAGCCTGTGACGCCTCTGGTATTTCTCACGACATACCAGGTATCGTCATTCATGACCATATTGATCAGAACATAACCCGGAAACATTTTCTTCTGGACATTTTTTCTGGCGCCGTTCTTCATCTCCATAACGTCCTGCATCGGAACCCGTACTTCCAGAATTTCCTCTTCCAGATGTCTGTTTTCGATCGTCTTCTCAATATTGGCCTTCACTTTATTTTCATATCCGGAATAGGTATGCACCACATACCAATTTGCTTCTGCCATACGATTACCCCTCACTCTAAAATGTCGTCAAAAAATCCACCCCATACTGCAGCGCAAAATCCAATATGGTAATGATCACTCCTACCACAACTGAAATAGCGACTACTGCTGCGGACTGTTTTATCAGGGAATCTTTATCCGGCCAGCTGATTTTCTTAAATTCAGCCTTCACACCGTTCCAAAATTTAACCGGTTTTGCTGTTTTGTCTGATTTTGCAGAATCTCCCATATTTCCTCTCATTCTGCCGCCATGAGCGGCTCTTATAACCCTGCTTCTTTCAAAAGCACCGGAACCACAGAAACAATCCCTTTATTTGGTTTCTTTATGCAAAGTATGTTTCTTGCAGAATCTACAATACTTTTTGGTTTCCATTCTGTCCGGATGTGTCTTCTTATCTTTCGTAGTATTGTAATTACGCTGTTTGCATTCTGTACATGCCAATGTGATTCTTGTACGCATTCTCGCCACCTCCACGTGCCTGTTTTCTCATCGGATATTATCTGATTTTGAGCATAAAAAAAAGACCTGAATCTTATCTCGTTTGTATACTATATCATATCGTTTTTTTTCCGTCAACTGTTTTAAAAAAATTTTCAAAAAAATACCAAAAACCATTAACAATTTTCGGACATCATCCGATATAGATAATAAGAAAAGAATGTTTAGTTTCTTTTTGCCTTTTTTGCCTTTATGGATAGAAAAGTCTGTCATCAGACGGACTAAAAAACCAAGGGTGACAACGTCACTTTTTTATATTTTTCGGGTGGGGAGGGAATCTATGAACGTAACAGGCATAAAACCGGCATCCGCATCATTATCCAGTGTCACACCTGCAGGCAGACGAGAACCGGACAGTCATGAAAAAACCATCCAAAATCAGATTACAAGCCTCCAGGAAAAAATGAGAACGCTCACACAGGACGTGCAGATGTCCGCAGAAGAAAAAACAGATAAAAAGAAAGAATTGCAGGAGGAAATACAGGATCTGAACAGTGAACTGAAACAGTACCAGATTCAGAAGCGGCAGGAAGCGGCAGCCAGACGGCAGGAGGAAGCGGCCAGACAGGAACAGAAAACCGCACAAAGCCAGGAAGCGGCGGCCGTACAGGAAAAGAGCCGGAACCAGACGGCCGCTTCCGTTCCGGGAAACACGGAAGAAAATGCAGACAATACGGCGAACGGAAACACGCCAGTAACGAATGAGGAAGAAGCACAGGGAACACTCTCTCAGACTGACAGTCCGGAATTTGCTTTTCCTGATGAAAATGCAAGAATTATGGTCACGCTCTCCAACACCAGGGAGATGCTCTCTAATATGAACAGGATCCGTACGGGTCTTGAGGGCCGGATCCGGACGACCGAAACAGATGAAGAAAAATTAAAACTGCAAAAACGGATGGTTGATGTCTCCAAAGGTATGGGCGAAAAAGTTCAAAAGATCGCCGACAGTATCGCTGACAGCCAAAAAGATGCGAAAGAGCGAAAAGACAGGGTCAGCCAGTCTTTAAAAGACTATCGGGAAAAGACAGGAAACAGGAAGGCAGTGATCCCCGGAGCACCGACAGATCACAATCCGAAGGAGCTTTCTTCCCTGCAGGGAAAAGTCCTCATAACAAGGAAAAAATAATCTTATCTGTATGTTATGAAATATTTGCATCCTGGTCTGCAAAATGATAAAATATAAATAATCTTATCTATAATAATCTTTCCGGCATTAAGGCAAAGGACAGCCAGCCGGATACTTTGACATGGTATCGGATTTCACGGAAGAAAGGAGGTGCATCATGGCTTATAATAGTATCCAAAATTATTCCAATGTTTACAACTACTATATGACTACGTATGCGCCCAAATCCAGTACGCCCTATGACACACATAAAAAGAGCGAACTGCGAAGCATTTATAATTCCATCGTCAAAATGAATAAGGAGGCGCCGATCTATATCATTGATAAAAGCAAAGAATCCTGTGCTTTTGCCGTTGGTATGAAGGAAAGCGCCAGAGAATTAAAAAATACGATCGCTTCCCTCGGTAATCTCGACGAGGATGAAATGCTGAATAAGAAAGCGGCCTATTCGAGCAATGAAAATATCGCCAGCGCTTCTTATATCGGCATGCTGGCGGATGGCGTCAATCTGCCCGCCATGGAAGTAGAGGTACGTTCGCTTGCCACACCGCAGGTTAATATGGGAAATTATCTTCCCAGTGACGAGCCGGTGAACTTTCCTGCATCTACCTATTCCTTTGATATCAGTATTGATGATCTGAACTATGAGTTTCAATTCAGCATGAAACCGGAAGATGCAAACAAAGACATTCAGGAACGTCTGTCCAGACTGATCAACAGTGCCAATATCGGAATTACTGCACAGGTAGTCATCAACGAGGAGAACTGTTCCGGCATGAGGCTTGAATCAGCCGCGACCGGCCTTAAAAATGATGAACAGCAGATATTTTATATATCGGATCACCGTACCAGCAAGGACTCCGGAACAGTCGATTATTTCGGTCTTGATTATGTTGCATTGCCGGCTTCCAATGCCCAATATCTGATCAACGGGGAAGAGCGCACTTCAACATCCAACACACTTACCATAGGGCGCATGTATGAAGTGACGTTAAACGGTGTCAGCAGTGAGGAAGGGGAAACCACTTCGATCGGATTAAAGACAGATGTGGAATCACTCGCGGAAAATATTAATACGCTGGTAAACGGTTACAATTCTTTCTTACACTCTGCCGCAGAATACAGCGACAAACATCCAAAGAGCAACCGCCTGGTCCAGGAACTTGGCAGCATTTCCCGCTATTATGCACCGGGACTGACTTCCGCAGGATTAAACTTAAACCTTGACGGCACGCTCGAAGTCGATTCCGAGGCGGTTCAGAAAACGGCAACCGGAAGTGATGCCAGGAAGGCATTTTCTTCTATCATGGATTTCACACATTCTCTCGTGCGCAAATCCAACCAGATTTCCTTAGACCCAATGAATTATGTGAATAATATCGTTGTGGCTTATAAGAATCCAGGCAAGAATTTCGCGACACCTTATATCACGAGTGCGTACAGCGGAATGATGTTCAATAGTTATTGTTAAACATGGCTCTTTCATTTTGAAAATGGAATCTGAAAAACCGGCCTGATCGCTGCGATCGGACCGGTTTTACTGTTATTCTCCCGTCATAACGGTATATTCCCATGTTTCTTTTTGGGCAGTTCTGCCTGCTTGTTCTTCAAAGCATGCAATGCTCTCACCAGTGCGCCTCTCGTCTCTTCCGGACGGATGACTTCATTGACGTACCCTCTTGCCGCCGCAACATACGGATTCAGAAAGCGTTCTTCATACTCGGCTTTGCAGGCCTCACGCATGGCTTCCGGATCCTGAGCCGCTTTGATCTTTCTCTTAAAGGCAATGTTGACCGCGCCATCTGCTCCCATCACAGCGATTTCGGCGATCGGCCAGGCATAGACGATATCCGCTCCCATCTCTTTGGAATTCATGGCAATATAAGCGCCGCCGTACGCTTTGCGCATGATCAGTGATATTTTCGGTACAGTCGCCTCGGAATAGGCGTATAAGATCTTCGCTCCATGTCTGATGATCCCCGCGTGTTCCTGTTCTGTTCCTGGCAGAAATGCCGGTACATCAATCAGAGTCACCAACGGAATGTTAAAACAGTCACAGAAACGGATAAACCTCGCGATCTTATCCGACGCATGATAATCCAGAGAGCCCCCCATGACATTGGGCTGGTTCGCGATAAATCCCACAACTTTTCCTTCCATCCTGCCCCATCCGACCACGCTGTTCATTGCAAACTCTTTTTGGACTTCAAAAAAACTGCCTTCATCCACAATACAGTCTATGACCTCTTTCACGTCATACGCATGTCTGGAGTTATCCGGTACGATGTCTTTGATTTTGGCGGCTTTCGCCCGTGCCGCCGTTTCTTCCCTGCCCGGCCTGCCAAATACTTTCCTGACATCCGGCAGACGGCTCTGCCGCTCTTTTGTGTTGACGACCGGCGGTTTTTCCGTATTATTGCCCGGCAGATAGGAAAGCAGCTTGCGGACTCCCATCAGACATTCCGCTTCCGTTTCATAAGTAAAATGAGAAACACCGCTTTTGTGTGCGTGCACCGCGGCCCCGCCCAGATCCTCCACTGATACTTCCTCATTGATGACCGTCTTCACGACATTCGGACCGGTAATAAACATCTTTGAAATGTCTTTCACCATAAAAATAAAGTCACAGATCGCCGGAGCATAACATGCCCCGCCCGAACACGGGCCAAGGATCACCGCGATCTGGGGGATCACTCCGGAGGCACGCGTATGGCGCAGAAACATACCGCTGTATCCGCTCAGAGATGAAATGCCCTCTTCAATTCTCGCCCCGCCGCTGTCGTTGATGCAGATAAGCGGCACACGCATCTGCATTGCCATATCCTGAATCCGGCAGATCTTAAAGGAATGGTATTCCCCCAATGTACCGCCGATCACCGTAAAATCCTCGCTCGATACAAAAACAAGCCTGCCGTCAATCTCTCCATATCCTGTTACAACACCGTCCCCCGGCACGCGCCTCTTATCCAGATCAAAATCATCAATTCTGGATTCCACAAATCCGTCCACTTCCACAAAAGTGTCTTTGTCAAGTAATAGTTCGATCCGCTCTCTCGCGGTGAGCTTTCCACCCTGATGCTGTTTCTCCACTCTGGCTCTGCCGCCGCCTGCCAGCGCCCTCTTCCTTCTCTCCTCTAAACCCTGAATCGCTGCCTCCCAGTCCATCACAAAACCTCCTGCCTGTTGTCCTCAATCCTGCCGTCCTGAACGTTCGGTCAGTCCGTCTTAAATATGCTTTGATATCATAATATTTTGATTATCAAACTATTATGATAAATTATAGCAGGCGTTCCCGGATTGTCAAGTGCGGATTTTACAAACAGATACAGGCCGCGGTATGTCGAAAGTTCAGGATACTTGAGTTTCCAATAAAAAAGCGCAAGCTCCGCAGCTTGCGCTCCAAGAATTTACTACGTAAATTCTCGTTTGATTCCCTCTGCGATTACAGCAATTTCCTATAAGATAAAAAAACAGTCAGGAGTTCTTTCCCCGACTGTTTCCTGCTTCACTGTATATCACTCTGCCATACATGTCTCCACTGCACAGAGGGCTGCCTCAATCACTTTATCCATATCATAGTATTGATAGCTTCCAAGCCGTCCTCCGAACAGTACTTTCGTTTCCGCCCCGGCAAGTTTCTGATACCGGGCAGACAACGCATTATTTTTTTCATTATTTACCGGATAATAGGGTTCTTCACCCGGTTTCCATTCCAGCGGATATTCTCTTGTGATCACGGTATCCGGCTGTTTTCCAAACTCGAAATGCTTGTGCTCGATGACTCTCGTATAGGGTGTCTCCCTGTCCGTATAATTCATCACCGCATTTCCCTGATAGTTATCACACCCAGAGATCTCTTCCTGCTCAAAACGCAGGGAACGGTATTCCAGATGGCCCAGACGATAGTCAAAATACTCATCGATCATTCCCGTGTAAATGACTTTGGAAAACGAATTACCCTGTCTGTCCAAAATCCGGTCATTGTCTCCCACTGTAGGAGACTGTATATACTCCTGATAGCTAATCCCTGTCTTCACTTCGATTCCGGCAAGCATTTTTTCTATCATCGCTGTATAACCGCCAATCGGAATCCCCTGATAAGTGTCATTGAAATAGTTATTGTCATAGATGAAACGAAGCGGCAGTCTCCTGATGATAAAGGCCGGAAGCTCTCTGCAGTCACGTCCCCACTGCTTCTCTGTATATCCTTTTACCAGTTTCTCATAGACATCGCGTCCGACCAGAGACAGCGCCTGCTCTTCCAGATTCTGCGGCTCCTTAATATCCAGCATGGCAATCTGCTCTGCAATCTTTTCTTTCGCCTGCTCTGGCGTTGTAATCCCCCACATTTTGCTGAAAGTATTCATATTAAAAGGAAGATTATATAATTCATCATGGTACTTTGCGACAGGCGAATTCACATAATGGTTAAACGACGCAAATTGATTCACATAGTTCCATATCTTCTCGTTCGACGTATGAAAGATATGAGCGCCATATTTGTGTACCTGAATACCAAGAACTTCCTCCGTATAAATATTTCCCGCAATGTGATCTCTTTTGTCAATGACAAGGACTTTTCTGCCTCTCTTTGTCATCTCATATGCAAATACCGCGCCGAATAAGCCGGAACCGACGATCAAATAATCATAATGCATCCTTTTTCCTCATTGTCCTGCTCATTGTTCCGGCGCCTGATATTTCTCAAGCTGCGCGTAATCTTCCATCAGTTCAAGCGCTTTCTTACGTCCTGTCTTATTGAGTTTGATATAATACTGCATTACCCTGTTCTCAAGAATTTTGCTTCCAAGCGGACTCTTTTTGTCAAGTGGTGAAAAATCAACCGGATTCAGATTCAATCTGTCACACATTCTGATCACAGTGCCGTATGCCATCCCTTCAATTCCTCTGTCTAATGCCGTTACAAGAGTAGAATATGGAATCTCCATTTCTATTGCAAACTGCCTTACACTCTTGTACTGTGATAAAATTTCTGATTTTAAAATTTCTGCCTTGGTCATATACCAGTCCCTCCTTAAAAGTAAGTCTTTCTACCCACCGTGAAGTTAACTCCCTTATTACTTCATGATTACTATTACTTTACCACAAAACTTTCAGAAAAGGAACCTCCTATTTGCTTTTTTTAACGAAATTCCGTAGCAATAGCCAAAAAAGCGATAGAATTTAATAACGGAATTCTCATGATTTCCCAACATGGCTGTTGTAGGAAGACGGTTAAAATGGTAAAATGGTATTATATATGGGTCATAGCGGTGTCCGTTACCGGCCCGTTTTCAGGGGGTTTTCTCCGCATAATGACACGAAAGAAAGGCATGATGCTATGTTACCGATTACAGTCTGTATGATCGCAAAAAATGAGGATATTCATATTGAGGAATGTTTAAAACGGCTCCGTCCATGTAAATTTGAGATTGTCGTTGTCGATACGGGATCCGTCGACAGGACCACTGAAGCGGCCAAAAAATACACGCAAAAAGTCTACCACTTTGACTGGTGCGATGACTTCAGCGCTGCCAGAAACTATTCCATCAGTCAGGCGTCGAACGACTGGGTTCTGATTATTGACTGCGACGAATATCTGGAAAACATAAATCTGGTCAATATCGAGGAGATCCTTCAGGATAATCTCACCTCCGTTGGCATGATCGTGCGGAACAATCCCTACATCATTCAGGGTGTACGTTCTATCATGACCGAACGTATCGGCAGACTCTTTAACCGCCGATATTGCCATTATGAAGGCCGTATCCACGAACAGGTCACATCGCTGGACGGCAAAGAACCGGATTCGTTCAACCTTCCTTTTACTTTCTATCATGAAGGATATGTCTCAGAATCCGACAAGCGGATGCGCGCTACCCGTAATCTGGAGCTGCTCCTCCAGGATCTCGAACGGAAAGGGCCCAATCCCTATATTTATTTCCAGCTTGGCCAAAACTATATTTCCTTAAATGATCTGGATAAGGCTGTCCAATATTATAAACTGGGGCTTGATCTCAACGCCGACCCACAGTCTGCTTTCGTTCAGAGCATGACTGAGACTTACGGCTACAGCCTGATTGAACTGGCAAAATATGACACGGCGCTGTCTCTGAAAGAAAAGTACAAATTGTTTTCCCATCATGCGGACTTTGTCTATCTGATGGGTATGGTCTATATGAAAAAAAATATGTGGGAAAAGGCGATCGAAGAATTTACGAAAGCAACCACGCTGACTTCCTGTTCCCGCAAAGGCGTCAACAGCTACCGCGCCTATTACAATATCGGCGTCATCTATGAGACAATCGGAGACAAACAAAAGGCGAAAGAATATTATCTCAAATGCGGCGACTATAATAACGCAGTGAAAAGGCTGGAACAACTGTCACAGGAAACGGATACGCCGGAGCAGGACAGCCATTTATAGCCAAAAATGAAGCCTGCAATAATGTACCGGAAATAAAATAATTTGCACCCCGAAAGCTGCATAACTATATGAGGAAGGTAGAAAACACGAGAACAATGCTGCCCATATCCATCTGTATCATTGCAAAAAATGAAGAAAAACATATTGAAAAATGCTTAAACCGCGCAAAACTCTTCCCTTATGAAATAGTTTTGGTCGATACCGGTTCCACAGATGCCACACTGGAGATTGCCGCAAAGTACGCCGATCATATCTGCCACTTTCGCTGGACGGATGATTTCAGCGCCGCCAAAAATTACGCCGTTGCCCAGGCATCGAATGACTGGATACTCACACTCGACTGCGATGAATATCTGGAAACCATCGATGAAAAACTTTTATCCCGTCTGATGGATCAATTCCCGCAATGTGCCGGGCGGATCCTTTTGCGTAACCGCTTTACGCAAAACGGACAGATTTCTGTAGAGCATGTCCGTGTCAGCCGTTTTTTTAACAGAAACTATTATCACTTCACAGGCGCGGTCCATGAACAGTTGGAGCGGCTTCCCGAAAGCAGCCGCGAAGACCGCAGCCATTCAGCGGACCGCCTGCCAGACGGCCGGACAGCCGCAAAGACGGCTGCTCTTCATGAACCTGTCAGGGCATTTACTGCCCCGATCACCGCGCTCCACGTCGGCTATGACTGCTCCGAAGAAGAAATGCAGGCCAAGGCGAAGCGCAACCTCTCTTTACTGGAAAAAGAACTTTCTGCCGCTGGGCCGGATTCCTACCTGTATTATCAGTTGGGACAGTGCTGCATGAAGCTCAAAGAATTTGAAAAAGCGCACGAATGGTTTGATCTGGGCTTATCCATGGATGTGGATCCCAGTCAGGATTATGTGAAAGATATGGTGGATGCCTACGGATACTGCCTGCTGGATTTAAAACGGTATCCGGATGCCCTGCAGCTGGAAGGCATCTATGATGATTTCTGCCACAGAGCAGACTTTGTATTTCTAATGGGATTAATCTATATGAATAATGGTCTCTTCGCCGAGGCTGTGGATATGTTCAAAAAGTGTGCCACGATAGAAGAGTTTTCCGTGGAGGGAATTAACAGCTACCGCGCTTTTTACAACATCGGCGTCATCTATGAATGTACCGGACAGCTGAATGAGGCGCGAACGTATTATAAAAAATGCGGAGAATTCGAAATGGCGAAGAAGAGGCTCGGGGAGATTGGGGGGTGAGATATCCCCCTGCTGCCTTTGTAGGTCAGAAAAATCACTCCACTATCTTTTCTCCCCAATATTGCCCAATACGCGAAAGAAATTCCAGTACACCCTGTTTCAGCTCCTGTGGAAATGACGCAAGAACCGGAGCCGTCTCAAAACTTAATACGCCATTATAGTTTATTTTTCTCAGTCCGCTGACAAATCCCTCCCAATCCGTAGAAGACGTATTCTCGCGGTTTCTCGTAAACGTAAACGGAATCTGATGTAAGTCTCCTATGCCATCATTATCATGAATGTGCAGCACCTTTAATCTGCTTCCAAGCGTCACGATAAAATCCTCAAAATCTATCCCGACCAGGTTTGCATGCCCTGTGTCAAAACAAAATCCTAAGACTTCGGCTCCATATTTTTCATTCATCCTGTCAATGCGGTCAGCCGCCTTTTTGGCATCACAGCACGGTCCTTCGATAATATGCCTGCCAAAGCGCTCATACAGATTCTCGATACATACCGTGATCCCCATTTCCTTTGCCATCGGTGCTATAGAGTCAATAAATTTTTCCGTTTGTGCCCACTCGCTTTCCTCTGTTCCCAAAAAGCGGGCCAATTTAAATCCGTGAACCACAATATACGGGCATCCCAAAAAATCACATACAACCATGCTTTTAGGCGCCACCTCGTGAATCAGATAATCATTTAATTCACTACTGCCTTTGGATACATATAAAGGATAGGGCATGTGCATCTGACTGATCGTAATGCCGGCAGTCTCCGCACCAAGTTTATGCGGCTTAAAAAAAGTTTCCAGTTCCTGTCCTGTCCTGTCAAAAAAATGACTTATATCTGAACGATAGATACTGCTATTGCTCAAATAACTGTTCAGAGAAAAATCTGCACAGGTAAAACCTGTTTGCGCAAGCAGTTGAAAGCCTGTATCCGGTTGTAGATCACTTATCACATTTTGGGTTTGTACACCTATCTGAAGCATTTTTTCTCTCCCCCTCATGTCTGTCTAATCAGCTCACTGTTTTAATCCCGTTCCATTGTTTCAAACGGGAAAGCAGGCAAATACTCATCATTAAAAAATTCTATCGGATTGCTGATCCCCATATCCTTTATCTGTGTCTCGATCTCCCGATAAAAAATGTTGCAGATAAAAATTACGCAGTCTTCCGGAAGCGATTTTAAACTTTCAGGATTTTTTACAGTCAGTCCGCAAAACTCCGTTCCCCAGCGTGCAGGATTATTATCACAGGTAAATATAGGCGGATATTTGTTTCCGTAGCACATCATATAGTTCCGGCACATATTACCTGCACCAAATAGGACGATTGACGAATATTTCTGCATAAGTCGTTCAAGTTCTGTCTGCCATATAAAATAATTTCCCACCGCTTTAGCAAGCCCAAGAAGTTCCGGACGAAGAATGGGGGAAAACCCTTCCAGGGTATCTACAAAATTCAAAATGACGGAACCGTCAAAATGAACCGACCGCAGTCCTCTGATCAAATTCAGCCAATCTGTCTGTGCATGTCCGCTGTCCACACAGGTAAAGGGCAATAAAGCATTTTCTCTGATTCCATCGCAATCACGCAAAACAACAGCCTTCAGTCTGCTTCCAAGTGCGAGAATAAAATCATACATGCTCTGGCCGCAGACATTACAGGTTCCTACATCCATGCAGAAACCAAAGCGTTCCTCACCTGCTTCCCTGTTCAGCTCATCCACCCAGGATGCCGCCTGTCCAGAGTCCGAACAAATCCCTCTTACCAGATGTCCGTTCCTGTCTCTACTTAGATTTTCCAATAAAATAAGCATATCTGTTCCTTTTGCCGCCTCTGCAAGATGCAAATAATATTGGCGGTTAACTTCCCAGATATCACAATCCGCTGTTCCGGGATCCAAAGGCCGGACCACCACACCTGAGCACCCGGCCTGACTGCAGGCGGTAATACACTTTGATACAAACTGTCCCATGAACTGTCGCGTACTGTCCTTCTTCGCAGTTCCCTGCAGGTATGGCGCACGCGCTATGGATGTTTTTATTCCTGCTCTATCGTACCGGCCTAATACGGGTTCTAAAAAAGCATATAAATCCTCAGGATATTTAAGCAGCAGTCTGCGTCTTTTCTGTCTGTCCAGTAAGCTTCGCTCTTCTGTGTCAAAATTCATTCCCAAATCAGACGATTGACTGTTCATTACATAGTGCTCTAATTCTGTCGGTGGAATACATGCCGACAAGTCCAATAAAATGTCCTGAAAACCCACCTGTTTCAAGTCACGGATTCCTTGCTCAGGATGCATCAAAGAAACGATTCCCTGCTGTGCACAAATTAAATTCAAAACTTATTCCTCCGTCTGCTCCCTGTTTTATGATGCCCCGCCTATAATATAGCCGGCACCCTCCACAATATTTTTTCCTGCGGTATCCCCTGTGTGATCAGTTCCTTTCGTATCCTGTCCGCCAAATCTTCTTTCCTGACGGCTATGATTAAGTATGTATACTCATATTCCCCCAAAACTTCAGGCGGCTGAACCGGATAAAAATCCTTTGCATACTTTTTCCATTCCCTGTCAACCCAAACAACCATTTCCAGAATATTCTGCCTGTATATCTGACGATAATATGCCTGTCCCACACTTCCCGCACCATACAAAACTACTTTACTGCCATGCTCCAGTTCCGAAAAGGGTAATACATACCCGCCAAGTTTCGTATCTGCTGAAAATCCCATAAACCGGGCCGTATCATACAACCGCGAAGTGATAAATAACTGCATCTGATGCTTCAGGCTTTCCTTTCTCGCATGCTGCTCAAATGCCCTTTCTAGTGACAAATACAAACGATTCAAATCATGAAGAAAGTTTTTATTGACTTTGCGCATTACGGAATCCGGCCGATAACGATAATAATAAAAGCTTTCATGTGTGATACGGATACGATCGGATGCCAGAATACAGCGAAACAGAAGATCCCTGTCCTCCGAATAAGCAATGGATTCATCAACATCTTTGACAGCTTCCTTCACAATTTCTGATTTAAACATTTTGAGACAAAGATACGGCTGTATCCCCATATCTAAACGATTCTGATACATAATCAAATTGTCCAGCAGATAATCCATGCTGCTTCCGGCCTCATAAATACCCTCCGGCATGGCATCTTTGTATATCACATATTCTCCGGAATTTTTCTCATGAAAGCATGCTGACGTAATTATGTCACAGCTTCCGATTTCTTTCACAAAAAATTCTACCATTCTGTTATCGATTCTATCATCTGCATCAATAAAACAAATATATGTCCCGGCTGCGTGCAAAATCCCATTTTTCCTGGCAATGACCACACCCTGATTCTGCTGATGGACTACCCTGATTCTGGAGTCCTTCTCTGCATAAATATCACATATTTGCCCGGACTGATCTTTAGAACCATCATCTACCAGAATAATCTCTAAATTTTCATAAACCTGACCAACAATACTATCCAAACAGTCTTCCAGATATGCTGCCACGTTATATACCGGAACGACCACAGAAACCAACGGCCTTTCTTCTGCCTTCCGCCTCTCATTTTTCTGTTTCATTTTCATTTCCCCTCGCAAGCGTTTCTCTTAACATCGTCGAACTCACCCTCTCCGTATACGGAAAAAATACCAGATCCGCTCCCTGCTTTTCCAGGTATTCCTTATCTGCAATCCAATACGGATGATCATTATGGTCTGATCCTGAAAACTGACAATCGAATTGAAACATTTTATAAGCGTCCCGTATGCCTGTATATGCCAAAGGCAGTATTTCCGCCTGATCAACATACCGGCATGCGCCCACAATCTCGGCTCGGTCTTCCGCAGAAATGATCGGATACCTTTTTTTCCTGTTAAATACCATTTCATCCGGCATGACTCCTACAATCAGATACTCACACTGTGCTTTCGCTCTGCGCAGCAGATTCAAATGTCCCGCATGAAACATGTCAAAAACACCCGCTACATAACCGGTCTGGTACTTTTTAGACGGCGTCGAATTCTCGGTTTCACCTGTATGAGACACGACAATGTTTTGTTTCTGTGCATAAGATTTTGCCGGGTCATAGATACTGAAATTTTTGATCTCCATATCGATCAGCTGCTTCATGACCGCCATATAATTTTTGATACAGATTAATATCTTATATTCGTCCGAATCCATCTTCCGTAATATATCCGGAGATTTGATCGGAATGCCTTCCAACTCACGCCCCCACATATCGTTTCTGTTATCCAGAATTGCATAAACCGGATATTGTCTGCCATACATCTGCAGAAACTGTCTGGCAAATGCCCCTGAACCGAATAAGATTAATTTTCTCGCTCCCAGTCCCTTAAATATATCGTCAAAGATTCTCTGATATTCTGTCAGAGAATAATTCATACGTTGACGGTTCGTATTGACGACTTCCGCATTTCGCCTGCATTTCTCATAGTACGGCCGCAAATCCATACTGTTAAGGAGTTTTCCCAGAAAATCCCATTCCATCTGGTACCAGCGAAGTGGCTTTTCCGGCAATCCATACCTGATATAGAGATTTTGAATCGGAATTGCTTTTTGCAGTTCAATATTTCCATGATAGAAACTGGAAATCATTCTAAGGATAAGAACATTGGCCGGATAATGTTCCAGACAAAACTCCTGATCATAAAATATAAATTCCCCGTCCTGATGGAAACTGTTAAGTGGTACTAAGTCAAAATACCCCTTACGCAATATAGCGCCCTCTCCATCTCCCTCATCTGCTTTTTCAATATCCGAGGACTGCAAAATCAAATCCCGAAAATGATCCATTTCTGCAAAAAATTTATCCTGATCTGAAAAGAAGAGCCTTTTTAAATACAACTGCCCCGACTCGGCGTTCATATAAGGCATCCTGTATACCCCATCAACAACTTCCGCCTCTACAACCTTCAAACCATGCGCCTGCAAGTCTTTCCCATGCTCATCAAGCTCATAAATTCTTTTTTCTCCTTCAGGATAAACTGCCCGCTTCTCTACGATTCCCGACTGATGGATCACAGTCAAAAGCGCATCTTCCCTTCCCCGCTCCACGGAAGCAGTTACGTGATTCACATCAGATAACTGGTCATCCATAGAACATTCAATCAGATAGGCATTTGCCATCTGATGAAACATGCCATTTTGCTTCAGTTCATCATATAAAGCCTCTTCCTCAAGGAATACTGTATCCGGGTGATTATAAGTCGGAAAAACACGATTGGCCAGGTCCTCATTGGGCAGGTAATTCTCTCCATAAATCAGCATCGGATTTTGTAAGTCTGATAAAACTGAGTAAAACTGAAAAGTTCTGATTCCCGACTCTGCTACCATAGTTCTCAGGGCTTCTCTATCATACATACGTCCCCTGAAAGGATCCGCTTTTGTCACATAAGCCTTTCTGTAATTCTCTATGCCATCCATGTTCCGCCCTGTATAGGGATCTCTGTCACCGCAAAAATATCGGATTCCCAAACGGTTATTCATGCCGAGCAACATATGCCCATCCTTCTTGAGCAGGCTTTTCCAACAGGTGAGAATATGTACAGGTTCCTCGCTGCGTTCCAAATCTGCAATGGAAACCAGATAGTCAAAAGAATCCTGATTTTTCTCTGCCCATTCCCGGACATAAGTTTCTGCAAATGGCACACAGACAACCTGCAGTCCCCGTCCTGTCAGTTCCTCTGCCAATGGATCGTGTCCCTCTCCTACATACAGTGCCCTGGCGTCTTGTTTGAAGTCATACCAGCGTAATAGTCCTTTACGGATTTCCCGTATCAGCCCATCTGTCTTATCTGCTTTTTTCACAGCTTCCATTTTTTCTTCCTTTTCCATGCTCATTTTCATCTCCGGGAATCTCTTCTCAATTGCTCAAGTACCTTCCTACCGCCAAAGACAGACTGTATTACAGATGATCCTGTCCGGACAAATGCCCATATCTTCCAGTTCCCATCGAATTGAAGTACTGAACATACTCGAAGTGATCAATATCCCATAGTCTTTATAATCTTCACAGAGTTCACGGGGGGAAAGTACTTTTTTTCCCCGATATGTACATGTACCCTGTTCCGCTTTCTTATCGCAGAACAAAAGCCTGTCCTGTTCCGCTTCATTCAAATATTGCAATAAACCGCCGCAGTCTCTTCCAATACCGTACAAAACCAGTTTCTTTTGTCTCCTGACCTGCTCTATCAGATCTTCCTTTTTTTCTGCCGCTGTCCTGACCGGCATTTTAACAGTTTTTTGCTTACCCTTTATTTCTTGCCTGTCTATCTTTACAGATTCAAACTCCGGTTTGATATCGTCTAAAACGGCATGTTTTCTTGCTGTCCACAACTGACTCCTGAGCGATGCATATCCTTTTATATCATACGCCGCTCTGCTTTGCTGTGTCTCAAACTGCATGTCCTGCTGAAAGCGAAATTCATCCAGAAACATTTCCCACAATCTGCTTCGTGAAAATTTCATGCAGTCCACATAAGAATAGCCGTATTTTTTCTGATAGGGAGCACTGATTACTGCCACTCTGAATTGATCAAACGCAGAAAAAACGTTCTCTCGTCTGTCAAAAACAGGTTTCAATGTAAAATCACGGCTTCTTCCCGCATAGGCATCTGATTTTCCATAAGAAGTCGTATACTGCATGGTATCCGACCATGGGATGTCCATCCTGTCACAGACTTTTAATAACTCCTCTTTAGGATGAAGCTTAACGTCCTCAAAACGCAGTATCAATTTCTGCCAATGACAGCTCAGAGTCTCCTCCTGGGAGGCGTTGATCCAGTACTCCTGAGATAATATTGACAATACCTCAAGACCGGCAAACTCTTTTCCTCTGTGCAAAAGTCCATTGTAAGCCGCGGCGCCAAACGTCATATTATCCCTGCGTATAATCATTGTCTGACCGTTTATCTCCGCACTCCCCAGCCATTTCTCCAGAAAACGAAACTTGTGTCTGAAAAAGCCATGTGGTTCCCAATACACCACTTTTGAAGAAAGATCTGTAAGCATTTCCCCGGTCATCATTTCCGTATAGGATGCACAAAAAACTATGAATAATTCCTGTGAGGTAACGCTCTCTTTGTTCAAAAGCCATTTCTCAGCCCCGCGTTTAAAAAGATCCCATTCGGGAAACATAGCCGCAATTCGATCCGGATCATATTCTTCCTCTAATATATGCTTTAAAACATTCACGATATTTTGCGGTTTTTCCTCCGCCAGCCGAATACAATAAAGAAACAAATTGTCTCCCCAAAAATTGTATGGAGGCGCTATAATATTGGGATGTCCGTCCATAATTCCTTTAAAAAACACACAACCGCAATATCCGGGAACCGCGCCCAAAAGAATTCCCTTTGGCCTCAGTCCCGGTATCACATATTTTTGCGTATTTTTGCTTCGGCACCGATCAATCTCCACAAATACCCTGGAATCTGAAAAATATCGTGTAAACCGCACCGTTCCGATACTTAGTACCTCATCCCAGAATTTTTCTGTCTTTTTACTGTAAGCGCCTGAAATGTCAACTGGATACACCGCACAGAAAATGTCAGTCTCCTTCATTTCCCTGCACATTGGCAGATCGCCGCTTTGCACCTTAATGTCACCCTGCTCTGTTTCCTCTAAATAATCCGCCAGTATTTTGCAAAATCTTTCTTCGCCGGCAAGAAACACTGTTTTACCTTTTAAAATGTGAATCAGATTACTGCAGGGGATCTCAAAATAATCTTTGAGCATAAAATACTGTTCGTTTCTTTCATATCCGCAATAATAATGATAATATTCTTCGGATTCTGTCCCCAATGCGCTATTTCTGTCCTTACAGTTGATTACAACTGCATTATCTTTGCATTTCATAACCTGACTGACACTGACAATCTGTTTCCCTAAAAATGACTTTGCTCCCTTCCAGCCTTCTCCGCCGAATATAAAACCGGCAATATCCACACCATGCCGATAGAGCAGATCATACGCATCCTGTTCTTCGTCACTGATTCCATCCAGAAATACATCTTTTCCCTTCAGCTTCTCAAACAGCCAATAGCCCCCCCCTTCCCGGTTTTTTATCTTCCCGTTTTTTACGTTCTCCTCATAGATCAGGTCAATGCACTCAAACTCGGCTGAGGCGCTTCTGATAACCCGCTGGTACAGGCTTCCTGTTCTCTCCAAAACCCGCTCTGCATGGATCATCATTTTTTCATCGTCATAATCAGTCTCCTCAACACTTTTGTATCCAAAATACTCCCAGTACTTACCGGTTACGGATACTTTAATTTGCTGGTTCTCCAAATACTTTACAAAATAACAGGCAAGTTCATTGCATCCATTCACAAGAACCTCTTTTACATCCGGAAAAACATCACGAAACTGTAACGCCTCCTTATTGCTTCCCAGCTCTTTTAACATGCGCAGTTCCCGGTCTGCCTCATCGTCCTGCCAGCCATAACAGAGTATCTTCCCGTCGTCATCTACAAGGGGCAAGAGCGGTAACGTGATCGTTCTTTCTATATGATCCGGTCTAAAGTACGCCCTGCCGTTCTTCCAGAGGCTTTCATTCATATACTGCTTTTCTGCTATAATAATAAGATTGAGTTCTTTACTTTCCGGTTGTTTTTTATCGCAAAATCTTATCACTAAATTTCTCCCTTATTCCTTACTCAAAATCATCCTGATAATTGGCGGGTTGCTGTCTCCATATGGTGCGAAGTCTTTTTTTTCTTCAGAATATACAATGTGAAATCCCGCCTGTCTTGCGTTTTCTTCCAGCTCGCTTTTTATAATAAATCTTCTATAATGACCATCATATATGTATGCGTTTTTTCCAGCCTGTTTACCCTGTCCGTATAAATCGTCATTTATACTCCTTGTTTCAATAAAAAATTCTCCCCCCTGTTTGAGTGCCCCATAAACATTGTGCAGCACTTCTATCTCCTGTTTTTCATTAATTGCATGAATTGAAAATCTACTATAGCAATAGTCAAACTGTCCGGCAAACAGTGCAGGAGAACACACAAAATCATCACATATAAAATAGCAGTTTCCAGTATCACATTTCTCGATTAAATCCGCTATCGTTGCATCTGATGCATCTATACCTGTCACATTGAGTCCCATATGCGCAAAATACATACTGTCACGCCCATTACCACAGCCAAGTTCCAACAAATTTTTCCCTTTTTTCAGCCGGGAGCCAATAAATTCAGCAAAACGCGACGGGGTATCTATCGCCTGCTTATTCGTGTAATATGTATTCCAATACTGAATATCCCTGTCAAAATCGCTGGAATATTTGACGCTCAACTTTAGTATTTCGTCGACGCATTCCCTGATGGTAAGGGTTCCGTCATTTTTCAGCACCAAATCGGGATGTTTCGGATACTCTACCTGAACATCAAACCCTGCAAGATTTTGTACTTTCCCGTCTTTAAACTGTGAGTACATCCCTTTTTGATCCCTTTGCTGCAATACATCGACCGGCACATCAAGAAAAACCTCGATATAGCCTTTGTTATTCTGTCTGTTGTATTCCCGCACTTCATCATACATTGCAATTGTACAGCAGATTACGATCAATCCCTGGTTCGTCAATGTCCTGCATAGCAAAGCATACTTCATGGCCCTTTTTCTTCTGTCTGCGTCGGAATAACCCAGATTGTCGCTCACTATATTTTTTAAGATATCACCATCCAGGATAATCACATTTGGGCTTTCCTTTCGCAGTTCATAAAACAATCTGTTTCCAATCGTTGTCTTTCCTGCCCCGGACAGTCCTGTTATCCAGTATAAAATTCCTTCTTTTACCATAGCCGCCTCCCTATATCCCGCTTACGTTCTTTTTTGTCTTATGCCCGTTTACAAAAGTTCTATATCCTCTGCAACTGTATACCCAAGCAGATCATACATTCTTTGGGATCCATAATATTTTTCGTGTTTTTTAATATCAATGAACTGATTTCCCGCTAATATTCTCAGTTCCTCTATTCTTTTTTGATATTCCGGGCGATTGATCTTGTTTTCTGTGTCATCTTTGAGAAAATAAAATTCTTCTCCCGTTGCCTTAATATAAAAAGAATCTCTTAATGTGATTACACCCCTTCTTTGCATATAAGAATCTTCAAAACAATGTATATCCCCATAAATAGATTCCATAGCATGCATGTTATACATGTCCTCTGTCTGCACTAAAACATAATCTCTTGAAACTGCCTGTGGTATTTCATTTCCCCGCTTTTCCAGCAAACAGTCTATAATGGTCGGAAAGGAAACCAGGCTTGTCATATTTTGTACTTTTTCAGCGTTGATATCCTCTCCTGTAATAAGCAGAACAACATGGGTAAATTCGCTCCAGTCATCCGGTACTGTTTTATCATTCACGCCATGATCGCTCATTATAATCTGATATTCCAGCCCCTTATATAACGGCATATAAAATTTCAACTGCCTGTCCAGATAACTGTAACTAATATTTTTATGAGCTGTTCTTCTTTCCTTAGGATCTTCTATCTTCTCTTCTTCCAGCAGATCTATATCGCCATTAAGGAACTCATGGCCCTCCACCAGATTATGAATCAACAGGAAACTTTTCTCCCTGCATTCCTCCATTTCCTTCACTGCTGCCCATTGCAGCGGCATACATGACAGAAGAAAATGACTTGTAGAATTGATATATGGTATTGTCCGTCCATTTTGAAATATTCCGTATTTCATATATCCGCCAAAATATTTAAAGCGATAACCACTCTTCTCCAAATTCACATATAAATGGCTCTTTTCCAGATCATCCATTCTGGTCAAAAACAATTTATTCTCAATATAAGTTTCCCCGGTAAAGATTGTTTTCATCGTCGGTTTGGTATGCTTAACAACCGTATACGCGTTTTCAAAGCAAAGACCTTCCTGCATTTTAGATTTTACATAAGGCATATACTCTGCCGCGTAAGGAGGCACCGCATCCAGCCAGTTCACCAGAATATGCTGCTTTGTTGATATTTTTTCCCGCAGCAGGGAGAGACTGTCCTGTATTTTCTGCTCCAGCTCCTGATAAAACAGATATCCGCTGTCGGGAATCCTGCTTAATCGTTGTATTGCCTGAAATGCACTCTCAAAATCTCTGATATGGAAATACTCTCCAATCATTTTCTTCAGTACAATCACACGAAGTTTTTCATTACAGTCTTTCAGTGTGAACAAATCCCTGACAAGATACGAATACGAATAATGAACACCGGTATAAAAATCTTCTCCTGTATTGATTTTTTCATGATTCATAACATCATATATGTCTATTATTTTTATTCCAGAATCCTGAACAGAATCTTTGATACGCTGTCTGTTCTTATATGCCGCCAATATAACTGTATCGATACCATGGCTGGTAATCTCATCCGGCTGAATATAAGGTCTTTGTAAGGCATATGGATCTCTGTCTGCCATGCCCTCTTCCTCTATAATGTATTGCACTTTCTCCTTTAACGCAGGCGATATTTTTTCCCACGCATGGCTTAATGCATACCCGCCGCAGACAGCCGCTTTTTTTCCGTCTGCAAGGTTTTCCAACACGTCTTTGATCAAATTAATGGCAAAATAATAGCGGTATAATTCCAGATTATATCGATAGATCTCCGGATTGATCAACATACTGTCTATCTGACTGCCAATACTGATATCACTCATCTTCAACGCTCCTTTTCGTCATAATCATTCCGCATTCTCTTTGGCAAATCCTGCTGCTGCAGCGGCATCAACCCGAAACACATTGCTAAATCCACAACTGCGCAGCTTTCCGTATATTTCATACTGACTCCGTTCCGCTACGGCAATCACGATGGCACAGTGGATTTTCTGCTCCAGATACGCCTCAACCTCCCGCACCGGTATCCCCATACACACAGACTGCTGTGCAGACATATCGGATACGGCAAATCCGTCTACCCTGCCGCCTCTTCTCTCGATCGCCTCAGCCAGAAGCCGTCCAACTTTTCCGGCTCCGTATATCACAACCTGCGGATACGCTTTGAGACTCTCGAAAAAAGCAGTCATATAAACAGTCTCATTTTGAAACTTGCATTGCCGCAGCCTCGCATCTTCTGTTTTTCTGGCAGTATCCTGAAAAAAAAGATTCCTGTCGTGCGATACCCTGGTAAGCATTTCCCAGACTGACGCTTCAAAAGCCTCTTTCAGCATCCGTCCGCTCTCCCTGTCTTTTTGAAGCTCTGCCTCTAACCTGCACAGCAATGCATACTGATACTGTATCCCTACACGATAATAATGATTCAAATAATCCTGATATTTTGCGGCCTCAAAATAATGATATAATAAAGCATCCTCCGCCAAAGAATCCTGAAACCGTTTCTCTGCCCAGCTGTACTCATCAAAAACACAAAATACCTTCGTCGGATTGTTCATAGATGACAGCGGATTATCCCTTCGATAATGTATAACAGCATTTTCAATCAAATAAACGCTCTGCGCATGCATCCACACTTGCAGCGCAAAGGATATGTCCTGGTAAGAAGCTCCCGGTGTCTCGTGAAAACAAATATTATGCTTCCGCAAAAAAGAAGTTCTGTACAGACAGGACCAGATTGTATCCGCCAGATTGAAAAGCGTCGGGCATGCATGAATGTTCATCAGCGTATTTTTAGGAAAATGATCCAATCGGCTCGAAACCGTATCCTGTCCGTCCTGGTAATTATAAAACGTTCCTTTCACCACATCTGCATCCTGTGCAGCCGCCGCTTCATATAGTGTCTGCAGCATGTCCGGTTCCGCAAAATCATCACTTTCCAAAATCGCGATATAGGCTCCCTGCGCACGGTTCAACGCCACGTTCATGCTGTTGCCGTATCCTGTGTTTGCCTTATGAATCACCTGAATCCGCGGATCCATGGCGGCATACCGGTCAAGTATTGTCCCGCTCCCGTCTGTGGATCCGTCATCGACACAGATGATTTCCATATCTCCAAAGGTCTGCCTGATCAGGCTTTCCATGCACTGTTCCAGGTATCTTTCCACATTACATACCGGAACCAGAACTGAAATTTTAGGCATTCCATATTCTCCTTTCCGCTAATCGCATAATCTCTGAATGCGTTAATCCCTGACTCTCATCTGCTGCCCTTCGGTCTGGATACATCCGGTTCCGGTAAATACTCTTCCAAAGACTTTATTTCATAACGTTTCTCTCCCGCATAAAAATCAATCAGCTTCTTTATGTTCTCAAAATCATAGGTCGCCGTTACAATGATGATCGGATTTCCTTCAATTTCCGCCAAAATTTCCGGCGTATGTACAGGTACTCCGTCATATTCATTCCGATCAGCGCTGCGGTTAATAATACACTTTATGTTACACATTCCTTTAACCTTTTCATAAAACGCCCGCCCTACGTTTCCTAATGCATATAATATGATTTCATCAGGTAATATGATATCTTCTTTGATAAGCGTTATTTTATTCAGCAGATTATATCTTTTTTCCGTCAGATAGAGCCTTTTATTCTCTCTTTTCATATCATGAAGCGTATTCGCCTCCATATTTTTCTTATCATATTTTCCTATGCAGTATTCAATCAGTTCCGCCGGTTTGTCCATTGCATCACGCAGTTCTGCCTTCCAATATTTTCGATTGCAGAAAAAGGGAGACGATACCTCAAGATTCCATGCCGGCTCCGGACAAATGTACAGAATATCATTTTCTTTATTATACTTTTTCAGTATTTTAACGATATTCTCATGATTGGTATTAATATATTGCACCTCGTCTTCATTTAAAACGGTTCTTACGAAGCAGGTCGGCCGGCAGATCATTTGTTCAAACTTTTCTATTCTGTTCTGATATTTTTCTGCGATCTCATGAAATTCGCTTTTTAAATCGTATTTGATATCATGCGGAAAATTAATATCATATTTGCTGTTAATAAATGCAAGAACATCCCGAGGATCCCTTCTTATATATTCAGCATCCATAAAATCCGCAAATTCATTCTCTATTACTTCCATAATTCCTTTCAAAGAATAGGATATGCACCAGTCAAAAGGCCCGGCCGCAGAACGAAGGCCATATTTGCCAAGAGAAGATGCAACTTTACAATTACATCCTAATGATATGAAATATTGAAACATTACTGATTCCTCCGTATCAGACTTGAGATAAATGCAGCGGCGCGCTTACCTGCATTCCCATCCTCACAAACACCATAATGATCCAAAAAAGCAGTTACAGCTTCCTGATATTTCCGCTGATCAAAGGTTTCAACGCAGATTGCCAGCTCTTCATTCGTCTTTGAAACAGGAAATGGCAGTGTATTATAATCAAGCAAAAACTCCCTTTCTCCTCCGATATATTCCTGCCAGTCGGGTGCATAGAGAAAAACCGGTTTTTTAATAAATGCGCCTTCAAACATAATGCTGGAATAATCCGTAACCATCACATCACAGGCAGCCACAAGCTCATCACAGTCAGGATGAGCGCTCACATTTATAATTTCCTGCCTTTCCCATAATTCATTCCGGACAGATGCCAGATGCGGGTGAAGCCGTAGAAGCAGACGCCACTCTCCGCCTGTTTTATCCGCTAATGCCCTTAACAGTCCTTCCGCATCCAGGTATACGGATTCGGAGCTTCCTCTGTTCACATCCTCTTTTCTGAATGTCGGAGCATACAAAACCGTGTGAACCTCTTTGTCTAACCCAAGTTCTGCAAATACTTTTTCTTTTGCTTCCGCATCAAAAAGGACATCCGATCTTGCAGATCCTACCCTTACCGCCTCCCCTTCAAATGCAAATCCGCTTCTGCAGGAAGCTTCATCCATTTCACTGCCGGAGAGCAGATAGTCCATCCTTTTTCCGTCATTTCTCATCTGCAGTTCTGCTTTATGGGATGTGCAGGTTGATTTATCGTCCAGATAGAATTTCTTTAACGTAATACTGGACCAGTGCTTTGCCTGGATATATATCTGCGTTTCTCTTTTTTGAATGAAATCAGGAACCATAATATCAAACAGCCATATCTTTGCCGTTTCCATTTCATAGATATAACGTTTCCAGTTATTCTCATACACCAGCCTGACTCCGGCAGGAGCTTCTGCATTCAGACTGTTCACGATCCATACAAGATCCAAATCTTCTGTCATTTTCAATAACTGCTTTGTGATCTGTCTGGCATGGCCGCCATATTCTCCAATCTGCATCACAATTTTATGAGGCTCTATTCCCTGTTCACAGCACCATTGCACAAACCGTTCCTTATATGCCGGGAAATCCTCTTCCACAAAATTATTATCTTTCGCCCTTTTATCCGCTTCCATTATCAACAGGACAAAACAATTCTCCACTTCCATTTGTTTTAGCTGCTCAAGTATCCCGCCATAATAACTGACAGAAGTCACCAGTACCACAATATCCTGCTTATCATATTGTTCTAATATATCAGGACCGCTTATTACAATATCTTCGTATTCCGTCCGCCATACCTCGGCGCTGTACCAGCCTAATTTCTGTCCCTGTCTGCTCTTTTCATTATCTATTACGCCAGCAATTTCCATATGCCGGCAGCAATTGCGGAAGAAGTATTCCATCCCGGCGCCTGTGCCAAAAAGAAAAACTTTTTTCCCATGTGCTTTATCCGCAAACAGCTCCCAGGTCTGACTCTGCACGGCTTCATCGTCATATTTATGTAATTTATTGTTTATCGCCCACTTTATAAAGGTCATTTACTGTCTTCCCACCTGTTTCCATTCTATTCTGTTCACGCGTCTGCTTTCTTCTTTATCTTAATTTCATCCTGTTCAATACATATCGTAATTTGTCGTTCAACGTATATATCTGCTCCTCTGCCAGTCCCAAAGACCGTAACTGTTTCACAATCTCAAATTGTGTCTTTTCTTTCAGGAGCGCAGTCACACATGCCGTATCCCTATAATCCGCTCTCTGGTACTGTATTACGTCTATTCCATTTAGGCTTTTGGGATTTTCTGCTGTCTCTTTCACCACAAATGCCCTGACTTTATGTTCTTTCTGATACTGTTTTAATAATAGATAAACGCGATTGGCCATATATCCGGCGCCATAGATCACAATCTGTTCATACGCATCTGTCTTCCGCACCCATCCATCAACCAGATGCGTCAAATCTTCCCGCATCCCCTTCTCCACTTCGCACGCATAAACACATCCCCCGGAAAATATTCTCTCGGTTAACGATTCCCTCATTCCCTGAAAATGGTCGTACTGCAGCATTGTTTCCCGCAGCTGCCTGTCATTTCCTCCCTTTTCATTATGATTCTGGTATAGCCCGTCCTGTGCATATTCCGTATCACATATATCACGGTACTCTGTATCGATATGAACAACCGGAACGCTGTTAATCGTTTCCATGACTTTCAACCAGACATCATCGGCAAACATACAGTATCTCTTAATATTCTCAACATGAAATATTTCCTCATTAAATATATGCGGCGGATAAAGAATGCCACCGCATCCCACTGCAAACAGATCCATACGCGGAACGCCGATAAATCTGACACACTCCCCCCACCAGTCCTCATATCGGGCTATATGCCCCTCCTGATCAGCCGTAATAAGGTGTACCCTTCTTGCCAGCACACAATGTGGATATTTTTCTACACTTTCAAGAAATTCTGCTATCATCCGTTCGTGATAGTAAAAATCATCATCGATCGTAATCACATAGTCATCCGCATATTCTTTAAGCGCGTAGAGATATTTTTTATGTGATTTCATATCATCCGGACACCAGTGTATCTCAAGTCCATATTCAAAATATGCAGATAAATCAACCGGTATTTTTTTTCCTTCAAACTGTCTTTCAGAAAGGTAAAGTACTATTTTATCCGCCTTGCGGGTCTGTTGCTTCATACTGTCCAGCACTTTTGTAATCCCCATTATTCTGGCCGGATAGGTTGTCAATGAAATAATCACTTGCTTCATAATGCTTTCCTTCGCATAAAAGTAATGGTAGTCTACAACCATAAAAAATGTATCTTTCCAATGGACGCTTCCTTCAGACATTGATACATCTCTTTCATATAGTTTCCGCTGATCAGGTATTCCGCATCCGGATACAGGCGGAACGCCTCTTTCGTCTGACGCACTAAAATACCTTCTATTTCCTGCTCCTTCTTTGTATGATTGGAATCGCAGAAACATATTACATTGTTCCTGAATCCGTTCTGTTCCAGATATTGAAGCACTTTCTGTCCGTATACCCCTGCCCCGAAAATAACAAAGCGCTTGCCTTCCTGCAGCAATGCCTCATCGTATAAAATATCTCCAATATACTCCATTAACCATACTCCTTTGCTTTCAGGCGTTCTCTGTTACATGGTTCTTTTTCAGAATTGCCCCAATAATGACAGGATAGTCCTGATCGACAGCTCTATAATCTTCTTCTTTTAAATCTTCCCTGCATAATCCATAGAGCAGCGCCACCGCAGTTTTGACATTTCCGTATGTGCAAACTTTCACATTTTCTTTTCCAAACAAAGGCGCAAACAAAGCCTGTACAGCCGCTTCATGAAAACTATAATAACTTCCCCATAAATCCGCATCATATCGTGAAATCTGCGAAATTCCGGACACCGTAATCAGCGCGCTTCCACCTGGTTTCAACATTTTATAGATATTTTGCGCTGCGCTTTTCAAATCATAAATAAACATGAGCGTCTGCGTGATGATCGCACAATCAAATCTGCCTTCTTCTATTCCTTCGCCGGTTTCAAGGTTCCCCTTTATGGAATTCTTACCCCAGCCTTCTAAATGGAGTATGCAGGCATCTGTCACCTTGTCTTCTCCATATTTCAAAGTATATGTGTTTTCAGCTATTTCAAGGCATACGCCATAGATTAATTCTTTATTTTCTTCCAAAAAGTTTTCGATATAATATCTGTCAACCGCTCCGCCGCGTTCCATACCAAATCCTCTGCTTGCAGGCTTCGTATCCATTTCCACGATCGCCTGTATCAAAGGAAATTTCTTTCTGTACTTTTTTCTCAACAATTCCGCTGCTATTTCCTGCAGATGTCCATGGTTGTCAAGGATGCACTCATGCACCGGATCAAAATGGTAAATAATTCCCTGCGCCTGCGCAGTCAGATGCCTCCCTTCTCCAAATAAGACCTCGTCACGTTCTGAAAAAGGCGGAAATGATAATCCAAACAGTATTTTGCTTCCGTCAACACCAAGATTCCGCAGCTGCTCCCACATGGCAAAATATTGATAAGACATCAAGATGATCATGACATCCGGTCTGAGATAGCGGCCGGTATCTGACGGATGATAAACCGGGACATCCGTCTGCGTCTCCTCTAATGTGTGATCGGAAACACCATTATCCAAAAATCCCACAATCTCAAACGTGTTCCTTATATATTCTTCCTTTGCCTGAAATAAGCTTCCTTTCCCAAACACCAGAACTCTCTGTCTCATCCTTCACCTAATCCTTCCAATAGTCTTGCATTTTCCTTTCAAACTCACGGACTCCCCAGTCTCTTACCACTTTACGCGGAATTCGATACGGATCTGACTTCGCATTCCAAAGTGCAAATTCTGTTGACGCCGCTTTCACAATTCCGCATTCCCGACAGATTTGTACCGTTTCCTCATTGAAATCTGTTTTGGGAACTCCAAAAGGATAGGAAAATAATGTAATCTTTTTCTGCAAAATATGTTCTAATCGTTCTATGGAAGCCCTGATCTCTATTTCCTGATTCCGCCTGTCCAGATTTGCGAGAGACGGATGTGAAACCGTGTGAGCACCGACAGACACAATCGCTGATTTTGACAAAATCCGGCAATCATCCATGGAAAGCGTCAAATTGCACTCTCTTGCCTTTCTTCTTTGCCCGCGCCATTCCCAAAGCTGCCGCATCCAACACTCTCTTTTTTCCGGTGTAATAAAGTTTTTCATTAAATAATGGATGCCTTTATAACAATTCTTCCGGTACTCCCAAGTACTCGTATCCCATCTGCATCCAAACTCCTCATCCTCCAACGCAAAGAAGGGTGTAAAGGAGCCTCCGACAAGCAGAAGAGATTCCAGTTCATCCCACCACAGTTCTCTATCCTGCTCCATCGTTCCGGTGCTGACGAATATCGTTGCAGGTATCTCCAATTCTTCCAGAATCGGAACCGCGTATTGCAGATTATCAAGATACCCGTCGTCAAACGTAATTGCAACTGCATCCGAATCCAATGCATTCCAGTCCTCTTCAAAGCGCACGATCTGATAATGCTGTTTTAAATACAGCATCTGCTGTCGAAATCTAACAGGCGATACACTCAATAAATTGTAATCGTTCTCCAAAACATTGACTCTATGGTAGTACAGGCTAAGAACTCTGCCGCTCTTCATCTACTGTGTCCTTTCCCTTCATTTACGGTGTTAAAGAAGTTTTTTGCATTCAGGCGTTTTTCTCAAGCAAAGTCAGGCAATCCAAATCCTTATATCCATTCCAGCAGATCAGATTTTGTTCTAACACCTTCAAACCTGCCCTGTTTGCCAGATAAGCAAACAACTGGCTGGACATATAATTTCTGCCGCAGCTTCCTGTTGCGAAAGTTATCTTATAATTCTCTGTGTTATTAGAATGATGGAACAATGCCCTGCCGCCAGGTTTCAATACCCTTTCTGTCTCCTCTAAATACATGAAAATATCCATCATCTCAAAATGCACCATTGAATCATAGGTAAACAATGCTGTATAGGTATCCGATGCCAGCTCACTTAAATCATAACCGTTATTTGTATAAAACGTGATTCCGGCTTCACCGGCAAACCTTTTCTTACAATAAGATATATTCTTATCTACGACATCAACGAGTGTAATTGCGTTTGCACTCTGTTTATATTTTGTCACATGTCTTCCATGTCCACATGCCAGTTCTATCACATTATCCAAATCTAATTTTTCAAACACACGCAAAAACTCACTGTCCCTGCCCCAGAAAATTTCAAGGGCATTTTCCGCCGCATCATACCATTCTTCCATTTCATTCGTATGATAATCTATAATATACATTCTATTATTATGTACTTCGCCATTCACTCTGGAATATAAGACCTGCTCTGCGGTGACAATTTCAAAACCTTCTAAAGCCTTTTCGGTTTTCGCAATTTCATCATAATCCGCAATGGTTATGATAACTGAATACTCTTCTCTGTGCTCTTTAATCTGTTCTAAAGACAGTATCTCAAGTTTTTTTATTGCCCCTCTTTCTCCCTCAATTTCTACTGTCGTCCCTGCTGCTTTATAAGAATCCAAAAATCCGGCTACTTCAATTTCTTTTTCCATCATTAATCTTGCAGTGTTTCTCCCCCTCCTGCCTGCGCCGTATAAAAGTATTTTTTTCTTCTTCATCCTCATATTCCCCACATCTTTACTTATTTTTTTCACTGACAGTTCTAACCAGCCTGTCAACAGGTACTATCTTATCCCCCAGCTTTCTATCCCCAATCATTTTAGTGATTCTGCCGATATCATATCCGGGAATCAAAATGACCAGCAAAATGTCGTCCGGAATTTCCTGCCAGCCAATTACCGGCAGGTTTTTATAGGTATTCGAAACAGGCACTGTCTCTACAATTGCATCGATTGAAACCATACTGCCAATCTCCTCGATTAAATAATCGCACAGCCTGCCTCGCCCCCATATCATAACGTTATGAATTCCACTGTCTTTCAGCCACCCTCCTAAACTGTTTTTGTCTTTTTGCAGTTCCAGTAAATCCAGGGTTACCTCCTTATAGTATCCGTTTTTGACCTCTTTACTGACCCATGGATAATAGTTGGAAAACGTTTTTTCATAATCTTCTACCATCTCAATCCGATCCGGCAAAACGATATCTGACAGTTTATCCCGGGGGCGAAGTTTCAATTGACTGTCTCCGACGCCGCAATGAACTCCTGTGCCGTCATGGCCAATATTGTCAATCAAAGATTCATAAGGAGACATGCAATAGCCTTTATTCATGATTACGGTAAGCGCCCAAAATGCCGCCCATGTATCCGTTTTTCCATAAATATTTCCTATTATGTGCAGTTCCAGATCTTCTCCCCACAAGTGGAACCAGTCATTCAGCTCTGCATTTTTCCTGACCTTACCGAGCATCGTATAATCCACGCAAAACTTATCCCATCTGTCTCTCCATGTGCCCCATCCCCAGGAATTAATACGTCCCAGGAAATATGCGTCCGTTCCGTTGTCTATCGCATTCACCGGTTCTGACGAAGCGCCGATATGATACACCTCACTGTAGTCCTCATACTTTGTAAGCGCTTTTGTCATATATTCCATGAACTGCGGATGTGGTACACAGTCATCTTCCAGTACGATCACAGCATCGAACGTTTTAAAAACATGGGTGACTCCAGACGCTATCGATTTCGCCAGCCCTTTATTTTCATTCGATATCATTACCTCATTATCACACCACGTCACCGATGATATAATGCTGCTGACCGCTTCCCACTCCTTTTCATCAGTGGTTTCCTTTTTTCCGTCCTGAAAAATAAACAGCTTCTGTGGCAGAATGGTATTGAGCGCAAGTGCATCCAGAACCGCCCGCGTGTGCCTGCTTCTGTTATAGGTAAAAAGTATTGTCGCAATCTTCATTTTCTTGATTTCCCTCCTGTCTCCTGTCTGTCACATCTTTGCATTCGTCCAAAACATCAGGCCATGATATAAAAATTCTTCATAAACTCCATCCCTTTGCTCTGCAAAAATGCGGCTGCTTCCTCCTGTTCTTTTGCAAAACTGATAAAGATCACGGTATCCTTCCCAATACTCATATTCTCTTTGGAGATCACCGGAATGCCCAGCACAGGTTCTCTTTCTTTTGCATCAATAAATGCTATTATCTGAATATTATCCGCTAAACATTCAAGCAGCGCCCTGGTTATGCTCCCCCATTTCCCCGCTCCCCATATATAACAATCCTGTACGCCAAGTTTCTTCCTGATCATGGAAAAAAAGAACAATCGTTTATGCATCCGCGACACATCGTCTGATCCCATTCCCATCTCTCTCATCCTGTTTTCTACTCTGTCTGACATCTCACTCAATTCTTTGCTTATGTCATTCCATCTTTGCACTTTCTCCGTCCCGAAGGAATTCTTCCAGATTTCATCATACAGTTCTCCAAGCTGTCTTCTCACAGCCTGTGCAGAAAAATACTGTCGATATGTTTTCTCCTCATTGTCAAGCAGCGCAGTCAGACGATCAAAATCACATCGATAGTCCCTCCAAAAGCGTTCCAATGCCTCCGCCAATTCTGAAGCATCATATCCTTTCGTCAAATAAGCGTTTTTTTGGTCTGCCAGTATCTCCGGTATTCCTGCAACCGGAGTCGAAATAACAGGGATTCCACAGGCAAACGCTTCTACAACGACAGCCGGAAAGGATTCCCGTTTACTTCCGCAGATAAAAACATCAATCTGTTCATAGAAACCTTTCATGTCATCCAACAGGCCCAGTATACTAACCTGTTCCTGCAGATGATGTTCTCTGACATAATCCCTGCATTCATTTGCATAGACAGTATTTGTATTCCCTGCAAATACTAATTTCATTTTTCTTCCCTGACAAATTTCAATTTCAACCGCCCGAATCACTTCTAACTGATTTTTGTATTCAAAGAACGCCCCCGCAGCACCGACGATGATCGTCTCTTTCTCTTTCAGCACCTTCTTTTTAAATCCCGGCTCATCGAATACCCTGACACATTTCCCCTTACAGTTCAAATATGCTTTCCATTTTTTCAAACAGTAATCAGAGTCACAGGAAACATATTCCGGGAAAATGTCCGCACATGGGATTTTCCATTCCCATTCTTCCAAGGAATAAATATTCATTAAATGTGGAATATTCCTCTTTCTTGCAATACATTCAACTGCCGGATTCACTTGAACACTATGTAAAAAGCCAATGCACTCTCTTTCTATAAACTCTTCTATCTGTCTGACATCTCTGCCGCAGTCTATCAGGTTAATATCCTTTATGCTATATGCCGTATCATATTTTAATATGCTGTATTGCAATCCCAATTTTTCACATTTCTCTTGAAACAGTACATTATAATTTCCATATTCATCACATGGCAGAACCACAGTGACATCAAAACAGGATCGCATCAGAAAAGCCTGCATCAGTAAAGTGTGATCTGCCCCGCCAATATTCTGTGCTTTGGAACTGAGAAAATACGCTATCCTGATTCTGTTCATCCCAACGCTAAACCTCCTGCAAAAGTTTATCAATCAACGCGTCAAAGGCCAGAAAGTCCTCTTCCTCTTCGTAGCCAAGCGTCGTCAATTGCGCTTCTATTTCTCTCCTGTATTTCAGACTTGAAATAATGATAAAGGGATGTTCTGTTTTTTTTCCGAATGGAGCTTCTATCGGAATCTCATAAAGGGTCATTCCTTTCCTGGCCGGATCATTATCCCAGAAACAATGAACCTGAATATTTAATTCATTCAAAAAAACAAGACTATCCAGCATCCTTCTTCCCGTACCAAACATATATATGTGAGAACGTTTCAATATCATTCTCTTTCGGCGTTCCAGTTCATCGTTTTCTAATGTCCTGATCTGCTCCAGTTTGTCCAGAAGAGAAGCACGCTCACACAGGTTCTGATAAGTGTTCTCAATTTTTTCTCTATAATCTTCTCCCGGAAAATATGATGTATATTGATAAGAAATCATCCTGGTCTCTTCCGCACATACAGTCAAATACCTATTACTTGCACCGCCACGCCTGAAATACGTCAGAACTTCAGGAATTTCCCTTATCCTGCCATGCCGGGTATAAATCCTCAAAAGCATATCGTAATCTGCCGCTATCCGATACCTCGTATCAAACTTTCCGACTCTTTCATATATGCTTCTGCGGACAAAAGTCGCCGGATGCGGCGGCGCCATCTGATATCTCACGGTGGACAGACCCGCATTTTTATTCACATACTGTACTCCGTTTGAATATACGAATGCGACTCTTCCATAAACCATATCTGCATCTGACTTTTCAAATTCACCAACGACTTTGGCAACCGCATCCTTCTCATACCAGTCATCACTGTTTAAAATTCCGATGATTTCTCCGGATGCCAGATCCAGCCCTTTGTTCATTGCGTCATAAATGCCATTATCCTTTTCACTGATCCAACAGGCAATATGGTCTTTGTATTGCTCAATCATATCCTTTGTACCATCAGTCGAACCGCCGTCTATCACGATATATTCCACATCAGAATAAGTCTGTCCGATAACGCTTTGCATGGTTCTTTCTATCGTATTGACGCTGTTTAAAGACACTGTTATAATAGACACTTTCATACCGCACAATTCCTCTCAGTCAGTAAACATTACATGCGCTGTCAGTCAATAATATATCGAATCTGCCTTTCGTATTTTTCATCATGAATTTCTTCGATTTCCATCGGCGAGATCTGAGAAACATACTTATGCGGAATCGGAACCCGTTTTCCTGCGCCCGCAAGAAACCACTCATAATCCATGTCAATCTGCCCGATATCCACCACCTGATATCCCTCCAGGTACAGATCATAAGCCAAAACCTTTCCCGCAGGGCCAAGCGTGATCAGTACGAGCTTATCCTCAGGCAGCGTCCGGCATAACTCAAATATTTTTTCGTACTTGCGGTACGAATTTTTCGTCGGACATAAAACCCGTTCCACAGAAGCGGCATTATCGAGCAGATCATTTCCCTGCCCCGTTCTGGTTTCTTTGCCCTCAATCATCACTACATCTTTTTGGTCCCATATCCGCTGAACTGCGTTCACCCGCTGCCGGGTATTTTCTTTATCTCTATAGGGCAGATAAGGCTTGAAAATATACGCATCATGATACTCTTTATCAAAATCCATCAGCGAATAATGAAACGTCCTGGTCTCCTCCGTTAAGTAATCCCGAATCCCATTTGCCGTATCTTCCGTATATCTTTCCAAAGAAGCGTAATGATCCGCCAGACCGACTAATATTTTCTCCTCTTTATTTTGCAGCGCCTGTCTCAGCCGCCTGGATAAATCCGCTGTACAGGTTTGAAAGGGCGCCCTTTCTTTTCCGGCAATAATTTCGAATTCGCCATCTCCAAAACGAATAAAAGAATACTTCTCGTTTACTATTTTGTCTATCGTACACGCACGATCGGCTATTTTAGGATAGCGATACTTTCCGCTCATCACCTCCTGCGCAATTTCATAAGCGCAGTTGCGTATTTTCAGCCCTGTGTTTACTTCCAGCCGTCTAAGCTTCTCTTCCAATACCGCGATTTTCCATTTATCACGATCCAAAAGCCCCGCATAGTCTTTACGGTCAATATTTTCCTCCGCAAAAAAGGAAACACACTTGTCAGTATCCATACCCTCTAATCTCATTTGATACAGCACACTTGTCGGGTCTGTCAGGGAAAGAATCATATAGTCATAATCCAAATCTATCTCCTGCCGGGACACAATGGAACAACCCTCATATTTCTTTCCCTGCATTTGGGGATTATTATCTACAAATCCCATAAACAGCACTTCGGCCAGATTTAACATATGATATATCTTTCTGCCGTTTTTCCCTGCCCCCCATATATATACCTTTTGCATTTTACCTCCTATCCCTGGATACTGATTTCTTCGTTTATGACACTCTTGCGGTAGTTCTTTGTATACATCTCTCTCATATGCTGTCCATGTACATACAGGTAAAAGTTCTGCTGCATAGCGCCGTAGACAGCAATTTGACTATCGTGAAAGCCAAATTCATTGAAAAACTGATTTTTGGTAATATTGCCGCGAAGATAGATTGCGTACTTTGCATAAATAATCTCTAATGCCCTCCACACTACAAATTGGTAAGGCACAGGAAAGTCAAAGACCCATTCTGCATCAAAACAATACACTTTACCCTGTTTCGTTTTTTTCATATTAGAAAACAACATGTCTATATTCGTAACCGGGAGACTTTGCTCCGTATCCGGTATTTCCAGATTTTGCCCGAATACCCGCTCGAACGCCTCTGTTTTCACAAAAGGTCTTAACTGATCCTGCAAGGGGATGAAATATTCCTGTATCATCCTTCGAATTGCCTCCAGGAAGCGGTTTAAACGATGCCTCAGCGGATATAAAGAAGCCTCCAGACTTTCTCCCTCTATATACGCCATCTCAAAACTGTTCTTTTCATACTTGCTTTGCGGGACATCCAGATTCGGAAATGTGCAATGCCAGTTCAGGTTATGATCCGCCATCCGCTCTATATGAGCGCTGCCGCACGTCTCCAGTGCCTGCTTTTTCACCAGTCTGCCGCTCTCGTGGTTTTCAATCTGCGTTTTTATGCGGCAGTCCGCCACTCTTTCCCGGTTATATTTCACATAACTGTGTTTTACTTCTTCCTCTCCGCATACAATGAGGAACGAATTCGAAAAATAGGAAAACATCTTATCTGAGCAGATCTGGTCATTGAGGGCGGCATCATATGCATGATATACTCTGGCCGTATTATAATTGCTCCGATACGTTCTCAATTCTGCAGGAGCTGGCTGAAGCTCATCTGAGTAAATACAGATCGGAAGTTTGTAATCCGGTACAGGATAGTAAAATTGATAGTTTTCTATTCCCGCCTCTGAAAACAAACTCTGGATTTCAGGTTTGGAAAATGTCCTGACTCTCGTCACACCGATGTAATCCCTCAAGCCGCTATATAATTTCTCCGTATGATCTTCCGGGGATCCATTCAAATATTTAATCCCCATCTTATTTTCGATAGCGATTATGATCTTACCATCCGCTTTTAAATGATGTTTAAGCTTTTTCAGCATTTCTACATAAGGGTTTTCGCCGCCGATATACTGTGCCGCATATTCCCATACGCCAATCAGGGTAATACAATCATATTTTTCCTGCAGCTCAATATCCTGAAAATTTCCCAAAAGAATCCGAATATTATCCATCTCTTTATGACGGTATGCATTGATCATAGAACGCTTCTCGGACAATTCCACACAAGTAACCGATTTTGCTTTCTTTGCAAGGATCCCGGTAACCGCTCCGCATCCGGAGCCAATCTCCAATATCTCTGCATCCTTACCAAAATCATACCATTCCAGCAGATTCTCCCTGATGGATGAAAGATGATATAATACCGCCCAGTTACTGCTGGCATGAAGTAACTGTTCCTCATTTCCGTTCCTGACAGCCTCCAGTAATATATCTTCTATCTCTCCATCCGAATACAGATCTTTTCCACAGTAATATGTATAATCCAAAACTACATTTCCTATTTCTCTTCGCATCTTTTAAACTCTCCCGGCCATCATCTCTTCCATAACATTATTGGTTCTTCGCAAAATATTCCACGATCCGCGCGCATACTTTTCCGTCGAAATGCCGTGTAATCCGTTTTCGGTATTTCTCCTTGGAATCCTTTTCATGGTCTTCCCCCTTTTTGACCATTTCCACAAAATCTTTGATCCCGTCCGCCGACTCCAATACGTACATTGCCTTGTACCAGTCATCTTCTGTATAATCAAGATATTGAAACATATGATTATCTACCCAACAGACCGGTTTCCCTGTGTATAGATAATTCATGAATACGGACTGGCCGGATGTTGTGATCATCGCATCCGATATGTAAAATGCTGCCATATAGGAAGAAAGATTGTCCAAAATGATATTATCCTCTTCGCCAAACGCTTCCAGCGACCTTCTCATCGACCAGTCTTCCAGGTGTATAGGATGGGGCCTCAATATCATAACGATGTCCGGATTTTCTTTTGCCATTTTTACCAGCATCTCATAGATCTCCCAATGTATCACCGCACAAAGAAATACTGTTTTGCCCTGACATTTCTGTTGCCACTGTTCCGGCACGATCACTGCACTGTTCATTTTTCTATACAAAATATCCAGTTTCGGGTATCCCAGCCTGATTATTTTTTTCTCATAATCTTCTTTATGCCTCTTTACCCAATCCGCTGTAAAATCAGATGCTACCACATAATCTATATCATGCTTCTCATTAAAGATCCTTTCAAATTCCCCGTTTTTGTCATAACAATGCGTATAGATCGCGGTTGACTGAATGCCCACGATCTTTTCAGCCATTCCCCGCAAATAAAATTCATTGCCATTGGAATACCCGCTTGTAAAATAACAGATATCATAATCATCTCTGTAACGCCACAGATCATTTTGAAAATAGCATTCCCCACCAGCCTCGACAAATTTTCTCATGTCCGTCAGCATCCGTTCTGCGTTAAGGGAACCTCTGGTTCCGTTGCTGATAGCGCCCGCTGAAAAAACAGAATATAATTCAGGAAACAAAACTACACACACAGCTCCATGTTTCCGATATTCTTCAAATAATCGCCACATCGTTTCAACCAGAATATTTTGAGTGGACATCCAAAACATTATTTTCTGGCATTGTGCTGCCCCGATCGGATTATGGCGCTGTTTTGTCAATAAAGATTCCATTTCCTTTGCAACAGAAAGGATCTTTCTTTCTTCTTCTAATCCTTCCGGATACTTTTCACCCGCCAAATACAGCATATATAAATTACTGTTGTAGTAATCGCTTAGATATATCTTTTTATCCTGTCCGAATAAAGGAAACTTCTTTTTTATATACCCCAGGCGCCCTCTGCTTTCCGGTAAATCAATATAAAACCATACAGCATTTCGCTTTACTGACTCTGCCGCGCCTTCCATTTTTTCATCAGGATCCAGTATTAAAATATTTCCTGTATATGCCCACGCTCTCGATAATACTCTGCCGAGAGCCGTACACAGCTTCCGATTTCCCAATAATACAATTTCATCGCTACGAAGAAGAACGTTGCGAAGACCAGTATCTTCAAAGACATCATACATCTGAAAAAAAGTAAAAACATCCTTATCCAGCTGATAGCCTTTTAGACAAAGCTTTTCTGCACACTGTTCCATGTCCTGCGCAATGCGTCCGTTCGCCGGAACCGGAAAGCAATAGACTGCGTCAGGCCATTCCCGCTCTGCCTGTTCCTGCGAGTAAACCGGAAGGCCATACAGAGTTTCCCATCCCTCTTCATTGCATACCGCAACGACTTCCACTTTTTCTTCCAGCATTGCATTGTACACTTTGATCGCATATTGCCCCGCCTGTCCATATAGGATCACTGGTCTGCCGTTTGTTTTTACCTCGGCCAGAAAGTTTTTCCAGTTCGCATCCGATGTGCCATAGGTTTCCATATATTCTTTGTAATAAACCATTCTACCTGCTTCCTCTCATTTCAGTTAAAACAACACATTTTGATAAATCATCTCATCCATCGGCATAATCTGGCAATGGCATACTTTTTCCAGTTCACTCCTGATCGTCTCAAACTCATCGATAATTGACACAATGATCAGATCAACCGGCGGAATTTCCTCACATATAGTCAATACAGGAATATTTTCTATATAATGTGAAGCATTTTTGTCAATAAAACAGTTCACTTCAATATCCGTGTTCTTCAGTTCCTGATAAAGCAACTGCGCATTTTCCCCGTTTCCATAAATGGCGACTTTATTTATCTGCTTTGCCTTCCATTCGCTTTCTATCGCGATATTTCTTTGCTTTATTTTCATCCATGCGGCTAACATCTGGTACTGGCTCTTAAATTTGTCCGTCTGCTGTCCCTCTTTGCAGTATACCGCTTCAATACTCCTGTCATTCTTCTTCGCAATGCGCAGTAAGGTTACCATAAAATCAAAGTTCAATATACTTTTTTCATTTTTATGCAGTTCCGCTATATATCGACTGGTAAACCATGCATTGATCTGCTTCAGTTTTTGAAGGGAAATATATTCTTTTTTTTGTCCATAATGTATTGCTATTTCCGTATCGCGCATGTTCTCTTTATAGCAAAGAGTTGCCATATATAAATTTTCGCTGAAACGATATTTCAAAATTTTTCTTATTAGGCGCTCATCAAACTTCATTTTATGAACGGCAAACCTGCTTAAAGAATTTAATTCGTTCCGGAATGCCTCCGGCGTCCACCAGTATGACCGCTTATTTCTTTGATTCACATAAAACTTTGATTTATATCTGGCAAACCCGCCGCCCGCAATAGAAATCATCCTGTAGTTAATCTTAATGCCATGATATCTTTGCCCCAGCATCGCAAAAATGTACGCATGCGGATAAATGCCGCAGCGGTCCTTTTTAAAAACCTGCCGTTTGGAAGATAATTGATTCCACGCTTCCTGTAAGACTAAAAATCCCGAAGGATGAACCAATGTGAAAGCAAATTTTTCCATTGCTTCATATCCCTTCCTGTAAAGCTCAACAGAACAGTTTTTTCCGCCAGCATAACTCACATGGGAAATCATACTGCCAATATAACCAAATCCGGCATCGCATGTTTTCAGTAGTTCAATAAGCGGGCTTAAATACTGAACTCTTATCCAGTCTCTGTCTACCAAATGCAGCAGATATTTCCCTTCTCCTCTTTGTAATGTTTCATACCAGTTCTGTTTGGCGCCTAAATTGGTACTGTTTGAGTAAACTCTAAGCCTGTCGTCATCTATTTTCTTTATTCTTGAAACAGTATCATCTGTAGAATGATCATCTACCACCACAATCGACAGTTGCTCGGATCTGCATTTCAAAATTTCTTTTACCAGCATTTCTGCTTTTTCGGCTCTGTTATATGTTGAGATACAGATACATAAGATTGTTGAATCGATCATCTTTTTTCCTTCCCCGCTCTACGCACCTTTTCTATTCAACGGCTAAATATTCTTCCATATATTCATATATTTTTTTACCCAAAGTAATATAAGGCATCCCTGATTTATCTAAAAATAAATACTCCCTGAAATTGGATATGGTATTGATGATAATGCCTTCTGTCCTTTTTTCATTTTGACCATCTCCCAAATGCCCGTTATCTATGTTCTCACACAAAATCCCTTTTCTGCTTAGATACTGCAGCAAAATCCGGGCTTTTCTGTTGTCTCCGTAAATATAGATCGTACTCTTACCGGATAACTTTTCAAAAAATTCTCTCATATTGGCAATATAGTTACTGATATTATAGTTTTTGTTTTTTTTGATCACCGCATTCGCTAAAAGATCTGCTATATAGGACTTGGCCGCATCTTCAAAATGTACCCAGTCAATATATCTGAATCCGCTCTTCAGCATATGGGAATTGAGATCGATCACCTCCCAGCCGTTTGCTTTCGCAGCATTGGTCAAAAGGTGGTTTCTCACAATGATCTCCGGATTATGACCGTCGTCCTTAACATACGAATATTCCTGCTCGTTTTCCAGTGTTCCGGTTACAACAAATAAACGACCACAATAGCCGTCCAGTTTATGCAAAATCTCCAACAGCTTATCCGTATACAGCTTACTAATGCCTTCATCGTTCAAACATCTTACACGATAGCCATGATGAGCCCCCACATGGAATAAAATGTGATCGTACTTATATTCTTCTGTCTCCAAAAACGCTTCTATTTCCTTCATAAAACGAGGATCAAAAATACTGTAAGAAACTGCCAGTAAATCTGCGACATATCCTTCGCTTTTAAGACAATCATTCAGGCAGGTTCTATATTGTCTGGCTACAGAATCTCCAATTGTCAAAACTCTTCTGCATTGTTTGTCTGCGTCTTCCACCCATTTATTGACCCATTCAATATCTTCTCTCAGTGAAATATTATAATCTGCTTCCGTTTTCATGATCGTTTCTTTTAAAGAATGGATCAAATCAAAGTATCCCCCAAAATCTTCTTCTTTTTTATATCCTAATGTTTCCAACTGTCTGCTGATCGCCTCCACATGAAACAAAGAGGATATGATAATAAATCTACGCTCTTCGTTTCTGCTCCTGATTTTTTTTACAGGTATCCCTTCAAAAACAGTCCCCAATTTTGTTTCATCATTATCCCATATTTCCTGTATTCTGAATCCGGCCTTTTTTAAAAAGCGAATCGATTCCTTTCCCCTGATGCCCATGCCAAAAACAATAATATCCCGTCCGGAATGAATGGTATCTGCAATTTCATGTACATGCACCAGATTTACCTCTGCTAATTCCTTTTCCCATGTTTTGATCTTTGCATAATCCATACGCTGATGATAGGAAGCTTCAATTTTCGGAATAAACTTTTCATCAAAATATTTTAGATATTGACACGATATTTTCCGCACTTCTTCGGCTGCTTTTTCCAAACTGACATTACTTAGCCCATTGTCTCTGAAAAAGGTCGTTCTGGCAGATATTTTTTGAAATTTCATCCCGGCTGCATAAGCGCGTAACGTAAATTCATAATCTGCCGCAATCTGATATCTGATATCAAAATTCCCGATTCTGTCATAGACCTCTCTTCTTACAAATTCTGCCGGATGAGGTACAGACATCCTATATGGCAGGTCCTCCAGATCCCCCTCACTCCAATTGCTCTGTGTCCCGTCTTCATATACCACGTTCATGGCACCATACACGATGTCTGCACTGCCTGAAGCAAAAGCCATTACTACGGTCTCAATCGCATTGGGTTCATACCAGTCGTCACTGTTAAGAATTGCTATGATCTCTCCTGTGCTCACAGCAATTCCCTTGTTCATCGCATCATAAAGTCCATTGTCCTTTTCACTCACCAATACGGAAATACATGTTCGATATTTTTCAAGGATATTTAGTGTGCTGTCCGTTGATGCGCCGTCAATCACGATATATTCAATCTCTTTATAGGTCTGCCCTGCTACGCTTTCAATCGTCTGCTCTATTGTTTTCTCACTGTTTTTGCAAACCGTAATAATACTGACTTTCATATCCTGCTACCTTATTTTCTGCTCAACCAATTTTAAATCATCGCAGTCATCCACTTCAAACCAACCCCTGTTTATATGTACCGCTTTCAGTTGATGTCCCTCATCGATAATACCCTGCAGCAAATCTGTCATATACATTTTCCGATAAGTTCTGGTGGTACGCCACAATTCTTTTCCTTCATCGCTGCGTTTCTCTGCCAATGCCGCCACATCAAGCATCGATTTTAAGCCCGCCGCTCTAAAACGCATTAAACCGATATATTGTGACTGCACTTTATTGAGATCCGTCGTTTTCTGCCCAATCTCAATGAGAAAATCTTCCGCATCAAACAATAATGTTTCCGCATCATCTAACGGGTTTTCACATCTCTCCGACCAGTATCCATACCAGCCGTCATCTACAATAACCGCTGAATCCTCCGTCGTCTGAAGCAGTCTGTTCAAAACCTCTTCACTATAAATAATATCTCCATATGAGATCAGGATATCATCCGCTGTATTCATGACCTCTCTGGCACACATAAGCGAACATACCATATTGGTTGTCTCATACTCTTCATTAACTATAAATCGAATCTGTGTATCGCGAAATTTCTCTTTCAAAACTTCATGACAGTAACCACATACGATTGTAATCTCACTATCCTGTATGCCGCAGGAACGCATCGTATTTATTTGTCTTTCTATTATGCTCTTTCCATTAACTTCAACCATGCACTTCGGGCAGTTGTCGGTTAGCGGCCGAAGCCGCGTTCCCTGTCCTGCTGCCAAAATTATTACTTTCATTCCCAATCCCCTTTGCATCGCTTTATTTGTTTCTATCGATACGTCTGATCCCTGATCTTATTTTACCTGGGCCATCCAGATTCTGGTCGTATAAGGCACTTTGATGTATTCTTTGCCTTTTGCTTCTACCAGTTTCCGAATCTCCTGATTGATAAGATCAAATTTGTCTTTTGACTGACGCTGTACCGTCCCGTGAGACTTCCATCCTTCAATAAAGTCCTCGGCAAGAATCTCATGCAAAACAGTTCCTTCAACATATTTTACTTCCCCAAACAGATTGCTCTGGTCAATGATCTCTGTCTGATCCTCCCGACGGGTTCCATAGCTATAATCTTCGATTTGCGCCATCAATATTTCCTCTATCTCTTTTTGAAGCGGATCATTCAGATCCCTGTGATTCCACATACAGGCAAACCACCCGTTGTCTTTTAAAATCCGCTTACTTTCCAATAAAGCTTCCTGACGGTTACATACATTAAACGAAGAACCAAAGGTCACCAGATTGAAACGGCTGCTTTCCATCCCGGTATGCTCTCCAACACCTTCAAACCATTGCACATTTGCATACTGGCCTGTTTTCTTTATTCCGTTATTACGCATGGCATCGTTTGGCTCCACTGCACAGATATTCAATCCATATTCTGCCAGCTTTAATGTAAGATGAGCTGCACCGGCTCCAACATCGCAGGCTTCGTCTCCTTTTCTCACCCCGGAAATCTCAAGCATTTTGTCGATCGCACTCTGTGCATAATCCGGTCTTTTCAGATATGCCTCCGCAAGATCTGTGTAATCCCATTCTGTTTTCATAGTTACAATCCTCCTTTTTATTCTTATCCAAGGCAATTGCAAATGAAGAAATACAGGCGCCTCACTTAATCGGTCATCGTCTGCTTACAGCTTTGCACAGTCCATGACCTGGAAAGATATGGAACTTCTATTTCATCATATTTTTGTATGATTTCTTCAATTCTATGTAAAATTCTCCGAAATCCTTCTTCACCTGCCTGCACTTGAATATCATTAACAGACTTCCATATATTCATATATCTTTCTTTTGTCATCAGCTCCACATGCGGAGCTTCCACAGAAAGAATATTCTTAAAATACCCTCCGCTGAGCAGTTTTTCTTTCATTTCCTCTGTCGAAACTGTTTTCCCCGAAGAGACTCTTTTCATTTCCGGTAATTCACCATAAACGGCATCCTCAATTCTTTTATGCAGTTCGCTGCTCTCAATATCCCTTGGATTCCAGATTGCCGTAAAAAAACCTCCCGGTATCAAAATCCGGTAAAACTCCCGGACTGCCTTCGCACTATCCGCCCAGTGAAAAGAAGAACCCATTAACACCCAATGAACACAGTTGTCCTCAAGCCCAGTGTCCTCGGCCGTTCCTTCAGACCAGACATACCCCCCCCCGGGATTTTTAGCGGCTTCGGCGCGCATTGCGCAATTAGGTTCTACTGCATAACCACGCAATCCAATCTCAATCAGGTTTTCTGTCAGCTTTCCGGTTCCCGCCCCGATATCCGCCACTTTACCTTCTCCGACCATGTTAAAAACATAATTTTTCAGACACTCCAACGCTACTTTTGAATATCCGGGTCTGTCCACATAGAATTTTGCCAATTCTGTAAAGTCCCCATGTTTCATTTCTTTTCTCCTTTACTATGTTGTTTTCATTTATTTACTGAAATAATTTCTTAACTCTTTCCAAATCAGTTTCTGCAAATGGAACCTCTCTTTCCGGATGCCACATCGTTGCTTCGATTGGCAGCGACTCATGCCTGACCCATTCCACTACGCCGTCCTCCGTGCACGCAGCCGCATATAGCGGGACTTTCAGGTTCTCTCTAAAGCATGCCTGATTATGAAAACTGTTTGTCAGGAATCTCGTATCTGCCTGTTGTTCCCAAACTTCATGACGCACTGCAACGTGCCCCTGTACCTGCGACAGTTCACATCCAAAATAGTCCAATATAGATTGCATGCCCCGGCAGAATCCATATAGAGGAATCTTATTTTGGATTGCCAGACGAATCAATTCATAATCTGTCCGGTCTCTTTCGGCTGCATTGCCTCCCCACTTTTGTAAACTGTTTCCGCCGGTTAAAAGAATTCCTTCCGGTTGTATTGCTTTCAAAAAAGCATCCATATCTTTGAGAACGTTAGGTACAGGCACCGGTATATATCCGCATGCTTCCAGAAAACAGGCAATGTTTTGATCCGCACAGTCCCTTCGCTCTCCATAACTCTCCACAATTTCCACCCGCTGCGTAAAGATGATTTTTTTCATTTTAAGATATCCACCTTTCTTCCGGATGCATCAATCTGTACTACTTTTGCACTTTTGATCTTTTCAAATATCTTTTCACCTGCACCAATCACAGCCGGTATCTGAAGTTCATTCGCACGGATCGCCATATGAGAGTTGGCACCGCCGTACTTTGTAATGAACCCTGAGATTTTATGTGAGAAAATCCAGTCGTATCCCGGATCGGCGCTTTCCATTAAAATAATTTTATCTTCCAGATCAAACTGTTTTAATTCTGTATCAATGACAAATGTCTCTCCAAGCGCCTGCTTTAATGTAATATAATTGGGCTGTGCTTCCATATAATAAAAGCAGAATACATCATCCTGATTGCATATAAGCGGAGGAAGCGTGATACTTTCCGTAATGTGATATTTTTCTTTTCCCTTTGCGATGGAATCCCTCATTACATCCCCGCACGCTATACTGGACGCATATAATTTTGTGACTATCCCGATATCAGCATAGGCACACTCTTCCAGTGGTATCCCCTGCTCTTCTCCCAATTTTCCAAAAAGCCGAATGGCTTCACTGAGACTCTTCGTAAACACGAACTTGGCATACTCACGTCCCTCGATTGCAGTTCGGATAAAGTGAAAGAAACCCAGAATATCATCTGCCATTCCATGCTCTTTAAACATGATTTTCAACGCCTCTATCTGTTTCAATGACAGTCTGAAAGGTATTTTCCCCTCTTCGGATTCCGTTTCTGTCTGATCCCAGTCAAAATAAATATCCGGCGCCTCATCATACCTCTTAGAACAAATGTCATAAGTACCCGGCCGCAAATGTCCATACTTATTCAGAAAGGCTTTTTTAGACATTTCCAATTTATCTTTTTTCATCGTAGAACTTACAGTAGCCAGCTCTCCCATAAATTCATTGTATTCCTTCTCCGATATTATCTGCATATTGACCAGAGATTTCATAAGCTGTACCGCAATGAATCCTGCTCTTGCCAGCCCTGCAAAGGGAAGTGTTCCATATCGTTTGCAGTCCTCCAAAAGCCAATAGATCTTTGATACATAATCAAGATCACTGTTCATGATCTCCTGATATCGGTCCTCCAGAATCTGAATTTTCTTATAATCCATCTTCCACAGTCCTTCTTCATTGTCTATGATCACATTCGTCATGTCGCGCAGTGCTTCGACAATTTCTGATATTTCTTTCTCACTGAATCCATAATCTGATAAACATTTTATTCTGTCTGACAGGTCAGGCGTATAGCAGGTAAACGCAATTTCAAACTCAATTTTATCGTGCAGATCCGGATGCTTTTCCAGCTTTTCCAGATAATAATTGACGAGTTTTTCCGCAATATCCGCACTCAGCTGTGCCGGTATAAACGAGTTAAAGCTCACCCTGACATCAATGTAAGGCAGTCCGCAAAAATCAAGCAGAAGTGGGAAACTTCTGAGATTTCGATATCCATAATTGTTCCTCTGATACGCCCATGTGGTATCCGTTACAATTTCTTTATATAAGGACAATGCCAGCGGCTTTGGCCGGACACCTATAATTTCTGCAGGATTCCAGTCCGGCATAACTCCATAGATCGTCTTTTTGCCATACAAAAAAGGTTTCGGCGAATTTTGGAATGCTATTTTATTGCTGATGTCCTTCAGGCATTTCTGCTGCGTTTCAATTGACATCTCTCTCCCGGAAATACACAACGGCCGAACCTGTAAGATATAAACTTCGTTTTCTTCATTGACCGCAAATTCCACATCCAGGCTTGATCTGTCAAATATCTGTTCCAGTTCCCGCAGACAATTGCAAATTGTTGTCTCGAACTTTCCTTTCGTAATCTCCGTGCCCTTAAATATGTACAGCAGACGATCCTTCTTAACATTTCCTGATGTAACGGACGACGTAGAACCTGATTCGTCATAATTAATAACATAATAGTTTCCTGCCGTGTTAGGATCCAGTGTAAATGCAACGCCGCTCATTTTTACATGTTTCAGCATTGGCTGTACCAGAACCTGATTGGATTCGTCTTCATCCTCGTAAGAATCAATCACCGTCTCAACAGCATCTCTGAAAGCCCTCTCATCCGTGACATTTCCTACAGATTCAAATCTGCCTGCCTGCGAAGACACGTTCGTATCCTCATTTAACGCGCTGCTGCGGACAATTACCTGATCCCAATTGCTGTCACGATATTTTTGGATCAAATCATTATTTTGTTCCTTCCATTGTTTTACGGTAAATGCAAACTGCGGCAAAACTTTCGCATATTTCAACTTACCGAATATTTGATGCAACGTATCTGCTTTCGTACCTAAATTACATTTCATTCCTGACTGGTTCCCTCTCTTCAGATGTCTGCATTTTCCGCAGCAATAATCAAATGTCCTGTAAAAATTTCTTCCATATCTTATCTACAATCTGCTCTGGTGTACTTTCCCCTGTATTGTCAATAATCAAATCCGGATTCTTCGGCAGTTCCAGTTCCAGATCCATTCCCACAACATTTCCGGTACTGCCATTTTCGCATTCCGAATATAATTCTTTCTGATTGCGCTCTTTCAGTAATTCCATCGGGACTCTTACATAGATTTCGATATATCCGGCTATTTCTTCCCGGTTCCATGCCCTGACTTCCTCAAACATGGAAATTGTGCAGATAATGACATGAATCCCCTGATTGGCAAGCATACGGCATATTCTGGCATAGCGCATGGCACAGCGAAATCTGTCCTCCTTCGAATAGCCCAAATCATTGCCAAACACTTCCCTCATTTCATCTCCATCCAGGAGTACCGTGTTCTTTTCTTTTTCCTTTACCAATTTGAATAGTTCTTTGCCTATCGTCGTCTTTCCTGCTCCGGACAAACCGGTAATCCAGAAAACTTTCCCACGTTCCACACTCACTCTGACCTACATTCCTTTCTCAGCCTTCGATATTCTTCTTCAATACATTTAATCTGAATTTGTATATCATATCCTGCTTTTTGCAGGTCAATGATATTACGTTCTGCCTGACTCTTTCTGTGCTTATGTACCTGATCCTGATGCAGGCGGAGGATTTTGTCTCTCCATACTTCAGGTTTTAAAGGCAGCATCCACACGTGATCACAAATTGCCGCCTCGTCTGTAATTGTATCACTGGCAGCACACAGAAGTCCTGACGCCTGTGCTTCTACCAATGCAATCGGCAGACCCTCAAACCTTGACGGAAGACAGAAAACATCCATTGCCTGATACCAGTGGTCTACATCATCCCGTCTGCCAACAAATAAAACTTTATTTTCCAGATTTAAGTTTCTTACTTTTTCCTGAATTTCTTCAAAAAGACAGCCGTCTCCCAGCAATACTAATCTCGCATTATCTATTTCAAGCGATATTTCATAGAATAAATCGATCAAAAATTCATGGTTTTTCTGATATTCAAACCGTGCGGCATTCCCTATCACAAAACAGTTTTCCAACCCATATTCTTTTCTATATTGACTGCGCACCGTCTGATCAAAAGAAAAACGATCCAATTCTATTGCATTTGGCATAACGGCAATCTTCGATTCCGGTATCTGCTTTCCAAACAGAAAATCTGCCGCCAGCTTTGAGCAGGCCCAAAAATCTGTTGCCAGATTCTCATTAAACTCTGCTTTTATTTTCTCATGAAGGCATAATTCGTACTCCCGTTTGTCTTTATCGACTCCATCTATCGCCGTATTGTGAGCATGCACAATCACCTTTGGAATATGATATTCCCTGCATATATCTTCTATCAAAAAACTCTTCCATTGCTTCGTATGAAGATGGACCACATCATATCCCTGCTCCAATATACTTCGAAATTCTTTTATAAACTGTTGTCTGTCCTCTTCTGCATAACAGGAAATATGGTACACTTTGCTCCCCGAACTCAATATGTCATCTTCGAATGTCAGTTGTGCACTCATAGTAACAAAATCGCATGAAAACTGACTTTTATCCATCCATTGCCAATTATTTAATGCATAGTGAGTTATGCCGCCATTTGAATTGGCGATAGGGAACTGCAATACTCTTATTTTGCTTTTCATTGAAATTTTCCTCTGCTCCCGGATTTTTCTGTTTCTTTGATTCTTTTCTACAAACCAATTAAATCTACAACCCTTTCACTTGCCTTACCATCTTCGAATATTCCTACTTTCTTCATAAATGCTTCCGTTTTTTTCCTATACTCGCATTCATCAAACCGCTCAATATTTTCCATTAGTTCATCATTGTTTAATGCAACCGAAAACGGCAGGTTATACATATCAAAAAATAAATCTCCTCGTTCAGCAATGTACTCCTCCAAATCATCTGCATAAATAAATCCCGGGATCCTTATCATATTGGCCTCAAAAACAGCGCTTGAATAGTCAGTAAGAAACGCATCCGATCCGGCTATGATCTCATTCATATCAGGTCTTTGGCTGACATCTATTAAACGATTCATAACCTGACTCGTTTTCAGCGTTTTCGTCTTTGCTGCCAGTTGCGGATGCAGCCGCAAAAAAATATACCAAGTGCCTCCAAATCTTTGCTCCAATGCGTGAATCAGCCTTCTAAAATCAACGGTAGCGTCTTCCGAATTTACAACACGATTTTTATTTTGACTGCCTCCGCGAAATGTTGGAGCGTACAACATAATCCTTGCATTCTCCGGAAGTTCATACTCACATCTTAGCTGGCGATATTTTTCGTTCCGCTGATTAAACAGCACATCGCATCTGGGTGTGCCGGTTTTGATTATCTCACCATCATATAGTAAGCCGTCCCGATACATGTGATCACACCATTTAGATCCTGACAGAACGTAATCTATGAGTTTGGAATCATACGCACTGACCAGGTACGCCATCCTGGGGAAAAGATTTCCACGATATTTCCCAATTGGTTTAATGCAGATGGTTGCATGCCAGGTTTGAATATAGCGCTGTCCCTTTCTTTTTCTGGTTCCGTAAAAAGTCCTCGTATTACTGATCCATGTTGCTGCCGTAGTTAAATGATAAGCTCGATTCCACAATGTACTCTTAACTTTTTCTATCTCAGACGGGAACTCTTTATTCGTATCATTGACCAGCCACACAATCTTGTAATTCGTTCCTTTTTCTTTATTTCTTTTCAAAATTTCTTCCGCCACATACTTAGGACTGCATCCATATCCGCCGCCTCCTTCAAATGTCCACATAACGACTTTATTTCTGTCAATCGGAAAGATTCGGCATGCGTAATAAGCAAGGCTGTGAACAAGCGCTTTTATTTTTCTTTTTGTAATATATATATTTTCCGACAAATCACATTTTTGATGATATCCCATTATCCTTGTCGTTCCCTCTATATAAATATTTCTGTCAGACTTTTAGGCATTTGTGCCTTTGCCTTGTTATAATCTTCTATAAAATCAATCTCTGCCCAGAAAGCTCCTTCAGTAGGAACTGTCTTAATACAAAAATCTTCTTCCTCAATCAGCCTTTGTATGGCACTCTCAAAATAAACTGAAAAGGCCTTTTCCTTCATAAGCTGCTTGGCCGCTTCTTTTAAGGCAGGTAGAACTTCTTTTCTGAAAGCCGCCATGCCAATAAATTCGCCCTCTCCTTCATCTGAAGGCATCTGTTTCGTTATCTGCACTATTTTTCCGTTTTCACTGCGGATTTTCATTGCTTCATCATCACATATCTTATAATCGACAGGCAGTACAATATCTGCATCCAGGCGAACCAGTTTTTCAAATATAATGGGTTCACACAAAGTATCTGCATGTAAATAAATAAAATCATCATGAAGCATTTCCATTCCCATATAAAAGGAGCCCAGCACATTAACCATCTCGTAAAACGGATTAAATACCAGTCGGACATTCTTCCTGTCCGCACTCAGCGCTTCAAACGCTTCACTCTGATATCCGGTAACAATAATAATTTCATCTATATGGTACTTCTCTAAAAGTTTCAGATTATATTCGATTAATTTTTTCCCTTGTATTTCCACGAAAGACTTCGGTTTTCCTCCCGTCAAATCCCCCAGCCGGCTTCCTTTTCCGGCTGCCATTATGATTGCCTGCATAATAATTCCTCCATACCACAGTCACACACTACATCCTGTTTTCCGGCCATGCCATCTCATATAGTTTGAGGATAATTCCCTCCTGTTGTGAAGCAGGATCATTTTTGATATTTCCTGAAACTTCATCTGCCAGAAGCGGCAGTTTTTCTTTCTCTATCCCCAGCTCACACAAAGAAGACGGCAGTCCCAAAAACTTTATAAACTCACAAAAAGTTTCTGTACATTTCTTTGCTCCCCTAACCTCATGTCCTGTCATCAATTCCAGTATTCTCTCTATTTTCCCGGCTTCATACATATGTTCACACTGAATCCATGCTGTAAATAATGCGGCAAGTCCGGCACCATGACTGGTTTCCGTATGCGCTCCGATTGGATACTGTAATCTATGCGGTAAACATGTACTTGCATTTCCAAGATTGATGCCCATAATCATACTCGCGAAACTCATTTGCGCTCTTGCATCTGTATCATCCAGACATGCCGCAAGACGCGGCAGGCATTGTCCGGCAATCTGAACAGCCATTTCCGACTGCATCTTTGTATAGGGGGATGCCGCCCTGGAAAGATAGCTTTCTACAGCATGCGCCAAAACATCAAATCCCGTTTCCATAGTAACCTGAAATGGAACGGATTCGGTAAAACAAGAGTCGACAATCGCAACAGTCGGATACAGCGCGTCTCCTCTGATACCATTTTTCACTTTGCGCGTTTCATCTGTAAGGATCGCTGCCCTGCTTAGCTCACTCCCCGTTCCTGCGGTCGTGGGGATTGCTACGATTGGAAGCGTGCCGTCACCGGGTTCCCTGCCCTGACAAAACAATACCTCTATGTCTTCTTTTTCCCCCACACCTGCCGCTATCGCTTTCGCTGCGTCTATAGCGCTTCCACCGCCAAAGCCAACTATTACATCCACTTTTTCCTGACGTCCCAAGGAGATTCCTTCCTGAATCTCTGATAGTTTCGGATTCGCACTGACGTTATCAAATACGATAATATTTCCGGTCCGCCCGCATTGCTGCAGTTCTTGTTTTAATGCATCAACATATCCCAATCGGTGCAGAGATCTCCCCGTTGTGACAAGCATCACATTTCCCCGCAACAGTGTTTCCTGTGTTTTAAGCGCTTCTTTCCATATATTTCTTCCAAAGTAAACTTTTGTCGGAATCATAATACGATACGGATTCATATGGACTCCCACCTCACTAATCATCTCAAATGCCAATTCTATAGATTTTCTATTCGTATTCTCTTCTTGCTGTATAACTTCTCTGTCAGGGCAATCCGCTTGGGGAAAAGAGACTTTAATGTATGATAGGTTTCTTTATACAGGCAATAAAGTCCCTGATATTTCTCATAGTTCTGACGGTCCGGCCGAATGATCATTCTCACTTTAACAAACCTGTCTGCAGCGTCCCGCAGCGATGTATATACGCCTTGACCATATAAGGCCATCATCGCAGCACCTGTGGCTGTTGTCTCAAATTCCGAGAGCACTTCTATCTCTCTTCCTGTGATATCTGCTTTAATCTGTGAAATCAAATTTAATCTGGCCAGCCCTCCCGACAGTCTGATCTTGCTTATTTGTATTCCTGTCTCTTCAATTGCCGCAAGCATATCCAAATCAATAAAGCCTGTGCTTTCAAACACTGCCCTTGTCATTTCCTTTCTGGTATGCATTCTTTCCAACCCAAAAAACACACCTCTTGCATTGCTATCCCAGATTGGTGTACGTTCTCCTAAAAGATACGGCAGGAAAATAACGCCTCCTGCTCCCAACGATGCTTCTCCTGCATCTTTCTCCATCAATTCATAGGGCAGCATTTCATTTTGGTAATAGCACTGCTTAACCCACTCAATCAAACCGCCGCCAAGGTTATTGGAACCGCCTATTATATGTATACCCGCTTCATGATACGGAAGTTGTTGTATTTTACCTGCATCCAGCGTTCTTTTTTGCCCTGATACCGCGCGAAAAACGGTAACTGTCCCGGACACGTCGCTTGCCTCACCCTCTTCCAGTACACCACTTCCCACAAATGAGCAGATCGCGTCATAGGTGGAAACCACAACTTTTGTCTTAGTTGTTAATCCGGTTTCTTCCGCCGCCTTTTTGGTTACAGTTCCTACACAGGTTCCGGGCGTTACCACTTCTGGCAGTAAGTCTGCCGAAATACCAAGTATTCTCAGCAATTCATCCGGATACTGCAGATTCTCTATATCATAATGCCATTTATTAGCATTCATATAATCTGTCACATATCGTCCGCTTAATTTCATGATCAAAAAATCATTAGGGGACAAAAACTTATTTATTTTCTCATATACTTCTCTCTCATGATTCCTGACCCATAATGCTTTCGGAATCAGCAGGGAAGGATCCATTTCAAGACCGGTCTGCTCTTTTACCTGCAAAAATGCAGCCGTCTGCTTAATCGAATCGCTTTCCGCCTTCGCCCTCTTATCCGATACCATCATGCAGGGCAACAGTTCATCCCCATTCTTATCAACACACACCAGACACGATGCAGAAGCAGTCACTGTAAGGTAGTCTATGGAAATATGGTTTACTTCTGCCACGGTTTCTTCTATCACTTTACATACTTTTTGCCACCATTCGGCAGGACTTTGTGTTACAGTTTCTCCTGTCAATGATGTAACAATTGGTATCGCGGAAGATGCCAGTTTATTTCCCGCCTCATCAAATATAATACTCCTGATGCTCTTCATTCCCATATTTAGAACAAGTATTGTCTTCACCTTATCTGTTCCTTCCCTGATTGCTTCAATTACGTAACCAATGCTCTGACGCGTACCTCTCCGGTTCGTTTAAAAATACATCCGTAATCCCCTGCTTTTTTAGCTTATCCAAATCCAGTTTCGCTCCCGTCGATTTTTCCGGATACAGATGTCCTGTAAACCATGCACGCACTGTGTATCCTTCAAGTTCTTCTGTTGCCAGATCCAGCGCTTTCCCAAATGGATGGAGCGCATCTGCCCCACAGCCGCCTTTCAATTTGTATAAGCAGTCCGAAACTTTCACATCCAGAATACCCAGCCGCGCATCAGAATCCAGAATTTTTATTTTTTCCAGAGATTTTGCATAAAATGAGGAATATACAATACTATCCTGCACGCCTCTGTTATGTACCATGTCCACGATTTTTTCTTCCATGCCTGTATAGGGACATATACTGTTCTTCAATTCGATATTCAGCTTCAACTTATGATTTCTTAATTTGTCCCCAAGCAGATCAAAGACCTCTTCCATCGTTGGTATCCGTTCGATCTGTCCTCTGCCTGCATCTATTTCCAATTTCTTTAATTCTTTCAGAGAAAAAGAAGACAATTCCCCTGTTCCATTTGTCGTTCTATCTACCCGTTCATCATGGATTACAACCAGTTTTCCATCTTTCGTTAACTGAATATCAAGTTCGATCCCTGCAAGTTCCTGCAAGTCTGCTGCCTTTTGGAATGCAGACAACGTATTTTCCGGATATCGTTGGCTACATCCGCGGTGTGCCCATATTTTCATTTTTTCTTCCATTCTTCCTGTGTCAGGCGGATATATTCTTCACCGCAGTCCATAATATCGTGCGATCCATTTTTGCGGCTCCATGCAATATTCTTCTTTATCACCCTTGCAGGGATACCCGCTGCCATGCAATTATTTGGAATTTTCCCTTTTACCAGACTCATTGTCCCGATAATACTTCCATCGCCAATCTCACTATGGTACAAAATATGAGTAGTCATTCCTGCCCACACATGATTTCCAATTATAATCTTCCTGAACTGACCATCTTCGCAGACTTCATTGATATTTTCACCCGTTGCAATATCAAATATAGAATGACAGTCATTACTGAACATCCTGATATCGTAAGAAAACATGCAGTCATCCCCAATAACGATATCCGTATCCTGATCAACGATAAACAGATAATCATTACAGATGGTGAATTCGTTTCCTATTTTCAGCAAAGCTCTTTCGCTCATTTCAATACGTCCCGGCGCAAAAAAACTTTTACATCCAATACTGATCTCAGAGTCCTTTCGTATTGTCCATCTTGTCTTTCTGTCAATACTATACCCACAGATTTTCACTTCTTCTCCGATTCGTACTTTCGTATGATTCTCGGCAACCATAGAGAAATGTACTGTATTGCACTGCTGTTTGATTTCTATAGCAGAATCATTTCCTGCATACAGATAGCTGTCTTCCTGTACAGAGTTTTCTCCAACCAGAGCGCTTGCATTCTTTTCAATATGGACAGCCGATTTCGTAAGTGACGTGTCTGCACCTACAATGAGGTTGGAAAAATTATTCAAAAAGAGCGTACTGTCACGAAACCGGCTCCCTTTTCCAATCACTGCCCTGCAGTCACTGTGAATATAGATAACACTATCTGCAAAAGAAACATTCTCTCCAATTTCGATCACTGAATCGAATCCGGAAAATGCAAATTTTAACCCCTGATAATTTCCTATTACTCTGTTTCCATGCGCGTCTTCGTAATAATCCGGATCTTTCTGCAAAATGCAGTCACTAAAATAGTAGTAATCTATATTCGGCTGAAAGCCAGCCTCTGTCAGTTGGTCTTTCAATGACTGGGAAAATGACAGCGGAACCACCACATAATGCTCCTGCGCCTTTCCATACAGACATTCTGCGGAAAGCACCTGGCAGCCATCTGTTTTAGCAACATCGCTTTCTACATAGAATGCCATATTAATTCCATACTCTGTCCTTAATTTATCCCGAATCAGATCCGATGCCTTATATTTTCCCCAAAGGACAACTTTTCTTCCTTTATAATTTTCATGAACTGTTTTGGCGATGTGGCTGATCCAGTCTTTTGTTTCCTCATGTTTCTTCATGCTTTTCTCTTCCATTCACCCTCATGAATTTTTCCATGATCCCCGCAATCGCGATAGATTCTCCCCTTGTCAGTTTAAATCCATTTTTTTCTTTACTGTTTATCATGGACAAAAACTCACTCAGCTCATACCGTATTCCATCTCCTAAAAAGGTTTCGGAATACTTATCTACTCTTTCAGCATCTTCATAATGAACCTCAAAGTAAGTTGTTTTCCACCAGGGAGCCTCCGCCACAATATAACCTTTTGTACCGGATATCAACAGTCTGCCTTCAGACTTTACACCAAGTCCGCAGGTAGCCGTTGCAATCCCCATAGGATAACGAAGGGAGACTTTCGTGAATAAGTCCAGCCCATTTTCTGCTTCTATGGAATCGAATTCTAATTTTTCATATTCTGTCCCAAAAAGTTTTAATACAGGAAGCATGACATAGCTGCCCAGTTCCAAAAAACTGCCGCCATATACACGGTCAGTCATTTCCCTGTTCTCCGGATTCTCTAATTTTGTGAAACAGGCCTCCACATTTCTAATGCTCCCAATGATACCGCTGCAGGCTATTCCCAAAAGCTGCTGAAAGCCGGGGCAATACGCAGTCTTAATTCCTTCAAAAAGAATCAGTCCCTTTTCCTTTGCTTCAGCAAAGATCTCTTCCGACTGCTTTTTCTGCAACACTAACGGTTTTTCACATATAACATGCTTATGTTTCGATAGTGCTTCTTTAATATACTCATAATGAGTCTCATGCGGTGATGCAATATATACCACGTCTATCTCTTTGTAAAATGCCTCTTTTTCCGTATATACATTGATATCCCATTTTTCTGCAAACCTCTTTGCGCTATCCGTATGAGGGTTGTAGACTCCCTGTGTGCTGACCCCGCTCACCAACTTGGCCTCTTTTACAAAGCGGCCGGCAATCCTCCCGGTTCCGACGATTCCGATCCGCTGGATATGCCGCTTCTGTTCCCTAAGCATCGTACTGGAAATATCCCTGGTCCGTTCCAGATAAACTACTTTGCAATAATCACTCAAATAGTCAAACGTTCCTACCCAGTCGGATCCGACGGTAAAGATATCTATATTATATTTTTTGATATCACTAAACTTTTGCGTTGATGACTCCTCTATAATAATTTCATCCGCAAATCCGGTCTTTTTTACATTTTCAATGCGCGTCACCAGCGAATCCATCACACCAAGCTTCCCTCTGGCCTTATCATAAGTCTCCGTAGTAACTCCGACAATCAAATAATCACCCAGTGCTTTTGCTCTTTGCAGTAAACGATAATGACCTTCATGAAAAAGATCAAATGTTCCATACGTAATTACTTTCGTCATGATCTCATCCTTTCATACATGCAGCGCAAATTGTCTGATGGATCTTTTCTCCACAGCTTCCGTCATTATTGGCCGTCATGTTACGATAAGCTGCAAGCTGCCTTTCCCGGTCAAAAAGACTGCCACATATTCCGTCATTCAAAAAATCCGGAAGTGAATTCATTGCATTTTCTCTGCATGCATATGCCAGCCAGTCACTATCCTCACTGAATCCGGCTTCATGCTTGCGCAGTTCATCCCGGTCGAATATAATTTCAATTTCCCAGGCTGCTCCGGTTTCCATGTTAAAATCATATAGCCGGCACTCTGCTCCATGCCATAAACGATAAATATTCTCTTCAGACCTATCTGTCTTAAATATCAGTTCTACACTATTTGCCGGGAAATAACCGCTTTCCCCGAATGGCACCTCAAATGGCAGTTTCCACTCTTTTACTTCACCTGTCTCTTTATCTATTTCCACAAACATGTTTCCGCGCAAGGGAGATAAAATGAATTTTCCCTGGTAAGAGACCCCCCATCCAAACGGTTTTTCTTCCACCATAATGTCCCGCGATTTATCCATGCATTGAAATCCTTCCGGCATGTCTGTATATTCTTTTACGAATCCAGTCTCAGGATTCCATCTTGTCACTGTCCGGCCGACATAAGGCAGCAGCCAGATTTCATCCCGTTCCGCGACAATTACCGAACAGCCGCATGTGCTTTTGCCGCCTGTAGTAAGAACCTGAACCTGCATCGTTTCAGCATCGATAAAAAGAACCCTGTTATCCGTCGGAGATGCAAGCAAAACATAATTTTTCCAGGTAATGCCTCCTCCGTTTCTCCACTCTCCCTGTACATTCTGCACAAACAGTTCTTTATATCCTTCTATGTAATCAACCTGATCTCGCTGCGTATCATACCTGACAATCGCATGGTAGTTTAACGGAATCAGGAATAAATATTCTCCGACACGTCCTGCATTATAAAATGCCCTCGCTTTTTCTGTCGCTTCTTTCAGAGGAATCTTTTTAACAACTTTATGCTCCTCAATCACAAGAATCGCCTGTGCATTTACCGGACACGCATATACTCTTCCCAGAATCTCAAAAACCCCCAGATAATAATTCCCATATGCAAACTCTGACAGATCACAATACCATTCGTAATGGTGATCATTTTCCGGTGAATGATAAAGCCGGTTGCCCTGTGTAATCATCCATTCATCTTTGCCGTCTACCGCAAAACCCCTGATAATTTCTCCCCGCCAGTCATCCTCCTGCGGCAGCGTATGAATTGCATTCTTCAAAATAAAGAGAGGTTTGCCTGCCAGACCAAACATCGCTGTTACCGAGGATCCCTCATCTCCTATATAGGCATCACTGTTTGCGATCGTCATCTCAATATCCGGTGTATCATCATAGATCCATCCTTTATTTGCTATAAAAATCCGTTTTAACTGTTCATAAAACGGCTTATATTCCTTCCTCATAGAGTCAAAAGTAGACTCCAATAAAGGGTGTGGACGCCACAAAAGGCAGGCATCCTCTCTCCCCTGAAAACACTTAAATACATATTCCATTTTTAATAAAAATTTTCTCGTATTGCTTAACATCCCGGATATGCTGGTGTTATAGAAATATACTTTTCTACCCGCCATTTTTTCTTTCCATCCTGCTGGCGGTTCCGGAGGGTTCTGGCAAAGACGAATAATTCGATCCGCTTTGGGTGAACCTAACGGGAGCAATTTTTCCTGAGAAATCATGGAATCAAAATATTTCCTGTATTTTTCTGCCTGTACGATAATATAATCAGCATTCAGGTATCCAAGACATAATGACTGTCCCTCGCTCATGCCGCCGGACGTTATATAATATGGTATATACACTAACGTTGTCGAATACTTTTTTAACTCAGCGGAATAATATCTGGGATCAACACTGGTCACATGGTTCCCCTGGTCGTATGGATTATGGATATAAATAATATCCGGCTGACGTTCTTTCAGGAGATAGTCCTCGTAAAAAATCACGGGCACATATTCCGGAAACTGTTTTCCTTCATAATGATACTCTCCCAAAGAACCGTCTTCGTTTCTTCTATAATAAGGGATTGGAACTACATATGCATCACAGTCAGGATCAGCATCAGCGGCCATCCATACACTTTCCAATGAGTCCCACATAGATGCCTTATACGGCAAAAACGCAATTTCTAATCTGGTTTTAATATCATTTCTGATACTGTTTTCTATTCGAATCAATAATTTCCGAAATCGTTTGTAACTATTATTTACGTTAAATATCCGGCTGCTGTAAAGATCTTCATAAACCTGATAAATCCGTTCGCAATACGTTTCTATCAGGGATACTGTTTCAGTTCCTGCGCCTTCCATATCGTCAATAAACTCTCCGAGCTTAACAGCACCTTCCTGACACTGTACAAGCAAATCCATGGCCTGCTGCAATTTCTTTTCTTCTATATACCGACGTATTTCACCATGTGCCTCATCAAATGACGCAATCATATCTAACGCCATTTTTTTATGCGCCTTTCTCATACTGAAATACTCCTTTCTACCATATGCGTGCAGGACTTGCCATTGCGTAATCAATAAATTCAAACATATATTAATTTATTTAATATGATACATAAACTAATTATGAGTCTACCACAAATCACATCTACGCACAATAAAATAGTTCCAGACAGAAAAAATATCATCTGCCACGTCACAAATACAGCGATAAACAGATGATACTCCATTCTTATTCCTGCATCCGTGCATTTTTTTCATTCTTCCTGAACTACAATAGATATATCGGCAGTTAATCAAAGTTTCTTTAGTGGGAATAAGAATACCAATTCCTGCAAATCTCCTGCCCTCCAATCGTTCATAGATCAGGCATACACCCGGTAATTTCTCATTCTTTTTCAGTTCCGCTTTATAATTTTTCCATTCCAAACTATTCAAACAAATGAATTTCTGTTATATTAGTATTATACTATTATTATAACGCAAATAGCAATAGACCTGCTTTTTCTTTTATGAAAGGTCAGCTGCTTCGTTTGTTTTACCACTTCGCTGCCGCTGACATGAAAAAGTATGGGACCATCGGAGGCGCATCATCAAAATACTATTTATCGAATGGGCCAGTTTTGGAAATGAAGATATGAAAGAGGCTTTCCGCAGAGAAGGCCATGCAGTCGTCTGCTTTCCCTTTTCTAACAGGGATTCGAGGCGGGATGAGGCGGTCGCAGGAGAGCTTTCTTCCGTCCTGCACCGGGAAGTACCTGACGCGGTCTTTTCTTTTAATTATTTTCCTGTCATTTCCAATGTCTGCAAAAAAGAAAATATCAACTATATCTCCTGGATCTATGACAGTCCTTATGTCATGCTGTATTCCTATACGGCAATTAATCCATGCAATACAATCTATGTATTTGACAGGGAGGTCTGCCTGGAATTTCATAATGCAGGGATCAAAACGGTACATTATATGCCGATGGCCGCAAATGTGGAACGGTTGGACCGTATCATTTTTGACACGCCTTCACCGATACCGTTTCAGTACGATGTCTCTTTCGTCGGCTCCCTCTACACGGAGAAACATAATTTTTTTGAAAGGATGACGAATCTGTCGGATTATACGAAGGGTTATCTGGATGCGCTGATGTCGGCACAGATGAAGGTACAGGGCTATAATTTTATCCAGGAATCTCTCTCTCCCGTGATGGATGATCTGTATCGTGCCCTGCCCATGGATCCCAATCCGGACGGTGTGGAGACCAGGGAATATCTCTATGCGCAATATGTGATCAACCGCAAGATTACCGGACTGGAACGGACTGATTTGATCCGCGCCGTCACACAATGTCATACTTTTGATTTATTTACACATGATCCGCATTTTACGCTTCCCAATCTGCGAAATCACGGACCTTTAGACAATTATCAGGAAATGCCGCTGGCCTTTAAGCAGAGTAAAATAAACTTAAATATTTCTCTGCGGAGTATTAAAAGCGGTATTCCGCAGCGTGCCTTTGATATTATGGGCAGCGGCGGTTTTCTGCTCAGCAATTATCAAAATGATTTCTTTGATTATTTTAAACCGGGAGAAGATTTTGATTTTTATGAAAGCAAAGAAGATTTGTCAGTAAAAATAGATTATTATCTGGCACATGAGGAAGAACGACTTACAATTGCCAGAAACGGACACGATAAAATTGCCGCAGGGCATACTTACAGACACCGTGTTCAGGAAATGCTTGCCGGCTTAAAATGAAAACGGCTGACACGCTTCCGAACCGTTTAGCCGCATAATATGAAACCTGAACGGCTCATTGCCCGCGAAAAGAAAACCATACAAGCAACAGGAGGATGAATCGTATGATTCCTATTTCAGTATGCATCATTGCCAAAAATGAAGAAAAATATATCGAAAGCTGTCTTAAACCATTAATGCCATATGGCTTCGAGATCATTGTCGTAGATACCGGCTCCACTGACCATACAAAAGAAATTGCTCTCAAATACACAGATAAAGTCTATGATTTTGAATGGATCAACGATTTCAGCGCCGCCAGAAACTTTTCTTTACAGAAGGCTTCGCACAATTATGTGCTCGTTCTGGACTGTGATGAATTCCTGATCGATATTGATATTGACGCGATCTATCGTCTGCTCGAAGAGCATCCCCGCGGTGTCGGCATGATCCTCAGAAATGATTATTATGAACTGAATGGAAAACAGGAAAACTCGCCCCACCGGGTAGAGCGTCTGTTTCACAAGCGTTATTATCACTATATCTATTCTATCCACGAGAATGTTGCGGACATTAAGACGGACGCAACTTACTTCGAGCGCTATGACATTCCGTTTATCGTCGACCACGTAGGGTATTGTGGAAATGATGATCAGAAGAATAAGAAAGTGGAACGAAACAATTCTCTGCTCTTCAGGGAAATTGAAAAAAATCCGAACGATCCCTATTTCTATTTTCAGGTGGGACAGTCTTTCAACAGTGTTGAAGATTACGAAAATGCTTACATTTATTATCACAAGGCTTTTGCCCTGCCCATCAGCCCGGATCAGCCATGGCTTCCTATTATCGTCACTGCTTATCTCAATTCCATGAACCAGACAGGACGTTCCGAGGAAGCGCTTGCTTTTTTTCTGCCCCTTTATGATCAGTTTTGCGGGGATACGGACTTTTTATGCAATATCGGTGTTGCCTACTTAAACAGTAACCAGCCTTTAAAAGCCATGATGGAATTTGTCAAGGCGGTCCAGGCGCCTGTAGATCATAAACAGGGCTCAAATACTTATATTCCTTACTATAATATGGGATATATCAATGAAATGCTCGGCAATTTTCCGGCCGCAGTGAATTTTTATCAGAAATCCGGCCGCTACGGTTATCCGCTGGCGCTTCAGCGGCTGGCGCAGCTGGGCATCCCTTTAGAAACAGAATCGTGAAGCAAATGCGAAGCATTCTCCCGGAGCCGCTCACATTCTGACGCTCTCTGCCCGAATACAAAATGCCGTGTGGGATACGGTCAGGAAAAGGAATCTTTTTATGCAGTTAAAAACACAACCAATCTCTGTATGTATTATTGCAAAAAACGAAGAGAGCCGGATTGAGACCTGTCTCTCTTCCATAATGCCTTATGGCTTTGAAATTATTGTCGCGGATACCGGTTCCACCGACAAAACAAAAGAAATTGCCAAAAAATATGCGGATAAAGTGCTTGATTTCGAGTGGTGTGACGATTTCAGCGCCGCCAGAAATTTTTCCCTGCGTGAGGCTTCCAATAATTGGATTTTCATGCTCGACTGCGATGAATTTATCAAAACAATAGATCTGGAGGAGCTGACCTATTTTCGCAAACATCTGTCAGATAGTGTCGGCTCTGTTTCAAGAGAAAATCTTGTGACAAAAAACGGCGTTCTCACACTTGATAACACAGATTATACAGAACGTTTTTTTGACAGGCGGCTGTACCGCTATACCGGGTGTATCCACGAGCAGCTTACGCCGGTCCGCGGGAAAGAGTTTCCAAACTATCTGTTGAAAACAATCATAGAGCATACCGGATACGATATGACGGAAGAAGCGCGTGTTGCAAAGTACAATCGTAATCTTACATTATTATTGAAGCAGTCACAGCAAGACAGCGAAAATCCCTACCTGTATTTCCAGTTGGGCAAAAGCTATGAAATGATCAGAGATTATGCCAAAGCCTGCGACTATTACAGCAAAGGTCTTACCTTCGATCTGGACCCGGAACTCGCCTACGTGCAGGCTATGGTCGTGTCTTATGGAAATGCCCTGCTCAATACCGGTAATCAGGAAACTGCGCTTGGTTTTGAGAGCATCTATGATTCTTTCTGCACCCTGGCTGATTTCGTTTATCTGATGGGCAATATCTATAAGCAGAATCAAATGTATGAACAGGCATTGGAACAGTTTCAGAAAGCAATCGGAACGCCTCTTTGTAAGCAAAACGGCTCCAACAGCTTTCTTCCGCTTTATCAGATTGGCGAAATCTGTGAACTTCTGGGCGATCTTCCAAGTGCGGTTTCCTGCTATACACAATGCGGTGACTTTGCTCCGGCGAAAGAGCGGCTGTCAATCCTGAAAAATGTTGATGTGTAAATAATAGAAAGGAAAAACCTGCTATGATTCCTGTCTCCGTATGTATGATTACCAAAAATGAGGCCGGACACCTCGATCAATGCCTGGCTGCCTTACAGCCCTGCCCATTTGAAATTGTCGTGGTTGACACCGGTTCTACCGACAATTCCAGAGAAGCTGCCCGTAAATATACCGACAAGGTCTTTGACTTCGAATGGGTAAATGATTTCAGCGCCGCCAGAAATTTTTCGATTCAATGCGCTTCCAACGATATGATTCTGGTTCTCGATACGGATGAGTTTATTACGGAATTAGACTTAGAGAAAACCGCACAATTAATAGAAGAAAATCCAAAAGCGATCGGCTGTATCACAAGACTTGATTATTTTGAATCCGGTCAGGAAATGCAGCATCAGATCTGCACACTGCAGCGTCTTTTTAACCGTAACTATTATCACTATGAATACCCGATCCATGAAATCCTGGTCCCAAACGCGGGATGCGCTTCTGTTCCGGATTATTATGTTCCTGTCACGGCAGACCATATCGGCTATTTGGGATCCGAAGAAAAGCGACAGGAAAAAGCACTGCGAAACATTGCGCTTCTGCAGAAGGAAATAGAAGCAAATCCTTCCAATCCTTACTTCTATTTTCAAATGGGACAAAGTTATCTGCTGATGAGACAGGAAGAAGAGGCCTATCGTTACCTGAAACTTGCCATCGAACATCCCCCCTCCGGCCAAGACGACTATGCCTCTGTGCTAGTCTGCAATTATGGTTATATGACAATCGATGCCGGAAGACCGCAGGACGCATTGCCGCTCCTGGATTTTTATGAAGATCTCGCTGATCATGCGGACTATTTATGTATGATCGGCTATCTGTATCTTCACTTAAACCAACAGTTAAAAGCATTATCAGAATACGTCAAAGCGCTCAGCGCCCCCAGACGGGATTCTGTGGAAACCAAAACCATTTCTTATTATATCGGATATATCTACGAACTGTTTGGCAAGAAGGACATCGCAAGAATACATTATCAGAACAGCGGTGACTATGCGCCTTCACTGGAGGCACTGGAAAGGATGAATCAAGTATAATAACTATCATAATAAAAATACTAGAAGCGCCGCTCAAAAGAGCGGCGCTTGGTAGTTTAACTAATTTACTTTGCAATGTGCTTTCAATGCTATTAGCCAAGTAAGGACAGTGCCAACTGATTGGACTGATTTGCCTGTGACAACATTGATGTACCAGCCTGCTGTAAGATGTTGTTGTTAGAGTACTTAACCATCTCTGTAGCGATATCTGTATCACGGATTTCAGCTTCTGCAGATGTGGTATTCTCAGCGATGTTGTTCAAGTTGTTGATTGTGTGCTCAAGTCTGTTCTGGATTGCACCAAGATCAGATCTCTGCTGGGAAACAACTGACAATGCGCCCTTAACAAATGCATTCAGAGAGTTGAACGCCTGTGATGTAGCAACCGTAGTAGGATCGCCAGCTTTCAGGTTCGTCATTGTAGCGATTACTTTTTTCGCAATCGCAGTGGTCATCGGGATCTTGTTGTACTTACCGCCTGCACCTGCAGCAAATGTTGACCATGTAGCTACGTTGCTGCTACCAACACTACCAATCATCTGGCCATTACCATTGTTTGCATAAGTAGTAGAGCCGATCGTAACTGAACCTGCTCTCAGGTTGTTGTAAGATACGCCTGTGTAAAGTTTGTTGTCGATGCCCGCTGCAAGACCATACATACTCATGTTGGCAATACTGATGCTGATATGCTGACCAGCTTCTGCACCAACCTGGATACCTTTGATGAATGTACCGTCAAGAAGGCTCATCTCGTTGAATGTCGTTGTGCTCTGTACACGGTCGATTTCACTCATCAACTGAGCAACTTCGGACTGGATCGCGGAACGGTCTGTTGTTGTAAGAGTTCCTGTTTCACCCTTTACAGCCAGCTCGTTCATTCTCTGTAACATATCCTCAACTTCGTTCAATGCACCTTCTGCTGTCTGTACTGCACTGATACCGTCCTGAGCGTTAGCGGAAGCCTGATTCAGACCTCTGATCTGACGTCTCATCTTCTCGGAAATTGCCAACCCTGCTGCATCATCTGCTGCGCGGTTGATTTTATATCCGGAAGATAATTTCTCTGTTGACTTTGCCTGTGCGCTTGTTGTCAAACCAAGCATTCTGTTCGCGTTCATCGCTGTAATGTTGTGTTGTACTACCATACTATATTCCTCCTTGAATTTGATACGGCTTCCTTGCCGCCTGTTTTGTAATGATACCTCCGGCTCGTACGCTGCCTTCGGTCCATTACTTTGGTCAAGTAAGTTTTTTGTTTTACTTTACTTGTATTATATATCGGTGCTTTCCCGATTTACTTTAGGGCTGTTTTTAAAAATTTTTCATTTTTTTCATAAGAAAATATGCTCAAAACGCCCAATACTACTTCTTACTGTCGTAAAACTGCGGCGAGACGCAATGCAGATTGTTCATGTTATTATAATAGTTTCTCGCCACCCTCGTTTTAGACGCTGCATTCTTAATTTCCTGGGATTTCCGTTTAAAATGATTTTCAGCTCTCATCTGATTACGCATTTTCGCCGCATTGATCTTGACCGACTTATCCGTAATCTGCTGAATCTGTTCCTGCATCTGCGCGATTTCCGCCTGATACAGGGACCTGTGCTCCAAAATTTCTACGCGCATCTTATCATATACTGTCTCAAATCCCTGATCCAGTTTTTCAAGTTCCTCGATCAGCGTTCCTATCTCGTCCAGGGAAGCCTCAAACGCCTCCATATCCAGATCTTCCTGCTTCAGGATATTCTCCTGTATGCTGTTTTGTTTTATGATCGCATCAAGAACCTGATTCTTTTTAATAAGACTCTGCAATAATATTTGTGCGATGTTCTGACCCATGCCCAACCTTTCTACGCTTCCCTGCAGCGTTTCATAACCTCTTTCCATGTATCTCTGACACTCCGAAGATGCATATTGACTTCTTCCAGGATCTCCTTATCTTTTTTGATATTGGCCTGAAGCAGTCTGCGCTGAAGATACACATAAATCTTGTCAAAGTCCTCCGCTACCGGATATTTATGATCCAGTGTATTTCTGAATTCTTCGATGATTCGCTGCGTTTTTTTGATATTTACATGCGCTTTCTCAGTCTCACCCTGCTCGATCGCAATGATCGCGATATTACAGAATTTAATCGCGCCCTCATATAACATCAGCGTCACTTCCGCAGGGGAAGCTGTCAGTATTTTGTTATTCTGATATTCCGCAAACGGGTTGCGTGCCGGCATAGTCATTCTCCTCCTTGATCTTAACACACCATTGTTCTAAAAAATCAACCGCCAAACAGACTGGACAGTGAACTGCTTCTGGACTCCAGCTTGGACATGGCAACTTCCATCGCGGAAAACTTCTTATACCATTTATCCATCATCTTATTGAGTTTCTCTTCCTGTGCAGCGATCTTGTCTTTGTAGCTGTCGTATTCTTCCTTCATCTGTTTATCATTATAAACGGTAAAGGCGCTGCTTAATGTGGTGGAAGCCATCTTCTCTGTCAACGTATCGTACATATTGGTCGCAAGGTTTGTAAAGAAACCTGTAACCGCCTCGGGATTGGTCGCGATCGCCGCCTTTAACTTATCCGCATTGGCTTTCACGCTGGAATCGTCCGGATCGCCGTCGATGTGGTAAGCATGTTTCTCATTTTCCGCAGATTTGAAATAGCCCAGCGTATTAATACCGAAATCCGACAGATACATGTTTTTGCCGTTTACGGTCGTTCCCTGCATCATAACGGATACCATGGCAAAGGATACTGAACTCAGTGTGGAATCCCTGCGCAGAAGAGAGTCCTTGATCTTTTTCTCCCATTCTTCTATTTCTGATTCGCTCAGCGCTTCTTTCTCCTCCGATGTCAGCGGATCATATCCCTTAGAAGATTCTGCATTATACGCCCCATCCATCTCGTTGATCAGTTTATTATATTCCGTAAGGAAGTTCTTGATCATACTGTAAATACCATCGGTATCGGTGGATGTCGTCAGGGTCACTTCCTTATCTGTTACTTCCTGAACAGTCAGTTTCAGGCCGTTAATGCTGAAATTATTGGTAAGCGAAGTGTATTCTGCCCCATTGACATGGATGATGGCATCCTGCGCATCCACTTTGCTTCCCACCATCTTCCTTGCCAGACTGTCAGCCGCAACGGTCGGGTCATTGGGATCTGCCTGCAGTTTATCCCAATCCTCTAATATCTTCTCAGAATCTAAAGCGGCGCTTACTTTATTTTCAAACTCCGTATTCACCGCATCCTTCAGCTGCTGCTTCGCCGTACCGTCAGCCTCGATTGATTCTGCATTTTTGACCATCTGTGCATTGTTGGCATCGATCGCAGTCCTGTTCTTTTCCAGTGATGTCAGCGCCGAATTCCACTTATTCAGAGAATCGACCTTCGCCTGCAGTGCAGGATCTACACTGCCCGCCTTATACTGCTCTTCCCACTGATCTTTCAGGCCGCCGCCTTCGCGCACTTTAACAGGCTTTGTAGTGTCATATATGGGCTTGGTCTTGTCATAGACCGGTTTATCCATATCGTATACAGGCGTCGTTCCATCCGCTTCAAAGACAAGATTGCCGTCTGCATCTTTTTTCTGTTCATATTTCAGGCTGCCGTCATCATTTTTCGCCTGCTCATACATAAGGTTGCCATCGGCATCCTTCTTCTGCTCGTATACGATGTTGCCGTCCGCGTCCTTCTTATCAACAAGAGGACCATAGCACTCGTCATTGATATAATCAACCGCTTTCTTCATCAGATCGTCATACGCCGTCTGCGCCGCATCGGCCGCTGCTTTCGCATTGTCGATATCTGTCTGGGAAGCGCCGTTCTTTACCTTATCATCATAATCGGCTTTTGCGCTCATCAGCGTATCGTAGAGTCCTTCCAGATCGGAAAGATTCACGCCGTATTTCGCCATGAAACCGGCACCGATATGATCGGTATCATCCATATCGTCAAATAACTTCTGATTGGCCTCATCGAGCTTGCCATTAGCCTCTGTCAGTTTGTCATTCTGTGCCTTCAGTGCGTCCGCGCGTCTCTTGATTTCCGCATCCACCGCATCGTAAAATGCCTGTGTATATCCGCCGGCTCCATCCGAATATGCCGCCCATTTCTTATTTTCCTCACTGCCAAGATCGCTTGTCGTCAATAATCCAAGCGTTGCCAGTGCTTTCAGTCCGTTCCCGTCATTGGCTACCAGATTAAAGTTACATGCCTCACCGGTTCCTTTGGAACTGATATTGATTCTCTGGTTTTCCTGATCATAGCTTGCATTCAGGCCGGTCGACTGTATTTTCTTGACAAAATCATCGATCGTCGTAGCGCCGCTTACATCAATTTTTACAGATACACCGTTCGCACCCACAACGTTAATGCTGCCGGAACCGCTGAATCCTGCAGAGTCACCCCACTGCTTGCAGATCTGATCCAAAGTTGCGCCGCCTGTAAACATGACACCCTTTGGCGTCGTCAGATTACCGCCCGTCAGATAACCGCCCTGCGCAAGCTGGTCAACCTTAACCGTGCGCACGCCGTCTACGGCATCTGCTCCGGTGATAACACTAATCGCATTGGGATTGGATATCTTGGTGGTTTTTTTCATGTATGAGCCTTCGTAACGCATATCACTCAATACGTTTGTATAAAAGTCAAAAATTTTCGTATTTAATGCTTTCCAGGCATCCTGCTTCCAGCTCAGTTTGGTCTGCGCCTTTACAAGCGAACTCTTCTTCACGCTCTGTGCCGATACAAGTTCGCTGATAATGCTCTCCGTATCGAGCCCGGAATACATACCGGTAATTCTAATTGCCATCTTTATTCCCTCCTATAATTTCTCATCAACGAGAATTCCTGCCACTTCCCAGACTTTGGCGATCATATCCAGCGTCTTTTCCGGCGGATATTCTTTCAGAATCTCTTTTGTGTCCTTGTTCACAATTTTGATCGTAATTCTGTTCGTCTTCTCGTGAATGCCAAAGACCGCTTCCGAGTCTGTATTGTTGATCTTGCGGTTCATCTCCGCAACAGCCTTTTTCAGCGATTCGGAAGCGCCCTGCTGCTTTTGCTGCGGATTGCTGTCCGCACTGCCGTTTCCGTTATCTTCTTCTGCCTGCGTCTGTTGTACAGACGAAGTGGCTGCATCCACATTTGCCGTCTGGTTCACCGGTGAAACATCCGTGTCCGCCGGTTGTACTGGCTGTGTCTGCGGCTTTACCGTGCTCTGTGCCTGGTAAGCCATTGCACTGCTTAATGGTTCCACTGCCATTATAATCACCTCCGTGTGATATTTGATTATTCCTTTTCAGATCAAAAGACCTTAACTATAGAATCGTCCTGAACACGTTTAAAAAACGTAATCCTTTGCAGTATGTATCGGCAAATATATTAAATAATTTAGAGCGCGAAAAAAGTTTCCGAATAAGTTCAGATAACTTTCTCTTGGAACTTTCGTGTTTTTCCGTTACACTGTAATTGAAACTATTATATCATAATCTCAGCAGCTGTAATCTGAGGTCATTTTCAGCAAGAATTGCACAGCAATTCTTGTGACGCAAGGCGCCGGACTTGCGTCTATTATACCAGATCCTCAGAAGCTGTAATCTGAGATCTGTTTCTGCAAGAATTGCACAGCAATTCTTGTGACGCAAGGCGCCGGGCTTGCGTCTATTATATCACATGCGGACAGGGAAAGGCAGACAATTTTATGGAAATTCTATTTTACCGCTACAATAATATCTGTGAGCCGGATATCATTCAGGTTTTTGAGTCCTTCGGCATCACCGTCAATCAGGAAACGATGGAAATGCATGATAAAAACATTACGCCCGCGCAGTGTGCCGCAAAGGTCACAGAATGGATCTTTTCACACAGTCCGGCCTTTGTATTCAGCATTAATTTTTTTCCGGCCGTTTCCTATACGTGCAATCGTTTTAAAGTGCCGTATGTCTGCTGGAGTGTGGACAGTCCTGTGGCAGAGCTTTTTTCAAATGCGCTGAAAAATGAATGGAACCGTATCTTTTTATTTGACAGGGCGCAATATGAATTTTTCTATCCTTATAACCCCGAACATATTTTCTATCTGCCCCTTGCAACGAATGTCAGGCGGTGGGAAAATGTGATCCTGAATATGACAGAAGCAGATTACAGAAAATATGGCAGTGACGTTGTGTTTGTAGGTTCGCTCTATTCAGAGAAGAGCCGCTATGATGCCCTGTTGCGGCAAAGCGCCCAAAATGCGCCGAATACTTTCTTACAACAGCCTCATCCCGTTATCTCTTCTTACACACAGGGCTTCGTAAACGGTCTCATTCAGGCGCAGATGAAGGTATTCGGTTATAATTTCATCTATGAAACACTGCCCGAACGTGTTATCCGGGAGATTGCCGCGGCTGATCCGGACTTTTATAAAGGACAGGATGTTTTTATGGACACAGACCGTTATCTGACCGCACACCAGTATATCGGAGTGAAGCTGGCAAACGTGGAGCGCGAAACTACGCTGCGCACCCTCTCGGAACATTTCGACGTAACGCTCTATACAAGAAGCGATTCTTCCGCCCTGCCAAAAGTACATAACAGGGGCGGAGCGGCTACACTGACAGAAATGCCTAAGATTTTCCATGCCGGCCGGATCAATCTGAATATCACAATGCGCCCGATCGAAACCGGACTTTCACTGCGAATCTGGGACGTACTGGGCTGCGGCGGTTTTCTGCTCACGAACTATCAGGCTGAAATACCGGATTATTTTGAAATCGGGAAAGATCTGGAAGTCTATGAGAGCATGGATGATCTGATCCACAAAGTGGATTATTATCTCTCTCATGAGGCCGAGCGGATGGAGATTGCGATAAACGGATATGAAAAAACAGCCGCACATCATACTTATGAAATGCGGCTGGCTGAAATGATTCGTATTTTGAGTGAAAAAACGGGGAAGAATCAATGATCACCCCATCAGATCCTGCAAAGCCTCCAGACCATCCAGTGTCATGGCCTCTTTGTTTGCATCCTGGATCTGAATATATACTTCTTTCCGGTATACAGGCACTTCCTTGGGTGCACTGATACCAAGCTTCACCTGTTCGCCTTTGATCTCCAGCACGGTGATTTCAATGTTGTTATTGATGATGAGCGCCTCGCTCTTTTTTCTGGATAATGCTAACATTTAATCACCTGCCTTCTTTTTATTGGCCTCAAGGATATCATAGATCGGGAATTTCACCGGATATCCATCTCCCTCGATAATGACCTGAATCGCGAGTTTTTCCGCCGCATTGATGATGATGGGGCCTCGGAGGTTGACTGTCATCTTTTTAATTTCCTTCGGTACTGTAACTGTAACAAGCACGAGCATTTCCTCCGGATTCAGTTTCCCCAGATTTCCGAGCAGTTCGTCATCAACTTCGGGATTGTAATCTGGCCGTACAAACAAAGGATCCATGACGGGCATCGCAAACGCAGGTTCCTGCAAAGACTGGAGCCAGTGGATCGATCCGGTTCCTTTCTCCGAATCATGGAGCAGGGCAAACCTCGTCAATTCCGGAAAGCCGACGATACCTTTTGGAAATGTAATAACTCTGTCATCATCAATCGTGATCTCACCGAATACTTTTGTCGTTACCTTCATAAGTTTTCCCTTTCCGTTTAGATATAATTCATCAGGTTCGTCTGCATGATTTTGCTGGTCGCCATAAGCGCCGCCTCATAGGTAAGTTCCGAGCTCTTTAACTGCACTGCAACTTCCGTTACGTCGATATCCTCATTGTTACTCTGCAAATCTTTGAACGTTGCTTTCTGATTCATCAGTCTGCTCGTGATCAGGTCCAGACGGCTTCCCCGCGTACCGTTATTGGTAACGGCGATATTCGTGTTATCGATATAACTCTGATATTTGCTGATCTGGTTCTCGAATTTCGTCTGCACGTTATCCCTGATATAAGTATACGCTTTGTTAGCCGCGTCAAGCTGCAGTTTCAGATCCTTATATTCCTGGCTGTCTTCTGCAAAGGATGCCATCTTTGTCTCCACGTCTTTGATTACGGCCTCTACATCCTGAAGCTGTTTCAGGTATATTTTAAAGTCATCCATATCCCTTCTGGCATCATGTGAGAAAATCTCGTCGGAATGGGAATTGACCTGAATCGTCTGGTTAAACCCTACATCGTAATAGATGTCCTGATCTTCACCGTCGAAGTTATACTCTATCACAACGCCCATGATATCATCGACAACTTCCTGCGCCGCCTCTACATCGGCACGGGCATTCTGGATATCCTGCCAGGTGCTGCCGGCACTTGATTCAACGAGCTTCAGGTTCGCCTGTGCCACTTCCAGATCTCCTTTTGCCTTTTCCAGATCCATTGCCTTCTTCGCCGTACTCTCGTCACATGCGATTGCGTGGAAATAATGAACAGGATCAATATCGCCTTCTTTCCATTCACTCTTGGCATATTTCACAGTCACATTCATATTCTCATTGACTTTTAAAGGATCCTGATAGTATTTTTCACCGAAAATAATCTCACCGGTGGAAGGCACATACGCAACTGCTGAACCGTCGCCGTTTTTGTTATTGTAGGCGATTGCCTTGTAGGCTTCTTCCACATCCGCATACTGCGTCACATTAGCGTTCGCTGCCGGCGGAAGTATCATAGAACCTGCTCCGCCTACATTGATCTGAATCGGTGACTCTGTTCCCACAGTGCCGTCAGGATTTAAAAACCGGACTTCATCATCCAATTCCTCATAAGAAAGACGGAAACGATAAAGCGTCGTATTTTCAATGCCAAGTTCATTTTCCTTGACTCCCTGGCTGTTGCTTGAATCTTTCCAGTCTGTATAGGTAAAACTCGAGATATCACTGTAACCAAGCTTTTCCTCGATCACGTAGGTTTTTCTGTTATTCGGATCTTTATTAAACTCTTTTTCATTTTCCGCCGTAAAGGTGATCGGTGTGTCTGTGCGGAACCCGGAGAAAATATATCTGCCCGCATAATCCACGTTCCCGCTGGCATAAAACTCTTTCGTCAACGCATTCATCTGTTCCAGAATGATGCTCATGTCAGCCGCTGTCAGATATTTATCCGATGCAGTTGTAGCCTGCTCGTAAAGACTATCTAAAACCTCTCCTACCGTCTTCATGGCATCCGCCGTCAGGCTGATCCAGCTGCTGGCATCCAGCGCGTTTTTGTCATAATACTGCGAGATGGTCGTCACATTACTGCGCAGACGCAGTGCCCTGATCGCTACGACCGGATCATCAGAAGGTCTTGTGATCTTACTCTGGTTTGTAACCTGATTACTCAATTTATCTTCAAGTCTTTTGTTCTGGTTAATATTGTAGAGCGAATTATTACGCATGATTCTGTTCGTTATTCTCATATTCGCTGCTGCTCCTTTCTTAATCCCTGTTCCCTTACGAATCGTCCATGTCATCGCAGTTTACTGCGCCCATGACATATCCCTGGCTCCGACTCAGATTGCCGGTTGAAAAATCATAGATTTTTCAACCTATACGCCAGTCTGCAGAATCAGTCTGTCGTAAACTTCCGTCAATGTGGAGATCATCTTAGAGGCAAGCGTATAAGAATTCTGGTATTTTACAAGGCTTACCGCCTCCTCATCTTCGTCTACACCGGAAATCGAAATTCTCTGATTGTCAATTGCCGTCTCAAGGCTCAAATAAGTGTCATAAAATGTATTGGCATTTTCACCGCTGAGTGCAGCATCCGAAAGAACACATTCCAGGAAACCGCCTGCATTCCTTCCACGGAAGGCAAACTGATTTGTATCCGACAGCATGGAGATGACTTTTTTCACCTGCTCACATTCCTCCACACCTTTCGTCGGATCGGATCTGGTACCCAGAAGGGAAGCGTCTTTGATCAATTCCTGATTTACCGCAAAATTGCCTGCCGTGATATGGTAATATCCTTTATCATTGCGTTTTCCCTTGTCATTGTGGGATAAGCCGTTTAACCAGTCTTCTGTATACTGTCCGTTGCTTGTCAGGATATCTCCAGTCAGAAGAATCCCCGCATCTTCTCCGGAAGCTGTCACACCCTGTGTAAAGATATCATTGATGGTTTTGGCAAAGTCACGGAGCCATTCGTTCATCTGTGCCATGTAATAAGGAACACCCTGATATCTGACGTCTGAGCCCACAGATGCTTCTTTTCCGTACTGACCATTTAACAGCGGTTGGTCGCTCTTTAAATTATCGATTACAAAAGAGTATTTATTATCTCCCTCGTAATTCCATTCTGTATAATAGTAGACCTGATTTCCGATATTAATCGTTCCGCCGGTATCGGACAGGTTACATTTGTTCATATTTCCAAGATATTCCGCGGATGTCTCGATCACTACTTTCGTTGACTCATAGCTGTAATAAGTGGCGTCTACTCTTCCGTTAAAATATTCACCATTGTTACCGTCACGCATCTGAACGAGTCCTTTTAATTCTCCGCCCAGGATATCATTATATAAACCGAAGTCAATGCCGTCCGTCCATTTGATATCATAAAGGCCGTCCACATCACTCTGGTTCACCTTTTCATCTTTTTGTCTGGCAATGCACTCGAGCTGCCTGTATTCGTTCTGGTCTACAAGTGTCTGGCCGCCCGCGATCCTGATGATGAAACGGCTTCCTCCGGTTTCATTTCCTGCCTGGTCAAGCAGCGGCAGTTCCTCCGTCTTGACATCCACGATCGCAGAAAGCTGATCCAGCATAAGATCTCTCTTATCACGCAGTTCATTTGCCACGGTTCCCCGCATCTCGATCACATTGATCTGCTTATTGACAATCGCAAGTTCCTGCGCAAGAGAATTGATCTCATCCACACGCATCTTGATCTCATCATTGACATCTGCCTGCATATTCTGCAGATTGCCATACATATTATTAAAATAATCCGTCAGATTCTTCACCGTGGAGACGAACTGTGATTTAACCGAAGTCGAACTGCCGTCCTTGGTAATCTCCTGCAGTGCATTCCCGATTTTATCGAAAATGGTTTTAAATCCGGATACCTTGTCGTCTGTCAGATATTCCTCTACCATACGCATATAATATGCTTTAACGTCATACTCTCCGAGCCTTGTCTCATTCTCACGGAACTTTATATCATAAAATTTATCCCGGATACGCTCGATCGCGATGGTCTCAACACCGGCGCCCGCACAGCCATATTTTGCGAACACGCGCAGTGCATTCGCCGCTTCCGTTGTAACCGCCTGGCGGCTGTATCCCGCCGTATCAACGTTGCTGACATTATTCGCAGTCGTATTCAATGCCGCATTCGCTGCCCGAAGTCCCGAAGATGCAATTGTTAATCCAAAAAATGTAGATGGCATAATACTCTCCTTTTCTATCCGTTCAACATCCGCTTAACGCTTCTTTTGTCCTTTTATCTTCCGCCTAACGAGGTAACAAGGTGCTCCAGCATCTCACTGATCACGTTGATATAACGACTGGATGCGTTGTAGGCGTTCTGGAACATAATCATATTCGTCAGTTCTTCGTCGGATGAGACACCTATAACCTGTTCTCTGGCATTAAACAGTGCATCTGTCGTAAGCGTCTGGCTCTCCATCGTATCGGCAAGCACTGAGCCGGTATTTGCCACCTGGGCAACAAGATTTTTATAATAATTGATAAAGCTGACCGGCGTCTGTACATTCGGATTGAGTTTATAAACGCTTTCTTCAAACGCTTTTTTGAGCTTTTCAATCGTTGCATTGTCTTCCGAACTGTCTGTCAGCCGGAATCCCAGCAAAGAAGGATTCTGCAGCAACGTCACGTTAATGTCGATATTCGAGACATTCCAGCCCCGCTCTACCACCGTACCATCCGGAAGTGTATACGTTTTGCCGTCATTGACAATCCGCTGAAATAACTGGTAAGGTTCTCCGTTTTCGTCCCGCAGATAGGTGGAATTCGGATAAGTCGCGCTCTCCAGTTCGGCAGCTTCTTTCAGAATATTATTAATCTTGGTAACCACCGCATTAATCAGCTGATCAAACTCCGCTTCCACATTCATAATGATAGAAGGTGCAATATGTGTATTATACCAGCCTGCTTCGTACTGCCCGTCAGGGTTGATATCCTGAATCTCCTCCGCAGTGGCTTTGTGATCGCCTCTTGCGAGCAATGTACTCTTTAAGGAACCGATATCGGTATTCATATAGGAAGAGATCGGTCTCGTCAGATCAAACACCTGTGCAGTCTGCAAAGATTCCTTTGTAAGATAGGGATTGCCGAACTCATCGTAACTGTAATTGGCTAAAATTTCCCAATATGGTGTATAAAATCCCGACTTGGGATCTTCATAGAGAGAAATCTTGTTGACCAGACTTCCCTTTACCAGATCAACACCCTCTAATTTCACACTGACATAACCATGAACATCTTCGGTGTATGAAATAGAAGCGAGTTTCCCCAGTTCGTCTAACAGATAATTACGCTGGTCACGAAGATCGTTCGCACGTTCCACGCCGCCCTCGATTTTGGATATCTGTCTGTTAAGCTGTTCGATCTGCTGCGCATAATCATTGATTTTCTTAACGTCTTTATAAACGTCCAGATTCATATTATCCTGATATTCGCACAGGCTGTCATAGACTGCCGATGCCTTGGTAATAAACTCATAAGCACGCGTCACAAACAGATTCTGGTTTACGGGCAGTGTGGGATCTTTGCTCAGCTCTTCCACAGCCGTCCATAAATCTGTCACTGCGAGAGAAAATGCATGACCTTCATAGGACTCACCCAGAACGTCCTCTATCTCTTCTATCGCTTTATATGCAACCTCGTAAAAGGCATTTCTGCCCGATTCACGACGGTAGTTTTTATCCAGGAAAAAATCTCTTACTTGTCTTGTTTGGGTATAATTGACACCTAGACCTAACTGCTGCCAGCTTGTTGTCTGGCTTTTGGAAATTGTTATGTAGCTTCTTGTTCCCTGTGCTACCTGTTGTCTTGTATAACCAATGGTGTCGAGATTTGACATATTATGCGCAGTCGTATTGAGCGCATTGTTTGAAGTTTGTAATCCGGATACCCCCAGATAAAGGCTTCCCATTAATGACATAACGTTACCATCCTTAACAATTAATCTTACTGTTTTGCATCAAATGACATGCGGTTCATTCCGATCACATCACCGGTACTGTAAGCACCTTTGTTGTAGTTAGCCGTCTCCGGCGCCGCTTTCATGGCCTGTAGAACGTTCATATTGAACTGCACCATTTCCAGAGCGCTCTGAATCAATTCCCGATTCTGTTCGTTTGCTCTTGCAACATGCCTTACACTATCCTGCAATTTATCAAATACCGCTGCCAGCCTGCGCTGTTCTTCCGGTCTTGATCCAAGCATTTTGACCAAATCTGCAATTTTTAAATTCGTAACATCCTTGTTAAGTACATTCGCTATATCCTTCACAGCCTCTTCCCTAAGGTTATCCAAATGATTGATTCTGCTCACGATAAGCTGCTCTTCATCCGTGATTTTTGCTAATTGCTCTAAATCCTCAGACACAATGACCGGTTTTTTGCGCATGGACAAAGTCAACAAATTGTCATACTCTATGTTTTCTTTTTCCAGAACATCTATCAAGTTTTCCATTAAGCTTGCCACGCTAAACCCTCACTTTTCATTGTGTCTACAGGCTGGAAATTTCTTCGTACTGACGTAATAACTTTTCCGCAAAGCTTTCCCCGCTCACCCGGTAAGTGCCGTTTTCCATCCCGGCTTTGATCGACGCCACCACGTCTTCTCTGATATCGCTGCTTGCTTCCACTGCCGATTTGGCCGTCTGGATATCTTTGCCGATGCTGGAAATCTGAATTTTGTCAGACATACCTGCACTTGATGCCACAGGAACTTTTGTGGTTTTCTTTGTGTTATATAACTGCTGCACCTGATTATAAGCTTCTATACGCATCTGATATGCCTCCTTCCTGTTTCACCTGTTCACATATCAACTGTTACTAATAGTATCGGATTATTTCTCAAAGACTTTAGAGTACAAAACAATTTTTTCCTCTTCGGCATGGCCGGCCGCAGAATACGCTCAGTCAAGAAGCGCCTCCATCGCCATACGGCACAGCATTCCGCAGGTTTCTTCGCCCCATGAATAATTTGTCATATATCTGCCGTCAAAGAGTGTATCTTTTATATTTTTACCGTCAAGCACCTCATAATAGTCGCACGTCACCTCGGGTCTGTTGACATGGCACTTACCCCGGCTGTTATTAAAGATGAAATCGATCCCGTATTCCCGAAAGAGTGTATTCAGATAGACCACAGCCTTACGGTAAAGACACTTCACTTTTTCATCATAGTTCCTGTCCTCCCAGAGCATTTCTATGGTCTTTTTCATTGCCACCTCACCGCCGCCGCTGTCAATGCAGACTGCCAGCAGCTCTTTGGCCTTCTGGTTTGAAAATTCCACTAACTGCCCATCCACAAATACGTCAAATTCTCCAAATGTGCGGATCTCCACTCTTTTGCGAAGCCGTCCCGACAGGTAACGTGCCCTCGCCAATGCCTCTTCCACATCTCTGCTGCTGTAAGGCTTTAGCAGGTAATAATCTGCCTTGACATCCAGCATCGCCGCATTCAGATATTCTTCATAAGCGCTGATATAAATGATGATCATGCCGGGGTTGATTTTCCTCAGTTTTCGCGCAAGCGCAATGCCGTCCATATCCGGCATCTTCACATCGAGTAAGGCAAAATCCACGGTATGAGTCTGCGCATAGGAAAACGCCTCCACCGCATTGTCAAATACTCTCACCAGTTCCATACCGCACTTTTTACATTCCAGCTCTAATTGTTTCAGGCTCCACAATTCATCGTCAACCAGAATCGTTTTCATCTTCATATTTTCACGATACCTTTCTTCCCCTTGGGGAAATGCAGGGTAATAACAGTGCCTGTTCCTTCAATGCTCCTGATGTCCACATAACCTCCTGCCATATGTTCCACACGGTATCTGACCCTTTGCAGACCGCCTGCCTCCGGACCGTTATCACCACGCAGGCAGCACCCGGCAATGTTGAAACCAGTTCCATCATCTTCTACCTGTACAATATATTCTGAAGCTGTCTGATAGCTTCTGACTGTCACCACTCCCTTTCTTCTTCCTCTTTGCAATCCGTACCGTATGGCGTTTTCCACAAGCGGCTGTACTGACAGCGGCGGCAGGAGAAAATCATCTTCTGTAATCTCCATGCGGACCGTGATATGACTGCCAAATCTTATTTTTTCCAGATTCGTATAAGATATGATATGCGCCGCCTCTTCTTTGAACGGAATCGGATCGCTGTTCAAAAAGGGACGAAACATTGCCCTCAGGCATTTTGAAAAATCATAAAGCATATCATATGCCAGATTCGCATTGGTCTTTGTCACAATGCGTATCGTGCCAAGCGTATTAAAAATAAAATGGGGATTCATCTGACGTATAAAATATAGTTCCCGGCTCTGCCTTGAATGATCTTTTTTCAGGCGTTGTATGCCGGCACAGAATAAATACAGAAGCAGACCGATCCGCATATGAATACCGTTTCCCACAGCCTTTCCCTGCACATAAACGGGAATCATGTCCATAAGCACCATCGCCAGAAGACACAGCAGTCCGGCTCCTTCTAAATTCATCTTTGCAGATTTTCTGATAAAGACCTGATATAAATACCCGCAAAGAAATGTAATGGAAAGCATCACAAGCATTCCATCTACAATCGCTGCAATCATTGTCACACCTGATACTTTGACAAAACAGCTCTGATGTCCTCCAGACGATATGGCTTTATAAGATAACCGTCCACCTGGGCGGATAATTCACGCAGTGTCTGCTGTCCAAGCGTGTCCGCCGTCATGGCAATAATCGGCAGACAATTGTCTTTTCTCCCCATCCGCCTGATCGTCCGGACCGCTTCGATGCCGCTTTTGGCCGGCATATTGATATCCATCAGGATCACATCATAATAGTTTTCCTCAGACTGTTCAAAGACTGCCGTAACCTCATCTCCGTCATACGTCTGATCAAATGCAATGCCCAGCCTCTTTAAGTACCCGCACAATACATCCATACTGGAATCCTCATCTTCCGCAACCAATGCTCTCTTTATTCCTGAAACGCCTGCCTGCGGAAATTCATCCGCTTCCCTTTCAGGCATTTGCCCTTTGTCATAGAGCACATCATCCCCATCCGTCTCGAATTCTACGGTTATTTTCGTTCCATCGTCTGCACGGCTGTCAATTTTGATGCTGCCATGCAAAAGATCCACCAGATGCTTTGTGATCGCAAGACCCATGCCGTTTCCCGGCGTCTTGTCCTTGCGGTATTCTCTTACCTGCTCTGCCCAGACACCGGAAAAATTTTCAAGCAGAAATTCCTTTTCCATACCGATACCCGTATCCACCACCTCCAGAACAAGCCGGACTCTCTTTTCCTCCAGATACCGCTGTGTGATCATACAGCCGATCTCTCCGCCCTCCTGCGAGTATTTGACCGCATTCGAGATCAGATTGATCATGATCTGCTGAATCAGCTCTCTCTCCAGATATAGATAGCGGTATACCGGCTCTCCCAAATGAAAGAGCAGTCTGATATTTTTCTTCGCCGCTTCGTATTCAAACATACCTTTCGGGCACCTTACCAGTTCTTCCAAAGTTACCGCTTCTGTCTTCCTTATGCTGTTGTCATTTTCAATCGCAGAAATATTTAAGACGCTGTTCACCAGACGAAGAAGATATTCCGCAGAAAGAATGGCGTTTTCCAGATATCTGTTACTTTTATATGTCTCCATCTGCAGGATGTCAAGATTTCCATAAATACTATTGAGTGGGGACCTGATCTCGTGAACAAGATAAGTGATTCGTTTTTTTAAGGACTGCAGCTCTTCTTCGCGTTCCCTGGAGCTGTCATCTATTCTCTGCTGTGCTTCCCTGTATTCGGAAACAACGGTAATATCCTCACAGAGCGCGATAATTTCTTTGTGCCCGCCATAAAGAAACAGGATTCTTTTGTAAGAAACAGTCTCTCCTGTTTGAAACCTGCCGGATACGCTGTACAGTTCCTGCACCATCAGACTTCCCACAATCCTGATCAGTTTCATATTCTGGGAAAATTGCGTTTCGCCCTCACAGAGGCTTCCCCGCAGGCTGCTTAACAGGTCGTCGTATTTCCCTTTCTCCGGCAGGGAAAACGGCAGGTTCTTTTTTCCGTACTTCCGTAAATAAGTACCTTTCCTGACATCTATACTTAATATGAAGTCGAAGATTCCATCTGCTAAAATAAGACCTGGCCGCTTTTTGTCATAGCGGTCTTTCAAGAATTTAAACATATGAAGTCCTAAATATAATCATGTCACATACACTTTATACTATTCCTATATAAAAAAACATTATAAAGAAAATACTGCCGATTACAAGCGCAAAGCCGTTTTCTTTATGTCGAATTTTACCAGGTTTGTGTCTTTTTTTGCTTTTACCCGACGAAATCAGTCACTTTTGGCCGCAGAAACCATACGATAAAGCAAGGGGAGGGAAAGGATTTCAATATGTATTTATTTTTTACTGCTTTGCTTCTGTTCATTCTCTTCTTCTCTTGTTTCCACTGTTTCCGGAAAAAGAAAATCATCAAAAAAATATGCTGTATGTGTATGGAGGAAAAATGTGAAACGCTGGATGCGCTGATCGCCCCCTTTGGGTACACCTATATCGCCTGCCAGGATCTCTTTTCCTCGCGTATTGACGCCTGGCAGAGGGAATTCGGCTATACGGCTTTATTTGACAAAGCCTCCTCTCATTTCAACATGGTGTTTGATTGTCTGCCCGTGTATTTTACTTACCGGGACAGAACATGGCTGATCGAGTTTTGGAAAGGCCAGTACGGCATCAACGCAGGATGTGAGATCGGCATCTACTATGCAGACCGGATCCTGGAGACGCCTGAAATGGATCATACGCTTTTCCAGTGTGTCGAGGATAAGGATATGCTTCATCTTTCCCTGTGTCTCGCCGACAAAGACCAGTGTATCGCACAGATTGACGCCAGACACTGGTGGCTCACCGCTTTTATCCCGGGACGCTTTTATAAGCCGTCGCAGCTTTGTCTGCACGCATCCATCACGCTGCTGTCTCCTAAAATGGCCGATGCGTTCGTCCACGGCCTCCTAAGGAGCGGATGTAATGTCGATCAGGTCTGCCGCCGGGGCTGTGTCGTTTCCTTCACATTTGCAGGATGCACACACACCTGTTCCATATTTGGCAGGATACGGATCCGCATCGCTCTGTTCTTTAACCGCCTGTTCTGCCGGCTCTTTTGCCGGGTCACCAGACCCTTTAAGCTCTCGATCGACAGAGTCCTGTGTCTGTATTATTACATGCCGTACGCATTCCGCCGGCTGTTCAAAAAGGCAGGTCGGTCAGTATGAGTTATTATTCCCGACTGAACCGTTCCTTCCTGGACGCGCCAAGACTTCCGCTGACGCCCTGTTCAAAATATGTACTGATCAGCGACTGTCACCGTGGTACGGGAACCTCCAATGACAATTTTCTCAAAAACCAGAACCTGTTTTTCGCTGCTTTATGGCACTATTACAGCCGTGGCTACACCTATATCGAACTGGGGGACGGCGACGAATTATGGGAAAACCGCGGCATGAAGCAGATTTTGGAGACTCACAGCGATATTTTCCGGATACTTTCACGTTTTCATGATAGGGGACGGCTGTATCTGCTCTACGGGAATCACGACATCGTAAAAAAGGATGCCCGCTATCTTGCCAAAAGCTGTTCTTCCTATTCACAGTACGCCGCAGACCTCCTGCATGAAGATCCCTCGTTTCTGGCAGATGTGACATTTTATCCGGGACTTATCCTGGAAAACAGGTCATCCCCGGGCGCCAAAAATATTTATCTGACACACGGCCATCAGACGGATCTGTTCAATTCTACGTTATGGCGCGTTTCCCGCTTTCTCGTCCGCTATGTGTGGAAACCGTTAGAACGTTACGGCGTCCTCGATCCTACGAGCGCCGCCAAAAATTATACGCGGAAAAACAAAGCGGAGCAGCGCCTGCGTCACTGGGCGAAACAGGAAAACCATATCCTGATCACCGGACACACACACCGCCCCGCTCTATCCGAAGACGATCCTTATTATTATAACACCGGAAGCTGTGTTCATCCAGGCTGTATCACCTGTCTTGAAATTGAACGCATGCACATGAAACTGGTTAAATGGACGCTGGCCGTCCGGCCTGATATGACACTGTATGTATCAAGAGAGATCATGGCCGGCCCCGTTGTTATAGGTTCTTCATAAACGCAATGTCTGCTTTTGCAATTTCCGGGTTCATTTCTTCCCGCAGAAGATACATGTCGGGTCTGTTCTCATGAAGCCATGCGGAAATTGCCTCATACCGGATCACGCCTTTTCCAAGGGGCGTTGTCCGGTATTGACCATTCTCGTCAAAATAAAAATCCTTGATATGCATCGCTTCAATATAGTCTCCTGCACCGGACAGCCACTCATTCCAGTAAGCATCCTGATCCGTTGTATCGGGAAATTGCAGCAGGTTGGAAGGATCAAAAATCATTCTTAAATGTTCTTTATCACCCACCTGTTCCATCACATCGATCACGGCTTCCAGGTTCTCAAGCGGATGCCAGTATACCGGTTCGACTGCCAGACGGACATCCAGTCTTGCCGCCTCATCCACGACACGTTTGATGCTGTCTGTCATATAAGGATACCATTTTGCCTTTTCCTCTCCGGACAGATGCGGATACGCAGTCTCCGTTCCCACCACGTTTGCGCCGACTTCTTTGCTGTAGGCCAGACACTTTTTTAATGTCGAAACCGCCGCACTGCGGATCCCGTCATCGGGATTCCCCAGATCCATGTAACAGCCAAACACAGGAATCTCCACATTCCACTTCTCAAATGCCAGGCGGATACGTTCCAGATGCCGCAGCGTAATATCGTCATAACTGTCGATCCCTGCAAAAACTTTCGGCAGTGCAAGCTGCGCCGCCTCATAGCCTTCCCGATGCAGAGTCTCCGCCATCCTCTCGATCTCCATTTTGCCGTAATCATGGGCACGCACACCGATCTTCATTCGATTCTTATGCTCCTTTCAGGATTTTCGCCTCTTATTTTCTCAATTCTCTCACATAGTCTGCGATCGCTTCATCTTTGCAGTTTGCAAAGAAAAGCTTTTCAAAATCAGCGCCGGCAACAGCGCCCTTTACAAGGTCCTGGTCTATCGCCTGCAGACACTCAAGAAGCGGACGCAGCGTCTTGCTGCGCACTTCGTCAAGGATTCTCTTATTTCTCATTTCCGGCTCCACGCGTTCCGCCGGATAGCCCTTGCCATGTCCGAAACCAAATAATTTTTCAAATATATATTCCAGATTCAGTTCGCCGCCCCAGCCGAAACCTTTGGCAAACGGGAGCGCTACGGCATTTCCGTCATTCACATGGGCAAAGGTGTACGCGTCAACAGGGTCTTCCACATGACCGCAGATCACACCCGGAAAACTGTTCATGGCAAGCATGGCACCCTCTCCCGTGCCGCAGCCTGTGATCACATAGTCGGCTGCTCCGCTGTTTAACAGAATTGCACCTAAAATACCGTTCTGAACATAAGTAAGCTGTGCCTCATCCTGTGCACTGTACATTCCGTAATTATCGACCGTATGCCCCATCGGAACCACTACTTTCGTCAATGCCTGATAGATCAGATCGTTTTTAGCCGCCTGGCTGTTTTCATTGATTAATGCGATTTTCATATTACATTCTTCCTTTCCTTCACTTCTTGTACGATTCTTTTAAAAACTTCTCTTCACATATCCTTGTCATGAAGAACACGCGTCGGAAATTTCAAATTTCCGACTGCAATCAAGGCATATTTGAGGCCATGGCTCAAATTGCCGATTGAAAAATCAGTGCATCAGCATGATTTTTCAATCTAGGGAAGATGAAACACCGCCTGTAAGTCCACCGACACGGGACTGTTGTCAGGATTTGTTTCCATGACATCTGCCATGAAATCCCACCACTTTCTGTTAATGGCTGTGTCTGCGCCCTTTGCCCAGCGTTCCTCGTCTTCTATTTCAATATAACCAAACAGGGTCAGGGTCTCCCTGTCGAGAAAAATAGAATAGTTTTTTCCGCCGTGTTCGTGGATCATGTCTTTCATTTCCGGCCAGAGTTCATTGTGGCGTTTTTCATATTCCGCCTCTTTGCCGGGGTATAACTTCATTTTAAAGCCTTTGATCATTGTATGAATCTTCTCCTTTCCCTGGGGATCACTGTCTCCCTGTTTTTTTCATGATATAATATCTGCATAGATTTTGCAATTCTTCTCTCTGACCCGGTTCTTCAGGACATACGGCTTTCCGCTTTTGCAGCAGGATTCCGGATTCCTCCTGCGACTCCGTCCTGAATATGTCATTTTTAAAATTATTTACATATTTTCAGGCTGCTGATTCAGGATTTTCTCAATTTCCTCCAAAAGCATGTCTTTCACCGGAGGTTTCAGGAAATAACCGGCAGGTTTTAATTTCAGGACAGCCTCAATATTGGCTCTGTCATTGACTGCAGTCAGGAAGATGACTGGAATATCCTTCATCTCTTCATCCGCACGGATCATTTCCAATGTCATCCTCCCGTCGCAGACCGGCATCTCGTAGTCTAACAGAATCAAATCAGGCCGCTTTTTTCCGATTGAGGTCATGGCCTGCGCCCCGGAAACCGCTACCGCAACTTCATATCGCTCTGACAGCATGGCTTTCATCGTCCGCAGCATCGTACCGTTGTCATCAACCACCAGTATCCTCTTGCGGCCGTCGTTTTCTTTTTTCTCCTGCGCCGCATCTCTTTCTACCTGTTCTCTTTCCAGTCCAAGCCTTTTGCACACCGCTTCCATGATACGCGTGTTTTCCACCGGGCGGATCAGATTTTCAAACTGACCGCCTTCATAATATTTAAAGAAAGTACTGCTCTCCTCTTTTGTGCCGATGGTCAGCACCGGAATATGCGTGTATCTGTCACTCAGCAAAAAAAAGATAGACTTATCAATGTCATAGGCTCCGATCAGGCTGACAAGCACCAGATCCGGATTGACAATCTTCATCATACCTTCCAGAACACCCGCATTCTCCGAACAAAGCTGGACATGGAAAAAACGTGATAAAAACTGGTTTGTCTCTTTCACCACCGTGTTCAGCTTTCCAATCAACAAAATTTTCTTCAACCTTCTACCTCCCCGCCCTGCCAGGCGCCTGCTTCCATCTTCCCGGTCAAAAGAGTTACAAGACGGTCTGCTTCCTCAATATCCAGATTGATCACTGTATCAGCAAGTTTCCTCATGTCCTGCTGTATCTCATCCGGATATTCATAGGCCCTCAGCTGCTCCATCAACTGGTCTGCCTGATCAATGTCCATCTCCTGCATACAGTTTCGGAGCATCTCCAAAAGAGCCTGAATGACAGAAGTATCAGTCACTTGTTTTTTTTCTTCCATACCAATTCCAAAAACGCCCTGCAGTTTCAGGTGGTAACTGCGCCATTCTTCCAGAAACGACGGCGTCACAGAAAGGATCATTTCTATTTTACCATCTTTCGCCGCATATTCCAACAGTTTTGCTACACCTGACAGCGGCATGATCCCCACCGTAGCGGCGAGGCTTTTCATGGCATGGACCTGGATCCGGTAACTGTCCAGAAATTCGGGTTCCGTGATTTTCAAATACGCCTGTTCCAATTGGTCTGCGGCAGATTCGATCTGTTCGTAAAATTCTTTTACCGTATATTCCAGCAGTTCCTGATCCGGCAGGTGGAGCCATGCATACTGCCAGTCGAGTCCTTCCACAAACGGAAATTCTTCCGTCGGATTCCCTGTCGTCCCCCCTCCGTTTTGTCCGGAGGCCGTTTTTTCATTTTCCCGCTCCTCCACTTCCTGCAAAAGTTCCTGCGGAAGCATTCGGCGTATCATATTTTCCAGCTTCTCCGGCGCGATCGGTTTGGATAGAAAATCGTCAAACCCTTCCGCCAGATATTTTTCTTTCGCTCCGGATACTGCATTGGCTGTGAGTACGATAATCGGGGTGTTCTCACACGGATGCCCCGAAAGCTCCCTGATCCGGTGAAGCGTTTCCACACCGTCCATTCCCGGCATCATATGGTCCAGAAAGATCAGATCATAATGATGCGCTTTGATTAACTCCAGACATTCCGCACCGCCTTCCGCATCCGTCACCTGAATCTGCGTCTCTTTGAGCAGATTCCAAAATACTTTCCGGTTAACCGCATTGTCGTCAACGACCAATACTTCCGCGTCCGGCGCGCACAGTTTCGTTTTATAAGAATACTGCTCCGCAATCTGCTGTACCCTGGACTTAAAATCTCCGATCGGAGCAGGATCCACAATTTTCTGTTCCAGTTCAAAAGCAAACTTTGATCCCTTCCCATAGATACTTTCGACCTCCAGCCTGCTTCCCAGCAGATTTAAAAGCCGCATCGTGATATTCATGCCGAGTCCGCTGCCTTCAATATTACGGTTCCTGTTCTCCTCGATCCGTTCAAATTCCGCGGAAAGTTTGGGCAGGTCTTCTTCTTTGATCCCGATACCCGTATCCTCGATTTCAAACCTGAGCATTGCCGTATCTTCTTTCCGGTATCCCTGCACGCGGAACCATACGGTGCCTTCATGCGTGTATTTGACTGCATTGGTCAATATATTAGTCAGTACCTGTCTGATCCGCACATCATCTCCATACAGTCTCGACGGTATCTCATGATCAGTTTCTACTTCCAGACGGATATTTTTATCTCCCATTCTCTGTGTTGTCATATTGATCAGGTCATGGATCAGGCTGCTGACATCATATTCTACCGGAACGATCTCCATTTTGCCGGAATCGATTTTGGAAAAATCCAATATATCATTGATCAGCGCCAAAAGCGTCTGTCCTGCAATGCGGATATCCATCGCATAGGATTTGATATTCTCTTCCTTTGACTCCCGCAGGATCATCTCATCCATGCCGAGAACCGCATTGATCGGGGTCCTGATTTCATGCGACATATGCGCCAGAAATTTTCCTTTTGCCTCGTTGGCCGCCACCGCCTCCTGTTTTGCCAGATCCGCTTCCTTCTTTGCTATGGCCATCTGCATGTTCTGCTGCTGCGCCTCTTTCACTTTTTCTTTCAGAAGATCAGCATGTTCTTCAGCGTTTGCCCGATATTCTTTTGAAACCTGGAAAACATGCATGACAGCCATCAATATGCTGAACACTGCCATGCTGTACTGTCCCGCCGCATTTCCGCGGACCGTTCCGAAAAACGCATTGATGATCACATTGGCAATGGCGCCGGAAAGCAGCACGAGTATCGAAGTAATCGAAAGCAATGCCAGATAATATTTTCTGCCGTAATCAGACTGGATCAGGCTCACGACCGCCACGACACAGACTATGCCCAGTACAAGCGCAGTGACGTTCGCCATATTCTCCAGATGTCTGATCCCCAACAGCTGCAATATGATCTGTGCTGCCGCGTTCAGGCTCGCACACCAGATCAGCAGAGAAAACCGGCGCGGGAATAAAGTATGTAAATTCCGCTCAAAATACTGTGTCAGAAAAAGCGGAATCAACAGGATCAGATATTCCTGCATCTCATAAGCTCCCTGCACATCGTAAAAGATGCTGAGTGTATCGGTTCCAATGAAACAGTAGATTCCGGCCGCAAAACCGGTCAGTCCCAAAAACACTTCTCCCCGGCCGGGCTGATGCGTATACCGGCGTATCAGGGCCAGTATAAACATAATGACCGACATAAGAAGAATCAGAATGCAGCAGCCAATGTCAATGACACTGTTCCCTACTACGTTGATGATAACCATATCGCGCGTTTCAATCGTGATCTCCCCAAGCGTCGGTACCTCATACGAACCGGAGGTGATCATCTCAATCCACAATTCCCCCTCCTGAAATACATTGGGAACATCTATATAGTTTTCATGTTCCCCGGGGATCCTGCCAATTACCGCATTCTCTTCCGGCTCATACGCATAGATCCGTTCTCCGTCGAGAAACACCCGCACAGAAGCACCCTGTGATGCGAAATTGATCGTCAGTCCCGCATAGTCTTCCGACAGCGTATTCCGGAATACGATAACCTCCTGTGTTCCGCGCTTTCCTTCATAGGGAAACTCCACTTCCTGATATTCTTCCCGATCCAGCTTTTCTTTTATCAGTGCCTGCATTTTTTCATCATCCTGCACATCTTCTTTTGACAAAACATCACTGTCAAATGGGATCATGCACCAGCCCTCATCGTAGGGATACTCCATCTTATCCGGCAGTATGGGCATCTGCATTTCTTCCTCACTCTGATACCTGAACAATGCGATCACCATAAATACCAGTATGAGAAACACGGACAGACCAGCCAGCTTTCGTAACTTTTTCATGAACCTTTCCAAACCTTTCTTCGAACCTGCGGTATTTTCGGCCGCAGATTACAATTTGTCCTGTAAAACATATTATACGCAATCTGTCAGCTTTGTTCAATGTTTTACTCTGACATTGCAGACATAAAGTCATACAGCTCCTCCCTGTCAGAGCAGTTTACTGCGAGACTCGCGTCGGAAGTCTCAAATTGCCGGTTGAAAAAAGAGAATGTTTCTGCCGCAGCATCAAACATTCCCTTTTCATAAAAAACGACTCTTCATGACACCTGCAGCGTGTCATCCAAAAGAGATTACACGCTGAGAGGCTCCGCCTCAATCCACCACTCCGCTACATAACCCTCCCCGTTTTGATCCCACAGGATAATAAACTGTGCCGTGGCAATTCCATGCGCGATTCCGCCCTCTCCGCTCAGGTATTCCGAAACCTGCAGCGCATTTTTCCCCTCATATTGTACCTGTCTGAGATGAAAAAAGCCCCTCACATTCCCACCTACTGCCCGTGCATCCGTTCCGGGCTGTGCCATATTCTGCGCACTGAAAGAAACTGTTTCCCCCAGGTAAGGGCAATACGCGCTATAGCGGTTCTTTTCCGTCTCCTGCACCACAATGACTTCCAGTCCCGCATCATACTCTTCCGGCAGGTCATCAGGCAGTTCCATTGTCTGTATGACATGTCCGCCCTGCCCGTCATCTCTGTATTTCAAGATGACCTTATAAGAGTCCCCCACCGCTCCGCAGCCGGTTCCCTGCATGCTGAGCACGATCTCCACATTGCCGTCATTGTCGATATCTCCGGCAAAAGATTCAAAGTCCCCATAATAGGAACAGTCCTCTTGTGCAAAGCAATACGGCCTGTCCGCATTCATATAGATCCACACACAGCCGGAACCGTAAAATGGCTTTTCTTCCCGGTCTAAGGTCATGACCAGCAGATCTGTCATGCCGTTGCCGTCCATATCTTCCGCCACGAGTCCGGTGAGTTCCATCGTCCCGCCCGCAAAAACATCGTCTGCCTGCAGACGTTCCCACCAGGATGCAGCTTCCGCCTGTCCGACTCCCTGCTTTTGCGCCTCCTGCACGAAACGTGCGGCGCCGTCCTCGTACACGCCCTCCCCGTCAGGTTTTTCCTCCTCTGTTCTGTTCTCTTCTATTGGATTCCTGTCTGCTCTGTTCTCTTCTATTCTGGCCCCATCTGTACTGTTTTCTTCTTTTGTGCTCCCGTCTGCTCTGCTCTCTTCTATTCTGCCCTCTTCTATTCCGGTCCCGTCTGTTGTGCTCTTTTCCGGCTGCCCCTGCTTAGCCGTGTCGGCCAAAATTTTCCAGCCGAAACCAAAGCAGATCAGCAGGCATACTGCCAGGATCCTCTTCTTACCGTGATTTTTCATAAAATGCATGCCTTTCTTTCCGCCTCTGTTATCTGCGGCGCTACTCCATTTTATGAAAAAAATGCATCGCAGTCGCATCAAAATTGCATCATAGTTGCATCATTTTGAAACTTTTATGACATCTCCACCAGCCTCTTATAGATTCTGCCACGCTCCAGCAGTTCATCGTGCCTGCCCTGCTCACATACTTTTCCCCCTTCCATGACGTAGATCACATCCGCATGTTCGATCGTTGAGAGTCGGTGGGCGATCACAAGGGTCGTGCGTCCTCCCATGAGCGCGGCACTTCCCTTCTGCACATACTGCTCGACCACCGCCGCCGTCTTTCCCCGCGGAACCGTAAAGCTGACACCCAACAGCACACAAGAACCTTCTTCATAACCAAACGACACGTCCCGAAATTCTATCGCCGGTGCGTCTTCCATTCCGTCGATCATGCGCCTGAGCAATTCGGAACCGGCCACGCCACACCCGCCGCAGAGCGCTCCGGCCGCAAGTGCGGAAATAATGAGCCCGCTATCAACAGGCTGGGGAGTCCGTGCCCGGCAGAGTCAACCGTGGGTTGAGCATATGAGGCATTCACGATCATTTCAAATTATTTCAAATTGAAACCAAAAACAGATAAAGCAAAACACTATATTATGTTGTTTATTTTTCTTTTTTATTATGTTTCGTGATATTTCATCAGGCACCGTCTTCATTTGTGCTATGATAAGAATAATTAGAACGAAATACAGCAGAAATATCTTGAATATATTGATACATGATAGTAAGATAAAAATACAATTGTATGCTATAACATACGGCTGATACTATCATGCCTGCAGTTATCGGCATAAAATTGGAGAAACGCTTATGCTTGAGGGATACGCGGAAGAAAAGATCGCATACTATGTAAAAAACCGAAATTTTTATGAAGATTTGGCAATACAGGTTTTCAATACATTGAAAGCTGCTGTCATGCAGCAGCATCCGGATTTAAAAATTGCATCGTATTCCAAAAGAACAAAGGAAATTGACAGCCTGAGAACGAAACTCCTTAAAGATAAATATAGCGAGAACAGTGAAATCACTGATCTGGCCGGTGTCAGAGTCATCGTATACAGCAGGAAAGACATATCCGCCATCTCCGAAATCATTAAAAAAAGTTTCAAAGTAGACCTGAAACATTCCGTCGACAAAACTGAAACACTCGGAAGCGACAGAGTCGGATACCGCGGCGAGCATTATGTGGTAACGCTGCATGACGACGTGCTTTCCCTGGCGGAAAATAAAAAGCTTATCGATCTTAAATGTGAAATTCAGGTCACAAGCCTGATCGCACATACATGGTCAGAGATCACGCATGAAAAAGGCTATAAATTTGAAGGCAGCCTCCCGGTCGAACTGGAACGCAGAAAAAATCTGTTAGCCGGCATGTTAGAACTGGCTGACATGGAAATGGATTCCTATGTGGAATCTTTTGACCGCTATGTGAAAGAACTGGAAATGGAGATGGAAAAAGGCTGTCTGAAATATACGATTAATTCCATGACGCTCGAAAAATTCATGGCCTGGAAATTTCCCTGTATCACACCGCAGGTATTCCGTGACATTGATCTGACATTAACGGAGCTGCATGCGTTTGGCCTGAATACAATAAAAGATCTGAATGAACTGATAACCCCGGACTTTATTCATGCAGTCAGGAAAATGACCTGGCGCTCTCTTGACGGCATTATAAGAAATATACTGATTATAAATGATGCCGAAAAATATTTTAAGGATGTCTGGAATCCTGACATGAATCAAATGAACCGGAAAAATTATGAATTATACCGGCAATTCCATCTGGATATCGATAGAATATGCAAAAATTATGGCATCCGCATCGTATAAAGTCTGATGAGAAAAGAGGAAAAACATGACCACAGCAACAAAATATTTTGGATATGAACAAGAACAGATCAGCAAAATTTTTCGCAACAGCAAAGATCAGGTAGACATAAACAGAAAAATTGATGATGCTTCGACACTGGCGCAGCTGGCAGAATCCAGTCACAGGCTGCTGCGGGAGAACGCTGATTTTTTGAGGGAAATCTACAATGATCTGGATGAATAAACAAATGGAGGCATGATACCGATATGTCAGAAACGTACCAATGGATGACCGAGCAGGAGTTTATGAAAGAAATGCAAAACCTCGATAAACTGTTGCGCGATTTTTGTGACGGAAGCTGTCTGTATCCCTATGAATCCGTCAAAACAAATATGAATGCCCTGAAGGATATCATCGTCAGGGTACATAAACGAAAGTATTATTTTCAGGTTTTTCATGACGAAATGATCACATCTGAATATAAGGAAACAGCTTTATATTGTTACTGGATCCTGAAACTACGTCCTTTCTGGATCGATGCCTGTCAGGAAAGCGCGGAACGGATCAATGAAAAATTTGCCCTGCATTTATACATTTCCCTTTTGAAAAAATATAATGGAGATTTCTCGGAAAAAGATGGAATCAATAAATTACATATCCGGGAACTTCTCTATTCCTTCCGGTTCAGAGATATCACAAAAGAGGCAATGATTCTCATGTTGGAGCCCTATTACTATGATTATCTCAAGAGAATCGACAACACCGGAATCTGACAGGCAGCTGTCAGCCAGCTGCCTGCACTACAACAGATCCTTCGGTTCCTATCCTTTCTCATATCTGTCCCGGCAGATCCAGGCAAATCTGATCCTCTTATCCTCATACATCTTCTCGTCCGCCTCCCTGAGCAGATGATCGAAGTCCTCGTCGTTTTCAGCACGCCATACACAACCGACCGCCATCAGAGCATCCCGCTCACGCATCTGCCGCTCCAGCATTGCCACTTTATCTCTCAGTTCTTTTTCTTCGATTCCCTCACACACAACAAGGAATTCATCCCCGCCGACGCGAAAGAGCGCATGCGCTCCAAACACCTCCTGCAGACATTCTCCGACCCGGATCAGGAGTTTGTCGCCTTCCCGATGGCCCTTTTCATCATTCACTCTTTTCAGTCCCATCACATCGCAGTACAAGATTCCAATGCTCTTTCCAGGCTGCATCATCCCGATATATTCATTCATCGCATGTCTGTTGCCGATCCCTGTCAGCTGATCCTGAAAGCACAGCTCCTCCAGGCGGTGTACATGCTTTCTCCTGTTTAAGAGTGTCACAATGAAATGCCCCAAAATCCGCAACAGCGTCGTTATGTGCTCCAGAAACTGTTGCGGCGGGTTATCTACGCCGTAAAATCCTATGATCTTGCCCTCTCGTATGAGCGGACTCACCACGAGCGAATGAATCTTCTGCGGCTGCAGGTATTCGTATACCGGTCTGTCTGTTTCCCGGACGCTCTCTACATTCTTGATCACGACATTCTCGTCCCGCAGGAATTTCCGATACCAGAGGCTCACTACATCAGCGGATACATTCTGCAGATTTTCTTTCTGCGGCGTAACGTTTTCCGCACACCACTCGAATGTATTTCGAAAAGTACCTTCCTCTGTTTCCTCAAAGACATAAACTCTGTCACTCTGAAAGGCCTGTCCGAGATATTCCAGCAGTACGTCGATGGAATCCTCCGGCACAGCCTCCATCATGGCTATCCTGAGGCCTTCGTTGATCATCTTCTCGTTGTCTTCATATGCTTTATTCTGCTGTTCCCATGCGCTCAGATCCACACCGAGTTCAAAGCGGTAACGCCTGCCGTTTTCTTCTATGATTGTTTCTTTCAGCGCCTGCTTCTTCCTGAGCACCGGATTGTAGCGTACCTCTTCCAGGAAAGATCCCGGCGACAGCTTTTTCACATTGCAGGTTCTGCATGGTGCAGAACTGCCTTTTAACAGTTCATAACATTTTTTCCCTCTGCTTTCTTCCACAGAGTCAATCCCATATATCGTTCTTGCATACCGGTTTGCATATACAAGTTCATGACTGTCCAAGTCAACTACGTAGACGCACTCCTGCATATTCTCATAAAATTTCCAAAGCTCCTCCGCCTGTGTCCCGTGCCATTCAATCTTTTCCATTCTCTTCCTCCATTTGCGTCAAAGCGACATGTTCCGCGGCCGGATGGCCGTTATTTCCGGTAATTCAGGATACCATAAAAATATCTGAAATGATAGTATTTGTCGAAAATAACACATTTCCTGACAAAATCGGAAGATTTAAATTCGAGAGACATCACGTCCTTTTGACCAGACAAACGGTTCCCCGGCATCCAGAAATACCGCCGGAATCCCCTCTGCGATCGGTTCCAGCCACTCCGGCAGATATTTCATGCCCCACTCTTCGCTTCTCTCATGGCCGAGCACCAGCATTCCTTTCCGCATTCCCAGCATCGCAGCATCGCGGACGTAAGCTGACAGCGTCCATTCCGTAATATCCCCGCAGACAACAACATCCACGTTTTCCTGAAACATCTGAATCATCGGCGCTTCTTCCCTGCCGAGTCCCAGGCTTCCTCCGCCGACAAGTACCGATACCCTTTCCACTTCCATATCCGGATCGCCTACGATACGGATCACATCCATTGCCGCTTTTTCTCTGAAAAAAGCACTCAGCTCTTTTAAAGTCGTTTTCGGGATCTGATAGACTGCCCCGAAGTTTTTCCAGAATGATGCCTTTTGCGGATCTTTTTCACCGTATCGCTCCAGATCTGTGATCTGCACACGATAAGGCCCCCATCCAAACTCTTTCTCGAATCCCATATAGATTTCGTCCTTATGGCCTATGTGCATATGATCATGAAATCTCCAGATTGCTATATGACTGTCTTCGATCAGTTTCTTTTTCTCAAGATAGACCGGATCCTGCGCCGCCCAGTCTGTCCTGTCAATCCCGTTAAACCACGTGGGTTCATGTGTAATGATAAAATTGACGTCCTGTTTTACGGCTTCCCGTATCACATCCACGGTTGCCATAAAAGTAGCGCCGATTTTCCTGATTTCCATACCGGGATCTCCTGCTATTAACTGGTCACAGGTTTTATCCGGTGGGATGCAGATCCCTGTTTTCTCCTTAATCCTGTCGATCATTTCCTGTACTGTCATTTTTTCCTCTCATTCTGCCGCCGCAGCCGGCCCCTTGCTCCTGCCTCTGACTCTCTTTGCAAAAATGCCCCACACGGTTACCCGTGCAGAGCATTTGATAAAATTCAGGTCACACCTTATTCATAAACAGCGCTTCGTGCTATGACGTTCAGCATCCTCTTCGCACATGCCTGCAGATCACCGAGCGTGATCGGGCATCTGACTTCTCCCTCAGCTGCGCCTACGGATCGAACGATCTCATCCACGTCCATCTGACTGCCTGGCATGGTCAGGTCATTTCCCGCCCTGACACAGCCGGCCGCACTGGAAGATCCGTATTTGTATTTCAGTTCCGGATGCAGTTCGATGCTGCCTGTGGTTCCCCAGTCCGTCATAACGATTCCCTGGAAGCCCCATTCTTCTCTGGCAACGGCTGTCAGCAGGTCATAGCTGTTGGCCGTATGCACGCCGTTGATCAGGTTGTAGGATGTCATAATCGACATAGGCTGAGCCGTCCTGACTGCGATCTCAAAGCATTTTAAGTAAATCTCTCTGATCGCCCGTTCCCCGATGTGTGCATTCACATGCATTCTGTTATCTTCCTGATTGTTGAAAGCAAAATGCTTGATCGTGGTGCCTACGCCTCTGTGCTTCTGTACACCGAATGTATCTGCCGCCGCACAGCGTCCGGCAACAAGCGGATCCTCCGAATAATATTCAAAATTCCTTCCGCACAGAGGATTCCTGTGGATGTTCATACCGGGCGCCAGCCAGAGCGTCACGCCGAGTTCTTCCATCTCTTCGCCAACGATATCTCCTGCCTCTTCGATCACTTCCAGATCCCAGGTCTGCGCCAGCAAAGTTGCGATCGGGATTGCCGTACAATATTGATAATAAGTCACCGCATCTTCCGGTACTTCCGGTTTTTGGCGGTTTTGCGCCAGGATATCCAGTTCGGCGAGAGAAGAATCCTCTGTCCCCCGAATCAGGTTCCCGTCTTTATCCACCGAGAAGTGTCTGGAAAGTCTAAGCCCTGCAGGGCCGTCCGCCAGAATCATGTTCCTGATATTGCGGTCTTCAATCATTCTGGAGGTGGTATCTCCCGCCGCTCCCGGACAGGCTGCCGAAGCCGCCCCGATCACGGAATTACCTCCTTCGCCGCCTCTGGCCGTTCCAACACACAGTTCCGCCATCTCTTCCACCGTGAGCTGTCCGACGAGCTGGTCCATCGTCGCGCGCCCGGCACGAACATCATCCATCGTGATCAGTTCTCCGCCCGTTGTCTCGATCACGGGGTTTTCCTTCTGATAGGTCACTTCAGCACATGTCATGCCCGCCGTACTGAACGGAATTCTGGGAGCCGCCTCTCTCTGTGCCTGCTCTTCTTCATATCCATAAGGCGCTGTCCCTTTCGCCGACATCTGTTTCAGCTCACAATCCGGCGCAAAGCGGTTGGAAAGTTTCTCTGTCACCGCTTCCCCGTCCAGTTCAAGGACTGCCTCAATCCTGGTATTCCGGGAGCTGTTGCCCACACGGATCACATAATCTCCCGCTTCCAGCACCCAGGAAGCTCTTTCTTCCTCATAAGAAGCCATCTGCCTTATGGAGAAAGAAAGTTCCAGACACTGTTCCTCTCCCGGTGCAAGCTTCTTTGTCTTGCCATAAGCCGCCAGTTCCTGATACGGTTTCTCCAGTTTTCCCTCCGGCGCGGAATAATACACCTGCACAACTTCTTTCCCGGCATATTTTTCTCCGATATTCTTCACCCTGACTTTCAGCGTTACCATTTCTCCATCCCTGTGGACGCTTTCTGTCTCCATGGAAAAATCAGTATAGGAAAGGCCATAGCCAAAAGGATAGGCCGGTGTCCTGTTAAAGGTGTCAAAATACCGATATCCGACATAAATGCCTTCTTCGTAATATTCGTCGTCCACATCCCCGTTCATATGGCTGAACTGCCCTGCACAGGGATAATCCTCATAATGCTGTGCCCAGGTAGTGGTCAGTTTGCCGCCAGGCGTTTCTTTTCCTGTCAGTATGTCCGCCAATGCATAGCCGCCGATATTTCCGGCCTGGCTCATCAGCAGGATTGCATCCGCCCCCGACTCTTTGCGCAGAAACTCGGTATCCACTACGCTTCCTACGTTGAGAACGACAATGACCCTGGCAAAACGGCTCCGCAGCGTCCGAATGGCTTCCTTTTCTTCCTCATAAAGGTCGTACTCTCCGGCCACCGGCCTTCTGTCTTTTCCTTCTCCGGAATTTCGTGACAATACGAACACCGCCGTATCCGTATCCGCCTTTTCACAGGCTTCCTGCACAGATGGAATCACCGGTTCCTTAAAAGGCGTTTCAAAGATGAACATAACCGGCACAGCGCCGTCCTGTTCCACTGCCTTTTTCAATGCCTCTCCGTAAGCATCTTTTGCCTCTTTTACCATTTTATCGAAAGAATCAAGCCATTCCTTCGTCGTGATCTCGAAACCGGCCTCTTCCAGCCCCTGCTCCACATTCACTACAAAACGGCTGTTCACGTCTCCGGAACCTGTGCCGCCCTTTACGGTCCATCTGCCGCCGTTTCCAAATAAGGCAATCTTCCCGCCGGGCGTAAGCGGCAGTACACCGTTGTTCTCCAGGAGCACCATGCCCTGAGTCGCAACCTTCCTCGAGCGCTCCATATTTCTTTTTTCCCGTTCACTGATCTCCGGGCTTGTCGACGCAAAAAATCTAGCCATATTTCCTCCTTATTCAACTGCCCATCTTTTCTTTGTGCATCCCTTAGTGCTGTACATCCTTCATGCGCTTCTCCATATTTCTCGCATATACAGGTCCCATACACTTTTCAAGAACCGGAATCAGCTCATGATCAAAGTTCTCACGTACCGCGCTCTCCCTTCCGATCACCAGTGTGTATTCTTTTTCCGGTGTGGATGCCGGCCACTCCGGTACTTCCGGATTCTGCGGATTTCCGGTCTTTGCAAATGCCATAACAGAATCAAAAATCAGTTTTTCCACGCGCTCCGTAACCCCTGCTTCCTGCGTATAAGGAGCCAGTTCCGTATTGTGGAAGAAATAAGGGATATCCGCGCAATGCCATGGTGTCCTGCCGCCGTCAAAGTTCATATCCAGGTTGAACAGGTAAGACCATACGCCGCCGCTGCATTTGCCTCTCTTCTGGATGTATGGAATCTCCGGTGTACGGAAGATGAAGTCCATCGTCATAATATCTACCGGATTACGCTCCGGGTACGCCTTCCGGAACAGTTCGATCAGCTCTTTTGACCCTTCCTGACCTACCTCCTGCTCTACATAACGAATACCGTCTTCCACCGTCATATTCGGGCGGTCATAGGGTGTGGGCGCAAAAGAACCAAACTCTCCGAATACGCTGCCGACCATCAGCGGCACATGCGCTGACTCTTCACGGAATCCGCATACATTCGGATCACCCTTGTAAAATGCATTCGGAATCGGCGCTCCGCCTACATACTCTCCGGCCTTTGCCAGTTCCGGTTTCACTTTATTGTAAGCCGCAGCCAGTGCGTCAAACGCAACTGTCTCGAGTTCTTTTACATCATTGATGTGAAGTTCTTCCATCATCGCGCGTACCAGTTTCTCGCCGTTGCCCTTGCAGTCTCCCATCATCGGTCCAAGGACACCGCTCATGTTAATCCCTTTGGCAAACAAGCCGTCCGCTGCCGGTGTCTGCAATAAAGTTGTCACTTTCGCACCGCCGCCTGACTGTCCGAAGATCGTCACATTTGCCGGATCACCGCCGAATTTCTCAATGTTGTCATGCACCCATTTCAGTGCTGCCACCAGGTCATCCGTTCCTGCATTTCCTGAGTTTGCATATTCCTCTCCAAACGGAGACAGATCGCAATAGCCAAGAACATTCAGTCTGTGGTTTACTGACACTACGACTACATCTCCCAGCTTGCACATGTTTTCGCCCTCATAGGCAATCTGCTCGATGGAAGAACCCGCGAAGAAGCCGCCTCCGTGAAGCCATACCATGACGGGACGTTTCTCTTCGTCCAGACCCGGTGACCAGATATTCAGGTTCAGGCAGTCCTCTCCCATTGCCCAGTAACGGTGCGGTACCATCAGTTCCCCGATTCCCGGCGCAGGCTCATCCAAAAGCGGGCAGACATAACCATAGTTAACTGCCTGAAATACATCCTTCCATGGCTCTACCGGTTCGGGTGCATGAAATCTCTTCGCCTTTGCATATGGGATTCCTTTGAATATGTACATATCATCATATACATACCCACGTACCTTACCGCTTACGGTGTCCACAACTGCCGTGTCTTTTTCGTAAATAAATTTCTTCTCCATTCTGTTACCTCCATTTTTTATTATGATTCGTCTTGCTTTAAATTGCCTTCATTTCCGCCAGTTTTGCAAATTCTTCTTCTGTTTTCCCCAAAAATTCCGTAAATATCTTATGGTTATCCTCTCCTAACGTCGGGGACGGCTTTCTGGTCACATCGACCTTCGTTCCCATCAGTTTAACCGGATTTCCATTTAACACAATCTCCCCCATAACCGGATGCGTCGTATGCACGAGCATCTCTCTGTCCTTTGTGATATGTTCATCACAAAAGATATCCGCCAGATCATAAATCGGACCTGCCGGGATTCCCTCTTTGAGCAGCGTATCCGTGACCTCTTCCACGGACCGCGTTCCTGTCCATTCTTCAAAATACTCTTTCAGGATCAGGTTGTTCTCCACCCGCAAAGGTACCGTCAGGAACCGCTCGTCATCGATCAGTTCCGGCCGTCCCATTATGTTTGTGCAAAAATGCTCATATAACTTCTGATTCCCACAGCCGATCACCACATAGCCATCTTTCGCCCGGTAAGTATCATAAGGGGCAATGGCCTCATAAGAATTTCCCCTGCGCTCCGGCACTCTGCCGGACACGGAATACCGCTGTATGGCCTGCTCTAAGCTGGCTACCACGCAGTCCGTCAGGGCAACATCCACCCGCTGTCCTTCCCCTGTCAGGTTTCTGGCATTTACAGCCGCCAAAACCCCAATCGACAGATTGAGTCCTCCTAAAATATCTCCCATGGCATTGCCGGAACGGGTCGGCGGATTCCCTGCCTGACCTGTCAGGCTCATCAGCCCCCCCATCGCCTGGGCAATGATGTCATATCCCGGCCTGGTGTGGTAACGGCCATAACTGCCGAAACCGCTGACCGCTCCATAGATCAGTCTGGGATTGACTTTGTGCAGTTCCTCATAGCCAAGCCCCATCCTGTCCATTACGCCCGGCCTGAAATTTTCGATCAGGATATCTGCTTTCTTCACCAGTTCACGCAGCACCTCTTTGCCTGCTTCCTGTTTCAGATCCAGCGTGATTCCGTATTTGTTGCGGTTCAGATTGGAATAATACAGGCTCTCCCCGTTGATATACGGTGCATAGGCCCGCGCATCATCTCCTCTGCCCGGCATTTCAACCTTGATCACGGTGGCGCCCAGATCTGCCAGCATTGCCCCGCAGAAAGGGCCGGCAATTACCCGGCATAAATCCAGCACCACTAAATTTTCCAATGCGGTATGCTCTGCCATTTTCCGTCCTCGCTTATCTTTGCTCTCTTTTTATTTTATTTCGCCTTCGTCAACCTCTATTTTCATCCGCAGAAACGCGCTTCCCATGGACTTTCCAAGACTGTCGAGCCGCAGGGAATGTGTCGCACCGCCTCCCAGCGCATGTTTCATGACGAAATTGAATCCCTGCAGGGTAGGCACATCATAGCGTGTGATCTCTCCCTGCACCATCTCTCCGAAATGTTCTTTTACACGTTCTGTTGTTACTTCTCTGGCAATGATGCCATAATATTCCGGTTTCCTGGCAAACACACATACATTGCTGGTATCGCCTTTATCCCCGGATCTGCCATGGGCAATCTGATTCAGATAAATCTGCATGTTCTCTCCCCCTTTATTTCACCGTCAAAATGTGGCTTTCCAGTTTCACAGCATCCCGCGGGATCAGACATGGCCAAAGCCCCAGCACTTCCTGAACCTTCGCCCTGCCGCCAAAGAAGCTTGCGCCCGGAGGGCCGTTGAGCTGCAACGGTGCAATCTCGGGAACCAGTTTATAAGCCTCTTCTTTTGTCAGTGTACGGATCGCAATACGCAGTACGACTTCATTCAAGTCTTTGAGTTTCTCCGGATCCGTCTCCGCTACGCCAAGATGCAGCGCATTGACGCCGATATAGTCAACCCGGATCTCCTCTGCCGCCAGATTTTTGCGTTTCAGCTTCTTCAAGATAATATCCGCGGCATACTGCGCCTTCTCATAGGCATCCGGCCAGGCAAAACTCAGCATCCCCGCCACTTTATAACCTGCATGGTATCCAAGGGAAAGTTTGAGCATCTCCGGTTTCTTCCTGCCCCGTATATTTCCTACCCTCACGCGGTTCTCTCCGGCCTGTGTCAAAGTAGCCTGACTGATGTCTACCGTCACGTCAGGTGTAAGATAGCAGGAAGGATCATGTACTTCGTAAAGGAACTGTTCTTTACAGGACTGCTCACAGATCACGCCGCCGCAGTCAGGCGCTTTTGTAATGACAAACTCATTCTCCCCTACTTCTGCGATCGGAAAGCCCAGTTCGTCCATTCTGGGCACATCTCTCCAGCCATAGTCGTAATTTCCTCCGGCTCCCTGACCGCCGCATTCCAACAGGTGTCCTGCCATGATCCCTCTCGCCAGATTGTCCCAGTCATCTGCTTCCCAGCCCAGTTCATACATGCAGGGCGCCAAAAACAGCGCCGAGTCTGTGGAACGTCCGGTGATCACCATATCCGCTCCCTGTTTCAGACACTCCAGCGTAGGTTCATGCCCAAAATAAACATTGGCATTAAAAACCTTATCCTTGATCTCTCCAAAATCTCCGGCCTCATCCATATTGTCAAAGGTCACACCTTCTTTTAACAGCTGCGGGATTCGTGCGGAAATCTCATCTCCGGTCACATATCCGATCTTCATCCCTGCCAGTCCCTGTTGTGAGGCCTGGGCTGCCAGCGCATCCACCAGCCCTTCAATATTCATGCCGCCCGCATTGGTCAGTATCCGGATGTTCTTCTCGTAGGCTTCCTTCCCGCATTCCTTCATCATGCCGATAAAATCTCTCGCATATCCGGCATTGGGATTTTTCAACTTTTGTCTGGCCATAATGGACATTGTCAGTTCTGCCAGATAATCACAGGCCATGTAATTCATGTTGCTGTGCCGGACCATATGTACGGCAGCATCGTTGCTGTCTCCCCAGAAGCCCTGTCCGCCTCCAATCACTACTTTTCTCATCGCTGCCTCCTTGCTTTTTCCGGAAATTCTCCCGTCCCGAAAAAGGTTTAACGTTTTAGTTCTCTGCTCATGATACCGCTCCCTCTTCCATTTGTCAATCTTGTCGGTTAACCTGTATACTGTCCCAAAATAACTTTTTTCATTATCTGTTAATTTTCATCACGTTTCCTGTCGATCTTTGCTTGACCTTCTTTTCTTTTCATTGTAACATTAAAATAATATATTTGTCTTTACTCAATCGTTAATCTTACATGTCAGGAGTATTCATATGGTAACAATCAAAGAAATCGCACGGGAGGCAAACGTTTCGCCTACTACCGTCTCCCTGATCTTAAACAACAAATCCAAAGAACGTAAAATCTCTGCGGACACGGAACAGCGGGTGCTGCAGATCGCCAGGCGCATGGGATACCTGCCGAATCTGCAGGCCGTGAGCCTGAAAAAAAATACCAGCCGGTTTTCCTATCGGATCCTGATCTTATGGGTCGCTGACTCAAGAGCGCAGACGATGATGCGCTTTTTCCAGGGACTCGAATCAACCATTGAAGAAGAGAAACTTCCATTCGAAGTGCTGCTCCAGTCTTATAAGGGCGGTTCCCTTCAGCATGCCATGAAAAATGAACTGGTCCTGAGCTGCCATGGTATTATTGTCTGCAACGCAGCAGAAAGCGACCTGGAGTTTCTCGACAGCAACAATTTCCAGCGGCCGCTTGTCCTGTATAACCGCTATTCCAAAAAGTATCCGGGCGTCGTTATGGATGACCGCTCCATCGGCACGATCCCGGCCGAGGTCTTTGCCTCCCACGGCAAAAAGAAACCGGCGCTTATCACGACCCTTCCCGCCTTTAACGGCATGAACATACGGCAGAACCTCTTCGCCTATACCTGCCTTTCCCGTGGCATGGGAGAACCTCTAGTATATTATTCAGACTCCTGTCCCAAAGGCGGCTACGAAGCTACCACCCGCTTGTTAGACGAACATCCTGAGACGGACTGCATTTTATACATGCGGGAGGATCTTGCGCTGGGCGCTCTGCGTACCTTCGGCGAAAAGAACATACGATTTCCGGGCAGTCTGGAATTCATCACGATCGGGGACGCCGGACTGCCAATCAGCGAGACCAGCTACCCCTCTCTTTCCATCATATTCCTGCCTTTGGAAAAGGTTGCCTCCGAGTGCATCCGCCTGATGAACCATCAGCTTCATGACTTTGAACATGAGATTACTTCATGCGTTGTGCCTGTCGCTTATATTCCGCGGGAGAGCAGCCCCGGTTAAAAAGCGCAGGCTCCGCAGCCTGCGCTCCAAGAATTTACTGCGTAAATTCTCGTTTGATTCCCTCTGCGATTACAGCAATTTCCTATAAGATGAGAAAGAAGGACCGATACCTGCCGGTATCAGTCCTTCGTCTTTTCAGATCACATCATTCTTTATTTATACTGTTCTGTTGTTACTGAACCTTTGCTGCCAGGAACTCTGTCATCATTGTCTCTGTCTCTTCCAGGTTGTTTGCCTCAAGCTCTGCAATCATTGCATCCCAGTTTGCATCGAAGGAGGATTCCGGTTCTGTTACACACTTAACCAGAGCAGGGAATGCAATCTCATCGAGAATCGATACGTTGTTGCTCAGCTCCTGAGGAATTGCGTATGCCCAAAGCGGTGAGTAAACCGGTGTCTCGAATTCATCAGGCTGCGGGAAGATATCGATCAGCAGTTCTGCTCCCCATGCTTCACATGCCGCTTTTTGCGTATCATTGTACTCTGCTCTTACGGATTCCTTGCTGATAGGTGTCATGTAATCACCGTTGGAATCTAACACACCATCGCCATAGATCGGGAAACCTACATAGTTGCCGATACCTGTTGTCTTACCGTAGTCAGGGTCTGTCTGCGCTTTCGCGATCTCTTCCTCTGTACGGTAACGTTTTCCGTTATCATCTAAGAAGTAATGTGTTCCTTCAATACCCCATTTGTAAAGGATCGCGCCTTCTTCCGAGCAGAGGTAATCCAGGAATTTGATCGCACGGACAGGATCTTCACAGCTCTTTGTGATTGCCAGACCGTATCCTACCTGTAAGCCCTGGTACATCAGTGTAGGTGCTTTGTCGTTGGGATCCATGACTACCGGAAGACCGCAGTAGGTCTTATCCTCCTTGCCTTCTGCTCTCAGAGCGGCTTCCGCCTGCATGTAATGCCAGTTCGCATCTGTGATTGCTACTACACGGCCGCTGGAGAGCTTCGCAATATAGTCGTCATCTGTCTGTGTTGCGAAGTTCGGATCCAGAATGCCCTCGTCATACATCCTGCTCAGCCATCTGAAATATTCTTTCTCGTCCTCGCTCGTATGTTTATAAGTACAGTTATAGTTCTCGTCGATCAGCCACTGTCCGTTATCCGGCGCCGCATCCGCGATAAATCCGGCAGGATTGCCCAATGTGATCATCCAGTGCCAGTCGGATGCACTCATGGAAATACCGATTGTCTCCAATCCATCCTCTGTTGTAGGATGCGCTTCCAGGTAGCTCTTGATCATTGCTTCGTATTCCTCTAATGTCTTGGGATACTCGTAATTATTCTCTGCCAGTACTGCATACTGGATCTGGCAGGTACCGCCTGTGCTGAATATTGTTCCACGCACACCTGCATAGGATAACTGGTAAATTCCCTCATCTTCCGCGCCCCATTTGAGCTTCTCAAACTCGTCGCCGTACATCTTTTTGATGTTTGGTCCATACTGCTCGATCAGATCTCTCATATCGATCAGTGCGCCTGCTTCATACAGGTTCGTTACAGATGCCTTGGAATAGATCATATCCGGATATTCATCGTTTGCGATCATCAATGCCACGTCTTCGCTGGCATCGCCTGTGCTGGATACCGGGTAAGTGATTTCCAGCGTTACGCCGGTAGCCTCTGTAATGGCTGCACCTACAGCAGTCTCACTCCAGTTGCCGTTCTTACCGTCTGCATTGTAGTACTCAAATGTGATCGGGGACAGATCCTCTTCTCCGGAAGCCGCATCTGTTCCTGCACTGCTGTCTGACGCGCTGCTGTCTGACGTACTGCTGTCTGATGTGCTGCTGTCTGACGCTGTACCATCATCACCGCCGCATCCGGTCAGCATTCCGGCAACCATTGTCCCAGCCATCAGCATAGACAAAACTCTCTTCTTCATTTTACATCCTCCTTAATGCTTTGTGTTTTTTATAACTTTTTATAAATTATATAACTTTTAAAATGAATAACTTTTTTAAAAGTTACAAACTAACACAGCTGAATATGATCGAGCCTTTCTGACTCAGTCTTTCACGGAACCCAGTGTCATACCGCCTACAAAGTACTTCTGTACAAAAGGATACACGATAATGATCGGAACCGTAGCTACCACTGTAACGGCCATACGGATCGCCATAGGCGTTACGGCCTGCGTGGCATTTGAGGTCGTATGCGTGTCCAGCTGCATGGTTGCCTGAGACATGATTTCGTACAGTTTGTACTGCAGGGTAGGCAGCTTTTTCGCATATAAATAAGTATCCATGAAAGAGTTCCACTGGCCTACCGCATAATACAAAGCGATGGTCGCGATAACCGGCGTACATAATGGCAGAATCACGATGTACCAGATCTGGAAATCATTGGCGCCGTCTAACTTGGCCGCTTCCTGCAGTGCCATGGGAAGACCGTCTATGAAGGAACGCACCAGAATCATATTGTAAACCCAGATCAGTCCGGGAACGATATATACAAGGAAGTTATTTCCAAGTTTCAGAGTACGCATGATCAACAGGTATTCCGGGATCAGGCCGCCGCCTACATACATGGTGATGACAAACAGTAAGGTAAATGCCTTGTGGAATACAAAATCCCGGCGGCTTAACGTATACGCCAGCATGGCTGTACAGATTACCCCAACCAGTGTACCGATCACGGTCTTCGCGATGGAAACGAATAACGGCTGAAGGATTCCGCCTTCCTCAAACACATATTTATAGTTCGTCAGCGTAAACTTACGCGGAATGATAAAGTTGATATTTTTCAACGTATCCGTGGCATCGTTCAAAGAAATCGCGAGTACGTTCAAAAACGGGTATAAGGTGATCACCAGAATCAAAGCAAAAAGTACAACCAGAAAATAATCAAACCATGTTTTATGTAAATTCTTCATCTCTCCACCTCACTCTATACCAATTTATCTTCGCCAACCATGCTGGCAATCTTATTGGCGATCAGCAAAAGGGTAATACCCACAACAGACTGGAATACACCGAGTGCAGTACCAAGGCCGTAATCGCTGCTCTTAATACCTCTCATGTAGGAGAACCAGGAGAGAACCATTGTGTGATCCTGTACAAGCGCATTACTTAACAGCATCTGTCTTTCCATTCCGACATTCAGCGCACCGCCGATGCTCATGATCAGCAATACAACGATCGTCGGCCGGATGCCCGGCAGCGTAATGTGCCATATCTTCTGGAAGCGGTTCGCTCCGTCGATCTGTGCCGCTTCATAGAGTCCCGGATCAATGCCTGCCATGGATGACAGATAGATGATCGCGCTCCATCCCATCTCTTTCCAGCACTCGATCACAACAATAACCAGCCAGATCAAAGGCGAATTCGTACTCATCAAATGCAGGTTCGTTCCTACCAGTGAGTCAACGACACCTCCGTCATTAAAAATATTTTTTGCAATACTGGCAATAATAACCCAGGATACAAAGTGGGGCAGATAGGAAATCGTCTGCGTAACTTTCTTGAATCCTGAAAATACCAGTTCATTCAACAGCACTGCAAAGGCGATCGCCGTCAGTGTTCCCACTGCGATCCCCAGGATACTGATACCGAGCGTGTTGATCATCGTCTGCTGGAACAACCTGTCCTCAAAAGCCTTTGTGAAATTTTCAAATCCAACGAACGGCCTTTCCCAGATTGGCAAAGCGAATGTTGCCGGCTTTACCTCCTGAAATGCCATAGTCCACCCCCAAAGCGGAATATACTTGAAAATGATAAGCCAGATCACAAACGGCACCGACATCATTAACAGATAGCGCTGTTTCCATAGCACATCCAACGTGATTCGTTGCTTTTTCCTGACTTCTTTTGCACCTTTAACGCCCATAATTTACCTCCTTCTCCTTCTTTTTTCCTCTTTTTTATATGGTTAAACATGCGTTCGTTCTATTATAACAACAACTCAAACGTTTTACGATTGTTTTTCTTATCCAATTTTGCTGTCATTAATTAACCTCTTACAGACGCATGTCAGAATTTCCTGATTTTTTAACTATCTCTTTTTTCCGACGCTATGTATAATAAAAACCGGATTGAAAATACAACTTGGGAAGGAAAATGATACGTAATGGATCGAGAGCATGTTTACGAATATCTCCGCACGAAATCCGCAAGGGAAAAATACATGGACGTACATCTCAGACATATTGCCCCCCCCTCCCAGAAAAATACGGGAGATCTCCTGACCCTTCTCACGAATCTTCCCGTGGACTATGATTCCCGAAATATCCCTTTACTCACCTGGAACCATATCCTCCACGTCATGCGGGACGCTTACGCAACAGTCCCCGGTGCGGAGCATAATATCATTTTGTTAAAGCAGCCCCGCCTGGAAGTACCGGTACACACACATACTTATTTTGAACTTATTTACATTCTGTCCGGCAGCAGCGTCCACTACATCAATCATAATGCCGAGACATTTTCAGAAGGAGATTTCTGTATCCTCCCGCCCCCTGCCATACATTCCCAGAGCAGCAGCCCCGATGCAATCGCTATCAAAATAATGGTCAATCCGACCGCCTTTACCGACATCTGTACAGGCCTGCTGAAAGGACAGGATCGATTGAGTCATTTTCTGCTTGACAGTATCTATAATAAAAACAGTGAACAGTACCTTCTCTTCCGCACAGGGCAGGATGATGAGGTGCGTGAACGGATCCTTGATATGTTTAAAGAAATGCTTTGTGCCGATGTGTTTACGGATCGTATCATGACCGGTATGCTGATGACGCTTTTAGTAAAGCTTTCCCGCAACTGGCAGGCCGCTGTGGAATTTGCCCCTGTTAAAAATATGGATCATGAGATCCTCACATTCATGCAGGCACACTATTCCACAATCACACTGGAAGAACTGGCGGAACATCTGCACTACACCGTTCCCTACTGTTCCAGATATATTAAAAAACTGTTCGGATGCACTTTTTCCCAGCTTTTAAACCAGATCAGATTCCAAAACGCAGATCTGTTGCTGAAAAACTCAGGCCTGACCATCAACCAGATCAGCAAGATGCTCGGATATGAAAATCCGGAGAACTTTATGAGAGCGTTTAAGAAAAGATATCATATGACGCCTTCGCAATATCGTGAGCTCTATTCAGAGCGCAGACAGGGTAACTATCCTGCCGGTGCAGATCTGTCCGATCCTGAATAGCCTGCACCACATAATCTGCCGGCAACATTTTTTTCATACACTTTCTTGTACAAACAGAAACGGCATAGCTGCACGCTATGCCGTTTCTGTTTCGGAATAAATTCCGTTTATTCTTACCTTCTTTTATTATCCGTTATCTTTCTCTTCTTCCCGTGCTGCCTTCATGGCGTTGAATTTCTCTTCCAGAGACTCTACCAGTGTCAGCCGTGCCTCCTGGATCTCCATGCCGCCCTGTCCGAAGAAGAATTTTAAGAACGTCGTGTTATGGAAAGAGGGATTGAGCGAAACCGCTTCCGTTCTCCACTCTTTGTCTTCTCCGGTGAGAGAGATCGTCTTGACGATCTGCTTATCCTGAGAAACGGTGAGCGGAACCTGTGCCAGGCTTCCCTGCCCTGATACCCTGCATGTCAGATCCATCCTGTAAATCCCGCGCTCTTTCACATTCAGTTCAAACGTCACTGTGCTGCCTTTTCCTGTAGGGATCTTGTCAACCGGCAGACAGTTGTTCTCCTCGGAATAGGAGAAGCGCACCAGTTCCCCGAAGGATTCCATTTCCTGTGCCGCAATCTGTGCAAGCTGTTTATCCAGTTCGCTCTCTCTGCCCATCATCCGCTCATAAGCGGGTGTCCGCAGCAGATATCTGCAAATGTTTGCCGCACTGCGCACATATTCACTCCTGTTTACCGTTCCCGCTTCCAGACTCGCCATGGAATTATCCTTCTGGGAATTCTCACCGGCGTTCGCCGTTACCATGAACAGATCGTTCTGGGCACGTACCATAGCGGCTGTATTTTCTGCTTTTCCAACCTGGCCTTCGTCATTGCCTTTTGCCCACCAGTCGGTCATGACAATACCGTCATATCCCCACTCTCCACGCAGAATCGTGGTCAGCATATCATAGTTGCTGGCAGACCAGAACCCGTTGATCGGATTGTAGGAAGTCATAATGGAATATGCGCCGCCTTCTGTCACCGCGATCTCGAAACTCTTTAAATAGATCTCACGCAGCGCCCTCTCCGAAACCACCGCCTCTACCATGTGACGGTTAAATTCCTGACTGTTGCAGGCAAAATGTTTGATCGTACCGGTAACTGCATAACGTCCCATACCCCGAAGCTGTGCAGCCGCCATTGTTCCTGTCAGGAATGGATCTTCACTGAAATATTCAAAGTTACGTCCATTTAAAGGATTTCTATGTACATTGATGCCGGGCCCTAACAGGGTATCTACTTTATTCTTGCGCAGTTCCAGACCTTCCCACTCAAACAGTTCCTCAGAAAGCGCCTCATTAAAGGTACTGCCGAGGCAGGCTCCGTTCGGCATTGCAAATGCGATGCTCCCGCAGTCCATACGGATACCGCTGGGACCGTCCGCACAGCACGCCACGGGAATGCCGTATTTTTGCAAATTCTCCGTCACGCCGCCGAATGCTCCCGCCGTGCCGGGCGTTACTTTCGGAGAGCACATTCCCTCGCCTCTCACGATACAGCACAGTTCCTCATCAGACAACTGTGCAAGGAACGTCTCCATGGATACTTTTCCTTCTTCCACGTCCGCAAGACGGTATCCCTGATCTCCCGTATAAGAAACACACTCCGGGATCCTGTCTGCGCGTCTTTGTCCCGGATCCTGCGTGCGAAGCGGCGCCGCTTCCCAGCCTTCCTGGAACGCTCCGGACGATGCTGCCTCCGGTTTGATCCGCTCAAATGCCGTTACCGGTGCGCAGGCTTCTTCCATTTTTTTAACGATCACGGTCTCCGCTGCCGTCAGACTGCCCACAACAGAGGCGCTTCTTACATCGGTTCCCGCATAGAAAACATATTCTCCCGCTTCCAGCACCCAGCAGGATTTATTTCCTGTCACGCCGCTGTCATCGTAAGACGCAAACCGATACTGCGGAATGGACATCTGCAGTGTCTGCGTTTCACCGGGCGCCAGTTCTTTTGTCTTGGCAAATGCACACAGATTCCGCACCGGTTTTCCAAGCGCGCCCTGCGGCATCTGACAGTAAACCTGTACCACTTCTTTTCCGGCAGTATCTCCCGTATTCGTCACTTTGGCACAGACCGTAACTTCCCCATCCGTTCCCTCTCCAATCGGCTTCGCATTCTCCATCTGCGCTTCCAGTGCAAATGTCGTATAAGAGAGTCCAAATCCAAACGGATATAAAACTTTATCTTTCGCAAAGGTTTCAAAGTAGCGGTATCCTACATAGATATCTTCCTGATAAACATTCCTTTTATCATTTCCATGATTACGTGTGGACGGATAGTCCGTGATATCATTTGCGATCGTATCTGTCAGCTTACCGGAAGGGGATACCTTTCCTTCCAGAATGTCCAATACACCGTTACCGCCTTCCTGTCCGCCCTGCCATACATACAAAACAGCGGCAGGTTTGTAGCGCTCCACCCATTTCATGTCGATAATATTGCCCACATTCAAGAGCACGACGGTACGCTCGAAAGCCCCGCAGACCACGCGCAGCATATCTTCCTCTGCCTCGGTCAGCAGATAGCTGCCCGCCTCCGCCTTGTTGTCCTGATCTTCCCCGGCAGTCCTGGCAATAATAACCACCGCCGTATCAGACTCTTTCCTGACACTGGCTGCGAGCTCCTCCGTTAACGGCATTTCTTTCTGAAACCACGGTTCCCCGGCCCAGCCAGCTCCGCCGTCGAACGGATTGTCTTTGAGCCACTCTTCATAAACCGTCTGCAGCTTCTCATTCAGGACAAAGCTGCTCTTTTCCAGCGCTTCTCGAATGCCTGTTACATAGCTTGTATTGACAAGGCCTCCCGAACCGGTGCCGCTTTTGTAATAATTGAACTGTCCCCTGCCAAACAGTGCAATCTTTTCCCCCGCTTTCAAAGGCAGTACATGCCCCTCATTGCGCAGCATGACACTTCCTTCCGCCGCCACTGCCCTTGCTGTTTTGGCATATTTCCCAACATCAAAAATCTTACCTTCCATCTTCTTCTCCTTTGCTGTCATGTCTTTTTTAACGTAACAGTTCTATCTGTTTTCCCTCCGGGCCTGCGTCTGGTACATCGTAGTCTCAGACGCTGTATTCCTGGATCTGTTCCGACAAGAATTGCATCGCAATTCTTGTGACGCAAGCCGCCGGGCTTGCGTCTATTATATCGTATTCCCAGGTAATTGCGCAATCTGTACTTCAACAAACATTTGCTATCATTTATTAACTTTCTCCCCGAAAGTATAATCAGCGTTTTTTATGCATGCATACCTGTACTCAGTTTCTTAATCAGTTCAAGCTCCCTGATCAGAACTTCCGAATACTGGCCTGCCTCCCGGCAGATACGATCCGCCTTTCCATACTCCCCGTCAAACATGGCATCAATTATCTGCTGTCCGTAAGCATGAAATTTTTTATGTTTTTCCCCCAGTTCCTGCCAGTTCTTTAAAGCCTCCGGTGCAGATGGCTCCATCGCATAATAAAAGTGTCCGAATCCGCACTTCCTGTCATTGACCTGCAGCGGCAGAATCGTCTTTTCCCTGACGATCCGCTCCAGATTAGCCAGCCAGTTTTTGTGTGCAGTGATTGCTTTGTCGATATATCCTGCGAAATTCCGGTCTTCCATCCTGTAAAAAGCGTCTTTCGCCATATCCCCCATCGTCTTAACAGACTCATCCAGTGTCGTTTCGATCGTTCCTACCGGTTTGGCGATATCATAAATATTCTCGCCGTGTTCCCGCAGACGCTCTGTATCCTCATGCAGTACACTGCACTGGCTGTTGATATCCGTGCAGCGCGCCTCAAGCTCGATGATAGAACTGCTGATCTCCTCACTGAGACTTGCCAGAGATGAGATGTTGTTGGTAATCTTTTCTACATGCTGTCTGTTGTCTTCATTCAGTTCCCATACATGACCGATCTTCTGTGTGACGGTCTCCAGAGAATCGATGGTGTTATCCACGCTCTTTACACTCTTGTCCGAGGCGGCAAGTATCTCCGACACAAAACGCCCCATACTCGCAGTCAGTTTCTGTGTCTCGTCAGCCAGCTGACGGATCTCATCGGCAACTACCGCAAACCCCCTGCCGGCATCCCCCGCACGTGCCGCCTCAATGGAAGCGTTCAGCGCAAGAAGATTGGTCTGCGACGAAATGGAATTGATGCCGGCGATCACATTGTTCATCTGACCGATAATTTCTGAGAGCTGGTTCATATCCCGCTGCATTTCCCTGGAGGCGCTGATCGTACTGTCAGACAGCCCTCTGGTTGCAGTCAGTTCCTGCTGGCTCTCATCAATGCGCTGATAAACTGTGTTCGATTCCTCCGAAATCTCAATAATCGTGTTGGTCAGCTCCTCGTGCTGTACAGATACCGTCCTGGATATCGCATCCGCCTCATTGGCCGCCGTGTGAATCAGTCCGGTTGCATCCGAAACGCTGTCCGAAACCTTCTTTAAAATTTCAGAATAATGATTCAGCGAAAGATCCAGTGAACTGATCTGCATCACAGAATCCAGAATGTTGTCCATCACCCCTTCAAACCGGGTGCGCCCTGTTAACAGGCGGCGGTAAATCTGTTCCAGCTCGGCAGATTCTTTTCCGTATTCTGCCTCCTCAAGCTCTGCCATTGACACGATTAAGTTTTTCGTTTTTGCTTTCATTAATATCCCCATGATTATCCCCTTCTTTTTGCAATTTACCCTTTTTTTATCACCGTTTTGCCTTACTCTGTCTTATTGATGGTCCTTTTCCCGTTTTTTGCAATCCGGACATATGTATAAGACTTTTAAATCATATGACAGAAATTCCCCTCCTATCTGTCTGTGCAGGGAATCCGTCAGATCCTCAAAAACAATATCCCTCAGTCTGCCGCACCTTTGACAGACCAAATGGTCATGCTGAACAGTGCGGTCATAGCGGTCCGGCATATTCTCAACGGATATTTTGCGGATCAGCCTGGCTTTCCACAGTTTGTTCACGTTGTTGTACACGGTCGCCATAACTACTTTAGGATACTTTTTTTTCAATATATCATAAATCTGCTCTACTGCCAGATGCTCTGCAGAGGCGGTAATGATATGATATATTTCTTCTTCATATTTTGTCATACACACCTTCTTTGCCATTTTAAGAATTAGAATCATTTTAAATTTATTTTATTTATTCTAATACGATCTGGAAGATATTGTCAAGGTCGTTTTCTTCGCAAATTCCTGCCGAAAATTCCCACAACTGCCGCTCCACATAAAACGCGGCGTCTCAGTTTATCAGTCAAATCTGAAATTTCTATAACCAACTGCCGCTCCTATATACTCTGCTTCTCTGATCTCGAACCTTCCTTTCTCTATCCATCCGGTTACTTTAATAAAACATTCTGTACTGCCATTATCATAATACTCATGATCTGAATAGGTCTGAGTCAATAATATAGCATCATATACCAGTATGTACTCCTGATCCGATCTGACGATTGTCATTAATGTATGAACCGACGCATCTTCTATTCTGTCAATAATTCCCCACTCGCCAAATCTGCCAATGATTCCCTCTGACAAGTCATCTTCCCAGATCATGCGCTCAACTTGTTCATATACCCTGTCAGCTTCCACCGCATCTAAAATATCCTCATCCATTTGTTTAAAATTTATGCGGTTAAACCAGTTGTTTTTTACAAACCAGTCGAGCAGTGTGGAAAATACCAGCTGAACCGTATCGTTATCATCTCCGCCAAGAGATATATTTTTTAGAAGTTCCTCTCTTTTTTTGGTACCTGTTATCATCACAAGTACTTTGGTGATTTCTCCAATATACCCCAACACTGTAAAGATGTCATTGTTATTAATAAAAGAATTCTGATCCAGGATTGCATGAATCGTTTCTATATTTTGAAATGATAGATCCCTCCCATTGTTGATAAGACCATACACATATAAGGCTGCATTAATCAGATATTCCCGGATAATCTCTTCCATGATCTTTGATCCTTTTATGATCTCTTTGAGATTATGATCGTGCTCTATTTCATCAAAATACCCGATGAGTATATTGCAAATGCTCTGTTTGAGATAAGAAACATAGGTAACATAGTATTCATTATCAATATTAAACAATATATTTTCATCATAAACCGTCACATTTAATGTGGAAAGAATTAATTCCAGATGTCTGATCTCAGTTCCTGATAAGCTATCATACTGTTTATCGGCATACAGTTTCAGGGCGCTCGATATCGTAACGATCCGCCATTCCAGATTATTGCCGATCATCTGCCGCATTATTTTCCGATACATTTCTGACTCTGTAAAATCAACGAATTGTCTTTTTTCTTCCTCTGCAAGATGTTTTTGCATGATCGATGTCACGATTGGAGACAGATTCACTATAATATGCTCCACTGTATGTTTATCCAATTCCACTTCGTCATGCGTCAGGGCATTCCTTAATCTGCCCAGATTAAGAAATCCATTATAGGCATATTGATCGATCTGTTCTTCGCAGATAACCATAACTCTCCGCACGGCTTCATCAAAGGAGATCGTATATTCAGTATTTTTATTCTGGTTATTTATCTTTCCCAGTTTTCTGTCAAATGCTGTGTTGATCCATTCATTCATGTTTTTATAAATCAGGTATTTTTCTTTTGAATACAGGATATGTTTAAACAAAACTTCAATTGCATGATGAAAATCCAGGATAATTGCTTTTAATTCGAAGTCGTTCTCATTCCTGTTCTTCAGCTCAGTGACTGCCTTTTTAAAAGAATCAAATCCATTTTCAAATCTGTTCATCTGTTTATTTCCCTCCCTGCCCCGGTGTCTGTTTCGTCGAGACTCCCAGAAAGATTCTTCTTAATGATTATAGCGGATCCGGTATTTTCGAAAAGTATTTTGCAAAATAAACACATGGCTGTCACCGGATAGAAAACAATAAAAAAGGCAGCTGATTGTGCATTAAGATAATCGCTGCCGAAACCCGCCTAATCCTCTATGATATATTCTGCATATACATCTCTCCAGTCCTTTTCTACCCAATACTCTGAACCATCCCTAAGTCTTCCAATCAATTTAAATTGAAACATCTCCCTGCGAATTAACTCTATATCACCAAACGCAATATGCAACCTGATAATTTCGTTTATCTCTTTTTCTGTATATTTCCTATTTGCGTCCATTTGTTCTGTAATTTTTATAAGAACGATAATCCTCATTGGTCTTTTAGATGGGTATTGTATCAACCTTCCATCAGAGTCATAATAGCTGTCCAGTTTTTTACTATATATTTGAATCGATTTTTCCATAACATCTCCCTCCATAAAATTTCCCAATTGTCAAATTATTTCATGTTATTATTTTACCACAACCGCACACACAATTCTATTAGATTTTCTTTTATCGCTTTGGTATTGACATAAACCTCTTCAAATCCATGATCGGCCTTTTCTCCGGCTTCCCTATATGATACCGGTCTACATGATATAAAGGAAGATTGCCCTTAAAGAGATCAAATCTGGAAATGAATACCACGCAGACATCAGGGGCATCTTTGAACTTTTCACCGGGATCTGTAAGGTTCGTTGTAAGGATTTTTCTGCTGCACGACAGCTTTTCCATCGTGCAGCAAATTTTTATCATTTACTCATATTACAATTCATTGATCGTTGCCACAATTGGCATGTTTCTAATCCGCTTTGCAGGTGCATATACTGCTGCCGCAGCAGAAACTGTATCGAATACAACAATAATAGCAATCAAAACGATCGGCAGACTCCACTGGCTTCCAAAATACCGTGTGACCAGTTTCACATACAAAAAGCGGCTTAAAACAATTCCTGTGCCACTGCCGACGATAAGACCGGAGACAGCGTAAGTAAAGGCTTCCGCAGCAATCATCCGGGTAAGCTGTTCCCCATCCATACCAACCGCCCTCATAGCTCCATACTGCTTTATTCGGGCAGTTACACTCATAGAAATGCTGTTGATAATGTTAAATAGCGTAATCATGGCAATGATTGCCATAAAACTATATAGCAGGAATTTTACAGCCAGATAGGTATTCGCATTTTCCCGATTACGTTGACGATGATCATCAAAAATAACATTGCTTTCTGTAAGACTGTTGATTTGTTTTAACGTTTCATCTGTAACCTTGCTGCTTAATTGTATTCCTATCATACTGTAATTCTGTTCCCCTGTCAGCCGGGTAAAAGTTTCCTGTGAACAGATTATGCTATATTCGCCGGGATACAGCCCACTGGATATGCCGCATACAACCTCAATCTCCTGTCCCGCTACCTGAATGATATCTCCAACTTTGATCGGATTATCTTTATCCAAAACTGTCATAGCCTTGCCGCCGTCCCCATAGATCTCCGACAAATTTCCCTGCACAAGGCTTTCCTCTGCACAGTCCAGCATATACTGACTGTATGACGTTATATTTACATGATTAACTTCCTGCCGCGAAGAAGTAACCGGAACATTCTTCATATAAGAACTACCCCAAATATGCTCTACACCAGTAATCCCACTGACAGCATCACATAAACTCTGATCCAGTACACGCTCATTTGCATAGCCGGTAAGGGTAATATCCGGCTGCCATGACCGCATTGAAGGAAGCAGCTCATGCGCAAAATCCAGTCCCACTGCAATACAGAGAAACAGTATCATACTGAGCGAAAAGCTGGCTGTCAATAAAAACCAGTTTTTCTTAGATGTTGTTGCATGGTGAATACCCAATGTCCTTTCAACCTTTCTGATATTCCGTTTTGTTATATGACGTACGGAAAGTGCCCTATCCGAATTTCCCGAAACCGCTGCTATCGGAGAAACTTTAGATGCATGTTTTGCAGGAGACTGCGCTGCCAGCAGGACAGTTACAATTCCAACCAACGCCCCACTGATTAGTCCAACAGGGCTGAGGGCAAATACTGGCATAGTGGCAAATTCACCGCCAATTCCATAACGGAGCAATGCACAAATCCCCCATTCAATTGCCGTACCTATGATTAACCCAACAGGAACTGCCGTTTTGCACCAATGTAACGCTTCCAGCCGTACATACCGGATAATCTGCTGGCGGCTTGCACCAATACAGCGCATCATTCCAAAAAATTTTGTCCGCTGCGCTACATTGCTGTTCATACTGCCGGAAATCATCAATACGCCGGCCAATAATACTATAACGAACAAGATTGCCGCTATTCCGTAAATATTCTTCATAGATTCATTGCTGCTTTGCCCGGCAAGACCCATAATTGCTGTATTTTCCGAAATATCTTCCTCCGGCAGATCATACTGCTGTCTGATTTCCGAGGTGATACCGGATGCCTTTGACACATCCCGAAATCGAATATAGTAGATTGGGTTGATCGGAATATTGTTTTGCTCCACGATTGAAAGATACGCATCCCGCGTCATATATACAGCAACCAGATAGGTCTGCCCCTGATAATATTCTGCGTCATCCGACCCAAAACCGCATACCGTAAAATCCGTATTCCCCGAAGGTGTCTTTATTGTTACCTGATCACCAATCTTTACATCTAACGCAAGTTTTGCATTGGAACTAAGCATAATCTCATTGTCACTCTGCGGCAGACTGCCTTCTTCAAGGGCGTTAACCAGTTCTGCCAGATAAATACTGTCAGTGCCGTATAATGCAGCTTTTTTCTCTCCGATATAGTAAGGCTGGTCTGCGTCTGTGTTAAATGTTTCTGACCAGCCGATGGTTGCAACATCCGGATGCCGACTGATTTCTTCTGCTGTGTCCTGAGAGATATTTTCCAACCGGATATGCCAGTTTCCATGTTTCTGCTGCAGCCCTCCACTTTGTGTCCGAATAAACATATCTGCCACACTGAAAATCGTAGTCACAAGCAGCACGGAAATAATAACACAGAAAATCGTCATACGATTCTGCCGTTTCCGCACCTTTCCCGAAATAGGTACAAGGCTTAAATAACTTTTCATTCCCTGCACCTCCCTAAATCAGTAAGTTCTCCGTCTGACACCTGCAGGATACGGTCTGCCGTCTGTGCAATACTGCGGCTGTGTGTAATCATAATAATTGTCTGCTCATACTTCTTTGATGCTTCTTTTAACAGCGCAATCACTTCGCTGGTATTCTGCGAGTCTAAATTTCCCGTCGGCTCATCTGCAAGTATTAAAGCCGGACGGGTAAACAAAGCACGTCCAATCGCCACTCTCTGCTGCTGTCCGCCGGACAACTGGCTGGGCAAATGATTCCGGCGTTCTTTCAAATTCAATACATCCAGTAAATCCTCCAAATATTTTTTGTTTGGCTTCTGGTAATCCAAAAGTGCCGGAAAGATAATATTCTGCTCCACTGTCAGTTCGGGAACAAGGTTAAATGCCTGAAAGATAAATCCAATGTTCCGGCGGCGGAACACGGTAAGATGCCTTTCTTTCATGGAAAACGTATCTTTTCCATCAATCATTACTTTGCCGGAAGTAGGCACATCCAATGCGCCCAGCATATTCAGCAGCGTACTTTTGCCGGAACCAGATTCCCCTACTACCGCAACAAATTCTCCTTTCGGAACTGAAAAACTGACATTTTTCAAAGCATGGACAGCAGTTTCCCCTGCTCCATAAGTTTTTGAAATTTCATTTACTTCCAATAAATTCATGTTATGCCTCCTGTTACTTTTTTGATCTGATAAAGTCATGGGTGTTATTCCTCCTTCTGCAAAGAAGTATAACACCCAATCCTTACTCTGATATTTCTCTAAACCGACAATTCTGTAATGTTCTCCTCCAAAACAAACAAGTTTGGTTAAATCTGCATTTTCTCACGGCATCCGCAGTAAATACATATGCCTGCTGAACAGTTACCAAATTTCTTACTACTTTGCAACTTCTAAAATATTTATAATAAACGCGCTCCCTTTTCCCAAAACACTTTCTACTTTAATATTACCTCCATGCAGTTCAACAATCGTCTTTGACAGAGGCAGTCCAAGTCCGATCCCCTGTGTATCTTTAGAAAAACGGCTGCGGTAAAAACGCTTAAAAATATGATAGACATCCTCGGAATGTATGCCACACCCGTTATCCTTCACTACAATCTGCAGCATATCCGACATCTTTTTCCATTCAACACAGATACGCTTTCCTGCATCCGTATGGTCAAACGCATTTTTTACAAGGTTGCTGACCGCTTCTATCATCCATTCACGGTCACAAAAAAGCATAATATCATCATCTCCGGAAAGGATAAGCTCTTTCTGCTCCTGTTTTGCACGATATGCAAAATGCTGTTCAATATCATGCATCATGTCAGACACATTCTCAAAATTTTTCTCAAGTATAATCGCTCCGGCATCCAGCCTTGTAATTTTCAGCAGGTTTTGTACCAATGCTTCGATGCGGTCAAGTTCCTGCTCTGACAAAATGGTAAATTCCTTTAAGTCCGGAAGATTTTCTGTTTCACTTTGTAAAATACCATTATAAATATTAAGAGCCGCAAGCGGTGTTTTCAACTGGTGGGAAATATCCGATATGGTATCCTTCAGAAATTCCTTTGTCCGAAACTCGTTCTCTATATGTGCGTTCAATACCGACACCAACGTATTAACCGAATGGAAAAGCTTGTACATTTCACCCTCATCATCACATTCAATGCGGGCATCCGTATCTCCTATAAGGTAATCATCTATTTCTGCCACTGCTGTTTCCATGATTTTATGCTGCTTATGAAAGTAGCAGAAGCAGAGAAGCAGAATCCCACATCCCATGAACAAAGAAAGAATAAAGAGTGCAAGCGGGCGATTTCCGTGAAATCCCCACAATATAACCTGTGACAGAATCGCATTGCAAAATAAAAACAGGGACATTCCGATAAACAGTATCTTAATACTTTTGTTTGTAAATATTCTCATAAAAATACCCCATCAGATAATATTCCATTTATATCCCATACGTCTTACGGTCAGGATCATCTGCGGATCGCCGGGATTGTCCTCAACTTTTGTCCGCAGTCTGCGGATATAGACATTCAGCGTATTGTTATCGATATAATTTCCCTCATTATCCCACAGGTTTTCTAAAATCTGCTCTTTAGAAAGCACCGTACCCGGATTTTGCATAAACAGACACAGCAGCTTATACTCTCCTGCCGTCAAATCCAAAAGCGCTCCATTTTTATAAACCTTTCCCTGCGTCAAAAACGCCTTTAAACCATTAGAATGAATTTCTGTGTCTGTCTGCCCAAAATCACCTGCACGTCTTAACAATGCATTTATTCTGGATAACAGCACTCCCAGTTTAAAAGGCTTTGTAATATAGTCATCGCCGCCCATATCCAGTCCCATAATTATATTGACTTCTTCATCTGATGCTGTCAGAAAAATAATAGGTACTTTTGAAGTCTGGCGGACTTTTTCGCATATTTCAAAACCGGAACCGTCAGGAAGTGAAACATCTAAGATTAACAGGTCATACTTTCCCTCTGCCCAAACAGTATCCACTTCTTTTATCGTCCTTGCCACTTCCAATTCATAACCTTGCTTGCAGAGTGCGAAGGAAAGCCCGTTAATCAGGCTTAAATCATCTTCCAGCAATAATATCTTACTCATAATCCTGCTCCTTTCTTTCTCCCACATACCCATTCGTCTGCTTCTTTACATATAATATATCCATATCATTTTTATTCTCTTTTCAAAATCTATAAATATGATTATATATGTTAGAACAAAAGCTGGCAACAAAGCAGAGAAAACATTACCGTTGAAAGACCGGGAAATCTGTTCGACTGGTGGTTCCCAGCTTTTCGTTGGCTGCGCAAAGTAAAAAAAGGCAGCTGATTGTCTGTTAAGATAATCGCTGCCAAAAGGTAAACAATATTCCGTTTTCATTTTTCTGTCTTAATGTTGTTTCCCCAACAAACCGGAGTCTGTTTAATTAAGCCTGACTCTTCTTTGAGCATCCTGAATCAGTCTTTCTCATGTTCTGCCGCCTGGACAAGTGGATTATATCAACAATGCTGTAACACATCTGCATCCTTGAGGATTTCATCAAACAGCGTGTCTATATTAGTCTTATCACTATGTTTATAAATTGCCTGAGATAGCTGTATGTCTCCATCACATCCGCTGTGTAAGGCACGTAAATATCAGGAGCCAGCGTAAACAGCGAAGGGGCCGTCATTTTCCAGATCCGGTACACCTCTTTTACCGGTCCGCCGGAGGGATAACAATGTCTCCGCAAAATAATATGCCGTAAAATACTCCCCTGCCTTTTCCCCGAATGCCTCTGCCCATGTTCCGGTGACCCCATATTCTTCCGCTATTTATCCATTTTCACAACCGTTCCCTTTCCCGGACTGAATCTTATCTGTCATATACAGCAAACGACAGACAGCTTTTTCCATTTCTTCCAAAGATACCCTGCCATCCTGATATCCCTGTAAAATCTGCGCAATCACCGGCGGCCCTCCGGGCATAACGATATCATTGCCTGCCGCCACGGCATCCGCACCGTCCACTACAATATCCATATCACCCCAGTCTGTAACAACCACGCCCTGATATCCCCATTCTTCTTTTAAAATATGGGTACAAAGGTCACGGTTTCCAGCGGCGAACACGCCGTTTATCTTATTGAAAGAAGTCATCAGGCACGCAAGATCCGCTCCTTTTACCAGCATTTCAAATGGCTTCAGGTAAAGCTCCCTCGCGGCCCGCTCCGTGAGAATGGAATCCGCCGCATCATAATGCCTGTTGGCGCTTCCCCTCCGGAAAGTTTCCTGCTCGTTGGCCGCAAAGTGCTTGGGGCAGACCAATACCGGATGATTCTCCTGAACCCCTCTGGTTATTTCGCATGCACAAACCCCTGTTAAATAAGGATCTTCGGAAAAATATTCAAAGTTTCTTCCCCCAAGAGGATGCCTGTGCAGATTCACAGCCGGAGCCAGCCAGACATCTACCTGCTGCTTTTCACATTCCGCCCCCACAGCATTGCCGAATTCGTACCATAACTTTTTATCGAATGCACACGCGGTCAGCATTTCTGACGGCCATGCGATCTCCCCGATTCCCGCCGGCCCATCTTTATACAATACCGAATAGATCCCCATCTCCTCGATCGCCGGAGAGACGTAACCATTATACCCGGCTGAATGGCTGTTTGTGGTGATTGGTTTTCCCTCTTCGTCATAAATGGTTTCCGGGTCGTCTCCTTCTCTGAACGCCGCAAACGGCGTGCCGGGTCCATACCCCACACAAAGTGCCGCAAGCTGCTTAACTGACAGCTTTTTTACTTTCTCTCTTCTGCCGTCGCTTTCCATAGAAATTCCATTGGAGCCTGCCGCTGTCACATCCTCTTCGCCTACCAGTATTTCCGCAAAATCCCCGTCCGGCACATTTCTTTCTGCATTTCTTCCCGATCCGGTCAGAAACTCCAGCTTCTTCCGATTGCATTCCTGAATGCCGAGACGGTTCGCACACTGCTCTATAAGAATGTCCTGCATGACCCGGACAGCCGCGGCGCACCTTGTATTGCGGGAAGAGTTTCCTGTCAGAATCTGATAGTCCCCCTGTCTGATCACATAGGCTGCCCGCTTTTCGTTATAACAGCTCCATTCTTTCCATGGGACAAACAATCGGATATTCTCTTCTTCTCCCGGCTGCAGCAACCCTGTCTTTTCAAATCCTTTCAGTTCCTGAAACGCGCGTTCCGTGCTGTCACAGTCTGCCAGATATAACTGTACCACTTCCCTGCCCGCGGCATTTCCTGTATTCCTTACACAGATCTGCACTTCCACACCGTCTTTTGTTTTGACTGCCCCGGTGCATTCCGTTTCAAATTCCGTATAAGACAGGCCATGACCAAACGGATACAAAGGTTCCTTTCCAAAGGTGTCAAAATACCGGTATCCGGCATAAAGATCCTCCCAGTAAACAGTGACCGGACTTTTTGCATATCCAATGCTGCCGTTTTCCTCTGCGTTCAGACCGTAGCTTTCATAGGTGAGCAGGCTTTCCTCCGCTTCTTTATCCCACGTAAAGTGTCTGGCCGCCGGATAATCCTCATACTGTCTCGCAATGGTAAACGCCAGTTTTCCGGAAGGGCTGACAGTGCCTGTAAGAAGATCTGCCAATGCCGCCGCCCCTTCCTCTCCCAAAATTCCCGCAAACAGGATGCTCTTTATGCTGGGATAATTTTCTGTCCATGACAGGTCTGTCAGTCCGTTGACATTTAAGATCAGGACTACCTGATCAAACGTTCCGCATACCTGCTCAACCAGCGCTTTCTCTGAATCCGTCAAGAAATAATCGCCCTGCAGGTGCCTGTCGCATTCTTCGCCGCCGGAATTTCTTCCCAGCACGAAAACGGCCGTGTCCGTGTACTGGCGGGCTGTCTTTATCAGTTCCCCGGGTATTTCATATTCCTCTGTGGGCGCATGATACTTGCCGAAAATTTCATACATGGCGCCGCTGGTAATCACCTTGCCGATATCCGCCCAGTCAAATTCATCCGCTTTTGTCTTTTCTTCCTTTGAAATCCGCTCCGTATAATATGTTTTCAGTCCGTGTTCCGCGCAGATTCCCTTTTTCTCACATTCTTCCAGAATATTTTTACATCCTGATTTATGGGCCGCTCCCGAACCGTTCCCGGAATAGATCGTATTGATCTGGGATCTGCCGAAAAATGCCGCTCTGTCTCCATTTGTAAAAGGCAGGAGATTTCCGTCATTTTTCAACAATACAATTGCTCCCTGTGCGATTTTCTTCGCTGTCGCCCTGTTATCCATTTGCCTTTCCTCCTATACTCGCTTTCGCATAAAATGCCCTTTCTCTTCCTTCCATCCATCCGCCGTAAAGAATACTTTAATCTCACCAGCCCGGATCACAGCAAGCAGATATCCGTCATAGGTCTCCCCCAAAATATACCAACACCGTCAAAAAGTCCAATTGCCATATCGAACTTATTAAATTGTCGTTTCTCCTTTTTTCATACGTTTCCATTTTGGGTATTACCTTCTTCGCAAAATCGTCCATATGGACTCCAAAAAGAAAGTAGTTTTTTTCAACTTCGCAGATGACGTATTTGCTTTCCTGTTATAATATCTGTCTGCTCCTTGTTCAAAATAGCTCCTCCTTGATGACGCTGATTCTATCAATGATATTTCGCAATAGCCCCTAAAGCATCTAATGAAATCAACCAAGGCAGGGGCAAAACAGGAAAATGTTCAGCAGGAACAAGTAACGGCGTTACAGCTTGTAATGAGAGATATAACCGGTCCAATCCATATCGCATAAAAATCAATTTACCATTTTTTGTAATTCGCAACCTATAAAATCCTTTAAAAATAAAATAAATCAAAGTCTGCAATGGATTTTGACTGCTCGCTTTTAGCAGGATCATGTGGCTTGTCAATTTTATTATAAATCTGTCAATCATCACAATTCCAGTCTCATAGAGATGACTTCCTGAAATCCGGCTATGCGGGAGCGAAATCCTTTGGGATTTCTTCCACACTCGACAAATCCAGCCCGTTCATACATAGAAACTGCTCTTTCATTTTCAGCAACTACTGTAAGTTCAAGCTGACTATATCCCGCTGCTTTAGCACATTCAATACATGAAGCCAGCAAAGCCTTACCAATTCCCAACCCCCAATACTTTTTCACAACACTGATTCCACATTCTGCCCGATGTCGTACTTTATACTTTGTACCGATTGCCTCGATTCCTGCTGTTCCTGCAATGACACCGTCAACTATGGCAATCAGTTCTACCTCCCTTTCACTCTCAGCCTTTTCTTTCAGGAAACGGCTTTCCTGTGCGGCATTAAAACTGTTTTCATCTGGATATGTAAGCAAATAATCGGTCTCGCTATGTGTCAGATTGAAATTATCCAATACAAGCTGACCATCGCTTTCTGTTCCATTCCTCAAACAACATTCCATGCCATTACTTAATGTTATTGTTTTAATATATCTCATGACTGTTCCTCCACTAACAACCGCCTTCAAAGCCAGCTTCTTCATCTATGCAATATCCTGAGCGGAAAACTGTTTTTTCATTTCATATTATTTAACAAATACGCTAAACTCCGTTTTCTTCAAAAAAATGTTTAATGCCTGATCCCGCTCATCCACATTTATTACTCTCATCTCTAAACTCTTTGTTTGTTTCAGTAAATCTAACAAAATCTCTGTGGCAACTCCCATTCTGCGATATTTGGGATGTACCGCCAACTGCGCAATACCTCCTTTTATTTTGTCCACAATACCATAGCCGATCAAGTTTCTGTCAACTTGGAATTCCTGCTTTTTATATAAAGTAAGCGCCTTCTCATTATCCTGAATCACTTCCAGTTGATACACGCTGATTTTATTTTTTATACATATTGTGCCACCCCTGTAATCCCAATGGATCACGCCATTCGAAGATTGCTTCCATGCCTGCTTCTGACTCATTCGCTACTTGGTGATTTGTCGCATTTTCATGATAAAGGGCGGTAATTACTTCCACATCATGGCTGTTAAATGCATCCATCCATAACCGAACACTTTCTTTCGGCTTAACATTTCTGTTTTTCCTCCTGGACCCTGCGTGTTTTTATCATATCAAAAAGCAAGGCAAAAGTCGAGAATCATCATTAATGCAAAAGCTCCACGAAAATACCGTCCCATATTTCCTGTATCTGTGCTGTAATATCTATGTCAATTCAGTTCGCATTGTCAGATAGAGTACATTTTTTCTGTGTATTCGTCCAGCTTCTTCCTCTTAATCAGCCGCAGCTTCTTCCAGTGTCAGATTACTTTTCTCCCAAATAGGGATTTCTTTCATAGGCATTTACCTCCATAACTATCGTTGTCGCGGCAGTCGCCAAATGGATAGCGGAAATCATTAAATATGCGGAACAATATAAAGCAAACAGGTCTTACAATATTGCCTATAAGAAATCAAAAAATCCTGACGCATATTTCCGCAAGCATGAAAGCCAGATTATACTTTATGGCGGCGCAAGGCGTATGCTGGAACAGGCGGGCATCCCCTTAAAAGGCTTGAACATTGACAAGCTGAAAGCGGAATATCAGGAGCTGACCGCACAGAAGAAGGAACTGACCGCCACTTACAAAAACTGTGACAAAGAGCTGAAATCGCTGAACCGGAAACTGGAGAACCTGAACCAGTATTTAGGGCGCACAGAGCCGCCAAAAAGCGCACAGGAACAGCCAGACCGGGATAATAACCCTTCCCGGTAATATCCAGCCCCGAAAAGGCTTTAAAAGCAAAAAAAGCATCGTGGACAGTGTGCATAACTCCCCACAATGCCGGCTACGGCGGAATCCCACTCTCTCTTTTAGCCGCCGTACCTTTTATTAAGAGCGTTTGCAGATTGTTATTCTATGCTATTGGAACTTAAATAATTTCGTGATGGTAAGTTTATTGTAATAATTAAACAGATGATAACTTATCCAAGCCCGAATAGGTTGCTAATAACCAAAGGCTGAATTGTAACCATAATCACAAATGAGTAAGCTATAAAAAGCAATATTTCAATTTCATCATTGATTTTATTATTTTGAAACTTTGCAAGAACTTCCTTTCGTACTATTCTAACGAACCTTTTATAAATAAAATATCCCAAACTCGCTCCAACCGTATTTGTAATCAAATCATTTATATCCGTTGAACCTCTGCCAAACATTTGAACAATTTCAATAGATAATGAAAAAAGAAAACCTGTTAATACAATGTTATTGATACAGCTATACTTTTTATACAGCAAAGGAAGAAAAAAGCCCAATGGAACAAACAAGACAATATTTAAGACGGTATCTATCGGTCCGCTTATCATATCCAGAAATGGGATTAGCACGATTTCCGGCGAAAAAGATTTTAATTTTCCAATACCAGTCATTGTCAAAATTCCAATCAAATAATAGCAAAACACAAATACGGTTGCGATATGGATTGGTGTTTGCTTTTTTTCAGATTTCTTCAAACACCAAAAATACAATACAATTCCCGGAACTACAAAAATATATCCGCTTAGTGAACGGATTAAAATATCTGTGATTGACATATTCATATCCTCCTATTATGTTTGATTGTTTTTTTCATTGATATGCCACCGATAAAACAAAGTAAAAAGCTCCTATCAACAATATTATAGCCGATAAGAGCTTTTCGGAATTTAGGTATTACTTGACTATTTCCTAAGAAAATCCTAAGAGAATATTGAAATTTTATATTCCTATTATAGGAAGTGAAACAATAAATGTTGTAGTTTCATTTTGGCTTTCCGCAGAAATTTTACCACCATGTAGCTCAACAATATTTTTTGCGATTGCCAGACCTAATCCTGTCCCTCCCGTATTTGAAGCACGGGATTCATCAAGCCGGAAAAATTTATCAAATAAAGCCTCCAGCTTTTGAGGTGGAATAGTTTTTCCTTGATTTTGAAATCTAATGATAATATGTCCTTGTTCTTTTTTACTATTAACCTTAATTTCTGTATTGGGATAGCTATAAGAGATTGCATTTTTAAGAATATTATTAAATACTCTTGCAAGCCTTACCGGGTCAGCATACACATTTAATTCTTCATCTGCTAATAGTTTTATCGTATTACCATGTGCTGATAAAAGAGGATAAAACTCATCTGATAACTGTACAAGCATATAATACAAATCAATCGTTTCTTTCTCAAGTTCAATTTGTTGGAGATTATAACAGGTAATATCAAAAAATTCGTTAATCATTTTTTCTAATCGCTTTGCTTTTTCAATACTTATATTAACGTATTTTTCTCGTTGTTCCATAGGCATATCTGGTGTATCATTCAATAAACTTAAATACCCTATAATAAAAGTCAATGGCGTTTTCAAGTCATGCGCTAAATATGCAATCATATCATTTTTGCGTTGCTCGGCATTTTGCACGGCAATTTTACTTTCTTGAACATTTAATCGTAACTCATTTAAATATTTTTCAATAGTTTTTAATGGAGTTGGTAAAATTATCATCTTTTCTTCTTGTTGATATATATTTGAAGTGGCAGCCAATATACTATTAAGGTAATGAAAAGGTTTTTCCCAATAGTAAAAAAGAATAGCTGTATATCCTACTCCGACATATGTGAAAAATCCAATTATCCTATTTCGTTCTATCCAATTTACTAAACCACCCCAAATATTAAAATGCCTAAGTAGGTTAATAATCATAAGATATACGGTTATTCCAAATACAGCATATAGAATAGCTGTAATAGCCATTTGAAAAAATAGCTTTTTATATATAGTTCGCAAATCTTTTTCTTGTTCAAAAAAATTATTTTTCAATTTTATATCCACACCCCCATATCGTTTTTATATATTGGGGTTCTTCAAAGGAGTCCCCCATTTTTTCGCGTAAATGCCGAATATGAACAGTGATAGTGTTGTTACTTTTACTGTAACATTCATCTCCCCAAATTTGATGAAATAATTCTTCGGAGCTAACAACATTTCCAATGTTTTTACATAGTATATGCAAAATTGAAAATTCTGTTGGCGTTAAAATAACAGGTTTTTCATTGAGTATACATTCATGCGTTTTAACATTTAATACAAGTCCATTATGAACAAAAATATCCTTTTCTTCTTGCTCATTTCCATATCGTTTATATCTTCTTAATTGAGCCTTTACTCTTGCCACTAATTCCAATGGTAAAAATGGCTTTGTTATATAATCATCAGCTCCCAACGTCAGCCCCTTTATTTTATCTATTTCTTGATTTCTGGCTGTCAACATAATGATAGGAAAATTGAATTGTTGACGGATTTCTTTGCACATATCTAATCCACTCATATCTGGAAGCATTATATCTAAAATTGCTAAATCTATTTTTTCTGTTTTAATACATTGCATAGCCTCATGTGCTGATGTGAAAGAAAAAATTTCATATCTTTCATTTACTAAATATAATGATATGAGGTCTATAATTCCAACTTCATCATCAACAAGCAGTATTTTTTCACTCATTAAAAGTATTACCTCCTACCTTTTTGTAAGTTCTATCGCTATAATTATATACGGTTAACCGAATAACTACAAGAAATTTAAAAATATTTGGCATTTCCCAAACTTCCCCATATTAAGAAACAAAAAAATCTTTTTGAAGAATTTTTCTCAAAACTCCGTCAAAAACGCCCTGTGCGGTGTTGTAGGTCGTAAAAGGGGTTCAAGCGGAAAGGAAGGGAAAAGAATGGATTGGGAACTGGAAATAAAGGACAGCGGCTATCTCCCGAAAAAAGGGAAACCGTCAGAGGAAACCGTCAAACCGCCCAATGACAAGCAGGGATAGGTACGCTATAATAGCAATATCAAAAAATGCCATAGTATTTTTTGATATTTTGCACATACTGTTTGTCGGGCGTTCATTACAGGAGGATCTGAAAAATTCGATCTGAAAAATTCAATTTCACTTTTATTGACAATCCCTCAATGCTTTGCTAGAATAAAAAAAGAAAAGGCGTTACCCATATAGCAAACGGTTCGCCTTGGTTATTGGTAACTTTCAAAAAAGCAACCAACTACTTGGTGGAGTCGCGGTTGCTTTTTTGATGTTGCCATGGCCGCCTCATTAAAAAAACACCTTTACGGCGTTTCATCTTTCCTGTCTGTTTTTATTGATTGGTTCCGGTAGTGTAAAATAGTTTGTGTCTTTGGAAAAAAATACCTCTTTTTTGGTAAG
>CANPUE010000004.1 GCA_947577185.1 uncultured Lachnospiraceae bacterium | reverse complement strand
GAGGATGAAGATGACGAGGACGATGAGGAATATTACGGAGAGTCCGAGGATGAAGATGACGAGGACGATGAGGAATATTACGGAGAGTCTGAGGATGAAGATGACGAGGACGATGAGGAATATTACGGAGAGTCCGAGGATGACGACGAGGACGATGAAGAATACTATGAATATTATGAGGATGAGATAGACGAAGACGATGATGAGGAAGACGACGAAGAATATGAAAATATTTTCGCGAGGTTTGGGCATTTTATCTCTGAGATGAGTTCTCTTGACCGCGTTGTAGCGATCTTTGGCTGTGCGATTCTGATGGCTGCCATTGCAACGGGTATTGTGTATGCCGGAGCGAAAGGCACCTCCAGACAGGTGGAGTCTTTTGCTGCGCTCGGCTCGGAAATCGAGCAGATCGGTGTAGTCGGGGAGAGCGGGCTTCTGGCGGTCTCCAATGCCGAAGCCTCCAGAGTATCCCAGATGGTGGATATCGAAAACGAATCCGGCACGGAACCGGAACAGGATACGCAGACTCCCGGTACACAGACGGGATCCAAAGTGGTAGAAGTCGGTATGAATCTTACATCGATTCAGGCAGACATTAAAGTGAAATTCGTCAATAAGGCTACCAATAAACTGATTGGCGGCGTGCCGTTTGAAGTTGAGATAACGGGTGACAACGGGAAAAACTTTAATCTGAAAGACGAGGACAAAGACGGTATTATTTATCAGACAGGCGTGGCGGCAGGGACTTATACGATAAAAATAGTACCGATGCAGGGCGGAGAATATGCAGCCTATCAGTTTCCGTCACAGGGGGAAACGCTGAAAGTCACTGATACCATTACTTATAAAAAAGTTGATGTGGCAGATGAGATTAAGACGGAGGCTGAGGTCAACGTTGCCATAGAAGATACGGCTGTCCAGGATACGGCGGTGGAATCTGTACTGAAAGATACGGTGGAGTGGGTAGAGTCTACAAAGACAGAACAGAATGCCGACGGAAATTATCAGGAGATCAAGAAGGAAGACATACCGAATCCGGCACTGATCGGTGCGGCGGGCACGTTTGTAAAGACGGTCAACGAAGGGGAGCGCGTAACAGGACGTACCATCGGAGATGACAAAACGGGATCCGGAACCGGCGGCGAAAGCCTTCCGGGAGATGGATCGGGAAGCACCGGAGACGGTAGTACGGGAGACGGATCGGGAGGCACCGGAGACGGCAGTGCGGGAGACGGATCGGGAAGCACCGGAGATGGTAGTACGGGAGACGGATCAGGAAGTACCGGGGACGGTAGTACGGGAGACGGATCAGGAAGTACCGGAGGCGGTAGTACGGGAGACGGATCAGGAAGTACCGGAGACGGTAATACCGGAAACGGATCAGGAAGTACCGGAGGCGGTAATCCGGGAGACGGATCAGGAAGTACCGGAGGCGGTAATACCGGAAACGGATCAGGCGGTACGGGTACGGAAACGCCGGATCCTCCGCCGGTAACCCCGGATCCTCCGGCACCCACACAGCCGACAGACCGGGAAAAGCTGAATGCTCTGAACCCCAGACTGAGCAATCTTACGATGAAAAAGGGTGAGAGCCGCACACTTGCGCTCTCCGTGAGCACAAACGACAGTTATTCGGTATCCTGGAGCAACAGTAACGCCTCGGTTGTCAGCGTGAGCGGCGGCGGTTCATCTGTGAATGTAAAAGGCGAGAGCATAGGAAGCGCGACGATTACGGCCACGGTTTCCATCGGAAAAGATTCCGTTAACGTGAGTTGTACGGTCACTGTCACGGACATTGAATACAAGTCACTCACGATTTCAGGCAGCGGCAACATTCGGGTCGGCAAGACAGGAACTTTGACGGGAACAACGGACCCGGCGGGCGGCCTGATCACCTGGACAAGCGATAATACCAAAATCGTTACGGTGGACAAAAACGGCGTTATGACAGGTGTGTCAGTGGGGACGGCGACCATTACCGGAACCTGCGGAAATGCCAAAAGTACGTGGACAGTCGCGGTCGTTGCCGCAGAGACTGAGTACAAATCCATTACGGTTACGGGCAGCGGCAATATTCAGGTGGGTAAGACCGGAACCGTGAAGGGCGTAACAGATCCGGCTGGCGGCGTTGTGACCTGGACAAGTGATAACGAAAAGATTGTCAAAGTGGACAAAGACGGCGTTATGACAGGCGTTTCAGCAGGAACGGCAACGATCACCGGAGTCTGTGGAAATGTCAAAGGCGAGTGGAAAGTGACCGTTGTGAAAGACCTGTCAGGTGATACGACTTCAAAACTGAAAGATAAAAGTGGTAATCAGGTTTATGTCAAAAATGCGGAAGGAAAATATGTAGAGGCGACTTATGCCGATTACTACAAAGATCAGAAACTGTATCTGAGAAAATCACAGGGAGAATACAGTTATACCGGATGGCAGGTGATCGACGGATCTACATATTTCTTCGATAAGAACGGCAAGCCCGTAACCGGAGATCAGGTCATCCAGGGCGCAAGATACTCATTTGGAAATGACGGACGACTCTCTTCGGGTTCCGGCACGTTTGGCATTGATGTATCAAGACACAACGGAAAAATCGACTGGAATGCGGTTAAAAATTCCGGGGTATCCTATGCGATTATCCGTTGCGGCTATCGCGGCTCCACGACGGGGGCACTGATCGAAGACACCAAATTTGCAAGCAATATTCAGGGCGCGAAAGCGGCAGGTCTGAAGGTCGGCGTTTATTTTGTCACTCAGGCAGTAAATGAAGTGGAAGCCATCGAGGAAGCGTCTATGGCGCTAAAACTGATCAGCGGTTATGGACTGAATTATCCGGTGTTCCTGGACGTGGAACCAAGCAGGGGCCGGGGAGATGCGATCGACATCGGCACGAGGACCGCAGTCTGCAAGGCATTTTGCAATACGATCCAAAATTCAGGATATTCTGCGGGTATTTATGCGAACAAAACATGGTTTACGACTCATATCAACACCGGCAGCCTGACAGGGTACAAAATCTGGCTCGCACAATATGCCGAGAAGCCGACATATAACCTGACCAGATATGATATGTGGCAGTATTCCTCCAAGGGAAAAGTGACCGGGATCAACGGGGATGTGGATCTGAATATCAGTTATATGAGCTATTGATCATATTAATTATCTGTGTTTGTAAAATCAATAAAAAGGAGACGATATCATTGAAAACCTATCTTGTAACAGGCGGCGCCGGTTTTATCGGTTCTAACTATATTCACTACATGTTTGGGAAGTATGGCGATGCCATCCGGATCATCAATGTAGATGCCCTGACTTATGCGGGCAATCTGGAAAATTTAAAAGACATTGAGAACAGGGAAAATTATACGTTTATCAAGGCGGATATCTGTGATAAAGAGGCGGTCAGCGAAATTTTTGCCCGCAACGATATTGACAGAGTGGTGCATTTTGCCGCGGAGAGCCATGTTGACAGAAGCATCAAAGATCCGGAAGTATTTATCCGCACCAATGTACTTGGAACGGCAGTCATGTTAAACTGTGCGAAAGCAGCGTGGGAACTGGAGGATGGTTCCTACCAGAAGGACAAAAAGTTCCTGCATGTTTCCACTGACGAAGTATACGGTTCGCTGGACGACGAGGGCGGTTACTTCTACGAGACGACGCCTTATGCGCCTCACAGTCCGTACTCAGCGAGCAAGGCAAGTTCCGATATGCTGGTAAAGGCTTATATGGACACGTATCATTTCCCGGCCAACATTACCAACTGCTCCAATAACTACGGACCATATCAGTTCCCTGAAAAACTGATACCGCTCATTATCAATAATGCACTGCAGGGCATCAGACTTCCGGTATACGGAGACGGGAAAAATGTCCGCGACTGGCTGTATGTGGAAGATCATGCAAAAGCGATCGACATGGTGCAGGAAAAAGGCAGACTGTTTGAGACCTATAATGTCGGAGGACATAACGAGAAACAGAATATTGAGATCATTCATATTATTCTGGAGACGTTACAGGAGATGTTACCGGATGATGATCCGCGCAAAGCGCTTGTCAGCGAGGATCTGATTACTTATGTCGAAGACAGAAAGGCACATGACAGAAGATACGCAATCGCGCCGGATAAGATCAGGGACGAGATCGGCTGGGAGCCGGAGACGATGTTTAAAGATGGGATCAGGCGTACGATTGAGTGGTATTTTGCGCATGAGGACTGGATGAAAAATATGACAAGCGGTGATTACCAGAATTATTATGCCGAAATGTACGGAAAGAATTAAAAAGAGAATGCGGCACCGGAGATATATCCAGAAAGATGGATATGTTTCGGGTGCCTGTTTCGTGTGAACGGAGGATTTTTTATGAAAAGGATTGTCATCACAGGCCCTACAGGAGCGATCGGAATGGCGCTTATCAACAAGTGTATCAGCGAAAAGGTATTCGTTCTGGCAATCTGCCATAAGGGCTCTTCCAGGATCAAAAACATTCCGGTTTCTCCGTTTGTGACAGTGCTTGAGGCGGATCTGGACGAATACAGTACATTATTTGCCCAAGGTAACAGCGCACAGACATATGATGTGTTCTACCATTTTGCATGGAACGGTACGGTGGGGGATGCCAGAAACGATATGCATTTACAGTCGGCGAATATCGCTTACACGATGGATGCGGCGGAACTTGCGGGAAGACTGGGCTGTCATACTTTCATCGGTGCAGGATCCCAGGCGGAATATGGCCGGGTGGAGGGAAAACTCACGCCGCAGACACCTGTCAGGCCGGACAACGGCTATGGTATGGCCAAACTCTGTGCGGGACAGATGAGCAGAGTGCTTTGCGAAAAAATGCAGATCAGACAGATCTGGTGCAGGATCCTGAGCGTTTACGGTCCCTATGACGGCGCAGGGTCTATGGTGATGAGTGCGATACGGAAATTGAAAAACGGAGAACAGACCGCTTTTACCCCCGGAGAACAGACATGGGACTATCTGTACAGTAAAGATGCAGCTGAGATTTTTTATGCGCTGGGGGATCAGGGAGTCCATGGCAGCGTTTATTGTGTCGGAAGCGGACAGGACCGAATGCTCAAAAGCTATATCAAAGATATTTATCATGTTGTCCATGCGTTTTACGATCAGAAGCAGGCGGACGAAGGAACAGAGAAGGAGCTGGAAAAACAGCTCGGAATCGGTCTGATGCCTTACAGTGATAAACAGGTCATGCATCTGTGTGCAGACACAACGCTGCTGGAAGAACAGATCGGAACCTTTGCGCGTACTGATTTCAGGCAGGGAATCAGGGAAATTTTAGAAGAAAATCAGGGCTTTTTCTGAGAAAAGTTTTATGGTAAAATATACGTGTATGTTTGTGCCTGAAAGCACGAAATTTGAAAGGAGCATGTATCAGATATGAAAGGAATCATTCTTGCGGGCGGTTCCGGGACCCGTTTATATCCGCTGACAAAAGCAATTTCCAAGCAGATCATGCCTGTTTACGATAAACCTATGATTTATTATCCGCTGTCGATCCTGATGCTGGCGGGGATTCGGGACATCCTCATTATCTCTACGCCCAGGGATCTGCCGATCTTTAAAGAACTGTTCGGGAGCGGGGAGCAGCTGGGACTGCGGATGGAATATGCGGTACAGGAGACACCGAGAGGACTCGCGGATGCCTTTTTGATCGGGGCGGATTTTATCGGCGGCGATAATGTGGCGCTCGTGCTCGGCGATAATATTTTTTATGGGCAGAGCTTCTCCAAAGTGCTGCGGGAAGTGGCATCGAGGGAAAAGGGGGCTACGATCTTCGGCTATTATGTGAGGGATCCGAGAGAATACGGCGTCGTGGAATTTGACGAAAACGGAGTCGCTCTTTCTATCGAGGAAAAGCCGGAAAAGCCAAAAAGCAATTATGCAGTGCCGGGTCTTTATTTTTATGACAATGACGTGGTGGAGATTGCGGCGAATGTGAATCCTTCTGCGCGCGGAGAAATCGAGATTACGAGTATTAATAATGAATATTTAAGAAGAGGAAGTTTACGTGTGGAAACGCTGGGACGCGGGTTTGCATGGCTTGATACAGGGAATCATGATTCTTTGCTTGATGCTGCGGATTTCGTAGCGGCGTTCCAGAAAAGACAGGGGCTTTATATCTCCTGCATCGAAGAAATTGCCTATAAGCGTGGATTCATCGACAGGGAACAGCTTTTAAAGCTTGCCGGGCCGCTGATTAAGACAAACTACGGACAATATCTGACAGAGGTTGCGAATGGACTCTAAAAAATTACGAAGGACTTTATTTCTGGTTGTTTTGATGTTTTTGATCGTAACATCAGTTATCTTTGTGACAAACTGGGATATCATAGAAGACAGATTTGGTAAGCCTGACAGGGTACAGATGGTGGATTCCCAGGCAGTGGAGGTCATAGAAGACGACAAGCAGATCGGCAATGATCTGTCTGCGTTTCTGATGGACGACACTTTTTTTGATGCGGAGCCGCGCTATAAGAGTATTGAAACCTATTCCGGAAAGGTGGTTTCCTTCCTGATGAGTTCCGTGGCCAAAGACCTGCGTATCATGATTGTCAACAGCAGAGGCCTTTTGGTTACAGGGGCGCCTTTTTCCGTGACGATCGAGGGTCTCGGTGAATATACGGACAATGATGAGGACGGCATTATCTATATTGATTCACTGCGCGCCGGGGAATACAGCGTTTATATGAATGAACTGGAAGGGTACCGCGTGCCGAATACAGTGACGACCATCCGCGTAAAGCAGGAGATCGAATATCGTGTTTTGGATGATATCGAGTATCTGATGCTGACGGAAGATGATATTGATGCCGCCAAAGAGGACACGGAAGTGAAGGAAGCGGAGGCGGAGGCAGACGGTACGGAAAATACGGCGTTTGAGACCGCGGGAGACAATGCGAAAAAGGGCATTGACGTATCCAAATGGAATAAGACGATCGACTGGCAGGCTGTCAAAAACGCTGGTGTGGAGTTTGCGATCATACGATGCGGTTACCGTGGATCTGCAAGCGGATCACTCGTCATCGATCCGAAATATGAAGAGAATATAACCGGGGCCATCAGTGCGGGCATACCGGTTGGCGTATACTTTTTCACACAGGCAGTGAACGAGGTGGAAGCGATAGAGGAAGCGAGTATGGTGATCAATCTGATCCGGGAATACGACGTGGACTATCCGGTATTTCTGGACAGCGAAAGTGCCGGAGGCAATGGCAGGGCCGATGTGCTGAGCGCAGAGCAGCGGACCAAAAATCATAAGGCATTTCTCGAAACGATTGCGGCGGCGGGATACGAGACAGGTATTTATGCTTCGCCCAACTGGTTTGCACAGAAAGTGAATGCCAAAGAACTGTCCGATTATCGTACATGGCTGGCACAGTATGCGGAAGTTCCGACCTATGACGGCTATTATCATATGTGGCAGTATACATCAAAAGGCACGATAGACGGTATTTCGACGAATGTGGATCTGAATCTCTGCTATCTGAATATCGATACATCGATCGACCATTCAGCGGGGGCCGGCGGATACACGGGAGTGATCAACGGCGATACCGGAAATGTGCCGACAGAGAACGAGGAATAAGGAATGAGAAGGAGGAACAGGGAAAAGTGGGAAAGATAAAGGTGGAGACATGTGAGATAGAGGGACTTAAAATCATTACACCTACGGTGTTTCCGGATGAGAGGGGATATTTCATGGAAACCTATCATTATGAAGACTATAAGGCGGCGGGGATCGATGAAGTCTTTGTGCAGGACAACCAGTCCGCTTCCGTCAAGGGTGTCTTACGGGGACTTCATTTCCAGATCCAATACCCGCAGGCAAAGCTGGTGAGAGTATTGCAGGGGGAAGTGTTTGACGTAGCCGTGGACCTCAGACCGGGTTCTGAAACGTATGGTAAGTGGCATGGCGTGCTGCTGTCTGCGGAAAACAGGAAACAGTTTTTTGTTCCCAAAGATTTCGCGCATGGTTTCCTTGTTGTTTCCGATTATGCTGAATTTACCTATAAATGTACGGACTATTATCATGCGGACGATCAGGGCGGTATCGCATGGAATGATCCTGCGATCGGGATAACGTGGCCGCTCGGAGAAGGCATGATGCCGGTTCAGTCGGTGCGGGATACGAAATGGGGCGGATTAGAGGAATTTACGTCCAGATACCGCAAGTAAGAGAAGGGATTTTCTAGTGAAATGAGCGTACATGATACGGGAACAAAAGAAAAGAAAAAGAACCGCAGGCCCTTTCCCAAGCCTGCGGCGATTGCCATTTTCTGGGGATTTGGCCTGATTCTGGCAATCGTTTTGATCAATCATCACAATCCGCTCGCCGATCAGGTGACGGAAAACATGAAAAAAGTCAGCGGCTGTGTCCTGATCACTTTTACGTGTATTATTTTCGCGCTTTTTTATGACGGACTGACGACAATCCCGATCGAGCTTTTTCAGAGCAGGAGGCTGATCTGGAAGCTCGCAAAAAATGATTTTAAGACACGCTATGCGGGTTCTTATCTGGGTATCATCTGGGCGATGGTACAGCCCGTTGTTACGGTCCTCATGTACTGGATCGTTTTTGATAAAGTGTTTGACACCAGGAGCCAGATGGTGGCGGGAGGAATTGACGTGCCTTATGTGCTGTACCTGACGGCAGGACTGGTGCCATGGTTTTATTTTTCAGAAGCGATCACGCAGGGTACCATGGCGTTACTGGAGTACAATTATCTTGTGAAAAAAGTCGTTTTTAATATCAGTATCCTTCCGATCATCAAGATCATTGCGGCGACGTTCATCCATGTTTTTTTTGTAGGGGTTCTGCTTTTAGTGGCGGTCGGATATGGATATTACCCGACAGTTTATACGCTGCAGATTCCCTATTATAGTTTCTGTCTGTTTATGTTTGTGCTTGCCATGAGTTATTTTACCTGCGCACTCGTTGTTTTTTTCAGGGATTTACAGCAGATTATCAGTATTGCTTTGCAGATTGGCATGTGGGCGACACCGATCCTTTGGGATATCTCCATGTTGAGCGACGACATGAAAACATTTTTTAAACTGAATCCGCTTGTTTATATCGTAAATGGATTCCGCAGCGCTCTTTTTGAGGATTTATGGTTTTGGGAGCACTTCTATTCTTCCACTTATTTCTGGATTTTTACGATCAGCCTGTTCTGCATCGGAACGCTGCTGTTTAAAAAACTGAGGGTACATTTCGCGGACGTACTTTAATACGGGAGGCCGTTATGCTGGATGAAAATATTGCGATTCAGGTAAAAGACCTGGATAAAGTTTATAAACTATATGATAAATCTTCTGACAGACTGAAGGAAGCGCTCGGCTTCGGCAGGGGCAAAAGGCATACGGAGCACCATGCGCTGAAAGGTGTCAATCTGACGATCCGTCAGGGTGAAACAGTGGGCATTATCGGGACAAACGGTTCCGGTAAGTCCACTATTTTAAAAATAATAACAGGTGTTTTGAATCCTACAGGCGGGGAAGTCACCGTTAACGGACGGATTTCTGCCCTGTTAGAGCTTGGCGCAGGCTTTAATATGGAATATAACGGCATCGAGAATATTTACTTAAACGGGACGATGATCGGCTTTTCCGAGAAGGAAATCAATGAAAAGATGAATGACATTCTGGAATTTGCCGATATCGGGGAATATGTCCACCAGCCGGTCAAAACATATTCCAGCGGTATGTTTGTGCGGCTTGCCTTCGCGGTAGCGATTAATATTGAGCCGGAGATTCTCATCGTGGACGAGGCCCTTTCCGTGGGAGATGTTTTTTTCCAGGCCAAATGTTATCATAAATTTGAAGAGTTTAAAGCGATGGGAAAGACGATCGTATTTGTCAGTCATGATCTGAGCAGTATCAGCAAATACTGTGACAGAGTCGTATTGCTCAATCAGGGGGTGAAACTCGGAGAGGGCGCGCCCAAAGAGATGATTGATGTCTATAAACGTGTGCTGGTCGGACAGTATACGATCGAGGAGGAGGCGCCGGAGGAACGTCTTTTGGAAGATGAGCAGCTCAAAAAGATGGCGGCAGGACAACGTGACGCCGCAGAGAGCAGAGCGGCGAATGAAAATCCGGAGCTGTTAGAATACGGTTCTAAGAAAGCCGTTATCACCGAATATTTTATTTCCGACGAGAAGGGTACAAAAACGTCTGCAATTTTGAAAGGTTCTGTATTCCGGATTCATATGAAAGTACAGATGAAGGAAGATCTTGCCGCACCGATTTTTGCCTTTACCATCAAAAATATCCGCGGCACGGAAATCACGGGAACCAATACAATGTTTGAAAAAGCGTTTTTGGAACCTGTGAAGGCCGGTGAGACGAAAGAGATTATCTTTACGCAGGAAATGAATCTGCAGGGCGGGGAATACCTGCTCTCACTTGGCGTCACCGGTTATGAGGGAGATGATTTCACGGTTTATCACAGACTGTATGATGTGCTGAATCTGACAGTCATCTCTGATAAGAACACAGTAGGATTTTATGACATGAATTCGAACATACAGATCATTTAGGGGTTTTTTATGGGCAGCAACCGTGTGGATGAAACGATCAACGAAACAATCAGCGAAACTATAATAGAAGAAATCGGAAAGATCAAACTGAATTTAAAGCATTATCCAGGCCAGGACTACTATTGTGACGGTGACGTGGAGGACGAACTGCTTTCCATTGCCAAAGATTATGCACAGGTGGAATATCCGCGTCTCATTGAGGAGAGAAGAAGCTGGCCCATTCTGTATCATCTCTCGCCGCTTAGGGAGAACATTGTCGAATGGCTTCCGATCGATAAAAGCATGAAAGTGCTGGAAGTAGGTTCCGGCTGTGGTGCGGTCACAGGCGCACTGGCGCGAAAAGCCGGAGAGGTGACCTGCATTGACCTGTCAAAGAAGCGGAGTCTGATCAATGCATATCGTCATATGGATGATGAAAATGTTACGATTCATGTCGGCAATTTTCAGGATATTGAGCCGGATCTGCCGGCTGATTATGACTATATTTGTCTGATCGGCGTATTGGAATATGGCAAGGCTTATATTCAATCAAAGACGCCGTATGAAGATTTCTTAAAGATTCTGGAAAAACACCGAAAAAAAGACGGTCATATTGTGATTGCGATTGAAAATAAACTGGGACTGAAATATTGGGCAGGCTGTAAGGAGGACCATCTCGGCACCTGGTTCAGCAGTCTGGAGGATTATCCGGACGGCGGCGTTATCCGGACGTTTACCAGAAAGGGACTGATCCAGATCGCGAAACGATGCGGATTTTCGGAGATTGCGATGTATTATCCCTATCCGGATTATAAGTTTATGACCTGTCTGTATTCTGACGAGAGACTGCCAAGAAGAGGGGAATTGTCTTCCAATCTCCGCAATTTTGACAGAGAGAGACTGCAGTTGTTTGATGAAAAACTGGTCTATGATACCTTGATCAGAGAAGGACAGTATCCGCTGTTTGCCAATTCCTATGTGATGGTATTGGGTTCCGAACTGCCGGTAAAATATGCGAAATATTCCAATGACAGGGCGGATGAATTTAAGATCAAAACCTGTCTGACGCATCGGAAGATAGACGGAGCCATCGTAAAACAGATAGAAAAGCATCCGTTATCTGATGCGGCAAAGGAACATATTGAGCAGATGTATTGTGCCTATGAGAAACTGAGCGAACGTTTCGATGGCGGTAACCTTCAGGTCAACCGATGCGAACTGGTGAGAGAAGACGGTTCCGGGGACGCTGCAGGCGATCTCTATGCAGTCTTTGAATATCTGGAAGGAAAAACGATGGAGGAACTTCTGGATGCTTACCTCGAAAAGAATGATATGGAAGGATTTCAACTGTTATTTGATAAATATCTTGCCTGCATTTCCTATCGTCAGGAAATGCCGATTACCGATTATGATCTGATTTTTGCGAACATCCTGATCTCGGCCGACGGGCAGGGATACCTGATTGATTATGAGTGGACCTTTGCTAAACAGATGGAAGTAAAGGAGATCGCATTTAGAGCAATCTACTGTTATTTATTGGAAAATGAAAAGAGAAATAAATTAGATCTGGATTTAATATTGAAAAAACTGGAAATTACCGAGCTGGATGCGGCGCAGTACAGACAGCAGGAGGCGGCTTTCCAAAAGTATGTGACGGGTAAAAGAATGTCCATGGGAGAGATCCGTGAAGCGATCGGTCAGCCGGTTTACAGCCTGTCGGAGTTTTCCATGGTACCGCCTGCGGAGAAGCAGAAGGGAAAAACGCAGATTTACGAAGATACGGGGGACGGCTTTCATGAACAGGATTCCTATTTTCTGGAAGAGACGTTCCAGGAAGAGAAGGAGCTGCAGCTGTTGGTAGAAAACGGAAGGCTGGCGGTCCGCATTGATCCATGCAGTGATACCTGCATTGTCAGTCTCCGGCAGCTCAAATGGAACGATACGCCGGTTGCTTTTAAGAACAAAATGTTCTCCACGAATGGATTCCGAGTGGGGGACGGTGTCTTTGCCTTTGAGACAGAAGACCCGAATTTTACGCTGACCCTGTCGGGATTTGAGCAGAAGTCAGAGAATATTTTGAAAGTGTTCATGCAGGTAACGAGAATGCCGAAGGAAACGATCGGGCGCATGAAGAAAAAGAAGGGTTTATTTTAGACAGAGAAAAATGAGACTGATCTGCGGCAGAAGAGAGGGCAGAGGCATTGGAAAAAAAAGGCTATGATTGGGCGGCTTATTATCAGGCAGTCTATGAAAAAGAAAGAGAAAAGAGAATTGCGCTGGCCGGAGCGCTTGAGCAGAGTGAAGCGCAGAAGGCGGAACTGCTGCTGCGTATCGGCGGGATCGAGAACAATGCGTTCTGGAGACTCTCAAAGGCGCCCAGAAAATGTTATCATGCGGCGCTCTCCCGGATAAAAGATGCGGGGAGGCGCGTTTCCCGCAAACCGGAAACGGGCGGCGAAGTTCGGGCAGACGGCGGAAACGGTGATGTGTGTGCCAGACTGTATGAGGATATTCTAGCAGGCAGAAGTATGGCAGATTGTGTCCGTGAATATCGGGAAGAAGTCTTCCGGCAGAAGCATCCCTACCTCCAATGGATCGCATCACATGATGAAACGGCTGTTATTGAAAACGGAACAGCCATTGACGGCTTCCGGACAATAGAGTTGGAACAATCAGACCTTTGCCTGATCGTCTGTGGACATGGAATTTTGGATGCAGAGACAATCGAAAAAGTTAAATATTGGTTTAATAATCATAAAAATTGCCTTTTGGCATATGCGGATGAAGATTATTTCTGGGAAGACCTGGGAAACAGAATGTGTCCGTGGTATAAGCCGGGATGGTCGCCGGATACGATGCTGTCCTTTTGCTATATGGGACATATGATCATAACAAAACAATCGTTATACAACGAGATTTTAGGGCAGGAATGCTATGAAAACGGCTCTCCTGCTGATTTTTATGACTTATGTCTCCGTCTGGAAGAGAAGGTGCGGCCATCCGGCTCACAGATTCTGCATCTTGATGAGGTACTGTTCCACAATCGTTTCGTGCCGGATGCGGCAGGAGAGGAGCGGATCCTGCAGGCCCGCCGGGAAGGCAGGGATGTGCTGGAGACAGTGGAGGCGCTGCTGGCAGAGGAACTGGAACAGGGACGTGATCTGACAGGGGCGGGCGCTTCCTGCCTTTGCGTGCGGGAATCTGCTCTCCAGAGAAGGGGGATGAAAGCGCACTTGGAGCCGGGGCTTTATCCGGATATTTACCATGTGGCATATGAGGTGCCGGAACACAAAGGCATGGTGTCGGTCGTCATTCCCTCCAAAGACCATCCCCAGGTGCTCGAGAACTGTCTCTCCTCTTTTCGGGAAAAGACAGATTATGTGTGTTATGAGTGGATCGTAGTGGACAATGGCAGCAATGAGGAGAATAAGAGCCGTATGGAGGCCTTGCAGAAGGAATATGGATTTCTTTATCTGTATGAGCCGATGGAGTTTAATTTCTCTGCGATGTGCAATCTTGGCGCTTCGAAGGCGAAAGGAGATCTTCTGCTGTTTCTCAATGATGACATTGAAATCATCCAGAAAGACTGGCTGCGGATCATGGCCGGACAGGCGGTTCAGCCTCATACAGGGGCGGTAGGGGCGAAATTGTGGTATGCAGATACGGAGAATATTCAGCATGCCGGGATCACCAACCTGGACATCGGTCCGTCGCATAAGCTGATCACCTTTCCGGATGACAGAAATTATTATTACGGACACAATCAGGTCACTTATGATATGATCGGCGTCACGGCGGCCTGCCTGCTTGTGGAAAAGGAAAAATTCACAGAAGCAGGCGGTATGAATGAGAAGATGAAGGTTGCCTATAATGATGTGGACTTTTGCTTTAAGCTGATCGAGGCAGGATATTACAATGTACTGTGCAATGACGCCGTATTGTACCACCATGAGTCTCTCAGCAGAGGGCTGGATGAAGTGGATGAGGGAAAATGGGAAAGACTGCTACGGGAAAAAGAGAATTTGTATGACATGCATCCGGCAATGAAAGGCGCAGATTTCTTTTACCATAAGGATCTCATCGACAATGCCTCACATTATGCATGCAATTTTAAATATGATTATGAAACGAATCAAAAAGTGACGGAAATTTGTGTCGAAAATGCAAGTAAACTTGCAAATATGCAGGAAAATGTACTGAAACTGACAATTGACAGGGCGGAACCCCAGCATAAGATCCACCGGGAAGAACCGGATCTGATATGGATTATGGGGTGGGCATATGTACCCGGGGAGGACAATGCCAAATATGTCAGAAACCTTGTGCTACAGCGGGACGAAGATACTTTTTACCGGATGGAGCCATGCCCCTGGTCACGCAGGGATGTAGAGGCGATTTTGACCGAAGAAGTCGATATTTCCCTCGCCGGATTTGCAGTTCGCATCGAGACGGAAAAGCTGCACGCAGGAAAGTGGTCAATTGGCATGATCGCGATTGATTCTGATACGAAAAAGAGTTTTTTAACGTGGTCAGACAAAAAAATAACGGTCCGATAAGCAGAATAAGATACGGATTGTTATTCATTCAATAAATTTGATGAGATGAATGAAAAAATGACAGAAAAATGGCAGAAAACAGAGAAGAAAAACGGGAGACCATTTTCCATGAAAGGAAAGGACTTCCAAAATGAATGACATACGTTACTGAAAATGCTGAAAGAACAGACAATAAAATTACAGAGATTATTAAATAACGGCATTTGAGTTGATATGAATGAAAAGTTAACTGTAAATTTAATAATAATATTTATGACATAGGTACCCTGGAGGAAAAAGCAGATATGGGAGAAAATTTTGAGGCGGAAAATCGCGAGGAAACCATGCGTTATTATAAGGAGGCATACGAGCGGGAACGCCAAAAAAGCCGTGTTCTGGCCAGTAAGCTTGCACAGTCAGAGGCGCAGGTTACAGAGTTGGAGCAAAAGTTAAATCAGATTAAAAGTACTGTCTTCTGGAGGCTGTCGAAACCATTCCGGGTCGTGATACATTGGATGCGGCGCACAAAAGAACGGATCAGCCGCTACGGAAATGTGAAAGGCGTTCTTAGAAAGCTTGACGCGAAGCGGATTGAGCAGAGGGCCAAAGCACAGCATGGAACAGCTTCTTTCCCGACACCGGAAGAAGCGGCCAGACAGAAGAATGAGAAATTTCCAAGACAGATTACGATCAGTATCCTGATCCCTTTGTATAACACGCCGGAGAAATTTCTCAGACAGGCGGTTGAATCCGTATTTGCACAGACTTATGAAAACTGGGAATTGTGTCTGGCGGACGGTTCCGACGCGGAACACAGTTATGTGGAACAGATCTGCCAGGAATATGTCAGAAAGGACAGCCGCCGCATCCGCTATCAGAAGCTGGAGAAGAATGAAGGGATTTCCGGGAATACCAATCGCTGTCTTGCAATGGCGACGGGGGAATACATCGGACTGTTCGACCATGATGACATCCTGCATCCGGCTGTTTTGTATGAATATATGAAAGTGATCTGCGAGAAACAGGCAGATTATGTTTATTGTGACGAGGCTACTTTCCACGGGGACAATATTGATCAGATGATTACGCTGCATTTTAAGCCGGATTTTGCGATCGATAACCTGCGTGCCAACAACTATATCTGTCATTTCAGCGTATTTGACAGGAAACTGCTTGAAGGAACAGAAGTGTTCCGCTCCCGTTTTGACGGCAGTCAGGATCATGACATGATCTTGCGTCTGACGGCAAGGGCAGAGCGGGTCGTACATGTGCCGAAACTGATGTATTACTGGCGTTCCCATAAAGGCAGCGTGGCTTCCGATATCAATGCCAAAACATACGCGATCGACGCGGCCAAAGGCGCGGTGGCTGACCATCTGAGGAGTCAGGGATATCAGAATTTCAAAATTTCTTCCACAAAAGCGTTTGAGACAATTTTCCGGATCCAGTATGAAGTGCTCGGAAATCCAAAAATATCGATTGTTATTCCCAATAAGGATCATGTGGAAGACCTGAGGCGGTGCGTTACTTCTATTCTGGAGAGAAGCTCCTATGACAATTATGAGATTATGATCGTAGAGAATAACAGCGAGACAAAGGAGATCTTCAAATACTATGAGGAACTGCGGGAAAATCCCCGTATCCATATTGTCACATATGAAGGCGGCTTTCATTATTCCCGGATCAATAATTTCGGGGTATCCAAAGCAGATGGAGAATACATTATCCTGCTTAACAATGACACGCAGGTGATCACATTAGACTGGATGGAAGAACTGTTAATGTATGCACAGCGGGGAGATGTCGGTGCAGTGGGACTGAAACTCTATTATGAGGACAGGACGATCCAGCATGCGGGCATTGTGATCGGACTCGGTGCGCACAGAACGGCAGGGCATACACATTACCGGGTCAGCAGCAATAACCTCGGTTATATGGGCAGGCTGTGCTATGCACAGGATGTGACGGCGGTAACAGGCGCCTGTCTCATGGTGAAAAAGGAACTTTATGACAGACTGGGCGGGCTCGATGAGAGCTTTGCAGTTGCCCTGAATGATGTGGATTTTTGTCTGCGGCTTAGAAAGGCGGGATATCTGAATGTCTTTACGCCGTTTGCAGAGCTCTACCATTTCGAATCCGCATCGAGAGGGCTGGATGATTCCGGAGAAAAGGCGCAGCGATATAATAAGGAAGCGGAACAGTTTCGTCAAAAATGGCGGGAAGAGCTGGAGGCGGGCGACCCGTACTACAATCCCAATTTCTCACTGGATCGGAGCGACTTTGCTTTGAAAATTAATCCATAATATGGTATACTTGTACTGATCTTAAAAGCAGTGCGGCGCGGGGGCGGCGGACTGTATGTCAGAATAAATGATAAAATAAATGGAGGGTAAGACGATGGGTTACAAAGAGCAGTATGAATTTTGGCTGGAAGATTCTTATTTTGACGAGGGCACAAAAAAAGAACTGCAGGCCATAAAGGACGACGAGAAAGAGATCGAAGACCGTTTCTACAAGGAACTGGCATTTGGTACGGGCGGACTGCGCGGCGTGATCGGTGCCGGAACGAACCGTATGAATATTTACACGGTGCGCAAAGCGACACAGGGACTTGCGAATTACATTAAGAAACAGGGCGGAGAGGCAAAAGGCGTGGCGATTGCCTATGATTCCAGGAGAAAATCACCTGAATTTGCAGATGAGGCGGCGCTTTGTCTGGCGGCAAACGGGATCAAAGCTTATGTATTTGACTCTTTAAGACCTACTCCGGAATTGTCTTTTGCACTGCGTGAATTGGGATGTATCTCCGGTATTGTGATTACGGCAAGCCACAATCCGCCGGAATATAACGGATATAAGTGCTATTGGGAAGACGGCGCACAGGTGACTGCACCCAAGGATAAAGAGATCATCACGGAAGTAAATAACGTGACAGATTATCATGATGTGAAGACAATGTCCAAAGATGAGGCTGTGAAAGCGGGGCTGTATCAGGTAATCGGAAAAGAGATCGATGACAAATATATGGTTGAATTAAAGAAACAGATTATTCATCCGGAGATCATCAAAGAAGTTGCCGATGACATCAAGATCGTATACTCTCCATTTAACGGAACCGGAAATCTGCCTGTCAGAAGAATTCTGGATGAGATCGGCTTTAAGAATGTCTATGTGGTACCGGAGCAGGAAAATCCCGATCCTGATTTTACAACGCTGGATTATCCGAACCCGGAAGACCCGAAAGCATTCAAACTGGCGCTGGCGCTGGCAAAAGAAAAAAATGCGGACATCGTTCTGGCAACAGATCCGGATGCGGACAGACTCGGTATTTATGCGCTGGATACTAAGAGCGGCGAGTATGTTCCATTTACCGGAAATATGTCGGGTATGCTGATCGCAGAATATATTCTGCGTGAAAGAACGGCAACCGGAAAAATGCCTGAAAATCCGGCACTCGTTACGACGATCGTTACAACGAATATGGCGCGTGCGATCGCGGAAGACTATAACGTGAGATTTATTGAAGTGCTGACAGGATTCAAGTTTATCGGTGAGCAGATCAAACTGTTTGAACAGTCAGGCTCCAACAACTATGTGTTTGGTCTGGAAGAGAGCTACGGCTGTCTTGCAGGAACACATGCGAGAGATAAAGACGCTGTCGTTGCCGTTATGTGTCTGTGCGAGATGGCGGCGTGGTGTAAGAAGAACGGCAAAACTGTCTGGGATCAGATGATCGCATTGTATGAAAAATACGGCTACTTCAAAGAAAGCCAGTATTCGATCACCATGAAGGGAATCGACGGTGCGAAACAGATCGAAGAAATCATGAATAAATTAAGAAGCAACCCGCCCAAAAACTTTGGCGAATTGAAGGTAAAAGAATTCAGAGACTACGATACAGACAAAAAGGTCGATCTGGAAACAGGCGAGGAAGGAAAGACAGGACTTCCGCAGTCCAATGTACTGTATTTTGACCTGACAAATGACTCCTGGTGCTGTGCACGTCCGTCAGGAACGGAACCCAAGATCAAATTTTATATGGGTGTGAAGGGAACCGGTTTAGAGGACGCGGAGGCGAAACTGGCGCAGCTGACGGAAGACTTAAAAGCATATCTGTAGGAAATCTGCAGGAAGTAAAAAAGAAATAAGAAAGAATAGAATCGTCCTGCCTGATCAGGGCGATTCTATATTATAGGGAAAAATGGGCAGGAAAGTAGTAAACGTCGCAAATTTGAAAAAAACCATTCATTACTTTCGCAAAAACGGCATTATACATACTTATTATGCCGCGAAAGAGCGCATAGAAGAAGAGAGAAAAAGGGATGATAGGTATCAGGAGATCCCAACGGAGACTCTGGCGGTACAAAGGAGTGAGGGAGAGAAGTTTTCCTGCCGCTTCAGCATTGTCGTGCCGGCTTATGAGACCAAAGAGGAATTTCTGCGGGAAATGATAGAGTCCGTGCTGCGCCAAAGCTATGAGAAATGGGAACTGATCATTGCGGATGCCAGTGAGAGCCGTCATGTAGAAAACATTGTGAAAGCCTATCAGGAAGAGGACAGGAGAATCCGTTATCTTGCCCTGGCGGAAAACAGGGGGATTTCGGAAAACACCAATGCGGCGATTGCGGCGGCACAGGGGGACTATATCGGACTGCTGGATCATGATGATCTGCTTACGGCGGATGCGCTTTATGAGACGGCATGTGTGATCCGGGACGGACAGCAAGCTGGTAAAACGCCTGTTATGGTATACTCTGATGAAGACAAGTATCTGGGAAATGGCTGTTATCAGCAAAAAAATCAAAAATATAAATTCAATTTAGATTTAATTTTGTCAAATAATTATATCTGCCACTTTATGGTGACGGAAGCGGCACTCATGAAAAAATTAAAACTCCGCAGACAATATGACGGCGCACAGGATTATGACTTCGTATTGAGAGTGGCAGGTACTCTGCTTGCCTCTTTGCCTGCATGTGAACTGGAAAATAAGATAACACATGTTCCAAAAGTGCTTTATCACTGGCGCGCCCATGCAGACTCTACGGCAGAAAATACGGCGAGCAAGGCATATGCGTATGAGGCCGGCAGGGCGGCAGTCACGGATTTTTGTAAAAGCCGCGGATGGAAGGTGAAGGTCACCCATGCGCTTCATCTTGGTTTTTACCAGATCGAATATCTGCCGGATCTCTTTGCGGTGCGTGAGGAAGCGGGGATGATCGGAGGCAGAATTCTGGACAGAAAAAACAGGATCATCTCAGGGATCTACGATGAATCCGGGAGCAGGCTCTATCTGGGACTGCACAAAGAATACAGCGGCGGCAGTACGCACAGGGCGGCGTTATCCCAGGACTGTGCGGCGGTGGATATCCGCTGTATGCGTGTTTGCAGGGAATTACAGCCTGCTTTTGAAAAAATAACAGGAGTTCCTTATAAAGAAACCGGAAAACAGAAGCTGGCGGATGTGACCGCCGTTTCCTGCGATGAAGAGGGGTATCGGAAACTGAGTCTCGAACTTGGAAAGGCGGCGGCCGAGCGGGGATATCTGGTGGTCTGGGACCCGAAGCTCACAGTCAGACAATGACAGAAAACGGGATAAATATTAAATCATAATTATATAACATGATATAACACTCCTTATGGATCATATGTCATATGGATCAACAGGACAGTCGAGAAGATGAAAAAAATAAAGACAACGGTCATCATACCAAATTATAACGGCATACAATACCTGGAAAACTGCCTGCGCTCACTGAAAGACGAACCGGCACACATTATCGTGGTGGATAATGGTTCTGCGGATGGCAGCTTTGAAGTGACGGAAAAGATGAAGCGGGAAATGGCATTGAAAACGATCCGTTTTCCTGAAAATACAGGGTTCTGCCATGCGGTCAATGCGGGGATTCTTGCATCTGCCACCGAATACGTGATCTTTTTGAACAATGATACCGTGGTGGAACCCGGCTTTGTAAAAGAACTGGAGAAAGCGGTCGAAAGGAACGGCAATATTTTTTCCGCATCTGCGAAGATGCTCTCCATGCACGAAAAAGAAAGAATCGATGACGCAGGAGACCTGTACTGCGCGCTCGGCTGGGCATTTGCCATCGGAAAGGGCAAACCGGAACAGAAGTATGAGAAAAGCTATGATATTTTTGCATCCTGCGGCGGCGCCTCTCTTTTTCGGAGAGCGGTTCTGGAAAAAATCGGGATGTTTGATGAGAATCATTTCGCCTATCTGGAAGACATCGACTTGGGATATCGGTCGTTATTATATGGATACCGCAATGTGTATGCGCCAAAGGCACGCGTCTATCATGCAGGAAGCGCATCGTCAGGCTCGCGTTATAACAAGTTCAAAGTAGATCTGACTTCCAGAAACAGCATTTATCTGATCTATAAAAATATGCCTTTGTGGCAGATCGTGCTCAATCTGCCTTTTTTGCTGGCCGGGTTTGGCATAAAAACACTCTTTTTCTGGCGGAAAGGATTCGGGTGCGATTATCTGTGCGGACTGCATCGGGGATTCATGCTTTGCAGATCGGCCGAGGGCAAAAAGCATAAAATTGTCAGGCGCGATATCCGGTTCGGTGCTTATTGCAGAGTGCAGTGCGCTCTGTGGATCAACGTGATCAGAAGATTTTTGGTATAAGAAAATTTTATGATTGCAGGCAATTCAACCATAATCAGTTTGACAATTATTTCATTCCTATTGTACTATTATAATTGGCGACGTCTACAAATTTCACTTCCGATCCTGCGAAAGCTTTCCTGATGCGGCGCTGTCAGGAACCGGACGGAGAAATTGATTCTGTCGTTTCCTGTAGTTTCAGGAAGAAACCGGAACAAAAGCAGACAGGGGAGAATGACCCGATCAGGGCGGAACAGCTATGATAAAAGATAACCAGAAATATTTCAACAGGTTACACCTTTTAGTGGATGCGCTTGTCATTATCGCGTCTTATTGGTTTGCGTGGTATTTGAAGTTTGCCAGTACTTTTTCGGATGTGGACCCGTCAGTGGGCGTACTCCAGTGGCAGACTTACTTTGAACTGCTTTATTTTATTGTGCCGGGCTATCTGATTCTGTACTATTATTTCAACTTATATACGCCCAAACGGGCTACGGTTCATAAATATGAAATCCTCAATATCTTCCAGGCCAATACGGTAGGGATCATTCTGCTGATGGCGGGATGGTATGCGGTCAAGCAGATCCATTTCTCACGTACGATGATGGGCCTGTTCTATGTGAGCAATATCATTTTCGCGACCCTTTCCCGTTCCGTTATCCGTTCGCTTCTCCAATATTTTCGAAAAAAAGGTTATAATCTGAAATATATTCTGTTAGTAGGATATTCCCGCGCAACGGAAGAATATATTAACAGAATCAACTCCAATCCCCAGTGGGGATATGTTGTGCGCGGCATTCTGGATGATTCCGTGCCGAGAGGGACGATGTATAAAGGCGTCAAAGTCATAGGCTCGATCGGCAATCTACCCTATATCCTGCCGCAGAATACGCTGGATGAGATTGCGATCACGCTTTCGCTGAACGATTATGACCGTCTGGAAAATATCGTGGACCAATGTGAAAAATCGGGTGTGCACACCAAATTCATCCCGGACTACAACAGTCTGTTCCCAAGCAGGCCGTACACAGAGGATCTGATGGGGCTGGCAGTCGTGAATATCCGTTATGTGCCGCTGACCAATACTTTAAACTGGGTGTTAAAGCGGATCGTGGATATCGTTGTTTCGATTATCGGAATGATCGTGTTTTCTCCGGTCATACTGCTTGCCGCGGCCGCGATCAAATGTACCAGCAAAGGGCCTGTTATTTTTAAACAGGAGCGGATCGGCCTGCACAATAAACCGTTTGAGATGTATAAGTTCCGAACGATGGAGGTACAAAAGCCGGGAGCGGAGAAGAAGGGATGGACGGTAAGAGATGACCCGCGTGTCACCAGGATCGGAAAACTGCTGCGCAGGACAAGCATGGACGAACTGCCGCAGCTGTTCAATATCTTAAAAGGGGATATGAGTGTTGTCGGACCAAGACCTGAGCGGCCGCAGTTTGTAGAAAAATTCAAAGAAGAGATCCCAAGATATATGGTAAAACATCAGGTCAGACCGGGGCTGACCGGCTGGGCGCAGATCAACGGCTACCGCGGGGACACTTCGATTAAGCGCAGGATCGAGTATGATATATTTTATATTGAAAACTGGACGTTATCCTTTGACGTAAAGATCATTTTTCTGACGATATTTAAAGGTTTCATAAATAAAAATGCCTATTAAAGTCATACTACTAACATTATTGTTTCTCACCGGAACGATGTCTTTTCAGGGCGGATTCTGCGTGCGGAAATCATTAAGAAATTCTAAAGAGTGCCGGATATTGGAAGAAGTTTCTTGCATTTCTAACAAGATGTAGTATAATCTAAAAAGTAGTTGTATCGTTATGCGGTTGAATACAGAAAAGAATTTCAGGGGAGTACAGGCTATGGCAAAGAGAAACAGAGATGATTATTATGAAGAAGAAAGAAAACCAGTAAAGAAAAAAACATCCTCTTCTCATAAGACATCCGGCACAAGATACGATGACGAAGAACGGCACAGTACCGGTAAGAGTAAGGGGAAAAAGAAATCATCTTCCAAGAAGGTGAGCAAAAAGGAGCAGGCGAAGAAAAAAAGAAAAAGGATCATACTTTTCATATTGGAGATCTTTCTGCTGATTGTGATGGTGATCGCCCTGTACGCAGTTTTGAAGGGAGAAAAGACGGGACATGTGGAGGTTAATGAGAGTGAGATCATCATTAATGATACGATAAAAGAAAAAGAAGAGACAGTCATGAAGGGCTACCGGAATATTGCCCTGTTCGGCGTGGATTCCACAACGGGCGCGCTGACGAAGAATACACGAAGCGATACGATTATGATAGCATCGATCAATCAGGATACGGGTGAATGTAAACTGGTATCGGTATATCGTGATACGTATCTGAATCTGAGCAATGATTCTTACAATAAGTGTAATTCAGCTTATGCCAAGGGCGGTCCTGAGATGGCGATGAGCATGCTGAACCTGAATCTGGATCTGAATATCACAGATTTTGTCACGGTCGGATTTGCAGGATTAACCGATACGATCGATGCACTGGGAGGCGTTTATATTGAAGTAGACGATTCCGAGATCAGCCATCTGAATAACTACCAGTTATGTATTGCAGATGATCTGAAACGCACTTACACGCCGGTTACCTCCACAGGATATCAGCTGTTGGATGGTCTGCAGGCGACAGGTTACTGCCGTATCCGTTATACCGCGGGTGATGACTTCAAGCGTGCAGAGCGTCAGAGAGAAGTCTTGCAGGCAGTTGCGGATCAGGCGAAAAAGAAAGCGTCTCCGGCAGCGCTCGGCCAGATTGCAAATAACGTATTCGGTGAAGTTTATACCTCACTGGATCTGACGGAGATCGTTGAGTTACTGGCAGACATTGCAAACTATAACATTACCGACACCGCGGGATTCCCGCAGGAAGAGCACAGAGCGACCGGAACGATTGGAACGAAAGGTTCCTGTGTCATTCCGACCAATCTGGACGAGAATGTAAAATGGCTGCATCAGTTCTTATTTAATGATTACGAATATGAGCCGTCCGCAAGCGTGAAAGAATGCAGTGAGAAGATTTATGCTGATACCAATCAGTATATCAAAAAATAATAAGACAGTGTGGAGAATGCCCATATTTTGGGCATTCTTCAATGTGAAGAGGATTTGCCGGGCAAATCGTAGTAAAAGCATCTGACGAGGCGGCAGGGAATTCCCTTCACACGATTATGGGGGAAACTATTTGTGAGAAGCGTGGATGTTATCATCCCAACTTATAAACCGGGTGAGAAGTTTATTAAGATCATGGAGTGTCTGGCCCGCCAGACCTGTCCGCCCAACCGGATCATCGTGATGAATACAGAACAGAAATATTTTGACCGTCTGACATACGGCACATCTTTTTCTCATTATAAGAATGTATTCGTCAGGCACCTTGCAAAAAGGGAATTTGACCACGGGCGTACCAGAAACAGTGGAGTGGCCCGCTCGGAAGCGGAAGTGTTCATTATGATGACACAGGATGCCGTTCCGGCGGATGAATTTCTGATCGAGGAACTGCTGCGGGGGCTGGAACCTGAAAATGTGGCGGTTGCCTACGGCAGGCAGCTTGCCGATGAAACCTGCTGTGAGGCGGAGAAGTTCACAAGGAACTTTAACTATCCGGAACAGAAGGCTGTAAAGACAAAGGAAGACCTGGAGAAACTCGGCATTAAAACCTTTTTCTGCTCGAATGTGTGTGCAGCCTATAAAAGAGATATTTTTGATTCACTGGGCGGGTTTGTGAAGCATACAATATTTAATGAGGATATGATCTATGCGGCGGGAGCCGTCTTTGCCGGATACGGGATTGCCTATCAGCCGGATGCCAGGGTATATCACTCCCATAATTACAGCAATGCAGAACAGTTCCGCAGAAATTTTGACCTCGGCGTTTCACAGGCCGACCATCCGGAGATCTTCGGGCAGGTGCCGTCTGAGGCGGAAGGAATCAGGCTTGTACGTATGACTGTCGACCACTTAAAGGAGCGGAAGATGGCAGCACAGATTCCGGGTGTTATTGTAAAAAGCGGGTTTAAATATCTGGGATACCGAATGGGGAAAAATTACCGGAAACTGCCGCGAAAGCTGATCTTAAAATGCACTTCCAACAGAGATTACTGGGAGCGGATTTAGAGATTCAGGAAAGCGGGAGACTGGTAAGCGGCAGATATCAAAAGCAGATATCGGAAAGGAAAAGGATACAATGTGCGGAATCGTAGGATATATTGGAACGAAGCAGGCTGCGCCTATTATTCTTGACGGGCTGGCGAGACTGGAGTACAGAGGGTATGATTCTGCCGGCATGGCGATCTATGACGGTGAGAAGATCAACATCCGCAAGTCGGCGGGACGTTTAAAGATTCTGGAAAATCTGACACGCGGCGGAGAGAGTATGCCGGGAATATGCGGCATCGGGCATACAAGATGGGCAACGCACGGCGCGCCGAGCGACGTCAACGCGCATCCGCATTTCAATACGTCCGGCACCATTGCGGTCGTACATAACGGCATTATCGAGAATTATATACAGCTGCGCAAAAAAATGACGGCCAGAGGGTATCAGTTTCTGTCAGAGACGGACACAGAAGTCCTGGCACATCTGCTGGATTATTATTATAAAGGAAATCCGCTGGAAGCCGTGGCAAAAGTGCTGCACCGTGTAGAAGGCTCTTATGCACTCGGCATCATGTTCGCGGACTGCCCGGATCAGATTTTTGCAGCCAGAAAGGATTCTCCGCTCATTGTCGGGCAAAACGAAGACGGGTGTTTCATTGCCTCCGATGTACCGGCGATTTTAAAATATACGAGAAAAGTATTTTATGTGGACAATCAGGAAGTGGTAAGGCTTCGTGCAGACCATATGCATTTCTATTCGGTGGATGAGGAAGAGACCGAGAAAACACCTGTTATGATCGATTGGGATGCCAATGCGGCGGAAAAGGCGGGCTATGATCATTTTATGCTCAAGGAGATGTATGAGCAGCCCAAAACAGTTTCCGATACATTGACTCCAAGGGTCAAGGGAAAAGAGATCGTCATCGAAGAACTGAATATGACGGAGGAAGAAATAAAGGCGATCCGAAAGATACATATTGTTGCCTGCGGTTCTGCCTATCATGCGGGCGTGACCGGCAAATATGTTTTGGAAGGACTGGCGAGGATTCCGGTGGAAGTCGATCTTGCCTCGGAGTTCCGTTACCGGAATCCGATTCTGGAGGAGGGGGCTTTGGTCGTTGTGATCAGTCAGTCCGGTGAGACGGCCGATACCCTTGCGGCGCTGCGGGAGGCCAAAGCGAAGGGATTTAAGGTCCTTGGTATCGTGAATGTGGTGGGCAGCTCCATCGCCAGAGAAGCGGACAATGTCATGTATACGTGGGCGGGGCCGGAGATTGCGGTAGCGACCACGAAGGCATACAGCGCGCAGCTTATTGCCCTGTATCTGCTCGCAATGAAATTCGGGAAGACCAGAGGGAAACTGTCTGATAAAGAATTCAGTTGTCTGCTTACCGATCTCAGGCGTCTGCCGGATCAGATCGAACTTTTATTAAATAATAAATTAAAGATCCAGAAATTTGCCAACCGTTATATCGGCGCCAAAGATGTATTTTTCATCGGGCGCGGGATCGATTATGCGATATCTCTGGAAGGCTCACTGAAATTAAAAGAAATCTCTTACATCCACTCGGAAGCATATGCGGCGGGGGAATTAAAGCACGGTACGATTTCTCTGATCGAGGAGGGGACTCTGGTGGCCGCTGTCTCCACACAGCCGGATCTGTATGCCAAGACGATCAGTAATATGGTGGAAGTAAAGGCCAGAGGCGCCTTTGTGCTGGCAGTCACCTGTGAAGAAAACAAAGAGATTGAAAAAGCGGCGGACTACGTGATCTATGTCCCGGAAACAAATCCTTATTTTGCCAATTCGCTGGCGATTATTCCGCTGCAGTTATTTGGGTATTATGTTGCTGTCGGAAAAGGGTGCGATGTGGATAAACCGCGCAACCTGGCGAAATCGGTGACTGTCGAATAGAACGTGAAAGGAATATCAGAACGCCGCGAAAGCGGCGTTTTTCCTGTCTGGCGGATCATTATGAGTGTCATTTCGGACAGGACATGCTTATTTGACGAAAAAAACACAGATTTGAAAAAGTTTTATCACAATTTGTTCACATTTGTTTCTTATACTGTGTTCAACGTAAAGAAAGAAAGGGGTTTTACTTATGTATAATGAAGATTATCATGACAATTTCCCAAATGAATATCCGGGTGGTAAGAAAAATGAGAATCAGGATACCGCATTGAACACTGCGGGCGGAAGATTCAGTTCCCAGACATCGCAGGATACTTATCATAATGATGGCTATGCCATTTCGGGCGGCCGCACAGACAGTTACTATGGAGCGAACCGAAATTATGGGTATGGCGGCGGTGCGGGTCATCAGCAGACGGACCAGACGGCCGGTCAGAATGCGGGACAGAATACCGGCTTCGGGCAAAGCACCGGTTATGGACAGAACACAGGCAGCTATCAATACGGAAATACGTATTCAAACAACAGTTATGTACAGGCGGAAAAAAAGAAAACAAAGAGAGAGAAAAAGGGAGGCGGTTACTTTAAGAAGGCGCTTGTCAGCATTTCACTCGGACTGTTTTTCGGGATCTGTGCCGGGATCGGCCTGTATGTAGTGGATGCGGCCACAGGAATGGGAGATAAAAAAGCAGCTGTGGAGATGACAGAAGAGGAGCAGAATGTGGAAGAAAAGGAAGCCGGATCAGAAGAAGTGCTTTCCGATTCACTGGCCCGCTCTTCGGACGGATCAGATATCGAGAAGACACAGCCGGTATATGCGGTCGTGTCAGATGTCTCAGAGGTGGTCTCATCGGTCATGCCGGCAGTTGTCTCGATCAGCAACACGTATACAGAGACATTGTCTTATTTTGGGCAGGCTATGACAAATGAAGCGGTGGCAAGCGGTTCCGGTATTATCGTAGGGGAAAATGACTCGGAATTGCTGATCGTGACGAATTATCATGTGATCCAGGATGCGGATAAGCTCGGCATCCAGTTTGTAGACGGCAGTGAGGCGGAAGCGTTTGTGAAAGGAACGGATGCGGAGATGGATCTCGCGGTCATATCGGTATCGTTAGAGAGCATCCCGCAGTCTGTCCTGAACCAGATCGCGGTAGCTACGCTGGGTGATTCCGATGGTCTGAAGGTTGGTGAGCCTGCGATTGCGATCGGCAATTCGCTCGGATACGGACAGTCTGTGACGACTGGTGTGATCAGTGCGCTGAACAGAGATATGGAACTTTCTGACGGCAGTACGGGTACTTTTATTCAGACGGATGCCGCGATCAACCCGGGGAATTCCGGCGGCGCGCTTTTGAATATGAATGGAGAAGTGATTGGAATCAATTCCAATAAGATCGGCGGAAGCGTAGTCGAGGGAATGGGATACGCTATCCCGATCTCAGCGGCAAGCCCGATTATCGCGGATCTGATGCTGCGGGAGACGAAGAACAAAGTAACGGAAGAAGAAAGAGGATTTCTGGGAATTTCCGGGATCAGCGTTACACCGCAGGTATCTTCCACTTATGGCATGCCGGAAGGCGTTTATATCGCACAGGTTTATGAGGGTACGGCAGCCGCGGCGGCCGGCCTGCAGAAAGGCGATATCATCATTGAATTTGACGGCGCGAAAGTGGCTTCCATGGATGAACTGCAGAGACTTTTGGAGTATTATGCCAAAGGGGATACGGTGGAAGTTAAGGTTATGATGATCGGCAACCGCGGATATGAAGAAAAGAGCGTGAGCCTGACACTTGGTAATAAAGTAGAACAGTAAAAAATCAACAGCAAAAACAATAGAATGATACATTCCAAAAAATTGACAGAAAGCCTTGCCTTTGCGTGAGGCTTTCTGTTTTATATTGGTTTTGTGCGTTATTTTAGAAAAAGTTCACTTGTAGGAATGCCTGTTTTATACTATCATGAGAAGTATGAGAGGCGGTACAAAGCGCTTTACGATGGAGGGTGAATATGAACGACGACGAAAGATTCGGTCAGGACGATAAAGAAGAGAATCAGTGGGATTTCAGGGAATTGGATGATGTAGAGGAACAGAAAGAGGAACTGCTTGCCGGAGGCGGTACGCCGCAGGAGGAAGAAAGAAACAATGAGGTCAGAAACAATGAAGCGGATCATGAGGAAATAAAAAAGGAAGAAATAAAAAAAGCCGACACTAAGGATAAGAAACCTTCAGACAGTGACCGGAATGGGAAGTCCGGTGAATACGAAGACGTATGTTTTATCTGCCGCAGACCGGAGAGTAAGGCAGGAGAGATGTTCAGACTGCCGAATCATATTTGTGTCTGCAATGACTGTATGCATAAGACAATGGATACGGTCAGCCAGTTCGACTATCAGGGATTATTGAATCATCCGGGCAATCTGGGCGGCAATATGACAGACTTTAACAACGGCAAAGGATTCCCAAATATCAGCTTTGTGAATCTGGCCGATCTGCAGGGGGACGGCGGCATTCCCAATAAACAGAAGATCAAAAAGAAGAAAAAAAGACAGGAAGAGCAGCCTGTCATCGATATCAAAAATATTATGCCCCCGCATAAGATCAAGGCAAAGCTGGACGACTTTGTTGTAGGACAGGAACATGCCAAAAAAGTAATCTCCGTGGCGGTCTATAATCACTATAAGCGGGTGGCAACGAATACGATGGACGAGATTGAGATCGAGAAGTCGAACATGCTGATGATCGGTCCGACAGGCTGCGGCAAGACTTATCTGGTTAAGACGCTGGCGAGACTGTTGGATGTGCCGCTCGCGATTGCTGACGCGACATCGTTAACGGAAGCGGGATATATCGGCGACGATATTGAAAGCGTCGTATCCAAACTGCTTGCGGCCGCAGACAATGATGTGGAAAGGGCCGAGCAGGGAATCATTTTTATCGATGAAATCGACAAGATAGCCAAGAAAAAGAATACCAATTCCAGAGATGTCAGCGGGGAGTCTGTACAGCAGGGAATGCTGAAACTTCTGGAAGGGGCGGAAGTGGAAGTGCCGGTAGGCGCCAATTCCAAGAATGCCATGGTGCCGCTGGCAACGGTCAACACCAGAAATATTCTGTTCATCTGCGGCGGCGCTTTTCCGGATCTGGATGACATTATCAAGCAGCGGTTAAATAAGAAGACATCGATCGGCTACAACGCGGAACTGAAAGATAAATATGATAAAGAGAAGAACATTTTGAGCAAAGTGACGGTCGAGGACATCAGGAAATTCGGCATGATACCGGAGTTTATCGGACGTCTGCCCATTATTTTCACGCTCGAAGGACTCAGCAGGGAAATGATGGTAAAAATTTTAAGTGAGCCGCGCAACGCCATTTTGAAGCAATATCAGAAGCTATTGGCGCTTGACGAGGTCAAACTGGAATTTGACCGAGGCGCGCTGGAAGCGATCGCGGAGAAAGCCATGGAAAAAGAGACCGGAGCCAGGGCGCTGCGTGCGATCATAGAAGAGTTTATGCTGGATATTATGTATGAGATCCCGAAAGATGATAACATCGGCAGGATCACGATCACGAGAGAGTATATCGAAGGAACCGGAGGGCCGGTCATTGATATCAGGAGTAACAGCCTGGAAAATCCGGACGATCTGCTCGTGGTAGAGTAGATCCGCAGGCTGGAGGGGAAATCCATAAAATACAGGGGGAATATCGAAGATGAACGATGTGAAATGGAACAGCCGTTTTAATCTGGGTGTGGAGGAGGTTGATAAAGCACACCAGAAGCTTTTTGCCATTGTAGGAAAACTCATCGCACTCAACGAGGAACCGGAAAAGCAGCAATACGCCTGCAGAGAGGGCGTCAAATATTTTAAGAGTTATACCGTGAAGCATTTTGCACAGGAAGAGGCCTATATGCAGTCTATTCACTACAGCGGATACGATATGCACAGGAAACTTCATGACAACATGCGCGACAAGACGATTCCTGCGCTGGAAGAGGAGCTGGAAAGACAGAATTATTCTGTCGAATCGGTGCGGCATTTTCTTGGAATCTGTATCGGCTGGCTCAACGGCCACGTTATGATTGAGGATCATGCCATAGCCGGGAGGGTGCCAAACAAATGGGTGCACGGTCCGAAAGATGATGAGAGAGAGTCTCTGGAAAAAGCCGTCATTCAGGCGGCGCAGGATATGTTTCGACTGGATGCGCATATCGTGAGCGAAAATTACAGCGGAGAGGATTTCTGCTCCGGTGAAGTAATGTGCTTTCGTCTGACCTATCTGTCTGATGCGGGAGAACGCACACAGATTTTTTTCGTCTATGAGCAGCGGCTGATCCTGGGGATCCTCAGTGAGATGCTGGGACGGCAGATCAATACCGCGGACAAGACGGTGATCTATGCGGTCAAGATTCTGTCGCAGAAATATATCGCGCATATCGGAAGTCACTTTACAATGCAAAACGGCAGCACGATTGAGAAGAACGATATGCTGACGTTTGAACAGTTTCTCCGCATGTTTGATAAAGAATATCCCCCTTACAGTCTGTTGTTTGGAACCGGCGGAAGAGGGTACTTTGCACTGTGCGTGATACCGGTGCATATAGAATAGAAAAGTAAGAATGGCATTGCCGCCGGCTTTGCAGCAGCATACCATATAATAAGCTGTTCAGTGTGAAAGTGCGGAAATGATATGACATGTAAAGAAAGAATCCTGTCAAACGACTATGCGGACGTCATCATAGATTACAGACTGCCGGAGGGCACTCTGAATCGATGGAATATTGACTTTTGCTTTCAGCCGTTCGATGAAGAATTTTCAATCGCGTATTTGGAGAGAGCGGAGCTTCCGCCGGTTTCTTTGGGAACTTACACGTATGCCTCCATTCCTGACCTGTATGGGCTGATGCAGACGTTTCAGGCAGACAATCTGGTCGAGACGGGCAATCTGCGGGTGCAGGGCCCGCCGCTGGAACTGCAGGGAGACGGTGTGATCATTGGTTTTGTGGATACGGGGTTATGTGTTAAATAACCGTAAGGCTGGAGAGGTATGGGACGTTACCTGTTTTGGCCTGCTTATTTATGGTGATATTGCATCCTTATTTTTATTTTCCCGTTTTTTATGTCGAAACATATTTTGATCCTTCCTTTTTGGATCAGGATCAGAATGAAAACAATAAGCGCAATGGCGGACAATAAATGATCCGGGCCGACGAGTGAAAAGATTAAGGGGATGATATTTTCCATTGTGTTTTTCCTTTCTGTCTGTTTCTTACAGGATAACACGGGAGAGGAGGAAAGTAGTTACCATGGAGTTGGGGCATAGTTGGGCTTCCATCCGGGATACGGGAGATGGGGCAGATGACTGGCACATGAATTGAAATACAAAGGGATATCGGAATGGAGGAAAGAGTATCGTTTGCATCCTATGTAAAATGCCTGAAAATGGCAATGCAGAAACCATATGATCAGGACCTTGAACTTACGCGCCTTTTGCTGGAAATTTTAATGCTCAGGGGGACGGTGTATGAAGCCCGCGGCAGAAAAGGACACGCAATTGACGTGGACAAAACAATGGCAAGTAATCTGTTGCATAACAGAGAGAATGTTCACAGCAGTATCCGGGACAACTGTGACTCGGAGCCTGTAATCAATCAAATAGACAATATTTTTGAGAAAGAAGTAGTACCTGTTCTTTCATCGCATCTGCGGGATGATCTGATGCAAAACATGGTGAAACTGATTCAGGGGGATACAGGGATTCCTGAATCAAAGAAAAAAGAATTGTTACAGAGGGCAGAGGAAGACAGGATCAGCGGCTTTCTGGCTTCTGTTTTTTTATATGCGGTGAAAAAGGAAAACAGGAAGGAGAAGTGGGAAAAGAGCGCCGACGGGGAAGGCGTATGGGATACAAATGAACAATATTATAACAGCTTTGTAGAAAATCTGTTCCTTCACAGGGAAGAGGGCAGTAAGAACGTGCGGCTGAAAGATCTGTTTGTACTGCCTCATTATGTGAACTGGACGAAAGATTCGGATTTGACGCGGGGAGTCGGCGGAAATGCAGTTGACTTTATGAGCAGATTTGCCATGCATGTTATTCGGGATGAGAGGCATCAGGGGGAGATTTTATTCATTGAAGGTGATGCAGGCGTTGGAAAAACGAGTCTGGTATCTTATCTGTCGTATCTTTACATAGAAAAGAAAGAGGAATGGCAGAGGCTTTTTTCAGATAAAACGCTTTTATGCATCAGACTGAGGGACATTATTCCTGAGGAAATGAGATTTTCCAGTGATACAATCGTAAACGATATTTTAAAGTATTTGAGATTAGGATCTGTGGATGAATTTAAGAGACATTATAAAAATCCGCTCATTGTATTTGACGGATTTGATGAACTCTGCATGGTGGAAGGCATCAATGCAAACTCGGAGTATTATATTTATCAGATTTTTGACGCATTTAGGGATTATAAAATGATCGTTACGACCAGACCCCAATACCTGGACGTGGACAGGCTGGATATTAGAAAAGGATATATTGCATTGAGACATTTTGATGCGTTCCAAAGGTGGGAGTGGGTAGAAAAGTATCGAAAAACGGGGCTGTCAGATTGTGAGAAAACAGGAATAGCGTATATTGTGGACGAAGAGAATGAAGAAACAGACAGCATATGTGATACACCAATGATCATGTATATGATTGCGGCGGGGGGAATCAGCGAAGAAGCAAAGCACAATAAATGGCTTTTGTACCGCCGGATCTTTTATAAAGAACTATCTGACACAGAGTACAATTCTGTGTTTGCTAACGGAAACGGCGTTTATCATCATGGGATAAAAAAATACAAAGGCCTATTGTATCGTTTGAGTGCGGAAATCGCGTATCAGATGTTTTGCAGCGGCAACAGAAAATTATTTCTGACCAGCAGGGAAATATCAAAAATCGTTGATCAGCTGGGGATTGAGGAATTAAAACTAAAAGAAATTGTACAGCATTGTTACGCATTATGTAATTATTGGAAAACGAATGGAAAAGGTGCGGTGGAGTTCTATCATAATAATATCAGAGATTTTTTTCTTTGTGAAAAGATATTTTATGAATTGAATGCGATGTATCAGATCTGTGAGACAATGGAGATACAGGAAGTGACTGCCTATATTACAGGGCAGATCCATGATTTGTTCCGATCCATGCAATTACCTGAAAAAGTACTGGAATTTTTATATCTGCGCATAAAGTACAGTGAAGAACATCAGTATAAGCTGGATTTTATTTTTGAGGAACGCAGGCGGAACTATTTACCCCATTTTTTTTCGGATATGCTGCAATTTGGGGGAATAAACCATTATAATAGAAATTCGGGGGAAAATGTCTACCATAATATGATCAATGTTTTGACGAATACTGTGAGGATATTCAGATGTGCGCTGGAACCCTGTCTGAAAGAAGGGGAGTGCATCGGCTGGTATCATGATGTCGAATGCATTAACAGGGAAGACATATTAAAACATAACTTTAGAGAAATCTTTGTTTTGGTTCCATCACGTGTTAAAGAAAGAAATCTCAGCTTAACCAGTAAGGCAGATTTTGAGGGATTACAGTTAGCCGGAGTGGATCTGAGCGCAATAGATTTAAGCGGAGCCAATTTAAAAAAGGCAGATTTAAGAGAAGCAGATCTGAGAAAATCAGATTTAAGAAGCGTTCGTTTTGCGGGAGCAAATTTAAGGGAAGCAGATCTGGGAGAAGCGGATTTGAGTGGAGCAGATTTAAACGGAGCAGATTTGAGAGGGGCCAATCTGCGGAATGCTTTTTTGCCTGACGGATTTATCTCAGGAAATCAAATCATGCAGATGCAGCATTTGATGGAGATGAAAATACCGGGCCTGCTCATGGATCCGGTCGAATCAGAACCGGGAGCGGTCAGCGATGATCGAAAAAAGTAAGCAAAGGAGTATCAGAATGGATCAGAAAGCAAAGAGGATAGAATTTCGTCTGGGAAAGATCGGGAAAATGACACCGCTTCTTGCCGCGGCGGCAATGATCGGATGGGCGGCGTTTAGTCAGTCCAATGTCAACGGGTATGTGCTTGCATTTTTTGCGGCACTGGTGACAGGCGTTGTTTTTGCAAAGGATGAAAAGGCATACGGAGAGGCATTGGTATATGGCCTGAGCAAACCAATGTTTGCCGTGATCGTGCTGGCAGTGATGCTGGCGGCGGTTTCCGGCAAACTGATCTCTGCCAGCGGCGCGGTGCAGACGATCGCGGCATATGTGGTGGCGGCCGGTCTTACAGGGAAACTTTTCGTGGCAGCGGCGTTTCTCATTACCTGCCTGTTAGCCTTTGCGACAGGCACCTCGGTGGGGACCTATTTTGTGGTGATTCCGATCCTGTTTCCGGTAGGGGTGATGGCGGGGGCAGCGCCGGAATTTATGATCGGCGCCATTGTGTCGGGCGCTGCGTTCGGCGATAACCTGGGGCCGATCTCGGATACGACGATCGCATCTTCCGCGACGCAGCATGCGGATCTGGGGATGGTGGTGAAGACGAGGACGCGTTACAGTCTGCCTGCGGCAGCCGGGGCGCTTGTCTTATTTCTGCTGTTTTCCAAAACGACTGACGGAGGCGCGGCAGTCGGTGCAGCGGGCGGAGAAGTTGATCCGCTCAGTCTGGTCATGCTGATCGTCCCTGCGGTCATCATCACTTTGTGCATGATGCGGAAACACCTGATCACCGCCCTGTCCTGGGGAATTTTGGCGGGAGCAGCCGCCGGACTGCTTTCCGGTGTCTATACGGTTGATGAACTCATCGCGTTTCCCGGCGGCTTTTCGGTGACCGGAGCGGTCATAGAAGCCATTTCGGGAACTGCGGGAACGGTTGCCATGCTGATTGCGGTGTTTGCGCTATTGGGTGTGATGGAGTGCAGTGGTCTGTTTGAGGATGTGAGAGCGCTTTTGGAGCGCTTCGCAAAAAAAGAACAGAGCACAGAAGCGACCATTATTTTATCTGTAGGTCTGCTGAGTATGGTGACTGGGGTAATTTCGGTTGCTATTGTGGCGCTCGGAGATCTGGTCAGTGAGATCGGGGAAAAAGCCGGGGTGAACCGGTACCGCCGGGCGAATCTGATGGATTGTACAGGCTGTGTCTTCTGCTTCCTGGCACCCTGGACGGTGCACTGTGTGATCCCGGCGCAGCAGACTGCGCAGTTTGGTGAATCGTTTGCAGTGGCGCCGGCCTCTGTACCGTTTGTGAATTATTATTCTCTGTGTATGCTGGTGATGCTGTTGGCGGCAGTGATCACCGGATATGGGAGAAAGCCGCCAAAGGGTCATTTGCAGCATATGGAATAGGACAAATTGCGGCAGGAATAAATATGTAGAGATTAAGATCATAAAAAGAGGCTGGATATGAATCTGTCAGCAGAAGAACTGGACCGTATGCGGGACAGGAACATCATGGATTTGAAGCGGGAGGAACTTGTCAGGATAGAGGACATTGTGATCGACACCGAAAAGAGCGTAGAGAGCCGCGTGAGATCTTTTATCGGGCAGGCCGGAAATCCGTATGCATTCAAGGTCGGAAACTACATCTTACAGACAGGCTTCGCGGAAGGGGCGGCCGATCTGATCGAAGACAGGGTGCTCCTGCTTGCGGAGAGAAAGACACAGATCATGATATAGTGTGGACGGGGGAAGACGGATGGAAGCAGCAGAATTTTATAACGCGGCCATGTATCTGCGTTTAAGCCGCGATGATCTGGATGGGAGCAAAGCGGAAAGCGACAGCATCAGCTCACAGAGAGAGATGATCCGATCGTATGTCAGAAAACAGGACAACATGGAGATTTACGATATTTATGTAGATGACGGTTATTCCGGGACAAATTTTGACAGACCCGGATTGAAACGGATGATGAAAGATATCGAAGCGGGAAACGTGAACTGCGTGATCGTAAAAGATTTATCCAGATTGGGACGAGACTATATAGAAGCCGGGCGGTTGATTCAAAAGACCTTCCCGGCTTTTTGTGTGCGATTCATCGCGCTCACGGATCATTTTGATTCCCTGACGGCGGATGCGGACGAGACTGCGCTCATCGTGCCGGTCAGGAATTTTGTCAATGATTCGTACGCACAGGATATTTCGGCCAAGGTGCGCAGTCAAAAGAAACTCAGGCGGGAACGGGGAGAATTTATCGGTTCGTTTGCGGTTTATGGATATCAAAAGAGCAGTGAGAACAGGAATCGGCTCATACCGGATCCATATGCGGCCGGTATCGTGAAACGGATCTTTGCCTGGAAGCTGGAAGGGTACAGCTGTCTGGCGATTGCCCGGCGGCTGGAGGAGATGGGGGTACTTTCCCCGATGGAATATAAAAAGATGCGGGGCGAGCGGTATCAGACAACGTTTGCTGCGGGAGCCAGAACCGGATGGTCGTCTGTTGCCGTCAGGAGGATCCTTACAAACGAGTGTTATACCGGAACGCTGGTGCAGGGAAAAGCGGAAAAAATAAATTATAAGGTCAATAAAATTGTCAAAAAACCGGAAGAAGAATGGATAAAAGTGCCGGGAACGCATGCGGCGGTCGTTTCCAGGGAGGACTTCGAGACCGTGCAGGATCTGCTCAGGGTGGATGTGCGCGCAGGAGCCGGAGAGAAAAAAGCGCACCTTTATGCGGGCCTGTTATTCTGCGGGGACTGCAGACAGCCAATGACTCGAAGGGTCAACAGGAAACATGGCAAGGAAACGGCGGTTTTTGTCTGCGGCAGGAAAAATGCAGACGGAGACTGCAGCAGGCACAGGATTCCGGAGGAAGATCTGAATATGGTGCTCCTGACACTGCTCAGACAGCAGACGGCACTGTTTCTGGATCAGGACAGCGTGCTGGCGGAGCTGAAGCGGATGCGCGTCCCTTTTGAGGAAACGGCGGTTTTTGGTGCGCAGATCAAACGGCTGCGTCAGGAGCAGGATAACTATTTACAGCTGCGTGCAGGCCTTTCTGCGGACTTGGAGCAAAAGATTATTACGGAAGAAGATTATACAAATTACAGCCGGATTTTTGAAAAACGCTGCGATGAGCTGCAACAGGCGGCGGAGCGTCAGGAGGAGACCAGAAAGAGGCTGTTTCAGTCGGGCGCGGCGGCAGGCATTGATCTGGAGCGCATGAAGCGCGGGTTTGAGATTACCGCACTTGACAGAACGACGCTGATTACATTTGTGAAGCATATTTTTGTTTATGAAGACTGTCGGATCCATGTCACTGTAAGGTATAACGGACTGTCTGCCGGACTGCATATGACGGAAGGTGAGTCAGATAACGGCAGGCGCTGCGAAGAGGGGGTGCATTAAATGTCAGAGTCATCGATAAGAGAACAGGCGGCGGTAACTATACTGGCAGGCGGGAAGCCGGAACGGGTGTTTTCCGTCGGCATCTATGCAAGGATCTCGGTGGATGCGGACGCAGGAAAGCGGGAATCGATTGCGGCGCAGGTGGAAATTGCAAAAGCATTCATCGGACAGCACAGGGACATGGAAGTATATGACTGCTATATGGATATCGGGAAGAGCGGGACAGACTTTAAGCGGGAAGGGTTTGAACAGATGATGCGGGACGTGCGGATGCGCAAAATTGACTGTATCGTAGTCAAAGACCTGTCCCGGCTGGGAAGGGATCATATTGAAACAGGAAACTACATCGAAAAGATATTTCCTTTTCTGGGAGTGCGCTTCATAGCTGTCACGGACCATTTTGACAGCATGAATCAGTCAGGACGCAATGAGGCGTTTCGTCTTCACCTGAAAAACCTGATAAATGAGCTGTATGCGAGAGACATTTCCACAAAAGTAAAGGCAAGCAGAAAAGCGCAGTGGGAGCAGGGGAACTATACGGGCTGTGTGGCGCCGTATGGATACAGAATCGGGAGGATGGGAGATCGGAAATGCCTTATGGCGGAAGAAATCACATCCGACATTGTAAAAAAGATATATGACTTATTTCTTTCTGACAGGAACATGAAAGAGATTGTTGTCTGGCTCTATGAAAACAGGATCGTCAGACCTGCGCAGTACCATAAGACAGGAGAGATTTACTGTCAGGAGCAGAGCAGGCTGGAACAATGGCCGCACGCTACCGTGAAACGGATCCTGACAAATCCGGTGTATATGGGTTGTCTGGTCCAGGGGCGGACCTGCGGGAAAGACTACAGGATGCGCGGGCGGCACGACATCGATTCCGGGGACTGGTCGATAAAAGAGCATACCCATCAGGCGCTTGTCAGTGAGGAACGTTTCTTTGAAGCGGCCGCAAAGTTTGAAAAAAACAGTGTGTACTGTAACAAAAACGGATTTTCTAAAAAAGTTCCCATGGAGGAGGATATCTTTGCGGAAGTCCTCTACTGCGGTGAGTGCGGAGCAAAAATGAAACGGATCTGTGCGGTAAAAGAACTGGGCTCAAAGGACAGGGTGAGGACATACAGTTATCATTGTCCCAGGTCAGGGAGGATAGACGGATGGCGCTGTGAGAAGAAGCGCATAACGCTGTGCGCGCTTACGGAACTTGTGAAAAAGGCACTGCAGCAGGAAATCGCCTTGTCCGCGATGTGTCCCCGGACGCTGCCGGAATACGGTGACAAAGAAATAGAGATAGAGATGGAAATGAAGACAGAAATGGAAATGAAGACAGAAATGGAAATGAAAACAGAGATGGAGATAAAAACGGAGATCCTGAAAAAAGAATGCGGCGGCAGACTCACAGCATTAGAAAAAAGGCTGGAGAGTTTGATACGGCATGGGAGTGAACAGTATCTTCAATACCGGATGGGGGAGATGGACGAAGGCTGTTTCAGACAGGCAAAGAAAGAGAATGATAAAAAGATTGTTTCTTTGCGGGAAGAGAAGGCTTCTGTTTTAGAAAACCTCAGGATGACACAAGCGCAGAGCGCTGAAAAAAAGCAGGTTCTCAGGAACATGACGAAGGGAAACGGGGCACTGACCGCAGAGGCGGTACGGGCACTGATCGACAGGATCGAAATTCATCCGGATCACCGGGTGAGAGTGATTTTTGCCTTCAGAAGGAGGCCCCTGTTTTCCGGGAAGGAAGGTGTTTCGGATGGCAGTCTGTCGGATCGCGGTCTATATCCGTCTCTCGAAAGAGGATGATAAAACGAAAGATGAAAGCGGCAGTATCACCACGCAGAGACTCCTTCTGCGAAAATATGCCGCGGAACACTTCGCAGAGTATGAACTGACGGAGTTTTGTGATGACGGTTATACAGGCACAAATTTCGAGCGCCCGGCGGTGCGGGAACTTTTGAAAAGGGCAAAAAAACGTGAGCTCGACTGTATTCTTGTGAAGGATTTTTCCAGATTTGCAAGAGACTATATAGAGCTTGGCGCATACCTGGAACAGATCTTTCCGTTTCTGGGGATTCGGTTTATTTCTGTCAATGACCATTATGACAGTGCGGCTCTTTTGGGAAACGGCGCCGGAATCGATGTGAATTTTAAGAACCTGCTGTATGATCTGTACAGCAAAGACATATCGGTAAAGGTGCGTTCTTCGCTCGCTGTCAGGAAAGAAAAGGGGCAGTATGTGAGTGCAAACAGTCCGTTTGGATATGAAAAATCCCCGGATGACAGACATGCGCTTGTGATTGCGGAAGACGAGGCACAGATCGTCAGGTGGATTTTTTCTCTGGCGGTGGAAGGGTACACATCTGTGGAGACCGCAAGGATGTTCAATGAGATGCAGGTTCAGACACCCATTGAATTTAAGATAAAAAAGGGAAAGACCAGCCGCGTGCCCAAAGGAGAGAAGTTTCTGTGGAATAGTAGTACGATATGCCAGATTCTCAGAAATGAGGTCTACATCGGAAACATTGTACAGAAAAAATACGAAAAAGATTTTGTCGGCGGAAAGAATCATTTAAAACCCCGTGCGCAATGGCTCGTTGGCAGAGGGCATCACGAACCCCTTATCGACAGGGAAATCTTTGATATGGTACAGAAGGGGCGGGGAAAGGGGCGGATGCCTCGCGACAACCGGACACATCCCCTTGTCGGAAAGCTGGTATGCGGCGCCTGCAAAAGCAATCTGCGCTGCCGCGGAGGAAAAAACCCGTACTTTTCCTGTCCCCGACGTTACTTTAGCGCAATGGAAGACTGTGTGGTCAGGGCCGATGCACTGTTTGTGGAAGAAGCTGTTCTCCTGCAGGTGCAGTCAAACGTACAGGGCGGCGGATCTGCAAAGGAGCTGATCGAAAACGCAGTTGATAAGATCGTCGTTTATAAGGAACAACAGATCACAATTCAATGGAAGCCGCATTTATTGAACACCAGAGGGGATACGATATGATCTGGATGTCTTTAAGAATGAGGACGGCAGCAGCAGAATCCTCTCGATATGGGATCAGACGATACAGTCCGGAGAGCCGCCCGAAGGTTTTTTATACGGGACGGAATATAAGCGGGAGGAGATTGACCGCGCGATACAGAGCGGCCAGCCGCTGACGATTGTACCGTCCACGGATGAAAACGGGCACGGGACTGCGATGGCCTCCGCGGCAGCAGGCAGTATCATCGATCAGGGACTGACATTTCGAGGCGCCGCGCCGCGCTCGGATATCGCAGTTGTAAAGCTAAAGGGAGCCAAACAGTATCTCAGAGATTTTTATCTGATCGACGATGACGCCGAGGCCTATCAGGAGAATGATATCATGGAAGCGGTAAAATATCTCGAGGGCATGGCGATTGTATTTCAAAGGCCGGTCGTGATCGTGCTGGGGATCGGCACCAATATGGGAGACCATGAAGGAAACTCCCCGTTGGCGTCCTATCTTGATCAGATCGCTACAAGAAGGAGCAGGGCGGTCGTTGTCTGCGGCGGCAATGAAGGAGATAAAGAGCATCATTATACGGCGATGATGCCGGAACAGATTGAACTGCGTGTCGGAGAAAATACAAAAGGGTTTTGCATGGAACTTTGGGGAAACCGGATCGATATTTACAGTGTGGTACTGCGCACGCCGGGCGGAGAAATGACTTCTGTAATCGATTTCCGTAATATGACTGACAATGAATACAGTTTTCTGTTTGACAGAACCAAAATCTATACAGGACTGTCATTGGTTGAGAAACGTTCCGGCAACGAACTGATCTTTTTCCGCTTTGAGAATCCGTCACCCGGTATTTGGAGCATAATTGTGACACCTTCGGAACAGGACGGCGTCCGCAATGTCGGCAGATACCATTTGTGGCTTCCGATCACAGAGTTTATTGACGGGGAAGCCAGATTTCTGGAACCAAGCCCCGATGTGACGCTGACGGAACCCGCCAACGCCAAAAATGTGATCACGGTTTCCGCATATAATGGACATAACGGGAGCTGGTTCTCCGAATCAGGGAGAGGGTTTACGGCCAACAGCACGATTAAGCCGGATCTGGCGGCGCCGGGCGTACAGGTTTCCACTGCTTTGGGGAGCCGCTCCGGCGCCAGCATGGCGGCAGCACTCGCCGCCGGATGCGCAGCTCAGTTCATGGAATGGGCTGTGGTCGACGGTTATGCGCCCTATGCGGAGAGCCGGACGATCAAGAGCGATCTGATCCGGGGGGCGGTGCGGGAGAGCAACATTATCTATCCGGATCGGAGATGGGGCTACGGCAAACTGAATATCAGCAGGACGTTTGAGGTGTTGGCAAGAACGTGAGCCGGCGGATTTTTTGTTTTTAAAAATTTAATAAATATACACTTGTAGAATGATTTGGAATCCGCTATAATTAATACAGATGTTGAAAAAAAGCTTTTGCAGGATCGAACGCGAAATTTCGAATGGCGTTAACGGTAAAGGAATGGAAGGCGGTTTATGAACAAAAAAGGGAATCAGAGAGCAGTGCAGACGGAAAACAAGATTAAATGGACTTTTTTGAATCTGCTTAAAGAGATGGACATCAGCCGCATTTCTGTCAGCGAAATCTGTGCACGGGCACAGATTCACAGGACGACCTTCTACGTGCACTATAAGGATGTGGCGGATCTGATGGAGCATCTGGTCGGGGAGATGTATGAGCAGATCCTGTTTTTTTTCACGGATGGAGAAGAGGGACTCAAAAGCGGAGGGTTTTGCAGGCTGTTTGAACTGGTAAGGGAGCATAGGGAGTTTTTTGCGACGTATCTGGAGACTGTGGGAGATCTGACGCTGACATATGACAATCTTCCTGAACCGCTTCAGGATAAGATAGAAAAGATTGTGCCGGCCATGGGATATACCTCCCGGGAAGAGCTGATGTACCATCAGACGTTTTTCTGCGAGGGACTGTCCGCTGTGATACGCAGATGGGTGAAAAGGGGATGCGTTGAGAGTCCGGAAGAAATGGAACATATCATTGAGAGAGAGTACAGAGGCGCTTTTAAACAGCGAAAAATGGAGGAAGAGTATGAAGCTATATGATTTAAAAGTAAACCATCTGCATAATCCGCTGGGGTTTCGCATGGAGAGGACCGTGTTTACATGGAAAGTGGCGGAGGCATCAGGAAAAAAGCAGGAGAGCGCAAGGATTCTGATTGCGGCAGATGAGAGCTTGTCGGAGGTAATATTTGATTCCGGATTTGACAGGGACGCTGACCCGCTGGGGTATCCGGCGCCGATCGATCTGCGTCCCCGTACCCGTTATTATTGGACGGTGACGGTGCGGACCGATGCGGGGGAGGAAACAACAGGTGCGGTACAGTGGTTTGAGACCGCAAAACGGGAGGAAGACTGGAACGGACGCTGGATAACCTGTCAGGAGGTTGAAGATACGGCATCAGATCAGGCAAAAGGGATCCTGTCAAACAGGCGCCATCCTTATTTTGAAAAAGAGATTGCACCGTCCGGAGAGGTGGCGGAGGCAAGGTTATATATTTGCGGCCTGGGATTATACGAGGCTTATTATGTGACAGAGGACGGAGAAAAAGAGCGGATCGGAAAGGAGTATTTCACGCCGTACTGCAATGATTACAATGAATGGACACAGTACCAGACCTTCGATGTGACCGGATGCCTGCAAAGAATAGGGAAACTTCATGTATTGCTGGGAAACGGATGGTATAAGGCGCGTTTTGGCTTTTCGTCCAGAGAGGAAGAAGGCGTGGGGTTCTATGGAGATTCATGGAAACTGATCGCTGAACTGCGCCTTACCTACCGCGATGGAAAAGAAGAAGTGATTGGAACGGATGAAAGCTGGATCACAGGTCGCAGTAACATTACGTTTTCAAATTTATATGACGGGGAATGGGTGGATGAAACGCTGGAGGCTCTGCCGTGTACAAAGGCAGTGTATTGTGAAGCGCCTGCAGGCAGGCTGACGGAGCGTATGAGCCTGCCGGTGTACGTCCATGAGACATTCCGGCCGGTGGAACTGATTCACACACCTGCGGGAGAACTGGTATTTGATATGGGGCAGGAGTTTACCGGGATTTTTGCATTTAAGATCAATGAACCCGCGGGCAGCCGGATTCACATTCAGACGGGTGAGATTTTACAGCAGGGCAATTTTTACAATGAAAATCTGAGAAGCGCGAAGTCAGAATATTATTATACCACTGCCGGCGGGGAGCAGGTGATTATTCCGCACTTTACATTTTATGGTTACCGCTACGTGAAAGTGGAAGGCGTGACGAATCTGAAGGCGGACGATTTTTGCGGATGGGCCTGCTACAGTGACCTTGAGACAAAGGGGAGCATACAGACAGGCCATGCGCTTGTGAACCGCCTGGTGGAAAATGTAAAGTGGGGACTGCAGAGCAATTTCGTGGATGTTCCCACTGACTGCCCTCAGAGGGACGAGCGTATGGGATGGACCGGGGATGCGCAGGTGTTTTCGCCTACGGCTACTTATCTGAAAGATACGTATGCGTTTTACGCCAAATATTTATACGATATGGCTTTGGAACAAAGAAGCCGGGATGGAAAAGTGCCGGATGTCGTGCCGTCTTTTGATGTGGAAAGCTGTGCCTGTGTCTGGGGGGATGCATCCTGCATCATCCCGTGGAACCTGTATCTTTTTTATGGGGATAAGAGTATCCTGGAAGACCAGTTTGAAAGTATGCATTCCTGGGTAGATTATATTACAAAGGTTGACGGGGACGATCACGGCTGGCGTCATCGGTTTCATTACGGAGACTGGCTGGCGCTTGACAATCCGGCAGGAGGCGCGGAACAGACGCTGGGGGCTACGGATGAAGAGTTCATCGCCAATTTATATTATGCGGTCAGTGCCGGTATCGTGGCAAAGGCGGCCGAGGTTCTGGGCAGGAGAAAAGAACAGGAGCAGTATGCCGCGTTGTCCGAAGAACAGCTTCGCATCGTAAAAGAGGAATACTACAGCAGTACAGGCCGCTGCTGCATCAAAACACAGACTGCTTTGCTGCTGACTTTGAAATATCATCTGTCAGATAATATTAAACTGACAAAAGAACAGCTCACAAAACTTTTTGAACAGAGCGGGCACAAGCTAAAGACAGGCTTTGTCGGAACACCCCTGCTTGGCAATGTTCTCTCCGAAAACGGGTTTGAAAAGCTGGCTTATGAGCTGTTGTTAAATGAGGAATATCCGGGCTGGCTTTATGAGGTGAAACTGGGAGCCACTACCATGTGGGAGCGGTGGAACAGCTTACTGGCTGACGGCAGGATTTCCGGGATCAGCATGAACAGCATGAACCATTATGCATACGGCTCTATCGTGGAATGGATGTTCCGTCACGCGGCCGGGATCAATTCTGTCGAGGAAGCGCCGGGATTTACGAAAGCTTTTATAGCGCCTGTCTTGAATTGGGAACTCGGCAGTCTGGAAGCGGAATATGACTCTCCGTCGGGTGTTTATAAGAGTGCCTGGAAAATGACGGATCCCAGTCATGCGGAACTGTCCGTGACGGTACCGTTTGGATGCAGTGCATGCCTGAAACTGCCGCACATGAAAGAGGAGGTCTTTACAGAACTCTGTGCAGAGCAGGCGAATCCGATGTTTGCACGGGTGGAGGACGGACTGTGTGTGCTGGAAGCCGGGACGTATCACATATCCTATGAGACCGATGAATCGCTCAAACAGGTGTATAATACCTGGACACCGGTCTGTGAACTGCTGCGTAATAAAAAGACGGCGGCCAGACTGGCGGAGATCATGCCGTTAGATCAGATACCTGGCCAGCTCCGTGCCTTCAGCCTCCGGGAGATCACTGAGAAATTCGGAGGAAGGGTGACAGGAGAACAATTAGACGGAATAGACCGGATGCTGGAAGCGTTAGACGTCTGAGGCAGTCACAGGGAAAGGACATTAGACCATGATTTATGCAATAATTGCCGCACTGATCTTTCTTTTGGATTTTGGGATTAAGGAATGGATCGAGAGAAGCGGCACAGAAGGCGAAACAAAAGAGATCGGAAATGGGCGTCTGCTTCTTCGCAAATATCACAATAGAGGCGCCTTTCTCAATCTGGGTGAGAAGAAACGCGGGTTTGTGGCACTTCTTTCCGTTCTGCTTACGCTTGCGATGACGGTTGTATTTCTCGCGACGTTCAGCGTTAAGGGTGGCAGGTTATTAAAAACAGGACTGGCGCTTCTTCTCGGAGGCGCTTACAGCAATACGTATGACAGACTGTGCAGACGGTATGTGGTGGATTATGTGAGCTTTCCGGTGAAAAACGAGGCAGTCAGGCGCATTGTGTTTAATATTTCCGACTTCTGCATTATGATCGGCGCCCTGTGTATGGCATTGGGCAGCGTGTCCGATCAATGACAGACGAAGGCCGTGCAGCAATCCTGTCGAAAAAGACAGAAAAGACTGTCTTTTTCAGTGGGACTGCCGCACGGCCTATGTTACCGAATAAGCAAATTGCATATTTTTCATGAAAAGTCAATATCTGTTTATTGAATAATGACAGTTCCGCTCCGCCCCTTGATGGCGTTTGTCACTTCGGACAGGGATGTGATCAGAACCTTCCCGTCCGGTTTCGCTTCCAGATAGGAGATGGCGGCTTCGATCTTGGGAAGCATCGTACCTTTGCCAAATTCATTTTCTCGGATCAGTTCTTTTGCTTTTGAGACCGTGAGGTGTTCGAGAGGAGTCTGATTTTCCTTTCCAAAATTCAGGTAAACAAAAGGAACGCCGGTGAGAATGATCAGTTCGTCCACCAACAGATCTCCGGCCAGCCTGCCGGCGATCGAATCCTTTTCAATCACGGCGGAAGCGCCCTTTAAAGCATGTTTCTGTTCAATGACGGGAATGCCGCCGCCTCCGCAGGCGATCACAACCTGTCCGGCATCTGCGAGTGCACGGATCGCTTCTATTTCTACAATGTCGATCGGCCTGGGCGCCGCAACGACACGGCGGAAACCTTTGCCGGGTTCCTCTGACACGTAATTTCCCTTTTTGATCTCTGTTTCTGCGTCTTCTCTGGACATATAACGTCCGATCAGCTTCGTCGGTTCATAGAATGCTTCATCGTATGGATCAACGGTAACCTGTGTTAAGATCGTGCTGACAGTTTGGGAGATACCGCGGGAAAGGAGTTCGGTACGCAGGGAATTTTGAATATCATATCCTACATAGCCCTGACTCATTGCGGAGCAGACACACATCGGGGCAGGCGTATAATCAATATAGATCCGCCTGAGTTCCGTCATGGCTTTGTGGATCATGCTGACCTGCGGACCGTTGCTGTGCGTGATCGTCAGCTGGTAACCGGCTTCGACCAGGTCGGCGAGCGCCTTCGCGGTTTTTTTGACAGCGTCCCACTGTTCTGTAGTCGTATAGCCTAAGGCTTCGTGTCCAAGAGACACGACAACTTTCTTTTTATTCATTTTTTATGCCCTTTACTTTCTATTCCTTGTCAAATATGTGTTAATTATATCAAAAGCCCTATGCTTTGTATAGGAATTTTTCGCAAAAATTGCACAATGTTTCTGCCTGATTGCTGTTGACAGTTTCTGTGACAGTGGGTAAAATTAGTATATGATATTTATTTGAATAATATATTATAACGATCAGTTCACAGCGAAATAACGCACAGTATGCCAAAATTGGAGGCAGGAGATATGAAAGAACTGGAAATGTTTCAGAACATGTCAATCGATCAGATCAAGTCTATTGTAGACGTCTTACAGAAATCCTCAGACGCATATTTATACATTTTGGATCTGGCATCTGATGTGTATCTGATCCCGGAGCAGCTTACCAAAAGAGTTGCATTGAACGATACGCGGATCGAGAACTGCACGGCAGTGCTGAAGAACGTCATACATCCTTCCGATTATTCCAAGGTGGCTGACGACCTTGGAAGATGTGCATCCGGGGAACAGGAGACGCATGACCTGGAATACAGGTGGCTTGACCGGGAGAACAGAGTGATCTGGGTGAGCTGCCGCGGGACGGTGATCATTGATGCGGAGGGACACCGCCTGTTGGTCGGAAAGCTGAATGAACTTGGCAGGAAAGCGAAGGCCGATAATGTGACGGGACTCCGCAGGGAAGTAAGATTCCGCCTGGATGGGGAAGAAATCTTACGGGACCGTCCGGAATCGATCCGTTTCTGCATGCGTATCGGCATTGACAATTTTAAAGAGATCAATGAAAAAGAAGGTACGGCGGCGGGAGATGCAGTCTTGTCGGAACTGTCTCAATGTATTCTTGATACGGTAGCGGAAGATGTGGATGTTTACCGGCTTGTGGCCGATGAATTTATGATCCTGGACGCGGGAAAGTCGCCGGCATGGCACCCGTATCAGGTTTATGACGCGATCCGCAAAAAGGCGGCGCAGGCTGTAAGGCAGAGCGGCTACAGCCGGTTTTATACGATTTCCGCCGGCGTGATCGACAGGGGATTTGTCGGAAAAAGCAGCGAAGAACTCATGAAGCTGTCGGAGTTTGCGCTCAACGAGGCCAAAAGAAACGGCAGGAACCAGATGGTGCTTTTTTGCGAGTCGGATTATAACGGGTATTTGAAAAATCTGGATATCCGTAAGGCGCTCAGGATCGATATTTCAAACAATTTCCGGGGCTTTCAGGTTTACTATCAGCCGATCGTAGATGCCCGCAGTTACAGGGTGGTCGGCGCGGAGGCGCTGCTGCGCTGGCAGAGTGAGAAATACGGCAGTATTTCACCGGCTGTCATGATCCCGATCATGGAAGAAAGCGGGCTGATTATTCCGGTAGGGCGCTATGTTTTGTGGGAGGCGGCCCAAATGTGTAAAAAGTGGCAGCAGATATTCCCGGATTTTCATGTCAACGTGAATCTTTCTTATGTGCAGGTACATAAAAGCGATCTGATCAAGGATGTCAACAGATGCATTGATGAGATTGGGATTCCGCCGCACAGCCTGGTGCTGGAACTGACCGAGAGCGGTTATATAGAGACTGACAGCAGGATCAGAGAGCTGTTTAAGGACCTGAAGGAGAATAAGATTAATCTGGCGATCGATGATTTTGGGACAGGTTATTCCAATATGCGGTATTTAAAAGAAATTGAGGCCAAAACGATCAAGCTGGACAGGAGTTTTGTTCTGCAGGCGCTGGAAAATGAATATGACTATACGATCATCTGTCATATTATTGATATGATACATAGTGTGGGATCATCGGTATGCATGGAAGGGATCGAATACGAACACGAACTGGACAGAATGAAGCATGCCAAACCGGATATGATTCAGGGTTACTTATTCGGGCGGCCGTCTCCGGCACAGGAGTTTGAAAAGAATTTTCTGACGGGGCCGGCATGAACCGGCATAAAAATAAACAGAACAGAGGAGGTATACAATGCTGTATATAGGAGTAGATTTAGGCACATCGGCCGTTAAACTGCTGTTGATGGACGGCGGCGGAAAGATTCTGAATATCGTTTCAAAGGAGTATCCGCTTTATTTTCCCAATCCGGGCTGGTCGGAACAGAAACCGGAGGACTGGTATGAGCAGACGATGGCCGGTATCGGGGAACTTTTAAAAGACTTTGACAGGAGTCAGGTAGCCGGCATCAGCTTCGGCGGACAGATGCATGGGCTTGTTATTCTCGACGAGCAGGATGAAGTGATCAGGCCGGCGATTTTATGGAATGACGGGAGAACTGCTGAAGAATGTGATTATCTGAACAATGTGATCGGGAAGGAGAAACTCTCGGAATATACGGCTAATATTTCCTTTACCGGATTTACTGCGCCCAAGATTCTCTGGGTAAAAAATAAAGAGCCTGAGAATTTTGCACGTATCCGCAGGATTATGCTGCCCAAAGATTATATTGCCTATAAACTGACAGGTGTTCACTGCACCGATGTATCAGATGCTTCCGGCATGCTGATATTTGATGTTAAGAACCGCTGCTGGTCGAAAGAGATGTGCGAAATCTGCGGCATCAAAGAAGAACAGCTTGCGAAGATTTATGAAAGTTATGAGACGGTCGGGACCGTACTTCCGGAAATCGCTGAGGAACTGGGAATCCCTGCGGATGTCAGGGTAGCGGCCGGCGCCGGAGATAATGCGGCGGCAGCAGTCGGAACGGGTACGGTCGGTGATGGTATGTGCAACATTTCGCTTGGAACAAGCGGAACCATCTTTATCTCATCAGATAAATTTGGCGTTGACAGATACAATGCACTGCATGCTTTCGCGCATGCCGACGGTCATTATCATCTGATGGGCTGTATGCTTTCCGCGGCATCCTGCAATAAGTGGTGGATGGATGATATCATTGGAACAGATGATTATGCCGGGGCACAAAAAGAGATTACGAAACTGGGTGAGAACCATGTGTATTTTCTTCCGTATCTGATGGGGGAACGCTCTCCGCATAATAACCCGAATGCGCGGGGCACTTTTATCGGTATGACGATGGATACGACAAGAGCGGATATGACACAGGCCGTGCTGGAAGGGGTTGCCTTTGCACTGCGGGATTCTTTTGAAGTAGCGAAATCACTCGGCATTCACATCGAAAGAACGAAAATCTGCGGCGGCGGCGCGAAGAGCCCTCTGTGGAAAAAGATGATCGCGAATATATTGAATTTAAAAGTTGACGTGATCGAGAGTGAAGAAGGCCCTGCCATGGGCGGCGCCATGCTGGCGGCAGTTGCCTGCGGCGAGTATAAAAATGTGGAAGAGGCTGCGGAAAAGATCGTAAAAGTGGTGGATACGGTGGAGCCGGATGCAGAGCTGGTGGCAAAATATGATGCGCGTTATCAGCAGTTTAAGGAAATCTATCCGGCATGCAGAGCGCTTTTTGATAAGATCCAGTAGCAGGAAAATAATTTTGCAGGAAAGAACAGTTGTACAGGAAAGGAGTATTAAAACGCATGGAAATTAAAAAGATTACAGATCCCGCGTTCCGCAAATACGGCAGAGTCGTGCAGGGCATTGATTTTGGCGAACTGGTGGAGGCGATCAAAAAGGAAACACCTCTGCCGGAAGGCGTAGCCTATGAACCTTCGGTATCGGTTCTGGAATCTACGCAGACTGCGAAGGAACTGCAGAGAAGGACTTACGGAGAACTTCCGATACAGGCAGGCTACTGCAATGGACATAACTATAAACTAAATGCGGTGGAATACCACAGGAGTTCCGAAATCAATGTGGCGGCGACGGATGCGGTTCTGATCGTCGGCATGCAGCAGGATATCACAGACGATTTCACCTATGATACGTCAAAAATGGAAGCATTTTTGCTCCCCGCAGGAACCGCGGCGGAAATTTTTGCGACGACGCTTCACTATGCGCCCTGCAGTGCGGGGGAGGATGGATTCAAGGTGGGGATTGTCCTGCCGGCAGGAACGAATTATCCATTGAAAGAAAAACATGACGGCTGGGAGGACGCTATCATCACAGCACAGAATAAATGGCTGATCGGACATGCGGAAGGCGGATTGGACGAAGGTGCGCATATCGGACTGATCGGAAAGAATCTGGATATCAGAGAATAGAAAGCATTACCGGTAACCCCGGTTAAAGGAGGATACATATATGAACAATTTACCCAAAGTGAAGATCGGTATTGTGGCTGTAAGCCGCGACTGCTTCCCGGCCTCATTGGCAGTTAACAGAAGAAAGGCTTTGGTGGAAGCCTATAATAAGGCATACGATGCCGCTGATATTTATGAATGTCCCGTCTGCATCATCGAGAGCGAAATCGATATGGTTAATGCATTAAAGGATATCAGGGAAAACGGATGTAACGCACTCTGCGTATATCTTGGCAACTTCGGACCGGAGATTTCCGAGACACTGCTTGCAAAGCATTTTGAAGGACCCAAGATGTTTGTAGCAGCGGCAGAAGAGTCCCAGAACGATCTGATCCAGGGACGCGGCGATGCATACTGCGGTATGCTCAATGCAAGCTATAACCTGAAACTTCGTAATGTAAAGGCTTATATTCCGGAATATCCGGTAGGCGACGCGCAGGACTGTGCGGAAATGATTCATGAGTTCCTTCCGATTGCACGTGCGATCATTGGGCTTTCCAGCTTAAAGATCATTTCTTTCGGCCCGCGTCCGCTCAATTTCCTTGCCTGCAACGCACCGATCAAACAGCTCTACAATCTCGGCGTGGAGATCGAAGAAAACTCAGAACTCGATCTGTTCGAGGCATTTAATAAACATGAAGAAGATGCACGTATTCCGGATGTAGTAAAAGACATGGAGGCAGAACTTGGCGCCGGCAATAACAAACCGGAAATCCTGCCGAAACTGGCACAATATGAACTGACCCTTCTTGACTGGATCGAAGGGCACAAAGGTTACAGAGAGTATGTTGCGATCGCAGGAAAATGCTGGCCGGCATTCCAGACACAGTTTGGATTTGTTCCCTGCTATGTGAACAGCCGTCTGACAGGAAGAGGAATTCCGGTATCCTGTGAAGTGGATATTTACGGATGCCTGAGCGAGTTTATCGGAGAGGCTGTCAGCGATGATATCGTTACATTGTTGGACATCAACAATTCCGTACCCAAGGATATGTATAAAGAAGCGATTGAGAATAAGTTCGACTACAAGTATACGGATACGTTCATGGGCTTCCACTGTGGCAATACCTGCTCCAAAAAACTTTCAAAGTGCAGTATGGAATACCAGATGATCATGGCAAGAAGCCTTCCGGAAGAAGTGACGCAAGGTACTTTGGAAGGAGATATTGTTCCCGGTGATATCACATTCTATCGTTTACAGAGTACGGCTGACAATATTCTGCGTGCGTACGTGGCAGAGGGAGAAGTCCTGCCGGTAGCAACGAAGTCCTTTGGCGGCATCGGCGTATTCGCGATACCTGAGATGGGAAGATTCTACCGTCACGTACTGATCGAGAAGAATTATCCTCATCACGGAGCCGTTGCTTTTGGACATTTCGGCAAAGCGCTCTTTGAAGTATTCAAATATATCGGCGTGGATGTCAGTGAGATCGGTTATAATCAGCCGAAATCTCTTCCGTATCCGACAGAGAATCCTTTCGCATAAAAAGTCAAAAGAAAAAGCACCAGCCGGTGCTTTTTCTTTTATCATTCAGTATTTACATTGTGGTATCGAGTGTGGAACCGGTGCCGGCAGCGCTGTAACCGCCCTGGTTTGTATAGGTCTGTGCATTTAAGGACTGACCCTGTGTGGCATAACGATAAATCTGATTGATCCTGTCTGTCATTTTCTCCGCAAAAGAATAGACGCCTCCGAACAGATTTTTCACATTTCCCATATCGGAATCTTTAAACTTGTTCTCGTCGATGGAAAGAGTCTTATCGGAATTCATCGTGATTCCCATTTTTGAGAATGTACTCTTATTGCCGCTCACAAGATTCTTTAAATAATCTGTCTGTCTGATGACATTGGAATTTTCACTTTCCGAAGATTTTTTGATCAGGGCATTGTAGTCCTTAATCATAGTAGAAAATGCATCATAAACGTCATCCTTATTGTCGTTAGTAATCGACAGAGCGCCCAGTTTTTCAACAGATTTGTATAACGTACTTGCCAGATTGGCTGATTCCGGATCCTTTGCAGTCTTGGAAGTGCCTTTATTGGAGGAAGTACTGTCTGTTTTCTCTGTCTTATTGTCAGCTGTATAGCTGCCCATTGTGCCGGCGTACTTTGCTTTGGAAGAAGTAACCGCTTCCCCGTCGCCTGCAGTGCGGTAAATTCTGCTTGCCCTGTCGGCAGCCTTGTCGGCAAAGGAACCGATTCCCCGGAACAAAGTGTTAATCGTCGGAACATTAGTAGATCCGGTTTTCTGATTTACTTTTTTGAAGGTATCTTCGTTGATCGACAGGGTACGGTCAGAATTCATTGTGATACCGATCTTGGCAAATAATTTGTAATTCTGGTAAGTATAATCATTTAAGGCATCTGCCTGCGCCTGTACGGAAGCATTTTTGCTCTTGGAGGCGCTTTTGATCAGCGAATTATAATCTTTGACAAAGTCGGACACATTATCATACAGCTCGTCGATATTATCCGCGCTGTAATCGAGATTTTTCATTCCGGAAGCCGTTTCATAGAACTTTCTGGCAGCGCTGGCAGATGCGGCGTCCTTCGTTTCATTTGTCTTGTTTTTGGAGGAAACAGAGGAACCGTCCTCATCGTCTGCCGCTTTCTGCTTTTCATAGTATGCCTTCATCATCTTGCCGTAACTGCCGTTTTTGATCGAAGCATAATCACTTAACAGCGTGGTGCTGCCGAAAGCACTCATTCCACCGCCGGCAGAAGCAGAACCGGAACTTAATAAATTTGAATAGACATCTCCGAGACCGGAGCTTAAACCTGTTAATCCAATGCCCATGTATATCACTCCTTTGATTTTCTATAGTTGACATCCGTGTCGTGTCCAAAATGTTTTCTTATCTATATTATCGTAATCTTTCCAGCATTTGTAAAGGGCTAAACAAAAAAAAACAGGTTGATTTTTTCGGTTTTTCGGCCTTTTAGGCAGATCAGGAGCAGTTTTTTGCGGGAAAGGAAATGGGATAGAGATCACGGGCATATACTGTAGAAAGAATCATATACGGAGCGTTTTCATGTGCGGAAAAAAAACGGGTAAAACATGGAATGAAAAATTTAAAATGAGTCTGAACGTATTGGAACGAAAGATCGATACGGAAGAAGAAAAAAAGCCAAAGACATACGGGCGGAAGAAGAGCCGCGGCGGGAAAGACGGCTATCGGAACAAAGCAGAATGGAAAAAGGCAGAGTTTAGACAGGAAGTCATGACACGTGCGGTTATGTCGGCGGCCTTTCTGCTCACAACGGTAGCGCTGATCCAGGGAATCACAAAGGTACTGCCTGATTCCATCACCGTCAGCAATTCGGTTAACGGAAGGGAACTGCCGATTTACTGCGTGCAGACGGATAAAAATCAGATTGCGCTGAGTTTTGACGCGGCATGGGGCGGCGGTAACCTGCGGTAAAATGAAACTGATATGACACACGCTGTTTTGTACCGACAGTATTTTGCAGATGCGGACTTTTTGCTATTTTCGGCTGATGTTTGATACATCAGCCGATATTCTCTTTGTTGGTATATACTGTTTTGAAAAGTGATTCCAATTCGCCGGAAAAATTGTAAGTGATCTTGATTTTGTGATTTTCAGATACCGTTATTTCATTTATCATTTCCAGCACAATACTCCTGTCCAATTTTTCGATCACCCTATGCTCTAACAGACGTTTTATCCATGGGCTGTCAAAAATATCCGGCGTCGTTTCGTCCTGCCTGTTGGCTATGCTTTCAAGCTGCTTTTCCAGTAAGTCTTCTTTCTTCAGGTAATCCTGCCGATATGTGACAAATTCATCTTTCGAAAGCAGTTCACTCAGGTAATCCTCATAAACCACTTTTTTCAGCTTTCGTACTTTTTCCAGTTCAGCAGTCAGACGGGTTTTCTCATTTTCATTTACACGCTTTCCTGTAACGGCTGCTTCCTGGTTCTGTTCAATGATTTCACGCATATTGTCAATGTTCTGCATGATCGCATTCAGATCTTCCAAAATGATTTTTTCCAAAACCAAATGCGGTATAGGGTGTGGAGTACAATATTGTCTGCCGGAGCGTACATATGTCCCGCAATAGTAATTGACAATACCGCGGCCGTGTCCCGATGTCCCGGTTTTCTTTGCTAAAGACCTGCCGCAATCCCCGCATTTCAAAAAGCCTGCAAAAATGCTCATGTTGCTGTTCAGGTCGAGATTACGTGTCCTGCGTTTCAACAAGTCCTGTACCTTATTCCATGTTTCCTCATCAATGATCGCTTCATGCGTGCCTTTTACTACAATCCAGTCTTCCCTGTCCTGGGCTTTTGATTTCCCTCTCATTTGTTGACTTTTCCTGTTCTGAACCATGTTACCGATATACATTTCATTTTGAAGAATACGGTTTATGGTTGAATACGTCCAGTAGGAGGTACTGTCTAAACGGTTGCTGTTTCTGTAATGATCTCCGTTTATCTTTTTGTATTCAGACGGGCATACAATTCCGTCCTCATTCAGTATAGCTGCGATACGGATTTTTCCATATCCGTCTATATAGAGTTTGAAGATTTTGCGGATAATTCCGGCGGCATATTCATCAATAACCAGTTTGTTTTTATCAATAGGCGATTTCCGATAGCCGTAGGAAGCAAACGCTCCTATAAATTCCCCCGCCCTCTGTTTGGTTTTCATGGAAGCATGGACTTTTTTTGAAATGTCCCGTGCGTACTGCTCATTAAAGATATTCTTTATAGGCAGCAGCATATCATAGGCCTGCTTCATGCTGTCAATATGATCCGTAATGGAAATGAAACGCACTTCGTGATCCGGGAAATAGCGTTCCAGGTAGTTTCCTGTGTCGATGTAATCGCGTCCGAACCTGGAAAGGTCTTTTACCATCACACAATTCACTTTTCCGGCTTCTATGTCTGCAATCATTCTCTTAAATGAGGGGCGGTTAAAATTTGTTCCCGTGAAACCGTCATCTATGTAAGTGTCATACAAAACAAAGTCGTCCTTGTCTTTTAAGTAATCTGTAATCAGTTTCCTCTGATTTCCAATACTGTCACTCTCTGCCTTATCGCCGTCCTCTCTTGATAACCGAATATATTCAGCTACGTTGAAACGTATATGTTTCCTCATAATCGTTTACCTTTCAACCGCTTCCCCTGCCGCTTCCTTTTTTGTCTGTTCTTGTGCATGGGTCTGAATCATTCGGTTTACAAGTTCTGCGACAGTGATTTTGGCTAAAAATTCTCTTTCAATGGTATAGCGTATTGTTTCCTGCCTGCCATTTTTCAATCGGCGATCCCTCCTGCATAGAATCAATTAAAAAGGTATACAACCTGTTCATAACAGCATATTCGATACTGCTTATCCAATATACTAAATTATTTTGGGATAAAATGGCGGACAGGGGTTTCATACATTTAGCTGCCGCGCTAATAAGGGATAGCGGCTGCCTGCGAAAGGAGATATGCTTTGCTCCTCTGTGTGCGGCCGATTGTTTTTGAAATCAGAGTGTGCTATACTGAAAAAGCAAAATCTGATCACGAAGAAGGGGGGAAGGGTGATGCAAAGAAAAGGCACCAGACAAAGAAAGGTGAAACAGATCACAGCATTGCTGCTGGCGGCAGCCCTTATGAGCGCATGTGCGGCACAAGAGGCAGAGAATAACACGGGGAGTGCGGATCAGAGCGCCGTACATTCGGAAAGAGAAACAGCGGAGTCTGATGATGCGGAATCGAAGCAGAATACGCCGGATCAACAGGAGGACGGGGAAGGCACACTGACGCAGGAGATTCCGGCAGGGCAGAGCGGACTTTCAGGAGGGGAGAGACCGCTGCTGACAGAGCGCATTGAGGAAGAACCTGTTTTGGTAACGCCTTGTGTGGAACCTTATACGATCGCTCCGGATTTGAGCGATGTGGAAAACAGAGAACAGTTTTATTTTGAGGATGAAATGAGGGACAAACTGGCCCGAAATGGTTTTGTGGTGTTCGGAGACGCAGGCCGTGAGTTTTACGAAGTTTATGAATACAACAGATACAGTCTGATTCCGAATTTTATAACCGTTGATTCTCTCATGCATACATATCATTTATATTTCAGCCACCTTTTAAAAAATATCGAACGGGAGTATCTCACGGACAGTCTTACAGAATTGAGTGTGCGGATGCTGGAGGGCAGTACTGCGCAGTATGAGAAACTAAAAGGGAGTGAGTGGGAAAGTGCGGCGAGACGCAATGCAGCGTTTTTCGGCGTAGGTGCAAAACTGCTGGAGGATGGGACGGAAGTGACCGCGGATGTGGAGGATCTTGTCAGGGATGAAATGACACGGATTGAAGATGCCGGAGGAATCCAGTATTCCGGAATCACAGGAGATGAGGAGGATTATACACAATATATTCCCCGCGGTTATTATGAGGCGGAGAGCGGGCTTTCGCAATATTTCAAAGCCATGATGTGGTATGGCAGAATTCATTTTGAACAGAAAGATGAGGATCTGGACAGAAGTGCGCTCTTAATGACCTGCGCGCTTATGGAAGATGAACGGGCCAGTGAACTCTGGCAGTCAGTTTATGCCGTGACATCGTTTTTTGCAGGAGCGAGTGATGATATGGGAGTAAGCGAATATGCGTCGGCAGCGCGTGAAGCTTACGGGGAGCAAGTCACAATTGAGGACCTGCTTTCACAGAAAGAGGCTTTTACGAAATTCCATGAGCTGACGGCGGTTCTCCCTCAGCCGCAGATCAATTCCATTCCGATTGTGCAGGGGGAAGACAATGTGATCCGCGGATTCCGTTTTATGGGACAGCGGTTTTCCATAGATGCTTCGATCATGCAGAAACTCATCTACAGTGATGTGAATAAAAATGCTGCGGGAGATCTTCGTATGCTTCCGGATGTGCTCGATGTGCCGGCGGCGCTGGGCAGCGACTGTGCGCTTCGCATTCTGGAAGAGAGCGGTGCGGCGGACTATGAAGGATATACAGAGAATATGAATCTGCTGCGGGAGAAGCTGGCGGATGATAAGGGGCCTTTGTGGTCTGCAAGCCTGTATGCCGGCTGGCTGCATACGCTTCGTCCCCTGCTTGATGTAAAAGGAGAAGGATATCCCGTATTCATGCAGAATGAAGAGTGGGTGAAAAAGGATCTTGAATGTTTTGCAGGCAGTTTTACGGAGTTAAAACATGATACGGTTCTTTATTCCAAACAGGTGATCGCTGAGATGGGCGGCGGCGATGCGGATATTGATGACAGGGGCTATGTGGAGCCGGAACCGCTTGTTTATTCGCGTTTTGTCCGCCTCGCACAGCAGACGGCGCAGGGACTGAAAAAGTACGGCATGTTGGGGGCGTCGGACGAAGAGAATTTGGACAGACTGTCTCAGATGGCAGACTGGTTATTGACTATATCAGTCAAAGAATTGCAGAATGAGCCTCTGACGGATGAGGAAAATGAATTTGTCAGGGCGTACGGCGGAAATATCGAACATTTCTGGTATGAAACTTATAAAGAAGAGAGTACGCCTGAGGAGACGATCTGCTCGCAGGCATTTCCCGCGGCGCTTGTTGTGGATATCGCGACCGATCCCAATGGTACGGTTTTAGAGGCCGCGACAGGAGACCCTTCTGTGATTTATGTCGTTGTGAATGTTGCAGGAAAGAAAAAGATTGCAAGAGGCAGCGTCTATACATTTTATCAGTTTACGCAGCCAATGGAAGAGCGGATGACAGATACAAAGTGGCGTCAGTTAATGGGGGTTTCACCGGATGAGGACGGAAACTTCAATTTTGGAGAGAAGCCTTTCACACAGCCGGGCTGGACTGACAGTTACCGCTTTGAATTTTAATGAGGACAGATTAAAATGGTAAGAAAAGCAGGTATTACAGCGGCAGTTTTCTTAGCCGCGGCTGCAGGTATGGGAGCCGTCTTGTTTCTTTTATGGAAAGGCGGCTTCTTTTTACCGCGCTGGATCACTTGGGAGAGCGGTACTTTCTTCACAGAAAACCAATCTGCACAGGAACAGTTTGAGATACGGCTGGAAAAGAAGTCTGTCTGTATTTTACGGGAGAATACCTGTCTGTGGACTTCTCCGGCCGGGATCAAAGTGCAGTCGGCGGTTTCCGGCGATATCGACGGTGACGGAGAGGAAGAGCTGATATTGCTCTGTTGGAAAATCGGGCGGTATGGCCGTCACAGACCGTTTTGGGTCGAGAAAGATGAAAGAAAATGGTCTCAGCACATTTTCGTATATGAGTACGGGGCGGACGGCGTAACGTCAAAATGGATGTCTTCTTATATCGGGCCGGATGTCGTCAGGCTGAGCCTTGATGCGTCAATACCGACCCGAAGCCGTCTCTGGCTCACACAGCCTGATGGCCGCAGCAGCAGATGGGTGTGGGATTCCTGGGGATTTTCCAGGGAAGAGACGGACGTTTCATTTGCGGTATTCGGAGATAACCTGATTCATGAGCCGATTTACAGATACGGCCTGCAAAACGGCGGTTCCTTTGATTTTCTATTTGATGATGTCCGAAACATCCTGGACCGGAATGAGGTCTGTATCCTCAATCAGGAAACGCCGCTTACAGACGAACCGGCCAGGTATGGTGATTATCCGAGATTCGGCACGCCCATTCAGGTGGGAGAGGCGATTGCTGACGCCGGTTTCCGTGTTGTGACGTGTGCGACCAACCATGCGCTCGACAGGGGCACAGAGGGAATCCAGACAACGAAACACTTTTTTGAAGGGCGGGATATCGTCTGTCTTGGTATTCAGACAGACGAAGAAACAGAAGAAAAGCCTTATGAAGTGATTTCAGCAAACGGGATACGGTTCGCTTTGTTCAACTATACCTATGGAACAAACGGAATCAGAATACCGGAGGAAAACCCGTACATGGTGCACTTGCTCAAAGATGAGGAAAAGATCAGGGAAAGTATTGCCAAAGCGAAGGAAGAGACAGATTTTGTCATTGTTTTTGTCCATTGGGGCACAGAATATGCAAAGAAACCCGATGAACTCCAGCAAAAATGGACACAGATTTTTCTGGAAAGCAGGGTTGATGTGACCGTCGGGACACATCCGCATGTTCTCCAGCCTTATACTTTTCTGGAAGGCGAAGGGGGGCACCGGATGTTAGTTTATTATTCGCTCGGCAATTTTATGAGTGCGCAGAATGAAACATCCTGCATAAAGGGCGGCGTGGCGGAATTTATCGTATCGCGTACTCCGACAGGATGTAAGGTTACGGCATGCGCCCTGCGGCCGCTTATGATCACGCGGCAGGAAGACGGCAGATATACGACACACTGTCCGTTACCGCAATTTGGCATCCCCCTGGGGGAATGAAGATACGCCCAAAATACTGGAGATCCTCAAAGATCATAACGTAAAGGTAACGTTTTTTATGACCGGAGGATGGGCAGTCAAATGGGCATATATGAAAAAAGAAAAATGGACGCGATTCAGACTATATCTGAATCTGCGTCCATTTTCCTTTTTTAAACCGCGTTGAGGCAAAGATGAACCGGGAAACCTGATCCGCCAGAACGCCAAGCCAGATGCCCACGATACCAAGTCCAAATATGTAGCCGCCCAGATATGAGGCGATTGTACGGATAAAGGTCACGCTGATTGTGGAAGCGACCGCGGTATAGAGAGTATCCCCCGCACCGCGCAGACAGCCCATGTACACGACCTGACAGATCTGGAACACGACTACGAGGATGATGACTCTCATGATGCCCACGCCGATAGAGACGATATGTTCCTCCACGAAGAAAAGGCTCATGAGAGGTCTGGCGCCGAAAAAATAGACGACGGTAAGGAACGCGGCAATCGCTGCGCCGAACATTCTGCAGATACGTCCGTATTCCTTGGCGAGTTCTTCGTCTTTGGCGCCGAGACTGCGCCCGATCAAAGCGACTGCCGCAGACTGTAAACCGTCTCCAAAGGAGAAGGAAAGCCCCATGATATTCATGCCGACCTGATGGGCGGCCATCGCATCCGTGCCCTGTTTGGCGGCCATGATGGCAGTCATCATGAAGCCGATCCGCATAAGGAGCTGTTCAAAGAAAACACTGTAACCGACCCTGACCAGATGGACAAAAGCCGTCATGGCAGGGAAGATCCTGTTTTTGACAATATAGGGCAGACTGATAAATCCATCCGGTTTTAAAATGGAAAGAACACTCATAACACTTGCAACCACCGTTCCGAGAACTGTTGCCAGCGCTGCGCCGTGGATCCCCAGCGCCGGAAACCCAAAGTGTCCGTTAATCAGCAGATAGTTAAAAAGGATATTGATCGTGTTGGAAGTCACATTGGTGCGCATCGTGATCTTCGTATTGCCCGCGCCTCTTTGCGCGGAGTTGATTCCCATCTGGATACAGTTGAAGATCATGCCGCCCATGATGATGCGGAAGTAGGCAACCGCGCTGTCATGCGTTTCCGGCGTAGAGCCGCACAGATGGATGATAGGACTTGCCAGCGCTACGAACAGGATGCTCAAGATCACTGCGGCCGCGAGAATAAAGGCAAGAGCAGTGCTCAGAATACGGTTCGCGTCTTCCGGTTTTTCTTCCCCGCGTCTTCTGGCTACCAGAGCAGAGATCGACACATTCAGGGCAAAAAATAAAGACAGACCGATAAATTTCGGCTGTGTCGTGAGTCCTACGGCGGCGACCGCATAGGATCCGAGCGAACTGACCATCAGTGAGTCCACCAGGCCCGCGAAAGCCACGAAGAAAGACTCAACGATGGAAGGCCACGCCATGTTGAACGTGATCCGGATGTTTTCTTTGCTGTGTTTTTTCTTTTTGTGTTCTTTTATGTTCTGTGTACTTTGTGTATTCTGTTCCATGTGATCCCGCCCCGTCTGCTTTTTCCTGCGATATTTTGCCTGATCTTCTAATAGAACGACAGGCCATCTGCTTCGCAGGTCATTATTTTTTATTATATTTTATTGGAAAAGTATTTTCAAGACCGGAAGAGGGCCATCGGGAAAATAAGACGCCGGAGATTAATTAATGATAGTTTCCATAATGATAGTTTCGTTATTTCCTGAATAGACTTAGTAATAATTCTATTTTAATGAGGAGAGATCTTTGAAAGAAGAGCTTTTTGCGATCTCACAGGACGATGAAAAAGAAGTGGTCAGGTACTTGCTGGATCTTATGAAAAAATATGCGCTCATTACGCAGGAGGAATACAAGACAGCTCTGTACCAGAGACGTTAGGGGGAGGTAAAAATGAGAGCCGTATTTTACGCGAGGGTGAGCACGGAGGAGGAAGAACAGCTGCATGCAGTCGAGAAACAGATTGAAGAAAACCGGGATATTATCAGCGCAAAGGGATGGATTCTGGTGGATGAATACATAGATAAGGGGATCACGGGCACACAGACCAGGAAGAGAAACGAATATAGAAGAATGCTGGAGGATATCAGGAAAGACAGATTTGATGTTATCGTGGCCAAAGACCAGTCGCGGTTACAACGCAACACGATGGACTGGTATCTGTTTCTGAATGAGATCATTCAGTATCAGAAAAAATTATACCTGTATCTGGAAAATACCTTTTTTGATGCGAAAAATAAATTTTTATTTGGGATCAAAGCCATGATGGCGGAAGAATACAGCCGCGACCTGAGCAGAAAAGGCAATGCGGCGCAAAAGAGGCGGCAGGAAAAAGGAAAGCCGATCCTGACAAACCGCACATGGGGATACCGCACCCGGGATGGGCAAATCTTCATAGAGAAAGGAGAAGCGGCGATGATCCTCCATATCTATCAACTGTTTGCCGATGGTCTCGGGGGGCGGGCGGCCGCCAGAGTGCTGCGGGAGGAAGGGATACGAAACCGCAATGGCAATACGTTATCCGAAAATACCATACGGGCGATCGTCAAAAACCCGCTCTATAAAGGAACTGCGGTGATGAATAAACAACATTTTGATTTTGAGGCCAAAAAGACGGTCAAAAACCCGCAGAGCGAATGGATCTACCGGGAAGGGATCGTGCCGCGGATCGTGCCTGATGATCTGTGGGAAAAGGCAAATGCGCAGATTGATAGCAGGAAGACAACAGGCAGGCCGCATACTGGCGGCATAAACAGGGGAAATACGCTTCTTTCCTCAAAGATCATCTGCGGCGTATGCGGTTCGAAATACTGGCGCAACAAGAGAGTGCAGGGGATCTACTGGTATTGCAGTGAGGGGGTGCGCTCTGTCCGGGAGGAGCAAAAAGCAGGCACAAAGTGCGCTTCCATGCATCTAAAGGAAGCCGATCTGCTGTCTTTTCTGGAACAGGCAGGCAGACAGCTGTTGGCAGAAGACAGGATCGAACAATTGCTAAGCCGCTGTATCAGAATCATTTATGAAAGATTGTCTGACTCCGGCAGGAAAGCAGAGCCGGAAGATATCCGGCGGCAGACAGAACAGCTTCGCAAAAGAAAAGAAACTTTGATGGATCTTGTATTAGACGGTACGATCACGCGATCGGATTATCGTTCCAGGATGGAAGACATTACAAGGCAGTTGACGATGTTGAAGGAAAAAGAAGAAGACCTGAGAACAAAAGAAGATAAGGAGGCTTTGTCTTTTCGTTTGAACCGGGTGCGGACGCTCTTTTTGGAAAAGAGAGAAAAGGGCATAGAGGTGCCCCTTTTGTGTGCTCATCTGGAGCGTATCATGGTATATGAAAAGCGTTTAGACTTCTATTTTGACTTTTTGGATAACACAGAGTTTGTGACGGCAGAGTTTGATCACACACGGCGGAAAAAAAGTTATGATATGCCTTTCAGGGTGGGTAGAAGCTTACCCGGACGATGTGAAGGCGATTCTGGCGGATGGCCACGATCTGGGAAACCACAGCGAGAACCATAAAAACATGTCACAGTTATCCGACAGTGAGTGCGAAGAGGAACTGATGACAGTACATAAAAAAGTGCAGGAACTGACTGGCTATGAAATGTTCCTGTTTCGCCCGCCTTACGGAGATTATGACAATGATGTCATAAAGGTAGCAAAAAAGTGCGGGTACTATCCGATTCAATGGGATGTGGATTCTCTCGACTGGAAAGATTATGGTGTCGATTCCATAATCAAAACAGTAACACAGCACAAGCACCTGGGAAACGGCAGTATCATTCTGTGTCATAATGGGGCCAAATTCACGGCGCAGGCGCTTGAAACCCTGATCACGACGCTGCAGGAGCAGGGGTATGAACTGGTGCCAATCTCGGAGCTGATTTACAGAGACAATTATCATCTTGACCATGAAGGGCGGCAGATTGGGGAACTGCAGAACTGATTTCTGCGGACAGTGGAAAGGCAGCCTGCCGGAACGGCTGCGCGGCACAGACGACACAGACAAAAGAGGCGGATACCTGTCGAAACGGACGGGGGATCCGCCCTGCTTTAAAAAGAAATATTGAAAAAGGAATATTTGGAAAGAGATAATCATGAAGGGGGTTTTGATTGCGTGAAACGCGTCTAAATTGACTTGAAAAGTCCGCCGGAACGTTATTTTTCCGCATGATTTGGCCGATAAAATAAATAATAAACATTGTGCCGGTTCTGAAATTTTTAAATCGGGCTCGGGTAAAGGAAGCAAAACGGTAAACGGAATTACCGTGAGACGGCTGGATCAGGGAGGATGACAGCATGGGGATGCAGATTGGGACAAATAACGCAAACAAAGTTTCTATCACTTATCAAAAGCCGGACGGCACGCCCGTAGGGACGTTGACGATGACAAAGGTACAGAATAGTAAATCTAAAAAAAAGAAACGTCTGGGCTATAATTTCAAGCGGATTTCCACGAAAATCATGATGGCAAAGACATCCAATGGTGCGGGCAAAGTCGTGCGTGAGGCAAGGGGGACGCTTGTCACACTTTTGTTGAAGAAAAATACGGGTGATTTTGACGATCAGGAATTGCGGCATGCGATCACGCATGCAAGGGAAATGGAGCGGGTCGCGAAAAAGCGCAGGAAACATATGGAGGAAGAGGAGCAGGCCGAACATAGAGGCTCTGCACTTGTGGAGGAAGACGCGGGCATTTCCGAAAACAGGGAAGAAGAGAACGAGGAGAACGAGTTATCCGGGATCAGTGCGGAAGAGCTGGAACGGCTCGAACGGGAACTGCAGCAGATGATGGAAGAATCCATGGAGGATCTGAATGAGCTTGCGGATGAACTGTTGGATGCATCCTGTCAGGAAATGGATCCACAGCAAATCGAAAATATGAAAAAAAGACACAGAGCGGACGAACTGCGGCGGATCATGGAAGCCGATATGAAGTATTTAAAGGCTCTGTTTGACCGGCTGTCGAGAGAAAAGCAGTCTAATACAAGCGGTTCAGATAATGCCCCGCGTTTGGACAATGGCGTTTCTCTGGAGTTATCAGGCGTGGAGATTCCTGTGGAGAGCGCGCCCGCACCGGCTGCCGTGGAAGGGGCAGGCGTGGATGTCACGGTGTAACGGCAGCAGATAGAAGAGGAGTTCTGGTATAGAGTATGCAGACAATACTGGTGATAGATGATGATGTCTATATTGGAGATATGCTGGAAGAAATGCTCACAAAAGAAGGGTACGGCGTGCGCCGTGCCTATTCTGGTTCGGAAGCGCTGCTTCTTCTTGCTGCGTTCCGGCCGGATCTTGTGCTGCTTGATCTGATGCTGCCGGGAGTAAATGGAGAGGCTGTGCTTGACGCCGTAAGCGGGATTCCGGTGATCGTGGTGAGCGCCAGAACGGGCGTGGAGGATAAAGTGAATCTGCTTTTGGGAGGCGCCTGGGATTATGTGACCAAGCCTTTCAACGGGAAGGAACTGCTTGCCAGAATCACAGTGCAGCTTCGCAGGGCTTCTTTGTCTCAGACGCAATGCGGCGCAGAGGACATGCTTTGTTTTGGCAGTCTGGTCATGAATACCCGGAACCGTCAGGTTTTTATAAAAGAACAGAGTGTGAAGCTTACGAGAACGGAATATGCCATTTTGAAGCTTCTGCTGCAAAATCCCGAACAGGTGATCCCCAAATCCGTTATGTTAGACCGGATCAGTGAGGAAAGCCCCGACTGTGTGGAGAGTTCCTTAAAAGTTCATATCAGTCACTTGAGAAAAAAACTGAAAGAGGCCGGCGGAGAGGATGCGGACTATATCGAATCCGTCTGGGGCATCGGCTTTAAAATGAAAATGCAGGATGTTACGATTTCTTAACCATTCTTTTAACCACTTTCTTAACCTTTAACTGCTATCCTTATGATGTTTCTCAAATCATAACAGATACAAGGAGGTTTTCTGATGGAGTATGTTCTTACGACAAATGCCCTGTGCAAAAATTATCAGTATTTCAAGGCGCTGAACGGGCTTTCCATGCATGTTCCCAAAGGAGCGGTCTACGGTTTTGTCGGCAAAAACGGTGCCGGTAAGACGACGCTGATACGGCTGATCTGCGGTCTGCAGTATCCAACGTCCGGCGGATATACGCTTTACGGCATTGAAGGAACGGACAGACGGATCAATGCGATGCGCCGACGGATGGGAGCAATGGTGGAATCTCCGTCTGTTTATTCAAACATGACAGCAGAGGAGAATTTAAAGGAGCAGTATCGTATTTTGGGAATGCCCTCTTATCAGGGGATTGCAGAACTGCTTGAACTGGTGGGCCTGGATCATACGGGGCGGAAGAAAGCCGGAAATTTTTCACTGGGGATGCGGCAGAGACTGGGAATCGCCATTGCGCTTTCCGGCAGTCCGGATTTTCTGGTGCTGGATGAACCGGTAAACGGGCTTGACCCTCAGGGGATCATCGAGATCCGTGAACTGATCCTCAGGCTGAACCGAGAGCGCCAGATCACAATCTTGATTTCAAGTCATATGCTGGATGAACTTGCGAGACTGGCAACCTGCTATGGCTTTATCGACCATGGCCGTATGGTGAAGGAGATCAGCGCGAAGGAGCTCGAAGAGGCCTGCCGGAAATGTATGCGCATTCAGGTAAGTGATGTAAGAGCGCTTGCGCGCGTTCTGGATGGTCTGCAGATGGAGTATACGATTCTTTCCGATACAACGGCGGATGTATTTGCCAGAGTAAAGATCACGCAGTTAGCGCTTTTGCTGGCGAAAGAAAACTGTGAGATCCTTTCGGTTCATGAAAGAGACGAAAGTCTGGAGAGCTTTTATCTGAATCTGATCGGTGAATCTGCGAATCAGACAGGGAATGCTTCGATGGACGAAAGGGGGGACAGACTATGATGAAATTAATTCATGCCAATTTTGCCCGTATGATAAAAAACAGGATCTTCTGGCTTTCGGAGGCATTTCTGGCGGGCTATTCTGTTTTTGTATACCTGATGGCGGCCCGTAATCTCAAATTGAACCCTGTTGCAGTAAACTGGAATCTTTATTTTTTTAACGCGATACTGGTTATCGGAGTTGTGATCGCTGTCTTCTCTGTTTTTTTTATCGGCGTGGAATACAGTGACGGAACAATAAGAAATAAATTAATAATAGGACATAAGAGACGGGAGATTTATCTGGCGAACGTGCTCGTCTGTTTCACGGTCGGAATGATACAGTTTTTGACCTGTCTGGTGGTGTCCGCCGTATCAGGGACGCTCATCATAGGCACACAGATGCTGGCCCTGCATGAACCAGGATGGTGTATGCTCCACTGCGTGATGATTATTGCGGCTTATGCGGCTGTCTTTTGCATGATTGCGATGCTGGATACCAATAAGGCGAGGGCCGTACTGGAAGAAATTCTCGTCGCCGCCGTATTTTTGATACTGACTTTGCAGATATATGGAGATCTGACACAGCCGGAGTACACGAATCGTACCGCATTGACACAGGAAGGCGGATTTCAGGTGGAGGAAAATATTCCGAACCCAAAGTATGTCACAGGTAATAAGAGAGTGCTTTATGAGTGGATTGATGCATTTCTTCCCGCGGATCAGGCGATGTATGTAATCGATTCTGAAGCGGTATATTCACTGCGGGCACCGTGCTGTCTGTTTTTTGAGACAGTTGTTCTGATCATGACGGGTGCGTATGTTTTTCAAAAAAAAGACATTAAGTAAGTGCGGGGGGAGGGGGTGACGGATGCGAGAAGCCGTATATTGTGTTTTGGTTTGGATCCTGATTTGTGTGAGCGGCTATCTGTCTGTGAAACGGTATCTGATGCGGAAAGCGGTACGGGAGATCCGGGAAGGATTCAGGCAGAAACTGGAGATGGAGACGAATACGCTGCTGACGGTGTCAGTGCGGGATAAAGAGATGTGCCGGCTGGCGGAGGAGATCAATATACAACTGCGTATCCTGTACAGACAGCGTCACCTGTATCAGCAGGGTGACAGAAAGCTCAAGGAGTCCGTTACGAATCTGGCGCATGATATCAGAACGCCTTTAACGGCCATCTGCGGTTATCTGGAACTCATAGAGGAAGTATGCGGACACCCGTCGGGACAGGATATGGCCGGCCTGGAGGACCTGTCCGGAAATGGTGTCGGTCTGCAGTCACAGGATCTGGAGAAAATCAGGCGGTATCTGGCAATTATTGAAAACAGGGTAGAAGTTTTAAAAAACATGACAGAAGAGCTGTTTCAATATTCCAGCATGTTATCATCTGCTGAAGAGAGCGACAGGCAGGAATCTGAGGAAGAAGTGTGCCTGAACCGTGTTTTGGAGGAAATCATTTCCGCTTACTATGCAGTGCTGAAGATGCATCAGATCGAACCGTCTGTCCGGATGCCGGAGAAGCAGGTCATATGTCATGGCAGTAAAAATGCTGTATCCCGTATTTTTGAAAACGTGATCAGCAATGCACTCAAGTACAGTGACGGAGATTTGCAGATTGTTTTGTCCGAAAAAGGGGAAGTTATCTTCTCGAATCATGCCGCCGGTCTGGACGAGGTGCAGACCGGACGGCTCTTTGAACGTTTCTATACGGTGGAGAATGCGACAAAATCCACGGGTCTTGGACTATCGATCGCGAGGGAACTCGTGGAGCGGATGGGAGGCAGGATGGAAGCCGCATATCGGCAGGGCATGCTTGCTATTATGATCAGGCTGCCCTGAAGCGGCATGGTTCAGGCGATTTTCAGCTTACGCAGACGGTCAGTTTTAATAGATCGTCTGCGGGTTGACGATCTGGTCATCCACAACCTCAAAGCGCCAGACAGAGTGTCCGGGCAGGCGGTGTTCGGTCAGATAATAGGCGCCGTCAAAGAAGGTGATATAATAGGGCGTGCCGCCGCCGATAAAATTCTCATAGATATCTTCATAGCCGCCGGTTTGCAGATCGGCCAGATCTCTGGTGCGGAGGATCGTCGCATAGTCCTGATTTCCATTGATATCGGTGGAAACCGTCAGATAAAAATAATCCCCGATCCGGGTTAACTGGATCATGCCTGCCATGTCATCCGGTACCGGCCAGGTTTCCAGAATCTCAAATGTTTCCAGATCTGCGCGGATAATGGATGCATTGCCGGAGACGAAATAAATGTCACTGCCATCGATCGTGAAAGAGCGGACATATACATTGTCCAGAAGGTCGATCCTGCGGATTTCCGTTAAGTACATGCGGCTGTCACCGGGATCATGCCGGAATAAGAACAGTTCGCCGCTCATGGAGCTCCATGCATAGAAGGTTTCGCTGGCCTCATCATAAACAATATAATGCGGTCTGTTTCCGATGTTGGAGAATGTCTGGGTATGAACAAATGTACCGTCTTTTTTTTCAAATATGACAATTCTGTGATTCTCTGTGTCATCGACGAGATAGACAAGACCGTCGCTGGCAAGCGTATGTCCTTTGTTGATCTCGTCAGTCATAACGTTCCACTCTGTTAAAGGATCTTCGAGATTGTCATGGTAAATGACCTGATCGTGGTAACAGTCTACGAGAAAATAAGTATCTTCTACCTTCGTGATATAGGTGGGCACACTCAGGTCCGAAAAAGGGTTTTTTCGCACGTCAGCCCGCGCGGTGTCTCCGGAAGCGGATTCGGCCGGAGCCGCTTCGGAAGGATTGTCCACCAGTTCTGAAAGAGCCAGACAGGGCGGCTTTTTCTCCTTGCGGCGCACAGCCGTAACAGCCAGTGCGGTTATCAGGGATAATACGATGAACAGGAACAGTAATGTTACAGTCAATCGAAAAAAACGCTTCCGCTTTTTGATATTCATAAATCATTTCCTCTTTTTGGTTAAAATCTGCATTCCTATTGTATCATATGTTTCAGGATTTTGTTGTGGGATTTTGTATTTTTTAGTATAATCTAAACCATGGGCAGACTATGGAAAGGGAGCGGACAGTAAGATGACATACTGCAAAAATGCACCGGAAAAAGAGTATAATATGACATTCTGCATTCTGTCGGGACTTGCTATGATAATGATCGTGGCCGGACATGCAGGGTGTGATGTTTTGTCTGTCGGAGGGCTGTTTCCCTATTATTCGTTCCATGTGCCGTTATTCGTGTTTATCTCCGGCTATTTTTATGATGAAAAGGAGGAGGAAACGCCGTCTGCTTATTTGTGCAAAAAGGCAAAGCGGCTGTTGCTGCCGTATTTTGTCTGGAATTTAGTCTATGGCATAGCGGCGGGGATCCTTCGTGGAAACGGTTTTGCAATGGGGGAACCTGTCGGTCTGAGGACACTTTTTCTGGAGCCTTTCATAAGCGGCTATCAGTTTATCTATCATTATGCGGCCTGGTTTGTGCCGGTTTTATTTCTCATTGAGATCATGAATCTGTTCATGCGGCTCATCCTGCGGAAACTGCATCTGTGTCATGAATGGCTGATCCTTGCAGGAACGCTCGCGGCGGGCATGACGGTTGTATGCTTTGCCATACAGGGGCGTGTATGGGGGCTTTATAAAATGCCGGGCCGGATTTTATTTTTGTATCCATGCTTTCAGATGGGGCAGTTTTACCGCAGAAAACTGGAAGTGCATGACAAATCTGGAAATCTGCCGTACTTTGCGATGCTTTTTGCGGTGCAGATTCTTCTGACACTTTGCTGTAACGGTCTGGCATACAGCAGTGTATGGTGTACGGGATTTGCCAACGGACCGGTGATCCCTTATGTGACTGCAGTCACGGGGATCGCGTTTTGGCTCAGAATCGCAAAGATCCTGACGCCGGTTCTTGCACAGAGCCGTGTCATGCGTTATCTGGGAAAGAACACATATGCGGTGATGATGCATCATGTGATGGCGTTTATGCTTGTGAAGATGGTGCTTGCATTGTTTGCGGCGCATACGCCGTGGCTCGCGGATTTTGACATAGATGCTTACAGGAGCAATATTGATTATTATTATCTGGTAAAGGGGGCGGAACAGTTCCGGCTGGTCTATCTGGCGGCGGGGGCAGCGCTGCCGCTCCTGTTACAGAGGGGACTTGACGGGGTGAGGCGCAAATTGCGTGCAGGCCGGTGAGAGCAGGAACAATTGCCTGTCCGGCAGGAAAGGGGAAGGAGCAAGGAGAATCATGACGGAAGAAATGTTTCGTATTATTATTGCCGTATTATTGATGTTTGTCATACTGTTTACGGCGGTTATGCTGCATGCGGCGCGTTATGGGATGGCGCGGGTCGATAACTGGAACGGGGAACGATACTGCTATCTGGGATATCGGCGGATTTACAAAGAAGACGGGGACTTTGCGGTACGGATCGGGGAGCGGATGCTGGACTTATCCTGTACGACCGTTTACCGGATCGCTCCGGGGCGTGCTTTTTGCAGAAAAAACAGGTTTCGTAATCTGTTCGTCTATGCGGATGGCGGCAGAGGCCATCTTGTGATAGGAGATGGGCCGATGAAAACAGAGGTTCCCTTTTCGTGAGAGTTCTGATATACTAAAGTACTGATGCGGAAAGAACTGTAAAATGGAGAAGAAATGATCACAATAAGTCTTTGCATGATTGTAAAAAATGAAGAGAAGCTGCTCGCAAGATGTCTGGACAGCGTGGCGGATCTTATGGACGAGATCATCATTGTAGATACCGGTTCCGTGGATGCGACAAAGGAGATTGCGGCGCGGTACACGGATCGCATTTACGATTTTGTCTGGACGGGGAGTTTTGCGGATGCGCGGAACTTTGCGTTTTCTCTGGCAAGGATGGAATACATCTATTCGGCGGATGCCGATGAGGTGCTGGACGGGCTGAACAGGGCGGCTTTTTGGGAATTAAAAAAGACGATGGTACAGGAGATTGACATCGTACAGATGTATTATGCCAACCAACTGGATTTTGGCACGATCTATAATTATGATAAGGAACTGCGTCCGAAACTGTTTAAGCGTCTGCGGACTTTTACCTGGATGGAACCGATTCATGAACAGGTAATTCTGGAGCCGGTTATATACGACAGTGAGATTGCGATCTGTCATAAGCCGGAGAGCAATCATAAGGACAGGGATCTGTCGTCTTTTGCCAGAATGACAGCATCGGGATACCGTCTGTCGAAACGGCTTCACAATCTTTATGCGAAAGAACTTTTTATTTCAGGGGAAGATGCGGATTTTCTGGCAGCGGCGCCTTTTTTCGAGGCATCCTGCATGGATATAGAACGCTCTTTGGATGAGACGAAGGAGGCGGCCTGTGTGGCGGCGCGGGCGGCGCGGATCAGAAAAGATACGGCGGTCTTTTTCAAATATGCTTTGAAAGTGGTTGCCTGTGACGGCTGTGCGGAAATCTGCTGTGAATTGGGAGAATTTTTTCTGGAACAGCGGGATCTGGACGAAGCCGTGATCTGGTTTTATAATGCCGCGTATGAAACAGAGAGTATCCTTAATATACATAGTAGTGGGGATGTTCCGCTTACTAAGCTTGCCGAGTGCTACCGGCTCATGGGGGATCAGGAGCAGGAGAGGCAGTATGGAGAACTGGCAAAACAGTGGAAAGCGGAGTGAAAGAAGTCTGAAAGGAGCATGACGAGAAACGATGAACTGGGAAGAGAACGTCAGAAGAGTAGTGCCTTATGTGCCGGGGGAACAGCCGGGGCAAAAGGATGTGATTAAATTAAACACGAATGAATGTCCCTACCCGCCTTCTTCGATGGTTAAAAACAAGATGGCCGGGATGGCATATGAAGATCTGCGCCTTTATCCGGAATTTCCGGAGAAGACACCGCTTGCGCAGCTTCTTGCAGAGTATTTTCATGTGCGGACAGATCAGATCTTTATCGGCGTCGGGTCGGACGACGTACTGTCTATGGCATTTTTGACCTTTTTTAATTCGGGTAAGCCGATTCTTTTCCCGGATATCACGTATTCTTTTTATGATGTGTGGGCCCAGCTGTATCATATTCCCTACAGGATATGCCCGCTCGATGATTCTTTCCACATCAGGAAAGAGGACTATAAAATAGATAACGGAGGTATTATTTTCCCGAATCCCAATGCGCCTACTGGTATTTTGATGGATCTGGAGGCGGTGGAGGAGATGATTGCGGCCAACCGGGATGTGGTGGTCATCGTGGATGAGGCTTACATCGATTTTGGAGGTGCGAGCGCGCTTCCCCTGATCGAAAAATACGATAATCTGCTCATTGTCCAGACATTTTCCAAATCAAGGGCCATGGCAGGAATCAGGATCGGTTATGCGATCGGCAATGAGCGGCTCATCCGGTATTTAAATGAAGTCAAATATTCCGTCAACTCTTATACCATGAACCGCCCGGCGCTTATTCTGGGGGCGGAGGCAGTAAAAGACGATGCATATTTTAAAGAGATCTGTGGAAAGATCATAGCCACAAGGGAGCGGGCGGAGAAGGAGCTGACGGCGCTTGGATTCACGTTTACAAAGTCGTGTGCCAATTTTATCTTTGCCACGCACAAAGAAAAGTGTGCGCAGGAAATTTTTGACAGGCTGAAAGAGCGGAATATCTACGTCAGACACTGGAACAAACCGCGGATTGACAATTATCTGCGCATTACCATCGGAACGGATGAGCAGATGGATAAGTTATTTGCGTCACTGCGGGCAATTGTGTGAGTAAGATTTCCAACGCGTGTCGTTGCCGGAAATGCTTTGACATCGCGGATTAGTATGATTAAGGAGAATATAAAATTATGGAGAGTTTAGCGGTTTGGTTTGCCAATACACTGGGGCAGTTTGTATCAAGGGAGTTTGTCATCTTTTTTATCTCCATGGTTCCGATCCTGGAACTGAGGGGCGGGCTTTTGGTGGCAAAGCTTCTGGATGTTTCGATTACGACGGCGATTCCGATCTGTATCGTCGGGAACATCATCCCGATTCCGTTTATCCTGCTTTTTATCAAGCAGATTTTTAAATGGCTCAAAAAGATCAGTTTCTTTAAATCTTTCATCGAAAAATTAGAGACGCGCGCCATGAACAAGAGTGATTCCATCAAAAAATATGAGTTCTGGGGGCTTATGCTGTTTGTCGGCATTCCGCTTCCGGGAACAGGTGCCTGGACGGGATCTCTGATCGCGGCGCTTCTGGACATTGATTTCAAGAAAGCGATCCTGGCGGAACTGATCGGTATCGCCATTGCAACGATCATTATGTCATTTGTTTCTTATGGATTATTGGGAGCGTTGATTTCATAATATGAGAAGAAAGAAGAAAAAACTGCCGCCGGGCTGCCTGCCGGCACTCTTCGTGATGACGGTGGCGGTTGTGCTCATTTCGCTTTGCACGATGGAGATGAATGAGCGCGAAAACTCCAGAAACCTTGCACGGCACAGAGGCGTCACGGCATCCTGCGACAGTGTGGAGTCGGAAGAACTCTCGGCTAAGAGAGCGATCGACGGGGACGACGAGACGCTCTCTTCCCGCTGGTCGAGTGAAAATAACTGGGAGGATGCCTCTCATTATATCGAACTGGAATTTCCGGAAGAAATTTCAGTTTCTTTTGTTGTCTTAAAGTGGGAGAGGACAAATGTGACGGCCTATCAGCTGGAAGGGTCTCTGAACGGGGAGGACTGGGAAGTGCTCGCGGCCTTTGATCAGGCGCCGGCATCGAAACGACAGGAAATCCCGCTTGCGGAAGCTTCCGTGGTCCGTTTTTTGCGTCTCACCACGAGCGCGGTTTCACAGTCTGAGGAGGACTATTCCAATCTGTATCAGAATGTATCTCTGTATGAATTTGAAGTATATGCGGACAAGCCTCTTTCTTATCTTCTGGAGGAGCCGGTCATTGAAACTGGAAAAGACGGGAATCGCTACCTGTGTGTGCCGAAGGTACCGGAAGCGTATCAGATCACGTATCAGGGCGCGGACTATGAACAGGTCATCGGTGCGGACTGTGAAGTATATGAGACGATTCAGGACAAAGAGGTAACGGTCGGATTTTTGCTGGAACATAAGGAAGGGAAAGAAGAGCCGGAGGAAGTGGCGTTTACGATTCAGGTTCCGGCGGCAAAGGACGACCTGCAGGGCGGAAACCAAAAGCCTGATGTGATCCCGGCCATCGCGGAATGGGACGGTGCGGACGGGACGTGGCGGCCCGGAGAAGAAGCCCGCATCGTAGTGAGCGATCAGGGACTGTTACAGACGGCGGAACTGTTTGCCGAACGCTATCAGGAGATCATGCATGTTCCGGCCGCGGTCGTGGAGGGAACCGTGCATGATGTGAGAGCCGGCGATTTTTATCTGGAAAAAGAAGCGGGAGATGCGGCAGGGATTGTGCGCGGGCTTGGCACTGAGGGATATGTCTGCGATATAACTGACAGATGTGTCATAAGAGGAGTGGATGAGCAGGGAATTTACTGGGGAACGGTGACTGCGCTGCAGATCTTAAAGACGCAGGACGGCACGATGCCGCAGGGCAGGATGCGGGATTATCCCAAGTACAGTGTGAGGGGTTTTGGGATCGATGTGGCGAGAAAACCTGTTTCCATGGCGATGCTGTATCAGATCATGAAAAATATGTCATGGTATAAGATGAACGATCTGTGCATTCATCTTAACGACAATGTGATTTTAAGTACGAGCGGTCTCACGGCTTCCGTGGAGGAGGCGATGACGGCAGACAGTGCGTTCCGCCTGGAGAGCAGTGTCGAAAATGAAAAAGGAGAGAAGCTGACCTCATCCGATTATGCTTATTCCGCCAAAGAGTTTGCAGGGCTTGTGAATGCGGCAAAAGCGTACGGCGTGCAGGTGGTGCCGGAGATCGATACGCCCGCGCACTCCCTTGCGATCACCCGGCTTTTCCCGGAATATGCTCTGACCGTGCGCAATGAAGCGGTGGACCAGATTGATCTGAGTAACAAAAAAGCCGTGGAACTTGTAAAAACAATCTGGAAAGAGTCTCTTGATACGGCCTTTGCGGATGCGGCCGTCGTGAATATCGGCATGGATGAATATTATGGGGACGGCGAGACTTATAGAAAGTATTTAAATGAAATCCTGTCGTTCGTGCGGGAAAACAGCACGGGAGAAACCGGAAACGGGATAGAGACAATACGGTTGTGGGGAAGCCTCAGTAATATAGAAGGAACGACCGTCCCGGCGGCTGAGAAGCTGCAGATGAATCTCTGGAGCACAGTTTGGGCGGATCCGCTTTCCATGTATGAGAGCGGGTATTCTCTGATCAATATGCAGAATAATCATCTCTATATTATTCCGGGCGGCGGTTATGACTATCTGGATGCGGAGGAACTTTTTCACAACTGGGAGGCGAATCGGTTTTACGATCATAAACATTCAGAGATCATTCCCGCATATTCGCCGCAGATGTTGGGCGCGGCCTATATGATATGGAACGATATGTGCGGCAGTCTCGATGTGGGAATCAGTGAGCAGGACTTATTTGACCGCTTTTTTGCCCCGCTTACCGTGGTAAGCGGAAAACTGTGGGGAGAGGTATCCGCCTCTTACGAAGACTGGACGGCGCAGGGGGACCTGTCCGGCATTTCGCCTGATTCCGATCCGTATGCGTCGCTGCGGCTGGAAGAGGGGAAGTTTGTCTGGCCGGCGGATGCGCCGGAGGAACCGGTTTCCCTAAAAGGCGGGAGCGATTTTATAGAGACTGGTTATCAGGGCGGTTATGGTAACGGATACGGAACAGGAGGAGATTATACCGTCAAAATGCAGGTTTACCGGAGCGGGGATAGTACGGCGCCGGAAGAGATTCTCTTTGAGACGGACACGGCATACGGACAGACCGCGTTTAAGGCAGTGCAGAAAGGAACCGGACAGGTAGGCTTTTCCCGTGAGGGAAGGGATTATTCTTTCGCCTATACGCTGCCGGAGGGAGAATGGGTGGAACTTATGGTGCGGCAGACAGGCAGCCGGATCGCCCTGTATGTCAATGGGAAATTGACAGATACGCTTGGCAGTGAGGAGCCGTTTGAGGAATACGCGGCATTTTTCTTCCCGTTAGAGAGAATCGGTTCCAAAACAGACAGTTTCCATGGTATGATAAAAGGGATCGAGATGATACAGGAAGCGTTTTGATGAAAGCAGTATTGAATGTAAGGCCTGCTCTGGATATCGGGCATGAATTTGGAGAAGATCAGGTTCAGGAAAGGAAGGAACCGGAAAAGCATGGAAGCATATACGGATTTTGCGGGTGTTTATGATACATTTATGGACGATACGCCCTATGAGAAATGGTGCACATTTTTGCTTAAACTGCTGCACCGCTATGAGAAAAAAGAAGAAACATCTGACAGCAGGCTTTTGCAGGAACAGAATTCCATCCTGGATCTTGGTTGTGGAACGGGAACACTGACGGAACTTCTGGCGGCGGAAGGCTATGATATGATCGGGATCGACAATTCGCAGGGGATGCTGCAGATCGCGATGGATAAAAAAGAGCGGTCAGGGATGGATATCCTTTATCTGCAGCAGGATATGCGGGCGTTTGAACTCTATGGAACAGTAGGTGCGGTGATCAGTGTCTGTGATTCGATGAATTATCTGCTTACGGAGGAAGATCTGTTGTCGGTCTTCCGGCTCGTGAATAATTATCTGTACCCGGACGGATTGTTCCTGTTTGATTTTAACACGGTCTATAAGTATGAGACGGTGATCGGGGATGCCACGATCGCGGAGAACAGAGAGGACTGCAGCTTTATCTGGGAGAATTATTACCACCCGGAAGAAGAAATTAATGAGTATGATTTGACAGTTTTTGTGAAAAATGATAAGGAAGAAGATTTTTTCAGACGGTTTCAGGAGACGCATTATCAGCGCGGTTACCGGCCGGAACAGATGAAAGCGCTGGTCCGTGAGGCGGGACTTTGTCTGATCGCGTCGTTTGATGCGGATACACAGAAAGAAGTGACGGCAGAGAGTGAACGGGTTTTGATGGTATGCCGACAGAGTGGAACAAAAGAGTTGACTAAATAAGTCAATCAGAACAGGAGACAGCATGGCAGATTATTTGGTGAGGGCGACAGCGGCAGATGCGCAGATACGTGCGTTTGCGGTCACTTCAAGAGAACTGACGGAAGAGGCAAGGGCCAGACATGATCTGAGCCCGGTGGTAACGGCGGCGCTTGGCCGTCTGATGACAGGCGCGTGCATGATGGGCAGCACCTTAAAGGGAGATAAAGATATCCTGACGTTACAGATAAACGGCGACGGGCCGGTACAGGGGCTTACGGTGACGGCGGATTCCAAAGGGAACGTAAAAGGATATGCGCAGGTTCCGCAGGCGATGATGCCGCCGAACGGGCAGGGCAAGCTGGATGTGGGCGGTGTGATCGGCAGCGGCTGTCTGACTGTGATCAAAGACATGGGCATGAAGGATCCGTATTCTTCCCAGGTGGCTTTGCAGACCGGGGAGATCGGAGACGACCTGACCTATTATTTCGCCGCTTCGGAGCAGGTGCCTTCCTGTGTGGCGCTGGGCGTTTTGATGGAGCGCGACAATACGGTGAAACAGGCGGGCGGGTTTATGATCCAGCTCATGCCTTTTGCGCAGGAAGAGGTGATCAGAACACTCGAAGAAAAGATAGCGTCGGTTCCGTCTGTGACGACCCTGTTGGAAGAGGGCAGGAGTCCGGAGCAGATTTTGGAGTTTCTGCTCGGAGATATGGGGCTGCAGTTTACGGAGCAGACGCCCGTGCGCTTTTTTTGCAGCTGTACGAAAGAGCGTGTTGAAAAAGTACTTTTCAGTCTTGGAAAACAGGATCTGCAGGAGATGATCGATGAGGGAAAGGACATTTCTCTGCATTGCCACTTCTGTAATACAGACTATGGATTCACAGTGGAGGAACTGAAACGCATCAGGGGATAATCTGAAAACAGAGCGGAAATAGAAAGAAAGGCATGGGATGAAGGATGAAGCATGGATTTGTCAAGACAGCGGCAGTAACGCCCAGGATAAAAGTGGCGGACCCGGTTTACAACGGAAAACAGATTTGCGCGCGTATGGCGGAAGCTGCGGAACATGGCGCAAAGATCATTGTTTTTCCGGAATTATGCCTGACCGGATACACTTGTGGAGATCTGTTCCTGCAGGATCTTCTTTTGGAAGGAGCAAAAGAGCAGCTAAGATGCATAGCGGACGAATCAGAGGGCAGTGACGCGCTTGTCTTTGTGGGTCTGCCGGTGCAAAAGGGGCAGAAGCTTTATAATGTGGCGGCAGTCATTCAGGACGGCAGGGTGCTGGCAATGATTCCGAAATATTATATTCCTGCCTATGCGGAGTTTTATGAGACGAGGCATTTTTCAGCCGGGAATCAGAAGCCGGAGACGTTTTTGTGGGACGATCAGGAGATCCCTTTCGGCACGAATATTCTTTTGCAGGCGGATTCTATGGAAGGACTGACTGTCGGCTGTGAGATCTGTGAGGACATTTGGGTGCCGCAGTCACCGGGCATTGCACATGCGCTGGCCGGAGCGAGCCTGCTTGTCAATCTCTCTGCCTCGAATGAGACGATCGGGAAGGACGCTTACCGGGAAATGCTTGTAAAATCGGCCAGCGCAAGACTGATCGCCGGTTATATTTATACGTCGGCGGGTGAGGGGGAATCCACACAGGATCTGGTTTTCGGCGGGCATAATCTGATTGCGGAGAACGGTAAGATTCTGGCGCAGGAGAAAAAGTTCACAGAAGGGATCCTCTATGCGGACGTGGATATCCATCGTCTTTCACATGAGAGGCGGCGGATGACGACCTGGCTGACGGGAGACAGAGCGGATTACCGGACCGTGTTCTTCCATCTGGAAGAGGAAGAGACCAGTCTGGAGCGGACGTTTGACACGATGCCGTTTGTGCCCCGTGATCAGAAAGAACGGGAAAAGCGGTGTGAAGAAATCCTGTCGATCCAGTCTTTTGGCCTGAAAAAAAGGTATGAGCATATCGGATGCCGTTCGGCGGTTATCGGCCTCTCCGGCGGTCTTGACTCCACACTTGCCCTGCTGGTCACCGTGCGTGCCTTTGATCTGCTGCAGATAGAAAGAGATCAGATCACCGCGGTTACGATGCCCTGTTTCGGGACGACGGACAGGACTTACCGGAATGCCTGCGAACTCGCAGACACGCTTGGCGTGCGCTTAAAGGAGATTGACATCAAAGAGGCTGTGACGGTTCATTTCAGGGATATCGGACAGGACATGGAAAAACAGGATGTCACGTATGAGAACGGACAGGCAAGAGAGCGGACACAGATTCTGATGGATATTGCCAACCAGACGAACGGGCTGGTGATCGGAACCGGAGACATGTCGGAACTGGCGCTCGGATGGGCCACCTATAACGGCGATCATATGTCAATGTATGGTGTAAACAGCGGCGTACCAAAGACTTTAGTGCGGCATCTGGTAAAATATTATGCGGATACCTGCAGCAACGAATCGCTGACGAAAATATTGCTGGATATTCTTGACACGCCTGTCAGTCCGGAACTGCTGCCGCCCAAAGACGGGACGATTTCCCAAAAGACCGAAGATCTGGTCGGCCCTTATGAACTGCATGATTTTTTTCTGTATTACATGCTGCGGTGCGGCTTTGTGCCGGAGAAAATCTACCGTATTGCGAAGACCGCTTTTCACGGGCAGTATGAGGATCGTGTGATCCTGAAATGGCTGAAAGTCTTTTACCGGAGATTCTTTTCCCAGCAATTTAAACGTTCCTGCCTGCCCGACGGCCCCAAGGTCGGAAGCGTTGCCCTTTCCCCCCGCGGGGATCTGCGTATGCCGTCTGATGCGTGCGGGGAGCTGTGGATCGGGCAGGTGGAAGAGCTGTAGTCCGGCGGACAGAGGAAGCAGTGATGCGGGCGCAGCAGTTTACTCTTCTGCCGCGTCCTGATCGACGGCCTTTTCTAACGACGCAGTAATGGCATTGAGCAGAATCATGGAAGTATACTTGCTGTCGTCAGGATATGTAATTCCTTCCAGACTCTGGTTGGTGATGATCTGGTTTGCAAGGTCTTCAAAAGAAGGCTGGATCAGAGGATACATCGTTGTAACTGCTTCGTCCAGATTGACAAGCCGTATGGAATTGATATTTTTTTCATCAACAGTGACTTCTATTTCCACAACATTGTCATTTAAGATCAAAGAAGTAGTGTATACGCCGGGGATATACGTGTTGGTGGTCGTCTGCGTCATTGTGGAGACTGCGCTTTTTTTCTCATCCCCCGGCAGAAACATGATAATGAGCAGGATGATGAAAAGAATACCGAGCACTGCGAAGATTCCGGTGTATATCAATTCTTTTACATGAAGCACAACAATTTTGGTTTTGGAACTCATAAAATAATATCCTCATAGAAAATCTTTTTTATCAGTTTATGAAACCGCATGAGAGAATATGACTGGATATTGACAAACATATCGGGGTAATGTTATTCTGTTACTGGACAAAGGCGTTCTTATTTTTGGATAAGAATGTCTTTTTTTGTAAAGGAAGGCAAAAGGCTGCTTTGTTGGCATTCAATTATGGAAAGCAGAGAAAGGATTGTAAGTTAAAATGCAGAAAAATTATACAAAACAGGATATCGTCCGTCTGGTCGAGGAAGAGGATGTGGAATTTATTCGTTTACAGTTTACCGATATTTTCGGCAATCTGAAAAACGTGGCGGTCACAGTGAGCCAGCTGGAGAGAGCATTGAACAATGAATGTATGTTTGACGGGTCTTCCATAGAAGGGTTTGCGCGGATCGAGGAGTCCGATATGTATCTTCACCCGGATCTGGGCACATTTGAGATTTTTCCATGGAGGCCGCAGCAGGGCAAGGTGGCGCGGATGATCTGTGACGTTTACCGTCCGGGCGGGGAGCCTTTTGAGGGAGACCCCCGCTATATTTTAAAGCGTGCGATCAAAGAAGCGGCCGATCTGGGCTATGTTTTCGAAGTGGGACCGGAATGTGAATTCTTCCTGTTTCATACGGACGAAAATGCGATGCCTACGACAAACACACATGAGCAGGCGGGATATTTTGATCTGGGGCCTGTTGATTTTGGCGAAAACGCAAGGCGGGATATGGTTCTGACACTGGAGGATATGGGGTTTGTCGTTGAGGCATCTCATCATGAAGTGGCGCCCGCACAGCATGAGATTGATTTCCGCTATGACGAGGCGCTGGCCACAGCGGACAACATTATGACGTTTAAACTGGCGGTGAAAACGATCGCCAAAAGGCACGGACTGCACGCGACATTTATGCCAAAGCCCAGATATGGCGTGAACGGTTCCGGTATGCATATTAATATGTCGCTTTCAAAAGACGGAAAGAATATTTTTGCAGACCAGAGCGATAAACTGGGTTTGAGCAAAGAAGCCTATTATTTTATCGGCGGGATCATGAAGCATATGAAAGGCATGACTGCGATCACCAATCCGCTTGTCAATTCCTATAAAAGACTGGTGCCGGGTTACGAAGCGCCGGTCTATATCGCGTGGAGTGCGACCAACAGAAGCCCGCTCATCAGAATACCCGCTTCCCGCGGGGCCGGAACGAGGATCGAACTGCGCTGTCCGGATCCGGCGGCCAATCCGTATCTGGCCTTGGCAGTCTGTCTGCGGGCAGGGCTTGACGGAATCGTCAGACAGATCATGCCGCCGCAGAGTGTTGACTGTAACATTTTCGAGATGAGTGACGAACAAAAGAAAGCATGCTGTATCGAAGAGATACCGGGTACGCTGATCGAGGCGGTCTATGACATGGAACAGGACGAACTGATCAGAGAAGTGCTGGGCGATCATACGTATGCCAAATACATCACCGCCAAAAAAGAAGAATGGCGGCGTTACCGCGCTCAGGTGACGGAATGGGAGATCAGAGAGTATCTCAATCAGTTTTAAGGATGGGAATTAAGACAGTGCGTAAGGAGGTGAGCGTGTGATCAATATCATTGTAGCGCTGCCCAAACTGGAGGAAGCGAAGGGGATTCGCAGTATCCTGATCAAAAACGGATTTTCTGTGAGCGGCGTCTGTACCACGGGCGCACAGGTGCTGAATCAGATTGACGAATGGAGCGGCGGGATCGTGATCTGCGGCTATAAGCTGACGGATATGTTCTATGCGGAATTACACGACTGCCTGCCTGACGGGACCGATATGCTGTTGGTGGCTTCGCAGCATGTATTGGACGACTGCCTCGATAACAACATTGTCTGTCTTTCCATGCCGCTTAGCGTGCACGACCTGACTGGTACGCTGGCTATGATGTGCCAGGCGCTTGCCAGAAGGCGGAGGAAAGAAAAACAAAGACCAAAGTGCAGGGATGAGACAGAACGTCTGCTGATAGGGGAGGCCAAAGCGCTGCTCATGAGCAGGAACAATATGACAGAGGCAGAAGCGCACCGCTATCTTCAGAAGTGCAGCATGGACAGCGGCGCCAATTTGACCGAAACTGCCCGGATGGTCCTGATGATGAAGAAGGTGTGATCCGTCATAGCACTTTCTACATAGCAATGTGCATTTACTGTGCTTTATGGATGCGCAGGTTATAGTATAATAATATAAAAGTCCCCAAATATGAACGGGAAAGGCAGGGATATCCTATGAAATTTACGAAAATGCACGGCTGCGGCAACGACTATATTTATATCAACGGATTCACAGAGCAGATCGCACAGGAGGAAAAACCGGCGCTTGTAAAAAGGATCAGCGACCGACACTTCGGAATCGGCGGCGATGGCGCGATCTTTATTAATCCGGCAAAGGAAGCGGATTTTGAGATGGAAATGTATAATGCTGACGGCAGCAGGGCGGAAATGTGCGGAAACGGGATACGCTGTGTGGGCAAATATGTCTATGACAAAGGCCTCACGGACCAGACCAGTATCAGCATTGTGAGTTATGGCCAGATAAAATATCTGGAGTTGTTTCTAAAAGACGGCAAAGTCGACAGCGTGAAAGTCAACATGGGAGCGCCGCAGCTGCAGCCGGAAAAGATTCCTGTGATTACCGATTCCGACAGCGGCAGAGTAGTCGATGAACCGATCACCGTACAGGGGAAAGAATATCGAATGACATGTGTGTCAATGGGAAATCCCCATGCGGTTGTCTTTGTGGACGATGTAGAACATTTGGAGATTGAGAAGATCGGGCCGTATTTTGAGACGCACGAGCGATTTCCCAGGAAAATAAACACGGAATTTGTGAAGGTTTTGGACAGACAGCATGTGCAGATGCGTGTGTGGGAGCGGGGGACCGGCGAAACCTTTGCCTGCGGGACCGGGTGCTGCGCTACGGTGGCGGCCTGTATTTTAAATGGTTTGACGGATGAGACGGTTACTGTTAAACTATTAGGAGGAGAAATCGTGATCACCTGGGACAAAGAGGCAGATCTGATCTATATGACAGGACCTGCCGCGACTGTCTTTGAGGGTGAGTTTGCGCACGAATAAAAAAGGGTTCTGCGGCGCGCAGTCCGCAGGCGGACAGGAGGCATAGTTAAGGAAATGGTGAAAGTAAATGACAACTTTTTGAAGCTGCCCGGCAGTTATCTTTTTTCCATGATCGGTAAGAAAGTAAACGCCTATGCGGCGGCGAATCCGGATAAGAAGATCATCCGGCTGGGGATCGGAGATGTGACACAGCCTTTATCACCTGCTGTGATCCGTGCACTTCACAGCGCCGTGGATGAAATGGCGGATGCCAGTACGTTTCACGGATATGCACCGGATCTGGGGTATGAATTTTTGAGAACGGCGATTGCGGAGAATGATTATCAGGCGAGAGGATGCAGCATTGCGGCGGATGAGATCTTTGTCTCCGACGGTGCAAAGTGTGATTCCGGCAACATTCAGGAAATTTTCAGTACGGACAATAAGATTGCGGTGTGTGATCCGGTTTATCCGGTTTATGTGGACACCAACGTGATGGCGGGAAGGACGGGCACCTACGATGCAGGGACAGGCAACTGGAGCGATGTCATCTATATGCCGTGCACGGAGCAGAACAATTTTGCGCCGGAGCTGCCAAAAGAAGTTCCGGATCTGATCTATCTGTGTTTTCCGAATAACCCGACAGGTTCTACCGTGACAAAGGCGCAGCTGCAGGAATGGGTGGATTACGCCAATAAGAACGGCTCCGTGATCATTTATGACGCGGCTTATGAGGCTTATATTTCCGAAAAAGATGTGCCGCATACCATTTATGAATGTGAGGGGGCGACAACCTGTGCGATTGAACTGCGCTCTTTTTCCAAGAATGCGGGCTTTACCGGTGTACGCCTTGGATTTACAGTGGTCCCTAAGGAACTGAAGGTGGGAGACGTTGCGCTGCATGCTCTGTGGGCGAGACGCCACGGAACCAAATATAATGGTGCGCCTTACATTATCCAGCGTGCCGGCGAGGCAGTCTACAGCGAAGCCGGCAAAAAGGAGACCAAGGAACTGGTCGCTTATTATATGAACAATGCGGCTTATATTTTGAAGGGGCTTAAATCTGCCGGGTACCATGTTTCGGGCGGCGTGAATGCACCCTATATCTGGTTAAAAGCGCCAAACGGCATGACGAGCTGGGAGTTTTTTGATCATCTGCTGGAACATGCAAATGTCGTAGGAACACCCGGATCCGGTTTCGGACCGAGCGGGGAGACTTATTTCCGTCTGACAGCATTTGGAAGTTACGAAAATACGGTAGAAGCGGTAGACCGCTTGACAAAGCTATAAGGCAGTGATACGATATGTGAGGTTTCTAAATAACGGAAACCTCATATTTATTTTAGAAAACGGCCTGTTTGGGAGAAAAAGCAGGCGGTTTTAGAGGGAGAGGTAAGATTATGAAGAGAAAAAGTTTGGCGGCTGTCTTAATGGCAGCGATGATGCTGTCTGCAACAGCATGCGGAAAAGACGCGGCAGAGACAAAAGCGGATACGAGTACTGAAACCAGTACGGAGACCGAAGAGAGCACAGAGACCGAAGAGAACACCGAGGCTCAAGACAACACAGAGGCCGAGTCAGAAACAGAAGCGGAGGCCGAGCCGGAAGCAGATGCATCCAAAGATGAGGAAGCGGAGGCTGAGCCGGAAGAGAGCGCTGAGGATCAGGAAGAAGAGGCATCCGGTGCTTATGAGAAAGGAACGGTTGATGGCAACAACTTTGAGAGCGCATGGCTTGGAGTCCGTTACGATGCACCCGAAGGGTTTATTATGGCATCGGAGGAGGAACTGGACGCGCTTCTTTTAGCCGGCGGCGAACTGATTTACGAAGACGATGCACAGAAATTTATTGACTATGCAAAACTGACGACCGTATATGAGATGATGACCTATCTTCCCCAGGATAACAATGCGGGTGATCCGAATCTGAATCTTGTAGTAGAGAAAAACAACGCTTCTGCCAGCGAATACGGAGACGCTTTAAAGGCACAGATGGATGTGATGTATGCCGATGCCGAAGTAGAGTGGAAAGATGTCACCAACACAAGCGTTGGCGGGATCGACTGCCTGGAGTATGCAGTTTCTATCAATTTTGGCGATCAGGCTTTAAACCAGAGCTACTATATTGCAGATAAAGACGGCAGAGTGATCTGTTTCATTCTGTCCTACACAGATGCGCAGAAAGAAAATGCAGACGCATTGATGAATGCGTTCAAACCGTTATAAAAGCCTGACTGCAGTTGTCAGCTCAGACTGGCTTTCGTTCACTGAAAAGTATTCTTATCCGGAACATGATAGGAATACTTTTTCTTTTGGAGAGGATTATTTATGACGGATAAGCAATTTGAAGCCGCTATGAGGAAAATACGGCGGGGAGACAAAAACGGTCTGCAGGATATTTATGAAGCGTATATCGGACTGATCTATACGATCGTAAAGGATATCCTGCACAGTAAAGAGAATGCGGAAGATGTGGCCAGCGAATTTTTTATCAGGCTGTGGGATAAGGCGGACTCCTTTCAAAGCGGGAGGGGACATAAAGCATGGATCACGACAATTGCGCGGAATATGGCGGTCGATCATCTGAGAAAGTATGGGCGGGAAGAGGTAAGTGAAGCTGCCGGGGAGGCGGCGCCTGTATGCCCGGATCATGAGACGGCGGATCAGGAAAGCCCTGTAGAACGTAAGGTGCTGGCGGACGTGACGGTGAAGGAGGCACTCGCGATACTGGATGAGAGTGAGAGGCAGATCATGTACCGGAAAGTACTGGGTGAAATGACGTTCCGGGAGATTGCACAGTCGTTGCAGATGCCGATGGGAACAGTGACCTGGAAGTATCAAAATGCGGTGAAAAAATTAAGGAGGTGTGGCTATGGAACGGGATTTTAGTCAGGAACTAAAGTCACTACAGCAAAATGAAATACCGAATCTGTGGGACCGGATCGAAGCCGGACTTCCGGAAAAGAAAAAAAACGCCGCGTTCATTGTTACCTGGCGAAAATGGGCGCCTGTTGCGGCGGCCTGTCTGTGTCTGGCAGTCGTACTCCCCGTACTGGTCATGCAAACCGGATTCATCGATCCACAGGGGAGAAATGATTTCGCAGCAACGGGGGATGCGGCGGCGGAAGTGACAGAGGAAGCGGCGGCGGAATCCGGTGCGGCGGATGGCTGTGCAAAAGCCGATGGTGCAGATGCGGCAGGCGGTATTGCGGCGGCTGACGAGTCGGATACGGCTGCGGAGCAGTCAGAAAACCTGACGGAGAGTGCGGTACTGGCCGACGAAATGCAGGAGACGGAAGCTGCCGGGCAGGAGGAAGGAGGCTCTTTGGACGGGCAGCTTCTGCAGGGGATTACTGTGCAGATCCTGGAAGCAGAGACGATTGACGGAGAGAATTTTTACAGGGCGCTGATCTTGCAGTCGGATGACGAAGCGGTATTGAAAGAGGGCGCTGAGATAGAGATAACAGATGATGGTGAGACGCAGTATGATGTGCGCTTTGCACCGCGGGAAGAAAAAAGGCTCAAAGAGGGCGAGTGCTATGAAGTGTCTCTGCGCCATGAGGCGGATGGACAGGAGGAGAACGGTTTATCGCAGCAGACAGCAAAGTTTATCCTTGTGACAGCGGCAAAATAAAAAAATTAATAAAATTAAAATAATTCAAAATTATTCCATAAAAACAGATCTCTCCATCCGTATCTTTTATAACAGCGTTTAAAACAGGATGAAAAAGGACGGGAGGAGAGATCATGAAAAATCTGAAACAATTCGTAATAGCAGCATCGATCGGACTGCTGGCGCTTTCACTGTGTGGGTGCTATGAAAAGGAGAAATCCGGCGTTAAAAACCTGACGGACGGAGAACTTCCCACAATCTGTATTGATTATGCGTTCAATTCTTACGATTCTGTAACTGCGTTCGCGTATCGTTTTTTTGAACAGAATATGGAAAAAGAAAATCCAGTCCTGTCTCCGGTTTCGGTGTATCTTGCGCTTTCTATGGCGGGAATCGGATCGGACGGGACGACAAGGAAAGAGTTCGAAACGCTCTTAGGGGATGATATGACGGTCATGGCCGATGACCTGATGAATACGCTTTGCGCCGCATCCGAGGTACAGCAGATATCGCCTGCAAATTCGGCATGGCTGGATGAACGTTTTCAGGTAAAAGAGGAGTGGCTTACGGAGATTACTTCTTTTCTGGATGCACAGGCGTATCAGGCGGATCTGACTTCGGCAGAGACGGTACAGAGCATGAACGACTGGATAGAAAAAAATACGAACGGTCTGATCGATCAAATGGTAGAGGAACCGTTTTCCGAAGATGCCTGTCTCGTGCTGTTTAATACCCTGTATTTTAAGGCACAGTGGAAGGATGAATTTGAGTCTCACCAGACATATCAGGATACTTTTACACTGGCGGACGGGAGCGGCGTCGAAGTGGACATGATGCACAAATATGCGTTTGATGCTGATTATATTGAAAATGATCTTGTACAGGGGCTGGTACTGCCTTATCTTGATCCGGAGAATGGCTCCGGGCGCTTTGCTTTCGCGGCCATAAAGCCCAGGGAGCAGACTGTACAGATCAGGGACATTTACGACAGCCTGAACGGAGAGACAATACAGAAGCTCCTCGCAGACCGAAGCAGCACACTCGTCAGCACAAAGCTTCCCAAAATGGAGATCACATTCGATCAGAAATTAAACGAGAGCCTTTGCAATATGGGGCTGCAGAGCGCCTTTGATGTCGAAAAGGCAGACTTTACGCCGATTGGAAATACGCCGGACGGTGGAAACCTCTATATCAGTCTGGTGCGCCAGAAAGCGAAAATCATCGTGGATGAAAAGGGAACGGAGGCGGCTGCCGCCACGGAAGTTGCTATGGCGGAAGGCTGTGCGCTGGAGATCGAAGAACCGGTTGAAGTGTTTTTCGACAGACCGTTTCTCTATCTGATAATGGATATGGAGCGGGAACTTCCGCTGTTTATCGGAATCATGGACAATCCGGAAGGACAGGGGGGATTATGATGAAAAATGAGATGAGACGATATTTATTGGGGAGCATATGGGTGATCACGGCGGGCGTCATGCTTACAGGGTGCGGCCGTGCGCGTAGTGATACTGCACGAAGCGGCGGGGCAGCGGCAGAAAGTGAATACATAGAATGGAGCGCAACGGAGGCGGAGACCACGTATGAAGGGTTTGATGGCAGCGTGGATGGCGGCGAGTGGTGTGAAAGCCTTCCGGAAACCAACAGTGAGGAATACCGTGCCATGGAGGAAACGGGATTTGCAGCGGTAGCGATCAATCCGCTTTCCACGTTTTCTGCAGATGTGGATACGGCCTCTTACAGCAATCTGCGCAGGATGATCGAGGACGGCTATCGTATAGACGACATTCCGGATGGGGCGGTCAGGATCGAGGAACTGATCAATTATTTCCAGTATGATCATGCCCTGCCGGAGAATGGGGAACCTTTTGGCGTTACGACACAGATCGCTGACTGTCCCTGGAACGCTGCTGCAAAGATTGCCATGATCGGGTTAAAGACCGAAGCGATTGATTTTGAGGAGGCGCCTGCCTGCAACCTTGTCTTTTTGCTGGATGTTTCGGGTTCCATGTATGCGGACGATAAACTGCCTCTTTTGCAGAAATCTTTTTCCATGCTGACAGAGAATCTGCGTGCCGACGATACGGTATCCATTGTGGTCTATGCCGGGGAAGACAGGATCATTATGGAAGGGGTAAGCGGTGCGGAACATAAAAAGATCACCGGGTCGGTGAATGCTTTGGAGGCCGGAGGCTCTACGGCGGGAAGCGATGGGATAGTGACTGCTTATCAGATCGCCGAACGATACTTTGTGGAGGGCGGCAACAACAGAGTGATTCTCGCGACGGACGGCGACCTGAATGTCGGCCTGACAACAGAGGAAGAATTGGAGGCGCTGATCACAAGAGAAAAAGAGACGGGGGTATATCTTTCCGTGCTTGGTTTTGGGACCGGGAATCTCAAGGACAATAAAATGGAACTGTTGGCCGATAAGGGAAATGGGAATTATGCGTATATTGATTCTTTATCCGAGGCGAAAAAAGTGCTTGTAGAACAGATGGGGGCCTCGCTTGTGACAGTTGCGGAAGACGTCAAGTTTCAGGTTGAATTTAATCCGGCTGTCGTGGCGGGATACCGGCTGATCGGATACGAGAACAGGAGGCTGTCGGAGCAGGATTTTGCAGATGATACGAAAGATGCCGGGGAAATCGGTGCAGGACATACAGTGACGGCACTCTATGAAATCGTGACGGTGGATGAGGCGGCAACTTATTCCGGCACCGCCCTGAAATATGCCAGGACGGAGGAACTACCGGATGAAGAATGGTTTACAGTCAATATCCGGTATAAAGAGCCGGGAACGGCGAAGAGCCTTCTGCTTTCCTGCCCGGTCGACAAATCACATTATACCGGAACACCCGGAGAAGACATGCAGTTTGCCATGGCGGTGGCAGAGTTCGGGCTGGCAGTGAGCGACAGCTCCTACAAAGGAGATGCGTCGATGGAGAAGGTTCTGGAAAGACTGGCCGGGATGGATCTGCGTCGGGATGAATATAAAGATGAATTCTATTATCTGGTGAGAAAAATGATAAGAAACGAATAAAAAATGCTTGCAAATTGTCTGATACTATGGTATACATGGAGTAGATCAAAGAAATGCGATGAAGGAGACTCACTTCAGGAAAAGCGACAGGAATACGGCGTCACCGACTGAGAGCGCTGTTTGTGGGAACTGAGGATCGGGAACACTCCGGAGCAGATTATCTGAACCACAGCGCCGGATCGGGCTGTGCCAGGATAATACGTTGCGCGCGTTAAGCGTCAGAGTGGGCAGGGCGGTAAAACATCTTGTTGGAGATGGCGGCCTGTCAAGGCGGGTGGTACCGCGGGTAAAGAATTTATCCGTCCCGGAATACAAAATGTATTCCGGGACTTTTTTTCGTATTTTGAACTGTCCCGGAATCGCAGAAAATGTAAACAGGAAAGGGGCAAAAAAGACATGAAAACGGGCAAAATTTACAGAGAAGTGACGTTACAGCAGATTGGAGAGGACGATATCGGCAGAGAATTGAGAGTGGCCGGATGGGTAGAAAACATCAGAGATCACGGCGGGGTTTCTTTCGTCGATCTGCGGGATATGTACGGCGTTTTACAGGTCGTCATGCGTGATCCCTCTCTGCTAAACGGTTTGTCGAAAGAAATGTGTGTTTCGATGGAAGGCGCGATCGAAAAAAGGGATGAGGAAACTTACAACCCCAAAATTCTGACCGGAACGATCGAACTGGAGGCACACAAGGTGGAGATACTCGGCAAAGTGTACAGACAGCTTCCGTTTGAGGTCATGACTTCGAAAGAGACGAGAGAAGAGGTCAGACTGAAATATCGTTATCTGGATCTGCGGAACAAAAAAGTAAAGGATGCGATTATCTTTCGTTCTAAAGTCATAAGCTTTCTGCGGGAAAAAATGACGGAGATGGGATTTCTGGAAATTCAGACGCCGATTCTGTGCGCCTCCTCCCCGGAGGGTGCAAGAGACTATATCGTGCCGTCCAGAAAACATAAGGGAAAATTTTATGCCCTGCCGCAGGCGCCGCAGCAATACAAACAGCTCTTGATGGTGTCGGGCTTTGACAGGTATTTCCAGATCGCACCATGTTTTCGTGATGAGGACGCGCGTGCCGACCGTTCGCCGGGAGAGTTTTATCAGCTGGATTTCGAGATGAGCTTTGCGGCACAGGAGGATGTCTTTCGGGTCGGAGAGGAAGTGCTGTCGGAAACATTTGAAAAATTTGCGCCGCAAGGGTATGCGGTGACGAAAGCGCCTTATCCTGTGATCAGTTACAAACAGGCTGTGCTGGAGTTTGGAACGGATAAACCGGATCTGAGGAATCCGCTGAGAATTATTGATTTGACAGCATTTTTTCAGGAATGTGAGTTTAAACCCTTCCATAACAGGACAGTCAGGGCGATTAAAGTCCATGAGGAGATGTCCAAAGGGTTCCATGAAAAACTGTTAAAGTTCGCGACAGATATGGGAATGGGCGGACTCGGTTATCTTGAAGTGGAGCAGGATCTGGCCTATAAAGGACCGATCGACAAATTTATTCCGGAAGAGAAGAAAGGGGAGCTTGCGGCGAAAGCCGGATTGTCCGCCGGGGATACGATCTTTTTCATTGCGGATAAGGAAGCGCGGGCGGCGTACTACGCGGGACAGCTGCGCACGGAGCTGGGCACAAAGCTCGATCTGCTTGAAAAAAATGCGTTCCGCTTCTGCTATGTGAATGATTTCCCGATGTATGAATACAGTCCGGAGACGAAGCGGATCGAATTTACGCACAACCCGTTTTCCATGCCGCAGGGCGGTCTGGAAGCATTAGAGACGAAAGACCCGTTGGAAATCCTTGCTTATCAGTATGATATTGTGTGCAATGGTGTGGAACTTTCTTCCGGCGCTGTCCGTAACCACGATATGGACATTATGGTCAAAGCCTTCGCGATCGCCGGATATGATGAGGAGACGCTGAAAAATAAATTCGGAGCGCTATACAATGCTTTCCAGTTTGGTGCGCCGCCGCATGCGGGGATGGCGCCGGGGATCGACCGCATGATCATGCTGCTGCGGGGAGAAGAGAACATCAGAGAAGTCATTGCCTTTCCGATGAGCGGGACCGCACAGGACTTTATGTGCGGCGCGCCGAATGATGTGACGGAGCAGCAGCTCAGGGAAGCGCATATTAAGATAAGATAACGTGGAAGTAAAATAAAATCATGAGAAAGGAAAAGGGGTCAATATGGCAAATGTGATCACGGATGAAACGATCGATTATGTAGGACTTCTGGCGAAACTGGAGCTTTCTGAGGAAGAAAGGGAGCGGGCGAAAAGCGAGATGGGGCGCATGCTGGATTATATCGATAAACTGAACGAACTGGACACGGATGGTGTGGAACCGATGTCTCATGTGTTCCCGGTACAGAATGTATTTCGCGAAGATATTGTGACAAACTCTGACATAAGAGAACAGTTATTGGCAAATGCACCGGAACAAAAAGACGGGATGTTCATGGTTCCGCGGACGATCGTATAGAACGATTACCGATAAGACTTCTGTCAGGAAAGGAGCAAGGAGAAAGATGAGTCTGCTTACAATGACTGCGGCAGAGCTTTCTGCAGCGATCAAACAGGGAAGAACAACAGCAGTGGAGGCGGTACAGGAATCGTTTTCACAGATTGAGGAGAAAGAAGAACGCTTCCACTGCTATGTGACGATTGATAAAAAAAGTGCACTCGCGCGTGCACAGGAAGTCCAGCGGGAGATTGAGGCCGGAAAGCTGAACGGGCCGCTCGCCGGCGTGCCGATGGCGGTGAAAGACAATATCTGCACCCAGGGGATGCGTACTACCTGCGCTTCAAGGATACTGCGTAATTTTGTGCCGCCTTATTCCGCGCAGGCAGTCCTGAATCTGCAAAAGGCCGGGGCGGTCATGCTTGGAAAGACTAATATGGATGAGTTTGCCATGGGATCGACCACAGAGACATCGGCGTTTGGTGCCACGAGGAATCCATGGAACCCGGCCCATGTGCCGGGAGGTTCCTCCGGCGGATCGGCGGCAGCTGTTGCGGCCGGAGAATGCTTCTATGCGCTTGGCTCCGACACCGGGGGATCGATCAGACAGCCGGCCGCCTTCTGCGGCGTGGTCGGCATGAAACCCACTTACGGGACCGTATCCCGCTATGGACTGATCGCTTACGGATCTTCTTTAGATCAGATCGGGCCGCTTGCAAAGGACGTTACGGACTGCGCGGCGGTTTTGGAGACGATCGTATCACATGACGAGAAGGATTCCACTTCTGCGTCGGTGAAGGAGACGGATTATATGGCCGCACTGGTCGATGATGCGGCGGGGATGAGAATCGGCATTCCCAGAGACTATTTTGGGGAGGGGCTGGATCAGGAAGTGAAAGACGCCGTCCTTCAGGCGGCCAAAATGCTGGAAGAAAAAGGTGCCATAGTGGAATGGTTCGATTTAAGTCTTGTGGATTATGCGATACCGGCTTATTACACGATCGCGGCGGCTGAGGCCAGTTCCAATCTGGAACGCTTTGACGGCATCAAGTATGGCTACAGGACAAAGGACTATGAAGGACTCCACAACATGTACAGAAAAACCCGCTCCGAAGGCTTTGGAGAGGAAGTAAAACGGCGTATCATGCTGGGATCTTTTGTATTGAGTTCCGGTTATTACGATGCCTATTATCTCAAAGCGCTGAAGGTGAAGGCACTGATCAGGAAGGCATTTGACGAGGCGTTTGCAAAATATGATATCATCCTGGGGCCTGTGGCACCCGCTGCGGCGCCCGGAATCGGAGAGAGCCTTGTCGATCCCATCAGGATGTATCTGGGAGATATTTATACAATCGCCGTCAACCTTGCCGGAGCACCGGGCATCAGCGTTCCCTGCGGAAAAAATAAGGAAGGGCTTCCGATCGGAGTACAGTTTATCGCAGACTGTTTTCAGGAAAAGAAACTGATACAGACGGCCTATGCATACGAAAAAGCAAGAGGGGAATTTGGGATGCCTGGGAATGGAGGAAAAAATGGGAAAAGAATATGAAACAGTCATCGGTTTGGAAGTACATGTGGAGCTGGCGACAAAAACCAAGATTTTCTGCGGCTGTTCGACGGCATTCGGCGGAGCGCCCAATACACATACCTGTCCGGTCTGTACCGGAATGCCGGGTTCTTTACCGGTCTTAAACAAACAGGTGCTGGAATATGCGGTTGCGGTCGGACTTGCTACGAATTGTGAGATTACCAGATACGGCAAATTTGACAGAAAAAATTATTTTTACCCGGATAATCCACAGAACTATCAGATCTCGCAACTCTATCTGCCGATCTGCCGAAATGGCGGCGTGGAGATCGAAACGGAGGCGGGGGGCACTAAGACGATCGGGATTCATGAGATTCATATGGAGGAGGATGCCGGGAAACTCATCCATGACGAGTGGGAGGACTGCTCATTGGTGGATTATAACCGTTCCGGTGTGCCTTTGATAGAGATTGTATCCGAACCGGATATGCGAAACGCTGAAGAGGTGATCGCCTGTCTGGAGAAGCTGCGTCTGATCATCCAGTATCTGGGTGCCTCGGACTGCAAACTGCAGGAAGGCTCTATGCGGGCCGATGTCAACCTTTCTATCAGAGAAGCGGGTGCGGCAGATTTTGGCACCAGAACCGAGATGAAAAACCTGAATTCCTTTAAGGCCATCTCCAGAGCCATAGAAGGAGAAGCGGCACGCCAGATCGAGATTTTGGAAGCGGGAGGAAACGTGATCCAGGAGACGAGAAGATGGGACGACGTGAAAGGAGAATCTTATGCGATGCGCAGCAAAGAGGATGCTCAGGATTATCGCTATTTTCCTGATCCTGACCTTGTGCCTGTGGTGATCAGCGATGAGATGCTGTCACAGATCCGGGCAAAGCAGCCGGAGTTCCGCACCGAAAAGATGCGGCGTTACAAGACGGAATACGGGATTCCCGATTATGATATCGATATTATCACGGGTTCAAAGCATATGGCGGATTTGTTTGAGGAAACCGTTGCTGTCTGCGGGCAGCCCAAGAAAGTATCTAACTGGCTGATGGGTGAGACGATGCGCCTGATGAAAGAGAAAGGAACGGATGCGGAAGATTTATGTTTTTCCCCGGAGAATCTCGCGAAACTGATCGGGCTTGTGGAGAGTAAGGCGGTCAATAACGCGGTCGCCAAAGAGGTTTTTGAGGTGATGTTTGAACAGGACATTGATCCTGCCCATTATGTGGAGGAAAAGGGATTGAAGACTGTTAACGATGAGGGGGCTCTGCGCAGGACCGCAGCGGAAGTCATCGCGGCAAACCCGCAGTCTGTGAACGATTATCATAGTGGGAAAGAGAAAGCATTCGGATTTCTCGTCGGACAGACCATGAAGGCGATGAAAGGTAAGGCAGATCCCGGTATGGTGAACAGACTTTTAAAAGAACTGTTGTGAGACGCTGAGCGAAAAACGGCTTCTGCGGCAGATCTGTCTTTTCCGGAAGTGTTATGCTTCCAGAAAAGACAGGAACTGGAGAACGGTATCTAAATGTTCGCATGTGACAGGGATTCCGAGAACGGCCTCTGACGGATAGCCCTGATAAGTGGTTTCATTAAGTTCCAGATATTCATAGCAGCCGGTTTCCGACAGCCTGCTTCCCGCCGGGAGATAAATGCCTACAGGAACCGGTTTTTCCATAGAAGAAGGGTCGTGATGATCGATGACATATTGTGCCGGATCCGGCGGTTCTGTCCCGGCCTCGTACGCAGCGTCACTGGCGCCGAAAGTGGACGCATCCGTATAATATAAGTAGTCTTTATACTTTTCCAAAACGTCTTTTGGAAGGGCAGTCTCCAGATTCAGGAAAAGTTCGTTCTGCGCATAGTTTTCAAAAGCTTCTGTATCCGCCGTGATCACATCGATTTGTCTGGTCTGTACCATCACCAGCAGCTTTTCCATGCTGGAAATAGAATACTGACTGATATCGGTGGAAGAATACATAAAGGAAGTGTCCAGAGCAAGCGAAAACTCGTCGGTATCGATCTGCGCATACTCGGCAAACGCGTCACACCATTCCACGTCATTGATCCGGCTGGTATCGGCATTCATTACCACAGCGTAGAAGGCGTAATCTTTATTATGGGTGACCTGGTAAATAAATACAGCGGTCAGCGCTGTGACAAACAGGATGACGAGAGTATGCATCCTGTAATAGTACCAGAAATAAGAGAATTTTCCCTTCAGCGTCATATCTTTCATTTTCTGGTGTTGTTCTTTGATTTCTCCATGCATAGACATCTGGGTTGACATAATTTTTAGCACTTCCTTCCCTTGATGAATCTGATCTGAATGGTTCTTTTTTTGTATCAAAATCTATGATACGTTTTAAAAGCGGCACTGTCAATTCCCCTGAAAGCTGTTTTATATACTTTTAAGTTTTTTTATATATTTTATATAATCTGAAAAGATGGGAATGATTGAAAACAGCCTCTTAAAATGGTATGATGTCTTATGTAAAACAGACGAATCAGACAGTGTATAAATATGCGGAAAATACATAAACATAAAAAGGAGCAGATATGTATCAGATAGAAAAAATGAACCAAAAACTGCTTGCGCCGCAGATCGAGCAGGAATTGATGAACTATATTCTGCAGGAGCCTGTCGGCATCGGAGAAAAGATTCCCAACGAATACGAGCTTGCACAGCGCTTCGGCGTTGGAAGGAGTACGATACGGGAAGCGGTAAAAAGTCTGGCGACAAAGGGAATCCTGGAAGTGCGCAGAGGGTCCGGCACATATGTGGTCAGTACAAGCGGTGCGGAAAACGATCCGCTGGGACTGGAAAAATTTACGGATAAATATAAGCTTGCGCTGGAACTTTTCGAGGTGCGCCTGATGCTGGAGCCGGAAATTGCCGCTCTTGCGAGCGAGTATGCATCGCCGGAAGAAAAAGAAGAACTGAAGAGACTCTGTGATAAGACAGAAGAGCTGTATCTGGCCGGAAAAGACCACACGAAAATGGACGTGGAATTTCATACCTGCATTGCGCGGTGCAGCAGGAACCGTGTCGTGGAACAGCTTCTTCCCATTATTCAGACTGCAGTGGCGACTTTCGTCAATCTGACGCACCGTAAGCTGATGGAAGAGACGATCCAGACGCACCGGGCCGTTCAGGAAGCAATCGACAAAGGGGATTCTGTCGGAGCAAGGTGCGCTATGATCATGCATCTGACCTACAATCGTCAGATGTTAATCAAGATGAAAGAAGAGATCATACGAAAAGGGAATGAGAGAGATCCTGAAAATGACGGCGCAAGCCAAAGCTGACCGTTGAGAAAATGCCTGATATAGTTAAACTGCACAATAAAAACATGATATTTCAAAAGAAAACCTCCATTTTTTGTGCTATTTGGAGAAAGTTCGGGAAATACATCAGATGTATTGAAACAAAATGCACAAAATAGTATAATTAATCAGCATACATCGGACGTCATACGTATATGACGAATTCAAAAAATGTTGAAGGAGGATATGATAATGGGAGAAACGGCAGCTCTCGACTCTACAAGACTTATCATAGCGGCATTGATAGGACTTGCGATACTTTTACTGTTAATCATTAAATTTAAGATTCATGCAATGCTTTCGATCCTGATCGGGGCAGTTACGATCGGACTGATCGCGGGGATGTCCTTTGGGGATATTGTAACGGCAGTTAATGATGGAATTGGCAATACACTGCAGGGAATCGCGCTTTTAGTAGGACTCGGCTCCATGTTCGGGGCCATATTGGAAGCCTCAGGCGGTGCACAGACGCTTGCAGTCACGATGGTGAAGCGGTTTGGGGATAAAAAGGCGGCGTGGGCGCTCGGCATCACGGGACTTGTCATCGCGATGCCTGTCTTTTTCGATGCAGGACTGATCATCCTGATCCCGCTGGCATTTTCCCTTGCAAAGAGAACAAGAAGATCATCACTGTTTTATGCGGTTCCGCTGCTTGCCGGTCTTGCGGTCGGGCATGCGTATATACCGCCGACACCGGGGCCGGTACTGGTTGCAACCATGCTGAATGTTGATCTTGGCTGGGTTATTCTGGTGGGCGTTTTTTGCGGTGTCTGCGCAATGATTGTGGCAGGACCCATCTGGGGCGCTGTCTGCGGCAGGAAATATGATGTTCCGGTTCCGGAGCATGTTGCGAATCAGGAAGACTTTGACGAATCAAAACTTCCGGGCTTTGGAACGGTGGTCGGCATCATTCTGATCCCGCTCGTGCTCATTGTCTTGAAATCTCTGGCAGGGGTGATCCCGGCGCTGTCCGGTGTAGAACCCGTATTAAGCTTTTTAGGCCAGCCGTTTATGGCGTTGCTTCTTGCCACTCTGGCGGCAATGTTCCTGCTGGGGACAAAACATGGCTATACGTTAGCTGAACTGGAAAAGGTCATGACGAAATCACTTGAACCGACAGGCCTGATTCTCCTTGTAACAGCCTGCGGCGGCGTGCTGCGTTACATGCTTCAATATTCGGGACTCGGAGATGTGATCGGCAACGCGGTGGCATCGGCAAACCTTCCGATGGTACTGGTTGCGTTCCTGGTGGCGGCTATGGTCAGGATCTGTGTAGGGTCCGCAACAGTGGCAATGACGATGGCGGCAGGTATTATTGCGGCGATGCCGGGGATCGCGGATTATTCCCCCATGTATCTTGCCTGCGTGACAGCGGCAGTGGCAGGCGGTGCGACGGTATGTTCGCATTTCAATGATTCCGGTTTCTGGCTTGTAAAGTCTCTGGTCGGACTGGATGAAAAGACGACGCTGAAAACATGGACGATCATGGAGACTCTGGTCGGCGTCGTGGGATTTGCGGTAGCGCTTATCATATCGTTTTTTGTGTAAATTGTGATTATCAGGTTATTAATTATAAGCAGCATTTCAGCAGGAACAGGGAAAACAGGAGGTTGTATCTATGGAACTGATCAGTCAAAAAATGAGACAACTGGCTCCGGAACTGGATCCGCTCAGGATCGGGACCGGATGGAAGCCGGAAGATCTGTCGAAACCGCAGATCATGATCGAGAGCACGTTTGGCGACAGCCACCCGGGCAGCGGTCATTTGGATATTCTGGTGGAAGAAGTGAGAAAAGGCGTGGAGGCAGCAGGCGGTTATGGGGCACGATACTTTGCCACGGACATCTGCGACGGAGAGAGTCAGGGAACGGATGGGATCAATTTCAGCCTTGCAAGCCGGGAAATGATTGCCAACATGATCGAAATACATGGAAATGCAACGCCATTTGACGGCGGCGTCTATCTGGCAAGCTGTGATAAGGGAATGCCCGCGAATCTGATGGGGCTTGCGAGAGTGAATGTTCCGTCGGTTGTCGTACCCGGCGGTACGATGAATGCGGGACCGGAAATGCTCACGCTGGAGCAGCTTGGCATGTACAGCGCCAAATATCAGAGGGGTGAGATCGATGAGGAGAAGCTGAATTGGGCGAAGTGCAACGCCTGCCCGAGCTGCGGCGCCTGCTCTTTTATCGGCACGGCTTCTACGATGCAGATCATGGCGGAAGCGCTGGGGCTGGCCCTTCCCGGCAGTGCACTCATGCCGGCCACGAGCCCGGATCTGCGCACGTTCGCTTATCAGGCGGGACAGCAGGCGGTTAAGCTTGCTACGACACCGGGGATGCGTCCGAGCGATATCATCACAAAAGAAAGTTTTGAAAATGCGATCCTCGTACATGCGGCTGTTTCAGGCAGTACGAACTGCCTGCTGCACATACCGGCAATCGCGCATGAATTTGGCATCGAGATCACAGGCGATACTTTTGACAGACTGCACAGAGGCGCGCGCTACCTTCTGGATGTGCGTCCGGCGGGTAGATGGCCGGCGGAAGTATTCTACTATGCGGGAGGCGTTCCGGCGATCATGGAAGAGATCAAAGATCATCTTCACCTGGATGTGATGACAGTCACCGGAAAGACGCTGGGCGAAAATCTTAAAGAACTGAAAGAAAACGGCTTCTATGAGCGCTGTGAGAAATGGCTTCAGGATTTTAACAGCCGTTACCATGTGGAACTGACAAGGGAAGACATTATCCGTCCTTATGACAAAGCGCTTGGAACAGACGGCAGTATCGCAGTTTTGAAGGGAAATCTTGCGCCGGAGGGGGCGATCATCAAACACACGGCATGTCCGAAGGAAATGTATCAGGCCGTACTGCGTGCAAGACCGTTCGACAGCGAAGAGGAATGTCTTGATGCGGTATTGAAACACCGTGTGGAGAAAGGCGATGCGGTATTTATCCGCTACGAAGGCCCGCGGGCATCCGGTATGCCGGAAATGTTCTATACTTCGGAAGCGATCAGCAGTGACAAAGAACTTGGCCGGAGCATTGCATTGATCACAGACGGACGTTTTTCCGGGGCATCCACAGGACCGGTGATCGGACACTGCAGTCCGGAAGCGATTGACGGAGGGCCGATTGCACTGGTAGAAGAAGGGGATCTGATCGAGATCGATGTCATGGGCAGGAAACTCAATATTATAGGAATCGCCGGAGAGAAGAAGACACCCGAAGAGGTAGAGGCGGTACTGGCCGAAAGAAGAAAGAACTGGAAGCCCAGAGCGTTTAAATACCAAAAAGGCGTACTGCGTCTCTTTAGCGAACTGGCAGCAAGCCCGATGAAGGGTGCGTATCTGGAATATGATCACAAATGACGCAAAGCCGCAGAAACGTTATGTTTTTGCGGCTTGAACTTTTTGTGAGCAGACAGGTAAATCTGATTTCTGTTTCCCTTTATCAACGCCTGATTTGTAAATACTGGCATATCGAAGAGATATCACACAGCCGGCTGGCTCACAATGACAGATCCTGCCCTGTTACTCTGACAGAGGTTTATCCCAAAAATTTTTTTAGGTTCTTGCAACTTTGCCCAAATTGTTATATGATATCTCATATATCATACATGTATATCATGATGCATGGTCCGCGCGGCGGACGATCACGGGGGGAATATACAGGCAGATGGAGGAAAAAACAGATTATGATAAGTGAAACTTATGTGGAACACCTTGTTGCGCGGAAGTCGCCTTTTGCAATACGCTTTTTGAAGACACTTCTTATTATGCTCGCGGTATGCTTCGGTCTGGTCGGGTTTGGACTGCTTTATATTCCTGCGTTCCTGCTTGCGGTGGCATCCGGAGTCGGCGCGTACTTTGCTTATATGAATGCAGATATTGAGTATGAATATCTGTATCTGGACAAAGAGATCAATATTGATAAAGTATTGGCTAAGAGCAAGCGGAAAAAAGCGGCCGTTTATGATGTGGAGCGGATGGAGGTGCTTGCGCCGGTGAAGTCCTATCATCTGGACGCATACAGAAACCGTGAGATGAAAACAGTAGATTACAGTTCTGGTTCTGCAGAAGAAGATAAGAAGTATATGATGGTTTATGAAGGAAATTTAAAAATAATATTGGAGCCGAGTGCGGAGATGGTGAGGGCAATTCAGATGGTTGCTCCGCGTAAAGTGTTCAGCGATTAATGGAAAAGTATACTGTCAGTTTTAGGACTGGCAGTACTTTTATATACAAAAAAGATATGCAAAGAAACAAACGATCAAAAGCAGGAGGAGAGAAAATGGGTCAGATTATTGGCGAAGGCATTACTTTTGACGATGTGCTCTTAGTACCGAGCTATTCTCAGGTGATTCCCAATCAGGTAGACTTAACAACGTGGCTAACAAAAAAAATCAAACTGAATATTCCTATGATGAGCGCCGGCATGGATACGGTGACAGAACATAGGATGGCAATCGCGATGGCCAGACAGGGCGGAATCGGTATCATTCACAAAAATATGTCGATCGAGGCACAGGCAGAAGAAGTCGATAAAGTAAAACGTTCTGAAAACGGTGTCATTACAGATCCTTTTTCTCTGACTCCGGATCATACACTGGCGGATGCGGATTCCCTGATGGCAAAATTCAGGATATCAGGCGTTCCCATCACAGAAGGCAGGAAGCTGGTGGGCATCATCACCAACCGGGATCTGAAATTTGAGACTGATTTCACGAAGAAAATAAAGGAATCCATGACATCCGACGGGCTGATCACGGCCAAAGAAGGGATTACGCTCGACGAGGCGAAACAGATTCTGGCGAAGGCAAGAAAAGAGAAACTTCCTATTGTAGATGACGATTATAATCTGGTAGGATTGATTACTATTAAAGATATTGAAAAGACGATTAAATATCCTCTCTCCGCAAAGGACGAGCAGGGAAGACTTTTGTGCGGCGCGGGTGTCGGCATTACGGCGAATGTTCTGGACAGAGTCGGTGCTCTGATTGATGCTAAGGTCGATGTAATCGTACTGGATTCCGCACACGGGCATTCTGAGAATGTACTGCGGTGCGTGCGCATGATCAAGGAAAAGTATCCTGATATCCAGATCATCGCAGGAAACGTGGCAACGGGCGAAGGCACGAAAGCACTGATCGAGGCGGGAGCAGACGCGGTGAAAGTCGGTATCGGACCGGGTTCGATCTGTACAACCCGTGTGGTTGCCGGAATCGGTGTTCCGCAGATCACGGCGATCATGCATGCGTATGATGTCGCAAAAGAGTACGGCATCCCGATCATAGCGGACGGCGGTATCAAATACTCCGGCGATATGACAAAAGCGATTGCCGCCGGCGGAAATGTCTGCATGATGGGAAGCATTTTTGCAGGATGCGATGAAAGCCCCGGCACATTTGAATTATATCAGGGAAGAAAATATAAAGTATACCGCGGCATGGGTTCTATCGCGGCGATGGAAAACGGCAGTAAAGACCGCTATTTCCAGTCCGACGCCAAAAAGCTGGTTCCGGAAGGCGTGGAAGGACGAGTTGCTTACAAAGGGACCGTGGAAGATACCGTATTCCAGCTGATCGGCGGTATCCGTTCCGGTATGGGCTACTGCGGCGCGAGCACGATCGAAGAACTGAAAGAAAATGGAAAATTTGTCAAGATTTCGGCGGCATCCTTAAAAGAAAGCCACCCGCACGACATCCACATCACCAAAGAAGCACCCAACTACAGCGTGGAAGAATAATGAGCCATGCGGGAACAGCATGTTCCCGCAAGCATCTGTACCAAATATGGCATACAAATTTATTTGTAATGCCATATTTGACACAGATGCGTAAATGGAAACAAGAATTGTTTCCATTTGGCGAATATCAACCATGAGCATGAAGCGAAGCGCAATGCGAATGGCCATGAGGAAAATGCGAATGACCAGAGGAAGCAAGCCGAATGGCGAGCATGAAGCGAAGCGCAATGCGAATGGCCATGAGGAAAAATGCGAATGACCAGAGGAAGCAAGCCGAATGGCGAGCATGAAGCGAAGCGCAATGCGAATGGCCATGAGGAAAAATGCGAATGACCAGAGGAAGCAAGCCGAATGGCGAGCATGAAGCGAAGCGCAATGCGAAAGGCCATGAGGAAAATGCGAAAGGCCATGGGAAGCAAGCCGAATAACTGAATCAATAAGGAGAAACCAAAAATGGATCGATTATCATTGGCGAAAGAACTGTCATCGAACTCATATCCCGGGCGCGGGATCGTGATCGGAAGATCTGCCGACGGAAAATATGCGGTTACCGCTTATTTTATCATGGGCAGAAGCGAAAACAGCAGGAACCGTATTTTTGTGACTGACGGAGAGGGGATTCGGACGCAGGCGTATGACCCGGAGAAATTGACAGACCCAAGTCTGGTGATCTACGCGCCCGTGAGAGTGCTTGGCAATCAGACGATCGTTACCAACGGCGATCAGACCGATACCATCTATGAACTAATGGAGAAACAGCAGACTTTTGAGCAGGCGCTCAGGACGAGGACGTTTGAACCGGATGCCCCAAACTATACACCGAGGATTTCCGGGATCATGCAGATAGAAAAGGATTCCTGCAATTATGCGATGTCTATCTTAAAGAGCAATAACGGAAATCCCGATTCCTGCCACCGCTATACATTTACTTACGAAAATCCGGCGGATGGAGAAGGACATTTTATCCATACCTACATGGGAGACGGCAATCCGCTCCCCAGCTTTGAGGGAGAGCCGGCGCTGGTCGGCATCGAAGGCGATATCGACAGTTTCACGAATATGATCTGGGATCATCTGAATGAGGAAAACAAAGTTTCCCTCTTCGTGCGGTACATTGAGATCGGGACCGGAAAATATGAGACGCGCATCGTCAATAAGCATGGCGCGTAACCGTTTTGCGCGGAAAAAACAAGACCGGGACAGATAAGAGGAAACAGGACAGGTAATTGCGAAAGGAGCAGGTCTACTGATGAATGAATTAGAATTAAAATATGGCTGTAATCCGAATCAGAAACCATCCAGAATATTTATGGCGGACGGCAGTGAACTGCCGATCAGGGTTTTAAACGGCAGGCCGGGATATATTAATTTTCTCGACGCTTTTAACGGATGGCAGCTTGTGAAAGAGTTAAAGGCAGCGACAGGGCTTCCGGCGGCAGCTTCTTTTAAGCATGTCTCTCCGGCGGGAGCGGCGGTCGGACTTCCGCTGTCGGATGTTGAGAAAAAAATTTACTGGGTTGACGATCTGGATATGGAGTTCACACCGCTTGCCAATGCCTATGCGAGAGCGCGCGGTGCGGACAGGATGTCATCTTTTGGAGATTTTATCTCCCTTTCGGACGTATGTGATGCCGCGACAGCGAAGATCATTAAAAGAGAGGTTTCCGACGGTGTTATTGCACCGGGCTATGAACCGGAGGCACTGGAGATTTTAAAGGCAAAGAAAAAGGGCGCCTATAATGTGATTGAGATCGATGCATCTTACGTGCCCGCTCCGACCGAGGTAAAACAGGTATACGGTATCAGCTTTGAGCAGGGCAGGAATGAATTGAAGATTGATGAAGATTTCTTTGCAGAAGTGGTGACGGAGAAAAAGGAGATCCCCGAATCGGCAAAGAGAGATCTGGCGATCGCAATGATAACGCTCAAATATACACAGTCTAATTCCGTCTGTTATGTCAAAGACGGGCAGGCGATTGGAATCGGTGCGGGACAGCAGTCGAGGATTCACTGCACCAGACTGGCAGGTTCCAAGGCGGACAACTGGTTTTTGAGGCAGTCTCCGAACGTTTTGGGGCTGCAGTTTGCAGACGGAATCGGCCGTGCGGACAGAGACAACGCGATAGACCTGTATATCGGTGAGGATGATATGGATGTCCTTGCAGAAGGCGTATGGCAGAAAACATTTAAAGTAAAACCGGAACGCTTTACGAGAGAGGAAAAGAGAGCATGGCTTGATCAGATGAGCGGCGTATCGCTCGGGTCGGATGCCTTTTTCCCGTTCGGAGATAACATTGAGCGAGCCCATAAGAGCGGCGTGCAGTATGTGGCACAGCCGGGCGGTTCCGTCAGGGATGACAATGTGATCGAGACCTGTAATAAGTACGGAATGGCGATGTGCTTTACGGGAATCAGACTGTTCCATCATTAAAAATATCCACTCCCGTGTTATGCGTACTGGAGGCAGCTTTGTATTGATTTTGCCATAATCCGGGTGGTTATTGGATAAGGGAATCAACATAAAGGAGGGAATTTCATGAGAAAAACATTTTTAGGAGCTGTCACAACTGCACTGATTTTTTTGGCCGGATCAACGACCGCATTTGCGGCGGGTCCCGGTGTCGGACGTAATTTCGTGGATGCGGATGGAGACGGTGTCTGTGACTATGCAGACGCCGGCTGTTACTATATCGATGCAGATGCAGACGGTCTGTGCGATAACTGCGGCGTGATCCATGGCACCTGTCCGGGTGTAGACGCCGGCAATTTTGCGGACGAGGACGGTGACGGGATTTGTGATAACTGCGAGACGCTTCACTGGTGCGGCGGAGGCTTTGTGGATGCAGATGGAGACGGCATCTGTGATAACTACGGAACCGGTCAGGGTCAGGGCGGCCAGGGAAGAGGATACGGCCGGGGCGGACGCGGCAGATACTATGCGGATGCAGATGGAGACGGCGTCTGTGATAATTACGGAACCGGTCAGGGTCAGGGCGGCCAGGGAAGAGGATGCGGCCGGGGCAGAGGCGGCAGATAAGATTCATTTGTAAATTATGCAGATACGGAGGACATATTTCAAACGGTTTATTTGAAGTATGTCTTCCGTTGTATTTCGATTTTTCACCGCTGTACACCAGCGCCGCGGCAGTGTGCGCCGGACTGCCTGACACGTTCGTATTTTTTGGGAGGCTTTGCGATGGAAACAATAGACTATTTAACAGATTATTATGAGAGATACGATGAGGAGGGGCGTCTCACTTCCAGACATGGAATGGTGGAGTACATTACCACTATGAAATATGTGGAAAAGTATCTCAAACCGGGTATGCGGGTTATAGAGATCGGTGCGGCAACAGGCCGGTATAGTCACGCTTTGGCGCGAAAAGGCACTCATGTGGATGCAGTTGAACTTGTCGAGCATAATATCGAAATTTTCAGGAAAAACACCATTGAGGGGGAACCCGTTACGGTCACACAGGGCAATGCGATGGATTTGTCTGCCTTTGAGAGCAATACTTATGACATTACGCTGTTGCTCGGTCCAATGTACCATTTATTTACAACCGAAGATAAGCTGAAAGCCTTATCGGAGGCAGTGCGAGTGACAAAGAAGGGGGGCATTGTTTTTGCTGCATACTGTATGGGAGATGCGAGTATTTTATCGTTTGGCTTTGCCCGTGGGGAAATCTTTAACATCATTGAAAAATGTATGATCAACACAGAAACATTTGATACTTTCTCAAACCCATGGGATCTTTTCGAACTGCATCGAAAAGAAGATATTGACAAACTGCGTTCTGCGTTTCCTGTTACACAGCTTCACTTTGTTGCTTCAGACGGTTACACGAATCATATGAGAGAAACCGTGGATCAAATGGACGATAAAATGTACGAATTATATCTGAAATATCACCTTGCAGTCTGTGAAAGACAGGATATGATCGGTTATTCCAATCACACGCTTGATATCTTCAGAAAGGAATAAGAAAATAAAGATCACAGGAAAATGGAACGAAAAACAGATACACAATTCTGAAAAAGGGATATGATAAAAAGCGAGGGGTACGGTATGAACGATAGTGTGAAATTTGCCGACAGAGCAGAATTTAGAAAATGGCTTTCCGAACACTGCCTGTCCAGTGACGGCATCTGGCTTCTGTTTGGAAAAGCCGGCGGGCCCAAAACAATAAAAGCAGAGGAGGCGCTTGAGGAAGCGCTCTGCTTTGGCTGGATCGACGGGCAGATGCAGAGTATCGATGATAAGACCTATAAAAAGTATTTTTCCAGGCGCAGGGACAGGAGCAAGTGGTCTGAGAAAAATAAAGAACTGGTTAAACGTCTGGAAGAACAGGGACTTATGACTGATTTTGGAAGAGAGAAGATAGAAGAAGCCAAAAAGAACGGCCAGTGGGATGCGCCGAAACCTGCTGCGGTTACAGAAGAGCAGATTGCCTTTGTGTCATCCCTGCTCGAAGGATGTGAGCCTGCCAGTACGAACTTTGCGGCCATGTCTTTATCGGTAAAGAAAACCTATACGAAAGCGTATTTCGATGCAAAGACGGACGCAGGACGGGAAAAGCGGATCGCGTGGATGGTAGACAGGCTCAATCAGAATCTGAAACCGATGTAGGTTAGATATAACCCCGTTTTTTGGCTTCTTCCATCAGAATGGGCTGAATCGCGGGGTAGGTCCATCTTTTGGGCAGCTCGGAGGTTATCTTTATCTTTTCGATTTCATTGTGTAACGCTGTTTCAAAACGCTTTATCTCTGCATAATATAACATGCCAAATGATTCTCTGCCTCCAAAACGATCCGGTGAGGTAACGGAATAGATACAGATCGGCTTTATGTCAAATTCCAAAGCACCCGTTTCTTCATATAATTCCCGTTTCGCCGTATCCAGGATAAGCTCTCCGGGTTCCCGGTGTCCTCCCGGTACTTCCCAGGTATCCCGCTCTCTGTGTTTGCAAAAAACAAACTGCCCCTGACTTTTGGACAGGATCACGGCAAATTCGAGCAGGCTGTCTTCTGCACTTTCATAAAACCGTACGTCAGTCATTGGTTCCTTCCTCCTTTTTGTCTCCCTGATAAATTGATTGTATCATAGATTGTATTGTGATGGAAGCGTGTGAGAAACGTTACGGTTCCCTCCGTTCCAGTAACAGAGAAACGCTCCGATCTTGTGAAATGTCATTCCGCTTCCTTGCGGAAACTGCCGGCGTATGCTATACTGACTCTAACATGAGGTATTTCGGAAAGGGGGTGTGCGCCATGCGTCTTAAAAAACTGTTTGCTGCGGCAATGACTGCAGCACTGGTATCCACGCTTTTTGTAATGCCCGTTTCTGCACACGGACATCATAGCAGACGGGTACAGACAGTCGATACCAGCTGCCCGGTATGTACGGTAGAGGACTGCGTCGAGGAAGGTATTCACTACCACGACGGTCACAATTACTGTGGTTACGACCATGCCAATGGCTACTGCGACGGTTCCTGTGTTCCTGCCAGGTCGAATTACGGTTATGGCTGCGGAGGCAGACGGCATTGCCATTAATAAAGTCCCCTGCCGGTTTCGTTTTTCCGGCGGGGATTTTGTATTGCAATCCGACCGTTTCGTGAAAACATTCTGCTCATATGATGGGGGACTGAGGACAGAATAGCAGCGAAAAAATGAATAAAACAAAAACACCGGGGAACCGCTTTGTATCAGCTGTCATTTCCCGGTGTTTATTTTTACATGGTTTTTAAGATTGTGTCAATTCGAAATCAGGGTATAAATATCTTTCCCGGTCTTTTTTTCAAAACAGGCTTTCAATTCCAGATTTTTATCCCATTTAGACTGCGGGTAAGAACCATATCTGCGTTTGACATCCAGCATGCGCTCTTCCATTTTGACGGGGCCCTGCGCTGTCGCAAGGGCGTCGCATAGCTGAATCAGCCTGTCGTAATCATCGAAAACGGTCTCCCGGAGTGCGGTATCCAACTGTGCAGTTTCCGACTCTGTGATATCAAAATTACCGATGTAACAATCCAGAGTTCCCTCACAAAAAGAGTGTGTCAGGCATACTCTGGCGGCTTCCTCATATCCTGAGCGCAGCATATAGCGCCAGCCGTCGTACACATGGCCAAGGTGCCTGGTACCGAATTTGCGGCCGATATCATGCATGAGGCCCAGAATATAAGCTTTTTCAGGATCCAGATCAGGACAGGCTGAAGCAATTTTTTCTGCACATTGTGCAGTGACCAGGCTGTGCTCCTTCCATGGTCCGGGATTACATTTCCAGGCTTCTTCCAGAATTATTTCGGCTTCTTTACGTGTGGGCAGCATGTTTTCCTCCTGCGGGCCGGTTTAATATACCATAGCTTTTTCTTCTCCGTTTAATACGCGCAGACCGCCCTGAACGAGCGCTAACAGCTCATCCTCACCCGGATATACCGTCATGGGAGCAATCCATTCCGCTCTTTCTTTTAATCCGGCAACCACAACTTTGTCATAAGCGATACCGCCTGTAACGATGATCTGGTCTACTTTTCCTTTCAGGACGCAGGCCATGGCGCCGATGTCTTTTGCTACCTGTGTGATGAATGCTTCACGTACTTCGGCGGCTTTGGCATCGCCGTCCTGTACCATTTTTTCCACATCACGCATATCATTCGTGCCGCAGTAAGCGTTGAAACCGCCATTGCCCACGAATTTCTTATATACTTCTTTCTCACTGTATTTGCCGGAGAAACACATTTTGATCAAAGCGCCGCTCTGTACTGCGCCTGCTCTTTCGGGAGAGAAAGCGCCGTCACCGTCAAGTGCGTTGAATACATCGACTACGCGGCCCTGTTTGTGCGCGCCGACCGATACGCCGCCGCCCATATGAACTACGACCAGATTTAAGGTATCATAAGCTTTTCCGGCTTCCTTCGCGTAACGCTTTGCTACCGCTTTCTGGTTCAGAGCGTGGAATACGCTTGTTCTGGGAAGTTCCGGTACGCCTGAATATCTGGAAACAGGCTCCAGTTCATCTACAACGACGGGATCCACGATGTAAGAAGGAACGCCGATCGAATCTCCGATCTCTTTTGCAAGGATACCGCCCAGATTGGAGGCGTGCTGTCCCTGTACACCGACCTTCAAATCAGCCAGGAGCGCGTCGCTTACTTCATAAGTGCCGCCCGGAATCGGTTTTAACATACCGCCGCGGCCCACTACCATATTCAGGGAGTGAATGTCAAACTCTTTTTCTTTTAACAGATTGACGATGATATCCTTTCGGAAATCTTTCTGATCTACGATAGAAGCGTACTGTGCGATCTCTTCCGTGGAATGCCTGAGTGTCTCTTCGAATAATAAAGTTTCGTCTTCAAAAACGCCGATCTTTGTAGAAGTGGAACCCGGATTGATAATTAAACTTTTTACAGCCATGTCTGTGCCGCCTTTCTTTTATGATAATGGTTAAATTGACAGTTTTGTTTCCCGCTGCCTGCAGCGGGGCTTCCTGCGAGTCGTTATGACTGGTTCTTCATCGCTTCGGCTACAACGGCGCCAAGTGCGATGGAGTTTACTTTTGTCTCGAAATCGTCGGAACGGGAAGTCAGGATAACAGGCGCTTTTGTTCCGGTCAGGATATTGCCGTTTTTCACTTTTGCCGTATGCACGAGACACTTGTATACAAGGTTTCCTGCATGGATGTCAGGGAAAAGAAGGACATCTGCATCTCCCACGATCTTTCTGTCCTCAGCCCCTTTGTGTTTGGCTGCTTCCGGGTCGATCGCGAGGTCTAAGGAAAGCGGGCCGTCAACAACACAGCCTGTGATCTTGCCCTCTTCACACATTTTTGTGAGTTCCTGCGCCTCAACCGTGACAGGCATTTTCGGATTGACAACTTCCACAGCCGCAAGGGGAGCAACCTTGGGATTTGGAATGCCGCATGCATGACATACCTTCACTGTATTTTCAATGATATGTACTTTCTCCTCCAGGCTGGGGTAGGTTAAGAAAGCTACGTCAGATAAGAACAAAAGATGGTCAACGCCCTCTATTTCAAATACGCAGACATGAGACAGCGTCTGTCCGGTACGCAGTCCTACTTCTTTGTCCAGTACGCTCTTTAAGAAAGATTTCGTGTCGATCAGGCCTTTCATATACATATCGGCCTTTCCGGTATGAACGAGTTCCACTGCTTTTAAAGCTGCAGTATAGTTGTCTTTCTCGTCAATGATCTCATAGCCGCTTAGATCCATGTTTTCGGAAGCTGCCACTTCCCTGATCTTGTCTTCGTCACCAACTAAGATCGCCTCCGCGATATTGCGTTCTTTGGCAGCTTTTACAGCCTCCAGTACGGCGCTGTCCTGTGCAACGGCAACAGCGACCTTTTTGACGCTGCACTCGGATACTTTCGATAATAAATCATCAAAACTCTTGCTCATTTTCTCCTCCATTTCGAAGTATTTACCTTCACGTGATATTATAGTAAACGACATAACAAATTTCTGCTTCCGGTTCCGGTTAAAACCATATGTTATGGAAGCTTTGGCAAGACCGAAAGAAAAATTTCTAATGTCGTTAACGATACATAAAAATAGTATCACTTCTATCACAAAAAATCAAATTCAGAATGTGATTTGTTTCGCTTTTTTTCCGGAAGATCATTCCGAAACAGAAAATTACGTTGACAATCCGATTATACATACGTATAATTTATTATACAATCGCATAACAAACAACACTGCAATTTTAAAGAGAGGAGAGATACCATGTGTAATCTGTTAAAAAAACTGGGGGAGGCGGAACTGGAAATCATGCAGGTCCTGTGGGATAACGGGCCGCCTGTGACGTCCAACTATATCTTAAAACAGTTGCAGGGCAAAAGAAAGTGGCAGCTGTCTACCCTGATGACGTCTCTTTCCAGGCTGGCGGACAAAGGATTCGTCGTCTGTGACCGTTCTATGGGAACCAACCTGTATACTGCTGTTATAGCAGAGGAGGATTATAAGACCAGGGCAGGGAAACAGTTTCTTGAAAAGATATATAACAATTCCATTCAGAACATGGTCGCCTCCCTTTACAGTCATAAAATGCTGGAAGAATCAGATCTTTCACAGCTGAGGGATTATCTGGATGAACTGGAAAGGGAGAATGAAAAAGAGGAGGGAGGAAAATGACAGCAGCAGGACAGATGATAGAGAGAATGTTTCTCTCTGTTATGGGCGTTTCCGTGGCCGTAAGCGTTATCATCGGGATCCTGCTCATTTGTGCACCGCTTTTTCATAAAAGATATGCGGTGAAGTGGAAATACCTGATCTGGATCTTTTTGGCGCTGCGTCTGGTCATTCCTTTTGATGCGGAAGATGTGCGGTACATGGTGGGAAAGAACGCGGAGACAGCTGTGGAGACCGGGTGGGAGGCAGAACAGAAACGGCCGGACGATACAGATGGTTCCGGACAGGAACAGGCGGAAACAGCCGGAATGAGGTTCGTGCTGGAAATACCCGGACAGGCTGCGAAACCGATTACACTACCGTCAGGGGAGATGCCGGGGAAGCTTACCCCGCTCATGGTAATAGAAGGAATCTGGCTTTTGGGTGCGGGCATTTTACTCGTCGTACATATCGGAGGATATCTGCATTTCAAAAGACGGATCCTGAGAAAGGGAACACCTGTGGAGGACCGCTTTCTTCTGCAGCAGACCGTTTCTTTGCGGCATGAGCTGCGAATCAGGAGTAAAGTACGTATTGTGGAATGCAGGGAAGCGGCAAGCCCTATGATCATGGGACTGATCCGGCCGGTACTGGTGATGCCAGAGCCGGCATACAGACCGGAAGAACTGTATTTCATACTAAAACATGAACTGGTGCATTTGCAGCGGCATGATGTCTGGTGGAAACTGCTCTTTGTGGCGGCGAATGCAGTTCACTGGTTTAATCCAATCATCTGGATCATGCATAAAGAGGCCGTTTTGGATATGGAATTGTCCTGCGATGAAAGAGTCATGCAGGGAACTGATTATGCAGACAGGAAGGCATATACGGAGACTCTGTTGTCCATGCTGCACAAAAGATCCAGAGGAAGAAGTGCCCTGACGACGCAGTTTTACGGGGGAAAACAGATTATGCAGAAACGGTTCCGCAACATTCTGCGCAAGACAAAAGGGAAAAACGGCGTTGTCATCTTATTCGGGGCGGCTGTGCTGACAGTGATCCTGAGTGTGCTTGTAGGCTGCTCTGTCGGAGGAGATGGAGAGGAAGCCGGGGATACGGACATCAGACCCATGGTGTCAGGTATCGTGTCGGATAATGTCGATGTGCCGCCTGAGGTGTTATACAAGGCTGAGGAACTTGTCGCAGAATGGTTTGCTGACGCACAGGCGGATGAAACGGAGGCGGACTACTGGGACTGGCAGATTGAATCTCTGTCTCAGTGCTATACCTATGAGGATTTTCACGGGATGGCGTTACAGGTTTATCAGCTCAATCATAAATTTCTGGCTGGTTCACCGGAAAATGTAGTGCTTTCAGGCGGCATGTCCATCAATGAAGAGGGATGGGTGACGCCAGACTATGCGAACAGCAGGTTTTTAATTTTCAGACACGAGGGAGACACGCTTTCTTTTGTCGCCTGGCTGATGGAAAACGACTGTCTGCCGGGGAATGAGACGTTCAATCAGGATCTGGAACAACAGCTGCAGGAGATGGGAATGCCTGTACAGGGGGAAGGAAATCCGGACGCCGGTGCGGATTTTCGAATGCTATCTTACAGTATGGAAGGAGAGATTGAGGAAGAACTGGCGACCCTCTTTGTGGGAGGCGGCTATTCGATTTATGTGCCTGATGACTGGAGCCTGTATGCGCCTGACTCGTGGTCATATCTCTTTAACGAGCAGATTCTGTTTCGTGTAGAACAGTTTGAGAGCCAGAGTCTGGAGCAGGTGCAGGCTGACCTGGCCGCTTCTTATGGCATGCGTGTTGACGATCAGATCGAGGGAAAACTGGAAATGACAGCGCAGCAGGGGGATCGTATTTCAAGAGTACGCCTGATCGAAAACGAAGGGGATGTATGGGCAGTATTTTACGCCTACCCTGAGGAAGCAACTGAGGGTGCCGGCGCCCGCCTGCCTGTGATTATCGATACCTTCACCGTGACGGGAACGGCAGGTGATGTGCAGCCCTGGCAGAGCCGTCCGGTACGCGAAAGCTTCTGGAACCTGGCGCCGGAAACTGATTTTTCTGTCAGCAATACGCTGTATTTTGCCAATGGCCTGCAGATCATACTGCCGCAGGAGTGGACCGATCATATTGTGCTCGAAATCGCCTATGCGTCTGGCACGGGCAATAACGGTGATACGCTGGTGGTGTGTGAGGAGAGCAATGCACAGGCAGGTGTCGGCGGCGTATTGTTCTATATGCACTACATTGATAAGGACTACTACGGGTTTTCACCCGACTCGCCTTACCAGATGTTCGGGGAGACGATTGACAGGGCATATGGACTCTATGAGCGGGACGGACATGAATATGCGCTTATTTTTGAACTGCCGCGGGAAATGAATTATGTAGAGGGCAATGAGGAGATGCAAAAAGTCTATGAAGATCTGGCCGCCGCTGTCGGTGAAGTACAGGTTATTACCGGGCACATGGAAAACTTCACGCCGTGCGGGGCAGATGAGATAGACTGGGTGGCTGCTATGGAGTGAGAGATGACGGCGCGGGGTATGGTGCCGACTGGCAGAGCGTGAAGAAGAATATGCGGCAGAATATGAGCAGAAATACAGGAACAGTTGAATTTATACTCCAAATCTGTTACAATACTATGTTATATGGTGCGCACCTTTATGTGCAGATGGGAGCATGGTTATAAAAATGAGCGTAGTACAGAAAATTTTTGGTACACATAGTGAGAGAGAGATCAGACGGATCGACGCTTTGGTGAATAAAATCGAATCCCTCCGTGATTCTATGATGGCTCTTAATGACGAGCAGTTAAAAGACAGGACGAAGGAATTTAAGAAAAGACTGGAAGAGGGAGAAACATTGGATGACCTGCTTCCGGAAGCCTATGCAGTGGTACGGGAAGCGGCGAGGCGTATTCTCAAGACAGAACATTATCGTGTTCAGCTGATCGGCGGCATTATTCTTCATCAGGGGCGTATCGCGGAGATGAAGACCGGTGAAGGTAAGACGCAGACGTGTCTCTTGCCTGCCTATTTAAATGCGCTGGAAGGCAAAGGCGTGCATGTTGTCACGGTCAACGACTATCTGGCGAAGCGTGATGCGGAATGGATGGGACAGGTTCACGAATTTCTGGGCTTGTCGGTCGGCGTTGTGCTTAACAGCATGAAATCCGAAGAACGCCGGGAAGCCTACAAATGTGATATCACTTATGTGACGAACAATGAACTCGGATTTGATTATCTGCGTGACAATATGGTTATCTATAAGGAGCAGCTGGTGCTCCGAGACCTGCACTATGCGATCATTGATGAGGTCGATTCCGTTCTCATTGATGAGGCGAGAACGCCGCTCATCATTTCGGGTCAGAGCGGCAAATCCACAAAACTGTATGAAGCCTGTGACATTCTGGCCAGACAGCTTACCCGCGGTGAGGATATGGAAGCGCTGTCCAAGATGGACGCGATCATGGGAATCGAGCGGGAAGAGACCGGGGACTTTATCGTCAATGAAAAGGACAAGGTTGTAAATCTGACGTTACAGGGGATCGCCAAAGTGGAACGCTTTTTCCAGATCGAAAACCTGGCAGATCCGGAAAATCTGGAGATCCAGCACAATATCATCCTGGCGCTGCGGGCACACAATCTGATGTTCCGCGATCAGGACTATGTGGTAAAAGACGATCAGGTGCTGATTGTAGATGAATTTACCGGACGTATCATGCCCGGCCGCCGTTATTCGGACGGCCTGCATCAGGCGATCGAAGCCAAAGAGCATGTGAAGGTCAAAAGAGAGAGCAAGACATTAGCGACGATCACCTTTCAGAATTTCTTTAATAAATTTGAGAAAAAAGCGGGAATGACCGGTACGGCGCTGACGGAAGAAAAGGAATTTCGTGATATCTATGGTATGGATGTCGTGGAGATCCCGACAAACAGGCCGATCGCCAGAATGGACAGACAGGATGCCGTATATAAGACGCGAAAGGAAAAACTAAGTGCGATCATAGATTCGATTCTGGAGGCACATGCAAAAGGACAACCTGTGCTGGTCGGCACGATCACGATCGAAGCGTCGGAAGAACTGAGCGCCCTTTTGAAAAAAAGAGGCGTCGAGCACAAAGTATTAAACGCTAAATTCCACGAACTGGAGGCGGAGATTGTCGCGGACGCCGGTATTCACGGTGCGGTTACGATCGCGACCAACATGGCGGGCCGTGGTACGGATATCAAGCTTGACGAGGAGGCCAGAGCGGCCGGCGGTTTAAAGATCATCGGAACCGAGCGGCATGAGTCGAGGCGTATCGATAACCAGCTGCGTGGACGTTCCGGACGGCAGGGGGACATGGGTGAATCCAAATTCTACATCTCTCTCGAAGACGATCTGATGAGACTGTTCGGATCCGAGCGGATGATCTCTATGTTCAATGCGCTCGGCATACCGGAAGGGCAGGAGATTGAGCACAAAGCGCTGACAAGGGCGATAGAAACCGCACAGAAGAAGATCGAGAGCAATAACTTCGGAATCAGAAAGAACCTGCTTGAATACGATCAGGTAATGAACGAGCAGAGAGAGATCATCTATGAAGAGCGCCGGCGCGTGCTGAATGGAGAAAGCATGCGGGATGCGATCTATAAGATGATCACAGATATCGTGGAGAACTGTATCGACATCTGCATCGGTGACGACAGTGATTCCGCAGAATGGGATTATAACGAACTCAATACACTGCTTCTGCCGACGATTCCCCTGCAGGCGGTCACGGCTGAACGGGTCCTGAAGCCCAAAAAGAACAGCCTGAAACAACAGCTGAAGGAGGAAGCAGTCAAGCTGTATGAAGCAAAAGAAGCGGAATTTCCGGAACCGGAAGCGATCCGTGAGATCGAACGTGTTATTTTATTAAAGGTGATCGACAGAAAGTGGATGGATCACATTGATGACATGGATCAGCTTCGACAGGGCGTCGGCTTACAGGCATACGGACAGAGAGACCCGCTTGTGGAATACAAGATGAACGGGTATGAGATGTTTGACGAGATGACACAGAACATCAAAGAAGAGACAGTGCGTCTGCTGTTCCATGTCCGGATTGAACAGAAAGTGGAAAGAGAACAGGTGGCAAAGGTGACGGGAACAAACAAAGATGATTCCGCACCGAAAGGTCCCGTGAAACGTGTGGAAGCCAAGGTCTATCCGAATGACCCGTGTCCGTGCGGTTCCGGAAAGAAATACAAGCAGTGCTGCGGCCGACGCTAATAAATCACCCGCGGTGATTCTGCCGGGCGCTGATCATAGAAATAAAAATATAGAAAGAAGGTGACGTTGTGGTCGAGTTAGATAATATGAAGTCTGAACTTCAAAGTTATGAAAGTCCATTAGCGGAAGTGAGGGATTCACTTTGACTTAGCTAATAAGGAGAAGCGAATCGAAGAACTGGAGATGGAGATGCAGGCGCCGGGATTCTGGGATGACCCTGAGAAGTCCAATCAGAAAATGCGGGAAGTGAAAAACCTCAAAGATATCGTTGACACGATGAAAGACCTCGGACAGCAGTATGAGGATATCATGACGCTGATCGAACTGGGCTATGAGGACAATGATCCCGCGATCATTCCCGATATCAGCGAAGAGCTGGAAGCTTTCAAGACAGGTTTTGAGGCGATCCGGATCAGCACGCTGCTTTCGGGAGAATATGACAGGAGCAATGCGATTCTGCGTCTGAATGCAGGCGCGGGCGGTACGGAGAGCTGTGACTGGTGCAGCATGCTGTACCGTATGTATACGCGATGGGCTGAGCGGAAAGGCTTTTCGATTGAAGTGCTGGATTATCTGGACGGCGATGAAGCAGGTATCAAGTCCGTGACGTTCCAGATCAACGGCGAAAATGCCTATGGTTATCTGAAATCCGAGAAAGGCGTGCACAGGCTTGTCCGTATCTCGCCCTTTAATGCACAGGGGAAGAGACAGACCTCTTTCGTATCGCTGGATGTTATGCCGGATATTGAAGAAGATCTGGATGTGGAGATCAGGGATGAGGATATCCGGGTAGACACCTACAGGAGCAGCGGCGCCGGAGGGCAGCATATCAATAAGACATCCTCTGCGATCCGCATTACGCATTTCCCGACCGGCATCGTTGTGACCTGCCAGAATGAGCGCAGCCAGCACATGAATAAGGATAAGGCAATGCAGATGTTAAAGGCAAAGCTTTATATGCTGAAACAGGAAGAAAATGCCGAGAAACTCTCCGATATCCGTGGTGATGTCAAAGAGATCGGCTGGGGGAACCAGATCCGTTCCTACGTCATGCAGCCCTACACGATGGTAAAAGACCACAGGACCAGTGAAGAGTCCGGGAATGTAGATGCGGTGATGGATGGGGCGCTGGACCCGTTTATCAATGCTTATCTGAAATGGAAAAGCGTCGGAAATTAAGATTCCGGCGCTTTTGTCTGTGATAGAGGCTGTTTCGTTTTGATCAGGTCAAGAAAAAATTCTGCGGATGTTGTATTCATATAAGGTGCCAGCCACAGATAGGCGATTCCGCAGGATAACATGCCTAAAAGCATCAGAGGGAGGAAACTTACAATGAGATAAAAGAGTCTGCCCTTGCTGCCTTTCATCAGGCTTTTGCTGGTGGCGAGCAATTCCTTCACCGAACGGTCGGGAAAGTCATGCAGTAAGAAAAAGGTCTGTGAATAGATCAGAGAAACCATTGTCGTTACCACGCCAAATAAAATAGCGGCCAGCGAATAATATAACATATACATGGCGTTGTATGGAGCAAGCAGCAGCAGATGAGAAAGCAGTGTCATCGGCAGCATGCTCAGATACATCCACAGAGAAAGATACAACTGGATCTGCAGCGCTTTTTCAGGGTACAGCTTAAAACCATAAAAGATATCGCTTACCGTCACCGGTCTGCCGCAGGAGACCTTCAAGTACATATAATTGATTCCCGAATGAAATACCCCTGTCAGCACAGAGAGGACGAATGAGATCAGAAAGTGCACAATGACGCCGGTCCAGGTTGCCACATTTATGAAACCGGTACAGGATAGTGTGATAAATCCGGTCAATATGGAAACTGTAACGGATGCGCCGATGACTGTGCCGTATTTGCCAAACAGATGCTCCTTGGCAAGCGCCTTCAGCTGCGCCGATGATTTATATTGATTCAGGTTCTCCATAAGTAAACTCCATTCAATCCCTAGCAGGCAATGTCCACATTCATGCCAAGATACTTGTTTGCGGCATCGGAAGATTTCATTTCTTTCTGATAGGGGTTTTCTTCATTAAAATATTTGATCTGTGTGGAGGTTGTTCCGCCAGAAACAAAAGTACGGCCGCACTCCGGACATACTGAAGTGTGAATGGCCACATTACAGGACATCACTTTCCCGTTGTTTTTTGCCGCGTCCTTATAAGCATTGGATACATGCTCCTGCTCATGGCTTCTGACTCTGGATGCAGCTGCATCGGGAGAGATGTGGGCTGCGGCTTTAAAAGATACCATCTCGTCGGAACCGTCCTGATACTGGCGGTTCTTACAGGTTTCACATTCTGCAGGAGAAGATTTTCGTCCTGCCTGTTTTTCGGTTGACTCGCCGGGATTACGGATAATATGTTTTCCGGGATCCTCCGGCGGCATCGGATAACTGACTGCGCCTGCATAGGCGTTCACTCCATTGATTCCACTCATTTGATCGCCTCCTTAATATGGATAACCGTTATTTTTGATGATATCATCCATGAGTTCGTCGAAAGATACGCCATATTGTCTCTCAACGGTTCTGTTGATATCCCTGCGCACTTCCGGATTCGTGAAAAAAAGATACATGCAGGAAGTTACTAATACGGTATTGACGGAAAGACCGATGACTGCACACAGGATGCCGGTCTTTGCTTTTGAAAAAAGTTTCTGGCGCGTACCCTTTGAAAGCAGTGCAAGTACGATCGCAATGCTTCCCAGGATAAAGGCCGGGTAAACCGTGAAGGTAAAGCATGAAACAATGGAAATGATTCCTAAAACCATGGAAGCATTGGCCAGACTGCTTCCCGGTTCTGCATAGGGAAGCTGGTAGGCATTGCGGTTATAATAAGGATAACCATTGTTATTATAACCGTAGCCGCCGTTATTGCCATAGTTACGACCATTGTTGTAACTATTGTTGTAACCATTGTTATAGGAATTGTTGTAACCATAACCGCTGTTATTATTGCTGTTATGCTGGTTTTGATACGGATTACCGCCGGGGCCGGCTGGGCCGGACTGGGGCCTGGCATTCGGGTGCGGCGTTTGTCCGGCATTGTTTTGATTTTGTGTTCCGGGCTGCTTATCGTCTGCTTCCGGCTGCGTATTTTGTTCAAAGTCCATAAAAAGTCATGCCTTTCTTTCTGTCCGCGGCATTTGCTGCCGCAGGATACCATATTCGCAGGCCGAATCGATTCGGCTGTGAAAAACTAATCGTAGAAACAGTATAACATAGACAGCACACAAAGTCTATTCCCTTCCGACTGATTCAAAAGGCGTTAGTTTAATGTAAACTTTTGCACCATATCGTTCAAATTGCTGGCCTGAGCCGCAAGTTCTTCTGAGGTTGCGGAAGTTTCCTGCGAGGTTGCGGAAGTATCCTGCACTGTACGGGAGATTTCTTCGATACCGATGCGGATCTGTTCCATACTCTCTGCCTGCACAGATGCATTTTCAGAAGTCTGTTTGATCATTTCGTTTACATGATCAACCGCTTTGACGGATTCTTCGAGGGAAGCCATGACATCGACTGCAATGTTGTTACCCTTTCTGATTTCATCCATGGAGACGCCGATCAGATCACGGGTCATGCTGGCAGCCTTGGAACTTTCGGAAGCCAGTTTGCCGATCTCATCAGCCACTACCGCAAAGCCCTTTCCGACTTCACCTGCACGTGCGGCTTCGATTGAGGCATTCAGTGACAGCAGGTTTGTCTGGGAAGCGATTTCTTCTATGGTCTGAATAATGCCGACAACCTGCTGTGAAGTCTCCTGTATCTCATTCATGGCGTTCATCATGATAGTCATCTTTTTCTGGTTTTCATTTATCATCTCGGTGACGGTATCAGTTGCCTGTGCCGAACGGGCTGCGCCCTTGCGGTTTTCCTCTACCTGCTCGGTGACGGAGGCAGCGGTCGCAACAAGTTCTTCTACGGAAGAAGCCTGTGCCTGTGCACCGTCAGCCAACATTTCTGAGGCATTTGCGAGTTCGGTCGCACCGATGGAAACCTGCTCGGAAGTTTCACTGATCCCTTCCATGACTTCTATCATAGAAGAAGAAATATTGAGCAGTGCTGTTTTGATCTTCTGGAATTCCCCTACATAATCGTGTTTCAATTCAATGTGGAGTCTGCCTTCCGCGATCTCTCCCAGCACTTCCGCGGTTTCATCAATGTATATGATATATTCCTTCAGTCTGGTGATGGTCCTTTGAATCGATTCTCCCAATTCTCCGATTTCATCCTCAGCTGTGATCTCCAGTGTTACGTTCAGATCTCCGTCAGCGATCAGCTGTGCCGTCTGATTCAGCTCCAGAATAGGTTTTGTCAGGCTTTTCGCGCTCTTTCGAATGCTCATGACGATCATCAGAAGGCCTGCGACGAATACGATGAGCAGAGCCGCCAGCATAATAAAGAGCATTGAATAATATTCCAGAAAAGGAAGATTACTTATGACAAAAAATCCTGTGTCTTCGCTGTGGCTGACAACGCCGTATTTGGTTACGCCGTTTGCCTTATATTTCAGGAATTCGGACTGCCCGGACGGTGTGGTGACAGCGTCGATGACATTTCGTGAAATATTGATGTCGGCAATATTCTGTTGGATAAATTCTGTCTGCGGATGATATACCATAGTTCCGTTGGGGGACAGCAGGAAGATGTATCCGTTACTGCCTACTTTATATTGCCCCATTATTTCCATAAGATGCGTCAGGGAAATATCGATGCCGACTGCGCCGAGCGCTTCCCCGGTAGTCCTGTCATAAACAGGAGCCGCAACGCTTATGATCGTCCGGCCTGACGAGGAATCTATATAAGGCTCTGTCAGGATCGGGCTGCCGCCTGCTATACAGGGATACCAGGCGCGTCCTGTGATGTCCCAGCCATCCTCAGAAGTGAAGCCGTCGGACTGTGTCAGTATGCTTGCATCCAGATCGGAGATCCAGACAGCCATGATATTGGTTGTATCTGTACCGGCAATAGCGACCAGATTCTGATAGACAGTATCCATTTTTTCAGTTTGTAAAATATCATCTCCAGGTTTGGTCTCCGCTAATACATAGTGTATTTCCGGATTGACGGAAAGTTCTTCTACCATCTGGATGTAGCCGTCAAAAAAGCCGTTCAGCTTGTTGACCGCGGATTCGGACCCCAGTGTCAGTTCCGTCTGCTTTGAGGACATGATTGCCCACCATACCATAAAAATAGCCAGAATCGCTACAATTATGAATACCAGCAGGACACTCCTGCCAATTTGCTGTAAAATTTCGTCTGTGATTCGTTTTTTCGGATGTGATGCATCAGTTTGTTTTGTCTGTCTGCCCATTGATCCCCCTCCTTCGTTTTATGAGTCAGGTAATTGCGAAACTGCATTCGGAAACAAGAAAGCCGGGCAAAACAGAAAAATATAATGTAATCGAGATTATGACAGTTCTTTTTGAACAGATTTCATGAATTGAGAAAATAGTTTCATAATTATCTACTGCTTCTACATACTATTGTACGCTTTTTTCGGACAATTACAAGGAGAAAATATTCTTATTTATGCCCCTTTTGATAAATAATTTGTGAAAATAAATTGTGCTAATTTGCTCTGGAATTCTTTTCACTTATGATTTATACTTAGAAAGAATGAGCTAAGAAGGGAACAGGTTATTGATATGGACATTATATTAAAACTGAAAGAAGAACTGAATGTGGAAAAATGGCAGGTAGAGGCTGCTGTGAAACTGATAGATGAGGGAAATACCATTCCTTTTATCTCCAGATACCGGAAAGAAGCTACCGGCTCTTTAAACGACGAGCAGCTTCGTGACTTATATGACAGACTGACTTACCTGCGTAATCTGGAAGAGAAAAAAGACCAGGTGCTAAAGAGCATTGAGGAACAGGGCAAATTGACGGAAGAGCTCAAAGAGCGGATCATACAGGCGGAAACCATGGTGGTCGTGGACGATCTGTACCGTCCTTACCGTCCAAAAAGAAAGACAAGGGCGAGCGTGGCCAAAGAAAAAGGGCTGGACGGCCTGGCAGATACGATTCTGGCACAGGATATGACAGTACCGATTGAGGAGGAGGCAGCGAAGTACCTGCGCGAGGATGAAGATGCGGCCAAAGCGGTAGGCACAGTTGCGGAGGCAATTCAGGGCGCGAAAGATATCATTGCGGAAATGATATCCGATGAAGCGGATTATCGTATTTATATCCGTGAGATCACCACACAGGAAGGAAAACTCATCAGCACTGCCAAAGATGAGAAGGCAGAGAGTGTTTATGAGATGTATTACGATTATGAGGAGCCTGTGAGCAAAGCGGCGGGCCACAGAATACTGGCATTGAACCGGGGCGAGAGTGAGAAATTTCTGGCCGTCAAGATCGCCGCACCGGAGGAACGTATCTTACAATACCTGCGCACGAAGGTGATCACAAAGGACAACCCGGTCACTGCCCCTGTTCTGGAGGAAGTGATCGCAGACAGTTATGCGAGACTGATTGCGCCCGCGATCGAGCGGGAAATCCGCAACGAGCTGACGGAGAAAGCAGAGGACGGCGCGATCGCCGTATTTGGAAAAAATCTGGAACAGCTGTTATTGCAGCCGCCGATTGCGGGCAGGGTCGTGCTCGGATGGGATCCGGCGTTCCGGACAGGCTGTAAGCTGGCGGTTGTGGATGCGACCGGAAAGGTTCTGGACACAAAGGTGATCTATCCGACAGCGCCGCAGAACAAGGTGGAAGAGGCAAAGAAAGAATTAAAGAAACTGATCAAAAAATATAATGTTTCCCTGATCTCTGTCGGCAACGGTACGGCTTCGAGAGAATCCGAGCAGGTCATCGTGGAACTGTTAAAAGAACTGGATACACCGGTACAGTATGTGATCGTCAATGAGGCGGGCGCTTCCGTCTATTCCGCAAGCAAACTGGCAACGGAAGAGTTTCCGAATTTTGATGTGGGGCAGCGGAGCGCGGCTTCCATTGCGAGAAGACTGCAGGATCCGCTGGCAGAACTCGTAAAGATCGATCCCAAATCGATCGGTGTCGGGCAGTACCAGCATGACATGAACCAGAAAAAACTGAGCGATGCCTTAAACGGCGTGGTTGAGGACAGTGTTAACAAGGTCGGTGTAGATCTGAATACCGCTTCGGCCTCCCTTCTGGAGTATGTATCCGGCGTGACGAAGGTGATCGCCAGAAATATCGTGGATTACAGGGAAAATAACGGGCGTTTTACAAACAGAAAACAGCTTTTGAAAGTGGCGAAACTTGGCCCCAAGGCTTTTGAACAGTGTGCAGGATTCATGCGGATACAGGATGGAGACAACCCGTTAGACGCAACGAGCGTGCATCCGGAATCCTATGAGGCAGCCGAACAGCTTTTAGATAAGATGGGGCTCACGATGGCGGATGTCAAAGAGGCCCAGAAAAAGGCTGCCGCGGAAAAGGCGAGCGGAAAGAAAGCCGCAGCGGTCAAAGAAAAGCCGGCGAAAAAACCCAAAGGGATCGTGATCCGCAATACGAATACGGCAATGGGAAGGGCACTGGCGGCAGCGATGGGCGGTGCTGTTCTGGAAGAAGAGAAAGAGACGCCGGTAAAAAACAGTGCGCGTGACTCTGCGCCGTCAGCAGTCATGACAGGCAGTCTTGAGAAGAAGATAAAAGATAAGAAGAAACTGGCGGAGGAACTCGGTATCGGTGAGATCACGCTGACGGATATTTTAAAGGAATTGGAAAAACCTGCAAGAGATCCGCGTGATGATATGCCGGCGCCGATCCTGCGCAGCGATGTGCTGGATATGAAAGACCTCAAACCCGGAATGGTCTTAAAGGGAACGGTCCGCAATGTGATCGATTTCGGAGCTTTTGTCGATATCGGCGTTCACCAGGATGGTCTGGTGCACATTTCGCAGATGACGGACAAGTTTATCAAACATCCGTTAGAGGCAGTCAGTGTCGGTGATGTCGTGGATGTGCAGGTTCTCTCGGTTGATACGGCGAAGAAGAGGATCGCACTGACCATGAAGATCGGGAAAGAAAAACAGCAATAGTCAGTTTATGGGGACGGGTGGAATTTCTGTCTCTGAAAACGTAATATTTTATATTGTAACATCTGAAATTAAGTCCATTATCAGTCATAGAAACGGGATTGATGATGGGCTTATTTTTTCGATTTATAATGGCGCTTCGTGTTGAAATATGCAGACAGTACGATTATAATTTTTATCAAATGTATCATATGGAAGGTGAATCATATGGAAGGGGTAATTATGATAGAGCGGCTTCAAAATTTTTCTTCCTGGATCTGGACAAATATTTCTGATATTGACGCAGCATTAAGTGTTATAGTTGTTATATTTGGTGTAATCATTAATCTGTTGATCCGTCTGAGGAACAGATATCATTGCTTAAAAACATTTGGATTGGACAGACAGACCAGGCGCTCCATGAGATATTTTGTTCCTACAAGGGCAGTTAATATCGATCCATGTGATCAGGAAAACATTGATCACGATACCAGTTTTCCATTAATTCTCTTTTTCATGAAAGCATTTAAAAATTCAGAGTCACAATACTTTATCATACTGGCAGATTCCGGAATGGGGAAAACCACTTTTTTGTTAAAATTATATTTTCGATATAAAAGAAAACTATTTAAGAAGTATCGTATCGTTTTACTGCCTTTATCAGACAGCAAAACATGTGAGAATATTAGAAATATCAAACATAAGCGGAAAACGATATTATTATTGGACAGCTTTGACGAAGATTCCTGTGCAATGGAAGACTATAAAAAGCGTATGCAGGATCTTTGTAATGAAACAGAATTGTTTTATAAGATCGTAGTGACTTGCAGAACGCAGTTTTTCCCAAATCGTGAAAAAGAGCCTAAGATCACTGGAAATATAAAATTTGGTGTTGGAAAAAAGAATATAGAATTTGAAAAATATTATATTTCACCGTTTAATGATCGTGAAATTTTAAAATATTTGGAAAAGAAATATATCTATTTTTTTCAAAAAGAAAAGTTTGAGCGTGCCCAAAATTTAATAGCAAATTGTCCCAAATTGGTCGTTAGGCCGATGCTGTTATCGTATTTGGATGACTTGATTGATCATAGTGAAAAAAAGTACGATACTGTTTATGAAATATACGATCAATTGGTAAAAAAATGGATAGAAAGGGAAGTACTGGACGACAATCTGCTATATGTTTTTTCAGAAAAAATAGCCGAGTATATGTACCTGAATAAAACGATCTATATAGATGTTGCAGAGATTTTGAATCTATGCAGAGAATATCATATTAATCTGCGGAGTATAGAAGCGAAATCACGGTCTTTGCTTAACAGAAATGCGAATGGACTTTACAAATTTGCACATAAAAGTATATTAGAATTTTTTTTGTGCAGGAAAGCATTCAAAGAGGAAGAATTTCGTAAGCTTATTTTTTCAAATGGTTTCAGCGGATATGATATGCTGAAATTATTTCTAAAAGAAAAAAGTTTTGATAATTTGCGGGAAATATTACAGAAAAATCATATGAGATTAGAATCAAAAGATTTCAGGTATCTCATTTTATCTGAAGTTGATCTTTCTGGAATGAACATAATAAATTGTAGGTTCGAGGGATGTATTTTTGATAAAGCGGATTTTACCGGTTCGCGTTTGGCCTATGTAAATTTCGTCATGTCTCATTTACAGGAAGCTGACTTTTTTGGGGCTCGTTTCCGAAACATACGTTTTTTAAATGTAAATTTAAGAAAATGCGGATTTCGCAATATCGATACGGAAAATACTGTTTTTCGCGGTGCCGATTTAGAAGCGGCACAACTGGAAGGCGCAGATTTGAAAGGAATTGATTTGCGTGAAGCAAATTTGAGAATGGCATCGTTAAGCTGGACTGCTTTGAAAGGGGCGGATTTGCGGGGAGCTGATATGACGGGGGCAATCCTGATTGATACTGATTTACGGGAGGCATCTCTAAACGGGGTAGATTTCAGACAGATCTATTTGCATTATTCGAAATCGCCCTATTTCATTGAATCTAATGATGACCGACTGGATTTAGATTATGATTTTGAAAGCAGCCTGGAAGGGGCGGATATGACAATGGCCAATTTAAGCGGATGCAATCTCAGAAATATCAATTTTCAATCAGCGAAACTTGTCTTTGCAGATTTATCAAACGCAGTTTTGTTAAATTCAAATTTAATTCAGGCAGATTTAAGAGGCGCGAATTTAAACGCCTCAATCTGGTATCAATCTGATATTCAAAAGGTGCTTCCGGAATTAAAAAAGGCAGATTTTACATACCTTAACATAAAAAAGGATAGTGAATTAGAAAAAATAGAAAGGAATGAACTGTTTCTGTAGTTTTTGAAAAACTTAACAGACTGGGCCATGACCGCAGCCGGAAATTTGAGATTTCCCAGCAAGCCCAGTGACGTTTTGTAAAGGACTTTTTAATCAAGTTCACAGAATATTTACATTTCAGGGCAAAAAATAAGGCCAGGAACCTGTTTTTAGATTCCCGGCCTACGGTTTTGCTTTATGCTGTCCGTTCTGCTTTCAATTTTTTCACTTCGTCAAGAGGAAGTCCTGCATATTCCGCAATTTTTTCAAGTGTCAACATTCCATCTGCCAACATTCTTTTAGCAGCCTCTTTCAAAGATTCTTTTCTCATATCCTCCATCATTTTACACATTTCTTGAACTCCTTTCGGGTTTTCCTTCAAATATCTTGTTCGTTCTGCCATCAGTTCAAAATTCATATCAGCCGCTTGGGTACAGTTAAAATCGTGCATGAGTTTTCCTATATCGGATTCTCCACGATATTCACCATTCACATAAAGAATATGCTCCCCATCTTCAAAAGATTTACCCGTTGCAAGGTTGATTCGCTCAATCGGATAAACTGCTTTACCCTGACCATAAAAATCTTTTTCAATGATAAAGATTGTATATGTGTCTGGCAATTCTTTAAATTCCTGACCTGAATGGAGATTCTCTATATCCATTACACTTGAATGATACCTTGCCCTGTGTGGGTCTGCGCCCTTGTCCTGCCTCTGGACTTCCAAATCGTATTTTTTTCCAACTGAATCTGTTCCATATGCGTCCAAACAGATAGAACGTGCCCCAGCCAGTCTTTTCATATCCTTCTGTGTTTCACAATCAGTAATAATTAAATCTGGTTTATCTGTGATAATGCGCAACACAAATTCAGCCAGTGGAATATTGTCTTTAAAAAGACAACGCATGAAATCATCATCGATTGGTCGTAAACCTCTTAAACGCTGTAAATCTTCCTGATATTGCTGTTCCGTTACTATCAATCTTCCCACATGCTTTCCCTTTCGTTTTCGTATCTCCATACTATCATAAACCTTCTGATTTTACAAGATGAGAGCCAGTGAAATAAATTACAGAACCCCCTTGATTTTACGGTATCTGCATGGTATTCTAATTCATATACATAAAGGTAAGTTCTTCGGGGTCGGGTGAAATTCCCTACTGGTGGTGATATCGGCATATGCCGGATGAGTCCACGAACTGAGCGTCTTTGCGGTTATGTGATGGAAGGATCCTGTCACACGAGGCGTTCGGCCGATACGGTCAGAATCCGTAACCAACAGTAAAGTCTGGATGAAAGAAGAAGTATCATGCGGATTCATAGGGCATGGGCAGTTGATTTTGATTGTCTGTGTCTTTCATGGATGTGTGCGAATGCTCCCCGGATCGAGGTTTTCAGATCCGGGGTTTTTTTGCGAAGACTTCCTTTTTGCATTCACATGTAAAAATTTGCATTCACATGTAAAAATTTACATTCACATGTAAAAATTTGCATGTAAAAAAATTTTTTTATCAGAGAGGAGACACATCAAAATGAACGGATTGATCGAAGCAATTCAGGAGAATGTAATTTTTTTATTGGAGTTTCTGGCTGTGGTGGCAGCGCTGTTTCTGACTGCGTATGCGGCGGAGAAAGCGGCAATGAAACGAAGCGGTGAGACGGAGCGGATTTTAAGCACGAGAAAGATTGCGATGATCGGTATGTTTTCAGCGATCTCAGCGATCCTGATGTTATTTGAGCTGCCGATGCCCTTTGCCCCCGGCTTTTATAAGCTGGACTTCAGCGAACTGCCGGCGCTGGTCGGTACATTTGCTTTCGGACCGGTAGCGGGTGTTATGATTGAATTTTGTAAAATTATTTTAAAACTGTTTTTGAAATCGACGTCAACGGCTTTTGTAGGAGAGCTGGCTAATTTCGCGGTTGGCTGCAGCTTCCTGCTTCCGGCCTCCATTATCTACCTGTTCCATAAGACGAAGAAGACGGCAGTGTTTGGCTGTGTGGCAGGCACCCTTTGTATGACGCTGTTCGGAACCGCGTTTAATGCAGTGTATCTTCTGCCGAAATTCGCGCAGCTGTACGGTATGCCGATCGAGGCGCTGATCGGCATGGGAACGGAGATCAATGGAGCCATCACGGATATCACCAGCTTTGTATGCTTTGCGGTGGCGCCGTTAAATCTGATCAAAGGCACAAGTGTATCGGTTATCACATTGATCGTGTATAAATCATTAAGCCCGATTTTGAAAGAAAGCGGTGCGAAAAAAGTAAGAAGAGCCTCTCAGGCTTAAAAGGCAGAGATATTGAGCCGGAATGAGGAGCGTTTGGAGGATGGAACATGTATCGTATCTTGATTGTTGAGGATGATCCAATCATCGCAAAAGAGGTCGGGAAACATTTGGAAAAATGGGGATATGAGGTAGTGACGGCGGCGGATTTCACGGATGTCATGTCGGATGTTGTGAAAACCGCGCCGCATCTGATTCTATTGGACATCGGACTGCCTTTTTATAACGGCTATTACTGGTGCGGTGAGATCCGCAAAAGTTCCAGCGTACCGGTTATTTTTATCTCTTCCGCTTCCGACAATATGAATATCGTAATGGCTGTCAATATGGGCGGGGATGATTTCATAGCCAAACCGTTTGATCTGGATGTGCTTCTGGCCAAGATACAGGCGATTCTGCGCAGGACATATGCTTTCCAGGGGCAGCAGTCGGCGCTGGCATACCGGGATGTCATTTTGAATCTGGCCGACATGTCGCTTTTGTATGCGGGCAAGAAAATCGAATTGTCCAAAAACGAGTTTCGGATCTTACAGATCTTATTCGAGAACGCCGGCGGTACGGTAAGCCGGGATGATATCATGAAACGTCTTTGGGATAACGAGTGTTTTGTAGATGACAATACGCTGACAGTCAATGTCAACCGTCTGCGGAAGGCGCTGGAAGAGGGCGGTTTGAAAGATTTTATACTGACGAAAAAGGGAATCGGGTATCAGTTATGTCCGGAGGAATGATGGAGAAAAAAGAAAGCAGGATCCTGGCCGCCTATATAAAGGAACATATAAAAGCAATTGTTATTTATAGTGTGATCATCCTGATTTACCTGGGAATTGCGGGAATCTACGATTATGACGAATATATGAGGACGATCTCCTATGCGGCAGTACTGGCAGCGTTTTTTTTCCTGTTGTATGGAGTGGGAGATTATATCAGATACCGCAGGCGGTGCATCCAGCTGTTGGGCGCAGTGCAAAAAAGCGCAGACAGGGCGGCGGACCTGCCGGAGAGTGCCTCCTATATCGAGCGGCTCTATCAGGAGATGGTGTGCCGGACGGAGGAAGAACAACGCAGGATTGTGTCGGAGTCGGATGCGAAAAAGCAGGATATGGCAGATTATTATACGATGTGGACGCATCAGATCAAGACGCCGATCGCCGCTCTGCGCCTGCTTTTACAAAACGGCAGTGAAAAGCGGGAACTGGAGGAACTGTTCAAGATCGAGCAGTACGCGGAGATGGCACTGCATTATGCCAGACTGGACAGCCTCAGCGCTGATCTGCTGTTTCAGGAGCAGGACATCTATGCCATGTTAAAACAGGCCGTGAAGAAATATGCGATCCTTTTTATCGGCAGCGGCCTTTCTTTTACGATGGACACATTCTCGATTCATGCAGTGACAGATGAAAAATGGATTGGTTTTGTAATAGAACAGGTGTTATCAAATGCTCTGAAGTATACGGCAAACGGTGAGATCAGGATATACGGGCTTGACAGAGAGGGCAGAGTGACGAGTGGAGAGGCTTCTTTCCTCGTGATCGAGGATGACGGGATCGGAATCCGAAAGGAAGATCTGCCCCGGATCTTTGACAGGGGATTTACGGGATATAACGGACGTTTTGATAAGCGCTCGACTGGAATCGGCCTGTATCTGTGCAGACAGATCATGGATAAGCTTTCCCATACGATCCGCGTTGAATCGCAGGTCGGAGAAGGCACGAAAGTGATTTTGGGATTTGTTCAGGATGCAATGTGACAGGAATGTAAGTTTATAAAAGGGAAATGTAAGCCAAATCAATGGCTGTGCATTTCCTTTTGTTTTATCTTATACAAAAGGATTTATTGCAATCGCAGGGAAATTACAGAAAAAGAAGGAGAGATAAAACAATGGCGGTCTTAGAAGTAAAAAATGTCAAAAAGGTTTATACAACCCGTTTTGGTTCCGTAAAAGTGCAGGCTTTAAGTGATGTGAATTTTTCCGTGGAAGAAGGGGAATATGTGGCGATCATGGGAGAATCTGGTTCCGGCAAAACGACGCTTTTAAATATTCTTGCATCATTGGATAAGCCAAGCAGCGGACAGGTGCTCCTGCGCGGGAGAAATCTGGGAGAGATCAGGCAGAAGGAGCTTTGTGCTTTCCGCAGAGAACATCTTGGATTTGTATTTCAGGATTTTAATTTGTTGGATACGCTTTCTCTCAAGGACAATATTTTTCTGCCGCTGGTGCTGTCCGGCGAAAGATATGAGGAAATGGACAGAAGGATCAGGCCGTTGGCTGCACGGCTTCTGATCAACGATATCCTGGAAAAATATCCTTATGAGGTATCGGGCGGGCAGAAGCAGCGTGCGGCTGTCTGCCGGGCGTTGATTACACAGCCGGATCTGATTCTGGCGGATGAGCCGACAGGCGCGCTGGATTCAAGGGCTTCCGGCAAACTGTTAAAACTTTTTGAGGAAGTCAATGCCGAAGGACAGACGATCCTGATGGTCACGCACAGCATTCAGGCGGCCAGCTATGCCAGGCGTGTTCTCTTTATCAAGGACGGCTGCGTGTTCCATCAGATCTTCAAGGGGAATCAGGGACATGACACAATGTATAAAATGATTTCCGACACCCTTACGGTTTTGCAGACGGAAAAAGGAGGCGCACAGGAAAGATGAAAAAATGGAGACTTTTGCCGCAGATGGCGGTGCAGGGAATTATAGCGAACGGGATGGTATATTACCCGTATCTGCTTGCCGCGGTTTTTTCCACGTTTACGTACTTTGTATTTTCTTCCATTCTGCACAATGACGTGATGATGACACTGCCGCATGCCGTGTATGCACAGATTATGATGATGATTGGAAGGTCGCTGCTGTGGTGCATATTGATCTCGTTTTTATTATATGCGGGCAGTTTTATCAGCAAAAGACGGAAAAAAGAGATCGGCCTCTATAATCTGCTCGGTCTGGAAAAGAAACACATCGGTATTATGCTGTTGATAGAAAACGTGATTCTCTATGTTGTCGTTATGGCCGGCGGGATCATTCTGGGAACGGTACTTTCCAGATTATTTTTCCTTCTGCTGCTGAAAATGAGCCGCCTTCCCGTGAATGTGGAATTTATGTTTACATGGGATGCTTTTAGGGAAACGCTGCTTGCTTTTGTGGTGATCTTTTTCATGCAGTTTGCATTTCAGATTTATGAGATGGGAAAAGCGCGCCCAACGCAACTGCTCACAGGCGGCAAAAAGGGGGAGAAGGAACCCAGGCTGCTCATCGTCTGGACGTTAGTCGGCGCGGCAGTGCTTGGCTATGGATACCTGGCAGCCATCACCTCCAAAATGGACGATATGATCTTTATTAACTTTTTCCTGGCGGTGTTTTTGGTCATAGCCGGCACTTATTTTCTGTTTACCTCCGGGAGTATCTTCTTCCTGAAATGTTTTAGGAAACAGAAAAAGTTTTATTACAGGGCTCGTAATTTCGTCACAGTTTCCGGGATGTACTACCGGATGAAGAAGAACGCGGCGGGACTCGTCAATATCTGTATTTTTTCCACGATGGTGCTCATTACGTTTATCTGCACGCTCTCCGTGAGTCTGGGACTGGAGGATGCGGCCAAATATCAGTATCCCTATGATGTGACGGTCAACTTTACGCAGGATGCTCCGGCGCTGAATGCGGCTTCGGAAGAACTGAAACGTCTGCAGACGGAGCACCATGTAGAAATAGAGCGCATGGATACCTATGATTATATCGGTCTGGAATGCTCGATCGCGCAGTCTTCCTTCGGTCTGACTGGAAGCGGGGAGCCGGGAGTGAAAGACTGCAGAGCGACGATTCTCACGCAGGAGGCTTATCATGCATTGACAGGAGAGGCGGAAGAACTGTCGGAACAGGAAGTGATTATCCATACCAGAGGCGCCGATTTCGGGTATACCACGCTGGACTTTATGGGAGTCCGGAAAGACGTAAAAAAGGAATCGGAAGAGCTTTTTCCCTATCCTAAAGCAAGAGAAAATGAAATCGGAAACGACTATATTCTGATCGTCCGCGACGAAACGGTCATAGAGGAACTTGTAAGTACATGGGCAGAGCAAAACGGTGTAGAGGATATTGATGCGTTTCTAAACAGCGGGAGCCGGAGAATCGGCCTTGTTCTGCAGGGCGAAAAGGAGGCGGAGATCCGGTTTGTGGAAGCATTTATGACATGGTCAGAGAAGCAGGATGGCTTTCGGTCTGACAGAAACGGTATGGATTCCCGTGACAGCCTCTACTCCATGTACGGCGGCCTCTTATTCATCGGTATGATTTTTGGACTGATTTTCTTCCTGTGTCTGCTCATCATCATGTACTATAAGCAGGTTTCGGAAGGATATGAGGATCAGAGCAGTTTCCACATCATGAAGAAAGTCGGTATGAGTGAAGAGGAGATTAAGAGCACGATACGAAGACAGATCTTTCTGGTCTTTGGACTGCCTTTTGCCAGTGCACTCGCGCATACGTTTGCGGGCATGTTCATGGTAAAGAGACTGCTGGGAGCGATCGACTTATTCAACGGCCGTCTGATCACGGGGTGTGCAGGGGCGGTATGTGCGGTATTTTTGGTAGTTTACTGCGTCAGCTATGCGGCTACAGCCAGGACTTATTACCGGATCGTAAACAGGTGAGGGAGGTCTGCGGGCCGGAGGAAGAAACGGTGTGGATAAAACGTTTGTTTCGTGATATGATAGTTATGCCGGCGGATGAAAAACAGATTTCTTCTCAAAAGCAGGCGAAACACACGATAAGGAGCTGACAGCATGGCGACGATCAAAGAGATTGCCCAAAAGGCGGGGGTATCGATCGGAACGGTTGACCGTGTACTGCATAACAGGGGAATGGTCAACGAACAGACAAGACAGCGGATAGAAGCGGTCATGCAGGAACTTAATTACCGTCCAAACCAGGCGGCACAGGGACTTGCAGTGATGAAGAAAAAGCTGAAAATCAGTTTTTTCCTGCCGGATGCAAAGAACCATCCTTTTTTTCATGATATTACGGATGCCGCGCACAGGAAGGCAAAAGAACTGGCGCAGTACGGCGTCCAGGTGAACTTTTATCAGATCACCGGAGATGAAGATACGCTTTTCTTTGAGAGAGAGAAGTACTGTAACATGCTTTCGCAGCAGGACGGCATTATTTTGATGGGAATCGATTCGTCTAAAGTAAAGAGTTATCTGGAGGCAGCGGAGCAGATGAAAATCCCGGTCGTATTTTACAATACTTATATTCCGGGGCGGGAATTTCTTGCCTATGTGGGCTGTGATTACCGGAAGGCGGGGAGACTGGCGGCAGGTCTCAGTGCGCTTGCCGGAGGAGAGCGGGCGCAGGTCTGTATCTATTCGGAAGGGTTTGAAATGATTTCCAGCTATAGAGAACGTGCGAAAGGGTTCTTCCTGGAAGCGGAAGAAAGGTATCCGGAAATGAAGATTTTGGATATCCGTTCTATTAAGCGGAGCAGGGAACAGAATGAGAACTCTGTGCGGGAAATGTTTCGGAAGTTTCCCGATGTGAATATCGTCTATGTGGTAAACCCCAGAGACTATGAAATCTGCCGCGTGATTGCGGCAGCAGACAGCAGACACCAGGTGCGGATCATCACAAACGATCTTGTGAAAGGACAGGAAGAGATGATCAGACAGGGAATCATTTCCGCTACGGTGTGTCAGGAACCGGAAAAACAGGGACAGCTGCCGCTGGAGATTCTTTTCCAATATCTTGCGTATGGGACAGTTCCGGAAGAACGGATGTGCTATACGAATCTGAGTATACATATTGCACAAAATATCTAGGCGGCAGGAGCGCAAACGGTTCACGGAGACAGAGTTTGTTGTACATTATGCCGAAAAACAGTGCCTACACAAGAAGCAGATTGACATTTTTGCCAATCTGCTTTTATAATGAAATTACCGTTAACGTACACGGTAATGACGCAGAGTGATTGCCAACATGATCCGGCAGACAGCCGGATCGGTTCAGAAAGGAGCAGGAATTATGAGAGCAACGAAGGAATATCGTCTTTCCATGACGGATGAGGCGCGCAAAATCGTGGATCAGCTGACATTGGAGCAGAAGGTGTGGCTGATGAGCGGCAACATGGATATGATCAGGATGACGCCGGAGACCATGAAGAAAATGGCTGAGGAGATGAACAGCGAAGACAATCATTACAATGTGACACCTTATGCGGCAGGCGGTCTGGAAGAATTTAATCTGCCGCCGATGCTGTTTGCGGACGGCCCGCGCGGTGTTGTATGCGGGAGCTGGAAGTCGACCTGTTTTCCGGTTTCCATGGCAAGAGGCGCGTCTTTTGACACGGCGCTGGAAGAGAAGATCGGGCGCTGCATCGGCAAAGAGGTGCGGGCTTATGGAGGCAATCTTTTTGCCGGCGTGTGCATCAATCTTCCTTATAACCCGGGCTGGGGACGCAGTCAGGAGACTTACGGGGAGGAGACCTATCAGGTTGGACAGATGGGCGCCGCGCTGGTCAGGGGCGTTCAGGAAGAAGATATTATGGCCTGTGTGAAACATTACGCGTTTAACGATATGGAAAACGCACGTTTCAAATGCAGTGTGACCTGTGATCAGCGGACAGAGCAGGAAGTATATCTGCCGCATTTTAAAGACTGTGTGGATGCGGGCGCCGCGAGCATCATGAGCTCTTATAACCGCTATAACGGCGTACACTGCGGACATCATAACTATCTGTTACGACAGGTATTGAAGAAAGAATGGGATTTTGACGGGTTTGTCATGTCAGATTTCTGCTGGGGCGTCAGGGATACAGTGGAAGCAGCCAATGGCGGTCAGGATATGGAGATGATGTGGACGCAGTTCTTTGGGGAACATCTCGTGAAAGCGGTGCAGGATGGTTTTGTGCCGGAAGCACATATTGATGAGGCGGCACTCCGCATCGTGCGGACGATCCTTGCGTTTGACAAAGATCACAAAGAATATGATATGTCCGTAGTAGGATGCGCAGAGCACATTGCCGTGGCGAAAGAGGCGGCAGAGAAGGGAATTACCCTGATCAAGAATGAGAATGTGCTTCCGTTAAAAAAGAGCGAGGTTAAGAAGATCGCACTGATCGGCAAACTTGCGGATACGGCGGTTATCGGTGACCACGGCTCAAGCTGGGTGCGTCCGCCATATGTTGTGACGCCAAAAGAAGGCATTGAGAAGGCAAATCCCGGCTGTGAAGTGATGTTCCATGACGGCGCTGATATCGAGAGCGCGAAGAAACTTGCGGCAGAGGCGGATGCAGTGATCTTCGTCGTAGGATATGATCATGATGATGAGGGAGAATTTGTTTCAGAGAGCGAAGTAGAGAACTATACAGGTTCTATGGGCGGCGACCGCAAGAAGAGTCTGGGACTCCACCCGGAAGACATAGAACTGATCAGACAGGCTGGTCCGGTGAACAGCATGTCAACGGTCGTTCTGGTAGGCGGCAACATGATCATGATGACAGAATGGTACGATTGTGTAAATTCTGTGATCATGGCATATTATCCCGGAATGGAAGGCGGCACGGCACTGGCTGAGATCATATATGGAGATGTCAATCCTTCCGGAAAACTTCCGTATGTCGTTCCTTATGCAGAAGAAGACCTTCCGCATGTAGACTGGGAAGCGACGGATCAGTATTATGAATATTATCATGGATACACCCGTCTGGAGAAAAACGGTGTGAAACCTCTGGTGCCGTACGGCTTTGGATTAAGTTACACAACCTTTGAAATCACTGACCCGAAAGCAAGCGTAGACGGAGATGTCCTGAAAGTGACAGCGAAAGTAAAGAATACGGGAAGCGTAGATGGGGACGAGGTAGTACAGCTCTATGTCGGTTTTGAAAATTCTGCAGTGGACAGACCGGTGAAGCAGCTTCGCGGATTCACGCGCGTCAGCCTGAAAGCGGGAGAAGAGAAGGAAGCAGAGATTGTAACGCCGGTTGAAAAACTGAAATGGTACAATCCGGTTTACCGTGAGTGGCAGCTGGAAAACATGGAATATTCCATTTATGTCGGTTCCAGTGCGGCGCAGGAAGATCTTGTTAAGACAGTGGTCAATCTGTAACCGGTAAAGGTTGAATTTGGATACAGCCGATCGCTGTGATCGGTTGGATTCCGTTATATGTTTAAAGGGATTGAGAATATATAATATTTTTATAAAGTGTTCGTGAATATTTTATAAAAGTATGGTAGTGGAGAAAGGAGCTACAAAATGGAAGACAAGAGATATTTGAAATGGTATAACAAAGTCGGTTATGGATCGGGAGATCTTGCGGCGAACTGTATTTACGCTCTGCTGACCAGTTTTGTTCTGATCTATCTGACAGATACGGTCGGACTGAACGCGGGGATTGTAGGTACGCTGATCATGTTCTCCAAATTTGCAGATGGGATCACGGATGTATTTTTTGGGAATCTAATTGATAAGACACGTACGAAACTGGGAAAAGCGCGTCCCTGGATGCTTTGGGCCGAACTGGGCAACTGCGTCATGCTGGTAGCAATTTTTGCGATTCCGCAGAGCTGGGGAGATACGGCCAAGTATGCATATTTCTTTATTACTTATACGCTGTTGAATGCGGTATTCTATACAGCGAACAATATTGCCTATGCATCATTGACGTCACTGATCACCAAAAACGGAAATGAACGTGTGCAGATGGGTTCCATCCGCTTTATGTTCTCCCTTGCGACGAACCTGACTGTAGCGTCCATCACAGTTGGCCTTGTCACAAAATTCGGCGGCGGAGCGGCAGGCTGGAGAACTGTAGCGATCATCTATGCGCTGATCTCTCTGGTTGTCAATACGATCTCTGTTTTCTCGGTCAAAGAGTTATCGGAAGAAGAACTGGCGGAAGAAACGGGGAGGGGGGGGAAGGAATCAGCCCCACAGGAGAAGATCTCTTTTGCAGAATCCTTTAAGCTTCTGATTGCCAATAAATATTTCCTGATGATCGCGGCGTTTTATATCCTGATGTACATTCAGACAGGGATTACCGGAATCGGTATCTATTATATGACCTACGTGATCGGCAATCCGGCAATGCTTGGAACGTTCTCGATGGCACAGATGCTTCCGATGGTCATCGGCCTTGCGTTTACACCGATGCTGGTAAAGAAGTTCAAAGGAATGTATAAGGTAAATCTTTATGGTTATATGATGGCGGCCCTGTTCCGTGTTGGATTTATTATCGGAGGATATCTTGGAATCATCCCGATGATGCTGATCTGTTCTGCACTTTCAGGTCTGTGTACGAGCCCGGTAACAGGTGATATCAATGCCCTGATCTCTGCGGCTTCCGAGTATACGGTGCGCACGAAAGGTAAACATATTGAAGGCGCAATGTTCTCCTGTTCGTCTCTTGGAATCAAAGTGGGCGGCGGACTTGGATCAGCGATTTCCGGTATGCTTCTGGCGGCGAGCGGATACGTGCCGAACGCGGCGGAGCAGTCGGCGAAGACGATCAACATGCTCAACTTTATGTACCTGTGGTTCCCGATGATCTCTATCTTACTCATCACGCTCATTATGTATTTCCTGAAAGTGGAAAAAGCAAATGCTGACTGGGATGCACAGCATGGTCAAAAAGCATAGGAAAAAATAAAAGACTGGTTAAAAAAAAGAGCTGGTGCGCGAATGGCGCATCAGCCTTTTTCTTCTGAGGAAACGGCACGGAACTGCCTGCGGTAATCGAGAGGCGTCTGGCCGTACGCTTTGGCAAAGAGGCGGTAAAAATGGCTTCGGTTGGAAAATCCCAGTTCCTCGATAATAGAGGTGATGCTCTTATCTGTGCTGGAGAGCAGGATTCTTGCTTCATCGAGGTAGAAGGACTGGCCGTATTCGAGGAGCGTCCTGCCGGTATACTTTTTGATGATCCGGTTCAGATACTCCCCATTGTAGTGTAACTGTGACGACAATTCCTCCCGTGTGCAGCGTCCGTGGCTTGTCTTCATGATATGGGTGATCTTGCTGAACAGATACTCCTGATTATCGGATTCAGAGTGGATACGGTTCACGCTGAACAGCTCCGGATCCGTCATGATCTGCAAAAGTCTGGAGAAAGCGCCTTTGATATAGAAGAGGGAACCAGGCTGTAAATGAACAATTTCCTGCAGGATCGAATTAAACAGCGGGGATGTGATCTCTAAAATTTCTTCAGCCGGAATGACAGGAAAACAGTCGAGGTACACTTTATCAAACTGCAGAGACTGGTTTTTGCTGTCCTGAAATAATTGCAGGACGAGATTGGCGTCGTTTGATTCCCGATTGATGGAAGTCATTTCATAGTACTCGGAAAGAAGCTGTGCGATGAAATCATCTCTGAGCATGAGAAAGACAGCCTGAAAATCCCCGGTGAAATTTTCCGAGTGGCGGATATTTTTGTTCATGATACAGCAGTCACCGGCCGTATAGGTGAAAATGTGATTCTCAACACGATTGGTGACACTGCCCTGGAGAACATACATGATTTCGATACAGGAATGGCGGTGCAGAGGCCGCTCTGCCGTAAAGTCAACGACCGTTTTCTGCAGCTGTGCGGAATGATAGGAATGCTGCGTAAACTGGAAGATATTACAGATCCCTTCCGCTTCCCGGCAGGTCTCTAACATGATCATAAAAGGCGTCTGGATACTATAAAGTGACAGATCCCGGCTGATGGTCAGAGGATTCGAGACACTGCATATAGACTGCAGCATTTTCGGGGAAAAGAACTGCTCCGGACTTCTGTGATCGGCGGCAGTGCCCTCACCGGTTATGAACTCCGGGGAATTCAGATCATTTCGATTGTTCATGGGGAATTTTCTTCTTTTACACACTGGTTGAATATGGATACAGCAGGGTATCCAATAGTTGGTTTCTGCTATTGCGTGTCTGACATGCTGTATTTATAATCATTATTAAATTAAGATACTTCTATAGTATATCACGAATGCCCATAAAAGAAAATAAAGATTGAAACAACAGAGAGGAGAAAAAGAATGATTCGGGAGAAATTAAATCGTAACTGGCAGTTTGCAAAGGGAAGCGCTTCCCTGATGTCTTCCTTCATGGGGGGCCCCCAGTTTGAAACGGTCGATCTGCCGCATGACGCCATGGTGCATGAAGAGAGAACGCCTGATACTGCAAACGGGACACAGACCGGGTATTGGCCCGGCGGGTTATATACTTATCTGAAAAAGATCGATGTGCCGCAGGAATGGCAGGAAAAGACAGTTATTCTGGAATTTGAGGGTGTTTATGCCACAGCTATGGTCTACATCAATGGAGAACTCGCGCAGAGCAACCTGTACGGGTATTCAAATTTTTACGTTGTATTGGACAAATATTTAAATTATGGGACAGAAAATGAAATACGCGTGATTGCAGATAATGCGGCAGAGAAAAACAGCCGCTGGTATTCGGGAAGCGGCATCTACCGGAATGTCAATCTGCTCGTCGGTGCGAGGATTCATATCCCGGCTGACGGTGTGCGCATCACGACACCAGAGATTTCTGCGGACAGTGCGGTCGTGGAAGTGCGCACAGACATAAAGAACCTCACCAGAAAAAAGGAAAAGATCACGGTAGAGACGGTAATATCCTTTGCGGGACAGACGGCAGGGAAGGACAGCATCAGCGTGACGATGTTCCAGGAGGCGCAGGAAGAGGTCTGCCAGAAGATTGCGCTGAAGAAACCCGCACTGTGGAGCCCGGACACGCCGCAGTTATATGACTGTATCGTCAGGCTTTATGCGGGAGAGGAGCTTTTAGATGAGACGCGGGAGCACTTCGGGATACGCAGGCTGGAACTGGATGCACAGCATGGCCTCCGCATAAACGGGCAGCAGGTGAAACTGCGCGGGACCTGTATTCACCATGATAACGGCATGATCGGAGCTGCAACGCTGGAAAAGGCAGAAGAGAGACGCTGCCGCCAGATGAAGGAAGCCGGTTTTAACAGCATACGAAGTGCACACCACCCAATGAGCAAAGCGATGCTGGATGCATGTGACAGGATGGGAATGCTTGTCATGGATGAATTGTGCGACATGTGGACAAACCATAAAAATGCCAATGATTTTGCTCTGCATTTCCTGGATCGTATGGATGCGGAAACAGAGAGAATGGTAAAGAAAGATTATAATCATCCAAGCGTGATCTTATATTCTACCGGCAATGAAATCCCGGATATGGGAACCGCCAGAGGCGCGCAGATCAATCGTGCGCTCTGCAATCGGATTCATGCGCTGGATCCATACCGCTATACGACGAATGCGGTCAATGGAATGCTGGTACTGGGGCCTAAGATGGGCAAAGTGATCCAGGATATTATGAGCGCGCAGCAGACCGGAATGACAGCAGGCGGGGCAAAAACGGAGCGCGAGGAAGGCGCGAGTCTGTTAAACAGCATGATGGCTCTGATGGTAGGGCCCATAGCAGACGCTTTTGCCTGCCACCCGCTGATGACGGAGACGATCGAGGAAGCATGTTTGGCGTCAGATATTACCGGGCTGAATTACCTGACAGGACGGCATGTTTTGGAGAAAGAGCTTCATCCGAATAAGACCGTTCTGGGAACAGAGACATTTCCTGCGGATATTGTGCGGCTGTGGGATATTGTGAAAAACAATGATCATGTACTTGGCGACTTTACATGGACCGGATACGATTATCTGGGAGAAGCAGGATGCGGTATTTTCTATTACGACGGCACGCAGAATTTTAACGGCGTATATCCCGACAGGACGGCATATATCGGAGATATCGATATTATCGGATACCGCAGGCCGATCAGCTATCTGCGGGAGATCGTCTATGGACTGCGCACGGAACCCTATATTGCGGTGGAACGTGTGGACCGCTATGGGATGCAGCATTCACAGACCGCATGGATGCTGAAAGATAATATCGCAAGCTGGACATGGCCGGGATATGAAGGAAAACCGGCGAATGTGGATGTATACAGTGAGGCGGAAGAGGTAGAACTGTTCTTAAACGGCCGTTCTCTGGGAAGAAAGCCTGCCGGGGAAGCAAATGGTTTTACAGCATCCTATGAGATGACTTATGAGCCGGGCGAACTTCTGGCGGTAAGCTATGTGCAGGGTGCGGAAACCGGGCGTTTCCAGCTAAAGACAGCTGACAGTGACGTGGAACTTGAGGTTGTATGGGAAGGAGAAACGCTCAAAGCAGACGGAGAGGATCTTGCGTTTGTCACTGTGAGCTTAGCGGACAAAAACGGTGTTGAGAATCTGAATCTGGAAAAGGAGATTACCGTAAGCGTGGAAGGCGCAGGAACACTGCAGGGATTCGGCAGTGCGGACCCGAGAGCAGTCGGCAGCTATGACGATACGACATGGAAAACCTGGCAGGGATATGCGATGGCAGTGATTCGTGCGGGGGTAACACCGGGGGACATCACCGTCAGGTTTGAGGCACAGGGCTGTCAGCCGAAAAAGATCGTAATAAAAACAGGGGAAGTATAAAACAGATACAGGAAAGAACGGACAGGGTGAACACCTTTGGTGTTCACCCTGTCTGTCCGTTAAAAGAATGATTTTCATGCGGCATTTTAAGATTACGTTATTATATGATACTTTTAAAAAAAATCTGTTTTATATAAAAGTGTGGCAGCAGTCTTTCCGACCTTTGTGTTACTATATGTATTTTCATGCGATATATGGATAACTTTATACTAAAATAATGAAAAAGGCAGATAACCGGAGTTACCTGCCTGATAGTTTGAATGAAATAGGTGGGTGACAATCCACATCTCCTAACAATGGGTGACGGCCGCCTGTTCCGTCCTCAGATTTCATTCAATATAGCTTACTCATTTAGTAACTTAATTATACAATATAATCAGCTTGTGTCAAGCCTTTTTAATGTGCCTTTTTTAATGTATCTCTCAGCGTTGCATGTGCTTAAAGAGTGCAGTGTTTTTGCAAAGCATCTGCCGCCAGAGGTAATTTTAACTGCCACACGGATCTATTCATCATTTATTTTGTATAGCTTTACAAAGAGGATGGAATCATCTTTGGGATTTAGTCCAACATAGTCAGGAGAATTTATTATAAGCCCGATATCCCGATAGTATTGATCGTACTCAAAAGGATGTCGGGATTTAATGTGTTCTATGTTTGATCGGCCTATAAATACTGGCGTATTGGGACTGATTTTCAAATTCAGCGTTTTAATAACGTCTTGAGAAATATATCCAATTATTTCCATTATCAGTTCCTTTCATGATGATCTCCTGTGTGCTGTGGCGGTTATCTTCTATTCTCTTTACAGATTCTTTTCTTTCGGCATGAAATTCTGAAATTTCGGGCGGCTTTTATTAATTCACCTGTAGTTTTTCCATTTTAATAATCAGTTCTCCTTTTTCGATTAAATAATACCACGAAAACAAATACAAATGAAGACAAAACTTGAAAATATTTTAGCACAGGCATTTTAAGATTACGTTAAGATTACCTGTGAATTATTTTAAGATTCCGGTACTATATTTAGATATGTGTACAATCCGTCTTTTCAGAACAGGCAGTGCGGTATGTTCCGGAAAGACTTCTGTCAGGAAATATTTGGAAAAATTTAAGAAATTTTTTGAAGACATTTCATGGGATAAAAACGTTATATATTATATAATGGATAAAGATAGTCCAGGATAAGGGGGGAATGAATATGAGTGCATTGGTAGAGATTCACGATATGTGTAAAATATATAATCCCGGCGAAAATGAAGTGAAAGCGCTGGATCATATCAGTCTGACGATCCATGAGAATGAGTTTGTGGCGATTATCGGGCAGTCCGGTTCCGGTAAGTCTACGCTGATGAACATGCTGGGCTGCCTGGATGTGCCTACGAGTGGCAGCTATTATCTGCATGACCAGGATGTATCCAACATGAGTGATAATGAACTGTCAGATGTGAGAAACAAAGAGATCGGCTTTATCTTTCAGGGCTTTAACCTGATCGCCGGGCTTACGGCGCTGGAAAATGTAGAATTGCCGCTGATCTACCGGGGAGTCGGCAAACGGGAGAGACTTCGTCTTGCCGATACCGCGCTTGAGAAGGTAGGATTGGGGAAAAGAAAGACCCATAAACCGTCTGAGATGTCCGGCGGTCAGCAGCAGCGCGTCGCGATCGCAAGGGCGATTGCGCAGGCGCCTCCGATTATTCTGGCAGACGAGCCGACCGGAAATCTGGATTCCGCATCCAGCAGGGAGATCATGGGAATCCTGCAGACGCTTCATGAGGAAGGCAGGACAGTCATTCTGATCACGCATGACAATGAGATCGCGGCGCAGGCCAGACGCATCATTAAGATCATTGATGGAAAGATCGTACAGGATTCGCAAGAATGCTGTTAGGATTCAAATATCGCAGACTGGGAAAGGAATGCAAGTTAAAATGAAAAAAGAAAAAGCAGAAAAAAAAGAAAAGATGCCGATGGACAGGGCGAAGAAGAAAAAGATCATCAGGAGATGCATTTTGGGCGGAATTGCGACAGTGATGGTCGGCGGGATCGCGGTTAATTCGATTATGGCGGGCAATGCGCCGTTTCCTGTATATACGACGCCTGTCATCAGAGAAGATGTGGAACAGCTTTTAAGCACGAGCGGGACGGTGAAGACAGAGGAATCCAGAGCCTATTTTTCCGATGTGGCGGTGAAGATCGGCGAGGTGAATGTCGCGGCAGGAGATATCGTGAAGAAAGGACAGCTTCTATATTCTTATGACAAGGATGCACTGGCAGATGAAAAACAGCTTATCCAGCTGAAGATACAGTCCAATGAGGGCGGATACGAAAGTTCTATCAGCAAAAACAGGAAATCACTCGGAGAACTTGGGGAAGCCAATGTGAATCTGGATGTGCTCGAACAGCAGATTGCGGACAGCGAGAACTATGTCAGAGAATTAAATAAAAAGATTGCCGATAAGCAGAATGCACTGGCGTATGAGGGTACGCTGCTGCAGATTTCCCTTCTTGACTGGTCGGACAGACCGGACTCCGAAGAGTATATGAATTTGCAGAAACTGATCCAGCTGAATACATATGAACAGCAGCACAACAAGGAGATTGAGGCATGGCAGAAGGAAGTAAATGAGTATCAGGAGATCATTGCCGGATATAAAGAATATAAGGCGGAAATGAAATCCCAGAAGAGCGCATCAGAGAGCACGGCCTTAGACAGAGGGAGTGAAAGCCAGCTGGCCGCCAACACACAGATCGAAAATATCAATGCGGCCGAGACGCTGGCGGCGATTGAAGAGGTGGAAAACGGTGTGAGCGCGGAATTTGACGGTGTTATCACGCAGCTGTCTGTGGTGGAAGGCGCATCGCCTGCGGTCGGAACACAGATGCTTCTGTTAGAGAGCACCGAGAAAGTGAAAGTAGAAATTTCCATCTCCAAATATGATCTGGAAAAAATAGCGGTGGGGCAGCAGGCTGACATTAAGATTGCAGGAAAGACTTATCAGGGCAGGGTGTCCAAAATAAACGGTATGGCTACGACAAACGCGAGCGGTGCGGCTGTGGTAGGCGTGGATATCGAAATCGAAAACCCGGATTCCGGCATCTTTCTGGGTGTAGAGGCGAAAGTGGCCGTACATACTGCATTTGCGCCGCAGGCAGTCGTAGTCCCGATTGAAGTGATTAACAGTGATAAAAACGGGGATTTTGTATATGCGGTGAAAGACGGCATTCTGACGAGAAAAGATGTGGTGACAGGAATTTCTTCTGATACTTACTGTGAGATCAGAGAAGGGCTGGAAGAAGGCGAATCTGTTGTGAGTAATATCAGCGCCGATCTGACAGAGGGTATGGCGGTCACTGAAATACCGGCACAGTAAGTTTAACAGGAAGGATAAGGAGCAGACTCATGGCACAGGTATGGGAATATATAAAGATTGCCCTGATGAATATCAAGAGCAATAAAGGCCGTTCCGTTCTTACGATGCTGGGTATCATTATCGGTATTGCCTCTGTTATCATGATCATGTCGATTGGAAACGGTGTGAGAGGACAGATCAATGACGAACTGGAAAGCATAGGAAGCGGCCTGATAGAATTGATGCTGGACACAACGCTGGATACGACGACAATGCGGTTTTCACAGGAAGACTTTGACCTGATCCAGGATAAGATAGAACATGTCAAGGGCGTGACGCCGATCATGGGAGGCTGGGGAAGCGCAGAAGGGCCAAAAGGAAATTTTGAAGCCAGGGCGACAGCAGGAACAGAAGGATTACAGTATTATTCCGGAAACGGCGGCCCGGTCATAAAGGGAAGGTATTTTTCAGCGTCCGAGTCGGACGGCGGAAGCCGCGTATGTGTCATTCCCGAGAGCAGCGCGGTGAGTATGTTCGGAACGACAGACGTGGTGGGGATGACCTTTGATCTGACCCTGTATGGGATCTCACAGGAACTTACCATCGTGGGGATCAGGGAGGACAGTGCGACGAGCATTGTCAACAGCGGAACCAATATGACGATTAACATCGAGATGCCGATCGCCGTTTTGGGGAATGATTATTATTTTTATATCGAAGAATTCAGCGACATTGCCGTCTTTGCAGAATCTACGGAATATTGTACGGAGGTGGCGCAGAGTGCGGTCAACCTGTTGGAAAACAAATATGATGTACGGGGGGAGGGGCAGATCCTCGTACAGAGCATTACGGATATGTCCTCACAGTTTGACAGCATTTTGGGTGTTGTCACAGTGTTTATCTCACTTGTTGCCGCTATTTCATTATTGGTCGGCGGTATCGGCGTTATGAATATTATGCTGGTATCCGTGACGGAGCGGACGAGGGAGATCGGGATCAGAAAGGCGCTGGGCGCCAGAACAGGATCCATATTGCTGCAGTTTCTCGCAGAAGCAGGCATTATCACAATGCTTGGCGGTATGATCGGTATCGTGTTCGGCATTCTGGCAGGCAATCTTGTCTGTTCTATCGTCGGCGTAACTGCCAGGACACAGGTTTCTACGATTATCGGTGCAACCTTGTTTTCTTCTGCGGTCGGCATCTTTTTTGGAATCTACCCGGCCAGAAAAGCTGCGCGTTTAAGTCCGATCGAAGCATTGCGCCACGAATAAAGCTGCGGATTACAAAAGGGAAAGCGGTGTCGGAAAAAAGCATCGAAATAAGTGAACCAAAATGCAGTGAAACAAATAAAATGAAAAATGATAAACTGTTTGCAATACGGAAGAAAAATCAGTATAATGAGAAAGAAAAGTAGAAAAGCGCCTGCACTGTAGGTGCTTTTCCGTTAGAGGGAGCGGGAAGAAAGGCGGGTCCTATGGAAATAGAATTCGATGTAACGATGAAACCAGGTATTTTGTATGACTACATGATGCATCATACCTACAGCAGTTTCTCAGGCCTGTTGGGAACAGTGGCGGGTGCGTTGCTGCTTGTGGCTTTTTATTCGGACAGACAGATTATTTTTCTGATCGCAGGGCTGATCATGCTTGTATACCAGCCATGGAGTCTTTTTTTACGCTCCAGACAGCAGATGATAACGAATCCTGCGTTTAAGAAACCTCTGCACTATAAACTTGACGAAGAAGGGATCGAAGTGTCTCAGGATGGCGCAGTGGACAGTCAGAAATGGGAAGATATGTATAAAGCGGTTTCCACCGGCAGCAGCATTGTTGTCTATACATCCCGTGCCAATGCCTGTATCTTTCCAAAGAAGGATATCGGGGAGAATAAGTACAAAGTGATTGAGATGATCTCCACCCACATGCCGGCAAAGAAGGTAAAGATCAGGGGATGAGATTATATTTGTCATAGAATGATAAAATGACATGCGGAGGGTTACCGGGATGAAACAGACGATTCATACCAACAATGCGCAGGAAACATGGGAACTTGGCAGGACGATCGCTCAGGAGGCAGAAGCGGGCCGGATCTATTCTCTGACCGGAGATCTGGGCGTGGGGAAGACCATATTCGCACAGGGATTTGCGGCAGGACTCGGGATCACGGAACCTGTAAACAGCCCTACCTTTACCATTATGCAGATTTATGAAGAAGGAAGACTGCCGTTTTACCATTTTGATGTTTACCGGATCGGTGACATTAAGGAAATGGAAGAGATCGGATATGAGGACTGCTTTTATGGAGAGGGAGTCTGTCTGATCGAATGGGCAGAACTGATAGAAGAACTGCTTCCGGAGGATACGATCCGGATTACCATTTCAAAGGATATGGCGGCAGGATTTGATTTTCGGACAATAGAAATAGAAAGTTTTTCCCGGAATTGATTTGTGTTGCCGCAAAACGGCGGTATGGCGATAGGGAGGATGAGTTATGAAACTGATAGCGCTGGATAGTTCCGGACTGACAGCTTCCGTGGCAGTTGTGGAAGATGACCTGCTCGTTGCGGAATATACAATTCAATACAAAAAGACGCATTCCCAGACACTTTTGCCGATGCTTGATGAGATCAGCAACATGATCGAACTCGATTTGAAAGAGGTCGATGCGGTAGCGGTAGCGGCGGGGCCGGGTTCTTTTACCGGGCTGCGGATCGGCAGTGCGACAGCCAAGGGGCTGGCATTTGCCATGGAGAAACCGATTGTGCCGGTTCCTACCGTGGACGGACTCGCCTATAACCTGTATGGAACGGATAAGATCGTCTGTCCCATCATGGATGCCAGAAGAAGCCAGGTGTATACGGGAATTTACGAGTTTGTGCCGGGTGAGAATACATATTGTCTGAATATTATAAAGCGACAGTGTGCCGCTGCATTTGACGAGATCGCCCAGGCATTGAATGAGATTGGCAGAGAAGTGATCTTTCTGGGGGACGGGGTGCCTGTTTTCCAGGGCAGGATGAAAGAGATCATGAAAGTACCTTATACGCTTGCGCCCGCCCATATGAACAGGCAGCGTGCGGCGTGTATCGGTGTATTGGGAAGCATTTATTATGCGCAGGGCAAGTCAGTGCGTGGAGAGGATCATGTCCCGGAATATTTAAGGCTTTCCCAGGCGGAACGTGAACGGAAAGAGGCGCGGGAACAGGAAGCGCAGGAGCCGGAACTCCTGATCAGGCCGATGGAACACAAAGATGTGGAGTGCATCAGCCGTATTGAGGAAGAGACGTTTTCCATGCCGTGGTCGTTAGACGCTTTCACAGAGATGCTTTCCAACAAAAATGCAAGGTATTATGTGGCTGAGCTTGGAGGCAGGGTAGTCGGCAGCTGCGGTATGCTGATGGCTGCGGGAGAGGGTAATATCACGAATGTCGTGATAGAACAAAAAGTGCGCGGCGCAGGCATTGGAACAAAAATGCTGCAATATCTTATAGAAGACGGGCGCAGGATCGGGCTTGCGGCGTTCACGCTGGAAGTAAGAGTGAGTAATTCGGCGGCGATTCATGTATATGAGAAACTGGGCTTTCATTCAGAGGGAGTTCGGCCGGGCTTTTATGAAAAGCCGAAGGAAGATGCGCTGATTATGTGGAAGAGATAGGAATCGTACCGAATATTTACCACTGTTTTTACATATTTCGAGTTGTTATAATGGAGAAGACACAAGATGTAGTTTATGTAGGTACAGGAGGGTAAAATGAGGACTTATCTTTGCAGGAAAGAAAATAAACTGTCTGCTGTTTTATGCAATTGCTGTAAAAAAGAATTATTGGTAGAAAATGGAATTTTAAAAGAAGAGTGCATTACTTTTTCCCATGATTTCGGTTATTTCAGTGACCGGGACGGGGAGTCGCAGGAGTTTGATCTGTGTGAAGAATGCTATGCAAAGATCACCGCCGGGTTTGGGATTCCGGCTGAGACCAGGCAGCGGATGGAATTACTGTAACTGCCTGGCAGGAAAAGCCGGAACAAACCTGCAGGCCGTGTTCATATGGAGGTCAATTATGTTAGACATTTGTCTGCTTGGGACGGGAGGGATGATGCCGCTGCCATACCGCTGGCTCACCTCCCTGATGGCGCGTTATAACGGAAAAAGTATATTGATCGATTGCGGCGAGGGTACGCAGATCGCCATGAAGGAAAAGGGATGGAGTCCAAAACCGATCGATATTATCTGCTTTACACATTTTCATGCAGATCATATCAGCGGACTGCCGGGCATGCTTTTGACTATGGGAAATGCGGAGCGGACTCAGCCGCTTCTTTTGATTGGGCCAAAAGGACTGACAAAAGTCGTGGCGGCACTGCGCGTCATTGCGCCGGAACTGCCGTTTCCGATCGAATGCCTGGAACTGGCGGAGCCGGAGGAGACGATTTCCTTTGAAGGGTTTCGGATAGAAGCTTTCAGAGTCAGACACAATGTCGTCTGCTACGGCTATAACATCGTCGTGGACAGGATCGGCAGATTTGATGTGGGACAGGCGCAGGCACATGGGATTGACAGAAAATACTGGAACCGTCTGCAAAAAGGGGAGACGATCGAGACACAGGAGGGTGTATATACACCGGATATGGTGCTTGGACCGCCCAGAAAAGGAATCAAGCTTACGTATTGTACGGATACAAGGCCCACTGACAGCATTGTCCGAAATGCAAAGGAGGCTGACCTGTTTATCTGCGAGGGGATGTACGGGGAGCCGGAAAAGCAGCAGAAGGCAAAAGAATACAGACATATGACTTTTTACGAGGCGGCCAGAATGGCAAAAGAGGCGCAGGTGAAAGAAATGTGGCTGACCCATTACAGCCCATCCCTTGTGAGAGCGGAAGATTATATGCACGATGTTCGGAAAATTTTTCCAAATTCTATTGCAGGAAAGGATGGAATGAGTGTAGACTTATTATATACAGAGGATGACGCTGCAAGATGAATTTAAGGATGGGGGGATTGTGATGAAAAAATCTGGTGGGATCAAGATTGTGATAATTGGAGTAATTCTGGCGGTCCTGGTTGTCGGTTATTATTTTTATCTGTCAAACAGAAACGAAAAAGCGCAGGAGGAAGTCGTGGAATCAACGAGGGTACAGGCGGTGCTGATGCGCGATCTGGACAAAAACTATCCGCCGTCTCCGAAAGAAGTCATCAAATATTTCAACGAAGTGACCCAATGCTTTTATAATGAAAAGTATTCGGAGGAAGAGCTGAACCAGCTGGCTGTGAAGATACAGGGCGTCTACGATGCCGAACTGATCGCCAATAAGCCGCAGGATGAATATTTAAAAGATTTGAAACAGGACATTGAAGAAATGAAGGCAAATGACCGATCCTTTAGTTCCTGTCAGCTGCCGGCCAGCACTGACGTGGAGGAGTTTGTGGAAGACGGCAGTGAATGTGCGAGACTTTACTGCATATATAACATCCGGCAGGGCACAGGCATGCTGCAAAGCCAGGTTGTGTTCATCCTGCGCAGAGATGAAGACAAACACTGGAAGATTCTTGGCTGGGATATCGATCAGTGAACCGGTGCGCCGTCTGGACGGTGCGGTGAATGATATGTCAGATCAGAACTGGCAGACTCAGAGAAAGGCGTGGGAGTAAGATGGAAAAAGAAGATGTGTTGATTTTGGCGGTCGAGAGCTCCTGTGACGAGACGGCCGCCTCCGTTGTAAAAAACGGCAGAGAGGTATTGTCTAATATTATCTCTTCGCAGATTGCGCTGCATACGCAGTACGGCGGTGTTGTGCCGGAAATCGCTTCCAGGAAACACATTGAAAAGATAAATCAGGTGATCCGGGAAGCGCTTGAGGAGGCCGGCGCTGCGTTACAGGATATATCGGCGGTCGCCGTGACCTATGGACCGGGGCTGGTCGGCGCTCTGTTAGTCGGCGTTTCGGCGGCGAAAGCGATCAGCTTCGCGTCCGGCATTCCGCTGGTGGGAGTTCATCATATCGAAGGACATATCTGCGCGAATTACATTGAAAACAAAGAATTACAGCCGCCGTTTATCTGTCTGGTAGTGTCCGGGGGACATTCGCATCTGGTCAAAGTAAAGGACTACGGGGAATACGAAATCCTCGGACGGACAAGAGACGATGCAGCCGGGGAAGCTTTTGACAAAGTAGCCAGAGCGATTGGACTTGGTTATCCCGGAGGCCCCAAGATCGATAAGGTTTCAAGACAGGGAAATGCACAGGCCATTTCTTTTCCACGGGCCAAAGTGGCGGATGCGGTTTATGATTTCAGCTTCAGCGGTCTCAAATCGGCGGTCTTAAATTATCTCAATTCCTGTGAAATGAAAGGGATTCCGATCTGCCAGGCTGATGTCGCCGCTTCTTTCCAGAAGGCGGTGGTGGATGTGCTTGTGGAGCATTCCATGCAGGCCGTGAAAGAATATGGACTCGATAAATTTGCCATTGCAGGAGGGGTTGCGTCCAATACTTCCCTGCGGGAAGCCCTTGCGAAAGCCTGCGCTGAGCAAAAGATCGCATTTTATCATCCGTCGCCTGTTTTCTGCACGGATAATGCCGCGATGATCGGCGTGGCGGGTTATTATGAATATTGCAGGGGCGTGCGTCATGGGTATGATCTGAATGCCGTGCCCAATCTGCGGCTTGGAGAAAGATGATGAGACAGACAGAAAAAACAGTGGCCGTAGTGCTTGCAGCGGGGCAGGGAAAAAGGATGCGCAGTGATGTGCAGAAACAGTATCTGCTGCTGCATGACAAACCGGTCCTTTATTATGCGCTGAAAACATTTCAGGACAGCGCGCTTATACAGGAGATCATTTTGACGGCGGCGCCCGGAGAAGAGGCGTACTGCCGCCGCGAAATTGTGGAAAAATTTCAGTTTACAAAAGTAAAAAGGATCGTAACGGGAGGCAGGGAGCGATATCATTCCGTGGCAAACAGCCTGCAGGAGGTCTCAGGGGATGGATATGTATTCATTCACGACGGGGCGCGGCCATTTGTGACAGAGGAGATTCTGGCACGGACTTATGAGGCGGTGAAAGTACATCATGCCTGTGTGGCCGGTATGCCTGTCAAGGATACGATCAAACTGGTCGATCAGGAACAGTTTGCCCTGCAGACACCGAACAGAGAAACACTCTGGCAGATACAGACCCCGCAGGTTTTTTCGATTTCGCTTGCAAAGAAGGCTTATGAGCGCCTGCTTTTGGAAGAGGAGCGTTTGAAAGAGCAGGGGATACAGATTACGGATGATGCCATGGTGGTTGAAACACTGCTAAAGCATCCGGTCAAACTGGTAAAAGGCTCTTATGAGAATATTAAAATCACAACGCCTGAGGACTTGAAGATCGCCGTCGCCTTTTTAAAATAGCAGTATTTTAGCGGGGTTTTGGCGCTTTTTGAAAAAACTGTAAAAAATTTTAGAAATTTTTTAAAAAAGATGTTGACACAAATATCCTTTTTTGCTAGAATAGTCCTTGCGCTGGCCGAGACGAGTCAGACAAAGCGAACATGGAGAGGTATCGAAGTGGTCATAACGAGGCGGTCTTGAAAACCGTTT
>CANPUE010000003.1 GCA_947577185.1 uncultured Lachnospiraceae bacterium | reverse complement strand
TTAACCTCCATGCCGGAGCGTTTTTGCGCAGGCACGCGAGCCGAATGTCAGATTCGGCTCTGCGATTCAAATTTGTGGCTCCGGCTCTGACTCAAATTACCGGTTGAAAGACCACTGCATCAGTCTGATTTTTCAACCTGCTTTCCTCAACCGTTGTTCTTTTCAAACTCCTTCATGAACGCGGTCAGTTTCTCCACGCCTTCGATCGGCATCGCATTATAAACGCTCGCCCGCATACCGCCCACACTGCGGTGTCCTTTCAGATTGACAAATCCCGCCGCTTCCGCTTCTTTGATAAACTTCGCATCCATCTCGCTGCTTCCGGTCACGAAAGGAATATTCATGAGAGAACGGTCTTCTTTTCTGACCGTTCCTTTGAAAAGGCTGCTTTCATCCAGAAAATCATATAAGATCTTTGCTTTTTTCTCATTGATCTCTTTCATGGCGCTCAGCCCGCCGTTTTTCAAAAGCCACCGGAACACTTTGCCGCAGATATAAATACCGTAGCACGGCGGTGTATTATATAAAGAATCATTGTCGGCCTGTACTTTATATTTCATCATCGTCGGTGTTCCCGGCAGAACATCATCTGTCAGAAGATCTTCTCTGATGATAACGACCTGTGTACCGGCAGGGCCGACATTTTTCTGCACACCCGCATAGACCATGCCGTATTTGGTCACATCCATCGGCTCCGACAGGAAACAGGAGGAAACGTCGGAAACCAGAATCTTTCCTTTGGTCTCAGGCAGTTTATGGTATTTCGTTCCATAAATCGTATTGTTCTCACAAATGTAGACATAATCCATGTCATCGGTAATCGGGAGATCGGAACAATCAGGAATATAAGAAAATGTCTGATCCGCTGAAGATGCCAGTTCCACCGCTTCGCCGTAGATCTTTGCCTCCGCGAAAGCTTTTTTTGCCCACTGTCCCGTGAGTATGTAGCCGGCCTTACGATTTTTCATCAGGTTCATCGGCACCGAAGCAAAGATCAGGCTCGCACCGCCCTGTAAGAACAAAACTTTATAGTTGTCGGGAATCTGCAGTAATTCCCTTAAATCCGCTTCTGCACTCTTGATGATCGAATCATATACTTTGGAGCGGTGACTCATCTCCATAACGGACATACCGCATCCCTGATAATCGAACATCTCATCTGCCGCTTCTTTTAAAACCTCTTCGGGCAAGACTGCCGGGCCTGCCGAAAAATTGTATACTCTAGCCACTTTTTTCTCCTCCAGTTAATGATAAATTTTTTCCACTAAAAAACATTGTACCTTTATCGTCTGCTTTCGTCAATTCCCTTTTTGGCCGTTCAATAGAACCGTTCAATAGAACATTACCACCGGCGTTCCCACTTCCACCATCTCATAAATCCGCGACATGGCTTCATAAGGTGTATTGATACAGCCGTGGGACCCGTTTGTCTGATAGATCGTACCGCCATAGCTGCTTCTCCAGGAAGCATCATGTATTCCGATATTTCCTTTGACCGGCATCCAGAAATTGACGTGGGAGGCATACCCCTCCCCGCGCAGGATGCGGTTTTGCTGCTTCGCATAGACGAAATTGACGCCTGCGGGCGTACCCATCCGTCTCGAAGTATTGCCCGTCACGATCGGCGTCTCTACCTGCAACTGTCCGTTCAGGTAATAATACATCATCTGCTCTCCCATATCGATCTCGACATAAGTATCACCGATGTCTTCCTTCCCCTGTTTCCATGCCGTCTGCAGGTATGCCGGAACGTGGATCTCATCCGCCCGTCTCAGAAACGCTTCCGTAAGATAGGATGTCTCCGCCGTCTTGTCGATCCGGTTTCCGTAAGTGCCTCCCTCGATGGCCACGGTTCCGCGCGCGGTCGTATGAAACTGCCGGATCCCTCCTACGGTATCATATTCTGCGGCCAGCCCGTTTATAAATTCTGCGACCGCATTTTCTCTTAACTGCAGCGCCCCCGTCTCATCAAGCGCAATGCTTCCGTCTTCGTTTACCGCAATCCAGTCGCATACAACCGAAGCATCGATCGGAAGCATCTCTTCTCCCATCTGGTAAATAATATGGCAGTCCTGAAATTCTTTCACGAGTTCCCACTCATGCAGGATTTCCTGCATTTCCGGTGTGAGTTCCATATCATAATAACAGCCGCTCTCTGACAGAGAAACAGACGTTTCTGAATTTTTCAGCGCTTCCCTCACAGCCTGCCCTGCCAATCCGATATTTAAAACACCACTTCTTTCATTGACAAGTTCATAACCGGCTTCCGTTCTCACAATCTCAACACGCCTATCGTCCGTCTCTCCCTCGCGCATAAAGTCCATCCCGGCCAGACATGCCGCCAGTTTTTCCTCACTGTATGACGTCACCGGCCTGATCGTTTCCTGTCGCGTCCGCCAGAGGCTGTCTACCCAGAGCCACGGATTCTGCCTGTCTAAATACATCTGTAAGGCCGCCGCGAAATCATATTGAAAATCAATATCCTGCGCCGTAATCTGATAGCTTCTCTGCTCTTTGTCATAAATTGTGATTCCTTCATACGAAAACGCTTCCAAAAGTTCTGTATTGACCGCCTCAATGCTTTTGCCCGTACAATAGACATTGTTGATCCATGTGCCATATTCAAAAGCATTTCGATAATAAACAGCCAGCCCGACGTAAACCAACAATAACTGAGAAACCACAATCAGGACCAAAAGTATACTCTTTCGGAATAAATGTCTCTTCATAAAAATACCAACCGAATCAATTTTCCGCACTGGCCGCGCAGTGCCCGCTTATGCTTCCGCTCCCAGATCCTGCGCATCAAAAGCGTCGCTGATCGGCGCGCCCGCAGGCACCATGGGAAATACCTTGTCATCCTCCGGAATGATACAGTCAAGCACAACAGGCGCATTTAGAGACAGCGCTCTTTCGATCGCAGGCGCTACCTCTTCCTTCGTGGTCACGCGGATCGCCTCACAGCCAAGTCCCTCCGCTACTTTACAAAAGTCCACCTTATCCTGCAGAATCGTCTGAGAGTAGCGTTTTCCATAAAACAAAGTCTGCCACTGTCTGACCATACCGAGCACATGATTGTTGATGACAACCTGAATGATCGGAATATTATAACGGCTCGCCGTTGCCAGTTCGTTCATATTCATTCTGAAACAGCCGTCCCCGGCAATATTGATACAAATCTTATCCGGGCTGCCCACTTTCGCACCGATACATGCGCCAAGACCGTATCCCATCGTGCCAAGACCTCCGGAAGAAAGAAAGGTGCGCGGACTGGAATATTTATAATACTGCGCCGCCCACATCTGATGCTGTCCCACATCTGTCGTGATGACCGCCTGCCCTTTTGTGATACGGTCGATCTCCTCTATGATATAGGGACAGGATAAAACAGAAGTATCATAGTTAAGCGGGTATTTCTCCTTCCACTCCATAATATGGGCGATCCACTCTTTATGTTCCTGCTGCTGCAATCTGGCGTTGATCAGGTTCAGTACTTCCTTTAAATCTCCCACGACAGATACATCCGTGCGGATGTTTTTATTGATCTCGGCAGCATCAATGTCTATGTGAAGCACTTTGGCATTTTCGGCAAATTTCTTCGGATTGCCCACCACACGATCGGAAAATCTCGCGCCGAGCGCAATAAGAAGGTCACATTCACTGACACCGAAATTAGAGGTTTTCGTACCATGCATACCGATCATTCCGGTATAAAGCGCGTCACGTCCGTCATAAACCCCCTTGCCCATCAGCGTATCGCACACGGGTGCGTCCACTTTTTTGGCAAATTCTCTGACTTCTTCGGATGCGCCGGAAATAACCGCGCCGCCGCCCACATAAATATACGGTTTTTTTGATTCCCGGATCAGTTCGACCGCCTTTTCGATCTCTTCCGTCATATCGTTTTTTGCGGCCGCATGATACCTTTGATCCGCTTCCGCCGCCGTCATCTTCGTATATTCGCACTGATTGGCCGTTACATCCTTGGTGATATCGACCAGCACAGGCCCCGGCCTGCCGCTTTTGGCAATCGCAAAAGCCTTACGGATCGTATCCGCTAAAATATTGACATCTTTCACGATGTAGCCATGTTTGGTGATCGGCATCGTAACGCCCGCAATATCTACCTCCTGAAAAGAATCCTTGCCTAACAAAGGCAGGTTCACGTTGCAGGTGATCGCCACCATCGGCACGGAATCCATATAGGCCGTCGCGATACCGGTCACCAGATTCGTCGCACCCGGGCCGCTTGTCGCCAGGCAGACTCCCGTTTTCCCCGTCGCTCTGGCATATCCGTCGGCTGCATGAGCCGCCCCCTGTTCATGGGATGTCAAAATATGGGTAATTTCACTGCTGTGTTTGTATAACGCATCATATACATTCAGGATCGTGCCGCCGGGATAACCGAATACGGTATCCACTCCCTGTTCTTTCAGACATTCGACAACGATTTCCGCACCTGTCAATCTCATATCTATCTCTCCTTTTATCGATCCAGGGACAAGATCGCCCCTCTGTTGCCGCTCGTTACCAGTTCTCTGTATCTTGCGAGGTATCCTGTCGTGATCTCAGGCTCCCTCGGCTGCCATTTTTCTTTTCTTGCCGCCATCTCTTCGTCGGACACTTTCACTTCCAGCTTCATTTCCGGAATATTAACAGTTATGATATCGCCCTCTTCAACCAGTGCGATCGGTCCGCCTACCGCAGCCTCCGGGGAAACATGTCCGATAGATGCGCCGCGGGATGCCCCTGAAAAACGTCCGTCTGTAATCAGCGCAACACTCGAGCCAAGTCCCATGCCCGCGATCGCGGAAGTCGGATTCAGCATCTCTCTCATGCCCGGTCCGCCTTTTGGTCCTTCGTAACGGATGACGACAACATCGCCGGCCTTGATCTTTCCGCCCTTGATCGCCTCGATAGCATCCTCCTCACAGTCAAAGACACGCGCCGGCCCTTCATGCACCATCATTTCCGGTACAACCGCGGAGCGCTTCACGACGCTTCCGTCCGGTGCAAGATTGCCCTTCAAAACGGCGAGTCCGCCTGTTTTTGAATAGGGGTTGTCAAGCGGTCTGATGACCTCCGGGTTTCTGTTTACGGCGTCTGCAATATTTTCACCGATCGTCTTACCAGTCACGGTCATACAGTCTGTGTGCAGAAGCCCCGCGTCCGCAAGTTCTTTCATCACCGCATAGACACCGCCCGCCTCATTTAAATCTTCCATGTATGTCGGGCCTGCCGGAGCCAGATGACAAAGGTTCGGCGTCTTTTCACTGATACTGTTCGCAAAGGAAATATCAAAATCGTAATCAATCTCATGCGCGATCGCCGGTAAATGCAGCATGGAATTTGTGGAACACCCAAGCGCCATATCAACAGTCAGCGCATTCAGGACCGCTTCTTTTGTCATGATGTCTCTCGGTCTGATGTTCTTTTGATACATCTCCATGACGGCCATGCCCGCGTGTTTTGCCAGTTTGATCCTCTCAGAGTAAACCGCCGGAATCGTACCGTTACCTCCAAGTCCCATGCCGAGCGCTTCCGTCAGACAGTTCATGGAATTCGCCGTATACATGCCGGAGCAGGAACCGCAGGTCGGGCATACCTTTTCTTCAAACTCTCTGACTTCTTCCTCCGACATCACGCCTGCCGCGTGGGAGCCTACTGCTTCAAACATCGAGGAAAGGCTTCTCTTTTGTCCCTTCACATGTCCGGCTAACATCGGGCCGCCGGATACGAACACGGTCGGCACATTGATCCTCGCCGCCGCCATCAAAAGTCCCGGTACGTTTTTATCACAGTTTGGCACCATTACAAGCGCATCGAACTGATGTGCGAGTGCCATACACTCCGTAGAGTCCGCGATCAGATCTCTGGTCACGAGGGAATATTTCATCCCAATATGTCCCATCGCAATGCCGTCACAAACTGCGATTGCCGGAAATACGACAGGCACACCGCCCGCCTCGGCAACACCGAGTTTGACCGCATTCACGATCTTATCCAGATTCATATGTCCCGGCACGATCTCATTATATGAGCTGACGATACCTACCATTGGTTTTGCCATCTCTTCGTTCGTAAAACCGAGCGCGTGAAACAGGCTTCTGTGCGGCGCCTGCTGCATACCGCTTTTTACATTGTCACTTCTCATCTCTATCACCATGCTCCTTTCCCTGCATCCCATTCTTTTTATAAAATATCGTATTACAATCTTTTTGTGCTGTCAATATACCTGATCAACGCTCTCATACAGGACGAACCGCTCATTTTCATAACAGACTTCCATCGAATCTTCCAGAAACGCCCAGGGAATCTCATCGCCTGTCACATAAAACTTCCATTCATCCGCCCCTGCGCTGTCGGATGCATTTCTCTCCTCCTGTGTCAGAAAAAGCGTTTTATCTAATAAAACATAATCGGACGTTTCGATCACTCTGCTCCCGTCCTCTCTGTCAAAAAGATACTTGAGCAGATATTCCTGATCGCAGTCCGTCACACAGATCACGCTGTCTCTTACCCGCTCAGGCGGGATCTGCCGCAATGCGTCCTCAATCGCCGCTTCTCTCGCGCTGTACTGCCGGCGCCCTGCCGGTGAAATGACCAGGCACAGGCAAACCAGACCCGCAAACGCCGTGGCTGCCATACCGATAGAAACCGCATCCGTCCGCTTTCCGATCCATCCCATAAGCTGCGTTAACAGCCATGCAAAAAGAAACGCCACAGGAATCCCGAAATACGAAAATACTCTGTAATACGGCAGCGCGGCCTGAATCATCAGCATGAGCGGTGTCAGGACAAACGAGAGAAGCAGATACCATTCAAAAAATCCCTGTCCGTTTTTTTCCTGACAGACTCTGCCATGCACCAGCTTTCCTGAAAGCTTCCATAACAGCACACCGATCCCCATAACGGCCATAATGATTAAAAACACCGATACACCAGGAAAGTACGATTCAAACAGCATCCTGATCCATATCCCGAACCGGGGCAGATAGCCTTCTCTTGGCACACTTTGAATATAAGGCGTATCGAGCATATAGTTCACACCCGTTTTAAGCGCCTTAAACGGTGCATTTAAAATGATCGAAATATGACCCATGCCATAGCATCCGCTGTCCGGCGTTTTGGCAAGCAGGTTAGAACCGATCGCCAGCCAGATCAGCGTATAGAGCCCCAGCGTAACAAAAGCACTGATCAACGCCGCGACAAAAAGTTTCATCAATTCTCTGTTTCTTCTTTGCAGCAAAAGCCACGATCCGCCTGCAATGCACAGCGGTATGACAAAATAGACGCTGCTTGGAAGCGTATACAATGCCCAGACAAAAGCACATGCCGTCACAACATACGGTTTGATCCGGCTCCAGTGCTTTTTGTTCCTGCCTCTCATATCTTCCGCTCCCGCAGATCCGCTCTCCTGCCCGGAAATGATCTGCCCGATCTCATAAAAGGCGAGCAGATACAAAAATCCTGCCAGCGCATAGCCTCTGCCCTGCACCGCCAGACTGTTCACAAGCTGCATCGGCGCATAGACAAAGCACGGAATCAGGGCAGACCCCCTGGGCAGATACTTTCTGCCTGTCAGAAACAGGAGACACAGAGTCCCCAGGCTGCATATCCATGATACACCACGAAGCCCTACCGCGGCATTTCCAAATAGTTCTAATATGGCGGACAACACCGAATATCCCACATGGTTGTTGGGGAGCGGCCAGTGAACCGCCGCATAGACAGGTCCCCTGCTGATAAAATAATAGTACGTATAAAGTTCATCATACCAGGGCGTCAGGGCAAACAGACGCCAGCCATAATAAACAGCCATAAAAACAAGAAAAAGCAGAAAAACAAAAGATTCCTTATCCTTTTTTTCCCACTTTTTCCGCAACAATTCTTTATAAACAGTCATAAACAAACTTGCCTTTTCCTTATCTGAACCGCCTGCATGCAAACTGTCTAACATCCCGGAGCATCATTGATGTAACCTGCCAGCAGATCTCCCATCTGCCTACAGCCTGTCTGCTTACAGCCTTCCGACATAATGTCAGCCGTCCGGTATCCTTCCTGCAGAGCCCTCTTTACGGCATACTCTACCGCATCCGCCTCTTTGTCCAGATCGAAGCTGTAGCGCAGCATCATGGCTGCGGAAAGTACCGTCGCAATCGGATTCGCAATATCCTTTCCGGCAATATCAGGCGCAGAACCGTGACTTGGCTCATAGAGACCAAATTTCGTGTCATTTAAAGAAGCCGACGCCAGCATACCGATAGAACCTGTGACCATGCTTGCCTCATCCGACAAAATATCACCGAACATATTTTCGGTCAGTATCACGTCAAACTGCGCCGGATCTTTGACCAGCTGCATCGCACAGTTATCAACCAGCATATGCTCTAATGTCACCTCAGGATACTCTTTCGCCACTTCCTCCACAACCTTGCGCCACAGCCTGGAAGAATCCAGCACATTGGCTTTGTCCACGCTTGTCACTTTTTTCCTTCTCTTTTCGGCGATCTCGAACCCCTTTACGGCGATCCGGCGGATCTCATTTTCGTCATAGGTAAGCGTGTCGACCGCCTTTAAAACACCGTTTTCCTCTACGGTCTTTCTCTCCCCGAAATAGAGGCCCCCGGTCAGTTCCCGCATGATCAGCATGTCAAAACCTGCTGCAGAGATTTCTTTTTTGAGCGGGCAGGCTTCCGCCAGTTCTTCATATAATACGGCCGGTCTCAGATTCGCAAACAGATTTAACGCTTTCCTGATTGCCAAAAGCCCTGCCTCTGGTCTTAAATTGGGCGGCAGCTGATACCATGGCGAAGTCGTCGTATCCCCGCCGATCGATCCCATCAGTACCGCGTCCGCACGTTTGGCAGTTTCGACCGCCTCGTCCGTAAGCGGCACACCGTACGCATCAATGGAAGCGCCTCCCATCAGAATATCCGTATAATGTATCGTATGTCCGAATTTCACGGCTGCCGCATCCAATACTTTCTTTGCTTCCGCGATAATCTCCGGGCCGATCCCGTCTCCCGGAATACATGTGATTTTTAATTCCATCGTTCTTTACCCCTTTCTGCTTTGATCTGTCCGTATCCTGATACGTCTTGTGTCGTGTTCCGTCTTCCTATATGGCAAAAGAAGATGCACCGAAATGCATCTTGCTCTTTTTACGTTTTGTGACCGTTTCTTATTCTGCATCCGCCTTCTCAATCTGTGCGATCGAAGATTTCTGCATCGGTATACGGCAGTTTTTGTTATTTCCAAATTCAATGATGACCGTGTCATCCGTAATATCAATGATCGTTCCATAAAAGCCGCTGTTTGTCAAAACGGAATCACCAACCGCCAATTCCGCCAGCATGGCCGCCATCCTCTTTTGTTCCTTCTTCTGCGGGCGGATCATAATAAAATACATTACCACAACAAGAAGGACAATATATCCGATCGAGATAATACCGCCAAGGCTGCCTGCCGCTTGTTCCGGTGTTGCTGTCAATAAGATTCCCATAATAATATCTTTTCTCCTTTCGCGAAACCATTGTTCCCTATACACTATACACAAAACAGAAAAGGAAAACAAGTATTTTATAATCCTTCCAGTTTCTTTTTCTTGTAGGAAGCAAATTCCCCTGCTTCCAGCGCCTCCCTTATTTCTGTCATCATCGTATTATAAAAATACAGATTGTGGAGCACGCACAGGCGCATGCCGAGCATCTCCTTCGCCTTTAACAGATGTCTGATGTAAGCCCTGGAATATCCCTTTTTGCAGACCGGACAGCCGCATCCTTCCTCGATCGGCCGACTGTCCAGCTCATATTTCGCATTAAACAGATTGATCTTGCCATGGTTCGTATACAAATGCCCATGCCTGCCGTTTCTGGTCGGATAGACACAGTCGAAAAAGTCGACGCCGCGCTCCACCGCCTCCAAAATATTGGCCGGTGTCCCCACCCCCATCAGATAAACGGGTTTGTCTGTCGGCAGATACGGAACCGTCTCTTCAATGACATGATACATCTGCTCATGTGTCTCCCCAACGGCGAGGCCGCCTAACGCATAACCATCGAGTTCCAGTTCAGAAATTCTTTTGGCATGCTCGATCCTGATATCATCATAAATCGCTCCCTGATTGATGCCGAACAACATCTGATGCGGATTGATCGTATCCTCCAGACTGTTTAGACGTTCCATCTCTTTCTTACAGCGCGCAAGCCATCTCGTCGTGCGCTCGACAGAGTTTTTGACATAACTTCTCTCCGCCGTGGCAGATGGACATTCGTCAAACGCCATCGCGATTGTGGAAGCAAGATTCGACTGTATCTGCATGCTCTCTTCCGGCCCCATAAAAATCTTCCTGCCGTCCACATGGGAATGAAAATAGACGCCTTCCTCCTTAATCCTGCGCAGGCTCGCCAGAGAAAAAACCTGAAAGCCGCCGGAATCTGTCAGAATCGGCCTGTCCCAAAGCATGAATTTATGTAAACCGCCGAGCTGTTTGATGATCTGATCCCCCGGTCTTACATGCAGATGGTATGTATTGGACAGTTCCACCTGTGTACCGATCTGTGAGAGATCTTCCGTTGAAACAGCGCCCTTAATGGCCGCTGCCGTTCCTACATTCATAAAAACCGGCGTCTGGATCACGCCGTGGACAGTCTGAAGCTGTGCACGCTTCGCCCTGCCTTCCTGTTTGATGATCTTATACATGAAACACACTCTTTCACTTTATTCTGCCATATGGTCCTGATCCCTACAGATACTCATCCCAAAATTCTTCCAGGCAGATATTCTCCTGCGACATAATCGTCGCCGCTTCTTTTCCCACATAACGGAAATGCCATGGCTCATATTCGATGCTCGTAATATATTCCTTACCCTCCGGATAACGCAGTATAAATCCGTATTCGCAACTGTGTCTGGCAAGCCATTTGCCCGCATCTGTCTCTGCAAAGCCCTCTTCGAGCGGAATATAAGTGTCCGAAGTAATGTCCAGGGCAAGCCCGATCTGATGCTCACTGGAACCGGGTATGGTGATGACGCGGGAAGATGCCTTATACGCTTCCATATAAGAGCAGCCCTGCCGCATGTACTCCCTGATCCTCTGATTAAAGTTGGATTCCTGCCTGTCGTCAGTCCGGTATGGGGAACGGATCACAAGATTGATTCCGTCTGCCTTTGCCGCCTGCATCATGGAGAGCAGATCCGCTATGATTCTCTCGTCGCATAACATGCTTCCTTTAATAACGCCGAGACTGAAACTGTAATCTTCCGGGATCGGATGCTGCTTATTCACCAGAACAAGCCGCCAGTCGCTGCTGTCAAACACCAATTCTTCTTCCGTCTGCACTGTCCCGCTGTCTTCAAGCGCATAATCGGCAGTATCCTCCAGAATGTCATCCAATGTATAGGCGTCCGCATTGATGATATCCTCTACATCTTCATACTCTTTTACCGTTTCCGCCGTTCCCTCCAGAGCCAGTTCTTTCGAGGACGCAACCTCTTTTTCTACGGCCAGGGCCACGTCAGAGTCCACGACAATCGCATTATAAGCCTCCTGCGTGTTGACAAAGCCTGCCTGCCCCGAAAAGACAGCAAAAGAAAAGCTGCAGCTTGACATAAAAAACAGCAGGGTAAATGCGATGCCGACATAGCGCCTCCCATTGGACGCAAAATATCTGCCGATGGACATAATCCCAAACAGCAGCGTCATGTACACAAGACACGGATATTTAAAAAACGTATGTTTGCTCGTAAGTTTCGCGCATTTATGCATAACTTTTTCTCGAAAAGTTTTTTTCATTTTTACACCTCTTCCAGCGTACAAAAATAAATGCCTGAACTTTACTATAACACATAATTTTCATTTGTAAAACATTTTTGTCATGTGAATTTGCAAAAAATAATGCAAATAAAAGAAAAAAATGTGTTATACTGGAAAAACAGCGGGAAAAATCAAGATAAGAAGAAACATAAACGAAAGGAACAGATCATATGTCAGGTTCATCCTACGGTAAATTATTCAAGATCACTACATGGGGAGAGTCCCACGGAAAGGCGCTGGGCGTCGTCATTGACGGCTGTCCCGCCGGGCTTCCCCTCTCAGAGGAAGATATTCAGATCTTCTTAGACAGACGCAAACCAGGAAAGACGAAAATCGCCACGCCCAGAAAAGAAGACGACAAAGTAGAGATCCTCTCCGGCGTCTTTGAAGGAAAAACGACCGGCACCCCGGTCTCTCTCATCGTTCACAACACCTCACAGCGTTCGTCCGATTACAGTGAGATCGCAAACTGTTACCGCCCCGGCCACGCCGACTACACATTCGACGAAAAATATGGTTTCAGGGATTACAGGGGGGGCGGACGCTCTTCCGCAAGAGAAACGATCGGACGTGTCGCTGCCGGCGCCGTTGCCTGCAAACTGCTTGCTCTTTTAGGCATCCGGCTGACTGCCTACACCCGTTCCATCGGCCCTGTCACGGTCCCGGAAGATGTTTTTGACGCACAGGCCATCCTGGAGACGCCGACCTGCATGCCCGACCGCGAAACTTCCGAAAAAGCGGAAGAATACCTCACTGCATGCATGAAATCATATGATTCTGCAGGCGGCGTTATCGAATGCCGTATAGAAGGATGCCCCCCCGGCATCGGAGAACCCGTTTTTGACAAGCTCGACGCCTGTCTCGCCAAAGCCGTCATGTCCATCGGTGCAGTCAAAGCAGTAGAAATCGGAGACGGCACGCTTGTTTCCAAACGCAAAGGCTCCGAAAATAACGATGCTTTCGCCATGAAAGACGGTCATGTGATCAAAAAGACGAACCATGCAGGCGGCATCCTCGGCGGCATCAGCGACGGTTCCCCTATCACCCTGCGCGTCCACGTAAAACCCACGCCTTCTATCTTTCAAAAGCAGCAGACGGTAAACAGGCAGGGCGAAGAGATCGAACTTTCTATCAGGGGCAGACACGATCCCGTCGTCGTGCCAAGGGCAGTCGTCGTCGTTGAGTCCATGGCCGCCCTTACCCTGTTGGACGGCCTGCTCTTAAATATGGGCGCCCGGGTGGAAAATCTGCAGAAGATCTATCCGCCGCGTTCTTAGAAATTTTCCAGCAGATCCAGATAAAAGTCATGGTAATCCCTGCGGCTGTCTTTCATAAACTGAATGGCGGTCCTTGGATGCTGGTTTAAGAGACCTGTCAGCAGATAAGGCACATCGTATCCCCACTGGACGCCCGCTTCCCTCATCGGCACGATATGCCGCTCTATAAATTTAAGGAGCGGGTTGATCCGGTATTTCGGGTTCTTTAAAAATCCAAGGAGCAGTTCGATCGGACAGTTTCCGCACCCGCGTCCCAGACTGCTCACCGTCGCATCCAGATAACTTACGCCATGTCTGAGCGCTTCGATCGTATTGGCGAAAGCAAGCTGCTGATTATTGTGCGCATGGATCCCGACTTTCTTTCCATATTTTTCCGCGATCTCCATATATTTCTCAGACAGTCTGCTCACCTGTTCCGGATAAAGAGAACCGTAGCTGTCCACGAGATAGATGCAGCCCACGCTGCTTTGTCCAAGCAGTTCCAGCGCGGCGTCAATATCCAGTTCGTTGGACTTTGATATGGCCATAATGTTAACCGTTGTCTCATAACCTTTTTTCGTACATTCCTCAATCATTTCCACCGCGGCAGGGATCGTATTGATATAAGTCGCTACCCTGATCAGATCGATCGGGCTGTCTTTCTTAATGAGGATGTCTTTTTTGAAATCGCAGCGTCCTACATCGGCCATCACTGCAATTTTCATATCTGTTTTATTGTCCCCTACGATCTCCCGTATCGCTTTGTCGTCACAGAATTTCCACTTGCCGTATTTTTTTATGTCAAACATTTCCTTCGACGCCTTATAGCCAAATTCCATGTAATCCACACCGGCTCTCAGATTGGCAAAATACAGATCTTTCACAAATTCATCCGTAAAGAAAAAGTCATTCACCAGTCCCCCGTCTCTGAGCGTACAGTCCATTACTTTAATTTCCGGCGTGTACGCCATCAGGCTTCGTTCCTTCTTTATCATGTTTTGCGCTCCTTTCTATCGTATGACGATCTTCTTAAAGTTCTTCTTTCCCTTTTTGATGATAAACTCCTGCGCCGCAATCTCGTCTTTGCTGTAAGTCTTCCTGATATCGCTCTCTTTTTCTCCCTTAACGGTAACACCGCCCTGCTCTACCGCACGGCGCGCCTCAGAGCGGGAAGATGCAAGTCCTGCCGCGACTAAAAGCCCGAGAATATCAATCGTTCCATCCGCAAAGTGCTCATCTGTAAGTTCTGCAGACGGCATATTTTCCAGACTGCCGCCGCCCGCAAACAATGCTTTCGCCGCCTCCTTTGCCCTGGTTGCTTCCTCTTCTCCGTGTACCAGATTGGTAAGCTCGTAAGCCAGAATCTCTTTCGCCTCGTTTAACTGGCTTCCTTCCCATGCTTCCATCTCCTGAATCTGTTCAAGCGGCAGGAATGTGAGCATTTTTAAACATTTGAGCACATCCTCATCCGCCACATTGCGCCAGTACTGGTAAAACTCGAACGGCGTCGTCTTCGCCGGATCAAGCCATACCGCCCCCTTCTGCGTCTTGCCCATCTTCTTTCCTTCAGAATTAAGCAGCAGCGTGATCGTCATGGCGTATGCGTCTTTGCCGAGTTTACGGCGGATCAGCTCCGTACCTCCGAGCATATTGCTCCACTGGTCATCACCGCCAAACTGCATATTGCAGCCATAACGCTGATAAAGTTCCAGAAAGTCATAGCTTTGCATGATCATGTAGTTAAATTCCAGGAAACTTAACCCTTTCTCCATTCTCTGTTTATAGCATTCCGCCGTTAACATCCGGTTCACACTGAAATGCACGCCGATATCGCGGATAAACTCAATATAATTCAGGTCTGCCAGCCAGTCCGCATTATTAACCATCAATGCCTTTCCCTCGGAAAAGTCGATAAAACGGCTCATCTGTTTCTTAAAGCACTCGCAGTTGTGGTTGATCGTCTCTTTGGTCATCATCACGCGCAGGTCAGTCCTTCCTGACGGATCCCCGATCATCGCCGTGCCGCCGCCGATGAGTGCAATCGGTTTATTGCCTGCTTCCTGCAGTCTCTTCATCAGGCATAACGCCATGAAATGCCCCACGTGCAGACTGTCCGCCGTCGGGTCAAAACCAATGTAAAACGTAGCCTTCCCTTCATTGATCAGATCTCTGATCTCTTCCGCATCCGTTAACTGTGCAAGCAGTCCCCGTGCCTGCAGTTCTTCATAAATCTTCATGTTCTTCCTCCATTTTCTGCTTTTTATGATGTTTCGCTGAAATACCAGACGTCTTCCGTAACAGATCATTTTTTCATACAGCAAAAAACCCCGTCCTACGAAAGGACGAGGTCTAAAACCCGTGTTACCACCTGACTTCACAGACAACTCGCGCTGTCTGCCTTACCAAGTACAACTCTTTAGAGTAATACTCTCCTGCTGTAACGTGCATTCCTCCGTCATGACCTACTAAAAATACCCGCTCCTGCGTTTCCTTTCTCTTACCGGAGAAAGATTCCCGAACCGTTTTTCATTCTGTCATGAAGCTCCAAGATGTATTCATAAAAGACTTCCCGTGCGCCTCTCATCTGCCGGCTGCTTTCTGTTCGTTTCATCCTCTACTACTTGTTCTTTTCAACGCCTGTTTTATTTAACTGTCTTGTATGTTAGCCGATTTTTTGCACATTGTCAAGATGAATTTTTTAAAAATAGATTTTCTGAAAATGGATTTTTTTAATCCTTTATTTATTTACCATCAGTTTCACCATCGCACGGTTTAAACCATCCACCGTCAGCTTATACATCGGGAACATTCCCTTGATTGCTGTCTCCGCCTCCCGCCACGGCGCATGTCCGGGCGCCATCTTAGGGTTCATCCACACGATTTTTTTGTAATGCCTTTTCATCAGCTGCAGCCACTCCATGCCGGAAAGCCCGCCGTTTGGCCCTCTGTAGTTGCCCGTCGTGGAATAAAGTTCTTCCGGCGCCATCGCCGCATCCCCGACGATGATCACTTTGTAGTCACTGTCCAGATTACGGAACATCCATTCCGTATCAATCCAGTCTCCGTTCTCACATTCCGGCGTCTTATACAGTTTGGAATAAATACAGTTATGGAAATAATAAGTCTTTACGTCTTTATAATGATTCGATCTGTGTACCGACTGGAACAGTTCGTTAAGCAGACTGCTGTACGGAATCATCGTCCCGCCCGAATCCATCAAAAGCAGGAGTTTGACCGCATTTTTTCTCGGCCGCTCCATTACAATCTGTAAACAGCCCCCGTTATTGCAGGTTTTATCGATCGTGCCGTCAATATCGAGTTCCGTCTTGGGAATATCCAGCCTGGAAGAAAACTGCCTGAGCTTTCTGAGCGCCACCTGGAACTGCCTGTTGTCCAGAATCCTGTCATCCCGGAAATCCCTGTATTTGCGCGCACCGATCACCTGAAACGCAGACTGGTATCCGGTGGAACCGCCGACCCTGATGCCGCCCATATTCCCGCCGGTATTGCCAAAGGAAGTCTTACCCATCGTTCCGATCCAGAAACTGCCTCCGTTATGTTCGGAATCCTGATCGCGCAGCCTGTCCTTAAACTTCTGCTCCACATCTTCTTTGTCGACCTGTATCGTCTCCTCATTCATGACATGCCGCATCTCTTCATGCTGTTCGTCAATCATATCGGATTTGTCCAGCCAGCGCAGCATATTTTTGCTGATCTCATTTTCGGACTGAACCCCTTTAAATACTTCATCAAATGCCATATCGAATTTATCAAATTCCGTCTCCGACTTTACGAGAATCATTTTCGAAATATGATAAAAATCGGTAAGACTGCTGTTGCAGAGTCCCTGCGAGAGCGCCTCCTGCAGCGTCAGCCACTCTGTCAGCGTCACATGAAGGCCTTTGGCCTTCAGCGTGTAAAAAAATTTTCCAAACATATTATACCTGTCCCAATTTCCAGATTTTTCGTTTCCAAACGCTTACCATGACTTTTCACTAGTCGACTCTGTGCCTTATCGTCTCCAGATCTTCGTCTTTTTTTACAACTACTCCGATAAACGGAAGTTCTGTTCTCAGCTTATCAAGCGGAATGCCGCCAATCTGCAGAGCGTTGATCCAGTCGATCAGTTCCGATGTACTCGGTTTTTTGCGGATATCCTTAATAGAACGGATCCAGTAGAACACTTCCATCGCATCTTTGAGCAGCTTCTCCTCCACGTCCGGATGATGCGTCTTGACGATCTCCTCCATCAGCTCCTCATTCGGGAAATCAATATAGTGAAAAATACATCTGCGGAGAAACGCATCCGGCAGTTCTTTCTCCGCATTGGAGGTGATGATCACGATCGGTCTGTGCTTTGCTTTCACGGTCCGTTTCGTCTCATGGATATAAAATTCCATCTGATCCAGTTCCCAGAGCAGATCGTTTGGAAATTCCAGATCTGCCTTGTCGATCTCATCAATCAACAGAACGACCTGCTCGTCCGCATCAAACGCTTCGCCCAGTTTGCCCAGTTTAATATATCTGGCAATATCGTCTACGCCCTCTTCACCAAACTGTCCGTCATAGAGTCTCTGTATTGTGTCATAAACATACAGCCCTTCCTGTGCTTTTGTCGTAGACTTGATGTTCCAGATGATCAGTTTCTTTCCAAGGGATTCCGCAACGGCCTGCGCCAACATCGTCTTTCCGGTGCCCGGTTCCCCCTTGATCAGTAACGGTTTTTGCAGCGCTACCGCGACATTAACGCTCGCCAGCAGCTCCCTGGAAGCTACATATTGGGAAGTGCCTGTAAATGTTGTCTTTTTGTCATCCATATCGATACCATACCTTTCTTGCCATCCATTTAAATTTATGTTACGATATTTCAGGATGAAAAGCAATATTTAGCTGGCAGAAATTTCAATCACGAAAAAATGACTGTGCGCTGCCTGCCGCAAACTCGTAATGAAACCCGTACGGATATAAAAAGCAGCGCAGAAATGAGGAAAAAGATGATAAGCGATTTACTGAACAAGACAAAAACGACAATCTCCTTCGAGGTTTCCCCGCCAAAAACAGAAGATGAATTTCAGGCGATGTTTGGAAAACTCGATACATTCGCCACACTGCACCCAGACTTCATCAGCTGTACCTACGGAGCAGGCGGCTCAAAAGCGGGAAAAACGGTAGAGATCGCCTCCTACATCCAGCATAAGCTGCAGATCGACGCGATCGCCCATATGACCTGTGTCGGTTTCAAACAGGCGGATCTGCAAAAAAACTGTGAGCTGCTTGAAAAAGAAGGAATCCGGTATGTGATGGCGTTACGCGGAGACAGGCCGCAGTACATGAGCGACGAACAGTTTAACGGCAGAGAATTTTTCTATGCATCAGATATGATCCGCTATTTAAAGGCAGACACTTCCCTGCAGATTGCCGGTGCCTGCTACCCGGAAAAGCACTATGAGGCAGAAAGTTTCGAGAGCGACCTGCTCCATCTGAAAGAAAAAGTGGAGGCCGGCGCTTCCTTCCTCATCACACAGCTGTTTTTTGATAATGAACTGTTCTACCGTTTTAAAGAACGCGCTGCCGCCTGCGGCATCACAGTTCCCATCTGTGCCGGCATCATGCCGATCACAAGCGCGAAACAGATCGGGACGAGCGTTACCCTCTCCGGCTCCTCCGTCCCCAAATCAATGGCAGATTTAATTGCCAATTACGGGGAGAATCCTGACGAGATGCGAAAAGCCGGCATAGACTTCGCCATCCGCCAGATCCTTGACCTGAAGGAACACGGTGTAGACGGCATTCACATCTATACCATGAACAGGCCCAAAACAACGGCGCAGATTGTTGCGCAGATAACACAATAGAAAAACGGTTCCGGGCTGTATCTTTTACAACCCTGGAACCGTTTTTTTATTTGGGCCACGGAATGAGAGGATTCTCTATCTTTTTATCCCGAAGCATCAGACTGCCCACCGCTTCCGCGGCCGATTTTTCATGGAATAAAACTTCATTGACCTGTTCGATGATTGGAAGCTGCACATTGTATTTTTCAGCAAGTCCCATAGCTGCCTTTGCGGAATAAACTCCTTCCACCACCATTTTCACTTCTTTCATCGCCGCTTCCATCGTATATCCTTTGCCGATCAGAATTCCCGCACGTCTGTTGCGGGAATGCATGGACGCACAGGTGACGATCAGATCTCCGATCCCGGTAAGCCCTCCGAACGTCTCCCATTTACCGCCCATGGCAGTGCCAAGCCTTGCGATCTCCGCAATTCCTCTCGTGATCAATGCCGCCTTGGTATTGTCTCCATAACCGAGTCCGTCCGCAATGCCGGCGGCAAGCGCCACAACATTTTTTAAGGCCGCGCCCAGTTCTATCCCCAGCACATCAGGGCTGATATAGACACGGAACACTTCGTTCATAAAAACATTCTGCAGATATTCGGCTGTCTTTTTATTCCCGGCTCCCACAACAATGGTGGTCGGGATTCCCTTTCCTACCTCCTCTGCATGGGACGGGCCGGATAAAACAGCGACATCAGCCTGCGGAATTTCTTCCTCTATGATCTGCGAAAGCGTCATCAGCGTCGTTTCCTCGATGCCCTTTGCCACATTGACGATCATCTGGCCTTCTTCCACAAAAGGTGCCATGCTTTTTGCCGTGCTTCTGGTAAAGGGGGAAGGTACGGCGAGCACCAGCACATCCTTTCCTCTGACCGCCGCTTCCAGATCTGTCGTAAATTCCATCTCTTCCGGCAGTTTCACGCCCGGCAGCTTCTCCGTGTGTTCATGGTTGGTGCGCAGCATTTCAATTTCTTCTTTCATAATGGACCAGATCGTAATTTTGTGTCCATTGCGGTGTAATAAAGCCGCCAAAGCCGTCCCCCAGCTTCCCGCACCGATAATGCTGATATCTGCCATTGTCTCATTCTCCTTTTAAAATACAACTCAATGCTTCTCTTCTTTATGCGTCAGATAGGTCTTTCTCTCTTCTCCCTTAATCAGTCTGGAAATATTTTCCCTGTGCTTATAATAAGCCATGACCGTCAGAAAGGCCGCGATTACATAAAGCTCAATCAGGTGCGCCTGACTCATGCCAAAAATTCCCATCTGACCAAGAACCACGATCTCTGTCATAAAGCCCGCGTAGACGAGCAGGGATCCGAGTGACACATAATGTGTGGTAAAGAACGTACCGAAAAACAAAAGCACGCCCATCGGGATAAAGTAAGGATGAAAGGAAAGGATCAGACCGGCTGTCGCCGCGATTCCTTTTCCGCCTTTAAAATGCAGGTAAAAAGGGAAATTATGTCCCAGGATCGCACCCGCGGCCGCATAAAGCTTTAACAGATACGCGGTCTCGGAATGACTTTTTCCAAACAAAAGTCCTGTAATGACAATCGCAAGGATGCATTTTATGATATCCCCGAATAATACGATCAGTCCCGCTTTCGTGCCCAGCACGCGCAGGGTATTCGTTGTCCCTGCATTGCCGCTCCCATAATTCCTGATATCAATCCCGTGCAGCTTACCATAAATATATGCCGTCTGAAAGAGTCCGAACACATAACCGATTATCAGACATAGGATTCGTTCCATGATTACTTCGTCTCCTTTCTTTCACGTATGATAAATTTAAGCGGGGTTCCCTTAAATCCAAAGGCTTCCCGAATCTGATTCTCAATATACCGCGTGTAGGAAAAATGCATCAGTTCCTTATCATTTACAAAAATCACAAACGTAGGCGGTTTCACGGCAACCTGCGTGATATAATAGAGCCTGAGCTTTTTTCCCTTATCGGAAGGCGGCTGCTGCAAGGCGACCGCTTCCGTCATGATCTCATTCAAAACACCTGTTGCAACCCGCATGGCGTGGTTTTCATATACGATGTCGATCGTCTCATATAGTTTAAACAGCCTCTGTCCCGTTACCGCAGAGATAAAAAGGATTTCCGCATAGGGCATAAAAGAAAGGATCTGCCTTACCTTCTGTGTAAACTCACTCACCGTCTTATTGCCTTTCTCGATCGCATCCCACTTGTTAACCGCAATAATGGCCGCCTTTCCGCGCTCATGCGCGATCCCTGCTATCTTCGCATCCTGTTCGGTGATTCCTTCTGTCGCATCGATGACCAGCACGACGATATCGGCCCGCTCTACGGCAGAGACCGTGCGGATGATCATATAGCGCTCCAGTTCCTCCTTAATCTTGTTTTTACGCCGCAGCCCCGCCGTGTCGATGAACACATATTCTTTCCCCTGATAGGTGACTTCCGTATCGATAGCGTCCCGCGTTGTCCCGGCAATATCGGATACAATGACCCGGTTTTGCCCAATCAGTTTATTGATAATGGAAGACTTTCCGACATTCGGTTTTCCGACGATGGCTACTTTGATCCTGTCATCCTCTTCCTCCTGTGCCGCAGACGCATCGAAATGCGAAGTGACTTCGTCTAACAGTTCCCCGATGCCGAGCTTCCCAACCGCGGAGATCGCAAACGGTTCTCCGATCCCAAGATTGTAAAATTCGTAGACATCGACCATATACTTTTTGAAGTCATCGACCTTATTCACGGCAAGTACGACAGGTTTGCCGGAACGCCGCAGCATGTCCGCCACTTTGGAGTCTGCATCCACGAGCCCCTGCCTGACGTCCACCATGAAAATAATGACTTCCGCCGTATCAATGGCGATCTGGGCCTGCTCCCGCATCTGTGATAATATGATATCTTTGCTGTCAGGTTCGATTCCGCCCGTGTCAATCAGCGTAAATGCCATATCGAGCCAGGTCACATCCGCATAAATCCGATCTCTTGTGATCCCCGGCGTATCTTTGACAATCGATATTTTTTCTCCTGCCAGCGCATTAAATAATGTCGATTTTCCTACGTTGGGCCTTCCCACCACTGCCACGATGGGTCTGGATTTTTTCTTTCCCATACTTCCTCACATTCTGCCGCCCAAGGCAGCCTCACTCTTCCCAATTCTCCAACCGCAAAACGGTACGCACAAAGTCATATCCGCTTGATTTTACAATATCTGCCTTCACTTGTAAAGTATTTTCCAGTTCGGAGACCGTAATGTCATCCAAAAAGTAGTCTTCCCCGCTCCGTAACACATTCTGGGGCAGTAAGATACGCTTCCCGAGCTTTTTCCCCTGCAGCTGGCTGATGATATCCTGCCCCGTCAAAAGTCCCGACACCGTGATCCGTTCTCCGAAAAACCGGTTTGTGATGGCATAAACATGGATCTGCAGCTGCGGAACACGCTGCATGATCTCAGCCGACATCTGCCTGATATAAGGATATGCCAGTTTACCGGTCACGATGGTCAGTTCTTCCCTGTGCTCCTCCCCGGAAAGATCCATCTGTGTAAGTTTCGACATCGCTTCTTTAAATTCATCCAGCAGCAGACGCAGCATGCCGACGCCGTTTTCCAACTGCAGATATCCGTCATACCGGTCCGCCTCCGGCAGTTCCCATCCTGCCAGAATATACCATTCATCGGAAGCATGGACAAAATGCACGCCGTGCTTTTCATAGAGTTCCTTCTGCCGCCTGTGAATGCATTCTAAGACTTTCACGGCATCTGCCTTCTCAAACGGCTCGATCGGGTAGAGTCCCTCTCTGTATTTTGTCAGGCCGACCGGAACAACCGAAACGCTTTCCAGATACGGCAGATAAGAGCACAGATCAGAAATACTCCGTTCCAGCTCCATCCCGTCGTTAATGCCTTTGCACAGGACGATCTGGCCATTCATCACGATTCCCGCCTCATAAAGTTTCTTCACTTTCAACAGCGCCTGACCGGCAAAACGATTGTTCAGCATCATACAGCGCAGAGCCGGATTGGTCGTCTGGAACGAAATATTGATGGGAGACAGATGGTATCGGATGATCCTTTCGATATCGTTATCGGACATGTTCGTCAATGTGATATAATTGCCCTGCAAAAAAGACAGACGGGAATCATCGTCCTTAAAATAAAGTGTCTCCCGCATCCCTTCCGGCATCTGATCAATAAAGCAGAAAATGCATCTGTTACGGCAGGAATGGTACTCGTCCATCAGTCCGTTCTCAAATTCCACGCCCAAATCTTCTTCATACTCTTTATCGATCTCTAAAAGCCATTCTTCACCGTTTTCCTTGCGGATCAGCACTTCTATATATTCATCCTGTATCAGATACTGATAATCGAAAATATCCTCAATCTCCTTCCCGTTGATCTGCAGCAGGATATCTCCCGGCTCCATGCCCAGTTCTTCCGCGATGGAATGCCTGATAACCGATTTGATAATATGGGGTGTATGCGACATAGGATTCCTCTTCTTTCTATAATATAGTCTAATCATACTAGAAATTTCTTGACGTGTCACTAGCATAATGATATAAAATAAGTGACAGCCTTTTTTACACAAGTTTATTAGAATGGAGAATATTATGCCTAACATTGAACAACTGGAGAGATCGATGCCTGTGGCTCCGATCAACATTCTGACAACAGCGGCAGCGCTGCCTTTAGCACAAAAAATTAACAGCCATCTTGTCGAATTCCGGCACAATCTTAATAACAGTTTTAAAAACGATCCCGCTTTTTACGGTTATATGGAAGAAAACTACCTGATCGAAGTCTCCTGTCCGCGTTTTGGCAGCGGTGAGGGGAAAGCGGTTTTAAACACCTCTGTCAGAGGAAAAGATATCTTTATTCTGACGGATATATGTAATCACAGCATCACGTATCACATGAACGGGTTTACAAACCATATGTCCCCTGACGACCACTATCAGGATCTCAAGCGGATCATCTCGGCCATTAACGGTAAGGCTCACCGGATCAATGTCATCATGCCGTTTCTCTATGAGGGCAGGCAGCATAAAAGAACCGGGCGGGAATCTTTAGACTGCGCCTATGCGATCGAGGAACTGATGAATATGGGCGTCTCCAATTTCATTACCTTCGATGCCCATGATCCCAGAGTGCAGAATTCCGTTCCCTTAAAAGGATTTGACAACTATACGCCGCACTACCAGTTTATGAGAGCATTACTCCATGCAGAGAGCGACCTCATCATCGACAAAGAACATACCATCGTGATCAGCCCGGACGAGGGCGCGCTTGACAGGGCCGTTTACTTTGGCAACGTACTCGGCGTAAACACCGGCATGTTCTATAAGCGCCGCGATTACTCCACGCTCGTAAACGGTAAAAACCCGATCGTTGCGCATGAATTCCTGGGGGATAATATCGACGGCAAAGATGTGATCATTATAGATGATATGATCTCCTCCGGCGGCAGTATGATCGACACCGCCAGACAGCTAAAGAAAATGAACGCCAAACGCGTTTTCATCTGCTGTACTTTCGGCCTCTTTACAGACGGTCTGGGTGCCTTTGACGAAGCCTATGATAAATGCTGGTTCGATAGCATCATCACGACAAACATGTGCTATCAGCCTCCGGAGCTTCGTGAAAAACCTTATTACCAGGAAGCAGACATGAGCAAATTTATCGCCTCCATCATCAATTTCATGAATCACGATGCTTCCATGTCCAATATCTATACACCGACAGAAAAAATACACAGTATCCTCGCCAAATACAATAACAGAGAAGAGGACGCTTTGGATAACTGATCAATATCAGATGCAAAAATATGCGGACAGGAACGTAACACACTGCGTTCCTGTCCGCTTTTATGTATCGTCTTCTATCTGTTTCTCAGCCGTTTTGCTGTGCAAAAAAAGTATCGATTCCTTTCCTGATCTCCTCGGGCGCCTGTGTTTTTACCAGATACCCGGCCGGTTTCAGCGCAATCACTTTCTTAACGCTCTCTCTGTCACTCCTTCCTGTCAGAAAAATAACAGGAATGTTGGCAAAATCTTCTTCTGCACGGATCATCTCCAGCACCTGGCTCCCGCTGCATACCGGCATCTCATAATCTAACAGTACAAGATCTGGTCTGCTCAGTGTGATACACCGGATCGCTGACAGTCCGGACTTTGCAGTCGTAATCTCATAGTCTTTTCCCAAAAGTTCATGCATCGCCTGCAGTGCGAAATCAGAATCGTCCACCACAAGGATCCTCTTTTTACTGCTTGCCTTATTATTGTCAAGATATTTTCTGACCTGAGACAAAGCATTTTCCGCGCTGATCGGCTCTGCAATCCCTTCGCCGGATTCAAATAAATGCGGCGCGATCACGCAAAATGCCATATAGCCTTTCTCTGTTCCAAACAGCAGACTGTACTGTGGCTGCTGGCGTTCAAATACTTTCTTAAACTGGTCATAAGTGAGCAGATTCTCTTCTTTCATCTCGTGGAACACTTTGGACTGGAAACGCTCACTGATACGGCTTACAAACTGCTGGGATATAAATCTGGCCGCATTCATGATCATCTCGTTGAGCGTATTGGCATCTGCATTGATCATGCTGCCGACCGTCTCCATGATCAGTTTTTCCTCCAGTGCCAGAATGACCTCCCACCGCTCTCCATTCTTCGCCCCAAAAGCCATCCGGTGATAAATACCGTTTCCGAATTTCTCTCCGCCGTAACATTCGCTGATCACCTTTGGCTCTAACTGGAACATATCGTTCAATAACTGCATGATGATGTGTATCATCGCCGCCTGCTCCTCATTCGACATGAGTTTGCCAAGTTTATCCTGCCTGCCGGCAGTCTTTTCCGTGATCGCACGGTCTTCCGTCAGCGTATGGCCAAGCATCCATCCGACACAGACACCCAGAAAATGGTTGATCGACTCTATGGAATAAAGCGTCTGCTCCATCTCCTTTTCAAGCGCCGGAAGTGTGTTTTTGCGAAAGTCGTCGTGGAGACGCTTGTGAGTCTCAAAGTTCACATAATGAATGGACTCCATATAAGCTTCTTCTTCTGCAAAGTGCTTTACTGCGTGCTCCTTAAAGAACTTGATGCCTTCCTGGCATACCCACTGGCTTTTTTCCTCTTCCTTTCTGTTTGCCAGAATCTTGTTCAGAATCGCAAACAGTTTTTTGTGTTCTTTGTCAATAAAATCTACGCCGATATTAAATCGTTCTTCCCATACCAGCTGTTTTCCCATCATATTTCCTCCTTCTGCCCCCTTAGTCCACCCGTTTTTTATGATGTGCACCTTGAAAATGACGGCATTTCGTTTCTATTATATGGTAAACAATTAGTTATAGTATACCATACGGGAACAGAAAAAGATATCACAATTCTTCAAAATTATTCATTTTGACTGATAAATTCTACCATAATTTGTCTGACCGGCCCATAACATCATAAACTGGCGGTCGGGAAGGTCAAAATTACTTTAAACAGATCTCCGTCTAACTGAATTTCGAATTTTCCATACTGGGCTTCCGTAAGGTTTTTCGCAATGGAAAGCCCAAGCCCGCTTCCCTCCGTCGTTCTGGATTCATCCCCGCGGATAAAACGTTCCGTCAGTTCTTCCGGCTGACAGTTTAAGGCCATCGCAGAAATATTTTTGATGGATACGGCGGCCGCCTCGATCCGCTCCGCGTCCAGGCCATCCGCACGATCGACGGAAATATAGACTCGTGTTCCTTCGAGCGCATATTTAAACACGTTATTGAATAAATTCTCGATCACCCGCCAGATCCTTCTGCTGTCCGCTTCGATCACCACATTCAGCGTATTTACATTCATGACAATCGTCAGCCCTTTTTGTTCAAACTTTTCGGAAAATTCGCCGATTGTCTGATGCAGCAGTTCTGTCAGATTAATCTTTTCAAAATGCAGGCTGATTGTGCCGGAAGAAATCTTGCTCGCCTCCACCAGATCGTCTGTCAATTGTTTCAGCCGCTGTGACTTTTCATCCAATACCCTGATATAACTGCGTACCCGCTCGTTATCGATCTCTTCGCGCTTGATCAGATCCACGTAATTGATAATCGAAGTAAGCGGTGTCTTGATATCATGGGATACATTGGTGATCAGGTCTGTCTTCATACGTTCATCTTTCATGCTCGCTTCCACAGCATTCCTGATTCCCTTGCCGATACTGTTCACCGATCTTGCAAGTACCAGATTGTCTCCGTGCAGCCGCTCCTGTTCCACCTGATAAGAAAAATTCCCTTCCGCAATCTTTTCAATTCCGGCTACGATGTCCTGCCGCTCTTTCACATCCCGGTAAAGCATCACACCGATCGCAAGATCGATGATCAGGGCGGTCAGTATCCCAAGCCCCACTCTGTCAGAATAAAATCCCACTGCCGCCAGTAAGAGATTGCAGGCTACAAAGATCAGGAACGGAACCCATGTCCTGACAATGATGTTTCCATTATCATATGCCTCAATGAGCAGTGCGGACCCTTTCCCCGCCAGCCGCTTCAGATAGCTGTTCTTCCATAAAACTTTTGCCCTGCCTCTTCGGACAAGACTGTAAAAAAACAGGCAGAAAATACTGTCTAAAAGGAAGACTGCCGCTCCTGCCGCCGCCTTAAACCAGATAGAATAGACATCCTCAAGGTTCAGAAGATTCCACGGATCCGAGCGCAGAATAAAAACAAGCCCCCAGACGATCAGCGCCGCACACAAAGCGCCGAGCAAAAGCGCCGGTTCCGTCGGCATCTGATCAAACCTGCTCAGCCTGATGACTGTATTTCCCTCTCCGTCCGTCTCTTTTCCCGTGCTCGCCGTCAGATAGAAAAACAGTACAAAATACAGGATAACAGCCACGACCGCCAGTGCGATCCACTGCCAGAAATACGGCAGATAATTCTGGAATCCGGTTTTTCCCTGCAAGAAGGCATCCGCCGCAGGATAGGAAGAATCCACGCCGATCCAGATCCTGATGTTCTCCGGATAGGCATAGTCATATTCTTTTACAATGCTTCCGATCGTCTTTTCCGCGATCGCAGAGTTTGTCTTATAAATCATCTCAGAAGGACTGTAATACAAATATTTGTCCTGATTTCCGGCGCTCTTTCTGTTTAGCTTCTCCGCAAAAAATTCCGCCATGTCCTGACCCTGCAATTCATTCTGCATCGTCTTTAACGGGATCAGTTCTTCCATATTCGTAAAATATTCCGTATGATCACCGACCGTCTTTTCGATGCAGTAACGGATATTCGTTTTTTGTATATCATAGTAGTTCAAAAAAGCAAGGTATTCCTCGTAATTGTGCGCCAGACTGTACATGGCAAGTGCAACGTTGCTGCAAAGTCCTGCATAAGTCTCCAGATCCGCCGTATATTCTTCAATATTCTTACCGTCTGCCGTCTTATAACGGTTTATCAGAACATCTACTTTGGTTTCCTCATAGTTTTCTTCATACCAGTCGCCGCTGTCTCCGTCATAAGGAAGCAGATTGGAAGAGACATCATCTACAAATGTGTAAGCGCCGACATCCGACTTCATGTAGCTTGCATCCGTCGTATTATAATATTTGCTGTCCGGATCCACTACCACCATGATCGTTTTATCATTCAAAAATGCTTTTGCATCTTCTTTGGTCATAAATTCCTGCGAATATTCCAGACCATATTTCTGCCATTTGAGCAGATCTTCCAGGTAGTAATGAGCTGTTACATAGTTCTCCGGCATCCCCTCATCCCTGCAGTTGTAGGCCGTGACATCAATGATCTTTTTTCCGTCGAATTTCCCGTCTGTCTCCAGCTGGCTCCTGATCACGCCGAAGCGAATGATATCCGCCGCTGCTCTTCCATAGATCGTATTAAACAGCCGGGACTCTTCATACGTTTTTTCCTGATCAGAAGCATGCAGTCTGTAACGCTCATTTCCTGATATGCCGTTTATCATGACACTCGAGCCTGTCATCACAACCAAAACAGCGACGACCGCCGCCGCGATCAATATATGCTGCAACAGATGCAGAAGGCCGTTTATCCCTCTGTTTCTGTTTTTCTTCCTTCTTTTCCCATTTCCCATAAATCCCTCTCCTTCATCATTGTTTCTCAACCTTATATCCCACCCCCCACACGACTTTCAGGTAACGGGGCTCTTTCGGGTTGATCTCGATCTTCTCCCTGATATGTCTGATATGTACTGCCACCGTATTATCCGCACCGATCGCTTCCTCATTCCAGATACTCTCATAAATCTGATCAATGGAAAATACCCTGCCGCAGTTTTTTACGAGCAAAAGCAGAATATTATATTCAATCGGCGTTAATTTTACGGTCTCGCCGTCCACAGTGACCTCCTTCGTATCATCATTCATACAAAGCCCGCCCACCTGAAATAACGCATTGTTTTCCGCGTTCAGATTGCCGAGCATCGTATAACGTCTCAGATTGGACTTCACCCTCGCCACAAGTTCCAACGGATTAAACGGTTTCGTGACATAATCATCCGCTCCGATATTTAATCCGAGAATCTTATCACTGTCTTCTGATTTGGCCGAAAGAATGATGATCGGGATGCTGGAATACTCCCTGATCTTCAATGTTGCACGGATACCGTCTAATTTCGGCATCATGACATCGATCAACAACAAATGAATGTTTGTTTCTTTCAGCACTCTGATCGCCTGCTCGCCGTCATACGCCTTATAAATCTGATACCCTTCCTGTAACAGATAGATCTCTATCGCATCCACAATCTCTCTGTCATCGTCGCATACAAGAATATTTGTCATCTGCTTCACCTCTTTTTGATTAAAACATATAAATTGAAAGGAATATATGGGAATTTCTTTAATATTTTCTTAATATCTCAAAGGAGCGGAAACGCAGAACATTTTTCATCTGCCTCCTGGCATAAGCCCCAAAAAAGCGCCCAGATTCCCGCGCTTTCCCTGGCTTGCCCTGTGGGAAAAAAGATAATCCGGATTACAGCAGGTACACAGGTCTGTCACCTGTATCCTGGAGGGCGAGACGCCTGCTTCTTCCAAAACAATCTGATTGGCTCTCCACAGATCGAGCTGATACTTTCCGGGTTCCCCTTTCGTGCCCGGAAACAGGATCTTCCCGCACTGTCCCGGTTTACAGAACTCCTGCCTGAAAACCGCTGCCACGTCTTCATCGACTTCATAGCAGTCTTTACAGATGGAAGGCCCGATAGCCGCCGTCACATCCTCCGGTTTTGTCCCATAGGCATCATGCATGGCCTCTAATGTGCGCGCTCCCATCCTGCCGACAGTCCCCCGCCAGCCGGAATGAGACAATCCAATCGCCCGGTTTCTGGTATCCACAAAAAAAAGCGGTACGCAGTCCGCATAGAAGGTCGCCAGCACAATGCCCTCTGTGTCCGTGATCAGGCCGTCGACATCCGTATAATCTTTTGGAAAGAGGATTCCTTTGCCCCGGTCTTTTTCTCCCACGACCTTCACATTTGTCGTATGTGTCTGATCAGAGCAGACGATATCTTCCACTTCGCATCCTAACAGTTTCGCAATGATGCGGTAATTTTCATCCACCGCCTCTTTTTCGTCCCCTCTGGAATAACTCAGATTCATAGAGGAAAAAATACCCTCACTGACCCCGCCAAGCCTCGTTGAAAAAAGATGCCTGACAAGCCCCGTCTCTTCCAGGAGGGGAAATGTCAGGTATTGCGCCGTACCGATTATATTCTGTTTCATCTGAAGATCGTTCTGTTTTCGTTTTATATCCATGCGGAATGTCCTTTCTGTCCGTTTTTCTTACTCATCCGCCGCCGACATTTCGAAGCGTCTGTTTTAATATCCGAATGCATTCCGGATCCATTCTAACTGTGCCCCGTCGATTGCGATCACATCAAACCGCACCGGGGTGTCAAGCGGGTATCCGTGAATCATCCTGTAAAAGTCGGATACTTTGCGGATTTTCTTTTGCTTTCCTGTACCGACCGCCTCTGACGCACTCCCCGCCGCAGCGTTCTTTCTGTATTTTACCTCAAAAAATACGAGATATTCTCCATCCCGGCCGATGATGTCGATTTCCCCCTGCTTACAGCGGAAATTGCGCTCTATAATACGGACGCCTCTTTTCCTGAGCCAGGAAACGGCCGCCTCTTCTTTCCGCGCGCCGAGCGTCCGTGTACTCTCTCTTTTTTCTTCCAATCGTTTTTTCTCCAAAAGCGTTTCCCGCTCTAGCGGCCAAGCTTGGCCCTGATCTTATCCATTGCATCCACAAAGACAAGGATCTCCGCCACAACTTCATATAACTCTGGCGGAATCATCTCTCCGATCTCCAGCCTGGATAACGTCTCCGCCAGCTTGTCATCCCGATGCACCGGGACATCCGATTCTTTGGCCTTCTCGATGATCCGCTCTGCCAACGCTCCCTTACCGGATGCGATGACCCGCGGCGCCTCGTCCTCAGGATCATATTCCAGCGCGATGGCCTGTTTGATCTTGTTCTCCGCTTCCTTCCCCATGATCATTTCCCCTCTCTTTTTCCTGAAACATTTTCAACCTGATCATCCCTGTCAGAGCCGTTTACTGTGATGACAATGCGATGCGAAATTCGCACAGGCGATTTCTCATCTGCAATCATGGCAGATCCCCGTCTCCGACTCAAATTGCCGGTTGAACAATCTTTGATTGTTCAACCTAGGCCCGCATATCAAACGATGTCTTGCTCAATACGGAAATATTTTTATTCTGATCCAGAATCTGCTGCATGATATTAGTCTCTTCCGGCGCATCTTCTTTCATCTGGAATTTGGCCGTCACATCATACCCACGTTTTTTCAGCCGCTCATCCAGAATATGGATATGTTTCTCAATCAAATCAAGCGCCGATTCGTCCTGAAGCGTAAAATTTGTGCTCACTTTATTGATGTTTTTCTGCATGGCAACATACACATCCAACGGTCCCAAATGCTGCATATCGAGGTGCAGCAGCGCGCTCACACTGCCATCTTTCTTTGCCAGATTTTTCTTATTCGTATAGACATACAGATCCCCGTGCGCCTGATTGCCCGCCATCTTGAGCGGTAACTGCACATAGGTAAACAGATGGTTCATCTGGTTCATAAAATCGACGTTATTGTGCAGGTTCTGCACGCTTCTTGCCGCTCCGGTGTCCGCCCTGCCCGCCATCTGAAAAGCCTCGTTCATTCTGGCAGTCTGTTCTCTGATCCTCTCATAAAGTTTTTCAATATTTTCTTTCTGCGCCACATCCTCCGGCTTTAATGTCCACTGGTTTGTCATTTCGGTCCGCAAAAGAGTGTGAAACGCTTTGCTTCCAAACAGTTCTTTGATACCTTCTTTGAAATTTTCCTGCACCAGATGCGGATGTCCCATGAGCAGATCATGAATCTTTGCAAGCGTCTCCTTAGGCGATAAACTGCCGTTCGCGATCTGTCCCGCCGTCTCCTCATCGGTTCCGAGCCTGCGCATCATATCTGCGAGATTCTGCCAGACGCGCGCCGGGATATCGGGTCTGGCAGCCTGTTCTTTCGCTCCCGCATTCCTGAGTGCAGCCTCCTCTGATGCAGCGTCCTGATTCAAAAGATCCGGCATTTCTTTTGGCAGGGTTCCATTTTTGTGTGCGGCATCTGTCGACAAAGCTTCCGATGCCTTACCGTCGGCCGTCATTTTCTCCGGCACTGTCTCATCTGCTTCCTGTACCATGAAAGATGCGTCTTTTATGATCTGTTCTGTCTGTCCGCTCATCGTATCAGCTGTGCCTGCACCCTGCAACGTCTCCTGCAGTACAGCATTTTCCAGTTCCGCGCTCTCTGCGCTCCCGCCTTCGATAAAAGCCCTGATGATCTGCTCATACAGGGCGGATGCCTCTGCATCTTTTCCCTGCGCCATCAGATCCAGAAAGACCTGCGGAAGTTCTTCCATGATCTGTTGTGCGCCCTGTATGATCTGATGTTCGTAATTTTTATATGCTTCTAACTGCTGAATGTTTTCCGCCGTGACAGGCATGCCAAGACGGATCAGCTGCATGACGGAGGAAGGCTGTGCGTCTGGAAAATCTGCTAACTGCCTGCTCATAAAGGCAATGGAATCTTTATCGATTGACATCCCCTCTTTCATCATGTCGGCTACCATCTGCATGTTATTCCGGTTCACGGCAAGCCCTGCCGCCGACAGCGCCTTTAAGATCGTGGCTTCATTTGCCATATTGGCATAAAGCGGCGTTAAAGAAAGCAGGGAAGCGTTATTTGTCTTTATCTCAAAACTCATATTCTGTCCGAGTGAAATATTCAGGTCCCGTTCGAGCCTGGCTGTCAGAACAGTTTCCTGATCGATCGCAATCTGCACTGTATTCCCTTCTTTTGCAACCACCTCGCCCTGAATCGTCTGTCCAGGCACCATACCCCTGATCTCATTCGATATCCTGGCATTCTTCTCCGCCGCAGATACGTTTCCCACGTTTTTACCTGCATCTGTCTGTGTAACGCTCTGATTTCCCCACCGAAAAATATTTCCCAGATTCAATGTGCACCCTCCACTCATTACTCCTGCTTTTTGCTTTCAATTAATTGTTTCCTGCCTGGCTCTTTCAGACAAAATGTGTGATAAACGATCTTCTGTGAATCGGACAGGGTCCGTATTTTTTCAGGGCATCAATGTGCGTCTGCGCTCCATAGCCCTTATTGGAACAGAAGCCGTATTCGGGAAAAATGCTGTCATATTCACACATCAGGCGGTCTCTTGTCACTTTCGCCACAATGCTGGCCGCTCCGATCGAAATGCTCTTTGCGTCCCCTTTGATGATCGGCACCTGTCTGATGTCTACCTGCGGTATTGTAACGGCATCATTTAACAGCAGATCCGGCGCAATGGAAAGTTTTGAAATGGCTTCCCGCATCGCCTCATAAGTCGCCTGCAGAATATTGATCTCATCAATGCGCTCCGGCGTGCTGTACCCGATCCCCACCGCTTCGGCTTTTTCCATAATGATATCATAAAGCTCTTCTCTTTTTTTTTCGGATAGTTTCTTGGAATCATTGATATATAAAATGTCACAATTTTTTGGCAGGATCACAGCACCCGCCACAACCGGCCCCGCGAGCGGCCCTCTGCCCGCCTCGTCGATCCCGCAGATATACGCATAAGAAGCATATTGTTTCTCATAGGCTTTCAGCGTTTCCGTCCGCTCCAGTTCTTTTCTATAGTTGTCCAAACGTTTTTTGGCTCTCAGCACCTCCTGTGTCACACCACTTCTCGTATCCTGCTCATAAGCAGAAAACAGTTCAGGCAGCTGTTCGATACCAGCTGCCTGCAATTTCTTTTTAATCTCCTGAATCGTCTCCACCATACAATCCTCCCTGAGAAATTCGCGCAGGCGATTTCTCATCTGCAATCATGGCATATTTGAATCAAGGCATATCCCCGGCTCTGACTCAAATTGCCGGTTGAACAATCTTCGATTGTTCAACCTATGTTCTGTGCTTTATGAAGCCGATCTTGTCAAAAGGCCATATTCGAAGCCATGCCCTGCCGATAATATTCTCTCTTTTCACATTACCGACGGAAGGATCTCTGCTGTCGGAACTGTTGTTCCGGTTATCTCCCATCACAAAATACTCGTCATCTCCTAACGTGATCGGTTCGAATGCCCTTCCGGGTTCTTTAATGATCTCCTTCCCATAGCCCTCCTGCAAAATTTCGTCATCAATATAAATATTTCCGTCTCTGTCAATATAGACAGTCTCTCCCGGCAGTCCGATGATCCTCTTGATATAATAGGTATTCTCCTCATACAAAAAAGGAAATACAATGATATCAAACCGTTCGGGGTCTTTAAACTGATAGGTGATCTTGTCTACGATCAGATTATCCTCGTGGCTCAGCTTCGGTTCCATCGAACTTCCGCTCACCTGCGTCCGCTGTCCTACAAAGTGAATCACCAGATAAGTCAGGCACAGCACTACCAAAAGATATAAGCTTGTACTTAATATTTCCCGCAATACTTTTTTCATCGCAAACCCTAACCTCAATTCTATCCCTTTATGTCGTTTTCTCAGGCCTCTCCAGCGTGATTGTGCCGATCCGGCCGCTTCTGAAATCTTCTAACAAAAGGGAAGCCCCTTTTTCATGATCAACCTCTCCGCCCTTTTTATAACACTTTCTGCTCTCACAGATCTCTGTTAACAGATCAAGCGGCTCCGCGCCGGCTTCCGAAAACTGATACCGGGCCTGCAGTTCTTCCCTGTAATGCATCGATAAAAATGTGAGCAGCTCTACGGCCAGTTCCGTTTTCTGCAAAATCTCATCATTCATGGAACCGATAAAAGCAAGGTTTCTTCCGGTCTCCTGTGCATCAAACTTCGGCCATAAAATCCCCGGCGTATCCAACAGTTCGAGATCCTTATTTAATCGAATCCACTGCTTTCCTTTCGTGACGCCCGGTTTGTTTCCTGTCTTAGCACAGGTCCTGCCTGCAACGGCATTGATAAAAGTCGACTTTCCCACATTCGGAATCCCCACCACCATCGCCCGGACCGGCCGGTTTATGATCCCTCTCCTGCGGTTTCTCTCAATCTTTTCCAGACAGGCCTCTCTGACCGCACTTTGGACACCTTTCATGCCAGTCTTGTTTTTGGCATTGATTTCCAGAACATGAAATCCTTTTTGCTTAAAATATTCGGTCCATTGTTGATTCCACCTGCTGTCTGCCAGATCCGCCTTGTTTAACAGGATCAGTCTGGATTTTCCGGCGCACAGACCGTCAATATCCGGGTTTCTGCTGCTTAGCGGAATCCTTGCGTCGACCAGTTCGATCACAAGATCGATCAGTTTTATATTTTCCTGCATCATACGCTTCGCCTTCATCATATGACCAGGATACCATTGATAATTCATCGCTATGATCCTTCCTACCTGATATATCCCATTTCACTGTCTTCGCATTTCAGTCTGAACCACGCTTTCCCAATCATTGTGCTCCTGCTGATCGCGCCGATATTTCCGGAACGGCTGTCCTCACTGCTGTTACGATTGTCTCCAAGCACAAAGTATTCGTCGTTTCCCAATGCAATTTCATTTCCGGCGATTCCCGGATCAGCAATTTTATCAAAACTTTCATCCTCTTCCAGCAATTCTCCGTCAATATAAACTTTGCCGTTTATAATCTGTACCGTCTCACCCGGAAGCCCGATAATGCGCTTTACATAGTAATGTGTATTCTGGTTCCCGTTCGGGAGAAAAACAACTACATCGCCCCGTTTCGGAGAAGACAGTCTGTAAAGGAAGCGATTAATCAGGATCTCCTGCCCATTATACAGTGCCGGTTCCATGGAATCCCCGATCACGCTCGTGCGCATACCGACGAAATAAGTGATCGCCACCGCAAGAAAGATCACGACAAACGTTCCGATCATCATTTCAAAGATATCTGTCAACAGAGCGGAATTGATCTTTTTCTCCTTCTGATAAAAATGCAGCCCTTTTCTTCTTGCCAAAGTAACACCTCTTTTGTTGTTTTGCGTCTTTTTGCATGAAATGCAAACAGTTACCTCAAATTTCTTCAAGGTAACTGTTCAGGTTCACTCTTATTTTACCAATTCTTTTACTTTCGCCTTCTTGCCGATACGTCCTCTCAGATAGTTCAGTTTAGCACGTCTTACTTTACCTCGTCTTACTACTTCAATTTTCTCTACGTTCGGTGAATGAAGCGGCCATGTCTTTTCAACGCCGACACCGTTTGATAACTTTCTGACCGTAAAAGTCTCTCTGTTGCTTCCGCCCTGTCTCTTCAATACAGTGCCTTCAAATACCTGAATTCTTTCACGGTTTCCCTCTTTGATCTTACCATACACTTTAACGGTATCGCCTACTCTGAACTCGGGAACCTGTTCCTTTACCTGTGCAGCTTCAATGTCTTTAATAATCTGGTTCATTTTATCTTAGCTCCTTTCCCGGGGCGCATACTGCCGCCGGATGCTTTCAGGATGTTCTTAATACATTTCGTAACAGAGGACCATCTCTCTTCACAACATTAATAATTTATCATATCAGAGCTCAAAATGCAAGCGTTATTTTATTACTCTTTTCTCTTACTTTTTTATGGAATGCGGTTCCGTCAGATTGGTCCCGGAGGCTGTAAGAATTGCTGTCCCCTTCTTTACAGTGCTTTTTCAGTTTGCTATAATTTATCCATAATCTCATCCTGCGAAAGGAGCATACCCTATGTACACCGACAACATCCAGAGCGGCCAGAACCGCATAAAGAGCGACACTGCCTGCTCGTACTTCACAAATGAATACATCCTGACAAAAGAAATGTGTGCACAGGCAGAAGTTTCCCGTATCGATATCGGAATCGCCTATGTGAGCATGACCGCCGCTTTTGTCTTTCTGGTTATCCTGTTTTCCGCCTCTGAAACGTTTCTCTCCTTTTCCGATGCCGTACAGAATTATTTCGCTTCCCCTTCCGTGGGAACCGTGCTGGAACTTTCCGGCCCTGTGGGGATCACCTTTGTATCGCCCCTTGTCGCTGTTTTTGTCTTTATCAAAGCATTTCCGAGGCTGGTCGGGGAAAAGCAGTTTAAAGAGCATATGAAGCTGGTGCCCGGTACAAACAGAACGCTCTCCTTTTATGAGGATCATGTGACCGTACAGGCGAAATTCAGCAAAAAGCTCCCCTACCGCGAGCTAAAGCGCACCGGGGAGACCCGGCATTTGTACATCCTGTATTTTACAGAAAAAAGAATTCTGCTGATCGACAAAAACCGTTTCCGCAAAGGAAACCTGAAAGAGTTAAAACAATTCATCAGAAAACACCGTACCTTGAAATCCTGGATCTTTGGCATAATCCGCTGGATTCCGGTAACTGTAATCGGTCTCTTTTTTCTCTTTTCGCTATGGACAATGTGACGCGGCCTGCTGCTGCTCCCATTTTTCATACAGATCGGGCCGCAGCTTTTTGGTTCGTTCTATAGACTGCAGGAGTCTCCATTCATCCACTTTCGCATGATTGCCAGAAAGCAGGATCTGGGGAACTCTCTTGTCACGCCAGACTTCCGGCCGGGAGTACTGCGGGTATTCCAGCAGATGATCGTGGAACGTCTCTGTCTGTGCCGATTCGTTATTGTGCAGAACGCCCGGCACCAGCCGCGCTATGGCATCGATCATCACCATCGCGGCGAGTTCCCCGCCCGTCAGCACATAATCCCCGATCGAAACATAGTCTGTGACGACCTCCTCTAAGACTCTCTCATCGATTCCCTCATAATGGCCGCATAAAAAAATCAGTTCTTCCTCTTTGGCCAGTTCCTTCGCCATCTCCTGATGAAATGTCCTGCCCTGCGGTGTAACATAGATCACCCTGACGGGTTTCTCTGTACTCTCCTGCGCTGCTCTTTTGTCTGCGATCGTTTTTAATACCGTCTGGCAGGCGTCATAAACAGGCTGTGCCTGCATCAGCATACCAGCCCCCCCGCCATACGTATAATCATCTACTTTCCCATGCTTATCTGTCGTATAGTCCCTGATGTTGACCGCTTCTATGGAAATGCATTCTTTCTGGACCGCTCTTCCCAAAATGCTGGTATGCAGTCCCTGCATTATCATCTCAGGAAAAAGCGTCAATACGTGAAAATTCATAACTTACTCCCTGTTTACTGATCAAGCAGTCCATCCATGATATGAACCGTGATCGTTCCCTTTTCCATATCAATGTTCAAGACACATTCTTTAATAGCCGGAAGCAGAACTTCTTTGTCCTCCTTTGTCCGCACAACATAGACATCATTGGCACCTGTTGTCAGAACATCCTTCAGGATCCCAAAGTCCTCCCCGTTTTCTGTCTCTACTTTCATGTCGATCAGATCCGCGATAAAATACTCGCCTTTTTTGAGCTTCACTGCATGCTCTCTCTCCACATAAAGCCGTGCGCCCTTGTACTTTTCTATGTCGTTAATGGAGTCATAACCTTTAAATTTCACAATGACATACTGTTTAAAAAATTTGACCCCTTCTATTTCCATGATCAGGCGTTCTTTTCCATGATCCAGAATGACCTCTTTCAATTTTTTGTACCGGACCGGATCATCCGTTGTTGGGAAAACCTTTACTTCCCCGCGGATCCCGTGCGTCTGCGTGATCACACCAACCTGTAACTGTGCTGTCATATCTGCCCCCATATCCTCATCGGACCGATTGACCGCTCAAACTGACCGGTCATTATGATCCTGTCATCTTATCATAATATAGCAGAACAGCCTCACGAAATATTTTTCATGAGACTGTCAGTCTTAAATGATTTCCACATCCACTCTCTTGTTTTCTCTGGATGATGCTGCCTTTACTACCGAACGGATCGCTTTCGCAATGCGTCCCTGCTTACCGATCACTTTCCCCATATCGTCCGGTGCGACATGAAGTTCCACGACAATATTCCTGCCGTCTTCTTTTTGTGTCACAACGACCTCGTCGGGGTGATCGACAAGTGCTTTTGCAATTACTTCCACCAATTCTTTCATAAACTACCTCCAAAAGCGTAACAACGCGGTCTGCTTCTTAATCCTGAACGATCCCCGCAACCTTGAAGATCTTGTTTACAACTTCTGTAGGCTTTGCACCGTTTTGCAGCCATTTTTTCGCTGCTTCCTCATCTACCTTATAGGTGCTCGGATCCGTATTCGGATCGTAGGTTCCCAGTTCAGCAATACATCTGCCGTCTCTCGGAGATCTGGAATCTGCAACTACGATTCTGTAATAAGGAGATTTCTTCTGTCCCATTCTTCTTAATCTGATTTTAACTGCCATTTTTTCTGCCTCCATTGTAGAAATAATATTTATATTTTGAATAGAAATGATATCTTTCTGATCAGATATCTCTCTAAACTTCACACACTAAAAAGGTAATTTCCCCATACCCCCGAACATGCCGCGTCCCCGCTTGCCCCCCATCATTCCGGGCAGCTGTTTCATCATCTTCTGCGACTGTTCAAACTGCTTGATGAAACGGTTTACCACGCTGATATCCACACCTGCACCGGCCGCGATGCGGTGTTTCCTGCTTGGGTTTAACAGTTTGGGATTTTGTCTTTCCTGCGGTGTCATGCTGAGAACGATAGCCTCCATCCTGCCAAGCTGTTTCTCATCTACCATAGACTCAATATCGCCCATCTGCTTACCCATGCCGAGCATACCCAGGATACTGGAGATCCCTCCCATGTTGCGCATCTGCTTCATGCTCTCCAGATAGTCCTCAAAATCAAACTTGCCCTTCTTCATGCGGGCCGCCATCTGCTTTTCTTTTTCTTCATCTATATCAATATTCTGCTGTGCCTTCTCGATCAGCGTCAGCACATCTCCCATACCGAGAATGCGGTTCGCCATCCTGTCCGGGTAAAACTGCTCCAGATCGGAAAGTTTCTCGCCCATACCGACATATAAGACCGGTCTGCCTGTCACCGCCTTGATCGACAGCGCCGCACCGCCTCTGGAATCACCGTCCATCTTGGATAAGATGACCCCATCGATCCCGACTTTTTCGTCAAAATCTTTTGCAACATTGACCGCGTCCTGACCGGTCATCGCATCCACAACGAGAAGCGTCTGGTGCACATCCACATTGGCCTTGATCTCCTGCAGTTCCGCCATCATATCCTCATCAATATGCAGGCGGCCCGCCGTATCAAGAATGACTACATTATGACCGTTTTTCTGTGCATGTTCCAACGCCGCTTTGGCGATATCGACCGGTTTATGATTTTCTCCCATCGAGAATACATCCACCTGCTGCTTTTCCCCGTTGACCTGCAGCTGTTTGATCGCCGCGGGCCTGTAAATGTCACAGGCGACAAGCAGAGACTTCTTACCTTTTAATTTGAGTTTCCCTGCGATTTTGGCCGTCGTGGTCGTTTTACCAGCACCCTGTAAGCCGCACATCATGATGACCGTAATCGACTTGCCGGGCTGCATCTGTATTTCTGTCGTGTCAGATCCCATCAGAGCGACCATCTCTTCATTCACGATCTTGATCACCATCTGACCCGGATTCAAGCCGCTTAAAACATCCTGTCCGACAGCCCGCTCCTCCACAGATTTTACAAATTGTTTTACTACTTTAAAATTAACGTCGGCTTCTAAGAGCGCCATTTTCACTTCCTTTAAGGCGACCTTCACATCCGCCTCTGTCAGACGCCCTTTGCTCCGCAGATTCTTAAATACATTCTGAAGTTTATCCGTCAGACTCTCAAATGCCATACCGATAACCATACCTTCCCGCTTTAGCGGTAATCTCTTTTCACAATGCTTCCTTCATAACTCTGATTATTTCTGTCCGGTTAAAGCTGCTCCAGGATCTTCGCTGACAACTGCCTGACCTTCCTGCAGTAAACTGCTTTATCTTCTGTCTCATCCTGTTCATAACGTCTGGACACAGCGTCGATCTCTTTGATCTGTTCTTTGACCGCCAGAAATCTGTCAATCAGCTTTAACTTTTTTTCATATTCCAAAAGTGCCTTATCACAGCGCTTCACGATGTCATGTACGCCCTGTCTGCTGATCCCCTGTTCCTGTGCAATCTCGCTCAAAGAAAGATTCTCGTATACGATTCCTTCATAAATCTGCCTTTGATGCGCAGTCAGCAGTTCACCGTAAAAATCATACAGCAGACCCTGCTCAACGATTTTCTCCATGTTTTTGCTCCCGTCCGCCGTCATGTGCTTTCCGACTTTGGCTATTTTACTATACTTTGGGATGAGTGTCAAGTAGTTTTTCTTGACAGATTTTTATCCTTCCGGCCTTTCCTGTTTTGATATGACCTTCCATCCGGAACCGTCGAATCCGATTTTCATCATACAGTCAATATATGACACCCCGGCCATTTTTCCATAAGATTCCATATCCAGTACAATTGTACAGTCGTTAAACGGCTCCTGTGAAATTTCCATACACCATGCGGTATCTTTTAACTCCGGAATATCATGGAACGGTGATATATCCTCAACTGTATCACCTTCTATCCTGAAAAAATCAAGTATCGTGAAATCGTCACGGACTGTATTGATCATATCCGTGTCTACAACAATTTCATCCACGCCGTCGCCCGTGATGTCCATATACTGAACGTTTTGTACAATGCCTAAGTACTGCAGTTTTTTATCAATGACTGTTCCATTGTTGAAGGAAAAATGCAGAACCGGCTCACCTGCCCCGTCGTTAAAGTCTTCCCATGTAACCTCTTTCAGCAGACTGTTGCCAGCCTCCTGTGTCACATTGCTTTCCGCCATGTCTTTTCCCAGTTCTTTACAGATCTCATCAAATGACATTCCATTGCCGAAGCAATGTGTCATTTGTCCTAAAATTTCGTCGCGCCGCAGTTCATACTTTTCCTGGCTGATCTCTTCGTCGTTCCAGATCCATTGGTGCCTCCCCTCCTCCGGCACATCTGCACTGGCGGATACCAGTTGTTTCAGTTCACCATCAGTCAGACAGGCCTCCCACAGATAAGAACTTCCTGCTATATATTCAAAATATGTCACCAGTTTTCCTGTCTTCTCCTGATACCACACCTCATTTCGTCCAAACGCTGACAGATTTATAACTTCTCCATCGCGAAAACCGAGAAGTCCCGGCCCAAGAGGTTCCTCATAAAATAACTCGGGGATCTCATCATCATCCACATAGGCTATCTGAAAATTTGTCAGTTCATTAATCTTTACCATTTCCCCGGCACAGTTTTCGATTTCTCCATCGCCTGTCAAAAATTCCAGATAAGCGCTCTTCCAATCCGGTATCTCCTGCTGTTTTGCATTGATTTCCCCCTCGTCATCACCAGTGTTCTCTTCCTCCTGCGCTCCCCCGTCTTCTTTTGTTTCCGAATCCTCTGTACCCTGTTCTTCTGTCTTCGTTTCTTCTGTTTTCATAGTTTCTGGATTTTCTTCTTCCATATCACTATAGGTTTTCTGCCCGTTTTGCTCAGCCGACACCGTTTCACTGTCGTTCTTTTTATCCTGATCCACACTGCCACAGCCGTTTAAAACTGTCATAATTGCAAATAAGAGCAGTACGCATTGTGGTATTTTTCTTTTTATCCTGTTCATCATCATTATGTTATTTTTCCTCCACCCTCATCTTTCCAGGTCAGAACCCCCGCCGCTGGCCGTTAAGAAATAAAAGACCGGACAATCTTTTCCATCATCCGGTCCTGCAATAATTTGCATCAGCATTTAATTTCCAGATACCCCAACAACTTACTCATATCATACTCGGTCAGTATGCCCGCGTGGGAATCATAATACTTCCCGTCAAAATATACCAGATAATGACAGAAACGTCCCATACGCTCCATCAGAATCGCACATTTCGGCAGTACCGTATCTTCTTTGCCCTCGGTATACATGATAATGTCTGAATGATCGATTCCGTAATAATTCAAAGCAGAGATCACACGGCCCATCGTAGCCTGCCATTCTCTGCAGTCCATAACGCTAATGACCTCGGCGATCGTAATGCCCGCCAGCATTGCCACACAGGCCTGACCACACAGTCCATCTTCCGGGAGTTTGATCACATCAATGCTGTCTATCTTGCGGATCGGGTTATCAAAACTGTATGGGCTGTTCTGATCCATACGGATCAGCGATCCGGTTATATGAAGCAGAATCTTATGGGTAACGCCAAGTTCCACATTCACAGCAGATTCATCTTCAATACAGACTCTGTAATTTCCTTTCTCTTTGGGATGAAGTTCGCATTCGATGATCTTGTTGTCAAGCACCAGGTCGCCCTTGATGACATCCCTCTGTTTGCAGACTTCCCATACATTAAAGGGAATCTCAATCGTGTAGCCCTTGTCCTGTTTTTCCACTTTGGACTCAAAAAAATACCTCATGTCTCCTCCATTCCGGTGTCATGCACCTGTATGATAAATATAGCTTAGCCGCCTGAATTTATTGTAACAAATTTCCGTAAAATTGAAAAGTCCACAATATAACATTTTATACCCATAATCGTATATCCCAAGACTTCGCCCACTGTGTAAAAGTCGCACGTCAGTTGGTGCATATTCGCAGCCGCCGTATGCCTTAAATCATAGAAGCAGATGCTCGTCAATACTGTTGATGATGAGAAAATAACTGAATTTCATTTTTAGTTCATTCGTATTCCCTTCCAAGTTCTTCCCGCATTTTTTTACCCGCTGTTTTCCGGTATATCACCGCCGCTGTCAATAAAACAACGGCAAGTATCACCAGACCAATCCCAATTCCTGTTATCATGATTCCGTTCATTTCAATCCTCCTCATATGATAATATGATTTGTAATTTCTCAAGTATCCCTCTGCTGTCCATAAACCGGTCTGTTTCTTCCATCACTGCGCCGTTACATCCATCCGGCCAAAATGTATGCCGTATTCCTTAATAGAATGATACAAACATTCCATACAGTCCTTCTGACGCCTCATCCCAATGAACCGGGCCGGTGATTTCATTTATTATTACGCCATAATTATCTTTACTGTAAAAATCACCTGAAATAGTATCATCGGTGCTGATCAGCTCATATCCCGCGCCGGTCAGGGATTCTATGTAGGCCGCTCTTTTTTCTTTTGCAGCCGTTTCATCCGCATCCAGGGCATAGGCCGCATAATAGTGTTCTTTCTTCTCTCCGCACTGTGCCGCAAAGGTATCGTCTTCCCCGCCATATTCATTGCCGAAACTGGTCTTTACCCGAAATGACTGTGATAAAATAACGCCGTCCACAGCGCTCTCCGCTCCCTGAATCCCCATCTCGGACATGATCTCCTGATATTTTTTATCGCTGATTTCCTTCGCGTCATCCCCGCATCCGGCAAAAACCATTGTTAACACCATAATTAATATAATTGAAACTGCTTTTCTCACTTTTTCCCTCCAAAATTTTCATTCCTGTTTACTGATCTGCTCTTTGTTGTGCATTCTTTCCGATCCTGCAAATCGCTGCCATAGCAGCATATGGTTTATCCCTGTTCCACATCACCTCCCTGAAAAATGTCCAGAAACAAATGTTAATTTGACACCTCTGCATATTCCTTGTGGCTTCCGTAATCGCCATATTCGTCAATGACCGTCCCGTCCTCGTATTCATAAGCCTCTGGCATAAGGCCAATTGCCTGCTGTCCAATGGCTTCATATCCGCTCCGGCGCGCTTCCAGACATTTTTCCATCTCTCCCAGATGGAGATAAATCTCTGCAAGGTACTTCCATGCCGTGCCGGCCCAATCACCCTGCCCATACGCCAGATACCGCTCCAGTTCTTCCGCCAGCGGACGGTATGCAGACTCAATCTGTTCATAAGTCATAAGTCTCGTACTTCCATCACTGCTTAAATGATGCGGTCTGCCGTCTCCATCCAGAATTACACCAATTTCCTCCAGCCTTTTGACAACCTCGTCAGAATCTATCACCGGAACCAGATCGGAAACCACAATCTCGTCATCGGCCTTCTCCACAACTGCATTTGCATCTTCCTCCGCCGCATTCATCTCCTCCATCCGTGCTTTCAGCCGCTCGTCCCCAGTCGCCTCATACCCTTTTTCTAACGCCGTATAAGCCGCCTCTTCGTCTCCAAGGCCGATGTATGCGTCCGCCAGTCCGAGATATGCGTCTGCGCTTCTTGGATCGATCACGATCGCCTGCTCAAAAGCGACTGCCGCCTGCTCATAATCCATTTCCAAAAGGTACTTTTGTCCCAGATCAAGCTATCTTTTGAGTTTTACCGTATCATTATTATGATACAAAAATATGCCCGTCGCGGCTGTGGCCACGACGACTGCGATGACCAGCACGATCCGGAGCTTTTTCCCTGATGGTTTCACATTTTCTGATAACTCCCGTCTGTTTCTCATATTACAGCCAGCCACCATCCCGGAGATCCTGTATCATAACATCCAGCATATCCATCTCCGCATTCTGTTCCTTTCCCTCGTACTTTTCCTTTGCTTTTTCATAGTATTCATACATCCGCAAATAATCCCTTTCCACGTTCTCTTTCATTTGCTGTCTGTCCGCTTCCAGATAAGCAAGACGCATATAGACTTCATACCTGTCCGGATAATCCTCCGTCATCTGTACCAGAATATCCTCCGCCTCGTCAAACCTGTCCATGGTTTCATACAGGATCGCTATGTTCTGCCGTAACTGGAAGGTAACATACCCGCTCTCGTACACGCTTTGGAACATGGACAGCGCTTTTTCGTAATATATGTCAGCCTGCTTCCCGTCAGCCTGCGCTTTTCTGACATAAGCCCCGGCAAGCTTTTCTTCCAGCGCCATCCGGTCACCGCCGTCAAACTCATCGAGGTTCTGTTCTAAAAGAGCAATTTCCCGATCCGCCGTCGCCTCCCCCATAGAACGGTACACATCGGAGCACAAAAGGAGCGCCCTCTGTTTCATACTCTTATCATCCGTCAGGGAAACGGCCTGTTCCAGATAATCTGCGGCCTCCTCATACTGTCCCTTCACATGCGCGATCTCACCGTCCGCCATATAGATAGAATCCTGTGTAATACCAAGCGCTATCCCTTTATCCAATTGTTCCTGCGCCTCCTCAATCTGTCCAAGCTTCGCCAGTGTGATCGCGTAGTCCCTGTAATACAGGCCGTTCTGCGTATAATGCTGCAGGGCATATTCCAGAAACTTCCTTGCGTTGGAGTAATCTTCCAATTCATAGCAGGCATTTCCCAGCAGATAGTAAATGTTGGCATACCGTTCCTGATCCTCTGCCAGTGCTAAATCAAAGGGAACCGTATTAAGATAAGTTTCCCCCTGCCTGATACATTCCTCATAATCTCCCTGCAGATACAGCAGATGGATTTCTTCCTCGTAAGCCTCTATACGGGTATCGGAAATAATCCTTGCCTGGGAAAGCGCCTCCACGGCGTCATCATAGTTGCTGATGCCTGCCGCTTCCTCCGCTCTCTTGATCAGCTCATAATATGCGCTGTTCTGCTCCACGCGCATCCGATACATTCCTCCGAAAATAAGAAGAACCCCCAGTGCGAGACTGCCCAGTGCGGAAACCTGGATTGCTGTCTGCTTCCTGTGCATGACGATATAACGATGATCCAGTTTGTGACAGTTTTGGACTGCTTTCAGAAATTCTTTTCCGTCTGCATACCGTTCTCTCGGGGAAAGCGCCATCATCTTTTCCAATATCATGGCGAATCCCTCGCTTACCTGTCTGTCCGCTTCCCCTACGGGTACTCTCTGTTTAAAATCGGCGGGCGGCTCTATGCCGGTCAGCATATAATAAAGCGTCATACCCAGACTGTAGATATCGGATCTCGCGTCGATCCCTTTGCCGAAAAGATGTGCATATTCTGACGGATTTCCTGCATTTGCCTGTACGCATGAATGGGAAACGCCCCTCCCGTCTGCATTTTCCGGCAGAAGTTCTGTCCTGTCGACATTGTCTGTAAAAAGATGTAATGTCTCATCATCCGCTTTCCCTGTCGAAAGCAGTTCCGTTCTGTCATCCCCTGTCTCTGCCAAAAGCAGTTCTGTTCCGTCATCCGCCGCCTCTGTCAAAACCAGTTCCGTCCCGTCATTCGGTTTTCCCGCCGCCTTGACGGAAGAACGGCCTTTCGCAGTCATCGGTAAAGATTTCTGCAGGGTATAATTGTGCGTAATCCTCGCGTACATTGCCGGGTCGCGGTATTGCTCCGGCGGCGAAAAGCCCGCGCTGATTCCCACCGCCGATTCCATCGATTCTCCCATGGCAAGCGAGATGTTAAAGTCGATCAGGCATACATTGCCATCTGCCGTCAGCATAATATTAGCCGGTTTGATATCGCTGTGAATGATCGGCGGCTTCTGGCCATGCAGATAGGAAAGCGCCTCCCCAAGCTGCCTGGCCCATTTTTTCACCTGTTTCTGGGAATATTTCCCGTGTGCTTTCACAGCTTCCTCCAGATTCTCGCCATGTATGTAATCCATCACGGTATAAACGCCGTTCTGCGTCTCAATGAAGTCATAGACCCTTGGCAGATACGGATGTTTCAGGTTTTTCAAAATATCCGCTTCCTGGCGGGATTTTACTTTCCCGCGCACTTCGTCTTTGATTCTCTTCACGACCACATCCGTCTGTAACCTCAAGTGTTTCGCCCTGAAAACGACACCCCCGCCGCCGGAACCGATTTCTTCCATGATCTCATAAGTATTTTCGAGTATTGTTCCTTTTTTCAGTGTCTGCATTTTACTATTCATCCTTATTTAATTTCGTAAACTGCTCTTGACCTTTAATCTATATTTATGCCTGCGATTATCATCCCAATACAGATCTGGGATGGTGGTATCGTGTCAAAGAAGGAGCGCCTGCAGGGATTTAATCCATCTGCCTTTTCACACGGTTTGCGGGGTTATTGTAAATACCGATTCCTGCCGCCAGCGCAAAAAGGACTGCTGCCGCCGCCATGATAATAGCCAGCGCTTTCTTTCCGTTGCGTTTTGCCGTCTCTTCATTCATTTGTTTTTTCTCCTGTGCTTTGCTTTCAAAATGTCTGATCAATCATCCTGCATCCATACACTAATGGATACTGACTATGGTCCACAGATCATACGAATGAATTTCAAACAAATTGGTAATGCCCAGCGCATCCAGATCGTTCTGCCGCACCTCTAACAGCATCGACCTCGCACTTTCCGCACCATCCGCAATGTATTCCACCCTGACATTAAGCTGTTCGTATCCAAATAATTCACTGTCATATGCTATTTTCGTGACCGTACAGTCGGACACAGTCTGTTCCGGCACCTCAAAGGTAATGTTGTATTCCGTCTCCGCCCTTTGCACATCTCCTGTCAGATAACAGACGACAAAGCCTCCCACATAATCTTCAAGCTGGTCATTGTAATAATCAAAATCGGTCAATTCCCATTCTCCGTCACCGCGATAATTGACTGACGCTGAGATTCCATTTCCAATATTATAGTTATAAAGCGGCGCGTCTCTCAGTTCCATCCCGACATCCGCCTTTAGCAGGATTTGTTCTTTGGTACATTCTATATGAACCAGTTCTCCCGTACGGTAACCGGAAAACGGCATTTCCTCGAAATCCGGCTGCGGGACGGCAATCGTGCGGTCTTCCAGCTTAAAATAATACTTGTCTCCAATCATCGTTCTATGGCACTTCGCATTCAAAGTGTCCGCACATTCTCCATTTAACAACTGGAACAGATACCACTGGCCGTCGGAAGCCCTGTCCGCCATAAACAGGGAATCCACGGAAAGCCCTGTTCCATGTAACAGATAAACCCTGATCGCAAGCTCGTTTTCTCCATCCTGGTCATAGTCTGCTTCCACAATGACAGGCTGCTCGCTTACCGTTGACGAAATCGGTTCCGCTTCCGCCAGAAGGTAAGAATGATCCGGCGTCTCAACTAACATCCTCCTGATATCATTCACATTCCTCTCATAAAGGGTGAAACTTTCCGTCTGACAAAGCAGTCCCACTTCCGAAACCGGTTCTTCCGCCACAAAAGAGGCGTCATAGGCTTCCATATAATCATCCCAGTTTGTATAATCCACTGCATGATTGATCATTTCCAGCTCGTCTTCCTCCGGTGCATAAACAGTCCCTACAATATGTTTTTCATCCCACCACTTGTCCTTTTCAAAGTCTATGACTTTCTGGAACATCATTGACTGCGCAGTTTCTGTTTCGTTCTGTTCCTGATTCTGCTCTTCGCCTTCCTGCCGGTCACCAGAACCCGTCTCTTCGCCGGCTTCCTGGCTGTCATCTTTTGTATGCGCATCTTTGCCCTCCGCAGAATTGCCGTTTCGCTGATCTGCCACTGTCCCGGCACTAACATTTGCCGGCTGCGGCACATTACCGCGTCCGCTTTCCCTGAAAACGGTCAACAGCGCATAGATCAAAGCGACTGTCCCGGCCAGCGCTATTCCGGCAAAAACCGGCGCTTTCCGGCGCATCTTTCCGCTTTCTCTATTTGTTTGAGTCTGCCCGGATCCGCCTGCATCTGACATACTCACAGGGTTGTTTACCGTAGTCTGGGGCTGCTTTGCAATTTCTTTCTGCTCCGGCTCAAAAAGAAGAAGGGTACGCTCCTCTGCATCTTCCGTTTTGGATGTACACTCCAGCAGTGCTTTATGAAACGCCGCGGCAGACAGGAAACGCTCTTCTGGCGTATAAGAAACCGCCTGCAAAACAACTTCTTTGGTACGCTGGCTTCCCCCTGTCGGCGGCGGAACCGGTACACCGCTCATGCGTTTTTCAAAAGCCGATTCTCTGTCGCTGTAGCGGATAGCCCCCATCGGCAGAAAAGGAGTTCTGTTTTCATTCAAGTATCGATATAATACGATACCAAGAGAATAAATATCCGCTCTCACTCCATAAGGCTGTCCATGATAGACTTCCGGCGCTATGTAAGTATAAGTTCCTTTCTGAGACAGACTGGATATGGTTTTCTCGACTGTTCTGGCAATGCCAAAATCTCCCAGTTTATAATTCCCATACTCATTTACAAAAATATTCTCCGGTTTGATATCACGGTGAATGATATTTTTTCTCTGACACAGTTCCAGAGCATTACAGATATCACACCCCATCCGGAGCACATCTTCTTCTTTCATGAGATGAGATTCACTCCATCTGGGCAATGGTGTTAATAATTCCATTCTGATCAGAATATCCCATCCGATCTCACCCTCATGCTGAATAACCATATGATCTTCATAGGAAACGATATTGGTATGTCCTTTCAAATCTGACATCAGTGCGAACTCATTCACAATATTTTCCACAATATCATGAAAGTATGATGTCACGCTTTGCTCATCCATTCCCTCACTGAAAGCACTCTGCACCTCCGCAGGATTTGATGGAATGGTGATCACTTTCAATGCCGCCGTATAGGTTTTTCCAAATTCTTCTCTCTTTATCTCATATACTTTTCCAAAGCTGCCTGCTCCAAGCTGCCTGACACACTGCCAGCCGGGCCATGTATTCTTATCACTCATCTAACATACATTCCTTTCCCAGAACTAACCTGCCTGTCCTGACAGTCGTTCTTATGCTTTCGTCTGTTTCGTATCAGAATCACCGTTATATTATCTTTTCCGCCCCGTAAAAGTGCTGCTTCCATCAGTCTGGAGACACATTGCACCGCCGGTCTCTTTTCACGCAGTATATCTGCTATCTCGTTTTCAGACAGCATATCTGTCAATCCGTCACTGCATAGCAGATATTGGTCTTCTTCACACCATCTGATCGTTTTCAGATACGGTTCTATCAGCATTTCTTCCGGTGCAATCCCTAAATATTGTCTGAGCCTCGGCTTTCGTCCCAAAATCTTCCTCTCGGCCATGAAACCAGCGTCCGTATGATCTTCTGACAACTGTACAAGCTCATTTTCATGCAGATAATAAGCCCTGCTGTCTCCCACATTACAAACGGTTGCCGTTTCCTGAAAAAAGCAGATCATAACTGCTGTTGATCCCATTTTCTGAAAGCCGGACCGTGCTGCCTCACATATTGCATGATTCATATGCAAAGCCGCCTTTTCCAGAAAAGTCTCCGGCGGGCCGTCTGACACCCCTTCTTTTTCAATCAGGCAGGTCTCTTTTAAAAGACTATCTGCGGCAGCACAGGAAGCAGTCTCTGCGCCTTCCTCTCCACTCAGACCATCGAACACTGCAAACAGATTTCCAGGAAATTCCGCTCGTGAAGAGAACGTGCTTTCCAGAATTTCGCTCTCCTTTTTGCGCAGAATCCCGTCAAAATAGAAATTATCTTCATTTACTTCCCGAATCCGCCCTTTATTGCTGCTGCATGCGGCTTCCCATATTGCTTTCATGTTTATCCCCCCTGCTCACCACGGTGCGTACAGCGCTCATCCGCGCATTTTACCATCACCACCGTGACATTATCGCCCGCCCCATTTTCATATACTTCACCGATCAATTTATCGACTGTATTTTCTATCTCTTTTTGATTCCTGCTTTTTTTCATGTATTTCCCGATCAGGCTTTCCGGACAGAATTTATACAGACCGTCGGAACATAACAGAAATACGGTATCGGGAAGAATCACATCAGTCATCACCCGGCACTGAATTTCTTTTCTGATACCGACCGCGTTTACCAGTTTTCCCCTGTTGGGATGTTTCTGCATCATACGCTCTTTCCTGTTGAGATCCGGCTGATTTTCCCATACTTCGTCGACCGTAAGCTGTTTTAAGTTTGTTGCACGGAGCAAAAACGGATTCCCCTGACGCCTCAGATAACATCTGCTGTCTCCGGCATAAATGACACCATAAAAATTTCTGTAAACAAAAAGCACCACAACGGTCGTTCCACAGATTCCCTTCCTGTTATATTCCTGATAGATCATTTCATTTGCATGAGCAACCGTCTGCTCAATGGATGCTGTCATTTTGCGGAAATCTGCTCCAAATAAAACTGGTGAAAAATCATTCCACCAGTTTGCTAATTCTGACACAACCATCTGGCTTGCCTTCTCTCCATCGTCGTAGCCTCCCATGCCGTCGGCGACGACGAACAGCCCTGCCTCTTCCTGCTGATACATTCCAAATGCGTCCTGATTGTTCTCCCTTTTCCTGCCGATATCACTTTTTCCTGCCGATAAGATCCTCATCCCTGCTCCTCTCCGTCCGGCCAGATCATTTTTTCAACTGTCTCATCTGACCTCGAAACGCATTTCCAGACGTCCCAGTTTTACCGTATTTCCGGAAAAAATCTCTGTCTCCGCCAGGATTTTACTGCCGTTTACATAGGTTCCATTAGAAGACTGCAAATCTTTGATGTAGAATTTCCCCTCCCTCACACTGATCTCACAATGTTTCCCGGAAACAGATTTCTCATATTCAAGCGCTATATCACACATTCCGCTCTTTCTTCCGATGATGACAGACTGATTTAACGGCACTTGAAATGACTTTGCCGGTGAATGAATATCCGTCAGAACCAGCTGACAGGTCACATTCTGGTTCCATATCATGACAGTTTTGCCGTCATCGCTGCTTCTGTCCTGGAAAGCGCCCATGATTTCCGTTTTTTCGTCTGCGTTCCCGAAACTGCTCTGCAATTCTTTCAAAAGTGAATCATCGATGGACTCAAACTCCGGCTCTTTCTTTTTATTCTTTCTGATGAGCAGAAACATCACGATCGTAATCGCAATGATTACTGCCACAATAAATCCGATGATCAGGAACGGAAGATACGCAGGCTCTTTTTCTGTGGCAGCAGGCTCCGGTTCCGTCATCGGTTCCGGTTCAGGCTCTGGTTTCGGCTCCGTCACAGGCTCCGGGTCTGGTTGCGGTTCCGGTACGGAAACCTGCTGCGGCATCCTGATTTCAGCTGTGAGTGCCGTGCCATCTGCTAACGTGATCTTTAACGTCTTTACAGCGCCATCCATCAGCTCCTGTTTCGGCGTGACCGTCAGTCTGGTGATCCCGCGGTCCTGATTGAGCGAATCCGTGATATCCATCACATCTTCGACTTCTTCCAACAGAAAATAATCCACACCGGTCATACGGCTTATCGAGAACATATTTTCCAGTTCCTCGTTATTCTTTTTATTTTCACAGCCGATCGTATAGATGGGAATACGGATTTCTTTTAACAACGCATACAGCTCGTCCTTCGTATAGCCCAGCGATTTATTATCCACGCCGTCTGAAATAATCAGGATCCGTCGATACACATCTTCCGTCCCCTGCCTATACTTTTCGGAAAGCAGATCATACAGTACATCCGTCAGATATGTCTCCTGATCCTGCCAGGTAATACTGTCTATCGCCTTCTTTAATATGCCATAATCGCTCACAGGTTCCGTCAGAACTTCTGCCTTCTCGCTAAAAACAGCAATGCTGATCTCCTCCTGATTCAGCCTGTCTGAAATCAGGTTTTGTAAAAGCTGCGCAATCCTGTCCCGGTCTGCGGAAGGAATCGAGAGAGAATTGTCAACCAGCACCAGTGTCTGCATCGGTACATCCAGTTCTGAAATGGACTGCACCTTTACTTTCGCCGCCTCAGTCGTTGCGATCTGGATGTTTGCGTCTTCCGAAACTGCTCCGGCGTTTTTCACATAAATCGAAACGTCAGACTCTCCGGTATAAGTTTCCAGTATGGCCGCCTGCCCGCCCGCATAGGCCGTCATGCCCAAAAAAAGGCATCCTGCCAGAATTCCCCAAAAAACTTTCCTTATCCTGTTCATTGTTCCTCTTCTTTCTTTTCTTTTTCCAACCGCATATCTTCTAACGCCTTTTCCAGCTTCTGCTGGTATTCATGCTGTAATTCATTGCGGAATCCCAGCGAAAAGATTACGTCGATCTGCTCATGATCAAACAGCGCCGTCGTATCCGGACTGATGAAACCTTCCGGATAAGTGCAGGCTGCATAATCGTAAACCTTATCTGTGTTATTCCCCATATATTTGCAATGGCCAATGATCATAAGCCGCTTACTCGCTCCCTTTAATAAAACGATCGTACCGATCGGCAATACTCTCTCAAACATAATCAGGCCTCCCCCTTTCCCCGCGCATTCTGAAACTGATTCTTGATCGCATGTTCATTCCTGTTAAGCTGCATGATAAAACGATGCTGCTCCTCATCTTCATATCCTATATACAGTATCTCTTCGATCTGCTCCTTATCAAACTGAAAAGTCTGCGTCGTATCAAGGCATCCGCCCGGAAACGCAACCCCGGAATAGTCCCACACATAATCCGGTCTGCTTTGTCCGACCGGAAAATAACCGACGATCATCAGACTTCCCTGCGCCTCTTTCAGCTTCACAACCGAACCAATCGGCAATAAACCAACATACATAATTTTTCCTCCATTCTGCTGACATTCCTTACTCAGCCTGCTGCTCTGCTACCTGAACCATCCTGAAACCCATCCGGTCACTCCAGTCCATACCTCGCTCGCGGTATCCGCTGCCGTACCGACAAAATCTGAAACTGCCTCAATGGTTCCACTCATATCTATATCCAATTTTACACTAACCCCCGGACCGAGGGAAGCCCCAATGTCTAAAGAAAGATGGCCATCCTGCAGGCCAATATTGGCATGCGCCCCCACGCCGAAATTAACACTGCCTGTCGCCTCGACAGAAGTCCCTGCAAAGGTTCCGCCTCCCGTAATTGACGCCTCCCCCGCGATCGCTTCCGCCGAAAGATTCACGCCTGCCTGGGGATTGAATTTGCCGTCCGCGTCAAACAATCCTACATTCACAGCCGCCGATGCCTCTGCTTTGCCTACATCAACGGAAGCATTTCCATGTATGTTAAAGTATTCGTCTCCAAGCTGTCCCTTTGCAGAGGCAGAGAAGGCTGTAAAGCCGACGCCCACCTCCGCGCCGAAACCCGGTGTGAAATGTTTCGTCCCGTCCTCACTGTAGGAGTACAGACCCGCATAGGCCGAGGCATTTGCCTCTGCCTTGCCAAGTGCAGCCTCCGCAGAACCATGCGCCCCCCACTCAGCAAACTCTTCATCACCAGACCCTATCTGCTTATCCCAGACGGCACCGGAAACCTGCGTCCCTATAGAGGCGATGGTCGCCGTTTTATCCAGACTGGAGACATCGTCATACTTCTTCTTTTCGTCCGTATCTTCCTGCCCTTTTACATTATGATAATTTCCGTCTTCATCAAAATATCCTTTGACCCCCTCATACTTGCTTTTATCATTAAATTCTTTGATTTTGTCCGCCTGTTTCTTCCAGAAATTATCGTCTGACAGGTTGGAATCATGCAGCTGATCGATCAGATCAATCCCCAGCAATCCAAATTCATCTTTATCTGCCGCCTCAATTTGAAGCAGATCCCACAAAGGATTATCCGAATGATCAATTTTATGCTGCAGCCAGTCCGTCAGCAAATGGTTATCCCCTGTTGCCCATTCAGGAAACAGAACCGGCCAGAAATGATTCAGTAATTGATTCAGCTTTTTGTTTATGAGCAGCGCCGACAACGCCCCCTGAGGCTTTAGTACCAATCCAATGGCCGCCGCCAAAAGCCCTGTGACAGTTGGTCTGTCAGCCCTGTCTTCATTCCCCAGCAGCTTATTTTCCGTCCGTATGTAAGAAGAATTGACGCTTTCCAGTCCCTTCTTCATCTCTTTCATCGCTCTGCGCTCTTCATTCACCTCAGAGGCAAGTGTACCGAGCCTGCTTTTAAAGCGCGCCGTAGCGGCGCCTACATTCAGACCGCTTTTCGCAGATGAAATACGCAATTCGATAGACGCCAGTTCCTGCACCAGTTCACTTTCGTCTTCAACTACCCCGCGGGCCGACTCCGGCCTGATCGAAAAACTGCTCATTTTATCCTCCGTTCTTAAACAAACAAAATATTATTTCCCCTGCCAGTTATGGATGATACTCATAATACAGCGTCCCATCCGGCAGGTATTGACTTCCTTTCACATAATTTCCGTTGGCATCATAGTCAAATCTCGTTATATAATACAGTGTGCCCCATGCATACTGATACTCAATTCTGGCATAGCTTCCGTCCGCCCCATATTCATATTCATAAGTTTCCCAGCGATTTATTGTCCCATCAGCTTCATAATATGTCCACTTCACTTTATTGCCGCCGGCGTCATATTCAGTTATCTCATAGTCCCCGTTTTCGTGTACGACCCTTTCGCCTGCATCGTTATCCGCGTCGGTCGTTTCGCCCGCCGCCCCTGTCTCATCAAGAGTTTCCTCCTGCGAAGTCTCTTCCTGTGTTTGAGAGGCGTCCTCATCTTCTTCCGGCGCTTCCGTTTCTGTCTCTTCCTGCGCCTGTTCTTCCGTCTCTTCTTCTTTTTCCGGTTCTGCCGCTGTATCCGCTTCTTCCGGCTTTCCCGCTTCCTGCTCACGCATTAATCTGACTGCCTCTTCTTTCGCCTGCGACGCGGCTTCTTCCTGCATTCTGGCATAGGTTTCCTCTGTTTCCTGAAGGTATGCCGTAAGCGCCTCCGCCCCGGTCTGTTCAATCCCCTGTTTCAAAACTTCACAGGCTGTCTCATAATCTTCCATACCGATACAGGTCTGTGCCAGTCCATGATAAGCTTCCTCACATTTCGGGTCTGTCTCTATCGCTTCCCTGAAAGATAATGCCGCCTGTTCGTAATTGTGTTCTGTCAGATATTTGTTTCCAAGATCAAGTAACTCCGCCATCCTTCCGGCGGATCTGCTTTTCTGTGCAGACAAAACGGTCAGTACAATACATAACAGTACAATGATAAATCCCCCGGCAGTCAAAAAAGATCTGTTCATCCGTTTTGGCTTCATTTTTCCCTCCATTTCAAAACGTCACAACTTACTGGTTGAATTAACTGCACATCAGAGAATTGATTCAACCTTATTCCTCTACCTCTGTACAGGATATTTCCCTGCGTGCTCTTTTGTGTTACAATGAAATCAGTAATGGAAAGGAGTTCTCAAACATGATATTTTTTTTAATTTTTCCAGTCATTTTTGGTCTGGTCGGTATACTGCTCCTGTACTTTCATTTCAAAATAAATAAAAGCCGCAGGACATGCACCAGTCAGACAACGGGACGTGTCATCCGTGTCAAATCCAGCATTTCGGGCCGTTCCACCAATGGCACACGCGCCACATATTACTATCCTGTCTTCCAGTACTATGTAAACGGCATGGAGTATACGCTCACTACTTCCACAGGAAGCGGTAACCCCAAACTGTTTCCATTAGACAGTACGGCAACGGTTTACTACGACCCTTCTTCACCGGAAAAAGCATATGTAAAAGAAACAGGCGTCGCCCTGATTGTCGGGGTCGTTTTTCTGGTGTGCGCTGTTCTTTTCGCATTTCTTCCGTTTTTACTTTTGAAACTGGCCGGAACCTTTCCGCTTACATTCACTTCATGAATGCGGAATCATTTCCTGTTCTCTGATATGGCTGATGTGATTCCGCATTCGTGAAAAAGTATCTGTCAGATTCCTACGAAATCACATCTCCTGCCAGTCCGCTTCCGGTATCAATGTTGGCATTTTCCGCAGTAATATACTGTTTCGCCATCTCGTTTAAGTCTTTTACATGTTCCTCGATCATCCGGTGCATTTTCTGCATGTCATCATCGAGCTGATGAAATTTGGTATTGTATGTAGTAGATGCTTCTCCTTCCCATACAGATTTCAGGCTGTCAATAATGGAGATCATCTGCTCCATGAGGTTTCTGACCTGTCCGCCTGTCGCATTAAACTCATCCGCTGTGCTGATTAATTTTTGGGGGTCAACTTTTAAGATTCCTTCCATGATCATATTCTCCTTTTCTTATCAGAAATTTATTTTCGTAATTGCTCTTAATAGGTTCTGGCCTGTGCCGTCGCAACATTCTGTGCCTCTGCCATATCGTATTTTGTCGCGATATTCTCAAGCGCCACGCAATACTGCTCGATCAGATTGTAAAAATTGTCCATCTGGCCTTTGTCATTCTTAAAAGCTGTATCGAATGCATTCCTTGCCTCGCCCTCCCACATAGTGACCAAATTGCCTTCCTGTGATTCCAGATTCCCCACCTGTGTTTTAAACTGGGCATTTAAATTCCTGAGTTCATTTGCCTTTGCCTTTAATTCACTTGATGTTACCGTAAAAGCTGCCATATTCTTTTTCCTCCTGTTCTGGCTTTCTTTATATTAATATTTTAGTACATAAAATATTTCTCTGAAGCAATTCCTGACAGACGTCATATTTGTCAGGACGAATGACCATTTTGCACCTAGTAGGTCCTGTCCGAAGCAATCGACACCGCCGCCATCTCCGCCTCGTACAGCCGTCTTGCCGCCGCCCTGATATCAGAAGCCACTGCGTGAAGGGATTTGGATGTTCCATCCATCTTTCCCTGCAGGGATGCTCCTTTGGTCAGATAAAGGGAAGCGTTGTCCCCCTTCCAGGCCCCTGCCAGGTTCTGCAGTGAACCCCCGAACTTCTCTCCTGATAATCTGCTCAGGTCGTTCGCTATCGTGTCTATCTTATCGGCCTGCCGCATCGCCTGCATGAAATTGATCTCAATCGTCTCCCGTGTCGCCATATTTAACCGCCCTCCTGTCTAACTGATCACATCGCCCGGCAGTTCAGCCGCCATAGCCTGTATCTGTACCTCCGCTGCATCATAGGTCTGTGCCATCGTCACAAGGTCTCTGGGATGCTCTTTTAACCTTTTCATCATCTCTTCGATCTGCGGTTGCTGTTCCTGATAGATCTTCCGGTGCAGATCTCCCGCCTCTCCAATCCAGTAATAAGAAGTCCTTTTTATGATCGTTTCTAACTGGTCAAAACATTGCTGCATTTTTCCTATGCTGTTTGAAACGGCCTGTGCCTTGCTGTTTAGCACTGCGGAATTTACTTTAACACGAACGTCTCCTGTGATTGCCATTTTCTTTACTCCTCGCTCTCATTGCTTTTATAGGGAAATTGACGAAACGATATCGTTTACTTCGTTCTCGCATAAATCATACTGCTCTTTTGCATAGATCATGCAATCGATCAGTGAATCTACTGTTTTACACAGATTCTTTGCTTTTTCGTGATCGTTTCCAAACTGCCTGTTAAACATTTCGTTCGCCGGTCCATCCCACATTGTGTCCAGTTCCGCCACCTCTGCGAACATCTCCTCGAGCTGCCTCTGCGCGTTGGCAAGCGCTGTCTGCAGTTCGCTGATGTCTCCCGCCAAAACAGATGTGTCGACCGTTATCTCCTGAATCGCCATACTTCCTCCTCATCCGGCCTAAAGCCCGCTTAATATATTTGATATGCCTGAAAGATCGTTTATCCCTGTTTCCCGTCTTGCATGATACAGCACACTTTGTTCTCCATTGTCACAGATCCTGTTCTCACAGCTTAAATAACTCAGAATCGTCTGATTCAGTCCAAGCATCATCTGTCTTAACACAGTGCGTTCAAAATCCATCTCAGAATGCAGGTATTCCAGTTTCGCCACTGCCTCTTCCATGCAGGAAATACTGCGAAGTTGTCTGATGGCATCTTCCAGTTCCAGCATCTGTCCGGTTATTTCAGATACCTGTGCCTCTATCTGGCCGCATTCCTGTGTCACATGCCCCGTCATTATACTAAACATCGTCCGCTCCTTCATCTATATGCCACCTTATCACAAAATGACATTCTGCTGTCTCTTTTTGACAAATGCCCCGTTGATTGGGATGAATGACCAGTTTTATACTAAAATAAGGCTGTCACCGTTTCGGATTCCTGAGGTTTCTAACGTCTGATTTTTGGATAAGATCTTTTTGTCTTTTCCCGAACACAGCATGAGATCCCCAATGTTCCCGACGATACGGCAGTGCTCCTTTTGTCCGACCAGTTCACCAATCTCTTCTACGATCGTACTGATCTTTTCCTCTTCATCCAATTGAAAATCATACACATTTCCAACTGCCGGAACATAGATATCTACCAATATCACACTTTCATCCTCCTTTTTCTCATTCCCCTGTGAGATCTTTTTTTAACGTTTCCATAATCAGTTTCCCGGAATAAGGATAGATGCAGGTTGTTTCATCCGTCACCGCAAAGTAATCATTCAGCCTGTCTCTTATGAGCAGATATTGTTTCTGGTTCTCCCCGCTCTTGAGCCCGTTTTTGAGGCAGACCAGTTTCAGGCGCCTTACAGCTTTCCCCCAATCTGCTTCCTCAAACGGTATCAAATCATGCAAAAAGAAACGCTCCGCCATCTCTTCCAGTTCCTGCACCCTGATCTGTTTCTCTGTAAAAAGGCTCTCATCGTTAATCATCTCTTTCAGGCAGAAACCATTCTCACAGATTTTGTCTGCAAGCGCCTCCCTGCATACCATCTCCAGCCTGTTCACCATCCCTGTTGTCCCATATGAGGATACAAAGACGCCGCCGCCGTCTCCCAGATAGATACACTGATCCGGAAACTCCGAGAATCTGTCAGTGTATAGCAGCAGCCTCTTTGCCGCTTTCATCTCCTCTAAGAGTTGATCGAGTTCCGGCAAAATCGTGACTTTCCTGTTATCATCCACTGAGATCAGTTCTTTTTTTTCCAGATCAAACAGTGCCCGATATACAGCGGCCTGCTCCGGTTTTTTTATCGTATCCATCAAAAACCCGTAAAAAACATTCATCCCTTTCACGGATAACAGCAGTGCCAGTTCCATATTTTGCAGGTAATATGCCTTATCCTGCTGGTTCATGATCTCCCCATCTCCTTTAATGCAGTCTTATAACTTCTCGAGAGCGGAACGGCAAAACCGTCCGCCAGATAAATCATGTTCTGAGAAGAAACAATCTTCCTGATCTTTCTTATGTTGATGATAAAACCTCTGTGACACCTGACAAAATTATCCGGCAGTCCTTCCTGCAGCTTTTCGATCGAAGAGTAAAATCCATACTCCTCTTTCCCGGTACAGACATAAATCTTTTTTGCTCTCGATTCAAAAAAATAAATTTGTGCAAAAGGAATATTGATAATCCCCTCTCTTGTTTCTATTACGTAAAAATCCCTGCCCTTCCCTGCTTTTTCTCTGACCGACTCATTGTATTCCTCCAGAAATCCGTATAAAGCATCGAATGCCTGCTTTGTCGTCCACGGCTTTAATAACAAAGCCCCGACTTTCAGATCCGGTCTTATATATTCCATCGGGGAAACGGAAATGTCCGCCAATACCATAAGGCGTGTATGAGGATACCGTTTCCTGATTCCGGCAAGGAAGCCAAGGGCCTCCGGCTCGCTGATGTCATAAATCAGCAGATGCAGGAGGGGGCTGCCGGATAAATATTCCTGCAGGGCCCTGATCGAACGAATCTGCCTGATCTCCCAATAATCTTCACTGAGTTTCGCGATCAGTTCTTCCGCCGCCGCTTTCAGGGCGGCGCTTTCCTGTTCTGTTTTTGAGTATATCAATACGGAAACCATATTATCCCGTTAACCCTTCATCAAAGGTACTATGATCTTACGCACAGTTTCTTCCTCATTAGCCGGAAGCAGGCCGACGCCCGGTTTTTGTGCCTTAGACTGCTCTGTATAATGCACATAGCTGAAATCCATAATATTCTGTGCCGCTACATTGCCGCCAAAATGAATACCTGTTTTATAACGAATAAAGTAATTATAAACATCGTCTCCGGCAACTTTGAGCTTATCCTCCGCATTATAACAGGCAGCCCAGAATACATTATGTAAACTTCCCTTATCCAGAAGATTCAATACAAAGGCTTTCACATCAGCCGCATCCTTAGGATGCGCCACATGCTGCACAAAATCTGCCAGGTTGGCAATGAAAATGAACTGTGCACGGTTTGAACGCATCTCCTGATAAATCTCCTCATCTGACATCCCTTCCCGCGCTGCCTGTTTTTTCTGTATGTTGCGTTTCTTAAACTCCGGAAGCAGATCAGAGAAAAACTGGAACATTTTCATGTCGGTATTGATCACATCCACCGGAGAATTCTCTTCCAGATTCGTAAAATCGCCGCCAAAATCGATGATAGTAACGCTGCCTCCCCGCAATAATGCCGCATTTATCATGATCCTGAGCAGATTTGTCTTACCGCTTCGCGGCTTGCCGGTGATCAGGTAACAATAAAGTCTGCTCAGATCAATCCCATAGACCGCAGCATTTTGGGTATTATAGCCAATCGGAAGATGCCTGTCGTCCTCAAGAAGCTTTCCGACGTCTTCCAGTCTGGAAAACTCTGACCATACAGGTTTTTGCGGTATCTCCGGGATCGGTTTTGCGGGCCGTCCGCTCCATTTTTCTCTCATCACTTCCGCAAGCTGTTCGATCTGTTCCATCCGCTTGAAATCATCTCCTGCTTCGAAACTTAAAGCAGTCTGGAACTCTAAAAGCTGCTCGCCGACTCTGGCAAGTCCCCGTCCTTTTATATTCACTTCCGGCAGTGTTTCTATATGCATCGTCCGCATGGCCTCCGCATACTGAAATTTATCACTCATTTCAAGACAGATGACCGTCCGCAGATTATCTCCGATACGGTTTGGTATCTCTAACGCCCCGAATCCTCCGGCCGTGATCACAAGAAAGATTCCATAGCCTACACCGTCCCTGGATAATTGCAGGATCATTTCTTCATAAATATTGTTCGTTTTATTTTTAAAATTAGAATAATTGTCGATCACAATGACGACAGCCGGTAAGGAGACTCCGTTGACCCGCACATACTGGCTGTAGTTTCCGCCTTTGAAACGTTGTTTGCGCTCTTCCAGCATCGTACCCAGCATATTGAAAAACTTCGCCAGTCTGTCCTCATCATTCTCATACATCACACCGCCCACATGCGGCATCTTTTCAAACGCTGACAACATTTTAGCGCTGAAATCGATCCCATAGACAGTAACCTGCTCAGGTGTGTATTTATTGACCAGTCCATAGACAAAGGTCTGTAAAAATGTACTCTTTCCGCTGACAACCGTACCCACGATGGCATGGTGTCCATTATGCGACAGGTTCATGACGAAACTATCCTGCATCTGGTTGACCGGATCATCATACAGACCCATATCCACTTCAATCTTCCATTCTTTATGCGGCTTTGGCCACTCGTGTCCGTTAAAGTATGCTTCTTTCTGATAAGACGGAAGCTGATTTAAGTACAGCGAAACAGGAAGCACCGGGAGCCATAGCTGCAGATTATGAAGATATCCGTTCTCTCTGGCGATTCCCGCCAGATATTCAACGACAGCGTCAAGCTGTGTCTTTAGCTTCTTTTCCGGTAATTTCAGTCTGTTCTGATCCGCATATGCAAGAATCTGTTCCGCCGTCCTGTCGGAATCTTCCCGCACTGCCGCCCATGCGCTCATCAGATCTCTGATCCGCTGCGCGTTGTACTCACTGTAAGGAAAATCAATACCTGCCGCAGACAGCTGCGTGAATGCCCCCTGTATCCAGGTTTCCAAAAGACTGCCGTCGTTTAACAGCATTTCCAGCGTATATCCGGCCGGCAGCTCAATTTGAGACAAAATTCCCAATAACTGTTCTATCCATCTTTTTTTAATCAGTGCTGTCTGTTTTAATTTCAAACGGTTTCCGATCAGCGCCGCCTTGCCTGTCGTGGAAAGCATATGGGCGATGTCGGATTTCATGTTTCCGTTTTCCTCATCATAAACTGCCCCGCTGAATCCTGACTGAAATAATTCAAATAACTCGTCGTTTCCCACCTGCATGTAACAGCGTCCGGCCTGCGTGATATACGCGGCATCCGGTCTGTGCAGCATATCATTGCTGTCCTGCCTGTCCTGAACGCGCAGGCACAGTCTGAACTTGGAATTGCTCCAGATGTTATCATCCACCGTTCCGCTCGGCTTCTGCGTCGCCAGAATCAGATGCACGCCGAGACTTCTTCCGACCTGCGCGACACTGATCAGTTCACGCATAAAATCGGGTTCCTCCCGTTTCAGTTCCGCAAATTCATCGATCACGATAAACATATGCGGTACCGGGACACTCGCCTCGTTGTTTTTGTACAGTCTGGTGTACAGGTTGATATTGTTCACACCATGCTCGTTAAAAATGCGCTGTCTTCTCTTGTTCTCACTCTTGATCGAAACCATGGCACGTTTCACCTGATTGCCGGAGAGATTGGAAATCTGTCCGATCATGTGCGGAAGGCCGTTAAATAGATTGGCCATCCCCCCTCCTTTATAGTCAATCAGAAAGAAACCGATATCATCCGGGCTGAAATTCAGCGCCAGCGATAAAATATATGTCTGCAGGGTTTCACTCTTACCGGATCCGGTCGTTCCCGCAATCAGACCATGCGGCCCGTGGTACTTCTCATGGATGTCCAGATACCAGCTGCTTTCCCCGGCACGCTGACCAATCAGGGCTTTCATACTGTCGTAAGTACGGTTTTTACGCCATCTGTCCAGTACGTTAAACTCATCCAGACGCTGTACTCCATACATGTCAAAAAAGGTAAGCGATGCGGGAATGTCCCCGCCGGACTGCGTCTCACGCACTTCTATGTTCGCCAGTGTTCTCGCCAGCTTTTCCAGCTGAACATTGGAAATGCTGTCAAAGGCGATCTGTTTCCTGTTTTCCGTATCATCCTCAATACCGTACATTCCGGTGAAAGTTTCGTCATTCTGTATGATATAGCCGCATTCGTTCGGCAGGTTCTCATAATGATCTGTCAAAAAGACCGTAGTAATATCCTGGTTGTCCTCATTCGTAATATATTTGGTGATCAGTTCGCTCTCCAACAATTCCGGATCAGATAAAAACAGAATGAACTGCGGTGATGGCAGCTTTTCCTTTTTTGATGAAATTACAGATCTGTTCTCCGCTCTTGTCCGCAGGACTTTCGTGATTTCATATAAAACATCCCCTGCCTCTACTTTGTTCTTCGCCACAAATCTGCTCTTTTTGTCTTCCGACCAGACATGCGGAAACCATTTCATATATTCCCAGTCGTCCGAATCATCCCTGCCTTCGTCATAGAGAAACGCCATCTTAACGTCCGTATAACAGTTGGAGGCAGCAATCTGAGACACCATGATGTGCATAATCTCCACCGCGCCTTTTTTCTTTCCGCCGCCTATGATCCCGACGAGCCTGTGCGTGTGTAAATCGACACAGATCGGTACATTATGAAGTTCTTTAAAGCTGTCCCGTATCATCGCGGGTTTTTCTGCCAGGGAGTCATTTACAAGCGTAAAACGCTCTTTTGGAATGGACACCTGCACCTGAAAGGGAATCTCCCCGGTTCCCAGCCGGTAACTCAGATAATCCTCATGATTGGCATTTCTGTTCCACAAAAGAGGGTTTTTCTCATCGTATCCGCAGCACGCCTGCGCCGAGTCATACATACTGTTCAGACTGTTCGTATTTTTCTCATATTTTTCCTTGATCTGGTTAGAGCATCTGATGAGATACTCTCCATACGCTTCAAACCTGTGAAGTTCCTCTTCCCTGTTTTTCTTTTTCTCTACATGCAGATTCACAAGCGCCCACACGGTTCCGATGAGTGCTGAGGATACGGCCGTCACCAGCCCGGTATACATAAATGCGCTTCCAGAATTGCCGCTCACTTTCGTACTGTAGATCGAAAGACCGCAGCCAAGAAGCATCGGCAGCGCCATCGTCATGGATGGTCCGATCAGCATGCCAATCGGTTTTTTATTCAAATCTCTGGGCTGCGGCGGTGCTTCGATTTCCACAGTATCATTATCGATCCTGTAAATCTGTCTCGGCGAACGATGATAAACTTTTTTATTGTGGGCTTTTTCCGAACATCCTGCCTCATTACTCTCTATTCTCTCACTTTCATGTCTTTTCAGTTTCTCATGATCCACATGAAAGCCGTCATTTTGCGAATTGACCGCCAGAATATTGGACAAATACACCATGCTGAGTCCGAATATACTCACGCAGTCACCAAATTCCAACTGTCTGGAGCCGACGATCCTGCGCGAATTGACAAAGACGCCGTTTGCACTCCTGTCCTCCAAAATACACTGTGTCCCCGTCTGGCGCAGCACGGCATGTTCCCCGGAAATCAGGTTTCTGGTATTATAAACAATATCATTCGTCTCGTTCCTGCCGACTGTGATCCTGTCTATCCCCTGTATGTCATATTTTTCAAAAACTTTGAAGCAGCTTTCGGTCTCATCGATCATGACAGAAATCCGCTCCGCTCCCGGCAGAAGAACTGTCAGAAGGTCTCCATCGCGCAAGGTAATCCCGAAATATTCAACATGATTTACCGTATCTTCAATCCGGTAAACTTCCGAATGCAGAAAATGCCAGCAGCCTTCGATCACTTCCATGCGCAGTTCGATGTCTTTCTCCAATGAAAAAATCTGATTGTCCAGAATGATGGAATTTTCCGCGTTATTGACCGCAGGCAGCAAAAACTCCTGAAACGCTTTTGTGCTGTGTACTGAAAGAATCATGCTCATATTTTTGTCCCCCCGTCAGGCTTCTCTGGTATATGATCTGCTTATCATCGCTGTACAATCGTAATGTCATAAGAGACACAGCCTGCAAGAATCGCGTCTTCCGAAAGCATTCTAATGCCTTTTTCATCAACGATGGCCTGTTCTCTTTTTCGCTTCAGGATCGTCCTGTTTTCAGAACTTATATTTCTGACAAAGACTTTATCCCGAACTGCAAAGATTTCAAACTGATGTGCCGAAATCCCTTCCGCCAGCACATTAATATCATTATCCTGCAGATCGCTGCCGACACGGATTGGTTTCGCGGGATTCATCATGAATTTGCGGGTAGAAAGTTCGGTCCTCTCGATCATCTGGACCATGACGCCTTCTTCCCCCGCCCATTGAGAATCTGTATTGTTCTTACCACCCGTGCCATTTGGCCTGCTGTAATCCACATCATAGGGTTTATGTACTTCTTTGAAGCGCCCGCCGCTTCTGTGCTGATTTAAGATGACCTGATTCAGGTTCTCATCCCGCATCTTATCTTCCGCCGCCTGCGACAGTTCCTTTTTCTTCTGTTTTTTCCGGATCAGTCTGCTGAACAGAATGATTGCGGTCATGACAAAAATTACGATTACCGCTGTCAGTATTATTTTGTTGTTATCTCCTGAAAATGCAAACAAATCATTCATCTTATCTTCACCATTTTCTCTATCAAATTGACAAATTTACTGCCGGAAGTTCCTGCAGACAATACCATAATATCAGATCGAAGCGTTATTCCAGATCAATCCTGACGGACGGCCCGGTTATTGGAATGAATGACCATCCAGGAAAAACAGGGAAGCTTATCATCTCATCTGTACGCATTAAACAATTCTTCCACCTGATCTGCATCCAATACCTGATTCCATATTTTTACACCGTCAAAAGCTGCCGGATATAAGACGTCCCAGCAGTTGATGCCAAGGTACACATCAAAATCATCCACATTCATCGTATTTAAAGCAATGTCTCCGCCTCCGGCATACTGCCCGGCAACATACAGCGAACCATACAGACTGTTCGCATTGCTGCCCTGCACACTGCCATCCACCGTAAACACGATATGATACCAGACACCCGGATCCATCGCATAGACCACTCTGTTTGGCCGGATCTCAAAAGAGACTCCCGTTCCTGCATGTTCAGAGCTGAGAATCGGTGAAATGGCCGCTCCGTCGGTCTTTTGTCCAAGCCACAGACGGCATCTCTGAGTCTGATCCAGCAGTTTGTATCCGATATGGATAAAAGGCGCCCAGTCATACAGTTCCTCAGCCTTCATCCAGAAGGCAACGCTATAAGATGTCCCGATTTTTTCCACATCACTCAGCCGGATGCCATAGGTTCCATCCAGATAGACCGCTTTGCCATCTATGCCTGTTACATACTGTGCTTCCACGTCATTTGTAATCTCAGGCATTGCTTCAGGCGCGTTTCTGACAACCACCTGCGCACCGCCCAGTTCTTCCTCAAAATCATACGAATAAAGCGCCTTGGGCACATTCGTTAAAATAACATCATTCACCACTTCATTGATATCCGATACAACCTGATCGTCTGCCTGGGCAGCTGCAGTTTCTTCCGATAAATTTTCTTCCCGGGAGTCTGCTTCCCCTGTCTCCAAAACAGGATCCGTTTCGGTTTTATCGTCCACCTGCTGCGTATCGTCCGATTCTTCCTCCATATTTTCCTGCTCATTATCCTCATCAGACTGTGCTGTTACGTTTTCTTTCCCGGTGCTATTGTCTTTTAATACGACAAAATAATATGCTGCCATCCCGCCCGCTATCAGCACCAATACAAGCAGAACACACAACAGGATCAGCATCGTTCGTTTATTTTTATCCGCCATCTCCCTGTCACGCTGCGTAACTGCCTCCATATCGGAACGCAGTCCAATGTCTTCCCTGTCCGGCATTGCCGGTGGAACGGCCGGCGTCTGTGCCGGCTTTTGCGGTTTCATTTTCATGACTGGCTTTTCAGAACCGGAAGCTGTCATCTGTGCCCCGCATGCTGTGCAGAATTTTGCCGCTTCCGGAAGCTGTTTTCCACATTTTGGACAAAACATTTCTTTTTCCTCCTCATCATCCGTTTCTTTCTGATTCTGAAAAATATTCATCTAACCCATCGGCAATGCCATATACGATCTTCCATTGATATTCATCCGTCTGCATGGCCAGATCTTCCTTTTCATTTGTCATGTAGCCCATCTCAACAATCGTTACCGGAACTTTACACCAGTTGATCCCGCTCATGGTGTCTGTTTCCCACACCTTCTCTCTCACCGCTCCGGTTGCGCGCACCATAGCATCCAGAATACATTCTGAAAGCAGTTTACTGCTCTGATAGAGTTCTCCGCAGTACGGATTTTCCGCAGTTGGACAGATCGTCATCATCCCATTTACCGAATGGTCTTCCGAACCGTTCGCGTGAATCCGCACAAACGCATCCGCCTGTGCATCGTTGGCGATCTGCGCCCGTTCACTGTTGCTGATATTCACCGCATTTTCTTTCCTGACCATAATGACCCGGTATCCTCTGTCTGTTAATTCCTGCTCTAATTTCAATGAAACTTCCAGATTCAGCAAATATTCAGCGACTCCACTGTACGCGCCCTGCGTACCGGAGGAGACTTTGGCCTTCATTTCATCGGCTCCGGGCGCAACAGGCTCTTTCTCAGAATTTCCTTTTTCCTGATGTCCCGCGTCGATCACGATCAGCTTTCCCTGTCCGTTTTCCCGCAGTCCGTCTTCTTTTTCCTCTGTCTCCACTGTCTGTGCCGCTTCCGCATCAGTATCCTCTGCCCTTAGAAATACCTCAGCGAAATCACGACTGACAAAGGCCTCCGATCCCTCAAAACTAATCTGGCACCATTCCTCATTGCCGGCTATAAAAGGATATTCCTCACCCTGAAAAGCCTTCCCGATTATGGCAGAATCGTTCCCTGTAGAAGGATAATCTCTTATATTCACTTCATCTGCCGTAATCTTGACAAATTCTTTCATGACAGGCGGTGCTTCCTTCTCATCCGTATTTTCTTCCAGCCCAACCGCCACATCCTCTTTTTCCTGGTCTTGCGGGATCTCAATCTGCTGTGCCTGCCTGTCTACCGTCTCATCCTGCATCGTTTCCTTTTTGCCGCTGCAGCCTGTCAGCATGCTCAATACGATACCGCAGATCACAATCTTTTTCCATTTTCCCTTCATATGCCCTAATATTTTATGTCCTCCTTGTTAATAGCCTGCTCGATCAACTGCTTATTCTGCCGCAGGATCTCCGTATCCGGATAATTTTGTATCTGCGCCAGCGCATTTTTGAGTACAATCCTGCTCAAAGCCAGGTCATAATCAGATAAAAGCGTATTGGCCGCGTCAGGATAAATGTCGCTGTTATTCATCAGATCTGCCTCATAATTCCTGATAAATTCGACATTCTGCAATTCCAGTTTTGTAAGCGGACTCGGATTTATCCGGTCGAAATCATCCGGCGAATATTTCATTGGAAGATTCAAATACCATGCTCTGGAATAGAACCATTGATTCAGCATACTGTCCTTAAACTGCCTGCCATGTCTGGCAAAGACTTCGTTTCTGGCGATCCGCAGCTGTGCGAGACTGAGTCCCTGCAGATCGGCCGCAGTGACCTCTCTCTGACTCGAAAACTCCAGCATATAATCCATATTCATATAATCGCTGGCAAATGCACCGCTGATATCAGACTGCGGCACATACTCTTTCGTATAAGTTCCATAAAATTCCGTCGTCTCAGACGTCGATAACACGATGTCCCGAAACTGGTTCTGATTCTCCGTATCGGGCGACGTATATTGAAACACATAGTAGTCCTGCTGCTGCTCATAAATGCTCAAATAGATATCCGTCAGTATGCTTTCCAGATCTTCCACATTGGCGGAATAATACGCCCCCGAACATTCCTCTGCCAGCATACGCAGAGCATCCGCATCATACTCTTCCCCGATCCCGATGATAAAAACGGGAATACTGCTGTTTTGTGACAGCGTTACCACGTCCTCGAACGTATAACTGCTGTAATTCTCCAGACCGTCCGTGAAACCAATGACACATTTTACACCGGACTCAAAATACGTCTGATATAAACCCGCATACAGGGCATCATACAGTGCGGTCATATCGCCCGGTTCAATCGTATCAAGTGCATCTGTCAGCAGCTGCCTCTGGCTGGTAAAGTCCTGATTCAGATAAACATAATTATCAAAAGAAATGATCTCGGCCTGATCTCCGCTTTCCAGATTCATCTGTGAAAGCAGCGCGTTCGCCGCATTTTTGGCCTGGTCCATCTTATTATAGTCAGACATACTGCCGCTGGCATCCAGCACCAGATTGACACTGATCGTATCTTCATGGAGAACCCTGTATACTTCTTCGATCTCGACTTCCTTCACCTGACCGGAAACATCAATTTCCTGTATCGTGAAATCTGATGCATCCAGATCTTCCACAACATTATTATTCTCATCCACAGCGCTAGCATAAAAAGTGATCTCCGGGAATCTGGAATTGTCCACCTGGTGAATATTCAGATTCAGCGGTCTGCGTTCTCCTTCATAGACCTGCGGCTCTTCCTCGTCGGAATCCGAAGACTCATCTGCTTCCGTATCCTCTTCATCATCGTCCTGTGATGATTCGGATTCTTCCGATGCCTCTCCTCTGCCGGCCGCTCCCTCATAACGCTTCTCATCCTGATACTGTCCCACGAAATAAACAGCGCCTCCTCCAATGCCGCCAAGGAGCAGCACGATCAACAGAATCAGGATAAGCATAAGCTTTTTGCCGGCCGGTTTCTCCTCCTGATTTCCATCCGGCGCTTCCCCTCCTGCAGACGGAAAAGACATTGGCGGTACAGGCGGTAAAGACGGCGTCCCTCCTGCATTTTTCTGTACGGGATTTCCGCATTTGGGACAAAATTTCATATTTTCGCCGATTTGAGCGCCACATTTTGTACAATACATGATTAAACTCTACCTTTTCTTCCCTGATGAGCAGACAGACTGTCATCAATAAAATACGATCTGCTTCACATCCGAATCAATATTGACTGCTTCTTTTCCGTCATATACTTTCAGGTCACCCCTCAATTTTTTAAAATTGTAGTCTGACAGGAACGCGACCTTATCGCTGTCAAAGAAACCATAACTGTTTGTAGGCACATCATCCGCGATCTTCTTATTTTTGCCATTCTGATACAGTTTTAATGTTCCTTCCTGTTTGTCTTCGTCGATATCTGTCAGATAAAGAAGTGTTCCGTTCTCCTGCTCCACAACTGAAAAACTGTATACATCGCTGTCCACCTTCGTATCATTGCGATACAAATCTCCATCTGTATTGATGTAATAAAATTCTCCTGAAATATAGCCTATCCCTTCTGCCGCCTCATCAGTGAGCAGCGTAAGTTCCGCTTCCGGATCGGTATAGTCAAATGAATACACTTCCGCATGATAAGATTCCTGTGTATCTGTATACTTACTATATTCAAATATGATACTGATACTATGTGACGCTTCATCTGCACTGACCGACATATCTTCCATTTCTTCCAAATCGATCTCGTCCCAGTCGATCTGCGGCATTTCAAAAACTTCTCCGTCTTTGAGATAGATAAACGGTAAAGACGATATCAATACTTCCGTCATTTTTCGTTGTATCGTTTCTTCGTCCATTTCCATCAACGAAGATAATTTGATCCCTTCTATTTTATCCGCATCAATCTCCCACAGATACATCAGTGCTGTCGTTTCAGTCTGCAGAGAATATCCGTTCATCATGACGCTTTCTTTTACTTTTGTGCTCTCTCTCTTTTTCCCGTCAAAGTAATAGATTTCAACAGCATTTTGATTCAACTCTTCACCGGAAAGTCTTTCCCGGATGTAATCACGCGCCAGTTTCTGCTGGTACTGCTCCATCGCTTCATAATAAGCGTCATCAGTCTCTGTCTTTTCCCGTGTGCCAAAGAAATCATTCACATAGGTCTTTGTCTGATAGTCTTCAATCCGGGGTTCGGTCATCTTCTGATCCTGCGCCAGAAAATCATCCTCAATCATATCGTAGCTTGACAACGCAACATCATCGCCCTCCTTCATATAGTAAATCTGAAGGTTATCGTTAATTCCGTATACATAACTGCTCATAATATCGGATGCAATCTTTTCCTTCTCGTCCAGGTCATTCAGCAGATACAGATTATCATCCTTCCTGTAAACAATGGTGTTTAAATCATCCGAACATTGATACCATTCCACATCAGAGTCCAGTTTCACCTTATCCTGCTTCAACGCCAGATCCTGCATATACAGTCTCTGCTCTCCGTCACTGGATTTCCAGAGCACATTTTTTCCATCCTCCGAAACAGATACATTTGCAACGTCAGAAGCAATCTTCTCCGAATTTCCCTGACTGTATAAATATAGCTTACGGTCTTCGCTGTCTTTGATATAGATCAGTCTGTCATCGTCAATAATCTGATAAAAAACAACGTCGGAATCGATCTTTTCTTCCTCCGCTTTTTTGCTGCCGATTTTTTTGCAGTATAAATTGTAGGGGTTATACATCTCCTTCATATTGTATTCCGTTGGATAATAAAGATATTTCCCATCCGGAGAAACACTGACCTGGTTATTGTAAGAATACCCGCTCCCCATAGCATCTTCATCCTCATAGCACTTATCGTCTATCTGAATCGGTTCATACTGATTCGGCTTTGCCATGTACAGCTCATTATCTTTTATATAGATAAGATACTCTTTTTCCGCCTTTCTGCCGCCTACCGCCGCAAACAGACGCGGTAAAAAGAAGATGCAGAGGACAAATACCGCCGCACCCGCCAGTACCGGCACTGCAATTTTCCAGACCTTCTTTTTCTGATCAGCCTTACTGGCATTTTCCTGTCGCGTTTTATCCGCCGCATTGCCAAAAAACATGCCGCACTCCTGACAGAATAAATCATTTATATGATTGGCTGTGCCGCAATTAGGACAGTATTTTTTCTGTACATTTTGAGTCTGCGGCACGACTACGGCCTCGTTCGTTTCCACGACTCCCGTTGGTGATATTTGAAGCGCTTCTACTGTTTCCGGCATTGCTTCAACCGCAGCAGCTGTATCCTGTGCATCCATGCTCTGCGCATTTTGCTCTGCGGTCTGATTTTCATTTATCAGCACAGTTTTATCTGACATGTCGTCTGCTGCGCCGCCTGCCGTCTCTTCCTCCACTCTGCATCCACAATTGGGGCAGAACAATACCCCGTCATCCAGTTTCATGCTACAATTCTTACAGTACATTTTTTCCTCCCTCATTTGCTGTAGTTGACCCGTTATCATGAATCATATAGTTTTTCGCAAAGCATCGCCCATGACTCCCTGTTGCGATGCCAGATTCCATTAAATTCCCCTGCCTGGAGCGGACAGGGATGCTTCCCGATCTCAATCGTCACACTGGCACCATGCAGTTTTAGCTGCACCCAGTCGCCAAATCCTCCAAGATTCACATTGTATCCTTTCTTTGTATTCACAGGCTTATACTTGATAAGGCCTTCCAATGCAGCAGCCAGTTCACGGGAGCGTTCTGATGTCTGCTCATCATTCCCTTCGGCATCATAGTAGATCAGCTGGCCTTTCGCGTGATAACTGATAAAATAGTCGTATTCCCTTTTTGCTGCTGTTTCAGCAAGCGCCTGCGTCTCCGGTTCAGATACGGCATAATCCCCTTTATAACTTCCATAGGCGCGCTCCGGCTTAACCTGCACATCCTCCCAGCCCGCGTCAAAATTGTTATTCAGATCTACCGCCCCGGCATTGCTTTTCCACAAATGCTGATAGTCCTCAAAGGAAATGATGTCCGTCTTTCCCTCTGCCTCTCTGTCATAATCCTCCTGCTTATAATAGTCAGCCCAGTTCCTGTCACCGTTTACGTCCTCTTCCAGTACCAGATCTTCCAGATCTCTCAGGTAACATTCATAGACAAGTTCCGCTGTTTCCTGGTGGTTCATTGCCGCCACACCCAGCTGGCTGATCGTCACCCCATCCGGATTTGACATGGGAATGACATGGATCGCTGTATTTTCAAATAATGTTTCATAGGTTCTGCCATGATAGCTGCCAATATGATAATTAGCCGCATAATACTCCAGCATTTTCATGACCAGCTGCGCTGTCATGTATTCTCTGCCGTGAATGGCCGCCTGGACAAAAATATGGTGACCCGCACTGCCGTTTCCCAGTGTGACCTCACAGATTTCCCTGCCGTCCCGGCTGTATCCGACAGTTTCATAAGACAGGCAGTCCGGATACATACCGCATAAAGTACTGATGTCCTCCTGCATCCTGTCATATGTATAAAGTGCATCCGTCGAATCTACGACTGTCAATAATTCCGGGTCATCCAGGTAGTCCACCAGAACACAGTAATCTGCGGCGACATACCCGATTTCCCCGCTCTCCTGTGTCATCACCCGATAAAAATCACGTTCCTGCACCGTCTGTGTTTCACCGGCCCAGAGCAGGTACTCGCCTGGCGGGAGTTCAGCAATCACATCGTCTCCAAGTCCGGGCGCCGTACGAAGCGACATATATTCAGCCGGCACCGTCACCAGAAGATCGCCGGAGGCAAATGGATTCTCTTCTCCGTCATCTCCCTCGTTTTCATTTTCGTCCTGTCCTGAATGCCTCTTTCCGTCATCCGGACCATTTTCCCCCCGGTCCTCCTGCCATGCCGCTTTTTCCCCGCGCACGCCCCGGATGATCAGGCCTGCCAAAAACACAATGATTCCCAGAACCAGCACCAGCAAGACACACAGTACATAAATCCCCGCCCTGAACGGGCGCTTTCGTTCTTCCGCCCCCTGCGCAGTCGGGCTCCCGCATCCTGTACAAAATTTACTTCCTTCGTTTATTTCACATCCGCATCTTTGGCATCTCATGATTTCTTCCTCCCGTTGGCATCACAACATTCTCTCAGAATCCAAGACTGTCCAAAATTCCCTGAAAGAAATCAGAATACCGCTCTAATACTGTGTTATTGAGTGCAGCGCCCGTCAGTTTAAACACATCGTTTGCGTATACTTCAAACTCCAGAACAAAAGGTTCGCCATTTTTTAAACCTTCATAATATACAAAAGTACCCTCCGCTTCCTCATAGGTATACCATGTTCCTTCCCTGTCGGAATACATATCCAGTATCTCTCCCACTGTATGGTCGGAAACGATATTGTTTAAACGTCCGTTTTTTACCTTAACGACCGCAGAATCTGTCTCTGGGACAGACTCCGCCCCGGAACGCATCTTCTGATAAGACTGCGTCCCCGCACTGGTATCTTCCTGTGCAGTCTCCGGCTCCGGCACAAACACTTTCTCCGGCCTGCTCTGATCTGCCGGCACTATGTCCGTTTCTGCCAAATCCTCTGTTTGATCTGCTTCTTTTGTATCAGGCTCCGTTACTTCCGCTTCGGATTCTATTTCCCGCTGCATGCGTCTTTCTGTTTCTTCCGCCTCTTCCTTTCCCGGTGCAAGCACCGCATACAAAGCACCGCCTGCTCTGTCCTGAAACTCCCGGATCTCGTCCCGTTTTATCCAGAGTACAGCTGCGCACACGATAAACAACAGCAGAATCGCAATCATTCTGGTCAGAAATTTATTAATATTCCGATATGCACGGTTTCTCTTTTCCACACGCATTCCCTGTGGGCTCATATAAAGGTCACGGTACAGCTCTTCCACAGTCTGCTGTCTCTTATCCGGCAATATTGACAATCCTTTCACGATTGCCGATTCTACGTTTTTGGGGATTTTTTTCACGAAGGATGACAATGACGCCAGAGAATCCTCCCTGACCCTGTTGATCGCCTCTTCCGGCACTTTATCCGCAAGCATCCGGTACATGGTCGCACACAGACTGTACACGTCTGTCCATGCCCCCTGATGCCCGTTGGACGAATACTGTTCTATAGGTGCATATCCATGTTTCAAAACGACTGTCATACTCTGATCTGACTGCGCATCATAATAACGTGCGGAGCCGAAATCAATCAGCTTGATCTGAGAATCTGATGACAGCATTAAATTATCCGGACTGATATCCCGATGCAGCATCTTGCTCCGATGGACTACTGCCAGTGATTCCATGACCGGTCTCATCAGCGCAAGCGTTTCGTCTACAGTGAGTTTCCCGCCCTTTCGCTTCAAGTACTCTTTCAGGGTTATCCCGTCTATGTACTCCATGACAATGTAGGCAGTCTCATTCTCATAAAAGAAATCTTTTACGGAAACGATTCCCGGCAGATTAAAAAATTTGGCCAAAACAGAAGCTTCTTTTACGAAACGTTCCAGACCCGTATGAAATTCTTCCCTGTACGATGTTGTTATCGTATAGATCTTTGTACTGTTTTTCGAAGCAGTATCACGTCTGACCAGATTCGCCGGATAGAACTCTTTAATGGCAATCTTCGTCTGCATATTATTATCCCAGGCGAGGTAAGTAATTCCAAAGCCGCCTTCCCCAAGTGTCTTACCAATCGTATATTTTTGGTTCAGCACAGTACCCGGTTTTAAAATGTGGATCGGCGTCGTGTCTTCATGAAGACGATACCCGCAATACGGGCATACATTCTCGTCCCCCTTTAACGCCGCAAAACACCCATAACAAATGTTACCCATCTATGTTTCCCTCAAGCATGTTCTATTCTATTTTTGTCCCACATTGTATACAAAACCGGCTGCCGGCATCAAGCTGCGCTCCGCATTTGCCGCATCTGATCACAGACGGCTGTTTGATCTGCGCCCCGCAGGACGGACAAAAAAGGCTGCCTTTGGGCACCTCCGAGCCACACTGACCGCACAGGATAATCCCCTTGAGCCGACACAGGCTTTCTGTCAGTTTCTCAAGAATTCCATCAATCAGTTCAATCTCATGAACGGATTCCTCAAGATTTTCCGGCTCATTTTTCCGTCTGGCCTGATAATATGCCTCTCCTAATTTTTTGATCTCCTCTTCTCTTCTCGCTTTGTTTTTGGCAATTTCACCGGTAAGCCTGGTCTGCTCGGAAATATCCTTTGCTTTCTGCGTTATCGTGTTGCCTGCCTCATTCATTCCACTGCTCAGTTTATCGATAATTGACATCGTTCACTATATCCTCCCTCACAATCATGCACAGCAAATAAACGTCCTATATGGATTTCTCATAAGAAAATAAGAATTTTACTGAAAAATGTAGAATTTTCTCCCCCGTTACTCAAATTATATCTTAATAAAATACATATGTCAATTTCATATCATTCTACCGCACCCCCGACGGCGCCACCCCCACAATATCCTTAAACCGTCTCGCAAAGGTTGAATAATCGGCAAATCCGCAGTCATAACAGGCCTTGGACGCCGGAACCCCGGACAGGATCCTCCGTTTTGCGTCTAATATTCTTTTTTCATTAATGTACTGGTGGATCGAACAGCCAGTCGCTTCCTTGAACTGCCGCATCAGATGATATCTGCTGATATAAAAATGACCTGACAGAAAATCGATGCTGATCGGTTCTGTCAGGTGCTCCTGAATATAAGAAATAATATCCACGATCTTCTCATTATAGACGGCAGTTGTAATAAACGATTGAGGCTGCGCAATGCACATCCTGTTGAACAGGACCATAAATTCCAGAAAAGACGCTTCCATCATTCTGTCGTTTAAAAATTCCTGTTCCTGCCCCGCCGCCCGTTCCATCCGCAACAGGCAGTCTAACAGTCTCTCATAGCTGCCCGGAACGAAATGAACCACATGATTGTTGTTTTCCCCTGCCATTGCAAAACAATGGTCCAGACGTTGTCCCAGTCTGTTTTCCAGCCGCATGAACGCTCCGGACAGATAGATGATATATCGTTCATACGGCACGGCATCTTCTATTTCCGGCTTATGGATTGCATTATAATTGACAAGAACGAAATCATGTGGTTTTAACCGGTAAGTCTTTCCTTCTATCTTATAGCTGACCCTGCCTGACACAAAATAGATGATTTTATAAAAATCATGATAGTGAAATGGAAATTCTCTGTCACAGCAGTCTTTGATATGGAACAGTTTAAAAGGCTCCGTCAGATAACCGGTCTTTTCATACGGTTCCTGCCATCCTTCCTGTGTTTTGAAAGTCCTCTCTCTGCCTGCCTCATCTGCCATTTGCATAATCCTCAAAGCTGATGTTCATATCTACGTCTCCTTTGATCCCTGCCACAGTGCCGGAATCTGTATACTGCCATATCTTGAATTCATAGGGAAAATAAGCCTGTTCATCATAATGTGCAAACCACTTATCGTATTCCTCCAATTTCTCATAGTCAAGCATGAGCATGAAAGTCTTCAGGTTTCCATAGATCATCGGTGTATAGCCTGCCTGTCTGATCATATCGCAAAAAGCAATGCAGTACTGCGTTCTCTCTTCTTTGGTCAGTTCCCCCGCTCTCGCATTCGTGCCGGTCACCGCCTCCACGTCTAAGACCACCGGATAAGTCACGTCATAAGGTTCCAGTGCATCCAGAACAAACTGTGCCTCCTCCTGTGCCTCCTCTATACTCGTCGCCTGTGTGAAGAAATAGACGCCGACCGCGATATCGTTTTCGAGCGCATGTCTGATATTATAAGCAAAGGTATCGTCTTCCAGAATCTCCCCTTCGGTATAGCCGCGGATACCGACTCTGATAAAGGCATATTCGACCTCGTCCTGCGCAACTTTTTCCCAGTCTATGCGCTCCTGATATTTTGAGACATCGATGCCCTTGTGTGAGATGCGTTTTTCGTCTTCATAATATTCGATCAGATTATCCACAGTATGTACAAAATTTTCCGGCTTATAGTCATGATGCGCAACGGTGTCCAGAATCGGGATAAAGTAGTACTGGTTATTGTCTACCATGACAATTTCATCGGGATAAAACTGCCGCAGCATTTTGACTGCTCCCTCACCGGAAAGCATGGACTCTTTCATCCTGGTGAGAATTTCCTCCTGTGTCTGCTGCGAAGCTTCCTGCGCGCTCTCCTGTTCTTTTTCCGCTAACAGAACATCCACCTGTTCTTTTGTATACATCTCCTGCATGACTTCGAGTTCCTGCATCACCGTTTCATTTTCCAGCTGCGAGGCACGGTATTTAAAGACCATAATCAGGCAGACTGTAATCGCTGCTAGCGTAATCAGACAAAGGAGAATGGAACCAAACAGAATCCCGTTTTCAACCCTTCTTTTTCCTTTTCTTTTTGCCCTCATCTGTAAATTATTATCCTGCATATGCTTACCTGTCCCTTAAAACCTTTCACCAAAATAACTTTTGTATCCCTCTCCAAAAATCTCCGTAGCGTTCGTAACCACCATGAATGCTTCCGCATCCTCTTCCCTGACAATCGCTTCAATCTGCGGGGAAACCGGCTTTTTCGCCGCACACATCAGTACTTTTTTCTCTATGCCGCTGTAAGCGCCGCGTCCTTCGATATGGGTGACGCCGATATCCAGTTCTTCCAAAAGGCGGCTCGTGATCTTATCCGGCTTATCGCTGATAATATAGATCAGCTTTGCCTCGTCTTTGCCATAGAGCACGATGTCAAGCACGATTGCATCTACGATCACCGTGATGCCCGCATACAGGGCGGCATCAATATCCCTGAACACAATCCCGGCCGCTGCTATTATTATAGCATCTGTGATGAAAAAAAGCACGCCTGTCTTTAAATAAGGGATCCTGACACGCAGCCATTTCACAATGATATCCGTTCCGCCGGTCGTCGCTCCGGCCTTCATAATATAGCCTATGGAGACTGCATACAGTGCGCCGCCTGCTAATGCTGCCAACAGTATATCATCCGTAGCAGCTCCCAGGGGGGCCAAAATATTGGTAAATAAGGAAATAAACGCCGTTGCGTAGATCGTAGACACCGCGAACCCGATCCCAAACTGCCAGATGGCGAACAATAAAATCGGAACATTGATGGCAAAAATCAGTGTACCGGTCTCTACCGGGACAAATCTGCTGATGATAATGGCAATTCCCGTAACCCCGCCCGGTACAAGATCATTGGGATCAATAAACATACTGATAGCGATCGCATTGAGAAAAGACATCACCGTTATGACCGCATATCGCCTGATTGTTTCCTGTTTTGTTTTTATCATAGATCACTCACATTCCTGCCTGACGCGCAAAGCCTGACGGCACGTTTTATGCCTGCCGGCATCCCATAGAGAAACACAGCCCGCATATCTACAGTATGCGGACTTAGCTGGCAAAATATTCTGCCTTAAATATTTGCGCGCACCACCCTCGGCTTATAACCGTTTTCTTCAAGCGCCTCTATGATCTGGTTTTTATGATCCGTTCCGTAAGCCTCCATTGTAATCCGCAGTTCCACGGCCGCATTGCGGTTAATGGACACAAACTGGTTATGCTCTAATTTGATGACATTTCCGCTCTGCTTCGCGATCACGTCAGATACTCTGGAAAGCTCGCCCGGTTTGTCCGGGAGCAGTACGGATACGGAAAAGATTCTGTCGCGCAGCACAAGCCCCTGCTGTACGACGGATGACATCGTGATCACATCCATATTTCCGCCGCTCAGGATACACACAATTTTCTTATTTTTCACCTGCAGGTGCTTTAAAGCCGCGACGGTCAACAGTCCCGAATTCTCCACGATCATCTTATGACTTTCCACCATGTCCAGAAAAGCGACAACCAGTTCTTCATCTTCTACCGTGATAATGTCATCAAGATGTTTGCTGACATACGGAAAAATCACGGTCCCCGGTGTCTTGACCGCAGTGCCGTCCGCGATCGTGTTCACATGATCTAACGTCAGTACTTTTCCCGCTTTGACGGATTCCTGCATACAGTTGGCGCCTGCCGGTTCCACGCCGATCACCTGAATCTTGGGATTCAAAAGCTTTGCCAGCGTAGATACCCCTGTTGCCAGTCCGCCGCCGCCGATCGGTACGAGAATGTAATCCACAAGCGGAAGCTCCTTGATGATCTCCATCGCGATCGTGCCTTGTCCGGTAGCGACGTCAAGATCGTCAAACGGGTGCACGAATGTATATCCTTTTTCCTTTGCCAGCCGGTAAGCGTACTCACAGGCTTCGTCATATACATCACCATACAGAACGACTTCCGCGCCGTATCCTTTGGTTCTGTTTACCTTAATGAGCGGAGTGGTAGTCGGCATAACGATCGTCGCTTTCACGCCATAACACTTTGCCGCATAGGCGACGCCCTGCGCATGGTTTCCCGCTGATGCGGTAATCAGGCCCTTTTGTCTGTCTTCTTCTGAGAGCGTACTTAACTTATAGTAGGCGCCTCTCAGTTTATAAGCTCCTGTAAACTGCATATTTTCAGGCTTCAGATAGACTTTGCTGCCTGTCTGGGCGCTGAAATAGTCACTGTATACCAGTTTCGTCTCTGTCGTGACCCGCTTTACGACTTCACATGCTTCTTCAAATCTCTCCAACGTCATCTTACTTTCTTCCATCGTCTTATCCTGCTCCTTCCCCTGCTCATACACCGGCAGCCGTCGCTCATGCCGCTTTCTCATCCTGCGCTTTTACACCGTCCTGTACACATTTATGCATCCGCCCCGTCCTACACTTCCTCCTGCGCGCCTTCTTCCTCTTCTCTGTCCGGTTTCACGTCAAAGAGCGCATTGACAAACTGATCCGCATCAAATTTCTGCAAATCTTCTATGGTTTCACCGACACCGATATATTTCACTGGAATTTTCAGTTCCGACTGGATCGCCACCGCGATACCGCCTTTTGCCGTGCCGTCCATTTTGGTCAAAATAATTCCGGTCAGTTCTGCAGCCGCACCAAATTCTCTTGCCTGCTGGAGGGCATTCTGTCCTGTCGTGCCGTCCAAAACAACCAGGTTCTCTCTGTGGACGCCGGGAAACTCTTTATCAATGATGCGGTTGATCTTTTTCAGCTCTTCCATCAGGTTTTTCTTATTATGCAGCCTTCCCGCCGTATCACACAGCAAAACGTCTACATTTCTGGCCCTGGCCGCCGTCACCGCATCGAAAATGACGCTGGCCGGGTCGGAACCTTCTTTGCCGCCGATGATATCCACGCCTGCCCTGTGTGCCCATTCGGTCAGCTGTTCGCCCGCCGCTGCGCGGAAGGTATCTGCCGCCGCCAGCAAAACCTTCCTGTTCTGGCTTTTTAATTTGCCCGCCAGTTTTCCAATCGAAGTGGTCTTGCCGACACCGTTAACACCGATCACCAAAACAACCGACTGTCTGTGTTCAAACTCATAGGCAGTCTCTCCTGTCTGCATCTGCTCTTTGATGTTACGGATCAGAAATTCCTTGCATTCCTGCGGTTTTTTGATATGGTGTTCTTTCACCTGCTCCCTGAGCGTCTCCAGAATCTGCTCCGTCGCATTGATACCGATATCCCCCATGATCAGAATCTCTTCCAGTTCTTCATAAAAATCCTCATCAATCTCAGAGAAACCGCTGAACACGGAATCAATTCCATGCACGATGTTATTTCTTGTTTTTGTTAAGCCTTCTTTCAATCTGGCAAAAAAGCCTTTTTTCTCTTCACTCATTAATCATCCAATTCCTTATCAATCAAATTTACGCTGACCAATGTGGAGATGCCTTTCTCTTGCATCGTGATACCATACAGCCTGTCCGCCTTCTCCATCGTGCCGCGCCTGTGGGTGATAACAATAAACTGCGTACTCTTTGTCAGTTTATGTAAATATTTGGCAAACCGGCCTACATTATTTTCATCCAGCGCCGCCTCGATCTCATCCAACAGACAAAACGGCGACGGTTTCAGATTCTGGATCGCAAACAAAAGACAGATCGCCGTCAGCGATTTTTCTCCACCGGACATCTGCATCATGTTGACCAGTTTTTTCCCGGGCGGCTGTGCAATGATACGGATGCCTGCCTCCAGCACATCCTCCTCCTCGATCAGTTCGAGCGTTCCTTTTCCGCCTCCGAACAGCTCCTTAAATACTTTGTCAAACTCTCTGTTGATCTCCGCGAATTTTTCATTGAACTGCTTACGCATCGATGTATCGAGTTCCTCAATGATCCCCAGAAGCGTCTGCTCTGCCTCAACCAGATCGTCATGCTGGGTCTTTAAAAACGTGTAGCGTTCCATCAGGTTTCTGTAGTCCTCGATCGCATTGACATTGACATCTCCAAGCTTCCTGATCTCATCTTTTAACCTGGAAATATCTTTTTTCATGGCGGCCAGATCCGTCATCTCTTCATCCCGCATGCCGGCAGCATCCGATAATGTGATCTCGTACTCATCCCACATGTAGTTGATCTGTGATTCGATGGATTCCTCCATCTTCTCCTTCTGTCCGCTCAGACGATAAACTTCTTTATCGAGGGAATTCATCTGTTTCGAGAGTTCCTCCCTCTCGTTAAAAAAGTTCTTCTTCTTTGCCGAGAGTTCTTCCTTGGAGGCAACATCTTCTTTTAATTTCCGTTCCGTGTCAGTCTGAGTCGTGTGGGAAGCCAGGATCGTTTTCTCGATCTCGATGATACTTTCTTTCTTTCTCTCGACTTCCTCTTTGCTAAGCTGCAATCCCTCTTTTACTTCCCTGAGTTCTGCCTCATGGCGGTCCACTTCTCCCACAATACGATCGATATTCTGCCTGTAAAATTCTTCCTGCTGCAGCATTTTTTCGACTTCCACATCCCACTCGGAAACCTTCGCCGCCTGACTGGATTCTTCAGTGCGCTCTGCTTCCAGTTTTTCCTGAAATACCGCGATCTGTGCCTCCACATTCTTTTCCAGTGTCTCGGAATCTTCCAGCTCCTTTACAATATCCACTTTGTTCTGCTGGATTTCTTTAATCTGCGCTTCCATCTCCAGATCTTCGGTCTGCAGTTCCTCGGAGCCTTCGGCCGCCTCGTTCTTACGCTCCTTTGCCTGGATCACGTTCAGTCTCGCCGTATTCTGCTCAATGAATTTGCGCTGCAGCTGTCCTTTGATATCTTCGATTTCCAGTCGAAGTTTATTTCTTGCCGACTTGGTCTTCTCGATCTCTACCAGAAGTTCATCGATCTGAATCACATACTGTTTAACCTTTTTCTCCAGTTCCTCCATTTCACGGCGGCGTCCCAGAAGATTGCTGTTATTTTTAAATGCACCGCCGCTGATCGCACCGCCGGGAACAAGAAGTTCCCCTTCTGTCGTTACCATACGGATACTGTAATGGTACTTCCCCGCAATTTTTACCGCATGATCGATATGATCAACGACCACAATCCGGCCAAGCAGAGACTTGGCCACATTGCGGTACCTTTTGTCAACCTTTACCAGTTCATCCGCCATACCAATCACGCCCGGCTCTCTTAGTGCGTCCATATTCTTAAATTCCTGCGGATTTTTTATACTCGTAAGCGGGAGAAACGTCGCACGCCCCGCCCGGCTGCGCTTCAGATAGGAGATCATCTGTTTCGCCGTTTCTTCGTCTTCCGTGACGATATTCTGAATGCTTCCGCCAAGCGCTGTTTCAATCGCCGTCTCATATTTGGCGTCTGCCTGAATGATATCTGCCACAACGCCGATGATCCCTTTTTCTTTCGCTTTCTGCTCCATCACCGCCTTGACGGCGCCTCCATACCCTTCATAGCGCTCCGTCAGATTGGCAAGCGCGTCCAGTTTGGATTTTTCCTGATGGTAGGAAACCTGTGTATCACGGAGCTTCTGGTCTTTATCCGCCAGTTCTTCGCGCAGACCGGCCAGCTTTTCCTCCAGCGTCTCCTGCGTGTCATGGAGATTGCGTATCGCCTCGTTTACCTGTTCGAATTCTTCCTCCAGATTCTTTATCGTTTCTGCCTGTACCGCTTCGTCAGATTTTACACGCAGCAGCCTCGAATTCAGTTCCGCCTTGCGGATCTGGATCTGCTCCAGCATCGTGTCAAAGCGTCCCATTTTAGACTTGATGGTCGCTCTGTTATTGAGCGCATCAATGATCGTATTCTTACCACTTTCGATCTGGTTATTCAAATCCTCGATCCTGCCCTGTACCGCTTCCAGGAGGGCCCTCGCTTCCTCTCTTGTCTGCTGCAGTGCCGTCAGCTTTTCGTCGATCTGTGCTTTCTGCTGTAAAATACCTGCTTTCTCTTCATTTTTCTCTTCTATGGATGCCTGTATCGTACGGATCCTCGTCTGCAGATGCGCCTCATTTCCCTGTGCCGAATTGATCTGCTCCTTTAATACATTCATCTCACCTTCCAGTTTGGACTGTGTGACGCCTGTATCGGTGAGTGTGGCCCGCGCCTGCTCAATCGCCTGATCCAGCAGTTCGATGTGGCTCTCTATCTGCTCGTATTCCTCCCTGATATGCTCATATTTACACGTTGTATCTTCCAGATCGCTCCCTGCAATCTTCAGCTTTTCTTCCAGAGAATCGATCTGTTCTTTGATGCTGATATTTTCCACGAGAAATACATTGACATCCAGTGTTTTCAGTTCTTCTTTTTTCCGCAGATAGATCCTTGCCTTTTCAGACTGTTTTTCCAAAGGCCCGGTCTGTTTTTCCAGTTCCGATAAAATATCGTTGACACGCACAAGATTCTGCTTCTCATCCTCAAGCTTCTTTTGCGCCGCATATTTTCTGCGCTTGAACTTCACGATCCCTGCTGCCTCGTCAAACAGCTCACGCCGCTCTTCCGGCTTACCACTCAGGATCTTATCGATCTGTCCCTGCCCGATAATGGAATATCCTTCCTTACCGATACCGGTATCATAAAACAATTCATTCACGTCTTTGAGACGGCAGATCGTCCCGTTAATCATATATTCACTTTCACCGGAACGGTACAGCCTTCTCGATACCGTTACTTCTTCGTAATCAATGGCCAGCTGATGGTCAGTATTATCGAGCGTGATTGCGACATAGGCGGATCCAAGCGCCTTTCGCAGTTCTGTTCCGGAAAAAATAACGTCCTGCATCGACGCCCCGCGAAGCTGTTTGATCCGCTGTTCCCCCAGCACCCATCTGACCGCATCCGCAACATTGCTCTTTCCGCTGCCGTTTGGCCCGACGATTCCTGTAATACCGTTATGAAACTGAAATGTGATCTTATTGGCAAATGATTTAAATCCCTGCACTTCGATACTTTTTAAATACATAGATACCTCACACTGCTCCGTATTTATCTTTCCAACAATAATATCATTCCTGTACGGATATCAGGAACAGTCCCCAAACTGGTGCCCGTCTTTAAGCGCCTGGTAAGCCGCCTGCTGTTCTGCGGCTTTTTTTGTCCTGCCGGCGCCTTCTCCGATCTTCTTCTCATCGATCTTTGCTTCCACGACAAACAGCTTATCATGATCCGGACCTTCCTCACGCAGCAGTTCATAATGAAGCGTTCCTTCATTTTTCTGCTGTACGCGTTCCTGCAGGATGGTCTTGGCATCATAGAATAACTGTTTGTGTTCCAAATCCGAGAGAACAAACCGATGGATATAGGATGCCGCCTGTTCCATACCGCTGTCCAGATAGATTGCTCCGATTATGGCCTCCATGACATCTGATACGATCGAATCTTTCTTCCTGCCGCCAGTCATCTCTTCCCCTCTGCCCAGCAGAATATATTCTTCCAGACCAAACTCCTTTGCGCAGTACGCCAATGCCTGCTCGCACACCATGGATGCCCGCAGCCTCGTGAGCTCCCCTTCTGGCGTCTGTCTGTTTTTTTTATATAAAAATTCGCTGGATACCAGTTCCAATACGGCATCTCCCAGAAATTCCAGACGTTCATAATTGTCAAATTTATTAATCTTCTGCTCATTGGCATACGAACTATGTGTAAGCGCCTGCCTGAGTAAAAGCCTGTTCTCAAAATGATATGCTATTTTATTTTCCAGTTCTTCCAATGATCTTTGCTGCATCTGCTCCTCCGGCGATCCTGCTTTCCCTCACACAAAAAAACCCTTTTCAGAAAGGGTTTTTCTGTTCCTCTATTCTTTCTGCTTTCTCTCTATTCCTCAGAGGCCGCGATCGAACTTTTGATCAGATCAACCGCTTCTTCCACCGTTGCTATATGTTCCGCTTTTTGCGCCGGAATTTCAATATCAAATTCTTCCTCGATTCCCATAATGATCTGAAAAACATCCAAAGAATCCGCCCCCAGGTCTTCCATAAAAGTTGTTTCCATCGTGATCTCTTCCGGATCCACATTCAGAACCTCTGCAATGACCTGTTTCAATTTTGCAAATTCCATAAAAACAGCCAGCCTTTCTTAATCCTGTACAGTAATTTTCTCTTTAATCTTCTCGTTGATGCCCTGTTCTTTAAAGGTAATGCACTGTAAAATAGAATTTTTGATCTCCACCGCTTTCGAACTGCCGTGCGTCTTTACGACAAGGCCGTTCAGTCCCAGCATAGGCGCTCCGCCATACTGCTCGAGATCAAATGCCTTCAGCGTCTGCTTCAGAGCCGGTTTCACCAGAAGCGCCCCGATCTTGCTGCGCAGGGAAGTCATCATCCCTGCCTTTACCTTCCTGATCAGCGTGCCACCGACACCTTCGTACAATTTCAAAATGACATTCCCGACAAAAGCTTCACAGACGATGACATCCGCCATGCCTGCCGGAATATCCCTTGCCTCAATGCTGCCGATAAAGTTGATATCAGGACAGTTTTTCAGGAGCGGGAACGTCTCTTTTACAAGCGCATTTCCCTTCTCCTCCTCGGCGCCGATATTGACAATCGCGACTTTCGGATTTTTTATGCCCATCACATTTTCCATGTAGATCGATCCCATCTTGGCAAACTGTACCAGATGAGAGGGCCTCGCATCCACATTGGCGCCGCAGTCCACCAAAAGCGCACAGCCATTTTCCGTAGGAATAAGCGGTGCAAGCGGCGGTCTCTCCACGCCCTTGATGCGTCCCACGATAACCTGTCCGCCCACTAAAGACGCGCCGGTGCTTCCTGCAGAAACATAGGCGTCACAGGTACCGTCTTTTACCAGATACAATGCCTTCACGATCGAGGAATCTTTTTTCTTACGGATCGCCATAACGGGAGGTTCTGCGGTTTCGATCGTCTCATCGGCACGTACCAGCACGACCTGCTCCTGCGGATAAGTATAAGCGGCAAGTTCTGTTTTCATCGCCTCTTCTTTTCCCACCAGGTATACTCTGACCTTACTGCTCTCCAAAACAGCTTCCACAGCGCCTTTGATGATCTCTTTGGGCGCATTGTCCCCACCCATCGCGTCTACTGCCACATTTACAAATTCTCCCATGCCTTTATCCGTATCCTTTCCTGATCCTGAACATCAATCCCAAGACAGGCAGAGCCTGTCTTTCCTGCGAGAAAGACTTGCATCGCAAGCCGTAGTATTTCCGACGAAATGCCCTCTGGCATGAGTCATAGAAGTACTTCTCACACTAATATACTAAACCATAGTTCAAAAATCAAGTTTTTTAGACTATTTCGACGGAAATTCCAAACTCCGTCTAACTAAAAAAAATCAAGGGAATACGTTCTCAATCCCTTGATTTCTCCGCTCTGTCTGCAATTAATCAACAGCAATGATCTCTTTTTTGTTATAGGTGCCGCATTTTTTACATACTCTATGAGGTACCATCAGAGCACCGCATTTGCTGCACTTTACCAAAGTAGGAGCAGTCATTTTCCAATTTGCTCTTCTCTTATCTCTTCTTCCTTTGGAAGATTTGTTCTTAGGACAAATAGACATCGTTACACCTCCTTATTCGCGTTAAAGATATCTTTTATCACTGCCATCCGGGGGTCGGGGACGAATGTATCACATCCGCAGCTCCCTGTATTTAAATCTTTTCCGCACTGCATGCAGATTCCTTTACAGTCCGGCTTACATAGTACCTTCCGTGGCCAGTTGATCATGATCTCATTGTATAATAAGTCCTCAACGTTCAACTGATACCCTTCCATAAAGGACTGGTCATCATCTGCCGCATCCGCCGTTTTGGATAATCCGCCATCCGGTTCCGGTGCATGAATCTCTCTGGAAAACTGAAGATTCATTTCCCGTTCTAAAGACTGTAAACATCTGTCACAGTTCATGGCAAAAGTCATCTCGGCCTGTCCGTCTATCACTGCTTTGTTTTTACCGGTATTGGTAAAAACAAATCGTACCGGTGACTTTTTAAGGATCTGAAAGGTTTGCCCGCCGATAGAAACTTCCGTCATATCCGTCTCTGTCTGCATGGTAAGAACCCTGTCTTCGGATGTTAATACGTCAGATAAATTTATGAACATAGTTGGCTCCTATTCACACTTCCAATATTATACATAGCACATCTGAGTTTGTCAACCGGATTTTTATTCTTCTTTATTTCCGATCTGTCCGCCGACCGTGATCCCCAGATCTCCACAAATGCGTTCCATCTTATCTATGATCTCTGTATCTGTCATAACTGTCACGCGGCCGCCCTCGTACTCTGCATCGACTTCTTCTTTGATCCTTTTGACAAGCTCACAGTTCTTTGTGATCTGATCATCCCCTTTTAATTTGAAATAGGTATTAATCCAATGTGCGATACCAGCCAGTCCGGACGTGTTGGAGATTGCACACAGCACCGGCCTGTTTAAAAATCTGTCTGTATCAAAAATATTATAGATCTCTTCATTTTTTAACAGTCCGTCCGCATGGATGCCCGCACGGGTCACATTAAAGTTTTTGCCGACAAACGGGGTCCTCTCCGGAATCTGATAGCCGATTTCCTTCTCATAATACTCCGCTAACTGCGTGATGACTGTCGTATCCATGCCGTCAAGTGTCCCCTTAATCTGGGCATATTCAAATACCATTGCCTCTAACGGCGTGTTGCCGGTCCGCTCCCCGATCCCAAACAGAGAGGTGTTGATACCGGCGCAGCCATACAGCCATGCTGTTGTGGAGTTTGTAACTGCCTTATAGAAGTCATTATGACCGTGCCATTCAATCAGTTCTTCCGGTACACCGGCATGTTTGTTCAGGGCATAAATGATCCCCTGTACCGAACGCGGAATCACGGCTCCCGGATAATTCACGCCGTATCCCATCGTATCACAGGCACGGACTTTGATCGGAATCTGATATTCCTGCATTAATTTCATCAGTTCCATGCAAAAGGGCACCACATATCCGTAAATATCCGCACGGGTGATATCTTCCAGATGACAGCGCGGACTGATCCCCTCTTCCAGACAGTCACGAATCACAGACAGGTAGTGATCCATAGCCTGCCGTCTCGTCATCTTCATTTTTAAGAATATGTGATAGTCGGAACAGCTTACCAGAATGCCGGTCTCTTTCATACCGATCTCTTTTACAAGCTTAAAATCTTCTTTGTTAGCACGGATCCAGCTTGTAACCTCCGGAAACTGATAGCCGCGTTCCATGCATTTATATACAGCGTCCCTGTCCTTTTTACTGTATAAGAAAAATTCACAGGCGCGGATCTTTCCCTGAGGGCCTCCCAGCCTGTGTAAATGATCATATATTGTCACAATCTGCTCAGTCGTATACGGCGCTCTCGACTGCTGGCCGTCACGAAACGTTGTATCTGTGATCCAGATTTCTTTCGGCATATTATGTGGTACGATTCTGTCATTAAACGGAATCTTAGGAACTTCCGAATAGGGGAACATCCTGCGGAAGACATTCGGTTTTTTGACATCATCCAGAATATACATATGTTCTTCGATTTCCAACAGATTGTTCTTCTGGTTTAAAAAGATAGGACGATTCTCAAAACGGTCTTCCAGGTAATCATTAAAGTTATTTTCCATAATATAGTACCCACCCTTTCCCTGACTTTTCCGTATGATTGTATACAATGATACAGGTATTGTCAAGTACTATATTCTATTTTCACTCAATGAAACTGGCCGGGCTAATACCATTCCGGCTCATTCCCGCTTCCGGTATTTCTCCAGAGAATGGTTCAGCAGTTCCGAAGTCTTCTTATCCTCATGCCAGGTAAACCAGGAAACTGCCGCAAAGACCACTGTGATACAGATGAACATGAAAACACGCATCTGTCCGTTATTAAGTTCAAACCAGTCAAAGAAGTACGCACAGCTGAATATCACCACATGGATATACAGATAATGTATGAACATGCGGATCACGATCTGCTTTGTACTGATTTCCCTGGACGGATAAAGAAGATTTCCCAGCGTGCAGATCAGTGTTGTACACAAAATCTGCCAAAGCAATGTGACATCCAGACTCGCCTGCGGCTTAAATACAGAAATAAACAGAGCCGTCGAAAACAGCACACCGGTCGTCACATAAGAAAAAGTTTTTATCATCGATTTTATTTTATCTACCAGATCTGACATATCTGACGTGTCATCCTTTCTGCTGGCTGTTTCATAAACCAAGCTTGTTTTTTAACAGCGGTACATACTGCCTCGAAATAATGATCCGCTCTCCGTTTTTCATCAGTGCCTCGAACCGTCCGTTAAATGCCGGATAAAAATTCTCCACTTTGACCAGGTTTAAAATCACGGACTTCGAAACGCGGAAAAAATCTGTTCCCGCAAAACGTCTCTCCAATTCGTAAAGTTTCAGCCTTGTCTCATACACATTTTTATCCAGATAGAGAAAAACTTTATTGTCCACCGCTTCAAAATAGTAGACATCTCCCGGTTCTATCTGCATGATCTTCTCTCCCTGCCTGACAGCCAGTTTTTCTTTCTTTATCTTTAACCTGTTGACGAACCGCATGATCGTTTCGTCCACTTCCCTGCACCGGATAATGATCTCTTCCTCATCATCCGGGCCAATATCTTCTATGATAATTTTCACGTGTTCCTCCCGCCATCAATCCCTTTACCGGTCCCGTACTTCCCTCTTTTGGCTGATGAGTGCCGCCGCCGCGATCATTACAATACTCAGAAAAAACAGACTGACGGCCTGTACGCTGACCGGTACGGTCTCTCCGTTCATTGAGACTGCGATTCCCATATTTTCATTATAAGCGGTAAGCACTTCCCGCGGAAGACCCTCAAACGTAATTTTTACGGCCTCTTTCACGCAAATGCTGCGCATCATGGCACTGCCATGCAATGCCGGCAGATATTTCAGCAACACAGCAACTTTCTCCGGAAGCATCGCCATCGGAAGGTAAACGCCCCCGACAAATCCCACTAACGTTCCGACTACGGTGAGCAGGCCGCTCCATGCACTCTCACTATGGATGAAAAACGACAGCAGATACGCAAATGAGGCATAGAGAAACGTATTTAATATTATCATTCCCGTTAATTGCAGCCATGCAGTCCCCGTAAGCAGCGGACGTCCCACTGCCGCCATATAGCCCTGTGCCACGGCTAACGTCAGCAGACAAACACCGATTCCGATCAGCCATGCTGATAAAACATAGCCCAGCGCAATCTGTACACGCTTAACCGGAGTAATATAAAAACCTGCAAGCTTTCCCTGTGTCTCATCCTCGATCAGCCTGCCCATAACCGTCATTGTCACAGTCACCGCATTGACAAGCAAAACACCGGCTAACGTCCACATCTGCACCAGATATCCGGCGTGCGCCCTGTCTGCCGCCGTATCGCGCTCCCCTCCAAACTGTGCCAGTAAATCCACGATCTCCTTACTGTTCATATCGCCCAGAAACAGAACCATAAGCCCCAGCACAATCAACATCGACAAAACAGAAAAAAATACCGCTCCCTTATCCCGCACAAACATCAGTACATTTCTTTTTACCAGATTTCCTGTTGCTCTCATTCCGATCACGCACCTTTCTTTTCCTCTATTCGATTTTTCCCCGTCACATTCAAAAAAACGTCGTCCATCGAACCCTGCACGAGTTCAAACCCGTCTAACATCCCCTGTAGTGTTTGTAAGAGCGGCACTGCCTGCAGACTGTTTTTTATCTCCAGAACAACATAGTCTTCTTTTTGCAGAAAGCCATTTCCTGCTTTTTGCAGTTCTTTGCACAATTCCTCCCGGCATGCCTGCTTTGGGATCAGCATCAGCTTATCTTTCGCATATTTTTCTTTTAGCTGATATGGTGTCCCCTTCTCTTTAATATGCCCGCTGTCAATGATGGCAATATCCGATGCCCACGCTGCCTCCTCCATATAATGTGTAGTGAGAAATACCGTCATTTTCATATCGCCGCGAAGCCGCTCTACGCTCTGCCAGACATTTTTCCGCGTCGCCGGATCCAGCCCTGTCGTCGGCTCATCCAAAAAAAGTATCTCCGGTGTATTTAAAAGCGCCCGCGCGATCTCACAGCGCCTCTTCTGTCCGCCGGAAAGTTTCGCATATCTTCTCCCATACACATCTTCCAGCTCCAGAATCCCACACACATCCAGAATCCTGCTTTTTAATCTGCGCTTATTTTTTTCATAAAGGGAACCCCGAATCATCAGGTTTTCTTTCACACTCAGATTATGATCCAGACAATTGTTCTGGTACACGACGCCGATCTTCTCCCGTATCATCTCATTTTCACTCCCGAGTCTGTATCCGCAGATTTCAGCGTCACCGTCCGTCGGTGCCGACAACGTGCAGAGCATATGGATCGTTGTTGACTTCCCGGCGCCGTTAATACCCAGGAAGCCGAACAACTCACCCTTATGTATCTCAAAACTGATATCGTCTACCGCCCTGACTCCTCTATAATACTTTTTTAAATTCCGTACACTGATAATGGTCTCCATACCGTCCTCCAATCCGTCCCGGCCCGCCAGACCCTGCTGTCGCCTGAAAAAGCCGGATAACTTATACACCTGCAGTTATAATGTTGAGGTCAGTATAGATCCCTTTTCTGCTTTTGACAAGAAAGGGCACGGTAAGATGCAAAAATGAATCGTAAGTTACATAATAGGAAAATAAACTGCGTTATCACAAAGACATCATCAGATAAGTGGTCGTAAAAACAACACTTCACAGATTTTCAGAGATGAAAGAATCACACGTCTGCGCATCCGCGCACAGCATAAAAACATGCCTGTTCATAAAACGGTCATGCCGAATGCGCTTTTGTGTCGGATTTGTGCAGATCCAAAATGGCATGTACTCTTTCCACTTCATCAAGAATCAAAACATCATCCCGATGTAAAAGCTTCAAATCAGCTTTCACTTCAAGCATATCCTTTTCGAGACCCACCACTTTTTGTTCAAGGCCTGTTACTCTTTGTTCAAGAACTGTTACCTTCTGCTCAAGGCCTGTCACTCTTTGTTCAAGAACTGTTACCTTTTGTTCAAGCCCCGTTACTCTTTGTTCAAGAATCGTTACTTTTTTCTCAAGGCCGGTTACTTTCTCATCCAGAACAGTTACTTTCCCATCCAGAACAGTTACTTTCTCATCCAGATTCATCATCTTATGATCCATAGCTGTCAGTTTCCGGTCAATCTTTTCTGCCGTTCCAAGCAGCAGATCCAGTTTTTGGCTTTCTGTCATATCGTCTCCTCCTTTCCTGTGTCTGCAGGTGTTAAAGGCAGTATATCATATCCGGATGCAAAAGTCTACTCTATTCAAAATAAAATATAAACGAAAAAACAAAACAGGAGGGTTCTCGTCAAACTGCCCTCCCGTTTTATTTGCTTTTGTATTTTTTTCTCCATTCCCAGGCGACTTACGCTAAACGGCAGGCAAACTGTCAGATTTTGCTCTGCCATCATGGAATTTGCTCAGAAAAGGTCAGCCTGCCTGGTTCACCAGCGCAAACGTCTCTCTTGCGATCGCAAGTTCTTCGTTTGTCGGAATCATCAGTACTTTCGTAGTTGACTGCGGTGTCGTAATGATCAGGTCTTCTCCGCGCTTTGCATTCTGTTCTTCCTCCAATGTCACACCCAGGTAGCCAAGTCTGTTACAGATCATGTCACGTATAAACGGACTGTTCTCACCAAGGCCGGCTGTAAAGCAGATCGCATCCACGCCATTCATCGCCGCCGCATAAGCGCCGATGTATTTAACCACACGGTAGGCAAATGTCTCCATCGTTCGGATACCGGCTTCATCCCCGTTCTCATAGGCTTTCTGCAGATCACGGAAGTCTGAAGAAAGGTCGCCGGAGAGTCCCAGCACACCGGACTTTTTATTTAAGAGCGCCATGACCTCATCAATGGATTTCCCCTCTTTATGGGCTATAAACTCAATGATTGCCGGGTCTATGTCACCGGAGCGTGTTCCCATAATCAGTCCTTCAAGCGGCGTAAGCCCCATGGAAGTATCGATACATTTCCCGTTCTTTACCGCAGATACACTGGCGCCGTTTCCCAGATGACAGACAATCAGCTTCAGGTCCTCATACTTTTGTCCCAAAACTTCTGCCGCACGTTTGGAAACATAGGAATGGCTCGTTCCATGAAAACCGTATCTTCTCACCTTATATTTATCATAATATTCATACGGTAATCCATATAAATAGGCTTCCTTTGGCATTGTCTGATGGAATGCCGTATCAAACACACCCACCATCGGCGTATCAGGCATCAGCTCTTTGCATGCCGCAATGCCGATCAGATTGGCCGGATTATGTAGCGGAGCCAGATCATTGCAGTCTGTGATCCCCTGTATCACCTCATCGGTAATGACCGTGGAAGAAGCAAATTTCTCACCGCCGTGTACCACCCGGTGGCCTACCGCGCCGATTTCCGACAAGGATTTGACAACACCCGTTTTTTCATCCGTCAGGGCGTTTAACACGAGCCTGATCGCCTGTGTATGATCTTCCATAGGCGTCTGTGTCTCTACCTTTTCCTTTCCTGTCGGCTGATAAACAAGATTACTGCCTTCAATCCCGATCCTCTCGCATAACCCCTTTGCGATCAGTTCCTCTGTCACCGCGTCAATCAACTGAAACTTCAACGAAGAACTGCCGCAGTTAATGACCAAAATATTCATGAGATACCTCCTGTTATATTAATAATTTTAATTCTTCGCCTGTGCCCCTAATACGTTTTCCGCCTCTTCAATCGCCGCGTCGATGCCTGCCGGATTCTTGCCGCCTGCCTGCGCCATATTCGGCCTTCCGCCGCCGCCGCCGCCGACAAGCCCTGCGATCCCTTTGATCAGATTGCCTGCATGGGCGCCAAGAGCCATCGCACCATCCGTTGCCATGGAGATCAGATTCACTTTCCCGTCCTGATCCGATGCCAGGACAATAACGCCTTCACCCAATTTTTCTTTCAGCTGGTCTCCCAGATCGCGCAGACCGTTCATATCCACGCCGGATACTTTCGCCGCCAGCAATTTGATTCCTTTTACTTCTTTTACTTTGTTCATGACGTCGCCCAATGCGTCCTTGGCCGCTTTGCTCTTTAAAGATTCGTTCTCACTCTGCAAAGCCTTCATTTCGCTCATCAGATGAGCGCACCGCTCAGTCAGCGCCGCCGGTGTCGTTTTTAAGATTCTGGAAGCTTCCTCCAGCCTTGTCTCCAGTCCCGCATAATATTTTCTGACGCCGTCCCCGGTCAAAGCCTCGATCCTTCTGACACCGGCCGCAACACCGCTCTCGGAAAGGATCTTAAACGCAGAGATAACACCTGTATTTTTAACATGCGTACCGCCGCAGAACTCTTTGGAAAAGTCACCCATCTCCACGACGCGCACTTTTTCCCCGTACTTTTCACCGAAGAGCGCCATCGCCCCGGTCTTCTTTGCTTCTTCTATCGTCAGCACTTCCGTAACAACTGTTATATTTTCTGCAATCTTCTCATTGACGATCTGCTCCACTTTAGCCAGTTCGTCCGCTGTCATGGCTGAGAAATGAGAGAAGTCAAAACGCAGTCTCTCCCCGTCATTATAGGATCCCGCCTGTTCCACATGCGTACCGAGCACCATGCGCAGCGCTTTTTGCAGCAGATGCGTCGCACTGTGGTTCTTGCATGTCGCACCTCTTCTCGCCTCATCTACTTCCAGAGTGACAGTATCTCCTGTTTTGAACATGCCGGAAACAACATGGCCGATATGTCCCACCTTGCCGCCGAGCAGATGAATGGTATCTTCTACCTTAAATTCGCCGTCTTTACTGCGGATCACACCCACATCACCAGCCTGCCCGCCCATCGACGCATAAAAGGGCGTTTCATTGACAAAGATCGTACCGGTCTCCCCGTCCGTGAGCGCCTCCACCAGTTCCGTCTCCGTTGTCAGTACGGAAATTTCAGATTCATGCACGAGAGAATCGTAACCGACAAACACAGAAGTCACGTTCGGATCAATGGACTCATATACCGTCACATCCGCACCCATATAATTCGTCGCTTTCCGTGCCTTGCGCGCTTTCTCCTTCTGTTCTTTCATGGCCGCCGCAAAACCTGCCTCGTCGACGGCAAACCCTTTTTCCTCCAGAATCTCTTTCGTCAAGTCAATCGGAAATCCGTAAGTATCATATAGTTTAAAGGTATCCTCGCCGGAAAGTTCTTTCTTTCCCGCTTCTGACAGTTTCTCTTCCATTTCCTGCAAAATATTCAGACCCTGATCGATCGTCTTGTTAAACTTATTTTCTTCCTGTGTGAGCACATTGAAAATAAACTCTTTCTTTTCGTCCAGTTCCGGATAACCGTCTTTGGAACCTTCAATCACAGTACTGCTCAAATTCGCAAGGAACGTCCCCTGAATGCCCAGCTTTCTGCCCTGTCTCGCTGCTCTTCTGATAATGCGGCGCAGAACATAGCCGCGCCCTTCGTTAGAGGGCATGATACCGTCGGAAATCATAAAAGTAGCAGAACGGATATGATCTGTGATGATACGGATCGAAACATCCGTGTCATAATCTTCTTTATAAGTAACGCCTGCTATTTCACACACTTTCGTTCTGAGCGCACATACCGTATCGACATCAAAGATGGAATCCACATCCTGCACAACCGATGCAAGACGCTCCAGTCCCATGCCGGTATCAATGTTTTTCTGTTCCAGTTCCGTATAGTTCCCTTTACCGTCATTGTCAAACTGGGTGAAGACATTGTTCCAGATCTCCATGTAACGATCGCAGTCACATCCTACCGTACAGTCCGGTTTCCCACATCCATACTTTTCCCCGCGGTCATAATAGACTTCCGAACAGGGACCGCAGGGACCGGAACCGTGCTCCCAGAAATTGTCCTCTTTGCCAAAACGGAAGATTCTCTCCGGTGCGATCCCGATCTCTTTATTCCAGATTTCAAACGCCTCTTCATCCTCTTGATAGATTGACGGATACAGTCTGTCCGCATCCAGTCCCACAACCTCTGTCAAAAACTCCCAGCACCACGCGATCGCCTCGTGCTTAAAATAATCCCCAAACGAGAAATTGCCAAGCATCTCAAAAAAGGTGCCGTGTCTGGCCGTCTTGCCGACATTTTCCAGGTCGCCCGTACGGATACACTTCTGGCACGTCGTCACCCTGCGCCTCGGCGGGATTTCCTGTCCCGTAAAATAGGGCTTTAGCGGCGCCATACCGGAATTGATCAGCAAAAGACTGTTATCATTGTGCGGCACCAGAGAAAAACTCTTCATCTTCAAATGTTCCTTGCTTTCAAAAAATTCGAGGAACATCCGCCGCAGTTCATTCACACCATATTTTTTCATCACTTGTTCCTATCCTCCATGCTTCCTAAACTTCACAGCCGTTAAAAATCAAATTTATCCGCAAAATAGTCTGAAAGTTTCTCGATCTCCACACGCTCCTGTTCCATGGAATCACGGAAACGCACCGTCACGCAATGATCATTCTCCGAATCGAAATCGTATGTAACGCAGAAAGGCGTCCCGATCTCATCCTGTCTTCTGTAACGTTTGCCGATATTTCCCCTGTCATCAAATTCACAGTTATACTTTTTGGATAACTGTGCAAAAATCTTCTCCGCACCTTCGTTAAGCTTCTTGGATAATGGAAGCACACCGATCTTGACAGGCGCAATCGCCGGATGGAAGTGCAGTACTGTACGCACGTCGCCCTCTCCGATCTCTTCTTCATCATAGGCCCCGCATAACATCGCCAGGAAAAGCCTCTCCACACCCAGGGACGGCTCTATGACATAAGGAATGTATTTTTCATTTTTCGTATCGTCAAAATAAGACAGATCTTCTCCCGAAGTATTCTGGTGCTGTGTCAGATCATAGTTGGTCCGGTCAGCGATTCCCCACAGTTCCCCCCATCCAAACGGGAACAGGAACTCAATGTCCGTAGTTGCCTTAGAATAGAAAGACAGTTCTTCCGGATCATGATCACGGACACGCATCTCTTCTTCTTTCATGCCCAGATTCTTCAGGAAATCAATGCAAAATTTCTTCCAGTATGCGAACCATTCCAGATCTGTGTCGGGTTCACAGAAAAATTCCATCTCCATCTGCTCAAACTCTCTGACACGGAAAATAAAATTACCGGGTGTAATCTCATTCCGGAACGATTTGCCCACCTGACAGATGCCGAACGGGATCTTCTTGCGGGAAGTACGCTGTACATTCTTGAAATTAACGAAAATACCCTGCGCGGTCTCAGGCCTTAAATAAACTGTATTTTTCGCATCCTCAGTGACACCCTGAAAGGTCTTAAACATCAGATTAAACTGCCTGATATCCGTAAAATTGTGTTTTCCGCAGGTAGGACAGGCAATCTGGTGCTCCTCAATAAAGTCCTTCATCTGCTGCTGGCTCCATCCGTCCACAGAACTTTCCAGCGTAATCCCCTCATTGGCCACGTAATCCTCTATGATCTTATCGGCACGGAATCTTTCATGACATTCCCGGCAGTCCATGAGCGGATCAGAAAAACTTCCCAGATGGCCGCTCGCCACCCATGTCTGAGGATTCATTAAGATCGCGCAGTCCACACCCACATTGTAAGGGCTTTCCATCACAAACTTCTGCCACCATGCCTTCTTGATATTGTTTTTCAGTTCCACGCCCAGATTTCCAAAATCCCACGTATTGGCAAGACCGCCGTAAATCTCCGAACCGGGATACACAAATCCCCTCGCCTTTGCCAGCGCCACGATTTTCTCCATTGTTTTTTCCATAACTGTCTCCTTCCTCATCAGAAAATGATATTTATACTAATAGAAAATTTCAGAATATGCTAATATACTAGAATATGATATAGGAAATTTTCGTTTCTTCACTTCCGGCAATGACCGCATCCGTCTTGCCGGAACGCGTAATATCCCCGCTCACATACAAAATCTTGCGGTACACATTGACATCCAGTTCTTCGCCGGGCTTTGTCTGCACGATGACTACCTGATTGTCTCCCGCAGAGGTGATTTCATCCTCCGCTATACTGTCTCCGTCTTTTCCGACCATCCCGCCAAAAGAATATCCCTGCGCACATGCTTCGGCAACCGTTCCGCAGAAAAATTCCCTGTTATTAAATCTGGTATAGTCCTCTCCCGACTGGTAGACCATCTGAATCACGATCTTCCCGTCCTGATTTTCCACCGACTCACAGACAATCTCTTCCGCACCATCACTGTACCGGCCCGCCTTTTCTTTTGCCATGCTGCTTAGTTCGTCTACATCATAATAATGTTTCTCAAACTGCCCAATGATCGTCTGCCTGATCGAACCGTCCGTCTGAATGGAAACCGTATCCATCTCAGGCGTTTTCTCTTTGCCGCAGCCGGTCAGGATCAGCGCACATGCCAGCACTGCCGCCGCAGCCATTCTTTTTCCTCTCCGCATAATATCTCCTCCGTCCGTAAAAAGCGGACATATCATTACCTTTTTCCATACCTTGATTTCATCAGATCAAATTCAGATACTTTAGCTATTATAGCCGACTTAAAGAATATTTTCAACACGCATCTTACAGATTATCGAGGATTTCAAGACTCTTAAATGGTCTGTCCATGAAACGAATCCGGTAATCATCGGCTATTTCTTTCATCTGTGCCAGCACATTGTCTGTTACGGTGAACGTATAGAGTTTTTCCACAGAAGAAGCCATGATATAATGCACCGCATATCCTGTTGATTCATCATAGTTTTTCCCCTGGGGCATTCCGGGAAAATCACCGTTTAAAACCATCGCCTTTATCTCAAATATGTAGCGCACAAGCCTGTCGGGAAGCTTTTCGTGCATCAGCGCACGCAGGGATTGGTACAGGAGCTTTAACATCTCTTTGTCCTCATTATTCTCCCTCGTATAATAATCCATCACCTCTAAAAAATACATCCCGTAACAGGCGCCCTCAAAATCCTTTCTGAGTCCCTCAAAATAATTGCTGATATCCGCCTCAAGCAGATTATAAGAGCTTCTGCCCGCATAGAGTTTAAAATGACCAAAAGAAAAGGGATTGGTCGCCGCCAGAAATCTGCTGTTCGTTTTTCTTGCGCCTTTCGCAAAGGCAGATATCTTTCCCTTTTCCTTCGTCAGGATCACTATTCTTCTATCATATTCGCCGATCGGCTCAGCCTTCAAAATCATTCCCGTAATCTCTGTATACTCCTGCATGAGAATGTCCACCTGATCTCATTCCTGTGACAGGATCGTCCGCCCTGCCGTCTTTCACATCTGTCCCTGCTGCTGTTTCTTTCCCTGCTACATTTCCCGCATTTTCAAATGACAGATTTTTGTAGGAAAGGAAGTCGTTTATGCTCCCGGTCGCAAGAAATCTGTCCCAGTAATTTGTCTCTTTCATCTTAAGCCCCCTAACCAACTGATGCTATTAGGGTTCGCTTTTTTTGTTTTTTCTATTCGTTTTCCATCTGCTTTTATTCGTTCTCCTTTGAATGGTAGCCGAAGTTTTTGAGAAGAAAATCACTGTCCCGCCAGTCTTTTTTCACTTTGACCCAAAGCTGCAGATTCACCTGAGATTCCACCAGTTCTTCTATATCGGGCCTTGCCTGGGACCCGATCTTTTTTAACATCTGTCCCTGCTTACCGATAATGATCCCCTTGTGGGATTCCTTCTCGCAGATAATTGTCGCCTCGATATTCACAATATGTTTCCTGTACTGCATAGATTCAATAACAACTGCAATTCCATGCGGTATCTCTTCTTCCAGACAGCGAAGCGCCTTCTCCCGGATCAGCTCAGCCGTAATCTGTCTGACCGGCTGATCCGTGACCGTATCTTCATCGTAAAAAGCCTCCCCGTACGGAAGATATTTCATAACACACGATATTAATTCATCCGTCCCATCACCACGCTTCGCTGACACCGGCACGATCTCCGCAAAATCCATCTGTTTCCTGTATATATCGATAAAACGCAGAATTTCTTCCTTCTTTACCGTGTCGATCTTATTGATAACAAGTATAACAGGTGTTTCTATTTTCTTCAGCTGTCCGATAATATGCTGTTCCCCGGCTCCAATGTAGTCCGTCGGCTCCACAAGCCACATCACTACATCTACTTCTTTGAGCGTCCGTTCGGCAGCATTCACCATATAGCTTCCAAGCTTATTTTTCGCCTTATGAATGCCCGGCGTATCCAGAAACACAATCTGTCCGGCCGGCGAAGTATATACTGTCTGAATCCGGTTTCTGGTCGTCTGTGGTTTATTGGAAGTGATTGCAATCTTCTGTCCGATCAGACGGTTCATCAGAGTAGACTTCCCCACGTTCGGTCTTCCGATCAGTGTCGCAAAACCTGACTTAAACTGCTTATTGCTCTGTTCCATGTCCATTGTCATCTTTTTCCTCTTCTTTTTGCATATGAATCTCCTGTCCGCTGCCCCGCTTACCGGAGACAGCCTGACGTCTTCTTTTCCTGACGATCCTTCTGATGAGCAGCACGGCTGCGAATAGAATCACGATCCAGATGATGAGATAGGGAATGTTGATCACAAACCAGATAAAGCCGTTCTCAATATCATCCCCAATGCGGTAAACTGTCCGCACAAATCCGCTCTTCATCTTATCCCAGGCCGATTTTTCCTGTGTCGGCGTGATTCTTTTCACTTCCTGTATATTCATATGAACCGTACTGTAATCAATCTGATTATCCAGTGTCCGAAGCTGTGACTCCATGCTCTCAAGTTCGTAGCGCACATCGGAAAGCCGCTGCTCAATCGCAATGATATCTTCTACCGTCTGTGCCTGTTCCAGCAATTCCAAGAGCCGCTTCTGCTGTGTCGTAAGCGATTTTTTGCGGCTTTCCAGATCTACATACTGTAAGGTGACATCCTCCACTCGTTCCTCTTTATTCGTAATGTTGGATACTTCCCCTACTTTTCCCACAAACTCATCCAGACGCGCGGCCGGGATACGGATGTTTAAGCTGGCGTCGCGCAACTGCTCATAGCCGGAATACCTGCTCCCGTTATTCTGGTACTGGTATTCGATATATCCCCCAAGTGACGTGACCTGTGCTTCCAGACCGGCGAGCAGTTCGTCATAATGCTCTGTCTCCACATAAAGGTCAACCGTTTTGATCAGCTTCCGCTCCGATACCTGCGCATTCTCTTCCAGTGTCTGCCCGCCTGCTTCCTGTTCAAAAGTATCTGCCTCCATACTTTCTGTCTTAACGGCCTCTTCTGCAGGCGCTGCGAAATCCGCCGAGGCATATTGGCCCCCTCCGGATTTGGCTTCGGCATTCTTATCGCTGTATGTACTGCCGCAGCCTGTGAAAAGCGCCGCAGTCAAAATAAGACCTGCGGCCAGCCAGAAATGTTTCCTGTCTTTCCTGCGTTCTTTCATATTTATTTCCTCCCCGGCCGCGGACGCTTTCGCTTTCCCCGTCCCGTCGGCTTTGCACTCACTGCTTCCTGCTTAATGAAACAGATAATCCGTTTCTCCAAACAGCGTTTCCTGCTTCTTTATCTTTTCTTCATTTCCCACAACACACAGGCAGTCGTCCGCCATAAATGCACGGATATGATCTGCCAATGCCCGAATCGTCTCCGGCTGCGCTGCGAGCAGTTCATCACGCTCCTTTTGTACCTGATCAAACGTATAATGTGTCATATAACCGTTTAGAGAATACATTCCCTTTGCCGCGGGCGTCATCGGCATATCCAGCTCACTGACTGCGCCGATGATATACTGTGTCATCGTTTTCTCGTCCGCATCAAAATTCCCGATATGATCCGCCGCTTTCTCATAGACCTCGATCGTCTTTTCCAGATTCGGATCCCTGTAGGAAACAAAATAGCTCTCTCCTGACCGGCCGAATTGGCACATACAGCCGTAAGCACCGCCTTTCACACGCACCTGTGTCCAGAGATAATCATACCCCATCATTACCTTTAATACCCGCAGTGCTCCGGTGTAGGCAAGTCCCTTATGGGTAAAGTTGCCGGCCCTGCAGACATACTGTACCTGTGAAGAGGACATGAGTCCTTCGTTCTTTTTAACCGGTTTCGGCTCATAGGTCTGTGCCGGTACGGGTCCATGACATAAACCGTCCCGAAAATTTCGGATCAGCGGCTCAATACCGCGGAGTCCCTCCTGCTGTGCCGTATAATCGACCATCAGATTTTCCGGACGGAAGATACAGGCCGCCAGCTGTTTTAAGTTTTCTGACAGTTCTTCCTTTTTGTCTTCAAAATTAAGATCCAGTTCTTCCAGCATTCGGTAAAACGGAAGCCCGTTAATCTGATCGGCAAGCGCCGCCGTTTTGGACTGATAAGACAGGGCGCGTACTGCGGCGAGGGAATGCCCTGCCGACATCATATTTGCCTGCTTCTGAGACTTAAATTCTGCTGCCAGCTCATGCAGACGTTTTCCGTCATCGAATTTTGATCCCGTCACGATCTCTTTTACAAGCGCAAATGCCTTTTCCAGATTTTCATACAACACCTTCGCTTTGATCTCCAGCGTAACCGTATAGTCTGTCAGATTCCCGGCATTGAGATAGGTATTGACTACCGGGCTGATCCCGCCCGTCTGTATATTGATCTCATTAAACAATTCTCCATACGTGTAATTTGTGGTATCCACAAGTCCCAAAACTGCCTTCAACAATCCCACATAGGGAAACAACGCTTCCGGAACCTGCCGCAGGTCAAACAGGAAACGCAGATATCCGATACCGTTTGTAAAAACATCATGGTATAAAAGTACCGTGTCGTCAACTTTTTTCTCCTCATTGATATATCCCTCGGCCTCTTTTTTCATGTCTGCCCGTGTAAGAAGCGGTATTTTCGCCAGATTTTCTTTTGTATCCTCTTCCTCCTGATACTGTCTCAAGGCCACTGTCTGCGCCACGATTTCCTCTCGCTGCTCTTTTGACATTTCTGCCCTGATTTGCGCAAGCCTGTCGGCAAGTTCTTTCTCTTTGCGTCCCGTCAGCCCTTTCACAGGCTCTACAATAACCCTTGTCTTATGTTGATTGTGCAGCAGCTTATCCTGTATCAGCTTCTCATAATAATCTGTATCCACAGCTTCTTTGAGCGTTTTATAGGTCGCATCCGCTTCCACATGGATAAATGGCCGGGCATCGTCATAGAGCCAGCTGTCAAGCATCTCCAAACCATACATCAGTCCTTTCGGGTAAGAACCAAAATCCGCCTCACGGAACTTAAATTCATAATAATTCAGCCCTGCCCGCAGCGCTTTCTTATCAATTCCCTGTTGAACAAGCTCTTGCAGGGTTTCGATAATGGTATCCGTAAACTCCTGCAGCTGCCCTTTATTGGCGTTTTTGGCAACCACACAGAAATAAGGCTGTTTGATCCCGCTTTCATAAATGCTGTAGACATCTTTGCCGATCCCTCTGTCAATCAGCGTCTGCTTTAACGGTGCACCCGGCGCCGAGCAAAGCACATAATCAAGCACCTGAAACGCGATATACTGCGTCTGGTCCAGACTGTCTCCCAGAGAAATATTATAAGACAGATAAGTGCTGTTTTCCTCCGATTCATTCTCCATGACCGGATATTCCTTATATACCGTCACCGGTTGTTCAAAAGGCGGTTCTACTGCAAGTGCAGAGTCCACTTCGAGCGCGTCATAGGCAGAAAGATATTCCTCATCCAGAAATGCAAGCTTCTGCACCATATCCATATCACCGTAGAGATAGATATAGCTGTTGGACGGATGATAATATTTCCGGTGGAAATCCAGAAAATCCCCATAGGTAAGTTCCGGTATCACATCCGGATCCCCGCCGGATTCCACAGCATAAGAAGTATGCGGATACAGTGAATTCATGATTTCCCGCTCAAGCAGATCGTCGGGAGAAGAAAAGGCACCCTTCATCTCATTATAGACGACACCATTGATCGTAAGTTCGTCTTCGACGCTCTCCATCTCATAGTGCCAGCCTTCCTGCTTAAAAATCTTTTCTTCATGATAAATATTCGGATGAAAAACCGCATCCAGGTAGACATCCATCAGGTTCTGGAAATCTTTGTCATTGCAGCTTGCCACCGGATACACTGTCTTATCAGGATAGGTCATGGCATTGAGAAACGTATTTAAAGAACCCTTTGCCAGTTCAATAAAGGGATCCTTAACCGGAAATTTGTCGGAACCGCACAGCACGGTGTGTTCAATGATATGTGCAACCCCCGTACTGTCTTTGGGCGGCGTACGGAAGCCGATATAGAACACCTTATTTTTGTCATCATTGGATAACAGTACGACTCTGGCCCCTGTTTTGTTGTGTTTCAGTATCATGCCTTCGGAGTTTAACTCTTTTATTGTTCTTTTCTCCAGTATCGTGTAGGCCTTTAATTGTTCTATCTGCATTTTTTCTTACCTTTCTTTATATGCTTCAATTTTGATTCCATTGTCATTCCATTTTTTGTCTTGCAATGATCTGATATACTAGTATATCACTTCCTGCAAAAAATAGTAAAGTACACAAAATATGATAAAAGAACAGGTAAAAACATAAAACCGTTTCTACCTGTTCAGTGTAAAAGGGGAATTTTACCATAATTTGTTAGGCAATGTCAGTTTATCAGAAACGATTGTCAAAATCAAGTAGTTTCCGCGCTAAATCAAGTTTAAGTTATCGCACGATCCGTCAAATTCATACACTGAATGACATTAGCGCCAGTTTTGAGACACTGATCTCCTGTATTTTGATCCCCTGCTTTTTCTTCTGCGCCAGATTCATCTGTGCAAATTTGTCCAATGGGATCACACGGCTTTGATATACGACTTTCTCTTTTCCAAAAAGCGGTTTTTTTGACACCAGCAGACACACCTTCACCTTTGCTTTCAGCTGCTGCCAGGTCTTATACGAAAACATATCTGGTGTGATATAATAAAAATGGCTCTCCAGCGAGGTACTGCTGTCAATCTGTGTATCTTTCATGATGTAATGCTCAATAATGCTTTTTAATTTAAAGGGAACCATCTCATGTTCCATCAGTTCCCGATATTGGAAGCACGCTCCCAGATACAGATTACTGACATCCTGCATATAATATTTAAAATCATTCTCCTGGTATTCCATCTGTCCTGCTTCCATGATTACCCCCATACAGCTTCATCCACGCGCCAAAGGCCGCTTACAGCGGCCTGCTATTTGATTTGAATGGTATCGATCTTATTTCCGCTGATACGCATTGCGTCCAGAATCGTTTTTTTGCTCATTCCGGTCTCGTCCGCCAGTTCCTCGACCGTCACCTTACGGCGCAGTTCCTCCGACAGTTCCTTTGCCTTATCAGCAACCTGATTGACCTTGTCGGCAAATTTCCGGTCTTTACCGGCCTCTTCAATGTTCTGCGCAATCAACTCCTCCATTGCATCCATGATCATCTTACCGATCATTCCCTGCGCCTCTGATGCATGCTCAAGCGCCCCTAACATGGTGACTGCCATCGTGAGCGCCACATTGCCCTCACCGATCAGATCTTCCAGAAACACGCCCTGCCCTGCATATAGTTTGGCGATCTCCGCAGCCTGCGGCAGAAAAATCTGGATCAGACACTTTTGCGCATCGGGATCCCCTGCCATGGCAGAAAGCGTGACCGCCTCCTTTTCACCCTCGGAAAACTCCGGCAGCTCCTGTAACTGCCGAAGATAGGTTTCCAGATAATCTGCTTCCTCATCGTTTAAATAATCATCGAGGTTCACTGGCTCTCCGATCCCGATCTTATGTTTGTGCAGATAATCATATACCATCCGAAACTGCTCATCCCCCAGCGAAAGAAGGGAAAACGCTTCTTCCACCTGCTCTTTTGAGATACAGTTTCCCTGTTCCTTTGCAGTTTTTTTCACACGCTCTAAAGCCTGTGCAAACAAAATCTCCCGGTCCATGAAACACCCCTTCCGTAACATTTACTGTTTCTATTGTTTTTTTACATGCATATGTGTGTACAGATGTTCTTCACAGTACTCATAATTACCATCGCATTTTGAGCAGAACCGGAACTGCATGTCAGGACTGTCCACTTCCGTCCTGCCGCAGATCGCACATTTGTGCTTCGTGATTCCGCCCATGTTTCGTCTGATATCCCGTTTAAACTCCTGTCTGCGGTGTATCTGCTTCGGATTTAAGTGCATCATGTTCCTCGATGTCAGGAAGAATACGACAAAATTAAGCAGTGACGCAGCAATCGCAAATCTGGTAAAAAGTCCTCCCTGCAGGAAAGAAAATACTAACATCACACCGTAAATCACGCCGAGCCACTTTACTTTCACCGGAATGATGAACATTAACAGTACGGATACATCCGGGAAGGTCGCCGCAAAAGCAAGGAAGATGGACATATTGATATAATATGTGCTGAAATAAACGGCCGCCCTCGCAAAGAACAGGTTCCCGCCGCCCCCTGACTCGATCACTTCCGGTAAAAACAGATAGGAAAAGCCCATCAGCAGGAAACTGCCTGCGACCGTAAAAAGCATTCCTCCGAAAATATAGACATTATAGCGGTAAGTTCCCCAGGTTCTCTCTAACGCCGTACCGATCGAACAGTAAAAATACAGCATGATCAGCATAAAAAGAATATTGGATTCAGCCGGCGGGATCAGAACCCATGTCACGAGCCGCCAGACCTGTCCATGAAGGATCGCATACGGATTTAGGGATAAAAGGCCGGCGATCCACGGAGACATCATCTGCAGGACATATCCGACCGCATAACAGATGATCAACACGACAGACAGATTTTTGATTGCATATTTTCCAAACTTTTTTTCAAATGGACTCATCATTGATAACCTTGCTCCTTTTCTAAGTCTGCATTACCTGCTGTAAAGATGAATATATTTTATCATCCCTTATTTTAAAAGTAAACGCCGCCCGGACGAAATTCACAAAAGTCATAAAAATTTAATATTTCTCTTTTAAAATCTTCATAAAATTCCAGTAAAGTGCTGATTGCTTTTTCAAAATTACTGTCGTATAATGACTTAGCATGTCAAAATGCATTTAATTAGGTAGATTTATCCAGACACATGTCAGAAAAATCTTCCGAATCTTTAAAGGAGTGATCGATTCAGTGAATCAGATGATACAGTATACTCTCGGTATTGATATTGGCTCTACAACAGTCAAAATAGCAATTCTGGATGCCAGACATCAGATTCTTTTTACTGACTATAAAAGACATTTTGCCAACATCCGGGAGACTTTATCCGAATTAATACAAAGTGCCTATGAACAATTGGGAAACTTCTCCCTGCACCCTGTGATAACCGGTTCCGGCGGTCTGACGCTGGCAAACCACCTGGGCATCCCTTTCGTACAGGAAGTGATCGCCGTATCCACTGCGCTCAAAGAGCTTGCCCCAGTCACCGATGTCGCAATCGAGCTGGGCGGAGAAGACGCGAAGATCATCTATTTTGAAGGCGGCAATGTGGAACAGCGTATGAACGGTATCTGCGCCGGCGGCACAGGCTCTTTCATAGACCAGATGGCCGCGCTTTTACAGACGGATGCCTCCGGTCTAAATGCGTATGCCAGAAATTACCACTCGCTTTATACAATCGCTGCAAGATGCGGTGTATTTGCCAAATCCGATATTCAGCCGCTCATCAACGAAGGCGCCACCAAAGAAGATCTGGCCGCTTCCATTTTTCAGGCGGTTGTCAACCAGACCATCAGCGGGCTCGCCTGCGGCAAACCGATCCGAGGTCATGTCGCCTTTCTGGGCGGCCCGCTTCATTTCCTGTCGGAGTTGAAGCGCTCGTTCATCCGTACATTAAAACTGGATGATGAACACATTATCGACACAGAGAATTCACATCTGTTCGCCGCGATTGGTTCTGCTTTAAACGCCAGTGAAAACACATGTTATTCCATGCAGGAAATGACGGAAAAACTTTCCGGCGATATCAAAATGGAATTTGAAGTAGAACGTATGGAACCCCTGTTTGCTTCCAAAGAAGATTACAATGCTTTCGCACAAAGGCATTCCGTCCATCATGTAAAAACCGCCGACCTTGCCGCATATCAGGGCAGATGCTTCCTCGGCATCGACGCCGGGAGCACCACCACGAAAATTGCTCTCGTAAGCGAAGAAGGTTCTCTGCTGTATTCGTTTTACAGCAGTAACGACGGCAGTCCGTTAAAGACAGCGATCCGCTCGATCAGAGAGATCTATTCTCTCCTGCCAAAAGGCGTGGAGATCGTCCGCTCCTGCTCTACCGGATACGGGGAAGCTCTGATGAAAGCAGCTTTTCTGCTGGATGACGGAGAGGTGGAAACGGTGGCTCATTACCATGCCGCCGCCTTCTTTGATCCCGAAGTGGACTGTATTTTAGATATCGGCGGTCAGGATATGAAATGTATCAAGATCAAAAACCAGACCGTGGACAGCGTACAGTTAAATGAAGCCTGCTCTTCCGGCTGCGGCTCTTTCATCGAGACTTTCGCAAAGTCATTAAACTACAGCGTAGAAGATTTTGCCAATGCCGCTCTGTTTGCCGCACATCCGATCGATCTCGGCACACGCTGTACGGTTTTTATGAATTCCAAAGTGAAACAGGCACAGAAAGAAGGCGCAGACGTTTCCGATATTTCAGCGGGACTTGCCTATTCCGTGATCAAAAATGCGCTTTTTAAGGTCATCAAAGTCTCCGATGCTTCAGAACTGGGCAAAAATATCGTCGTGCAGGGCGGCACCTTCTACAATGACGCCGTTTTGCGAAGTTTTGAAAAGATTGCCGACTGCGAGGCTATCCGTCCTGATATCGCAGGTATCATGGGCGCCTTTGGCGCGGCGCTGATTGCAAGGGAGAATTACCACGAAGGTGTAAAGACGACCATGCTCTCTCTCGATCAGATCAATACCCTGCAGTTCGAAACGAGCATGGCAAAGTGCAAAGGCTGTACCAACAACTGCCGCCTCACCATCAATAAATTTACGGGAGGACGTCAGTACATCTCCGGAAACCGCTGTGAAAGAGGGCTCGGCCGGAGCAAAAAGAAAAATAACATCCCAAATTTATTCGATTATAAGCTGACGCGCCTCTTTTCCTATGAACCGCTGCCCGCGGATGAAGCGCCAAGAGGTACCGTAGGGATTCCCAGAGTTTTAAATATGTATGAAAACTATCCTTTCTGGTTCACCTTTTTTACAAAGCTCGGCTACCGTGTCATCCTTTCTCCAAGTTCGAACCGCAAAATCTATGAACTTGGTATTGAATCGATCCCGAGCGAATCAGAATGTTATCCGGCAAAGCTGGCACACGGGCACGTGACCTGGCTGATCAGACAGGGTGTTGACTTCATTTTCTATCCGGCATTATTTTATGAGCGCAACGAATTTCCGGAGGCAAATGACCACTATAACTGCCCGATCGTAACCTCCTACTCCGAAAACATTAAAAATAACGTGGAGGAGATCGGCCGCGGAGAGGTGCTTTTCCGCAATCCGTTCCTGTCCTTCAAAGACCTTCAGACCGTCACGGATGCTCTTGCAAAAGAATTTGAATCCATACCAATAGCAGACGTTATTGACGCATGCCGGACTGCCTGGGATGAATTGGAACACGCAAGAGCAGATATGCGCGCAAAAGGCGAGGAAGCCCTGCGCTATATGGAAGAAAATCATAAAAGAGGGATCGTTTTGGCCGGGCGGCCTTATCATATCGATCCGGAAATCAACCACGGTATCCCGGAACTGATCACTTCCTACGATATTGCCGTTTTGACAGAGGACAGCGTCTCCCATCTGGCCGCACCGGAAAGACCGCTCATCGTTTCGGATCAATGGATGTATCATTCCAGACTCTATGCCGCTGCAAGTTTTGTCAAGACAAGAAATGATCTGGATCTGATCCAGCTGAACTCCTTCGGCTGCGGCCTTGATGCCGTCACTACGGATCAGGTAAATGATATTTTATCCGGCTCCGGCAAGATTTATACGTGTTTAAAAATAGATGAAGTGAATAACCTCGGCGCCGCCAGGATCCGCATACGTTCTCTGTTGTCCGCCATCAGGGTAAAAGAACAGCAAAGCAAAGAACGTACAATCGGATCCAGTGCGATCCAAAAGACAGTCTTTACAGAAGAAATGCGCAAAAATTATACCATTCTCTGTCCCCAGATGTCTCCGATCCACTTTGACGTTCTGCAGGCCGCCTTCTGCGCCTGTGGTTATCACTTTGAAGTGTTGGGCAATGATAACCGGCACGCGGTAGATACCGGTCTGAAATATGTAAATAATGACGCCTGTTATCCTTCACTGATCGTCGTCGGACAGATCATGGATGCTCTGCTCTCCGGGAAATATGACGTCAATCAGGTCGCAATCATCATGACACAGACAGGCGGCGGCTGCCGTGCCACCAATTATGTCGGTTTCATCAGAAGAGCTCTGGAAAAGGCCGGTATGCCGCAGGTTCCGGTCATCTCATTGAACCTTGCAGGCATCGAGAGCAATCCGGGATTTCATCTGAATGCCGAATTGCTGATCAGAGCCGCCTATGCCGCCGTATTCGGAGATATCTTTATGCGCTGCGTCTACCGGATGCGCCCTTATGAAAAAGAGCCCGGCTCCGTAAATGCCATGCATGAAAAATGGGTATCGCGCTGCTGTGAATTTGTGTCCGGAAAACATATGAATTATTTTACCTTCTGTAAGATGTGCCGCCAGATCATTCATGACTTCGATACCATCCCAGTCACGGATGAGAAAAAACCGCGTGTCGGTATTGTCGGTGAAATTCTTGTGAAATTTGCCCCTGCGGCTAACAATCATCTCGTGGAATTATTAGAGTCAGAAGGCGCTGAGGCTGTCGTCCCTGACCTGCTTGATTTCCTGCTCTACTGTTTCTATAATCAGATTTATAAAGCTGACCATCTGGGAAAAAGCAGGAAAACAGCCATCTTCTCCGGATTGGGCATCCGCGCACTCGAATCCCTGCGCTCAAGCGCCGCAAAAGCCTTTGAGAAAAGCCGGCACTTTGAACCGCCTGTAAGCATTCACCGCCTTGTCGGCTATGCAAAACCGATCGTCAATATCGGCAATCAGACCGGCGAAGGGTGGTTTCTTACCGGAGAAATGGTAGAACTGATCGAAAACGGCGTCAACAATATTGTCTGTGCACAGCCTTTTGGCTGTCTGCCAAACCATGTCGTTGGAAAAGGCGTTATCAAAGAACTGCGTAAACGCTATCCTGTATCTAATATCGTAGCGATCGATTACGATCCCGGCGCCAGCGAAGTAAACCAGCTCAACCGTATTAAGCTGATGCTCTCCACGGCACAAAAGAATCTGAAAGACAGATGATCTGATCTTTTGCCCATGCATGGGCAGACGTAAAAAGCAGATGTACCGGCGCGTTCCGGCTACATCTGCTTTCTTACGATCCTGTATTCATCATCCGCCTGATAAAACGGACAGTCAAAGTTTCCTCCACTGAGAAACCGTCCCATGTCGTCTTCATCCAGGTCTACCATACAGACATAACATTCATAGTCCTCATCATAAGCATAATGACTACAGCTATCACAATGACTGCTCATAATCTTCCTCATTTCCCCGCAGTACGTCTAAAACTGATCGTTATACAAAAATTTAATAAAAGATCTTGTCCAGCTTACGGTTTATGAATTTAATCCTTTCCTTATCCGCTTCCACCATGGAATGTATCGCCTCATCCGCGATCTCTTTCTGAAGCTGGTTGACACAAAACACGCAGGTACCGAATTTGTCTCTGGAAAAAAATCCGGGTTTCTCCCATTTTACATAATAAGAAACTCTGTTTTTTAACAAAAGCTTCTCAATGCGCTCCTTCGTCTCCATGTCCGTAACCTGACACCATTCTAATTCATTGTGTACTTTGACTTTTTGATATGCTGTTTCCATCCCTCAACACCTCATAAGTAAATTTCGTACTGAATTTCAGTCTGTTTTATTATATCCCTTTTTGTAAAATTGTGCAAGCTTGCAGAATGCACCATTTTATGTTATCGTTATTCTTGGGCCGCAGATTTGAATCTGTGAACATACGCCCGTAGAATGGAGAATCATTATGCCGATCAGAATACAGGATTCCCTCCCCGCGAGGAAAATTTTAGAAGGCGAGAATATTTTTGTCATGACCAAATATCGGGCGATCCATCAGGATATCCGTCCGCTCAATGTACTTATCTTAAATCTGATGCCCACAAAAGTTATCACGGAAACACAGCTTCTGCGCAAGCTTTCCAACTCTCCCCTGCAGGTAAGCGTGGAATTTTTACAGACCGCAAGCTATATCCCACAGCATACTGATTCCAGTCATCTGGAGTCTTTTTATACAACCTTTGATCAGATCAAAGACCGGAAATTTGACGGCATGATCATTACCGGTGCACCGTTAGATTATGTCAGATTCGAGGATGTCACTTACTGGCAGGAATTGTGCACCATCATGGAATGGGGCAGGACACACGTTCACTGCACCCTCCATCTTTGCTGGGGTGCCTTTGCCGGGCTGTATTATCTCTATGGATTAAACCGATATGACCTGGAAGAGAAATTATCCGGCGTCTATGCCCATAAAGTGTTGAAGAAAACCTCTCCGCTGTTTCGCGGATTCGATGATGTCTTTTATGCCCCCCAGTCACGTGCCATGAGCATCGACCCGGATCTGATCGCATCCGTTCCCGAACTTGAACTAATGGCCGTTTCCGATGAAGCCGGAGTAACGATCGTAAAGACAACCGACAGCCGTCATTTATTTGTCACCTGCCATCCCGAATACGATTCTGACACGTTAGCCAAAGAATATTACCGGGATCTGGAAAAGGGCATGAACCCGAAAATTCCCGCACACTATTTCCCTGATGACGACCCGTCGAAAGCGCCGATCGTCAACTGGCGCTCCACCGGACAGTTATTGTATTCTAACTGGCTGAATTATTATGTGTACCAGACGACGCCGTATGATATCAGGGCGATCGAATAACGCTATTCCAGATACTCCCTCATAAAATCTTCCTCCGAAAGTATCCTGACGCCAAGTTCTTTTGCCTTTTTATTTTTGGAGGAATTGGATGTGACATCATTATTGATCAGGCAGGTTGTCTTCGAGGTGACACTGCCTGTTACCTTTCCGCCCTTTGTCTCGATGACCGCTTTCAATTCATTACGGTTCTCATAGTGGGTAAGACTGCCCGTGATCACGAATGTATTTCCTTTCAGCGTCTGTCCGGTCTCGTCTACTGTTTCTTTTTCAATCTCTATCTCATCCAGCAGATGCTCGAGCTGGTTCAGATTCTCTTCCTTTTGAAAAAATTCACAAAAAGCACCCGCAAGCACTTCTCCTATCCCCTCTATTTCACTTAACTCCTCCGCCTGAACCGTCTTCATCATCTCGATGTCATCCTGATAATATCTGCATATCACTTTCGCGTTCGCAAGACCGATCCCGGCTATGCCGAGTCCATAGATCACGCGTGGAAGCGTCGTCTTTCTCGCCGCATCAATACTTGCAAGCAGATTTTGACAGGATTTCTCTCCAAATCCTTCCATCTCCACGATCTCTTCCGAAAACCGGTGCAGCTTAAAAATATCTGCATATTCATGAACGAAACCGCGGCCGATAAATTTTTCTAACGTCGCTTCCGAAAGGCCTTCAATGTTCATCGCGTCCCGGCTTACAAACAGTGTGAAAGACTTGATCCGCTTCGCCTCACAGTGCGGATTCGTACAGTACAGCGACTGCACATCGTTGATCTGACGAATTTCTGTGGGCTGTCCGCAGACCGGGCAGGTGTCGGGTATCTCGATGGAATCGCTTCCGGTCAGATTTTCCGCAATCTGCGGAATAATCATATTGGCCTTATAGACTTTGATTCTGTCACCGATTCCGAGTTTCAGACTGCGCATAATACTGATATTGTGTACGGAGGCACGGCTGACCGTCGTTCCTTCGAGTTCCACCGGTTCAAAAATCGCGACCGGATTGATCAGCCCGGTACGGCTCGGGCTCCATTCGATCTCTTCTAAGACCGTCTCCCGAAGTTCGTCCGCCCATTTAAATGCGATCGCGTCTCTGGGAAATTTGGCGGTCTGTCCCAAAGAAAGACCGTAGGCGATGTCTTCGTAGATGAGTACAAGACCGTCGGAGGGAATGTCGAAATGTTCAATTTGGTTTTCAAAATAATCGACTTCCTCCAGAATCGTTTCCGGTGTCACTTTACGGTATTCCACAACATCAAATCCCTGCTCTGCAAGGAATTCGAACTGTCTTTCTCTTGAATTTTGGAAGTCCGCCCCCTCTGCCCGCACGAGACTGAACGCATAAAACATGATATTGCGGTTCGCTGCTATCTCATTATTGAGCTGGCGCACAGAACCGCTGCAGAGATTCCGCGGATTCTTATATCTGTTCTCTGCTTCCTCGATCTGGCTGTTAATCTTTTCAAAGTCAGAATACGAGATCACTGCCTCGCCCCGGATTACCAGTTCCCCCTGAAAAGGAATGGACAGGGGAATATTCTGAAAAACCTTTGCATTGTTGGTGACGACTTCTCCGACTTCTCCGTTTCCTCTCGTGACCGCCTTTGCAAGTTTTCCTGCAGAAAATGTCAAAACAACGGTAAGTCCGTCGAGTTTCCATGATAAAAGCGCCTCTTTTCCTTCGAGCCAATCGCGCAACTCTTCTCTGTTTTTCGTTTTCCCAAGAGAGAGCATCGGGCTCTCATGCCGTTCTTTGGGCAGTTCCTCCACCGCCTCATAGCCGACCTGTATTGTAGGGCTGTTCGCAAGTGTCACGCCTGTTTCTTTCTCTAAAGCAGACAGCTCATCATACAGGTTATCGTATTCGAAGTTGCTCATGATTTCCATATCCTGCGCATAATACGCTTTTGAAGCAGCGTTCAATGAAGCCGCCAGCTCTTTCATCCGCTCTATTTTTTGATTCTGCATTGTGGTCCCATATTCCTTTCTGCCATTGTGTATAAGAGTTTTGTCTCTTCTTCAGACAATTCGCGGTATTCACCCGGTTTCAGGCCTGCAAGCGTAACACTCATAACGCGCGTTCTCTTTAATTTTTTTACTTCATATCCTGCCGCCCGGCACATTCTGCGAATCTGTCTGTTGAGTCCCTGCGTTATGGTCATCTGCATCGTATCCGGTCCAAGCTGCGTGATCTTGCAGGCTCTTGTCGTCTGACCCAGTTCTTTTAAGTAAATGCCTGCCTGCAGCTTCGAAAGCGCCTCCTTTGTCAGCGCTTTATCCACCTTCACATAATACTCCTTTTCATGCCCGTTCGCTCCCCGCATCATCGCATCGATCAGATCTCCGTCATTTGTCATGAGAAGAAGGCCTTCGGAATCTTTATCCAGTCTGCCCGCATAGGTGAGCCGTACCGGATATTTTAAAATATCACTCACTTTGACCTTTGCATGTTTATCACGCTGCGTACAGACTACGCCGACTGGCTTATAATATGCCAGAACCACCTTTTTTTCAGGACTTTGCAGCGCTTTTCCATATACCGCAATGAGATCTTCTTTCGTTACCCGGATACCGCACTGTGCGGTTTCCCCGTTGACGGTCACCGCACCCTGTCCGATCAGCCGGTCCGCGTCCCTCCTCGAACAGTATCCGCATAACGCCAGATATTTATTTAGCCGCACCGCTTCCTTTTGATCCCTGTCAGGATTTTTTCTCTGCTTTTCCATCTTCTTGTCTGATTACTCCGTGTTCCATCAAAAATGTTTTCCATACTGTATAACTGTCCGCATACAGATGCACGCCGTCAAAAGTCAGATCCGCCTTTAAGAATCCGTTGTCATCGGTAAAGAGCGGATTGCAGTCCAGATAAAAAACCTGCACCCCGTCCGCCAGTTTTGCCGCCGCGTCATTTTTTGCATTGATATTAATATTGTTAAACTCTGTCTCGTTATTATTTTTCTGTTCGCTCACATGCAGATTGGCCATCACATAAATGATCCCCTGCGGCTGCAGCGCCCTGATCTGCTCAATAATCTCTTTGTATTTTTCCATAAAATAATTAGTGTCCCGGTATCCAAGTTCATTCATACCAAGCATGATGTATATTTTTCCGTACTTCTTCTGCTGCAAAGCCTCAAGTAAATTGACCTTCTCGCCGCTCTTCTGATAAACGATACCCTTCTCATCAAACATCTTATAGATTGTCATGCCGTTTTCACAGTAAAAATCGGCGTCCAGCCCTGAATAATCCGAGATGCCAAGCGTCCTCGAATCCCCTATGAACGCTGCATCTTCAAAGTAGTCCTCCCCCACCGTCGTATAAGGGTAGTCAGTCGTCAGCGCGACTTCACCCACATCCGTATAATAGATAGAATGCGTCTCTACCGGTGTGTAAGTCGCAAAAATCGTTCTGCCTCTGACTTGTTTTTCCCGCACCAGCCCCGGTTCTGTATCAGGCTCTGCCCGATCCGGATCTGCTTCCTTTTCTCTTACGTTTCCCGTCTGTCGTATCCCGGACGGTCCATCCCCTGTCTCATCTAAGGTAACTTTTGTTATTTTATCTATATTCTGATCGCCGTCGCTTTTTTCCGGTCTGTCCGCACCGGCCATCGCCGCCTCCACCTTCGAGGCGCTTCCAGCACTGCCATGTATTTCCTGTTCCATAATAACTGCAAAAAACGGGTGTTCCCAGAATGTTTTCGGGTCATGCTCTCCATGACCGCGATAGATCAAAAGGGCGATACCACCTGCTGTCAGAAAGAGCCATGTCCCCAGCAACGCTGTTATATAAGGGCAATTATGTACAATTTTCTTTATCTTTTTTTTCACACCAATCCTCCATGAATAAAATCCTAAAATCTGAAGTATAAGAACGGATTGTTGCTCCCCATCATAATCTCATAGACGGAAAGCCAGAAGATCATTACGATTACCAATACAGTATACCATTTATATTTATGCTTTTGATAAAATTTCATCGGATAAGGCGTCGCAAACAAAATACAGAAAATAAATAACACCCCGTATTCTTTGAGATACCGCAGTACCTGCGTCCCGCCAACGATCGCTCCATTGGCATGAATCCCTGCCATATTCTGCAAATAGTGTCCCAGCTGCCGCATATCATCGATGGCAAAGATCACCCACGTGACCGGTATCAGAAGCATCACATAAAGATGCCCCGCCACTTTTGTATGCTCCAGCCACTTTCCAAAGCCGCGCTTCTCGACAGCGATCAGTACAAAGAAAGAAAATCCCCACAATGCAAAATTATTGCCTGCACCATGCCAGATTCCCGTCAGCGTCCATACCAAAAACAGGTTAAACAGAGTCCGCCAAAAACCCTTTCGGTTCCCTCCCAGCGGAATATACAGATATTCTCTGAACCACCTGCCGAGGGTGATGTGCCACCTTCTCCAGAAATCAGAAATCGACCTGGATGCATACGGATCATTAAAGTTCTTAGGGATCCGGAAACCCAACATCCGTCCGAGGCCTTTCGCCATCAGGGAATATCCCCAGAAGTCAAAATAAATCTGGAACGAATAGGCAAAGGCGCCCATCCACGCTGCCGGTGCAGACAGATTCCCCGCCCCCGCTGTCATGATATGGTTCCAGAGCGTGCCGATCTGATTCGCCAGCAAGACTTTAAAAGCCAGACCGATGCTAAAAAGCTTTAATCCGCTTTCGATCGCCCTGATCCTGATTCTGCGTTCCTTCATCCGCCTGGCGACTTCCTCATATTTGACGATCGGCCCTGCAATCAGCTGCGGGAACATCGCCACATATGCGGCAAATGCGGTAAGGGACGGTTCTTCTTTGATCTTTCCGCGATAGCAGTCCAGCAAATACGAAACGATCTGAAACGTATAAAAACTGATCCCCAGCGGCAGGGTAAGCGATAAAATCGGAATTTTCTCTCCCGAAAGCAGTCTGTTGAGATCCTCCGCGACAAAATCCCAGTATTTGAAAAGGAATAAAACACCAAAATTATAGACTAAGGACAAAATCAGTACGATTTTTGCAGTTTTCTTTTCTTTTGTGAAAATCAGCCTGCCAATTCCATAATTTACCAGAACAGAAAAAATAAGCAGCAGAACATAATAAGGTTCTCCCACTCCGTAAAAGATCAGACTCCCCGAAAGCAACACAAGATTACGGTATTTTTCGGGAACTGACAGATATAATATCATAAAAACCGGCAAAAACCGGAACAAAAACTCTGTGCTGGAAAATAGCATATCTATAGGCTCCCCGTACAAACCACTCCAGATATAGTATATTCCAGACAGAGTTAATTTACAAGTGCTACCTCATTTTTTTCGCCCAGATGCCAAACGACTGCGCGCCCATCACATAACGCCCATCCTGGTAAGACGCTGTGCCGATCTCAAATAGTTTTTCCGGCTCTTTCAGCACCGCTTCTTCAATGACAGCCTCTTTTCCTGACGGATTGCACACCATCAGTAAATTTCCCCGTCTGTATGCGAAAGTTCTCTCGTCTCTTTTCGCATATACCAGTTCCAGATTGGCATTTTCCTGCAGCGCCGCCTGCTGTCTGCGAATGGCCAATATCTCTTTCACGACATTCCATAAAGAATCCGGATCCTGCATCTGCACTTCCACTGTCGGCGCATCCTCCGACGCGTCCACAGGCAGATACAATGCATCCTGATCCGCCGAAGAGAATCCGAGGTTGCGCGTGTGATCCCACTGCATGGGCGTGCGGGAACCGGTTCTCGTATAGCCGCCCTCTTTTGACGTAAGGGAAAGATATCGCATGCCGATCTCGTCCCCATAATACAAAAACGGATTGCCCGGCATCGTGAACAAAAATGCATAAGCAAGTTTTAATTCTCTGTTTTCCAGATAATAGGCCGCACGAATGGTATCATGGTTGCCCGTGATCAGACAGTAATGACCAATCTCTTTTATTTTTTCATAGCTGTCCAGATATTCATCAAAAAAGTCAAGCACCGACCTGCTGCTTTCTTTATGGAAAAAACTGTTGTTCTTTCCGTCTTCCAGATCCCGCATCAAAAGATTATAGCAGTTTCCTTTCCAGTCGAGACAAAAATCCATATGGAATCCGGCAGGTATCGCCAGATATGGCCTGTTCCACTCAGAAACAAGCGCCGCCTCCGGATAGGATTCATCAAGCATCCGGCGGATGTCCTGCCAGATCATGGCCGTCCCGCTCTTCTTCTCATCGTCTTTTTTGACCAGAGAATCCGCCATATCCACGCGGAAACCATCGCACCCCAGATCCAGCCAGAAACGCATGATATCCTTTAACGCTTCTCTCGTCGCAAGGGCTTCCGGCGAATCAATCCCTTTCTGCCACGGCCTCTCCGGCTTTAAAAAACCATAGTTGAGCGCCGGCTGGCATTTGAAAAAATTGAGCACGTAAACGCCGTCTCGATCGCTTTCACCCGCCACATAATTAAGACCTTCCGGGGAATGAAACCAGTTATCAGTCCAGATATAGCGGTCTGAAAATTCATTTTTCTCTGCTTTCCTACTCTCCTGAAACCATGCATGTTCCTCGGATGTGTGACCGGGCACCAGATCAAGCAGAATATGCATCTGTCTTTTATGTACCTCGTTAAACAGACGCACAAGATCCTCATTGCTTCCGTACCGCTTTGCTGTTTTCTTATAATCTCTCACATCGTACCCTGCATCGCGAAACGGTGAATCAAAGCAGGGATTCATCCAGATCGCATTACAGCCCAGTTCCTTAATATAATCCAGCTTCTCTATGATCCCGTCAAAATCTCCGATCCCGTCTCCGTTTGCGTCTTTGAATGACTGCGGATAGATCTCATAAAATACTGCATCGTCTAACCATTTTGGCATAATATACCTCCCTGATCCATTTTTTATCCATTATAGCATTTCCGCAGGCCTTTGGGATAGTGATTTTTCATCACGCCCCCTCCCGCTTTGCCAAATCCGATCGTGAAGCCCTCTACTGTTAAGAGTGTCCATCCTTTCAGGCAGGCATCGCACGCAAAAGTCTCTCCTCTCAGATAACCTGCCGTCTGATTTTCTGACAGTTCGCAGACAGCCTGCGCCTGCTCTTTTTGCAGGTACAGCGCCAGCGCGTGGGCCGGCTCAAAACGGTTCTTCTTATTCGTTCCCAGATGAAGGCCGGGTCTGACCACCTTCAGCCCTTTTATAGATAACATCTGTTTTGGAAGTAGATAGATCTGTTCCCCAAAGGTGAAAAAACGCCCCTTTCCGGCAAGGTCTTCGATCAACTGCGCTGATAGGCCAAGGTCATTTCTCAGAAAATCCATACACGTTCTTATGCTTTCCGCACCCCCGGACGATATTGCCGGCGGCAGAGCATACGCAGTGCCCTCTTTTCGCAGTCTGACGATAAAATGTCCCTCTCCCGCTATTTTATGCGGCCACAGGCGCATCGCATGTTCCAGCCCCGGCGCAGGATTAGGAATCCACGCCGCCTGCCCCGGTGAAAAAAAGGCTTCCTGATCGGCCCTCTCAATGAAAAAATCCTCATGCCGGTTTAAAAAATCACTGATCACTCCCTCATTCTCTTTGGCGGAAAAGGTACAGGTCGAGTATACCAGAACACCGCCCGGCCTTAGCATGAGCGCCGCCTGTTCCAGAATTTTTTTCTGTCTGTCAGCGCACATCGTGACATTCTCCGGGCTCCATTCCTGTATGGCATTTTCTTCCTTACGAAACATTCCTTCTCCGGAACAGGGCGCATCGACCACGATCCTGTCAAAAAACTGCGGAAACGCTTCCGCCAGCCGTTCAGGCGTCTCACTGCAGACCACCGCATTGGCAATGCCCATCCGTTCAATATTCTGAGACAGGATCCTGGCCCTGCCGGCATTGATCTCATTGGAGACGAGAAGGCCCTCTCCCTTCATCTTCCCTGCGATATGCGTACTCTTTCCGCCCGGCGCGGCACATAAATCCAGAATCTTCTCCCCCGGTTTTGGCGCAAGCACTTCCACGACCGCCATTGCGCTCGGCTCCTGAATATAATATAAACCCGCCTCGTGAAGCGGGTGCTTTCCCGGCTGTTGTTCCGGATGATAATAAAATCCCTCTTTTGTCCATACGACCGGCTCCAGCGTGAAAGGAACCGCATTTAAGAACGCCTCTTTTTCCGTTTCATATTGGGATTGCTGTCCAAATTTGAGTGGATTATAGCGCAGTCCGTACCACCTTTTTCTTTCATAAGACGCTATAAAGTCATCGTATTCTTCCTGCAGGAGGTTTTGCATCCGTTCCTGAAACGGCGCCGGAAGCGAAATTTTTTCTATTTTGATCGCATTTTCTTTCTTTTCTGTCATCGCGGCTGATCTGCCCTTTCTCTCATCTGTGTCTGATCTGTTTCTGTTTCATAGAGTCCCTGCTTTTTTGCAGGAGCCTGCTGCTTTCCGAGCGTGCTTCTCTCACCATACCGGTTATAAGAATCCAACAGATAATCCGCCTCTGCTGTCGCTTCCAGCACATTTTCTTTCCGGATCTGTCTGGTACCCGCTCCTTCCTTCTTCTTTTGCCTGCGGCCGTATCCCGTATCCGCCCGTGCTCCTGTCCCCTGCAGGAAAGTCTGTATCCCGTCGGCAAGCCTGCCAATCCTTTTTTTCAAAATTTCAAAACGTCCGTTATTACCAGTTTTTTCATCAATAACCATTGTAATTTTATCCGAATAAACCGCTTCATGCCCCGGCAGAACAGATGCCGCCCGAATACTGACGGTATCCCGTTGGGTCTCATTCCTGTCTTTTACACCGGATGTCCCGCTTTTTTCATCAGCCGCGTTTCCCGCCGTCTGCCACCCTGTGATACCTGTGCCGATTCCCGGTCCCAAATCCGATCCAAGGGAAAAAGACGGCTGTGCTGTCTGCACACCCGTCTGTGATGAGGCGGTCGTTCCTGCGCCGCCCCCTGCACCGCCGTCAAAGGATACCCCGCCCAGCAGCTTTCTTTTTTGTACCGTATCATGATTGTGAAAAACGCTGTTGCGCCATTTGATCACATGATACTGAATCGGCTGTTCTTCCTGTACCCAATGTGTTCTTATAAAAATGCCTCCCTGCGATCTGGACCATTAAGACCAGAAATTAAAATAGTTCCCTCTCGACCCGTAGCCGCGCAGCAGATTACTGTAAGAATTATTCACCATGCTGTTTAATTCATTAACCGCATTTGCCTCCACATTGACTGCCGCAGAAGCTGATTTTCCCGCGAAGGATGAACTGCCGTTCCAGGCTTTTTCAAGCTGTTCCAGGCTGGCGCCGTTCAGTGCCTTTTCATCTATGGAAAGCGTACCGTCCGAATTTTTGGTGACACCGCTCGCCCGTAAAGCAGTCCTGTGCATCGAAGCACTTGCATTCAGCTGGTTCAGATAGCTGTTATCCACCCTGCTGCCGCCGCTCTTCAAATTGCGGACTACCGTGTTATACCTGTTTACAAACTCTTTGACCTGCTTTGTCACCTCTGCCGTAGAACCGCTCTCCTTTGCCCTGGCAAAAATGGAATCCTCTCCTGTATTTGTCAGTTTCAAAGCCGCGTTCTGCAATTCTCCCGCATTGTTTTTCATATTCAGGTAGGAAGTCTGTGTGCTGCCCGTTTTGCCGGCCGTCCTTGTATTTTGAAAACGACTGGCCGTAGATACAGGCCACCTGTTTGACATCCTCATTCTGCTTCCTGTACTTTTGTTATTAAGTCCAAGCAGTGAACTCATAAAATTGCGTGTGACTCTCATAGTAGCACCCCTTTCTCCTATTCCCACAGTCTGATGCATCTTTTATGATGCGGTCCGGATGATGGAACCGAATCGAACCATTCCACATTCACAGACTGTATTCTTTTAAGAACGTTCTTGCTTACTATATCGAAAGTTCCCGCGAAAAATAAAGGGTGTTGTCACCAACAGCAAAGTTTCCGTCATGAATTTATTTCATCAATCACCGCCTGCGGTTTTGCGGTCATTTCCGCCCACGCGGGGATAAATCCGCTTTTTACCGCATTTCTGGCCGAACGGATATTAGACCAGGCCGAGCAGTAAAACGGCACTTTTCCCCTTTCAAGGATTTCTAATGCCAGACGGCTCGTGAGCGCCGCCGCGATTCCTTTCCGCCGGTATTGCGGCAAAACATCCACCCCGATCTGCCACATCGAATCACAGTCAGCCGAGCATCCTGCAAGACCGATCAGGCTACCATTCTCATAGGCACCGGCCCCCAGAACATCCAGCTGCCTGCGGTCCTCACATAAAGCATTGCTCCACTCAGGCCTGTACAGCTCTGCAAAATCGCTTTGTACAAGCAGTCTGATTTCAAAGCCGCATTCCAGAGCTTTTATCTTATCGACATCCGGCAGATAATACTCGGCCATAAAGCAAACCCGCTGTCCCTGCTTTTGCAGGCGCTCATCCAGCCAATGCATATTAGGGGTTTCAAAACAATGATAAAACTCAAATCTGTTGATATATTCTTCGACCAGTTCTCTGTACGCATCCCGAACGGACGCTACAATATTGTTTCCATAAGAAACCAGATTGCAGGCAATGGGTTCTTTATAGTATTTCCTTGCCCCCGCTCCCACGCCTGATTCCACGATTACATTCCGGCTCTGTAAAAAATCTTCCGGCCTCGCATTAATGTCTATGGCAGACTGCTCTAAGGCTGTCTGCAAAATATCCTGATTCGTCACAATTACCACCATGCCTCCTGCTGACACCGTATTCTGTTTACAATCTAATAACCATGCCTTTCTCTCATCGGCATGATTTTTCAATCTATTTTATCAGATTGTCCGCACGCTTTCAAGCATGAGGCATTCCCGTACGCGCCCTGCAGGGTCTTTTTCGTTACTGTTCACTCCGTTCCAGTAACAGGTAAAAATCCATGCAAAATTTGCTTCACAAATGGATTTTTGCTTGCAATAGATACGTTTTCGTACGGACTTAGCAGTAAATGCCAAGTCCTGTGTGAACAGTAACTCTTTTTTCATCCTGCACTCATTTATTTTCCTGATGGAGAAAGCGGATATAGCATACAAGCGCCTTACGTCCGGTAGCATTCAGCGTCTGCATGTGGAACACCACCTCATGCATCGTGATACCGTCAATATAAGCGGCATTCATATCAAGGCTTCCGGGGTAGGAAAGATCGGGGCGCAGCAGATAATCTGTGCTGACTTTATAGAATCTGGCAAGTTCTTTTACAACTGTGACAGGGATCTGCCGCTGGCCGTTCTCGTAATTAGAATAAGTCTGCTGGGATATATTGAGATATTTGGCGATTGTCTCCTGCTTAATGTCATGATCTTCCCTTAATTCTCTTAAAATCATGTTCAACGTTTTCATAATGATACCCGTCTGCCCGCTTTGTCAAATCGTCCTGTCTGGCTTCCTGCGGGCATCTCAACATTCATTCTGTGTTGTTACAAAATGTTATCACACAACGAATTGTTGTTTCCGGATATATCACAAATTGCAATAAAAAATTTAATTATACATTTTTCTATTGTGAAAATCTGCGGCCTGGAAGGCTGTTTCTCACTCTGTGTTTGTTTTTGTCTTGATGACTTCCTTCAAATCACTCTAATCTTCTGCATCATGAATCATGTTCGGCACATCAAACTGTTCCGAATCATGAATTACAGTCTTTCCCTGACCAAACATCCTCTCTTCCACCATCAGGCACAGACAATGATAGATCGGCAGGTGCAGTTCCTGAACCTTATATGTCTCTGTTTCATCCACAGCGATCATCAGATCCGCAATAGCTGAAAGCTTTCCCCCGCCTCTTCCTGTCAGTCCTACGACAGTCATTCCTTCCGCTTTTGCCGTAATGGCGGCATATAAAATGTTCTCGGAGTTACCGGAGGTCGTTATGGCAAACAACACATCCCCTTCTGTACCATATCCATATACCTGCTGTGCAAAACACAGCTTTCCATCCACATCGTTTAAAAAAGCGGTATTCAGGCTGTTATGATTGCATAATGAAATAACCGGAAGCGCCTTTTGTAATTTTTCTGACAGTTCCATTCCTTTCAGCACATCAATTTCCTTTAATTTCCGGCTCATCTGTTCATCCACTTTTCTTGGCAGGACAAAGCCTTTCATCAGTTCCCCTGTAATATGATCTGCATCTGCCGCACTTCCTCCATTTCCGGCGATCAGCAGCTTCCCTCCTTTTGCAAAACATTCTGTCAGCATTTTATACGATGCAGAAATGGCTTCTCTGCACGGCATCAGCATCGGATATCGTTTCATCAAATCTTCTAAATAATATTCTGACATATGACATTTTCTCCTATGTGCTCAATAGATCGGTCACGCATGCCAAAAGGCTGCTATAAGCTGGCGTACCGCTGTCTGCTTCCTCCGGCTGCCCAAGATATGCTGTCCTGCATCCGGCCCTTTTCCCGGCCTGTATATCAGTGATGCTGTCGCCTATCATCCAGGAATTATGCAGATCGATATTATATTTCTCAGCGGCCTGCAATAATAATCCCGGCCTGGGTTTCCTGCATTCACATGCTGTTTTATATTCCGCTCTTTCCCCCGCATATCCGCGATCAGGATGGTGCGGACAGCAGAAAATATCATCAAGATAAGCGCCCTTTTCCCCTAACAGCGTTTCCATTTTATTATGGATCCGCGCCAGTTCTTCCCATGAAACTTCTCCCCTTGCAATTACGGGCTGGTTGGTGATAACAATCGCGAGATATCCGCTTTGATTGATCATTTTAACAGCCTCCGCCGCACCGTCCAGCAAAACAAGATCATCTATCTGTTTGAGAAAACCCACGTACTGATTGATTGTCCCGTCCCTGTCCAGAAAAATTGCTCTCTGCTCCACAGATAAGTTTCTTCTTTGAACAAGCCCGGTCTTTATGTCTTTTTCAACCGCATAAAACCGCTCCGGCGTTCCCATATCTTTCACATATTCAGGGGAGTCATAAACAAACAGCTGTTTCTCAGCAATTAAAGGCTTTAAGAGGTCGCGGTCCAGATCTCTTTTTTGCAGAACTTCAAACCGGTTTAACAATTCGGCGGATAAGACATGAATACCCGCATTTACCCTGTTCCGATACCATTTCCGCTCTTCCTCTTTTGTCATCCACTCTGTAACGCATCCGCTCCTGTCGGCAACGATAACGCCGCTGTCGTAAGGGTGGCTGTTTGGATGCGTGAATATCGTTGCCAGACAATGATTCTTTTGATGAGCATGAAACAACCTGGAAAAATTAATATCAAACATGATATCACCGTTTATCAGGACGAAATCCTCTGTTATCATCTCTTTTAGATGATATAAGGCTCCTGCAGTTCCAAGCGGTTCCTTCTCCTTAATATATTCAATCTTCACACCATACTGCGCACCTGTTCCAAAATATTCCTCTATTACATTTCCAAGATGGCCGATCACCAGAATAATTTCTGTTAAATTCTGCTTTTTCAGACATTCAATCTGATATTCGAGAATCGGTTTCCCGCATACCCTGATCATTGGTTTTGGAACTTCTGCGTTAATGGATGCAATTCTCGTTCCCCTGCCTCCGGCCATGATTACTGTTTTCATCTTTCTTCCAACCTGCCTTTCCCTTTTCCGGTATCTCAGTTATATCTTAATAACGTACCGGATTTTTCTCGAAACGTTTCAAACCGTTCCCATTTTCAATACAATAAAAAATCCTGAAAGAAAGCACTTAATCGTTCCTACTTTCTATCAGGATTCTTAATTTTCTCGATATTTCGTTACTCTGTTCCAGCCCATGCCGGTCTACAGGTCAAACTCCCGGAACAGGCGCTTTCTGTATGCTGCGTCCGATGCCATACGCTCCACATCGTCGATGCGGTTCTGCCTTAACAGCATAATGGTCAGCTGACTGAGGCGTTCCTCCCCCTCTTCTCTGCCTTCATTTTTTAACGTTCTCTCATACTTATCAACATCAAATTCTTCTAACAGCATCCCCAGCACCTCCGCTTTATATTTTCTTAGAATTTCTGATAAAATACCATGCTCAATGCAATAATCGATTGCCTCGTTCAAAGCCTGCTGTCTTTCTATTCCTTCTGCAAGATAGGCTCTGACTGTGTCCACAAATTCCGCATACTCTCTCAGCATCCTGCATTTCTTTAACAGCTCCTGATTATGTCCATAATTGATATTGTACATATGGACTGTCAGTTCCACATCCGCCCTCTGCTTTTTGTTCTCAAAGGCATCAGAGAGCCTTAACACCTGTTCTTCCGGCATCTCCTTCTCTCCGTTGTAGAAGACCACGCACTGCGGTGTCGGCAGACTGATCCTTTTCGTTCCATACAGACTGGTTTCTGCCTGCTCAATCAGCTTTTGATATTCCTCCGCCAGATAGATCAGAAAACGTACCGGCATATTGGGATTATAAGTACTCTGGTGCTCATACAGATTCATCGTTCCCGTGATCACGAAAGCAAGATCATTTTTCATTGCTGCATAAACCGCACTTTCAATCGTGAATGCCTGCAGCATACCCACATCGTGATACTCCGTCCCATTCAGGGCATTATATAATTGTAACAATGCTTCTTTATCCTTCTCAAACAAAAACCGAAAAAGCCTGTCCTTAATCTCACGACGTACCCGCTTTCTTCCGACCCATTTGTACAATTTAAAAAAGAATCTTTTTGTGTCCTGCATACTTCATCCTCCCATGTTCCGGCAGGATTCCGATATGCCTCTTTTGCGTATTCACTCCCAGTTTCCCGCCATATTCAATTGTTACCTGGAAAATCTGACAGAAACTGTCCGGATGTGCGAAACGCACCCGCTTAGAATTTTTCTGATGACTATAGCATAACGGATATCATATGATTTGTCAATTAAATTTTTATGGAATTATGATTTTCTGTCTTTCCTGTTGGACGCCCAAAGCAGGCACAAAATCCTGATTAAAAGTATGAACTTGTCAAGGTCCCTGTTCACCTGAAAAAACGATTGTCATCTGCCATCCTGCAGGTTCCGGCACCGGCATGGCACGTTACACAGGATACGCTTCCGGCGCGTAGTAGAGCACCCTTGTGCCGCCGTTTTCAAAGACAAACGGAATATGTAGTAAGTCACTCATAGCATTCCTGACCGCTTCCTGGCGTTCCGGTGTGACATAAAAAAGCAAGAATCCGCCGCCCCCTGCTCCAAGGAGTTTTCCCCCCAGCGCACCTGCTTTCATTCCCTTTCGATAAAGTTCGTCTATCGTATCCGTCGAGACTTTTTTCCCGGTCTGTTTTTTCAGTTTCCAGGAGCAGTCCAACAGCCTGCCGAACTCATCCAGATCGGTATATTTGTCTGTCAAAACCTTCTCTGCTTCATTTACCAATTGGTACATTTCGTCCAGATACCGCTTCTTTCCTGCCGTATCGCCAGCCTGGTTGGCGCTCTGTATCTGTGCGGAAAATCTGGTAAATCCGGTAAAAAACAGTAACAGGCTGTGATTCAGTCTGCATTTCCGTTCCGGCGATATGATGACCGGATGAACCTCAAATCCTTCCGCATTGAAATCAATCCTGTTAAAGCCGCCAAAAGATGCCGCGATCTGATCCTGCCATCCTCCCGCCTCCTCACACAAAACACGTTCCAGATAAATTGCCTCGTTTGCAAGTTTTCTTTTATCGACATACTTTCCTTTTAACGCATAAAAAGCATTTAAGATTCCCACCGCAAAGGAACTGCTTGTCCCAAGCCCGGAGCGGGCCGGCAGATCCGCCTCATAGGTCAGCCTGATTTCCTGCATGTCCAACATCCGCATTGCGTTTTTGATCAATGGGTGCCTTATTTCATCTTCTGTCGAAACTCTCTCGATCTGAGAATAAGAGAGTTCCGTTTTATAGTTAAAAAATCTGGGCAGATGCCGCACATTGACATAACAGTATTTATCAAACGTTGTTGAGATAACCGCGCCGTTATTTTCTTTAAAGTAATTCTCCATATCTGTCCCGCCGCCAAAAAAGGACATGCGGAAGGGGGTTTGGGTGATGATCATGTTTTTTCTTCCTTATCTGTTAAGTGTTTGATTCGTTCTTTCTCCCGGGAGCTTATTATCCTCTACTGTGCAGCCACGCTCACATTCCGGTTAAACCTTACAGAGTCAACCAATTCGCCTGTTTTCTTATCAAAAGCAACAACCGCAATTTCTGCAAGTGTGCCATTATTATTTAGTAGATAATTTGTTTCTCCTCCATTGATATAAAGTCCCCGTATGCCATTTTCATCCCGCTTTGTGTATTGAATGGTTCCAAAAGACGTATTTTGTTGACGGACATTTTCAGTGTCAAGATATTCCGTTACGTTACCCCATCCTCTGTCGGAAACCATCAAATAGTCTATTCTCTCATCACTTGCTTTCTGAAACCGCTGCAATGTTGCAATGTTTTCTACCAGTTTGGGCGGGGTACCCCAATATATCATCTCGGATTCGCCATTAAAGAATAAGCAGACATCCAGATTTTCGTCATAAAGCAAAGATAAATAGGAAAGCATATCCGCTTTAATATTCCTGAGCGTCTCCCATTTTACAGACGTATATTGCAGATAGTCGTCGTACCAGCCATCATAGCGTGCTTCGCCTCTTCTGTCCGGAATTGCATAATGATCCTGTATGTACTTTCCTAAAAATTTCGTTACTTTCCTTCCGCCGGATGCATTGAGATGACTGTTTGCATCACCCACATCAGTAAAAAAATCTACACCTGTATCTTCGTAAAACATGTTTACATAATTCACATGGTACTGTTGTGCAATCAGTCTGACTCCATTCCCCCATTGTTGGTGCCATGCATAATCAGGATATGGAATATGTATCAATAAAACTTCTATTCCCTTCTTCTGACACTCCTCTATCATTTTACACAGATATTCTTTTCCCAATGAATCTTCCATAATCATTTCATGTTCCAAAGCAGACTCAATTTTTTCGGGAGCTGCCCTTGTAAATAGAAACTGCGCTCCCTTTCCTGCATTGTAAGAACAGTCAAAATCGTTTTTTACAAGTTCTTTCCAGCGGTCATGGTATAAAGTAATCGGTGCAATGAATTCTATCCTTTCGTCGACTGAATCCATCAAAAAATTCATCATCCCTAACTTTTCTTTTGTCAATGGCTGCCAGTCAAAAGAAATATGCTGCTGATATACACCATTACGGCCCTCTCTTCTTTTTTCGTCACCGCCAACCATAAAAACATCTATTACTACTAATTTCGGGTTCTGTTCATTTAAAACATTTTTTAACATCCAATAGCTTGTCGGCAGCATATTGGCCGATCCGGCACAATTGTATGATATTATGCCAAAGTCATTCCATAATTCCATTGGGTAGACTCCCAACAGGGCGTGTGAATTTCCAAAAAAAAGCACATCAAAGTTTTCGCCTTTCATATCATGGTATTTTTCAATGCTTTCTTTGGAAGACAAAATATCAGTTACCTGATCTATCAGAAACACCAAAACAAATACAAATACAATGGACGACAGCATATGATAAAGTTTCTTTTGCATTTTCTTTCTCCTCTAAAACTGGAAGTAAATAAAGTTTCGTGCATCATATCCATAACCGTATATCCCCAGAATAAGAAGTAACAGAACGCTTCCCAGTCCTGCCAGCCAGCGAAACCACCATTCCTGTCTGAGTATCCGGTGTCTGATACAGATTCCTTTATATTTGAAAAGATCAGCTAAAATCAAAATGCCTATTCCAATCCACATCAATTGATAATCTTTTTGGGTTAAGCCTGCCTGATACAAAGAACCATCAAACAAAATCCATGGATTATCCAGTTTTATCATGCTAAAAAGAACTTTCAATACATCCGAACCATCAGGCGCCCTGAAAAATATCCATGCAAAATCAATCAGCAGAAACGTTAGAACCATTTTCAATATTTTATGACTAAATGTATTTCTTTCCAGAGCCAATAAGCCTTGCATTTTATCTCGAAAATTTTTTCCCAGATCTCCCATGATCTGAAACATACCATTGATTCCTCCCCATATGATATAATTCCAACTGGCCCCATGCCATAGCCCGCTGACCAGAAATACGAGGAACAAATTCAGGTATTTTCTTAACTTTCCCTTTCTGCTCCCTCCCAACGGGATATACAAATAGTCTTTAAACCACGTACTCAGTGAAATATGCCATCGTCTCCAAAATTCTGCTGCTGATTGTGCGAAATACGGAGCATTGAAATTCTCCATTAAACGAAACCCCAAAATTTCCGACACCCCCATTGCAATTGTAGAATACCCTGCAAAATCGCAGTAAATTTGAAACGCAAATAAAATACTTGCAATTAATACATAATATCCTGTATACGTGTCTAAATCGCCATATACCGTATCAACAAAAATCGCGATTCTGTCAGCCAGTACCAGTTTCATAAAATAGCCCCACAGCATTAGCAGCAATCCATCCTTCATTCTTTCGAAGGAAAAGGTATGCACTTCCTTTAATTGTGATAAAAGATTTTTGGAACGCTCAATCGGACCAGCAACAAGCTGCGGAAAAAAGGATACAAACAATGCATAGCGGAAAAAATTTTTTTCTGCTTCCACGTCTCCTCTATATACATCAATCGTATATCCTAATGCCTGAAAAATATAAAAAGAAATGCCTACAGGCAAAATAAGGTCAAATCTGCAGGAAATCTCATCGAAATAATAAAATCGTAATACCGCATTTATACTGTCAATTGCAAAATCAATATACTTGAAAAAAAACAGTATCAACAGATTGCATATAATACTTCCTGCAAGAAAACATTTCCTGAGCCTGTTTTCACCCCCCCCGAACTTATTTTTTGCTCCCTGTATCCACACCATGCTATTCCAATGGATGCTGTATAAGTGATAAGTGTTGATGCAAACAGCAAAAATGCATAGTTGATATTCCAGCTCATATAAAAAAAGTAACTGGACGCAAGCAGCCATAAATAGCGGTATTTCTTCGGAAAAATAAAATAAACAAACGTCACGATGGGGAAAAACAGCAGAAATTCAATTGAATTAAAAAGCATAATAAGCCTCCGGATTACTCTAACTATTGTGATTTTCTTCCGGCCTGATCTATCACAGTCCAGACGAATGAAACTTTTATCCTCATTTTGTAATTACTGCTGTCCCATGTTCATCCGGCAAGATAACATACCCAACCTGATGCTTCTGCGAAAAATCAAGCAGTGCCTGTCTGGCACCTTTATATTCAGCGTTACAGCAGTCATGTACGAAAATATAGCCGCCGCGTACTAATCTGGGATAAAACCAGGTCAGCCCTGCATATATCGGTTCGTACAGATCCGTGTCCAGACTTACAAAACAAAAAAGATCTGTCACATCTTCCATTACCTTTGGAAACCATCCCTTCCTGATCACACAATTTTGAGGGTTTGGCATACGGGAAAGTACATATTCCGCACTGGTATCATTCCATTCCTGTGTTCCTGCAGAGTAATGAAACTTTTTTTCTACCAAAACATCTTTCTGATCAAATCCTTCAAAGGTATCAGCCAGATACAATTTTTTATCAAAAAACCACCAGTTAATATGCTGTGCAAAACTGCCCCGGTACACGCCGACTTCCGCCGTATTCCCGGGCAGTTTTTTATCATAGATTTCTCTTGCTGCCCTTTCCAGTGCGGCAGTTCTGGCTTCCTGTTCATATGGCAGTTCATAGATTGATTTGCGTTCTCTTTTCTTATACGGTATAGGCGTTTGAAACACTTTTCCCTTTTTTCGTTTTCTCATAGAGCCTGTGAAAGTATTTTTTAATACAAGGCACCGCATAGCAAGTCCACTGCCTGCCCCCCCCCTTCTGTATCCATTTCTTTACTTTCATTTCCAACTCCATTTTTTTCCTGTCTCGTCTTTGTTTCATATGTTCATCTATTTCCTTTCCAGATCATAGTAATCGAAAACCTTAGCTCCAATAGTTCCAGTCACGTTAAGGACCCGTTCAACCAAAAAATCGTATCCTGATAATGCAAATACTTTTTTCCTGATCAGATCCAAAAAAGTACAGGCAATGTATAAAATAAATGAAATCAATAACAGCATGGCAAACATTCCAGCCGGTTCCCTATCATTTATAAACGTAAATCTGTCCGCAATAAAAAGTTTGTGGAAGGCCGTATTCGTATGGATCAAATACACACTGAACGTAGACGAAGCCAACGGTATCACAACCCTATATGTTCTTGCACAAAACGTAATCTGCATAAATAACAGAAACAATGCAATACTGTAAAAAAGTAAAAATGGTGAGTTATATTTATCAAATAATCCTCTGTAGTTTTCAGAAATCAGTGCATGCTGTACCAACAGTCCAATGAGCAGTTCTGTCACGGAAATCAGCACGAGAGAAATACCCCCCCCTATATAAATTACCGCTTTCCTTCTGATCACTTCTTTTTCATACTTTGCAAGGTACAGCCCGATCATATACAGACACAACAGCCACCACATGGAAAACCCATCCTTCATCCCGATTCCATAGTCTTTTAAAAATGGCAGAATGGTACTGACGACAATTATTTTGCACAGCAGAATCTTATCCTCATTCTTTGAAGATCCTGATACAAATCGCTTTAAATACGAAGCAAACAGGCTCATTCCCATATATGCCGTATAGTACCAGTATCTTGCCGACAGCAGCGGAAAGAAAGCGTAGATCCGGTCAGAAACGGTTACGGCTTCATGCTCATAAAACCATACCCCAAATGTGATGACCACGGAATAGAACCAAACCACCCCATACCTGTACAGGACGCTTTTAACTTTGTTTTGGCTTTTATATTGCACATACCCGCTTATCAGTGCAAAAACATCAACTGCACAATTAAATACCGGGTGCAAAGCAATATACCAGAGTTCATTTCGTGTCAAATGAATGGCATCTGCCTGATTTGCTCCCATCACATGCATTGTCACAATCATATACATACTGCAGATTTTCAGAAGTTCAATTCCTGCATTTCTCTTTTCAGCTTTCATACCACCCTCCATGCCGCCTGTCAGCCCGATCATCCATGCCAGACAGTCTGCTGTGATGACAGTGCCATGAGCAAAACGCCTAAAACTCTATTCCCGGTTCTACATCACAGGCATTGCATAACCGGAGGTTTTTTCTTCCATTCCGGGACATCTCTTTGCGAACAGACTCGTATTCTGTGCTGAACCAGATTTCTTTCAGTGTCTGCGTGTGTAAATCCCCCATTGTATATTTTCCCAATGCGTCATTACAGCACAGACTTACTTTTCCTTCCGAGCGGACTACCAGCTGCACATAGGGCAATATGCATGGTTTCCCGGATGCTTCCCCGTTCAGTTTATTAGGTGCCTGCCCTCCCCTTGAACTTAACACCTCATTCACTTTTCTCAGAATAATATTCACTTTTTTTGAGTCAATATCATTTTCATAACAATAATCATATATTTTTCTGATAGAAGGAATCATTTCCAGTGTATCTGAATAATTATCAATATCTATTCTGTTTACATACGGCTCAATCTCCTGAAATAACTCCGTTGTCAGCAGAGTTCCATTTGTGTATAAAAACAGGTATGCGTCTGGCAGCATCTGTCTGGCATATTGCGCGAATCGAACGATACGCTGATCCAGAAAAGGTTCATTGTTAGAACACAGGTCAACTGTACCGCAATATTTCAGTTCCGCCAGTTCATCGATAATCTTATAAAAGATTTCTTCTTCCATTAATTTATATTCCCTTTTGTCGATTCTGCTATTTACGGGACAAAAGGCACATACTCCGTTGCAGCGGTTAATCGTTTCTATTTCGATTGCCTGGAATAATTCAGGCTGTCTTTCAAAATCAGCTATTACATTTCTGGAAATATACGCATAGTCTTTGTCTTTGTGAAAAAATTTTCGATATATCTTTTTTACTGCGAGAAGGCCGATATTATTGCGATCCTTTTTATAATAATTGACGAGGTACCGCTCACCCCCCCCCCTTAGATTTTTCCCTGTTGACTGTCTTTATTTTCATTTGTCTGTTCCCTTCTTTCTTTGTCAGATCTAACACCGCATCTTTAATCGTTCCACGAGTCCTGCAGTAGCCGAAACCATCTCTTCCAATCTGTATTTTTCTCCAAGCGATAAACCATTCTCTCTTTTTCGTTCTCTGAGTCTGGTATCCTCCACGCATAATGTTATCGCTCTCATAATGTCAGTAACCTTATGAGGATCCGCGTAATATGGCACATCTCCATATATTTCATGACAGATCTTGATATCCGAACAGATTACCGCCGCTCCGCAGCGCATAGCTTCCACCGGAGGAAGTCCAAACCCTTCGTACAGACTCATAAAAATCAGCGCGTCAATCTGGTTGAAAATGTTTATCATCTCATCATCCGTCAAGTCACCCAACAGGCATACATGTTTTCTCATCATGAGGATATAAAAAAGAAAATTTATTTTGGGTGTATCGGATAAAGTCGTATATAATAAACAATCTTTAAAATGTCTGGAAAGGCGAAATGCCAAAAGACTTCTCCAAAAGTTCTTATGCCGTATTCTGCTCCTTCCTAAAAAAAATGAATATCGAAAGCGTGTATCAATCGGACTGTACTCTTTGCGCTTTTCAAAAACCGGACTGACTCCGTTGTAGATCACATGAATTTTAGACTGGTCTGTTTCCGGAAAGAAAATTTTGATATCGTCTTTTGTCGTCCTGGAAATTGCAATCACCAGATCCGCCTGTTTGAGCGCATTTCTCGTGTTTTTTATCCAGATTTTCGTTTCTTTTTCGGAAAGAACCTTAACCCTTAAAGGCGTACAGTCGTGAATTGTAACTATAATCTTACAGTGCAGTCTTCTGAACTTTAAATCTGTCATGGTTCCCGCCGGAAAATGTATGATATCCTGTCCTGTCAAAGAATCCGCGGTTTTTTTTGTAAAAGTTTCTGAATCAATGATTTTCTCTCTTGCGTAAATCTCCTCCAAAACGCTCCTGTCGCCGATGACAAAATCATAGATCTCTGTGCCGGATGATATGTACTCTATATATCGTTTTAACCCCCCCCCGATCGCACGGGTCGCATCTAAATACACCATATTTTACCCTCCTGATCTCTTTTTTAATAAACGGCTCACTGTCGGCGCTATATCATTTTTCCAGATTTCATCCCTCAGTGCTAAAAGGATGACCAGATAAAACACAACCGCACCTGTCACACGAAACGTTATTTGAACTCCCATGCCCGTATCACGAAACATATGCTGAAAAATACCGGTCGTTACGCCCATAGCAGAAGCCATTCCAAAGTATCGCACGAATTTTTTTGCCACAAAACCAAAACTGATATATTCTCTGGCGTAATAAAAATGAATTGCAAAAACAATAATCTCTGCAATCACAGATGCTGTCGCCGCACCAACGGAAAAGTATCTTCTGATCAACACCACATTTAACACAATGTTGATAAATGCACCTGCAGTCGTTGCAACAGTTGCCTTATTATGCCTGCCCATTGGAATCAAAACACCCAGCCCTAAAATATTACATATTCCCGAAAGAATCAGGATTGGCGCCAAAACGCTGAGCAGTAAAGCCGTTTTCCCATATCCCTGCCCCAAAAACAGCGGAATAAAATCCTCTGCAATCACAAAAATGCCAACTGCCATGGGACACGTTAATCCCAGAATGATTACGACTGTCTTTTTCAGAATATCTTTTATCTTTTCATACGCTTTTTCTTCAAAAAGGATCGCTATTCTGGGGAGCAATACAGCCCCCATAGAATCCGAAACAGTCATCATAATACGCATTATTTTCTGCGCCTGTTCATAATAACCGTTTTCTTCTGTCGTCTCTAACATAAAGCCCATCATCGCCCTGTCCGTGACCGAATAGATCTGACTGGACAAAATTGGAATAAACAACTCAAAAGCGATTTTGAAATAATTCTTGTTGAAACAGGGTTTGTACGCTATGCGGACAAGATATCTCGGAAGCGACAGCCATAACGACAAATTTCCCAACAGGGTCGAAAGCGGATAGCATAAAGCATATATCCATAAATCGGAATCTTCTTTCACAAACAGGAATATCATAACCATTCCGGCTGTCTTGACGATCAGATTCCTGAATAAGGTTAATCTGAATTCTTCCATTCCCTGAAAAAACCAGCTAATGTCAAAAAATGCGGCAGCAATCGCAATTCCCTGAATCAGCAATAACCAGACATGCTCTTTTTCAACCAGACAGACTACAAGGTACAGACCAAGCGCAAGTACTGTCATACAAAACTTTATGAGAGTATTGTCAAAAAAAACTTTTGTACATTCACCAGGATTTCCATGCCTGTAAGCAATTTCTCTCTGTCCCTGTACATGACAGCCAAAAACTGCAATCAACATGAAATAACTTGCCAGAGAAAAAGTAAAACTGTATTCTCCAATCACAGTCACGCTGAGTTTTCTGGATACATATGGTGTCGTGATAAGCGGAAAAATGAAAGAAGCAATTCCATACAACAGATTATAAAAATAATTTTTTTTCATGCTGTTCTGCTTCACTTAGTTACTCTTCTTTCTCCATGTCTTAAAGTAATAATTGGAGGACAGCAGCTCAAATTGATGCCCGCCCGAAAAATCGTTTCCTGAATCTGCTTTTTCATTGTCAGTAAATAGAATCGTTCCTTTCTCCAGAGCATCTAACTGCGTGCGGTCATCCAAATATATGATTTCTGCGTCAGGTCGTATAAATTGCAGCAATGCTGCATTATAATTTTCCTGATCTAACTGGTAAAAATACAGTTTTTCCAATTTCCCGGCCTGTCCCTCTGCAGCTTTCATCAATGTTTCATTTGACGCAATCGTTTCTTCCGTCCACTGATAAACTCTTGCGTCTGCATCAAATAATGCGATATCGATCCAACATACCGCAAGAAAGGCAAAACAGCCGGTTAATAACCAGGTTTTGTACTTTTTCACGCACTTAAACGCAAACAGCGCAGTAACAAACAGACTCCCCCTTATAGCTGCTGTATAAACTGTTTTGGTAATCGAAAAGGATTGATAAAACAAGTCGGATATGCCAACGCAATTAATTCCCAGATTCGTACCGGATTGATCACGCGGAAGATACCTGACAGTGATAAGCGTCAATAGCAATCCTGTTAATATGATATATGCCGTTTCTTTTCCGATTGTTTTCCGATACAGTATTTCTCCGATTCCGAATAAAATAAGCGGCCCTAAAAGACATTCATGATATCTCCCGTATAATAAAGTATCCATTCTGTATTGATACGACGGAGAAAAATAAATTGCTGTGATACACAATACCGCCCAAAAAGAAACATTGGCAAAAAAAACGGGAAACATTTCTTTCCAGTTCCTTTTCCGGAAACACTCTGCTGCTTTTCTTACCATAGAAACACACCCATACCCTGCGAGAAAAAAAGAAGAGATCAGAACATAACAGGATTTTCCCAAAAACGAAACAACAAACGCTTTCAGACCATTCCAGCCCAACAGGAATTTGATTTTTGAAACCTGTCCGGCCGTATCTGTTATTTTCATAGCGTCAGAGGTCGGATCCGGATAGATTACAGACTGAAAGTATTTTTTTCCGATGTAAGCCAGCAAATAACCTAACAGCAACACACAGACCAATTCCAGTTTTTCTCTCCTGCTCTCCTCTTTCCTCCAGCATACGGCCACGCTGAGCATAAACGCTGCCACGATCCCCAGCGCTCTGTTATGAGTCGCTAAGAGCAGCGCCAGCACGATACAGAATGTGAACTTTTTCCATCTGCTATGGCTCATCGTTACGGAAAGCCAAATCAGAATCCAAAACAGAAAGCTGAAAAAAATTTCTATCAATGTCAATCTGGCATAAAAAATGTTAGAACAATAGATGACTGCCAGAAAAGCGCCTGTCATACCATGGCGCTTATTATGGCTGACTGACAGCAGCCAGCATTGATAGGCAATAAAATAATTACCTATAAGCATGACCGCATTTGCCACGAGCGCCGCCTGATACATCATGCGGACATCCGGAAACAGTTTCATGACAATCGCCAGAAAAAAACCGTATCCGTATCCATAATATGGATAATTAACCATAGCGGCCGACCAGTCTCTTCCATTTAACCATGCCGCCGGCGTCCAATATGCAAACTCATCCGTCAGGATAGTTACTGTTGTATTCCTCTCTATCCCCCATAGTGCCGCAATCCCAATAACGGCGGCAAAAAAAACATGCAGGCCGAGATTGATCATCTTCTCCCTTTTTTGCGCATCCATTTATATCTCCTTCAAAGTACTGATCATCGCTTTGACATATGTATGGTAATCAAATCTTTCCCGCACAAATTTTCTGCCATTCTCTCCAATCTGCCCTGCGCCCTGCCTGTTTTCGATGATCCGTTCTATCGTATCGATATAATCCTGCGGGGATTCACAGTGATAATATTCTTTTCCGGCTTCGGCTCCTATTCCCTCTATTCCTACATCATTCGTTACAACCGGAATTCCGGCGCTGAACCCTTCCAGAACTTTTACCTTGATTCCTGCACCGTACAGGAGCGGAACTGCCAGACACATACACTTTTCAAAATATACCGACACATCTTTGACAAATCCGGTCACGATGATCCGGTCGCTTTGGAACTTTTTTAATGATTCGTGAGGATGGCTTCCTACAATAATGAGTCTGACCATTTCATCCTCTATTTTTGAAAAAACATTTTGTATGAACCATAAGACACTCAGGTAATTTTCTCTTCTTGACATTGCCCCATAAAACAAAATATCTTTCGACCGGTAAGACTGCTTACGGTTACTCATAAAATATTGATCATAATAGGGAATCAATACATTGACTTTCAGTCCCTCTATCCCATTATTTCTCAACAGTTCATAATCTTTCCGATTCGTCACATAGATCAGATTCATCCGATTCAGATCAGAAAGTTCAATCTTTTTCAGCTTCTGATACCGTATCTGATAAAACCATTTCCGAAAGCCGCCCTTTTCGAGCAAAACCCTTCTCTCATAATTTTGAAACATGACATCTTCTTCTATGGCGGCTAACCTGGCATTGGGGAAGAAACTTCTGATTTCCTTCTGCAATAACAATAACGGCGTCCAATGCAGAATAATAACGTCCGGCCTGTATCCGCTCCGATGCAGTTTCCTCACCCGCTTCATGCATTCTTTCACCCTGTAATTTGACATAGCGTTTGCATATTTCGTAAATGGATTCAATGTAGATTCCAGATTTCGGATTTTTCTGTCAACCTTATTCCAAATATGGATATCAAGGTAACAGATATCCGCATCCAAATGATATTTTTCCAGATCACTTTTTCCGTAATCTTTTTTTTCACAAAAGGAAATAAGTTTCACGCGGAAATTTTTATCTTCGTGAACTTTTTTTAAATAAAAATTATGTGTTTTTCCTCCTGCGTGATCGACTTCATCGTATGGAATGCTCACTGACAACCATAGAATTTCTTTAGGCTTCCCCATCTTCCCTTAACTTCTCCAGACTCTTTCGATAACTGACAGAAAAAATGCAGGCTATCACAATCGATAATATAACTGTCATACAATACCGAACAACAGCATTTTGAATAACATGATATTGCGCCAGCACATCCCCAATAAACAAATGCAATAAATAAAGTTCTAACGTTAATGCGCCAAAAAAGGACAAGATTTTACTGATGTATTGATTCTTAACCAAATCAAGCATTTCTGCCAGATACAGACATCCCAGTACACTTCTTATGTCACATAACCACGTATAACCCATGGATCCATCCGGTACAATCATGTAGAGCACGAACCACACAATTGATATCAAAATCAAATGGTTCCATTTTATTTTCTTTTCCCCATACGCGCACTTTCCAACATAAGTTCCAAAGATAAGCAGCGGTATTTTGGAAATTCCTATCGTCACTAAATCATAGTATGATCGGTTCAGATAAAATAGCAGAACGTTTCCGATAACCCCCAGAAGAACAAACAAAAAAGAATAAACTTTAGCTTTTTCCGTCTTCAGACACCGATACAAAAAGGGAAAAACAAGATAAAAAATCAAAATTGCATCAATGTACCACATACCCGCAGCGTTTCCATAGATCCAAAAACTTACAGGAAATACAAAAGTTAACAATTCAGGCAGATCCCATTGTACAGTGATGAATTTCCATATAAAATAGGGCATTCCCAGACAGCAGTATGGAACATATACTCTCATAAACCGTTTGCGGTAAAACGCCCGGCATTTACCCCCCCCCGGTATGATCAGATTTTCGAAAGGAATAATAAAGACCGAATCCACTCAAAAAAATAAAACCTCTCACTCCGATCAGAGAGAACAGTTTTACAAAATAATATAAAAAGGAACTGTGGTATGCATTCATGTCAGGCAATGCATGTCCGGCCAGTACGCCTAATATGCAGGCGCCAAACAGTTCCTTTCTGTAGTTTGACAGTAAATTAAGATTCATCTTTGCTATAATGCTCCTTTTTCAGTCCGCAGATCAGCCTTCTGAGGCAATTCTCCATTTCTTTCCAAAACCGCTCTGACAATTTCCAAATATCGATAGCCGTGCTTTTCGTCCGGTTCCAGATACCCGCCTTCCGCCCATTCATTCCATGAAAAGAGGAAAAGATAGTCCGTTTTATATTCCTTTCTCGCTTTCCAAACCAATTTTTCCAGATAGTTTTCAAACTTCTCAGGAGTTGCCCCAATACATACGCTTCCACGATTTCCTCTTCTGGACGTATTATCCCAGTCTATAAAAGCTCCCGGAATACATTTATCACTTGTCGGTTTATGGGTCAATATTGCGTTCCACAGCACGTCGTAATTACGTTTTTCCAATTTAGGTTCAAAGTATACAGTAGAGAAAGTATGCGTATGAAATAGTTGATTCAATCGATTCATCAGTTTATCTTTCTGTCGTTTTGCAAAAAGATAAAAGGGATTCTTCGCCCATCTATACGCATGGTTTGGCTGATATTCGATACAGTATGTTAACTGTTCTTCCACCTCTTCCGATCCGGGATATTGGCTGGCAAATATCATTCCGTCAAATCCGTTCTCTCTTGCCAGTCTGTCCCAGCATGAGAACATTTCCTGGCCGCATTCAATAATGTCAGGCCGCAGAATGACCATAAAAGGCTTATTGCCTTCTTTTATATATCTGTCATCCTGAAAAAAAGGAAGCAGATAATAAAAGTGTTTTTCCCAGTCTTCTCTTTCACCATAATCCTGTTCAATCAAAATCTTGCGTTCACCGGATGCCCATGCATTCGTCCAGTTTTCATTTGCCCAGCAAATACAAAAATGTATGTGTATTGATTTATCCTTCAAAAAATTTTCCACGGGTTTTTCAAGAAGTCTGTGTCCGTGAAACCAATAATGATACATGCAAAAGCCATAAATGCCATATGTATTTGCCAGATCTGCCTGCCAATACAGAGTCTTCTGATCCAGCAGATTATAGTAATTTTTATGCAGCGGAACTCTTGGCTGATCGTGGCCTTCAAAGAGAGGTTTTGCATTTTTTACATTAACCCACTCCGTAAATCCTTCCCCCCACCATTCATCATTTTCAGGAATCGTATGAAACTGAGGTAAATAAAATGCGATTATTTTCATCTGTAAAATTCATCCCTTAGCTTTCTTTCTGAAAGATACAATATTCTGCAAATCCCAGGAAGTCCCAAAAAGCAGATGCAAGAACGTATCCCCTGTCAATTTTATGCCATATTACTTTTAGCGGTATCAGCAAGATTAACCGCAGGAATTATATATTTCCTGTAAAGAATATATCCGCACATGCGTCTCATCATCGAAGAAATTCAAAGTTCCTTTTTTACCCTTTTCTTGATACCAAAACATATAACGAATATGCTTCCAGCCCAAGTCTGGTATTTTCTTCACAATTATAATATTTGTCAAATTCCACGATTGAAGTACGCATTCCCGAACATGTTTCAACCAGTTCACAGATATCGTTTCCCCAGTCCCAGGTTACCAGAGAACCCTTTTCTTTATCAATCGGATTGCCATGATAAACTTCCGGCAAAATTGCTCTCCGAACACCATTTTCCAATCTGATCCTTGGAACTGTTTTGCAAAGCGGTGCATCTATCGGTACTGTAAAGAAATGCCCCCCCCTGGTTTCAATACCCGTTCTATTTCTCTGAATGCCCGGAACGGATCATTTATATGTTCAAACACATCCTGCGTGATGACCACATCAAATGACTCATCCGCAAAAGTTAACTGTTCAAGGTTCTGATTCGTGCAGGAATCATTCAAGATAGCTCCCGGCTTTTTTTCCTCATAAAAATAGGAATATTGATAATCCTGGCAGTGTTTCAGCGCGAATTTTCTTCCCTTTCCCCAATCGGAGCTGCTTTCATAGATCTTTCTGTTCCGCCAGTCAGGAAAGGTATCATCCAGAACTTTTATTATGGCACGCTGTCTTGGTTTGCTGCGGCAAATGATGCACTTATATGACTCTCTTAACCAGCAGTCGAACGAAATAAAAACAGTCTTTTTCTGACATACAGGGCAATATCCTGCCTTTATTCTTTTTATAACCATTTTACGGATTGCCCTTTCTCTCTCGTTTTTTTAATTTCATCTTTAAAAACGTTTCAAAATCTTTTTTTACCTGTCCGCTCTCATATTGTTCCAGAAATCGTTGTCTGACTTCCGCAATATACTTTTTCCTGCTTTTATCCTGTAGGAACAAATTAATTTCCTTTATAAATTCCTGATCTGTTTTGCACACTTTAACGGCATCCAGATCGCTTATATCATAGCCTTCCAATGCTTCCTGTGTTCCGATGATATATTTTCCATACATCATCGCTTCGGCAGTCTTTGTTTTCATCCCATTTCCGTACAATAACGGCATAACAACCAGGTCGGCACGATAATAATAAGGGTCTGTCTCATCCACCGTTCCTATTACATCAACACATGTACTCTGAAATTCTCCTCTGACCAGCTCCATATCCTTGCCTACGATTTCCAGTTTCACCTTTCCAGCCAGAAATGGCAGAACGTTTTTGATAAACCAGCGCATTCCCTGCACATTAGGACCAAAATATGCCCCCACAAAAAGCATCTTTATTTCCTTCTCATCTCCTGCTTCTTTTTCAACACAATCCATGCAAAATCTGTCCTGATAAGTAATCGGAAGAAGATAATCCATTTTTCGTTTATATATTTTTTCTACCTCATTCTGATCCCTCTTGTTCAATCCGATCATAATATCCGATTTTTCCATCAGGATTTTTTCGTTTCTAAAATAGGATAAGTATGGTATATAATACAAAATATTCTCATGCACCACTTTATCCCAGACATGATTTTTTTCTACATTATGTAGATAGGAAATAATCATTTTGTTTTCTGTAAATTCCTTCCCCAGTTTTTCCAGGATTCCCCCTGTAAAAGTGTGGTCAAAAAACATAATATCGGGCTGTAATTCCATGAGATAGCTCACGATTTCTTTTTCTGTTTTTCTGCTGTATCCATTTCGCATCCAAATGCAATTATAATATTGTTCCAGCCTGTTCCTGTGCTTCTCAAACACTTTCACATTGGGCGCCTTTCCCGAAATATCTTCCCTGCAAAAAGTAATGATATACACATTTTCCTCACCGAATATCCGGCACAGCAGCTGGTAATTGCGAAAGCTTAAATGTCTGCCCCCGATTCGCTGATCCGATAAAAATTCATGTCCCGCGTAAAATAATAATTTCATTTTTCCCTGTATCCTGATAATTGCTTTAATGCAATTTCGTACCTTTCCGTTACAATCGACCAGTCAAAATGTTCTGCCGTAAATTCCGAAACCTGTTTTCTTAATTCAAACAGATTCTTCTTTGATAAAACCTCATGGATCTTCTGCAAAAACTCCTGCCTGTTCTGGCTTTCCACCAGATATCCATTTCTGCCTTCTATTACTGCTGTGGATATTCCGTCAACATTCGAGGCAATCACCAGATTCCCTGCAAGGCTTGCCTCTATCGCCACAAGTCCAAATCCTTCCATATCATTTTCCACTCTGATATTCGGCATTACAAAAACATCGGCATTCATATAACAATCATTTAACTCCTCGTCAGACGCATCTGTGATCATCAATATCTTCTTCTGCAAATGAAGTTCCTGAACAGACTGTTCTATTAATCCGTAATCCGGCCCGTCACCGACAATCAAATACAGCACATTATCCGGCAAATCGGGAACGACATTTCTGACAAACCAGTTTACCCCTTTGCGCCTTACCAGTCTTCCCGCTGTCAGAATGATGTCCTGATCCGGGCACTGTCCATATCGTTTTAAAAATGCCTGTTTATCCCTTTTTAAAGAATGATACCGTTCCTTTTGCACGCCTAATGGTATTGTTAACGTTTTATATATCCCCCTGTCTGCAAGCAACTGCTTTGTCGCATCACTATTACATACATATAAATCAAAACTTTTTTTTGCAAATTTACGGATATACCATTGATAAATACAATTGGCATACGTTATATCCAGACCATGAACCGCTGCCAGTCTCTTCGTTTTCGGAGAAACTTTCCCACAAACATTTCCGGCTATGCACATCAGAAGGTCACCGACAAAAATGGCATCATATTTTCCGGCATTCCCGATTAGATAGAAAATAACATAGGGCAGGAACCAGATTAAATGAATCTGTGATTTACCCAATACAAGCATTGTTACATCAAATTCATCTTTGCTGATTCTTGGAAAAACCGAGGAACAAAAGGTAGACATTCCTCCCAGGCTCGGATAATAACGCCTGGATATGCAAAGAAGTTTTATCTTATTATCTGCATTCATTTATTTACTCCTGCCGTTGTTTACCGTTCTTGCCAGCTTCACTCTTAACCCCGTGTCCACAAAATCACAATGCTCACAAAACTTATTTCCCTGTCTGCCATCCTGCAATTTTTTACGCAGGCTCTCGTACTTCTTACCCGTCCATATTTCCTGCATCGTCTCACTGTTTACATTTCCCAGATTCGTCACTTCTTTCACATCGCAGCAGCATATTCCTGCTTTTCCATCGGGATAAATCACCATATCCGTATAGGGAAACAGACATGGTTCTGTTATGACTTTTTTCGTTTCTTTTTTATTGGGAGAAGAGCCGGCCCGGTTTGTCAGAACTTCCCCGATGTACCTGATCTTAATCTGTACATCAATTTTCTCATGCAGGGACGGATTTCTCTTCAGGTACTTGTAAAGTTCCGCAATGTTAGCATGCAGCTTTCCGTCCTCACAATAATTGTTAATAATAAATAAATCTGTGTAAGGCGCAATCTCTTCAAACTTCTTATGATCTAACAAAAGACCATTTGTAAAAACTTTGATCTTCGCCTCCGGCAGTTTCTCACGTATATATTTATGAAATTCTATTATTCTGGTGTCCATAAAGGGTTCATTATTTGCAAACAGGGACAGGTATCCGGAATAATTCCATTCTGCCAGCTGGGAAACGGTTTTTCGGAACAAAGCCTCATCCATCCTGCAAAATGGGCGGCTTTCATCATTCCTGTTTGCTGCACAGAAAGAACATGTGCTATTGCATCTGTTGATTGTTTCCAACAATATGTTTAATGGCTGCGGCTTAACCGGGCTGCCGCAAAAATAGTCTATATACTCCTGTGATGCTTTTCTTCTTTTTATATATTGAAGTTTCAAATATGCACTGCTTGCCGCAGAAGGCAGATACTTTCTGGCCAGCCACCCAAGTTTCCCTCCATAAGTTGATATCTCTACACTCATTCCCTTTTCCTCTTACCGTTATTGCCTTCTCTTTTCATCTAATGGTTCATGTCAGAGCCTAAATTACCGGTTTCTATTAATCTGTAGATGATATTGCTCCCTGCCTTTGCATGAATGCGATATCCGTTTTGCCGCATATATTCTTCCATCGTCCCGGGGACATCCGGAATTTCATTCGATATCTCAACAATAATCACCTTGATTTTATATTTTTTCAAATCAAGGCTCCGCAACACTTTATAATCCATTCCCTCGATATCCATAGTCAGCAGATCCGGACAAATCTGATATTTTTCCAATAGCTCATTGATACAAACACAGGGTACCTGTATTACTTCCCGTACAGCCGCCCCCATTTTCAGCGCCCTTGAAACGCTTTCTTCATCAATGGAGCTTCTTGTCAACAAAGACAGCACATAGAAGGAAACATTCTTTCTTTTCTGAATATCTACAGCCGCATTCACAATAATATCCCTTTTCCTCTTCTTCCTGAGCTTTTTGCACAGCAAAGGATTGGCCTCTAAAAGAACTCCGCTGGCTCCTCTTCGATAGAAATAATAACTATTGCTCTCTCTGCACCAGTGATTTGCCCCCAAATCCACATATTTCATTTTGCCGATCGGCATTCTATATTCTTCCTGCAGTAACCGGCTTACAATTAAGTCTTCTCCATCTGCGGCATACCCCCCCCCTAAATTTGCTCTGATGAGCGCAGCCGCAGTCAGACAGCACTCTAATATGCTGTTTAAAAAGAAATTTCCCCTGACAATATTTTTTATCCGTACAATAGTAAAAGCTTTCTTCATCCTGTAGCGTCTCCTTATTTCACCCGTTTTACCTTCTGTCATCTGACTTCAGGTCATTTCTCCTCTGTTACTGTAAGATCTCCGCAGCTGCATGTACAAAATAATCAGGACCAAAATGAAACCACACTTAATAAGGAGCAATATCCGTACGAACTGCGGAAACCTTACAGCAGCAGAGGTGCCGATACACGATTGCATTAACCCTCTCCCGCTTCTGCCAGAGGTTCGATGTCTTCTCCGTTTATGACGCGGTAAGTTCTGACGGTTTCCTTTTCCAGTTGTTTCTCCAGCTTTTTCTGCGCGTAAATCGCTTCATACTCGGAGCGTCTTGCATGGTACTGGGTATCCTGCAAAAGTTTTCTGTTCGCGGCGATCACATCCGCCACGAGTCCGATCATCAGAGTCAGAAAGCCGATAATGATCAGCGTACAGCCAAGGATCAGCGACTGCACATGGCCTCCCGCGGTTCCCGACGCTATATAATATAAGTATCGAAAGCCAATGACCAGCCCGATCATCGTTGGAACGCTGGCCAGATAAGTAAAGCATTTGAGCGGTTTGTACATCATATAGGCACGCAAAATCGTGAGCATGCTTTTTTTCACATATCCCCAGATGCTATGAAACAGTCGGGATGGCCGGAGTTCTCCGTTTGTGCGGATCGGCACGCTGGTGATCGCCATTTTCTCCCTTCCGGCCTGAACGATCGTTTCAAGCGTATAGGTATAGTCATTTACCACGTTGATATGCATGGCGGCCTCCCGGCTGAACGCCCGGAAACCGCTGGGCGCATCGGGTATATCGGTGTTGGAGGCTTTGCGCACGACAAAGCTCCCGAAATGCTGTAATTTTTTCTTGATATAAGAAAAATGTTCCGTCTCGTCGATTGGGCGTGCACCGATCACCATATCCGCCCTGCCGTCGAGAATCGGCTGAATCAGTTTCCGGATATCGCTTCCACAGTACTGGTTGTCCGCATCGGTATTGACAATGATATCCGCACCGTTTCTGAGACAGCCGTCAATGCCGGCCATAAATCCTTTGGCCAGTCCTTTGTTCTGCTTGAAATTGACAACATGATGCACACCCCATCTTTTCGCCACTTGTACGGTCTCGTCCTGGCTTCCGTCATTGATGATGAGATATTCAATTTCGTCTATTCCCTCCAGCGTCTTTGGCAGATCATTCAAGGCAATCTCTAATGTCTGCGCCTCGTTATAGCAGGGAATCTGAATGATCAGCTTCATCGGATCGTTCCTTTCCTTATGCGTCACTTTCTCATTTCACAGTTTCGGGTAATCTGTTATTCTATCAGAAAGAGCGTAAAGCCTCCGCTCCTGCTTTCCACGCACTTTCTGTACCGTCTTTCTATCTCCGGCAGATAGTCGTTCTCACAATCTGTAATCAAAAACCCCTCAGCAGGCAGAACAGTTTCCAGTTCTTCCCAGGAAAGCCTGACGCCGTCCTCTCCGGTTTCCTCAATAAAATATAACGGCTTCTCCCGCATGGAAAATTGTATCAAATTTATGTAAACCTGTCCGCCGTCATACAGATAAGAAACGGGAACAGCCCTCTTTTCCTTTTTTTCATAGTCTTCCAAGTACTCATACACTTCCAGATCATAATAGTTCATTTCATTAAAGAAATAGAGATACTTTTGATTCAGCCGGAATGTGAGCAGTACTTCCATCAGCAATATGATTCCGATACCCAGTATGGAAAATCCGAAATTATTTTTTCCTGCCTTTGATACAAACGCGATGCACCCTGTCATAAGCAAAAGCAGACAGAGCCCGAATGCAAAAGCTTTCACAAATTCCGGCGTAATTTCATAAAAATGCAGGTCATCCGAAATATAATTTAGCCCCAACGCATGACAGCCATGCATGAGAACCGCTCCGCTGTGCAGTGCGGCATGCAGAGAAACCGCAAATAATGCAGTCGAAACGGCAATGCTGACCAGAACATGTCTCACAAAATGTCTGTTCTCCCACAATGTCAGCAGACCGATCCCAATCAACACAGGAACCAGATAATCGTTATATCTGCCATATACGATCCCGTCCAGCCTTCCCGGCGAACGCATATAAACAGCAGAGATCAGAAATTGTCCGCAAAATGATAACAGCTGGAACACATACATCAGGTCTTTCACAGCAATCTGACTTTCCTCCCCACACACTGCAGATGGTTCCTTCTCCTCTTTCCTGAAATCCCTGCCGCGCCTTTTAAAAATGTTTCTGACGCCAGGCAAATCCCGCAGTAATGCAGCAGTCTTCCCTATACAAAGCCCGATCGCCGGATAGATCATCCCAAACGATGACATTCCCAGATAGTATAGCTTTCCCGCACAGCTCTTCAGCAACAGCAGGATTCCTTCCGGATTCAAAGCTGTCCTGGCATTGGCGATCTGCACCGCATAACCATTTAACGCCGCAATCGCATTCGCTGCCGCTTCCTCATTCCCCGCTGTGAATCCGCCTCCTGCCGCAGACCGGCCGCTCACGGACAGATAAAGAGTTTCGATCGCGGCATCCCTCACCTGCATCCCAATCAACGCTCCTGCGGCCAGAAACAAAGCCGCCGCCAGGATTGGCTTTCTCGCCTCTCTGACACGAAACGCATGCAGAAGCAGGGTAATACCCGCGGCAATCACCACACCCACGGTGCGCATATGTACAAAATGCAAATAGATGAGCGCTATTGATAATAGCATTGCTCGTACAAAAACCGGTTTTTCCAGAAACCTGGCAAACAGCCAGCAGATCAGTACATATAAAAACGCAAGCAGCGCCTCCGTCAGCGTCATCTGTGTATAAAACGTCCAGACAGGATAAAACACCGCCGCGCCGACGGCAAAGACCGGTTTCATCTCCTGCAGGCAGCATCCGCTCTGTGCATAATCTGCCTTTGCAGAATCCGCCGTCATACAAAAGAGTCTCCTGTATCCGCCGTACAAAAGCCCGATTGAGAGACATTGCAACAGCACATTGACCAGGAGAGCTGCACGGTAAGCACTCACGCCGTTTTTGCAAAGAAGCAGGATCGGCATGAGGATCAGGCTGTATCCAAAGGAATAATAGGATGCCTTCGATACCGTTTCCGACCAGTCAAACCCCGCCCACTGCGCCGCACTGGCCCAGTAGCCAAATTCATCGGGATAAATGGAGAATCCGTATATTCTCCGGATTCCGTACTCAAACATGCAAAAGAGAAGCAATGCGAAAATCACAAAATACCGAGAGAAGAAGTTCATTCTTCTCCCAGTTTTTGCAGCATGATGCGACAAATTAATATTTAACGATCGCATATGCTCCCTGACCGCCTGTTGTGTCAAACGTAACGGTATCCGGATTGTCATCGGTATCCTGCAGAACGCTCACTGCGCCGCCGGGACGCACGCAGATCACCGCGAAAGTCTTCCCGGACTGTGCAAATGCCCTGGGAATACCGAATTTCAATGTGATCGGCGCACCTTCGGACGGAAGTAAACTGAATTTACCACCGCTTAATTTGCCAAGTTCCACATTGACATAAGGACCTACTGTTGCGCCCATAGCCGCTGCCGCATTATCGATTGCTGCCGCTGCCAGAGGGCTCTTCTTTACGCTCATGTTGTAGATTCTTGCACTCGGTGTCTCGCCTGCTTTTAAACCATAGCCGCTTGCGATGTTTGCAACGCTCGTGGTAATAGCAGTTCCGTTAACGCTTGTTGCAAGATAAACGCCTTTAACGGTCGATTTTACACCTGCAACGGAGCTGGTTACCGGAATCTGGGCAACGCTGCTTACACTTCCGCCGCCGCTGTTGTTTGCTGCCACAATCTGGTTGACGATCTGTACAACTTCTTCCTCAACGGTTGCAGCGCTCATGCTTTCTTCCGCGCTTCCTGTCTCTTTCTGATCAGAGCCCGGTGCTTTCGGGTCAGATTCAGATGCGAATACGCCCAGACAGGGCGCCGCCACTAAGGATGCCGTCAAAGCTGCGGTCAGCACTCTTTGAATGAATTTTGCTTTCATCCTAACTCCTCCTCGTTTGGATAATATATTTGTGTCGTGGGAATAATATCCCGCGTAACCACCTGTTGTATTGTCTGTACATATTCTATGTACATTTGTAAATGCTATTATTAGTATCATTATTTATATAATATGCTATTATCAATATATTTTCAAGTAAATTTTTCTATAAAACTTATACAGTCTGTACCTTCTTTTTTGTGAATGTTGATAAATTTTGAATCAAAGCCGGGGATCTGCCTTGACCGCACTGTCATCGCAGCATACAGTTCTGACATGGAGGATTAGCATGTGTGAAAAAAACTTGGAAACATATTTGAGAGAACTCCGCAAATCCTACAATTATTCTCAGGATTTTGTCGCTTCGCAGCTAAGTATATCCAGACAGACCTATTCCCATTATGAAACGGGACGGATCACACCGCCTATGAACTCCCTGTACAATCTGTCGAAATTGTACAAGGTGCCGGTGGACAGCTTTCTGGCGTTCTCCATGCGCGAAAGCCTGAATCTGGAATATGCCGTCAAAGACAAAGACACGCAGAGATACGAAAAAGACGACCTGAATGAATTTCTGAATCATATCAGTATCCCGAAAAACAATAGAAAATTCAAGTATCTGGACCGTCAGGAGAAGCTCTTTTTATATTATTACCAGCTTCTGGACGACAGAGATCAGGAAGATATTCTTACTTTTATGAGAATAAAGTGCCATAACCGCACGCTCGATGCCAAAACGGCAGGAAATGAGAAAGAAACAAAAGAGGCAAAAGAAGAAAAAGAATCTCAGGAAGAAAAAGACTGACAGAGCATCCCGCTTTATCAGTCTTTTTCATCATTATATCAATTTATTCTCTGTTTTTGTGTGAGATCACTCTGCATCTGCCTTCTTTATTTTCGTACGCAGCAGATACCAGAATGCGCCCGCAAGACAGATAGACGAATACGTACCGCAGATAATACCGGCTATCAACGGCAGGGCGAATTCTCTGATAGAGGAAACGCCGAATACTTCCAGAGCAGCTACCATAAAGAACGTCGTCAGGGAAGTAAATACACTTCTGGAAAGTGTCTGTGAAATACTCCTGTTTACCACTTCTTCCAGCGTATCCTTCCTTCCCATATCCTTCATATTCTCACGGATACGGTCAAAGATAACAATTGTAGCATTGATAGAATATCCGATGATCGTCAGCATGCAGGCAATAAAGGTATTGCCGACCGATACCCTTGCCACCGCATAGAAAGCAAGCACCACCAGAATATCATGCAGCAGGGCAAGCACCGCACTCGCACCAAAACGGACGTCTTTAAAGCGGAACCAGATGTAGATCAGCATGCAGACCGCGGCAGCCAGTACGGCTACGACCGCATCGGATTTCATCTCGGAGCTTACCGTCGCACTGATCGTCTCTGCTGTGATCGAACTTTCTTCCACGCCGAAGTTTCCGACCATCACATCGTTAAATGTTTCCCGTTCCGCGACCGAAAGGGTTCTTGTCTTAATAATGATCTGGTTAGAGCCTGCTACTTTGGTCGTCTGCACATTGCCGTCCCCGGTGATCTTTTCAATTTCCGGTACGATCTGTGCATCAATCTCTTCAATGCTCATATCCTGACTCAATGTAAGCGTTGTGGAAGTACCGCCCACAAATTCCAGGCTGTAATTGAGCGCCGCGCCTTTCGATGCCTGATTGACACCCATCACGACAAAGCCCAAAACAATGACCGCCGCAGACAATGCGAAAAACAGTTTCTTCTTAGGCAGAAACGGCAGTACTTTTGCCTCTTTGGCAACACCGTATGCTTTCGGACTCTGCACGCCGAGCGCATACAATACATTCAAAAGGAATCTTGTGACGATCATCGCCGTAAACATGGAAAGCGCGATACCAATCGCCAGCGTCAGCGCAAATCCCTGGATCGAACCGGTTCCCTTGACCGCCAGCACAGCGGCCGCGATCAACGTCGTGATATTGCCGTCCAAAATAGCGGAACGGGCTTTCGTAAATCCGATCTTCACTGCAGACTGCACTGTTTTTCCGGTCGCCAGTTCCTCTCTGATACGTGCAAAAATGATTACGTTCGCATCCACCGCCATACCAATGGACAGGATGATACCTGCAATACCCGGAAGCGTCAAAGTTGCTTCAAATGCATAAAGTAAGATAACCATCAGCGCCGTGTAGAGCGCAAGCGCAAGGCTCGCCGCGATACCGGGCACCAGATAAACCATTACCAGGAAGATCACGATCAGTGCAAAACCGACTGCTGCCGCGATCAGGCTTGTCCGGATCGCATCAGAGCCAAGCTGAGCGCCGACCACATTAGAACGCAGTTCCTGCAGCTCCAGTTTGAGTCCGCCGATACGGATCGTCGAAGCAAGCTGCTCGGCCTCCTCAAAGCTGTTTTGACCCGTAATGATCGCATTGCCGTCTTTGATCACTGCCGATACACCCGGCACACTGACAAATTCACCGTCATAGTAGATTGCTATCGACTCTCCCGCCGTATAGGCTTTTTCTGTCGCCGCCGCAAATGCCGCGGTTCCTGCTTCGGTCAGAGACAGCTGTACGACATACTGTCTGTTATTCATCACCTGATCCTGTTGTGAGCCGGCCTGAGCATCTGCAACATCCGTACCTGTTATCACAATCGACCCGTCCGCCAGCATTTCGTCAATCGTCTTTAACAGCGCGTGCTGTTCGGCCAGATTTCCTTCCGCGTCAAGACCGTATGTCGTCGTGTAGTTTTCATTGCCGTCGCTGTCCGTCTGCGCGATAAAATAGAGCGAACCGGGCTGTCCGAGTTCCTCCAGAATCGCATTGGCATCGGAGACACCCGGAATCTCGATATTGATCCGGTCGTCGCCTTCCTGATACACCTGTGCCTCCGAACTGTAATTCGCGACACGCTGCTGTAATTTATAGATGGTATCGCTCATATCCTCGTCGTTTGGTTTTTCATCCCCTACGACCTGATACGTGATACTGACGCCTCCCGCAAGGTCAAGACCTAACTTGATGCTGGATGCGGAACCCGACTGATCTGCTCCCACACCGAAGACCGCCGTATAGACCGACCCGGCCAGCGCCAGCAGAAAAATAATCAGGCCGATAACCGCTTTGTTTTTTTTCATTTTGAAAAATACTCCTTTCTTATCCTTCGTCCGCACAGGCGGCCTTTATCATGACTGCACATTCTATGCGCTTACGCTGTAACTGACAGCCAAGATCATAGACGTCATTGATGTCTCCGTGAAACTGGTAAGAATTCGCCGCACAGCCGCCGCTGCAATAAAATTTGGCAAAACAGTCCCTGCACTTTTCTTTCGTGTATACATTACAGTTTTTAAACCTGTCCCGGATCTGTGTACGGACGATCCCTTCCTCCACATTTCCCATCAGAAATTCTTCATTCCCTACAAACTGATGGCACGGGTAAAAATCTCCCCACGGCGTAACCGCAAGATATTCGTTTCCCGAACCGCAGCCGGAAAGTCTCTTGGCCACACAGGGCCCGCCCTTTAAATCTATCATAAAATGGAAGAAATTGAAAGGTTTTCCTTCTTTTCTCCGCTTTAAATATTCTAACGCCAGCTTATCGTACTCTTCAAGAAGCGCCGGAACATCTTCCGGGCGCAGGGCATACGTTTCTTCTTCCCCCGCCACAACCGGCTCCACGGAAATCTGCTCAAACCCCAGATCCGCCAGATGCTTCACATCCTCTGCAAAATCAAGGTTATTTCTCGTGTAAGTACCGCGCACATAATAATTCATCTGGTTTCTGCTGCGCGCCGCTTTGATAAATTTCGGCACGATCTCCTCATAGCTTCCCTGACCGCCGCGGTGCGGACGCATCCTGTCGTTGACTTCCCTGCGCCCGTCAATGCTTAAAACAACATTCGCCATCTCGCGATTGACAAACTCCATGATCTCATCGTTTAAGAGAATACCGTTTGTCGTCAGCGTGAAACGGAATTTTTTATGATGCTGCGTTTCTATGCTCCTGCCATACTCCACCAGCTTTTTTACGACCTCCCAGTTCATGAGAGGCTCGCCGCCAAAAAAGTCCACCTCAAGGTTTACCCTGTTGCCGGAGTTTGCAACAAGAAAATCAAGCGCTTTCTTTCCGACCTCGAAACTCATGAGCGCCCTGCGTCCATGGTATTCTCCTTCTTCTGCAAAACAGTATTTACAGGCCAGATTGCAGTCATGGGCGATGTGCAGACACAGCGCTTTTACAACGCTCTCCCGCTCCCCGAAGTTTTCAATGTATTTTTCATAGACATCCTCGCTGAAAAGAACCCCTGCTTCTCTCAGTTCGAGAATCTCCTCCACAGCTTCTTCCAATGCCTCTTTTGAAGCCGTTTCCCCGATCTGATCAAGAATCTCTCTTTTGCCAACCGGCTTTTCCTCTGTCTCTCCTGCCAGAATTTTTTCCACGACGGGCAGAAGATCGTATACGATATCGTCCACCAGATGAACGCTTCCGCTGTTGACATCCAGTACAATATTGTAGCCATTATTTTTATATTGATGTATCAAAAAAGTTGCTCCCTTCCATCACGATAAGCCGTCTGACAGTGAATAAACGCCATATTTACAGTGAAAATACTTACCGTGCAAATTATTTGATTACAGTCAAATAAGCAGCGACGCAAATCGCTGCTTACAAAAAACCCGTAATTTACTGCGCTTAACGGCAGGTTTATTTTGCCTGCTCACAGCTCTGATTGCCAACCGTGCAGGATGTCTTGCATGCTGACTGGCAGGATGTCTGGCACTCACCACAGCCGCCCTTTTTCATAGATTCCTTCAGGTCTCTTGTTGTTAATGTTTTAATATGTTTCATGATATATCCTCCGTTCTCAGCCTGTATTTGTGAATTTCAGCCCGTGTTAATAACCGGGAATAGTATACCATAGTTTGAGGCTCATGAAAAGCACTTTTTTTCAGCTGATCATGCCGCCCAGCATTCCGCTTCCCGCACACAGCAGAAACACCGTCACCAGATTGCCGATATCGCCGTCCACACGTCTGTTCACGATAAAGGAAACGGCTGTCAGAATCAAAAAATAGAGACATCCCATGGCAAGTCCCCACAGAAACCTTCTCTCCCCCGCCCGTTTTCCTGCGATCACCCCTGCCAGAAAAGTAACCGCTATGTAAATGACGATGATACAGATCGAAACGACTTTCTCCGACAGACCGAAACGGTACAGCATCAGCGCCAAAAGCAGCAAAAGTCCGGCTGTCAGCAGATATGCGGCAAGCATACACTTTAACACAAAAATTACTCTCCCGCTGTCAATGCTCTTTTTCTCCATATTGTTCTCCCTCCTGTGATAATTCTTAAAAAGATATTAAATATATATTCCGGACTCAGGAAAAACTTGACACAATATCCACGATCGGGTATATTATAATCATTTCTATTTTCATATTTTATATAAAAGGGGAGTGACTTTTTCATTGGATACCACAGGTGTCATACAAATTATTGCTTTATTCATTCTTGTTTTATTGTCTTATTTCTTTTCTTCGGCGGAAACGGCTTTTTCCACTGTAAACCGGGTGCGTCTGCGCACGCTGGCACAAGAAGAATCCAAACGCGCGGTCAGAGTGCTTTCCATCCTTGACCAATACAGCAAAATGCTCAGCACGATCCTGATCGGCAACAATATCGTCAATATCAGCGCTTCTTCAGTCGCCACGACCTTTGCCATCAGAGTATGGGGCAATTATGCGGTCGGTTTCATGACAGGCGCACTGACGATCCTCGTTCTGATCTTTGGTGAGATCATCCCCAAAACATGGGCCATGAATAATTCCGAAAGTATTTCCCTGTTTTACAGCGGTATCATACGGGGCCTGATGACGCTCCTGACTCCGGTCATCTTCGTGATCGATAAACTGGCAAACGGCATCCTGCATCTGTTACATATCGACGGTGATAACAAAAATACCGGCATATCGGAAAATGAGTTGAAGACTTACGTGGATGTGAGCCATGAGGGCGGCGCGATCGAGTCGGAAGAACGGGAAATGATCTATAATGTGTTCGAGTTTGGAGACGCCGTTGCCAAGGACATCATGGTGCCCCGCATTCACATGACGTCGATCTCCATTTCCGCGAGTTATGAAGAGGTGCTCTCCACATTCCGCGCCTCCATGTTTACCCGTATTCCTGTGTATGATGAGGACATCGATCATATCGTCGGCGTGCTCAACATCAAAGATTTTATTCTGGTAAAGGATCATGAGAAATTCCAGATCAAAAAAATACTGCGCGAAGCTTATTATACGTATGAATACAAAAAAATCGCCGATCTGATGATGGAAATGCGGGAACGCTCCTTCAATATCTCTTTCGTTCTGAGTGAATACGGCACGACCGTCGGTATGATTACGATGGAAGACCTGATCGAAGAGATTGTCGGAGAGATCCGCGATGAATATGATGAAGACGAGGAAGAACTGATCGTCGAGACCGGCCCCGGACAATATCTTGTGGAGGCCGGCATGAAACTTGACGATATCAACGATGCACTGGAAACCGAACTGGATTCGGAAGACTTTGATTCCATCGGCGGTCTGATGATCGAACAGTTAGAGCGCATCCCGGAAGACAAAGAAACCATCAGCCTTGAAAATGACATCATTTTGCAGGCACAGGGCATCAACAAAAACCGGATCCTGAAAGTGTTAATCACGCTTCCTCCGAAAGCCGCAAAAGAAGCGGAAGAAGTTCTCCCGGAGCAGTGATCATGCATGACGGATCAGCGCCGGCTGCAAGCTGCTGTTCCTGACTGCGGAATCCCCATGAGACACTGATACAGGACATCGGCACATTGGCCGCTGTCCGGATATCAACATCGGAGTCTCCGACATACACTGCCTCTGCGGCATCGGCAGACAACTCTCTCAGCGCCTGATACACCGTATCGGGCGCCGGTTTTTTTCTCACCTGTTCACTCTCACCGATTGCGGCCTGAATGCGGTCCCCAAAGTAAAGAGCGCTCAGTTCTTTGACCGCCGCATCGAACTTGTTCGATACAATAGCCGTTTTATAGCCGTTTTCTTTCACAGCGTCAAGCATTTCCATGATTCCTTCATAGGGTCTTGTCTTATCCTTGCAGTGCAGTGCATAATGCGCCTTGAACGCGGAAAGCGTCTCTTCGTATGCAGGATCCTCTTTTCCCTCCGGTATCACCCGCTCCATCAGCTTTGCGACACCGTTCCCGACAAAGCCGCGCACTTCCTCTATCGTCCTGCGCGGAAAATGGAACTGCTCTAACGCATGGTTTACGCTGTCAGTCAGATCTTCGAGTGTATTTAATAACGTACCGTCCAAATCAAATATGATCGTATTTATCATACAAAACCTCCTCACGCCCCGGCAAGTTCCATGATGGTCTCTATCTCCGCTCCGTTATCCGGCGCCTTTTTAACCGTCTCATGCCGTCTGTCCGCATATATTCTGCCGATCTCATTTCCCTCTTCGGCTTTCTCGATCGTGTAATATTCCAATTCCTGTTTATCCCGTTTCCAGACCACATAAATGCGGCAGCACATGCCGACTGCCACGTTCTTTTCCGGCAGGTCGATCCGCGTGATCTGCATCGTGTCCGTCACATTTAATGACAGAAAAGAAAAATCATCTTCCCTGTAAGGCATCGCGACCTCTTTGGGATAAAGAGGCGCGTAAATCCCCAGGATCGCTTTTGCTTCATCCGCTTTGAGCTGTTCCAGCCCTTCCTCTTTCTTTTCATGCAAAAAGGCAGGCAGAATCTCATATATGACACGTTTGTGCGCAAGCTGGTGAAACTGTTCTTTCGTCACCTGCACCGTCTTTGTCTGGCGCGCCTGGCTCCTCTTTAGCGCCACCTCCAGAATCTGCCTGGGTATGACGATGTTTTGTGTAAACGGGTTAAGAACCACTGACTCCACGGTATCCTGATGCAGCATCGCCATGGACACACAGTTCATAAACGGCATCCCCAAGAGTGCCGGACTCCTTTTGTCCGTTGGAATATGCTTCTGGGAAGAGAAAACAGGCAGTACCTGTCCTCCGTTTTCCTTTTTCAGAAGACAGGGCATAATCTTCGCCTCTTTGGGAAGTTTCACGGCTCTGCCCGCCTTCATGTCCTCGACTGTCTTTTCATCCAGGTTCTCCGGCACCATACTCGGCAGATAGACCACCGCCTTCTCCAACAGTTCCATAATGCCTACAAAATTTTCCTTAGACTTGTCCTGAACAAATGCCTCAGTTGCGGCTTCAAGTTTCGTATTGTCAATCATGATATCTCACTCCTTTTTTCTAATATTGATTCAGGTAACTGCGCCAGAATGATGGCGATAAACATAAGCAGGCATCCGAGCAGTTCCCGTCTGCTGAGCGCCTCATGCAGCAGGATCCATCCCGCCAGCACAGAGATCACAGACTCCATACTCAGGATTAAAGAAGCCACTGACGGGTTCATGCCCTCCTGGGCCACGATCTGAAGCGTGTACGCCACACCGCAGGACATCACGCCCGCATAGAGGATCGGAAGCCATGCTGCAAGGATCTGGTCCATTTGGGGATGCTCAAATAAAAACATGCATACGGCCGACAGGACCCCACAGACAAACAACTGGATACAGGACATCATTACCCCGTCCACCCTGACCGTAAAATAATCAACCACCATGATCTGAATGGAAAACGTCAGCGCACAGATCAACAGCAGGGTGTCCCCCTTATCCAAACGCAGACTCTCATTCATACACAACAGATACAGACCGCATAACGCAAAGAGTACGCCGATCCACACCGATATGCCCGCTCTCCGGTGTAAAAAAATGCCGAGTATGGGCACAATGATGATATATAACGCCGTGAGGAATCCCGCCTTTCCCACCGTCGTATACTGCATGCCGACCTGCTGGAAATTCACCGCGATAAAAAGGAGGATGCCGCAGATGATACCGCCCGTAAGCAGTTCCTTTCGCCCCGCCGTCTTCACCGGAGCCGCTTTTTTTCCTGCGCCTGTCCGGTTCAAAAAAAGAATGCAGGGAATGAGCACGAGTGCGCCTATGATGCTGCGGACCGCATTAAACGTAAACGGCTCCACATAGTCCATTCCGGCACTCTGTGCCACAAAAGCCACGCCCCAAATAAGCGCCGTCAAAAATAAAAGACAGGACTGTCTGACCACAAATCTGTTCATCTCTGTTCTCCTCATACACGATAAAAGCTTTCAGAAACCTTTCCGAAAGCCTTTTTCAAACTATCTATTAATAAAATAACATTTTTTCCCTAAATGTCAAGAAAAATGTCAGATCTGCCGATACTTCTGTGCCAGTTTTTCATAATCGCACAGTCCCATCTCATACCAGTCGCATTTTTTACAGGATGTCTCAAAAATATCCTCCGTCAGATTCTGCGACACCTGTGCCAGCAGCCCGGAAACCGCATAGACTTTTTGCGTTTCCAGCTGCAATGCCTGCGCCAGACGGATATCCTTGCCGACGACCTGATCGTCTTCAAGGCTGCACCCGTCCGCCGTCAGATTCGGACATGCGCTGCAGACCTGGTCCGGTCCGGAGACCAGCATGACCTGCCGCTCTTTTTTCTGCGCATAAGAGCTATTCCACAGCCATTCCACAACATGCTGCATATTCTCACAAAACGCTTCGCTATAGCCTCTGCCGGCATACAGTGCACTACAAAGCAGATGGTGTACCCGAAGCCGCATCATAATAAACCTGCCTTTAAAAGCCGCGCTCTGATCTGCGCACCAACGACAAACGCCAGAATGACCGATAAAATGTCCTTAATCACATAAGGAGCCGACGCTAACAGGAACGATTCTTTCCAGCCCATTTTCATAACAATCATAAACTGGATCACGCCGAATACATGACAGAGCAGTAATCCTGCCAGCCCGGTCAGTATGCCTGTCACTCTGTTCTCACGCAAAATACCGATGCCGCAAAGAAAGGTCATGGCGATAAAGCCCCAAATAAAACCGCCCGTATAGTTGACAAGTACCTGTGCACCGCCGCTGAATCCTGCAAAAACGGGCGCCCCGACCGCACCCAGCAGAATATAGACTAACGTACTCCCCGTTCCAAGCTTCCAGGAAAGGATCACACCCGTCAGCGATACCGCAAATGTCTGCAATGTGATCGGTACGCCGGAGGGCATCGGAATGGATATCTGGGAAAGCACCGCCAGGATGGCGGCAAACATCCCCATACAGACAATGTTCTTTGTGGTAAGCCTGGCCGTCTTTTTCTGTTCCCTGTCTTCCCCGGCTCCTTTTGTCAGTTGATTCGTTGTTCCGCTCATTTTATAAAAACCCCCTTGTACAGTTTTTTCGTCAAAGGCCCTGACTAAAGTATAGTATATAGGGGGTTTGCATATTTGTCAACCAATTTTATTTTTAAGTTGACAATTTTATTTTCATTTAATCCTTACACAAATGTAAGTTACCATGCAGAATCTGTAAGGTTACTCTATGGAAGCAGCTCCTTATTTTTGATATCCTGTTTTCAGACAAGAAAATACCTCACGGTAATACAAAGAAAAGGAGAAATAAAAATATGAAAAAAATAGTCCTTGTAGCAGCAATTATGGCAGCAATTATCGCAGTACGTATGGTACTGTCAGTTTGCTTGAGTGAGCAGGCCGCAGTTGTTTTTTGCGGAGTCGCAGCCGGAAGTTTGTTTTTCTATTTCATCCTAAAACAAACGAGAAATAAATTGAACGCATCAAAATAGAAAAAGGCCGGACATCATAAATCCTCCTTTTTGGCAAGAATGATTCTACTCCGGTTCCTGCCAAAAAAGAGGATTTTTAAATGCCGTTATGAAATCTTTACTGATTCATCGCCAGGTTCTTTAGCTGCTCCACCAGTTCCATATCTTCTGCACTGATCCTGAGATTGGAATTGAGGCTCTGCCCGTCTGCCGTCGTGATGTTGATCTCGATGATACTGCCCTCTTTGATGCCGCTCTGGGCCGCTGCCATCATAAACTTTGGAAATTTCGGATGATTCTGTTTAAACCTGTTCCACAGATTCATCATTTGAAAGATCGCTGTAGGATTCTGAAAACCCATATTGTTCTGATTCCTTTCTGTTTGTTATCACTGCACGCTGTCACTGCTGTGTGCCCTGTTCCTCCTGCGCCTTCTCCATAATGCTGATCTGCAGTTCGTCAAGCTGTTTCTCATCCACACGACCCGGCGCCTCCGTCATCAGACAGGACGCATCTTTTACTTTCGGGAACGCAATGACCTCACGGATATTATCTGCATGGACAAGCAGCATCACGAAACGGTCAAGCCCATAGGCAAGACCCGCATGAGGCGGTACGCCGTACTGGAACGCACTTAACAGGAATCCAAACTGCTCCCACGCCTTTTCTTTGGTGAATCCGAGCACTTCAAACATCTTCTCCTGAATATCGTCCTGATGGATCCTGACAGAACCGCCGCCAAGTTCCACGCCGTTTAAAACGATATCATAAGCTTTGGCACGGACGCGTCCCGGATCGGAATCGATATACTGCCAGTCCTCCTCCATCGGCATCGTGAATGGATGATGCATCGCCATAAAGCGCCCTTCCTCCTCGCTCCACTCAAGCAGCGGGAACTCCACGATCCAGAGGAAATTAAACTTTGACTCATCGATCAGGCCGAGCTGTTTCCCAAGTTCCACGCGCAGCGCGCCGAGTACATTATATACAATCGCATTCTTGTCTGCGGCAAATAAGAGCAGATCTCCTTTTTCGCCCTTCATAGCCTGTACAAGCTGATCCAACTGTTCTTTTGTCATAAATTTAGCAAATGAGGATTTGTAACTGCCATCCTCCTGCACACACAGATAGGCAAGCCCCTTCGCCCCATAGCCTTTGGCAAACTCGACAAGCGCATCTATTTTTTTGCGCGGCATCGCTGCCTGTCCCTTCACTGTGATGCCTCTGACGCTGCCGCCGTTTTGGATCGCGGACGTGAACACGCCGAACTCACAGTCTGCCGCCACATCCGATACATTCACCAGCTCCATCTCAAACCGGGTATCCGGCTTATCAGAACCGTAACGCTCCATCGCCTCTTTCCACGTCATTCTCGGAAACGGAATCGTCACGTCCAGACCGATCGTCTCCCTGCAGACATATTGAATCAGTCTTTCATTGACCTCGATCACATCATCAACATCCACAAAAGACAGTTCCATGTCGGCCTGTGTAAATTCAGGCTGCCTGTCTGCCCGCAGGTCCTCGTCGCGGAAACATCTTGCGATCTGGAAATAACGGTCATAGCCGGAGCACATCAAAAGCTGTTTATAAAGCTGCGGTGACTGCGGAAGCGCATAAAAGTTACCCGGATGCACCCTGCTCGGCACGAGATAGTCTCTTGCTCCCTCGGGCGTAGATTTACAAAGGATCGGCGTCTCGATCTCCAAAAAGCCCTCCTGCGCCATAAAAGCGCGCATCTTTGAAGTAATGTCACTGCGCAGCATCATCTTCTGCTGTAAGTCCGGCCTGCGCAGATCCAGATAACGATATTTTAAACGAATCTCTTCTTTTGTCCTGGAATCCGCTTCCACCGGAAACGGCGGTGTGTCTGATTCCGATAAGATGCGCGTCTGCTTTGCACGGATCTCGATCTCTCCGGTCGCCAGGTTCTCATTGACCGCGCCGGAACGTCTCTCTACCCTGCCCTGTACTGCAATTACAAACTCACTGCGCATTTTCTCCGCTTTGGCAAAGCTTTCGCTGCCGCAGTCGCTCTCTTCGAAAATGATCTGCAAAATACCGGAGCGGTCTCTTAAATCAACAAATATGATTCCGCCTTTATTTCTCTGTTTCTGTACCCATCCCATCACGGTCACTTCTTCTCCTGCATTTGCACAGGAAAGTTCCGTACAGCGGTGGGATCTTTTCCATCCTTTCATGGACTCTGCCATTGTTTCATCCTCCTCATCTGTCATCCGTTACTGGCTTTTTGCTTCTATCGTTCTCTATGCTTTCTATTCTTTCCGAACGCTTCCGTTTCTGCTTATTTCAACGGATCTTTGTAAAATTCCCTGAACTCGGTATACCCCTGCGCTGTCAGCTGCTCTTTCTGGAATTTTTTATTTTTATTCATCCGCGCCGTCAAAACCTGATTTCCCTTTTCCCGCTCCCGCTGTGCCTGCGCAAGCACTTTGCACAGTTCCTCGCCCGGCAGATTTTTTTCCGTCAGATAAGCAATCTTTTTGCCCTCTTTGGGCACCTTGAAGCCGCTTTCCAAAAGCAGCAGTATGATCCGCTCAAATCCGATCGAAAAACCGCAGGCGGGCACATCATTTCCGGTGAACTTTCCTACCATTTTATCATATCTGCCGCCTCCGCCGCAGCTTGCGCCGAATTCCGGCATGGAGATCTCAAAGATCGTTCCGGTATAATAAGACATGCCCCGAACGAGGGTGGGATCAAATTTTAAAGTAAAAAAGTCTCCTTTGACCGCTTCCACGCTGTCAATGATCTCCCGGAAGCCCTCTTTAACGCCTTCGGGCAGGGTATCCGCCAGAAGATCCGTGATATAGGTGATCGGATCCTGCGCCGCTTCCATTCCCCGGAACAGATCAAGATATTTCGCAGCCTGTCCGGCACTATAGCCTGCCGCAGTCAGTTCTTCTTCCACACCTTCCATTCCTATTTTATCCATTTTATCCAGAATGATAAAAACCTGATCGTAATCTTCCTCGCCAAAGCCGCTGTACTTCGCCATCGCCTTTAAGATCTGTCTGTCATTGATACGGATCTCAAAATTGCGGAATCCTATCTTCCCAAGCGTTGTCGTAGTCGCCAGAATCAACTCGATCTCCGCCAGATTTGACGCCTCTCCCAGAATATCGATATCACACTGCATAAACTGACGATAACGCCCTCTCTGCGGCCTGTCCGCCCGCCATACGTTACCCATCTGCAATGCCTTAAAGGGTGAGGGCAGCTCGTTTGCATGGCCGGCATAGTAACGCACAAGCGGCACCGTCAGATCATACCGCAGTCCGCCGTCTATCAGATCTTCTTCTGTCTCAGCCTCCTTTAAGCGCAGTTTCTCTCCTCTTTTTAAAATCTTAAAGATCAGCTTTTCATTCTCCCCGCCGGCTTTGCAGTTCAGATTTGCAATATTCTCCACACAGGGCGTCTCAATTGATGTAAACCCAAACTTTCCATAAGTTTCTTTGATCACGCTGATGACATAATCGCGGATTTCCATCTCCTCCGGCAGAATATCCTTCATACCGGTCATCGGTTTCTTACTTAACGCCATACTTTTATCCATGCCTTTCTCTTCTTTGAAGAATCTTTCGGAAATCACTGCCGTTTTCCTCAGATCCCTTAAACTCTCTGAATTTTCAACTTATTGTACTCTTTTTCAGGCGGCTTTTCAAGTCACAGATTCCTTTCCAGTCTGCCCGGTTCTATCTTCCTGCATTCTCCGTCAACACTGATCCATACCGGAACCGCACCCGGATTGTAGACCATATCGCCCGCTGCGGAAAATTTCAGGTTGGCAGCCGCATTCATATAGTCGACGATCTCAATATTGGTCGCATACCAGATATCATCCCTTCCGCCGATATATCTGCAAAATGCTTCTATCTTCTCCCACTCGCTCTCATCCTCGCCAAACTCATAACTGTGTCCCCAGACATACATCATATAAAGGTACTGTGTCTTGTTCAGGCTGGCAAAACGCTGTGCATTTTCCATCAGATTGTGCGCATGGTGGCAGGTCGCCTTCCATTCCAGAAAATCGGCAGGAAACGCAAAATCATCCGTATTGCCGACGATCCGGCTGTATTCGATCCCGCAGGCGGGAAGCATCTGCATGATCTCTTTGCTGTAAGAGCCGTTTGGATAACTCATGCCCCGCACAGGATAACCGCAGGCCGCTTCCAGAGCCTTCCTGTCTTCGATCACCTGCTGTACCACCTGGGAAAGCGGACACCGTGAGATCGTCGGATGGGTATATGTATGACAGGATACTTCGTGCCCTTCATAAAGATCTTTGATCTCCTCAAAAGGAATCCGCTCAACAGCACCCATCCTGCCAAACAGTCCGCCGCCGTTGATATGGAACGTTCCTTTGATCCCATATTTGTTAAACAGCGCTACGAGTCTGCGGTCATACAGCTTCCCATCGTCATAACTCATCGTCAGCACCTTGTGCTTTCCGCCCGGAAAACAGGTATAAATTGTGGAAAAGTTTTGTTTTTCGATCATCGTGGTCTGGCTCCTTCCGGTTTTTGTATTATTTTACTATAAACACGGAGAAAATTATAGTAAAATATTTGCATTCAGTACGTTTAATCGGAACCAAATGAGATACAATATCTGTAAAAGAACTTCAGGAGGCCGCGTATGTGTACAGCCATAACCTATCAGACAAAAGACTTTTATTTTGGAAGGACACTGGACAATGATTTTTCTTACGGTGAGGAAATCGTGGTCATGCCCAGAAACTTTCCGCTTTCTTTCCGTCATCAGACACGAAGATCATCGGACAGCCACTATGCCATGATCGGTATGGCACATATGGCAGACGGCCAGCCGTTATATTATGAATCGGTAAATGAAAAGGGGCTTTGCATGGCAGGACTCAATTTTGTGGGAAATGCAGATTACAAAGATCCGGCGGATGGTCTTGAGAATGTGGCGACCTTTGAATTTATCCCATGGATTTTAGGTCAGTGCGCCTCCCTGTCTGAGGCAAAAAAACGTCTGGAAAAGATCAATCTGACAAACGACTCTTTTAGCAGAGAGCTCCCTGCAGCGCAGCTTCACTGGATCATTGCAGACCGCGAAGCATGCATTACCGTAGAGTCCATGAAAGACGGGATAACGATTTATGACAACCCTGCCGGGGTTTTGACAAACAATCCCCCGTTTGCCTGGCAGATGTTTCACTTAAACAACTTTATGCATTTATCGCCGGAAGAACCGTCAAACCGCTTCTCTCCGGACCTGCCTCTGCGAACATACAGCCGTGGAATGGGCGCGGTCGGTCTTCCCGGCGATCTGTCGTCGCAGTCACGCTTTGTCAGAGCCGTCTTCACAAAAATGAATTCTGTCTCCGGCAGTTCGGAATCCGAAAGCATCAGCCAGTTTTTTCATATACTGGGTTCCGTTAATCAGACGCGGGGCTGCTGCCGCCTGGGAGAAGGCAGGTATGAGATGACACTCTACACTTCCTGCTGTAATGCAGACAAAGGCATCTATTACTATACCACCTGCGAAAACCACCAGATCACCGCCGTCGACATGCACCGGGAAGATCTGGAGGGCTGTTTTGCCGTGCGGTATCCGGTGATCCGCAGGCAGCAGGTGTACAGGCAGAATGGGGAGGGCGCGGGCACATTTTCCGATGTATAATCTTACACAGATCTGCTTTTATGTACGGTAATGATCGTATAACTGTGCGCATTGACCGTTATTTTGATATTGTCGACCTCACAATACCAGTTTTTGCCCTCATTCCTGCTCAATTCCAGTTTTTAAAACATTTACAAATCCTTTTCTTCCACATGCAGGACAGACAGCACCGCAAACACAAACGACACAACTGTCAGAATAATCGGAAATGCGAGATTCCCGGCTAATGAAAAGTCTCCGATATTTGCCTGTGTCAGAAAAATCAGGATAAAAGATGCGATAATCGTCGCTTTCGACGATCTCATCATCATCCCGACAAACAGAGCGATAAAGCTCATGCTCACGACCTGAAAAAACTGCAGTGAAAATCCTATACATATACTAATTTTTATTGAGTTCATTTTCAATAAACCAGTTTGCAATTTCAAATGCCTTTACCCGTCTTTTAGCCAATGTAATTTGTGACTTGTATCTTTCCGTATGTTCTTTGGATTCAAATGTTTTTATCGTCTCCCTCAACTTATGCAAAGTAGAATCAATTTGTCTTTTTGCTTCTTTCAATTCCTCTTCTGAAAAATCCATTGTTACCTCCATAACCCTTGATTTGTTACTGCTTTATTATATATCTTTTTCCTAAAAATGAAAAATGCTTCTCACGCTTGATTTAGAGGGCAGCTTCAGTTCAGAAGATACCAGTTATCTAAATGGGCAGATCTTTTTTTTCAAATATCACAATTCCCAGTGCATACAACATAACAGCGCCTGCAAAAAGTACAAATGCGGAGGCAATTGCACTGCTTTTGCCAGCAATTATGCCGTCTGGACTAAACAAAGTAAAAAAGGTGAAATACTTTGCTTTTTCTGCATCTCCGCCAACATTTGCAAGCATTTGTAATACATACATAAATGCTGGAATACCCGCTCCAAATGCAACACTGTATTTGGTATCAGAAAATATGCAGGAAGAAAGAAAACATATGCCCCCAATAAATAAGTGCAGGCATAACAGTCCGCCATTCAATATAAAAAGTTCTTTTATATCTAACTCCTCCGGAAAACCACTTTTAGCACAAATCAACTCTACGATCGTGCTATAAAGAATGAGCAATAGAATACCGCTTACAAGCACTTTCATTTGTGTAAAGGCAATGGTACAACGCTTTACGGGTGCAGCAGCCAGCGAAACCATAGAGCCTTTATCAACATATTTTGCAATCAGGGCATTTCCACGTAGTATGCAAAATAGCATGGGAAAAATCAGCAATATAAATCCATAGAGATAAGACACCATAAATCCCAAGAGATTGGCAGCGTTTGCCTTCATACCAACAGACGCCATCAATTCCGGCATAACTTCTACAAAACTGTCTAACGTTTTCATCATTTGAGGGTCGTACATATTAATGATAATGGAAACGTACATGGTAATAATTGCGCCAAATATGATAAGCAGTTTAATGCTTCCTTTCATTTCACGTTTATATAATGCCATGTTAATCATTTTTCTCACCTCCGTAATAATTCATGAAAATTTCTTCCAGGCTTTGCTTTGTAGCAACAGTGACTTTTTTTCCGTTGCATATACCGCCAAAATCTGCGGCAAATGCTTTGGCGGCAGCTTCGCTTTCAAGCGTCACTGTGTAACTACGGGTATGTCTTTCGTGTAGCGCTGCAGCAGAATCAATCGCTACCATTCTGCCGTTGCGAATAATACCAATACGATCACAAGTCCGTTCCACTTCTTCAAACATATGGCTTGACATCAAAATTGTTTTTCCATTTTCTTTTTCTTCGGCGACTAAATTGACAAACCTGCTTTGCATCAACGGGTCAAGTCCGCTGGTCGGTTCATCAAGAATCAGAATATCGGGGTCGTGCATAAATGCGGCGACGATTCCAAGTTTCTGTTTCATTCCCTTGCTCATTTTTTTAATCTTACTTTTGGGGTCTAATTCAAAACGCTCAAGTAATTCTTCCATACGATTGCGTGTGTCAATTTTTCGATATTCTGCGATAAATCTTAAAAACTCCGTACCCGTCATATCGTCAAAAAAGCTGATTTCACCGGGAATATACCCAAGCCTTGCCTGTACTTTATCTCTTTCACTCCAACAATCCAGTCCGTCAATGGTGCATTTTCCTGATTTTGGTTTTAGGAATCCCATTAAATGGCGTATTGTTGTTGTTTTTCCTGCACCATTCGGACCTAAAAAGCCAAAAGCTTCCCCTTGATTCACATGAAACGATATATCAAATACTCCTTTTCCACCTCCATAATCACGTACCAGATTTTCGATTTTAATGACGCTCATAAATACTCCTCCTTATATGCAATCTGTTTAAACATTTCAGTCCAATTTATAAGCATTTTTCCTACTTTATCTAAACATAACGGCTCATTTCTCATTTGTTGTTCGTGGATATAGCCATCTACTATCCAGATAAACATTTGGAATATCTCGGTCGGGTCTACACCATCTTTAAATTTACAAAGATTTATCTTACCGAAATATTGATTATAATTATGTCCTATTCCCTCTCTGGTTTTCTTCTTCAAATCATCCGACACTTCTTCCTTATCGGAATAAAAGGAACGAATGGAAAAGTCCATGATATAAGGAATTTCTGTTAGTATTTTTATCTTTTTCATGGAAGCGTAGGTGACGAGTTCAAAAAAATCCGTAATTTCCTGAAGTCTGGAATCAGCTACTCCCTCCGTGATAATTTGTTTGACATACTCGTATACTGTCAAATACAAATCTTTTTTGTTGTGAAAATAATAAAAAAGCAATTCCTTAGAAACTCCCGCCTTAGAAGCAATCAAATCGGTAGATGCTTTTTTATATTCATATTTAGCAAAAACTTCCGTGGCGGCACGCATAATAGAAAGCTGCTTTTCTTCTGGAAGCTCTTTAAACCTTTCGCTCATACTATCACCTCTGACTATTTTGGTTTGACTGAGTTGTTTAATCTAAATATACCTGTTTGACTCAAATTTTCAAGCCTTCATTTACAAAAAAATATCAGGAGAAAATATCAGCAAATAAATGCTTCCGAAATGGTGCTCATCTTTACAAAACCAACTTATACGGAGATATGGCATGATATAAAAAACAAGTCAAAAAACAAGATGATTTTGGTCGGTTTGAGAATTAAGAAGCCGACAACTTGTGATTTCTCACAAGCCTGCCGGCTCTGTGTCTATGCGTCTGGCTCTTTGCCGTTATATTTGGCTTTTTTCATCAACTGTATTTGGTGCTCAAGTGTTAAATCTGTTCTGAAAACAGGTCAGACAAGTTCAACCTTAATAAACTTGTCTGACCTGTTTCAAATTGCCTCTGTTTCTGTCTTATGCCAGCTTCCGGATCATTTCTAACACTCTCTTTGCCGACAGCTGCAGTTCTGCTCTGCTCAGCGCATAAGGATGGTTCTCATCTGTCAGCGCTTTCATGATATCCGCCTTATCAGAAGGAATACCCGGCATCGTGATGTCGTTTCCGGCTTTCACATTGCCTGCGCAGGATGCACACGGCCACTTCTCGCCTTTTGGTCCCATACCGCCTGTCACCAGCCAGTCGGTCATAACGACACCCGCAAAGCCCCATTCGTCACGCAGCGTGCAGGTCTGAATGTCTTTCGTACTGCAGGCATGCTCGCCGTTGATCAGGTTATAGGATGTCATGATAAAATGCGGCTGAGACTTCTTAACGCAGATCTCGAAGCCCTTGAGGTAAATCTCACGCAGTGCCCGCTCTCCCACGTTGCTGTTGGAGAAGTAGCGGTTCGTCTCCTGATTGTTGCAGGCATAATGTTTGATGGTAGTCGCACAGCCCTCATGAACCTGCACACCGTTTGTGATATCCGCCGCAATGCATCCCGAAAGGTGCGGGTCTTCGGAATAGTACTCGAAGTTACGTCCGCACAGCGGAGAACGATAGATATTCATCGCGGGCGCCAGCCACAGATGCGTACCGAACATTTCCATCTCATCCCCGACCAGATCGCCGAGCTGTTTCGCCAGATCATCATTCCAGGACTGCGCAATTCCCGTACCGATCGGGATCGCTACACAATACTGATAATTGGTCGGAGCTGCCAGTTCTTCCTCGCTCGGCTTTGGCGCATTGTCCGCCATGGCCTGCAGCTCTTCCGGTGTCAGCAAGGCCTTGAAGTCACTGGGCAGGCTTGCAGAAGTAGCCTTCGCCTTACCCTCTACCATCTTATAAGTGGGTGCCAGACGCAGACCTGCCGGTCCGTCCGCCATGACCAGTGTAGGCGTACCGATCTCCTCCAGCTGATGCGTCGTCTCACCTGCTGCACCTGCCACAGATGTAGATGCATTTCCGATTACTTCCATCAGGTCTTCCGAATCCTTATAGGCACCGATACACAGATAAGCCAGCTGCTCATCGCTTAACCCGGCAACAAATTCATCCAGTGATTTCGCACCGCTTACCACTTCTTCCCATCTCAGCGCAGGGCCTGCCGGAATCTCTGCCGGCACTTCCTGATATGTCACTTCTTTCACTTCCAGATCAGCCGCTTTGATCTCAATCTTCCGGGCCTTTTCTTTTTCTTCCGCTTCCCCTTCGTAAGTAATGGGCGTGCCCTGCGGCTTCATATCTTCAAACCCGCTGCTGCCGCAGATATTCTTTAATTTTTCTACTGCCTTCGTCTCGTCCAGCACAACCGCCCCTGCGATGTGAGTGCTGCGCGAACTGCTGCCCACGCGGATATAGTAAGTGCCCGCTTCCATCACATAGGAAGCACACACTGTACAGTATGATGCCATGGATTCCGTATCAAACGTCACCGTCACATCTTCGCTTTCTCCGGGCGCCAGTTCTTTCGTCTTCGCGTAGCCTGCCAGTTCCTGATAAGGCTTATCCAGCTTTCCTGCCGGAGCGGAATAATAAACCTGTACCACTTCCCTGCCGGCAGCCGCGCCTGTATTTGTTACTGTCGCTGTCACGGTTACGTGCGCCGCATCCGCCGTCATTTCCTTCGGTTCTACGGTGAAGGTGGTATACCCCATACCATAACCAAACGGATACGTAGGAACAGATCCGATGGTGTCAAAATAACGGTAGCCAACATAGATTCCTTCTTTATAATATGTATCGTTCGGATCACCAAAGCCTTCCGTGGACGCATAGTCTTCAATCGGAGCCCACGTCATGGTCAGCTTACCGGAAGGATACGCCCTGCCAAGCAGCACATCAGCCAGCGCATCGCCTGTCGCGGAACCAAGCTGTCCCAACAGCAGAATCGTTCCCACTGCCTCTACCGGCTTTAAGTCCACCATACCGCCTACATTCAATACCAGAACAAATTTCTCATATTTCTCATTCAGCGCCAGGATATCCCGAATTTCCGTCTCTGTCAGATTGATATCGCCTGCTGCCGGCTTCCTGTCCGCGCCTTCTCCTGAATTGCGGGCCAGCACATAGACCGCCGTATCTCCCTCACCGTCAAGCGCCAGCTCATAGTCCGGTTCCGGGCAGCTTCTTCCCATAGCGAACATCATCATCTGAGGCCCTTTTACTCCGGCCGCCTCCGCTTCTTTGCGGATCGCCCCGAAAAAGTCTTTTCTGGCATTCTCCACTACCTGGTCATAGCTGTCCATCCAACTGCCTGTCGTGAGTTCAAAACCTGCGTTTCTCAGGCCTTCTTCCACGGTCACGAAATGACGTACATTCACGTCTCCGGAACCCGTACCGCCTTTGATTGTCCTTCTGGCACCGCTGCCGTATAGAGCCAGCTTCCCGGTTCCCTGAAACGGAAGCGTCCCGTCATTTTTCAGCAGGACCATACATTCCGGCGCAAGGCTGCGCACCGCCGCGGTATGCTCTTTCTCAAAAGCCTGAACATCCGGCGACTCGATTCTGATCTTGTTCATATATAACCCTCCATTCTGCGGCCCCGGTGTTTCCTGGCCGGCCGCACGGCCATCATTACTATCTATTTTATCTGACAATCCGATATCCGGCAAGCATATTTTTTCAGATCCACCCTGCCGTTTGTCAGTTCGATCCCCTCCGCCGCCAGCAGCTTCTCCTGCACGCCGTCTCCGCCAAATGCAAAAGCTCCAGACAGTTCTCCTTTCGCATTGACCACCCTGTGACAGGGAATGGTATCGGGATCCGGGCACCTGCGCAGCGCATTTCCGACCGCCCGCGCCATCTTCTTATTACCGGCCAGTTCGGCGATCTGTCCATACGTCGCTACACGCCCTTTGGGAACCTGTCTCACCGCCTCATAAATACGCTTTTCCGGACTGTTTGTGACAAGGTCATAACTCTCTGCGATCATCCGCCTGATATCCTCATCCGGGATCGTCCCGTCCAGAATAATCGTATTCCAATGCTCCTTATTCTGATGCCAGCCGGCGGTCACCGCCTGATAAGTGCTCCGCCAGAAATCCCTCCAGTGCGGGTCAGTCTTCACATTAAGATTCACATAACCGTCCTTCTCATAAGTCCATAGAAAAGCCTTCCGGCTCCCCTTTACCCGCACCAGCTGCCAGTTGTCGTCATGAAACGGCGCATCCTGACAGGTATTGGGAAACGACAGCCCAAATGCCAATGCCTCTTCTCTTGTTGTCAAATTCGTTCCTCCTTTTCTCTGTGCGTATGTATTGACATCTGTTCCCCCATGCACTATTATGACAACAAAAACAAACTATTGGAGGAAAAGAACATGAAATTTTTACGCCAGTTTTGCATTATCCTTTTTGTATCCTTTCTGGGAGAAATACTGCATATCCTCATACCGCTCCCTGTTCCCGCAAGTGTCTACGGACTGGTGCTCATGCTTTTTGCCCTCTGCTCCGGAATCCTCAAAACGCAGCAGGTAAGTGAGGCCGCCGACTTTTTAATCGAAATCATGCCGGTCATGTTTATTCCCGCCGCCGTGGGCCTGATGGACGCCTGGCCGTCCTTACAGCCCGTCTTCGGGCCCATAGCTGCGATCACCCTCCTCACAACCGTAATCGTCATGGCCGTAACGGGCCGGGTGACACAACACCTCATCCGCCGCGGCCCCCGAAAGAAATAAAGAAAGGCAGGTATTCAAAATGCAGACTTTTTTAACCGGCTCCGTCTTCTTCGGCGCAGTGCTCAGTCTCGCCGCCTATGAGGGCGGGCTGCTCTTAAAGAAAAAATTCAAACTGGCTGTCTTAAATCCCCTTCTGATCGGAACAGTATGCGTCATGGCTGTGCTGTCCCTTCTGAAAATAGAATACAGCGAATACAACAAAGGTGCAAGCTATATCAGTTACCTCCTTACCCCGGCTACTGTATGCCTGGCTGTACCACTCTACAGGCAGCTTACCCTGCTAAAAAAGAATGCAAAAGCCGTGGCAGGCGGAATCACTGCCGGCGTACTGACAAGCCTTGTAAGCGTCTTTGCGCTGGCAAAGCTGTTCGGTCTAAACCATGAGCAGTATGTAACGCTGCTTCCCAAATCCATCACCACCGCCATCGGTCTGGGTATCTCCGAAGAGCTGGGCGGTATTACGACCATCACCGTGGCCGTCATCATCGTCACCGGAATCCTCGGAAATATTATGGCCGAGTTTGTATACAAAATCTTCCGCATCGAAGAACCTGTAGCCAAAGGGCTGGCGCTGGGAACGGCTTCCCACGCGATCGGCACCGCCAAAGCCATGGAAATGGGTGAGATCGAAGGCGCCATGAGCAGCCTGGCGATCGCCGTTGCCGGCCTGGTGACTGTTTTTGGTGCCTCTCTGTTTGCAAACCTGATCTGAGCAGCCAATGATCCTTTTTCGATCCGGAAACATCAAAGCAACGCTGAGGATCCGGTTATCCTCTCTTCTAAAAAACAGAGCCTGCCATATAATGACAGACTCTGCTTTACGTTCTTTTTACGCTTCCAGCTGCGACGTACAGTGCGGACAACGGACCGCCAAAACATCAATCTCACTCCTGCAGTACGGACAGGTTTTTGTAGTCACCGCTGCCGGCGCAGGCTCTTCCTTCTTGCGCAGACGGGCGTTAATGCCGTTCATCCCTTTGATCAGCAAAAATATAACAAATGCCGTAATCAGAAAATTAATCACAGCGGTAATAAAATTACCATAACAAAGCACCGGTGCATTCTCCCCGTTTCCGAGCGTCACCTTCAGACTGGAAAAATCCGTTCCGCCAAAAATGCCAAGAATCGGTGTCAGAATGTCCTGATTTAAAGACGTGACAATCGCGGTAAAAGCTCCGCCGACGATCACACCCACTGCCATATCCATAACATTTCCGCGCATTATAAACTTTTTAAATTCCCCGATCAGTCCTTTGCCCTCTGACATGCTTTCATACCTCCCTGATTTACATTCTTTTGCCAAAAAGAATAAAATGATTTACGATACAAGCATACAGCATGTCCCTTTGACCGTCAAGAATAATATTCTATCTTGCAGGCATCTGAAACCCTTCAAGCGCTCTGTTGAGATAATCATTAAACGGTTTCATGATCCGAAACAGTTCCGCCGCCTTCGCAAAAAAAGCTTCCGCATTTTGCACCTCTTCGTCTTTTAACGGATATTCGAGATACCAGCTTTTAAATTTCAGATATTCCGCCTGGGGATGTTCTTTGTCATATCCCGCAGGAACCTTCTTTAACGCCGTGCCCCTCACCGTAAAGTATTTTTCAAATTCCGGATCATGGATGATCTTTTCCCATTCTTCGCCATTTTGCACAATATAGTCACGTATCATTGCAGTCGCATCCTTAAACATATCGGCAAACAGGCCGCCGCCCAAAAAGGACTGGCCGCCCGGCTTTATCATCAGATAATAGCCGACAGGAACAGGCAGTTTGCCCTTCGCGGAAATATGCGCACGAAACGCAGGGTTATAAGGCGACTTATCATGACTGAACCGCGTATCTCTTACCAGCTTAAACGTAAGATCTTTCGGATCATTGTGTAAAACACTGCTGTCAAATGTTCCAATTTCCAGTATCAGCGCCTGCACTAACTTTTCAAATTCGGCGTTCGCTTCTTTATATCCATCCTTATTCGCATGATACCATTCGCGATTGTTATTTCTGTCAAGTTCCGACAAATAATCGATCATTAACTTTGTATTCATCCTCTGTTCTCTCCTTTATGATCTCTGGATAATGGAAAACTGCGTGGAATCCAGGAATTCCCGGATCAGCGTTTTCGTACGTTCGGGCGACCTGTAGGGCCTGCAGAACGAAAAGTCCTGTGACAGATCGTCTGCATCTTCCATCGCATTTTTGACGTCCAGCATAGTCTGAACGGGAATTTCCGCTGCTGTCATAAAATCCAGCTGTTTCGGATTTATCCTGTGACTTTGTATCGCATAATTTACTCTGTCTATGCATTTGCATTTTCCTGCGCCGTATTCACCGCAATACTGACCGAGAAAATCCGCCATTTTCTGGCGTATCCGGGAAAGCCGCTTACGGTAAGCTTCCGGCGTCAGGCCCAGGATGTCCCCCGCAATGCGGCTGTCAAGCTTAAACATCGTGCCCAAGATGAAAATGCATCTGCTCTCCGCATCAAGGCACTGCAGCATCACATTGGTACAGGACATTTTCAGTTCTTCCGCCAGTAAAGCCTTTTCCACATCCTGTGTCAGATCCGGCACATCCCGTATGTCTGCGTTCTCTATATCCTCTCCATAATACGCAAAATTAAGCGGATAGCGGGCAAACATATGCTTTTTGTAATTTTTCAGGTGATTCGCCGCAATGCTGAATACCCATGTGGTAAAGGAACTGTCGCCTCTAAACGAGGACAGATGCGTGATCATTTTTAACAAAATGTCCTGCGTGGCGTCCTCCGCGTCCGGAAATGTACCAAGCATCCGTAAGGATAGATTAAATACAAGATCCTGTACACTTGCTATGAGTGTTTCAAGCGCTTTCTTGTCTCCCGCGAGTGCCTGTTCGACCAGCGCCTGTACTTCTGTATTGACCTTTTGATTCATAAACTGATACCTCCTGTAAGATTAGACAACGCTCCTGTGCCCGTGTGACAGAAATTATACAGAAATCAAAAAGAATTCGTCCTTTCTTTTACTTTGCATTTTGATTTTGCTGCTCTACGGGTTCTATACGGAAACCGCCTTTGTGCTTATCTGCTTCTATACGCACAACAACTTTTCCCGGCACATCCACATCAAAAGATGAGGTTTGCAGATTGTCCCCGTCAAAAATAACGCTTCCGTCCGTGTCAGTCATTTCAATAGAAATACTCCCCTCCTCCGTGACCACTTCAACATGAAACGTATTCTGTGTATCTTTTGGATGAATGGTATGTTTCATTTTTCCATCCAGCATCGTGTAGTCTGCTGACCAGTCCCTCCACCCGTCATGACTGGCATAACCCATACGAATTCCTGAATACGCTGTGCCAATCCCGAAAAAATTCACCACTGCAAACGGAACAATAATGAGAAATGCGATAAGCATCACTCCCTGAAAGCTTTTCATCTTATTCTTCATCAACATCTCTCCTTTATCTTTGCTTCACATCTCATTTTCATTACCTGCGTTTGATATAGTATAACAGGAAACAGGACAGTCAAAGCTGCCGCACCAAAAAGAACGGAACGGGTTATCATGGCAGATACTGCAAACATAAGCAGCATGAAGAGCCACGGGTTGCGCAGATTAGAATAGTATTTTTCCTTATCCTCATAAGAAGTGTGCAGTTCAATCGGCTTTGCGTCGTTTTCCATTTCCACAATCAGCAATTCCCGGTTAAAGGTGCCCGCATTTGTTGCAATGCGCCCGCCTTTTTCAGCCCACGGCCGCCAACGCACTTTTCCTGCGGAATAATTGAGATTATAATTTTTGTAGAAGACCTGATAGCCTATCTCCTCCAGAAAACTGTAATACTCTTTTGCATGTTCTACTGATTTGTGTCCGATAAACTCAACATAATATCGCACCTGATCCGGCTTACAATCCTCAAATTCATATAACACTTTCCCGGTCCGAACAAGGCGGTATCCCTTTTTGGACATTTTGTTCAGCCAGTTCTCCTGCGCGGTCAGCAAACCGCCAAAATAACGGTAACATCTTTTACTCATATAAATCCTCCTTATCAGCGCCGTTTACTGCGATCCTATAATCCCGCCCGCAACGCTTACCAGTTCATTGAGCCTTACAAGTTCTTTTTCGGCAGTCTCTTTGCCCTGTAACGTAATGAAATATTCTTTTTTTCGTCCCCTGCTATCTCCGCATGGGGCAATCCAGCCCTTTTCCTGTAATGAATTCAGCGCACCATACAAAGTGCCTGCCCCGAGCGAAAGCCTCCCTCCTGTTTTTTCCCCGATAAACTGCATGATGGCATAGCCGTGTTTGGGGGTATAGAGAGAAAGTAAAATATAAAATGTCACTTCTGTAAGCGCACCTCCTTTCGTATTGTCGCGCATATCCTGCACCTCCTTATTACGTTTACTGTAATAAATATATCACTAACCGTAATAGATGTCAATCGTGTTCATGGAAATTTACTGACAGAATATCTTTATTGTATTTTTAACAGTTTGCCGAGCGCAGTTTCAAAAGTACAGCCGCACCGCCGGATCATAGATCATACATCCCGCTTAAATACTTCCTCCTTAATAATGGCAGCAAAAAAGCGCCTGTTTCCAGACGCCTTAACCGTAATAAGCTTTTTTTCGTTTTTCTGCTGCCTCAATAATTTTTGCAAATCATCTGAATACTCTATTGCTGTTGTCATAAATACCTCCTTTATTTCCGCCGCCATACCCCAAACAGGCTTTTCCTGTAATGTTTCAGCGCCTCTATTGCCGGCCCGTAATTTCCTGCCGCTTTCAGATACTCAACACCTTTTTCAATGTTCTCCCGTACACCGATCCCCTCAGCATACATCATTCCCAGACCATAACTTTTATAGGGCGAATTTTTGCTTTTCTCCAAAAATGCTTTTCCTCTCGCCGGGTTCTGCCGGCATCCGTACCCCAACAGATAACAGATCCCCAGAAGATGATACTGGACATATTCCGGTTCCTCATCCTTCTCCAGCCACTGAACGGCCCGTGCATAGTCCACTGCCGTACCCCAGCCGTGGAAATATAAACGCCCCAGTTGTCGGCAGGCATAGCTGTCATTACCATAACTGGCGGTCTTTTCATAACACTGCAGCGCATAAGACAGGTTACGCTCAACTGCCGTACCATCCCAATAAATATCCCCTATAATATGCCAGCTCCAGAGATGTCCTGCCTCTGCCGCTTTCAGCGCCCAGGGAAGAGCTTCTTTATCGTTATCCTCTGTATAGGCCAGATAATGGGCATAGGCATACATCCACTCCGGATAGCCCCGTTCCGCCCCCTGGCGCATGATTGGAACCTCCTTTTCCGGCTCCGGAGGAATGTATTCTCCCCGGCCATGCTGGTAATAATGGCAGTAATTGCGCCCTGCCAGAATCATGCCTCCGGAAAATGACTTTTCAAACCAGGGGAGACATTGTTTTATTTGCATCTGTTTCCATGCATTCCAGGCTCCCTTATTTGCGAAATCACTTTCCTTACGATCTTCAATCTCTATGATATCCAGAAAATAATATGTGTTCCCGATCATGTACTGGCAGAATGCACAGCCGTTTTCGGCTTTTCCATAGATTACATCCCATGCTTCTTTTATGCTGTCAAAAGGCATAAGCTCCCGCAGCTCCGGTGTCAGCATATCCATACGCAACGCCCCCAGAACCGCAGCAGCGCTGCCTAATGAAATCGCCTGATGAAGCATGGCATAGGCTGCCGCCTCATTTTCTTCAAAGGGGTGGTATTCCCAACTATAACAGGACCCGGAAAAGCAGCGAGAGAGGAAATAGCAGGCATCCCCATCCCCGTCCTTTGCCGCAGACAATAATGCGTCCGCCGCCGCTTTCGCCTTATCGTTATCACAACAATAATAGAGATCCCGGATGGCCTTATCCACCACATCGCTAAAATACTTTCCCATGTTTCTTTTTGCCCTTTCTGTTTGCTTTTTCTATCTGGTCAGTAATATCAGCCCAACCGCTCATTTCTTCAAAAACACCGGAATTCAAATAATTGACCAGCCAGAATTTCACCTGCGTCACGGTTCCTTCTTTCGCCAGAAACCTGGTATCCCCTTTTCCCGTGTTATTGGTACACCAGATCACCATCAGGTCATTTTGAACACCCGGAAAGAAATCAAACGCCTGCGTTCCCCACTCCATGACTGCCTTCGTATATTTCTTCTCATGGATTCCTTCAATTGCCAGCTCCACATCCCTGTAAGAAAAGAATTTGTGTTCATCATGCCAGCTCTCTCCAAAAATCACCAGAATCTGATGCCAGCCCCTCATTTGGCCTTTCTGTTCCCTTTGAAGCTGATGCCAGAACGATTTTATGTGCTCCTCCGTCTGTCGGGTATCCGTTTCGCGCTTCCCCGCCGTGGTTTCTCCTGTATTTATCAAAACGTCTGTTTTGTCAAAACCTGTAACCGTCTCTGATGTCCCATCTTTATCTTCCGGACTGCCCTCTGCTTCGCCCGGGCAGACGCTGCCTTCTTCCCATCCGGTATCTTCTTCCTCGCTGCTTTCATCATCATCGTCATATTCGTTCCACAAAGACGCATTCTCCATTTTATTCCATCCCGAAAGATCAGCGCTGCCAGTCAGGAGTTTTTCAAACCAGTCTTTCACCTCGTCAAACTCTGCGCTTTTATGATAAGATTCATATCCGCCTTCCGATACATCCAAAAATACCGTCAGCCCGAAGACCTCATGGAATATGCAGAAAATCTGGCTTATATTCCCTGTCTCCTGTACGGTAAAAGGCGGCAGAATCTGGAGTGTGAAAACACTCCCTATATCACTTTCCATCAGGCTTTCCAACTGTTTTTGTAAAACCTCCACTGTAACATTGGAACTCCTGTTTCCAGATGTATCCGTAAGAATAAATTGACTCGCCGGTGCCTGCTCCGGCTTCTTATTCGGCTTAATCAGATCACGCACTCCATCCCATATCCCCAACAAACCAAAACCCGCCATGCCAAGCCCGATCAGAAACCGGATCATTCCAATCCCTTCCGTTATTTCTGCAAAGCCTATGGCGAGCAGGCCAAAGCCGAGAAATGCCCCATAGCAGCCCAATATAAGAGGTACCAGACGCAGCCGTTTTCCTGTACTGTTATTTCTTCTCATAATCAGTCCGAGACTTCTTCCGGGAAATAATTGTTCTTTGTTTCACACAATTCAATCCCCCAGCCTTTCTCTTTCATATAAAATAAAAAAACATCAATCATTTTCTTCTCCTCACAAAAATCAGTTTTATTCTATGCGCTCGAAAAATTGCTATAAAATCTTACCAAATAGTCGAGTATATCTCCACATAATTGGCGCAAGCCATTTTCTGAACCAGCATACTTAAAGCGGACTTTTTTCCTTATTTCTGACAAGCAGGACAATGCACGCTGCTCCTGCCTCCGATCACGGTACGACACAATGTATTTCCGCAATTCGGACAAGGTTCACCGGCGTGACCGTACACTTGCAGAAATGGAGTATTGCGGTAGTCCTGCCCTTTTGTCATCAGGTAATCCTCTTGCGAGATACTGTTTTTATCAATGAAGTAACGCAAGCAGTCGGCAATCTCACTGGCAAGGCGTTCCCATTCGCTAACGCTCAGACCGTTTGCGGGGGCCGAGGGATTAATCCTTGCACGATATAGGATTTTATCGGAATAGATATTGCCTATTCCAGCAATCACGCTTTGATCGAGCAGGCACTCTTTGATTGCTTTTTTCCGTTTCTCTAATCGGGATTGCAGATATTCGGCGTTGCACCCGGCAGACAGCGCCTCTACTCCCAACTTTTCAATACCACTGTATGTATCTTTTTCATCATTTCGTATCAGCCAAAACCGCCCGAAACGACGAGTATCAGAAAAGCGCAGCTCCATTCCATTACTTAATTGCATAATGATATGTGTATGCTTTTCCAGTTGATAATCGGGCGGAGTAACGAGTAAACAACCCGTCATTCGCAAATGCAGAATTATCTTATTTTTATTTCCCAAATTGATAATCAAAAATTTTCCTCTGCGTGCCATAGAAAAGATTGCCTGTCCTGTCACATCTTCACAAAATTCCTCTGCTGTCGGATGTGCAATGACCTCTGGGCGGCTGACAAGCACATTTTCAATCGTAAGCCCCTGTATCTGCGGCTCAACTACACTTTTGATTGTTTCTATTTCAGGTAATTCAGGCATTATTCTCACCACCTTTTCGTGCTGATTTTTTGATTTCGCTATGATAAAAATAATTAACAATCACAGGCGGCGCCAAAAAAGCATAACCGTATTTGCAAGCGTGAGTACAACCCACGCAGGGGTTGAGCGCATACTCACAAACAGGCAGATTTGATTTTACTTTAGTACCTTTGTCGTAATTTCTTTTATAATCATTTCCATCTCCCAAAGCGGATTTGTTTCTCTATATCAGGATTATACTGCTCTAATAGCACTTCTTCGGGATTTGCGCAGCCAATACCGATAAACACGGGTATCATATAGGTCGGCGGCACTTTCAGTTTTTTCTTAACAATATCGTGTTCTTTATTCAGCGGTATACGCATTGAGCAGGATAGTCCTTCTGCTGTTGCCGCTAAAAAGATATTTTCTATTACACACCAAATAGTAGCGAAAGGATTCAATTTGGAAACATACTCACCATTCAATTCTTTTGATTTGAATAAAGGAATAATTACATATGGTGCATCTTTCAGCATGGTATATTGTTTCGGCATGGCATAACCGTACATTTTTTGCCCCAACGTAATTGGGTAAGGTCTGGGCATGTTCAGATACCTGTCGGCATCAAATTTATCTGCAATAGCTTTGGCTTCGGAAAAGGCATATTCTTTTTCTTCATCGGTTCTTAAAACGATAAACTGCCAATTACGATTATGATCCCAAGTGGGAGCCTTGTTTCCTGCTTCCAAAATTCTTTTAATGACCTCAAAATCAACCTCCGTATCTAAAAATTCCCTCGTCGTTTTCCTTTTGTTAATTGCTTCGTAAAGTTCCATAATTTAATTCTCCGTTTCCCGGTTGATAAGCTCTGTCAGATTTTTTGTAAATGCCCGTGAGAGATCAATTAATTGTTTTTGCTCCTCTTGTGTAAACATAGACATTGCCGTATCTTCTGCCCATGTAATGTGGCGGACAACCTTTTCACAGTAAGCCTTGCCGGCTTCGGTTATCCGTACTAATTTCTCCCGTTTGTTTTCTTTTTTCTCTTCAACCGTTACGTATGCTTCGCTTAGTAGATTTCGTATAATCAGATTGACTGTCTGTTTAGACTGAAAGGTGCGCCCACAAATCTCCGTCTGTGTTACGCCGCCCTTGCCATAGAAATCGTCATAAAATAAAACATTAACTACTAACAGTGTTTTCATCAGCATTCCGTGACGTTTCGCGTACTCATCATACAGTGCAAGCTGCTCATCCCGAAATTTACAATACAGATATGCGTTTTTCTTAGTTTCCTTTGTTATACCATCCACCTCCTACAAAGTCAATTACAGTACAGTCAATTTATTTACCATTGTTAGTGTAGCAAATCTTATGCTGCTTGTCAAGACAGCAAGATAATATTACCTGCAAAGGCGGCAGTATTACACTTATGCTCTGACCGGTTTACATATAAGTGAAATTTAATGAAAAACTTATGTCTATTAGAAATTCTCTGAAAGATTCCGGATCATGGAAAAAATACTCCCATTCCATACAGTATGCTCCTCATCTGTCGGCTGTTTTCCACAAGCCACAAAAAGTGTTGCAATTGTCAAACCAAAAGTAACTAATTTCCAAATTTTATATCTTTTTCCTCCTTAAAAATACTCTTTATGTTAATGAACCTCTACTCACATAAACCAAACATAAATTTACTTTTTATATTACATTTCTAAATTGCATAT
>CANPUE010000002.1 GCA_947577185.1 uncultured Lachnospiraceae bacterium | reverse complement strand
AACAGCATATTGTTCTTAATGATTTCCCGATTGATGTTGCCCCGATCGGTCTGTATGCCCTTGCGTTCTAAAGCGTTGGCAACCGCCCCGATATGGATAGTCGGCTCTCGGTCAATCCCCTGTTCCTTAAAAGAACGGTGTTCCCAATGTACCGCCCTCGCTTTCATTTTCGGCATTGGGGAGAGTAGATTGTGGGGGAGTGGCTTCTCGGCTTTCCGTTTCTTCTCGTTCTGCTTTTTCTTTTCATTGGCTACACGCTGTTGCGCCTGTTTCAATGCCTGCAATGCTTTTTCTCAGTTTTTGCTTGTGTCATTCTTGCTCTCAACCATCTTAATACCTCATTCTTTCTGTGCTGTGTTAATAATTTCTAAAAATAAAAAAGGTAACTGATTGTCTGTTAAGAAAATCGCTACCTAAAGCTAAACAATATTCAGTTTTTTATATCTTCCTTCCTGCCTTTAACTCTGTAAATTAATGTAGAAGAAAAACTTAGATTTCTCCTAAGCACTTAGTATATCGCCTTGGCAAATGGGAAGTTGTAACATCTACTTAATTGCAATATAAATATCCATAAATTTAACACCCCTATTATCGAAATACTCATGCTCATAGCAAGAAAGAATTGCCGAATCATGTTTTTCTTTGATTCCGTTTATCGCCATGTATGTCATTAAAGCCTTATAAGCGTTTGGAATAATTGCAAATTCCCCTTCGTCTGACACTTCTTCCAAAGTGATTGTAATATAGTTTTGTCTGCCCTGACTTACGATTTCCGCATCAAGGTCGCCGGAATTCTGTCCCCCGTCAAGGATTAGCGCCGCCCCATAACCGCGCATATGGAATACATTTCTCTGCTCTTGGGATACATGTGGAAAATCCCACCCGATAATGTATGGATTTTCAATTTCCAAATGTTTTGCCCAGCCCTCAACATGTGAGATTGCGTCTTCTTCCGGTTCACGGCTTATTACTGCATAACTGATATAACGAAAAGGTTCGACGGTAACAATTCTGATATCGGTATATGCTTTATTGCTGAAATCCATATTTTCCCGCAATAGTTGATCAATGGAGCAATTAAATAGTTCACAAAGGTCAAACAACTTTTCAATCTCCGGCAATATTGCACCAAGCTCCCACTTTGAAATGGTTTGTCGGCTTACATTCAGTTTTTCTGCTAATTCCTCCTGTGTCATGTTCGTTATCTTCCTTAAAATTTGTAAGTTCTTTCCTAAATTCATTCATTCTTCCTCCTTTTATTTAGTAAGAAAATTATCCCATATATAATTTTTTATCTCCACCAATTTCAGCGTGCCTTTTGATTAGATTTCGCACCTCTAAGTTGCGTTAAAATAGTTTTGCCTTTATGAAACAACATTATGAAAAAACCAACTTGGCGAATTGTTCAACGCCATTATCTTACTACAAATGCACACACAATTTCATTAAAATCTGCTTAAACTTCCTTTGCCTTATTCTTCTCAATCATCAGCTGCCTTGCCCGTTCCCTCTGCTTGGTGCTGACTGCCCTCGGCTTGCGGTAGCTGACGTGTGATTTCGGAAAGGAATAGGTCTTAGATACTTCGTCCTGCCCTGTTAGCTTGTATGTGTCGGGGAAGTCGGCAACAAGCGTGTCAAGTTTCCGCATGACCGCCTTATCCCTTGTATAAAGGGTGGTGGTCTTTTCTCCTGCATTATAATTGATAACCGTTTCCTGCTCGTATCGTGATAGTTACTGTCATAGCCTTTTAAGGATTGAGGAAGTCCCTTTTTATTTGTATTTGTTTGTCACCCCTCCGCACTATCCAACATCTGGCGGTTTCACAGCCATCTTTATGCACATGTAAACCAAACTTACTTCTGATAAACTGGATCAAACAGATCATCCAGAGCGAAAAAGAAAGTGGAGCTTATTCAACGCTTTATCGGTGATGTCCCAGCAGGCCTTCCAGAGGGTCTGTTGAAGAAGCCTCTATTGATTCTGAGGACAAAGAGAAAAATGAAAAAATAGAATCGTTCGTTAAGGAGAAGGATGTGGATGTGGATAAGAGAAAGCAGGTTCGAAAGCAGATTCTATCTGAATATGGGTTTACACATACACTGACAAAGGATATGATTAAAGAACAAATCCCTATGGCATTGCCATTCGGAGAACGCAGGGAATTGATACAGGTGATGAAAGACTTTATTACACAGAGCTGTGATAAGTACGGATCAAAGAGCTGCCAGCGGGATTTTTATGGGGGGATACAGGATATGTCTAAAGTAATGAATTTTACTACGGTTTTTTGCTTTCTAATGACAGTTTTTGTGACGATACTATATTGTTCTTTTGGCAGTGAAATATGCCTTACACTGGCTATTACTTTTGGTACAATAACTTATCATTTAGGAATGAGATTATTTGTTGGACTGCTTTATAATATTGGAATGAAGAATAGAGCAGATTATACAAAAAAGTGGTATCAGATACATGCATGGGAAACCAGGCTGTATCAGTTTTTAAAGGTGAAAAAGTGGAAAGGGAAGATGCCTGCTTATCATCCGGATACTTTTTCATGCAAAAAACATACATGGGATGAAATTGCACAGGCTACCTGTCAATCAGAATTAGTGCATGAAACGAACATTGTACTCGGCTTTGTTCCGCTTGCGGCTTCTGTACGTTTTGGTGCATTTGGAGTATTCCTTATAACATCAATATGCAGTGGTGCATTTGATTTACTGTTTGTTATGATGCAAAGATATAACAGATCTCGTATCGTAAAAATGATCATGCGGGAAAGATAGAATTTTCAAAACCTGCAGAGGCTGAGGTTCCGGATGGATCTGTACCCCGGGGCAGCTTAGCCCGGCAGTTTTACGACGAACATACTGCCGCCGGACGGATTGTCCTGCACAGTAATTTTTCCATGATGTGCCCGCACAATTTCATAAGCGATTGATAATCCCAACCCGAAGTGTCCTTTCGCGCTTCGGGATTTTTCTGTCCGATAGAAACGCTCAAAGACATGTTTTTTGTCCTCATCGCGGATGCCGATCCCGGTGTCGGTCACGGTTATTTCATAACTGCTGTTATTTGATGCGGTATCGAGCGATAAGGTGATCTGTCCGCCCTCAGGTGTGTAGCTGACCGCATTGTGCAGGAGGATCGAGAGTACCTGGGCGATTCGCTCCGGGTCACAGTGACAGCGGGGAAGCGGTGCGTCGGGCAGGGTGAGCGAAAGTGCAAGCGATCTGCTGTGGCAGAGAGGCTCAAAAGCTTCGTAGGCGTTGAGGCATAACGTATCGAGCTGGGCAGGTTTCCGCTCGATTTGAAAACGGCCCGAACCGGAGTGCGCGAGTGTCAGCATGTCATCGATCAGGCCGTTCATGCGTCGGCCCTCTTTGCGGATCGTCTGAAAAAAGCTTTTCTGTTCCTGTATGGAGGCGTTTTCACAGCATGCGCTGCTGGCAAGGATGACAGAGAGCGGGGTGCGCAGTTCATGGGAGGCAGAGGCGATAAACTGCAGCTGTGCTTTTTGGTTTTCGCGCAGCGGTGCGAGCAGCCGTCCTGTGAAAAACCAGGAAAAGGCGCAGAGAACGAACGCGGCAGCCAGATCGATGCCAAGAAAGAGGAGGCGCTGGCGCAGGATTTGTGCCTGCAGGGTGTTAAGCGGGCTGAGGATGACGATCTGCGACAGCGTATGCCCGTTTTCAATATCGATGAGAGAAGCGTGATAGTCTTCTCCGGAAGTGGAGGAGTGAAATGAAAATTCGCTGTGCCAGATGCCCGAAAAGTCACTGCCGCCTGAGCGTAACGGGGAATCCGCGGAGGGGGCAGTTTCTGTCATACTGTGATAGGCATCGAGGCATTCGGTCAGTATGGATTGACCCAACAAGTCATTATTGCCTGCCAGACGGTTATAAAGAAACGGGACATTATTATCTATGACAAAGATCATGTATTCATTCTGGGTTTCGATCCGCTTGAGCCATTGCAGAGAGATAGAGGAAGAGGCTTCGATGCTGGCGGATACCATACTGGCATCATTTTGAAAAGCCCGAAATCTGCTTTCATAGAGATTGGTTTCCGATACATGCAGATAGAACAGGGAAACCACGATCACGATAGCGATCGTGCTTCCTGCATACAGCAGGGTAAAATAGAAATGTGCTTTTTGAAACATAACCTGATCCCTTCTTCTGTATCCTGCCGCGGCAGGATTTGTTTCCGAAAAATCTGTTTCGGCTATGGGGTGACCATACTGTAGCCGACACCCCACACATTTTTGATCTGCAGGGCAGACCCTACGGCTTTTAAACGCCTGCGCAGAAAATGGATATAGTTGTCCAGATTGCCGGCTTCAACATCGCTGTCCGGGCCCCATACTTTTAACAGCAGGGTCTCTCGGGCAAGCGTCTGTCCGGGGGTGCGGAGAAAACTTTCCAGAAGTTCCCCCTCCCGTCTTGAGAGCATACAGTCTCCCGCAGGCCCTTTCAGACACATTTCACGGGGGGACCAGCAGATGTCATGGCAGGAAATCATACCATCTGGCTGTGCGTTGACTGTGGAGGCGCGTCTTGTAACACTGCGGATCCTTGCCAGAAGTTCCTCCAGATCAAACGGTTTCACGAGATAATCGTCCGCGCCCAGATCCAGACCGGTGATCTTATCTTTTAGCATGCCGAGTGCCGTGATAAGAATAACAGGTGTATTGATTGAACTTTCCCGAAGAGAGGACAAAACTTCAGTACCTTCCAGATCAGGCAGCATTCTGTCTAAAAGTATGACATCATAGATATTCTGTTTTCCATAATAGAGGGCGTCCTCGCCATTGTAACAGGCATCCACGCTGTAACCATGGTTTGTCAGCTGCCAGGTCAGCGCTTTATTCAGGTCCCTGTCGTCTTCTGCAAGTAAAATGCGCATAATTGTCAGATTTCCTTTCTCAATACATGATTAGTGTACCATAAGAATCTTTAAAAATCCTCTAAGATAAGAAAATCTTAAAATTCATTAGAGAAAGTTTAGAGTTTTTTCTGTTATTTTTGGTGTAGAATAACTTAGGAAAGGGAAAGGATGTTTTTATGAAAAAATCAGGAAAAGCCAGCAGGCTTGTAAGCCTTGCGCTGGCAGCGGTCATGACGGCCATGCTCACAGCCTGCGGACAGGGAAAGCCGACGGAGGGAAGCAGTCAGACTCCGGTTTCTGCAGACGGCACCGGTGAACAGACACAGGACGGGCAGGATAAAACGGGGCAGACGGACGGCAGTGCGGACGGACAGACTGCCATGGGAAGATATGTGGAAGAGGAAACAGATCTGTCAGAGCAGGCAGGCTCACCGGCGGGGCTGTGCGTGCGGGATGACGGGAGCATTGTGCTGTTAGATCTGTCCGCCGGCTTTCTGGTCTCAAACGACGGGGGGAAAAGCTGGGAGAAAGAAACACCGGACTGGTATACAAAACTGCAGAAAGAAAAACACTGGATCGGCGCGCTTGCCATGGGTCCGGATGGAACGGTGTGCGTTGTTTACGATTCTATTCCGGATGATGACGATTATACGCCTGCAATGGAGATAATCGCCCCTGACGGAACACAGACAATCGTAGAGCTGGAGCTCACGCCGGATGAGAGGTATATCCGCGACGTGGGCATAACGGATGATAACCGGATCATTGTCACGACATTGAGCGAGAATATGTACGAGATACACAGTGACGGAACCGGCGAACTGCTGTTTCGTGCGCAGATCAGACCATACTGGTTTCAGGCAAAAGGAAACCTCCTGGTTATGGATAATGAAGCGGAAAGCAGTGACATGCCCGCGCTCTATGACATGGAGACGGAGTCTTATATAGAGGATGAGGTACTCACGGATTTCGTACAGGAAAATTATAACAAGCGTTATTATAACGGATTTTATGACTGTACGATGTATATGATCCCATCGGATGAGCAGGTGGTCTATGTGATCGGCAACAAAGGGATTCACAGACATGCAGTCGGCGGTAATATGATGGAGCAGATCGTGGACGGTAATCTGTCTGTACTGAGCAATCCGGCGTACAATATTGCTTCCGCCGTGCGGCTGGAAGGAGATGTTTTTCTGGTGCTTTTCAGCAATGGAAAAGTAGTGCGCTTTGCTTATGATCCGAATGTTCCTACCGTACCGGAAAATGTGCTGAAGGTCTACAGCCTGAAAGAAAATGACAGCCTGCGGCAGACGATCTCGTCTTTCCAGTCACAGCACCCGGATCTCTTTGTCTCCTATGAAGTCGGCATCGAGGACGGAAGCTCCGTGACGAGAGAAGATGCGGTCAAAAAGTTAAACACACAGATTATGGCAGGCGAAGGGCCCGATCTGCTTGCCATGGATGAAATGCCGCTTGCCTCCTATGCGGAAAAAGGAATGCTGCTTGACCTGACAGACTATTTGAGAGACTACAGCGCCTCGGCGCCGCTGTTTGACAATGTGATCGATGCTCTGCAGATAGACGGAAAAGCCTATGTAGCACCGGCGACGGTCTCGCTGCCGAAAATCGTCTGTCAAAAGGAAACGCTGAGCGGTCTCACGGATCTGTCAGCGATAGCGGACACTGTGGAGACATTGCGGGAAGCACATCCGGGAGAGAATATCGTCGGAATCTGGAACACGGACGGCGTGCTCAAGCGGTTTGCCCCGACCAGTGCGCCCCTTTGGGTCTCGGCGGACGGTACGATAGAGAGGGATGTGATCAAAGAATACTTTGAACAGTGTAAACGGATCTATGATGCGCAGATGGACGGACTGGACGCTGATGTGATCAATCGTTATAACCGTATGGATGAATATTATGTGAGCAGTTACGGAAAAAGCGCGGCCTTAATGGACTGGCGGCTTGCTACCAACGTCTATGATTATATCGGCGGCACGACATGGTTCCTCAGCGGCTGGGTCGACGATGCGTACAGCTTCCGTGAAATTGCCAGTATAGACCGGGCGCAGGGGTATGAAGACAGCGGATACGCGCCGCTGCAGGGACAGTGCAGCGGAATCTTTAAGGCGGAGACACTGTTGGGGATCAGCGCTGCTTCGAAACAGACGGAGATGGCGAAAGAATTTATGGCTTTCTTCCTGTCTGCGGATGCCGGGGCAGAATATTACGGCCTGCCTGTCAATCAGGAGGCTTTTGACAGACAGTTTGCACCGACAGACGATGAGGCTACGAGCGGTGTCTTTGGTTCCATGCATTTATCCAACGATGACGGACTGGATCTGAGTTATGTGATTTATCGGCCGACTGACGAACAGATCGCACAGCTGAAAGAAGAACTTTCCACTGTGCATACAGCCTATCTGTATGATGAAATACTGGAGAATGCCGTATATATGCAGGGAGGAGCCTTCCTCAGAGGAGAGCAGACGCTTGACGGTGCACTTGACGAAATACAGAAACGCGTAGCGCTCTATATGGCGGAGTAACGCGTGACGATACCAGAACAGGATATACAAAAAAATACAGGCGCCTGCCGGCAATCAGGGTCAGACTTACGGAGTCTGGCCCTTTTTGATACGGCGGGACGATATTGACAGTGCATTTTGCAGGGAAAAAAGTGCAGGCTGTAGAAAAACACTTGTTTTTAAAGTGGAAAAAGGATATAAAGAGATGAGAAATGTACAGAACCGGGTACGCCGGCAATTTGAGTCAGAGGCGGGGATACGCTGTGATTGCATTGTCATTGCAGTAAACTGCTCTGACATGGAGGAGTTGTATGAAAGTCACGTTACAGCAAATAAGCGAAGGCAGTGAGGAAGCTGTTATCAAATACAGACAGATGACGCAGCGCATGATCAGCATTGTCAGATATCTTGAAGGACAGGGAGAAAAAGTGCTGGCGCAGAAGGATGGACAACAGGCCGTCATAGGCGTCTCGGATATCCTCTATCTGGAAAGTGTGGATGGAGCAGTTTATTTATATACGGAGAAAGAAATATGCCGGCTGGCGCTGACGCTGACCATGTTTGAATCTCTCTATGCGCAGGAAGGGTTTTTTCGCTGCGGCAAATCCACAGTGCTCAACATCTATCGGATCAAACGGCTGACAGGCATGTCTGGAAACCGGATCGACGCGACGATGGACAATGACGAACATATCATTATTTCCAGGCGCTATGCCAAACAGCTGCGGAGCATTTTAAAGGGGGAAGAGTGATGGAGAAGTGGAGACGGTTTTTGGCTTTGGAGATCGGCATCGAGATAAAAGCCTGCTTATATTTTGCAGTGATTTTATTTTATTATATGCTCTACTGCTTCCTGCAGGGGAGCCTGTATGTGAGTATTGTGTCGATTATAGAGATTGTGCTGACGGCTTATGCGATGAACTATATTCAGGTGTATCTGCTTCACAATTTTGATGAAGGAGACCATCTTGGAAAAAAAGAGACTCTTTTATCGGTTGCCTGTGCGGCGCTTTATACGGCTCTGAGCTGGTTTTTTGGCTGGTATGACAAAAGCACAAGGGCCTCAGTCGGCTTTTTCTGTTACATGCTGCTTTGCTATGTGTGCATTTTTCTGATTTTTAAAATCAAAAGAGATATGGATACGGCGCAGATGAACAGGGAACTGGAGGACTTCAAAAAACAGAAAAACAGGGAACTGTAAAATGTATGGAAGTGTCGGGAAATATAGTAAGACAGGAGCAGTCAAAACAGATTGATAAAAGAATGAGGCAGGGATATGAAAACAGAAAAGATGGCGATAGAAATTAATAACATGACGAAAAATTACGGAAAGCACAGAGGGGTCAAGGACCTGAACCTGCATGTGGAAAGAGGCGATATCTACGGATTTCTCGGACCAAACGGTGCGGGAAAGTCCACGACGATCCGCAGTCTGCTCGGTTTGCTGCGCTTTCAGAAGGGGAGCGCCAGCATCTTCGGCATGGATGTGCGCTGCCGGCAGAAAGAGATCCTGAAAGAGATCGGTTACATGCCGTCGGAAGCGATGTTCTATCCCTCAATGCGGGTGAAAGAGGTGATCCGCCTTGCGGCGGATCTGCGGGGACAGGACTGCCGCCGGGAGGCGGATCGGCTGTGCGAACGTCTTGCGGTGGACACGGATAAAAAGATTGAGGAACTCTCTCTTGGAAACCGTAAAAAGGTAAGTATCGTCTGTGCGATGCAGCATAAGCCGCAGCTTTTTATCTTTGATGAGCCGACAAGCGGTCTGGACCCGCTGATGCAGGCGGAGTTTTTTAAACTGGTTCTGGAATATAACAGACAGGGAACGACATGCTTCCTCTCATCCCATGTTCTGACGGAGATCAAAAGGTACTGCCGGCATGCCGCGATTATCAAAGAGGGAGAGGTAATCCGTACTGACACAGTTGAAAACCTGACCAGGACAAACTCCAGGCGGATTCATATGATCCGCGACGGGAGGGAAGAAAGCTTTCTGTATCAGGGCAGTCTGAATGAATTATTCGCCGGTTTCGCAGGACATGATATTGCTGATATCACAATAGAAGAACCTGCCCTGGATGAGATCTTTATGCATTATTATGATGAGGAGGACAGGCAGTCAGAGGAATCGGCTGACATGCAGTAAGATGAAGCGAAAGGAAATTAATATAATGACAAATAGGAAGCAAATAAAAAAGCACATAACGTTATATCGGCACGAGATGAAAAGAAACATAAAAACGATCTCAGTCTGGACACTGTCTGTGGGCCTGCTCTGCCTGGGATGTATTTTGCTCTATACGAGCCTGGAAGATTCGATTCAGGAAATGGCGGCGTCTTTCTCCGATCTGGGCGCTGTGTCGGCGGCACTGGGCATGGATAAGATGAGCCTTACGACACTGTCAGGATATTATGCGACAGAGATCGCCATGATGCATGGACTTGGCGGGGCAATGTTTGCGGCGATCCTGGGAAGCGGCCTTTTATCAAAGGAAGAGAGTGGACATACGACCGATTTTTTGTACGTAATGCCTGTGGGCAGGAGATATATTGTCTGGTCGAAATATCTGGCGCTCGTGAGCCATATCGTGATTTTCAATCTGGTCTGCACCGGGTTTTATCTGTTTGGATTTGCGGTGATGGGAGAGGGGATCAGCGGAACAGAGATGCTGCTTTTTCACTTTGCTTCGATGCTCATGCAGATTGAGATCGGAAGCGTATGTTTCCTTTTGTCCGCCTGTGTGAAAAAGAATCTGATCGGTGCGGGGATTGGAATCGCGATTCTGTTATTTGGAATGGATATGATGTGCCGTATTGTGCCTGCGATCGAAAATCTCAAATATATTACCCCCTTTTATTATGCCAACGCGGCGGATATCTTTTCAAATGGAACAATAGATGCCGTCATGGCATTTACCGGAGCCGCGCTTACCCTCGTCAGTGTCCTCGCGGCCTGGGGCATTTATGAAAGAAAGGATTTTTAAGCTGCAGGGGAATCTTATGCTTGATTTCATGAAACTTTTAACTTATAATAAATAGAATCAAATTACGAAATGAAGCATCCAGAAAGGAGATCACCTCATGTTGTATCCGGAAAAAAAGATCCTGACAAAAGACGGCCGCAGTGCGCTCATACGGAATGCTGCGTTGGAAGATGCGGATGAACTGATCCATTTCCTCAAAACGGTTACGGCACAAACGCCTTACCTCATACGGGAACCGGAGGAAGTCACGCTTTCGACTGCACAGGAAGAGGAATTTCTTAAACGGATGATAGAGAGCGAACGGGAATTGCTGTTGGTCGCGTTGATAGACGGGAAACATGTGGGTAACTGTTCAATTTCTCAGGCAGGGATATTTCAGAGGTATTCTCACAGATGCGGAATTGCGGTCGCATTGTACCGGGAATATTGGGGGCTCGGCCTGGGACGCCAGATGATGCAGGCCGTACTGGATGCGGCGGCAGGGTGCGGTTATGAACAGGTCGAACTGGAAGTGAACGCGGATAATAAAAATGCCATGGCGCTGTATGAAAAGCTCGGTTTTGAGCTGTACGGGACAAGACGCCATGACATGAAGTACCGTGACGGACGGTATGCGGACGCGCATTTGATGGTTAAGTATTTCTAGGCCCGGTACTTTTTTTCGATCACTGTAGTATAAACTGTCATAGCGGCAATGGCTTCCGCCATCGAGCCAAGAACAGGAAGGATGATAGAAAGCGCACTGTTTTCCACAAACAGAAGCGGCGTGCCGAGCAGGATAAAAACAGTCCCGAACACGATCCATAATTTACCGAGCGCCTTATTGTACGCTTTCACATCTTTGACAGGAAAGACATCAGCATTTGCCCAGAACCCAAAGGCAGATGCTTTTTTTGACCGGATATTGCAGATTCCAAGGATGATAAATGCGATGCCGAAAAGCAACCATAAAAGAAAAGCAGTCATAATAGAAGTCCCCCTTATTCGTAATGGTTTCTGATTTCACAGAAAATAGTTCACACAATGCTTTGTATTGCTAAATAGATCATATAACAAAATATAAATTTTGTCAACAAATTTCAAAAAAACGCATCCTGAGGACGACAGGATGCGTTTGTAAAATGCGCTATTTATCAGCCGCTTCTTCCAGCGGGTATTCTACAACATAGAAATCGTAGCCGTTTACAATCGTAGTTTTGCAGTAGGTGTCTGTTCTTTTGAAACTCCGGCTGTAGTTGGCGTGTACATGGCCGTGGAAAAAGAATTTCGGTTCGTATTTTTCCATCAGGGTCCGGAAGACCTCAAAGCCCCGGTGCGGCAGGTCTTCCAAATCGTTGATCCGGTAAGCGGGCGCGTGGCCTACAAGAATATCAAAGCCTTTGTGTTTTCGCAGTTTCATCCAGAGCCTGCGCACGCGTTTTACCATTTTCCGTTCCGTATACTGGTTGGGCGTTCCCGGGATGTATTCCATGGAGCCGCCAAGTCCCAGAATGCGGACGCCGTTATGGACATAGATATCATCTTCGATGCAGGTGCAGCCTTCAGGCGGCTTTGTCTCATAGCGGTTGTCATGGTTTCCCCTGACATAGAGCAGGGGAACATTGCACAGCGTGACAAAAAAGGACAGATATTCCGCCGGCAGGTCACCGCAGGAAATGATCAGATCGATATCTTTGACACGCTCCGGCTCATAGAAATCATATAAAAATTTTGATTTATGATCAGCCAGGACCAGGATCTTCATTACATTACTTTTCTGTGTTGTTTTCATCTATTTTAATGCCCTGAAGCCGCACGAGCGCCTGGGCTTCCTCCGTTAGTTCTTCCAGTTCGGGAATCTTTCCGATCACATTTTCCGCAAGCCAGTCCATCGTGATAATCTCTTCTGCGCTAAGGCTTGCGCCCTCTTTACATTGCATGACGCCGCCCTGGGAATAGATGGGGCCGTCAAACGGATGAAAGGCGCCGGCGCGGATAGAACTTTTCAGGAATTCTATCAGTCTGTGTGTGCCGTGAGGCATTGTTTTGGGGCAGATCACGTCGATGACGTCCGCGGACATGCCCCACCAGTAATTAACGGCTTTCTTTCCTTTCTGGGCATTGGCTTCCATATTGCCGCCGCAGATATTTTTAATGATCCGCTCATAGAATTTGCCCCAGTCCCAGATCGGCGTTGCCAGATTGGTAAGGGTGCCGTCTTCTTTCCGGCTGTAGAGGCCGTACTCTCTGGAAGCATGTTCCGGGGTGATCATATCGCTGTCGGATACGAAAACGACGCCGGCAAGTTCAAGACGTTTTCTGGCATTGAGCCCTCTGATCTTTGACCATTCCAGATGGATCTCCACATAAGGGTTGATCATTTTGGCGCCGAGTGCAAATGCATTGATATTGGCGATCGTCCCGTAAATGGGATAGTCGGCTACATAGCCGAGCTTATCTGTCCGTGATAAAGCGGCGGCAATCGCGCCCATCAGGAATTTTGACTCGTACATTCTGGCATAATAAGTGCAGATGGAGGAGTAGGACATTTTGATAGAACAGTTATAGATCTTCACCTTGGGATGCAGTACGGCGGAACGCACACTCTGGTTGACCATTTGTGAACTCGTCGTAAAGATCAGGTTACAGCCTTCGATGATGGCCTGTTCAATGGCGGATGCCACCTCATCGTCTGTATCCGCGCTCCCGATCGCCATAGTCTGTAGCTTGCCCGCATAGAGCTGTTCTATGTATAGTCTTCCCAATTCATGAGCATATGCCCAGCTGGAAGTATCTGGCGTTTTTTTGTAGATAAAAGCAATCTTTAAGGATTCCGGCGTCGGCGTTCCTGAAGAGATCAGGCGGTTCAGGATCGAAGACTTTGACTTTTCCGTTTCCGGATCCTGGATCAGTTCAACCTGGCTGCCCTGATCTGCCAGAGTGATCTCTGTCCACATTTTCTGGAGCGCCTGATGCATTTCATTTTCTGTCTCGCTTTTGACCTGCTCATAGCCGTAGACTTCCAAATACACCAGAAAGGCATCGGAAACCGACAGCTCCAGCTTTTCTCCGTGAGCCATCCGAAATGCCTCCGCGAAGCTGTAGCAGGCGGAGTGAAATGTGAGCTTATCGTCATCCGTCCAGGGCTTCGACTCCTTTTTCCCCATCAGTTTCAGCAGTTTTTTATAACTGCCTTCTTTGGAGAACCAGACGTCGTAGCTTTGCGATACTTCATAAAAATCCAGAAATTCATAATACAGACGGTTTTCTTTTTCTTCTGTTTTTCTGGGCACCAGACGGGTAACCGTACCCGGTATGCTGTAGGTCGATAAATATTTCATCACGCTGACGCGCTTGTTGCCTTCCTGCACATAGAACTGATTCATAAATTCATAAGCAACGATCGGATCCCGGATCCCATCATGAACCTGATGGTCATAAAGGGATGACCATTTCATGCCGAATTCCGATCCGTCCGGTAAAAGGGGCATGAAGTTATTGGCGAATGCGTTGGTTCGGCCGGCAGTTTTTGTGCCGATAATCTTTGCAAGCGGAATATCTATGATCCCTAAATTCTCTATGGAGGCGATCTCCGTGTAGGACAAAATATCGTCCAATACCGGAAGATAGGGGTACTCACCTTTGGTGAGGGCGGACTGGTAACTGCGTCTTCCCTGTTTCAATGCTGTGATGTAATCATTTACTGCCATAATAAATCCTCCGTTCTCACTCGGTTCAATTACTACATGTTTATTTTACCATTTCAGAGCGGGATTGGAAAGATGGTTTGCACAACTCAGGATAAAAAAGACGCACTGACTTGCAATTTTTCCCATTTTAGACTATTATTATTTATTATTGTTTACAGAGAAAAAGGACGTTTGATATGAAAAATCAGGATGAAAAAAATTTGCAGGTACAGGGAGAGCAGGCGGCATTTTCCAGAGAAGAGCGGATGGCATCGGCATCCATTGGGAGCCTGATCGTCAGCATGGCGTTTCCGGCCATTTTAGCACAGCTGATTAACATTTTATACAGCATCATAGACCGCATTTACATCGGACATATGAAGGGCGTGGGGGCTGCCGCACTGACAGGCGTGGGCGTGACCTTCTGTATTACGGTGTTTATCTCCGCATTTTCGGCATTTATCAGCAATGGGGCAGCGCCGCTTGCGGCAATCTGGCTTGGCAAAAAGGACAGGGAACATGCGGAGAAGATTCTGGGCAACAGCGTTACGTTTCTGATCATCTGTACAGTGGTCCTGATGGCGTTCTTTTATGCGTTTCAAAGGCCGCTGCTGTATCTGTTCGGTGCAAGTGACGCTACGATTGAATACGCGGTCTCGTATATTTCCATCTATCTGATCGGAACCATTTTCGTGGAGATCGCGCTTGGACTGAATGCCTTCATCATCTGTCAGAGCCAGTCCAGGACCGCAATGTTTTCTGTATTGATCGGTGCAGTGGCTAATATCATTCTGGATCCTGTTTTCATTTTTGTCCTGGGACTGGGGGTAAAAGGTGCAGCCATAGCAACTGTTATTTCACAGGCGCTCAGCGCTTTCTGGGTGCTCGCCTTTTTGACGGGGAAAAAGACGACCTTAAAGATCAGGCTGGATTGTATGAAACTGGAAAAAGGGATCCTGTTCAGTATCTTTTCTCTTGGAATATCACCGTTTATCATGCGGGCGACAGAGAGCTTTATCAGCATCGTCCTGAACCATGGACTGCAGGTATATGGAGGAGATCTGTATGTAGGGTCCATGACGATCATGCAGAGTGTGATGCAGATCTTTTCCGCTCCGATCGGCGGTTTTACTCAGGGGATATCACCTGTTATCAGCTATAATTACGGTGCGGGCAATTTTAACAGGGTGAAAGAAGTCTACCGCTGGATGATCGGCCTGTGCTTTGTGTTTATGCTGTTGGCGACGGCGACCACGATCGTGTTTCCGGAGTGGTACGCGGCCTTTTTCACAGAGGACCCGGAACTGATCTCACTGGTTGGAAAGACCATGCCGGTCTTTATGTTCGGAATGCTGATTTTTGGATTGCAAAACGGGATACAGCCAACGTTCCTGGCGATGGGACAGGCAAAGATCTCACTGTTTATAGCGGTATTTCGTAAGATTATCCTGTTGATACCGCTGGCGATCATTCTGCCCCGCTTTTTCGGGGTCATGGGTGTGTACTATTCCGAGCCGGTTTCGGATATCATTTCTGCGACGACGGCGACTGTGCTTTTCCTGTGTAATGTCAGGAAAATGCTTTCAAAAGAGGCATTGGCGAAGATCAGGTGACGGACAGGCGGGAAACAGTATCCTGAATTTGGGTCTGTTAAGAAAATGTCTGGAACGGGAGACAGTATATTGACAGGGAATCCGGGATATGCTAATCTGTGGATAAGTTAAAAGGGAGTAGTTATCATGCGCAGGCAACATGCCCTGGCGAACGCCATGTCTGCGCATCTTTCAAAATGGATTGTCAGATTTTGAGGGTACGAGACTTTTAGCACGGGAGTGCTGGGAGTCTCTTTTTAATATGCGCAGTCCCGTAGAAAGAACAGGCTTTAGAGGAAAAGAAAGGAGAAGAGGAAAATGGATATTTTGTTACAACTGTTATTTTTAGTGGTGGGCTTTGTGATGTTGGTAAAGGGCGCCGACTGGTTTGTGGAGGGAGCGAGCAGGCTGGCGGAGCGGTTTGGGATTCCGCAGCTTGTGATCGGTCTGACGATCGTGGCGATGGGGACTTCTCTTCCCGAGGCGGCGGTCTCCACTTCGGCCGCTTTAAAAGGGAGTGCGGAGATCACAATCGGAAATGTAGTAGGCAGCAATATCATGAATATTTTTCTCATTTTAGGTATCACATCCGTTATATCGCCTTTGATGGTTCAGATATCCACGGTCAGATACGAGATACCGATGGTGATCGCGGCATCTGTGCTGCTTGGCGTTTTAGGGCTTGCTGATGGGAACGTGGGCAGAACGGACGGCATGATCCTGTTGGCGGGAATGGTGCTGTATCTGCTTTATCTTCTGCGGATGGCGAAAAAAGGACAGGCCGCCGGAATAGACACGCCGGAAAGCGGGCAGGAAAATGTAAGTCTGATCAGGCTGATCGTCCTTATTATCGTCGGCGGTGTTCTGATCGTATTTGGAAGCGATGTCACGGTAGATGCGGCGAGCGCGCTTGCGAGGATCTTCGGCATGAGTGAACGGCTGATCGGTCTGACGATTGTGGCGTTCGGCACCTCACTTCCGGAACTTGTCACTTCTGCTACGGCGGCGCTGAAGGGCAAGGCGGATATCGCGGTCGGTAACATTGTGGGCAGTAACCTGTTCAATATTCTGTTTGTTGTAGGGATAGCAGCCGTGATAACGCCTGTTGTCTATGCACCCGGCTTCCTGATCGATACGATAACCTGCGTTGCGGCGGCACTGATCCTTTGGCTGTGTGTTCTGCGCAAAAAGAAGCTGCAGCGTCACGGCGGCGTGATCCTGCTTGTGTGTTATGCGGGGTATTTTCTGTATCTGATGCGTTAGGACATGCTTGCCTATCCTGGATTTATTTGGTATAATTTCTTTAAGTCTGGCCGTAAAGGAAAAATTATGGCCGACAGGAAATGAAAACAAAGAATATAAAGGAGATGCAAACATGAAAGGAAATATTGTTGTTGGTCAGTCCGGCGGACCGACTGCGGTCATTAACTCTTCCGTAGCAGGTGTTTATGCGGCGGCTAAGAAGCTTGGCGTAAAGAAGATCTATGGTATGGTACACGGAATCGAAGGATTTCTGCAGGATCGGATGATTGACCTTGGAGAATACCTTGATGATGAGACAGGTATCGAACTGTTAAAGAGAACCCCTTCTGCTTTTCTGGGCTCCTGCCGTTTCAAAATGCCCAAAATCGAAGGGCATGAGGATGTGTATGAGAAGATTTTTGAGATCATGGAGAAACATGATATCGAATGTCTGTTTTATGCAGGCGGCAATGATTCTATGGATACGGTCAAGATGCTTTCCGATTATGCAGCGGCACACAACAAACCGCAGAGATTTATGGGAGTTCCCAAGACAATCGATAATGATCTTCCGATCACGGATCACTGTCCTGGTTATGGTTCCGCGGCAAAATACATTGCGGCCAGCATGAAAGAGATCATCCGTGACAACGAGTCTTTCGGCGCACAGAAGCCGACGATCTGCATCGTGGAAATCATGGGACGTAATGCAGGCTGGCTGACAGCGGCGGCAGCGCTTTCCAAAGGGGATGACTGCAGCGGACCGGATGCGATCTATTTACCGGAGAAAGTATTTGACATGGATCAGTTCATGGAAGACATTAAGAAGCTGTCAGTTGAAAAATCTTCTGTTGTCATCGCGGTATCTGAGGGCGTAAAGATTGCAGACGGGCGTTATGTGTGCGAACTTGGAAAAGAAGTAGCGGTAGATGCGTTCGGTCATAAGCAGATGTCCGGTACGGCAGTGATGCTGGCAAACAAAGTGGCCGCGGAGACAGGATTAAAAACACGTGCTATCGAATTCTCAACGTTACAGCGTGCGGCAACACATCTGGCTTCTCTGACCGATATCAATGAGGCATTCCAGGTTGGTTTTGATGCGGTCAATGCTGCTGAGGAAGGCAAAACCGGTATGATGATCACACTTGACAGAAACGGAGACGCGCCTTATCAGTGTGGGACAAGCGCATATGATATTCATGCGATTGCAAATGTGGAGAGAAAGGTTCCCGATGAGTGGATCACGGAAGACGGCAAGGGCTTAAATGAAGGTTATGAAAAATATGCCAGACCGCTTATCATGGGCGAATTACAGCCGTTATTTGTAAATGGTCTGCCACGCCATCTGGTACGTAAGGCATAAATACTGGGGCTGCAGTCTGGCGGATATTTGCACAATGCTGTGGTATAAAGGCTGAATCAGACAGAGGTTCAGCCTTTTTTTAAGAATTTGTCTATGTGATATACTTTCTGAAAGGAGCACATCTACCACGATGGAACAATACCAATTTATCGATAACAAGGGAACTTTTACCCTGGAGAATCCGGAACTGACCAGTTATTTATATTTTCCCATTGTGAATGAAGCCGGCATGATGAGCAGCGTCACACCTTCTTTTGGCGGGGATGCAAAGACTGGCCAGAATACTTTTTTGCTGGAGCCGGTCAGCAGTGAGAATCTGCACAACAATAAATCTACGAGAAACTTCTGGCTGCGGCTGGAAGGAAAAGAAAGAGGAAAAAACATCTGGTCGGCGACGGGGGTTTCCGCGGGTCAGCAGTCCCGGATCTTTTGTGAAGATAAGGAAGAGACGAAGCTGGAAGCCGGCCTGTTATATCAGAAAATGACGAGAACTTCCGCAGCGTTTGGTCTGCGTTCTGAGGTGACGATCTTTGCGCCGGTGACGGAGGATCAGGTTGAGCTGATGCGCGTCATGGTAGAAAATATCGGAGAAGAAGAGATATGCCTGACACCTGTGGCAGCGATTCCGCTCTTTGCAAGGAGCGCGGATCATATCAGAGAGCACAGGAATGCCACCAGTATGCTGCACCGGATCTTTACCATGAAGGAAGGAATCGCTGTGATACCGACGCTGACATTTGATGAGCGCGGGGGTCAGAGAAACCGCATGGCTTACGGCATTTTTGGCAGGGGAAACGGCGGGAGTCCTGTTGGATTCTATCCTGTGACCGAGGATTTCATCGGGGAGGGCGGTTCTTTTGAAAATCCGTATGCCGTAGTTTCTGAGGAGGTACCGGTGGTAAAGGCCGGAACACAGATAGACGGTTATGAGGCAATGGGGGCGCTTGTATTTAAGAAGATCACGCTGCAGCCGGGAGAGAGTGCTTCTTATGTGACAGTTCTCGGAGCCAGGGAGAGTGTACAGGAAGGAAAAAAGACCGCAGGATCGAAGGAACCGAAAGAACCTGAAGGCTCGGAAGAGACTGCCGCGATGGCGGAGATGCTTTTTGATATGGCATCATCCTATCTGGATGAAAAAGCATTTGATGAAAGGCTGCGGGAAAATAAAGCGTATTGGAACCGCAAAAACAATATTTTCTTTCAGTCTGCGGATAAGCGTTTTGACGAGTGGATGTACTGGGTAAGTTTTCAGCCGATGTTAAGGCGTATCTATGGGGATTCTTTTTTGCCGCACCATGATCATGGCAGAGGCGGCCGCGGCTGGCGCGATCTGTGGCAGGAGTGTCTGCCGCTTCTTTTGATGAATCCGGACGGAGTCAGAGAGATCCTGCTTGACAATTTTTGCGGTGTCAGGGTGGACGGAACGAATGTGACGGACATTGAGAAGGAGACGGGAGAATTTACCGCAGACGGAAACGAGGGCGCCAGGATATGGATGGATCACGGTATGTGGCCGTATCTGGTGACGGAACTGTATTTAAAACAGAGCGGCGACCTCGGTATTTTACTGGAAGAGGCGCCTTATTTTAAGGACAGTCAGGCCTGCCGCGGCGCGGAGTATGACCCGGAGTGGGAGGAAGATCAGGGGAATATCCAGCGGACCGTGACCGGACGGATCTATAAGGGCACCGTTTTAGAGCATCTTATCTTACAGCATCTGACAGCATTTTATGATGTCGGGGAACACAATCATATCAGGCTGCGCGGCGCGGACTGGAATGATGCGGTCGATATGGCGAAGGAGCGCGGGGAAAGCGTTGCCTTTACAACGATCTATGGCGGTAATCTTACCGGAATCGCACGAATGCTGCGCAAACTGAAGGAAGTGATGGGGGTTCGGGAAATCAGACTGGCAGAAGAGATGCTGCCGTTTTTCTGGGACGGCGATGCGCTTTATAACGATATCAGTGCAAAGCAGGAATTACTCAGACAGTATTGCCGCCAGTGCGCCCACTCTCTGTCTGGAAAAAAGAGAAAATATGAGATTCAGACGATTGCCGCGAATCTGGAAGGAAAAGCGGAGTGGATCAGGCGGCATGTAAGAAATGCCGAATGGACCGGAGATGGTGAGGGAAGGCACTGGTTTAACAGTTATTATGATAACAGCGGCAGACAGGTGGAAGGTAAGCACGAAAGCGGCGTCAGGATGATGCTTGCAGGGCAGGTCTTTTCCATTATGTCCGATACTGCGACAGATGATCAGGTAGAAGAAATTATCAGGGCAGCGGATACCTATCTGTATGACGCATCAGTGGGCGGCTATCGCCAAAATACAGATTTCCATGAGGTCAAGACCGATTTGGGAAGGATGTTCGGCTTTGGATATGGACAAAAAGAGAACGGTGCGGTTTTGTGCCAGATGGCCGTGTTGTACGCGAATGCATTGTATCGGCGGGGATTTGTAAAAGAGGGATACAAGGCGGTTCACAGCCTCTATTCTCATATTTGTGATGTGAAAAAGTCAAAGATTTATCCGGGTGTGCCCGAGTATTTCGACCCGAAAGGAAGAGGGGTCTGTCATTATCTGACTGACGCAGCGGCACTGCTTGTTTTGACCGTGCAGACAGAGATGTTCGGCGTGAAAGGCAGATGGGGGGATCTTTTGCTGGAACCCAAGCTGCTGCAGGAGCAGTTTGATGATCAGGGAAGGGCTTCCGTTGAGGCGGTTTTCCGTGGAAAAAAAGTACGTGTTATTTATGAAAACCAGTCGGGGAAAGAGTATGGAGGATATCAGATCGGGGAAGTGATGTTAAACGGAGCGAAAGTTCCGGAGGATGCATGCGGGCAGACAGAGGCGCTTATCCGGAAAGATCTGATCGACTCCTGTTCGGCAGATGTGATACAACAAATTGTTGTAAAATTAATATAAAAGGAACACAGGAAACAACAAAAAAGCAGGGAGAGTAGGCATGGCACAGGAAACAGGAACAAAGGAGACTGCAAAGATTCTGGTTGTTGATGATGTAGACACCAACCGTTTTGTCTTACGGGACATTATTTGTGAGATGGGATATCTGCCGGTTCTGGCGGAGAATGGCGTACAGGCGTTAAAGATTGTAAACAGGATCCGTCCCCAGCTTATTATTCTGGATATTGCTATGCCGGAAATGGACGGATATGAATTTTGTAAACTGATGAAAGGCAATCCGGATACGAGGGATATACCGATCATTTTCATTTCCGCATTCGATGATCCTTCGGATGTGGTGAAGGGGTTTGATCTTGGCGGCGAGGACTATATTACGAAGCCGTTCATCTCCAGGGAAGTAAAAGCGAGACTGCGTCTGCATCTGAGGCTTTATGATACCAACAACGAACTGATGGAGATGAACCGGCGTCTGCAGACTTCTGTCAGCGAACAGCTTCATCAGCTGGAGATGGAAAAGAAAAACGTTCTCTATGCATTGATTCGTGTAGCGAGAGAAAACGCCTGTTATGATGAGAATCATATGGAGCGTCTGAGCTATAACTGCCGTGTGCTGGCGGAAGCGATGCAGCTTTCGGCTGAGTACGGGAACATGATCTCTGATTCCTTCATAGATACGATAGAACTGGCGGCACCTTTGTGCGACCTGGGAAATGTGGCAATACCGACGGAGCTTCTGCAAAAGAGAGGCTCCCTCCTGCCGGAGGAGCTTGAAGTGATCAGGACGCATGTGTCGATCGGGGCCAGGATCCTGCAGGACATTAAGGCGACAGGCGATTACAATGATTTTCTGGAGATGTCGATCGATATTGCCTGGTATCATCATGAAAACTGGGATGGGAGCGGTTATCCGTACGGAAAAAAAGGAGCGGAGATTCCTCTGTCCGCGCAGATCGTATCTGTCGCGAGCGCGTACTGTGCCTTGACGGAAAACCGTGCATACAGGGATTCTTACCATATAGAGGAAGCGTTGTCGATGATGGAAGCGGATGCAGGAAAGAAGTACAATCCGGATATTTTCAGGATCATATGCAAGATCCACAGACAGCTTCATTGAGTATGGGATGCCGTAATGATGTATAGGGGGGGATCATTTGGAATACTTTAATCAGGGAAAAAAGAACCAGAGGGCAAACGAGCGTCTTGTCATTATCCTGTTCAGCCTGTACACCCTCAACCTGTGTGTCTGGGCCGTTCATAAAGGGCTCGACGCATGGATTCCGGGAACTATGGCGGCTCTCTTACTGGCAGACTGGGCGGCCTATCTGGTCAGATACAGGAATTTCAGGGTGAGGGCATTTCTTGGTACAACCATAATACAGATGACATTTATTTTGTATGCGGCCAATGCGGACGATTTGTCGTCTATTGTACCGACGTTTCTGGTCATGGCTGTTCTGGTAACTTTTTACGGACTTTCTGATCTGATCGGGATTACGCTTGCTTCGCTGGCGTTTATTGTTTTTTATCACGGAGTGATCGCTGGTTCGTTCTCTCATCTTCCTGAGGAGATGAGAGAAAATCTGATCCCGCAGGCGGGCAATGTGATTTGTATGGAGATTATGCTTTATATCTGGCTCAGACACCGCAATGAGAGTAATGAGCAGGTGCACGGGATGATCGAGGCGCTCATGGACGCGGAAAAGAGCAAAGATGACTTCCTGGCGAATGTCAGTCATGAAATCCGCACACCGGTCAATACGATCTGCGGGATGAGTGAGATGGCGCTGCGGGAACATGATCCGGAAAAGATGCGCGAGGAAGTTTACGACATCCGGGATGCAGGGCATAATCTGATGGCGCTGGTCAGCGATATTCTTGATTTTTCTCAGCTGCAGCAGGGCAGGATGAATCTGGAGGAAGAGGCCTACAATATTACGTCTACGATCAATGATATTATTAATATGGCGATGGCCAGAAAGGGAGAGAAGCAGATCGAGCTCATCGTGGAGTGCGATGCGGGGATTCCGCAAAACCTCATGGGAGACGAGAAAAAGATACGGCGTGTGATTTTGAATCTGGTGGACAACGCGATCAAGTTTACGAACGAGGGGGGCGTGATCATCAGGATTTACGCGAGAAAGGAAAATTATGGTGTGAACCTTTGCGTATCTGTCAGGGATACCGGTATCGGAATAGAGGCGGAGAGTCTGGAACGTTTATTTGAAAGTTTCAGTCAGGTAGATACGAGAAGAAACAGACAGGAAGGCGGCGTGGGACTCGGACTTGCGATCTCCAAAGAACTGGTGCAGAAAATGGGCGGTACGATCACGGCCCGCAGCCATCCGGGCAAAGGCAGTATATTCCGTTTTGTAGTGCCGCAGAAGGTGCTTGACGAAACGCCGATCGGTCAGATAGAGAACAGAGAAAAGCTGCATATAGCGGCTTATTTTGATATGGAACAGTTTGAAATGATGGCGATCCGGGATGAATACAGCAACGTGATCGCCGCCATGATACGCCAGCTGCGCGTGCGCTGCCACGTATGCCGGAATCTGGCCGAACTCAAACGCCGGGAACAATTGGATGCCTTTACCCATATTTTTATCAGTCTGGAGGAATATCAGGAAGACGAAGCATATTTTGACGAACTTTCAAAGCGGACCAGAATTATTGTTGTGACAGACCGTTCACGGGAAAAATACATATCGAACGCAGACCTGATCAGACTTTATAAGCCGTTTTATATCCTGCCGGTCGTATCTGTCCTGAATGGCAGCAGGGGGTCGGAAGGCGGCTGTCAGATGGTGCGGCCGGGTAAGTTCAGTGCGCCCCAGGTGCATGTTCTGGTAGTGGACGATAACCGCATGAATATCCGTGTCGTAGAAGGCCTCCTCAAAGAGTATAAGATCAGAGTTACTTATGCGGTGAGCGGCCGGGAAGCGTTATCCCTGATCGAAAATATGAACTATGATCTTGTCTTTATGGACCATATGATGCCGGAGATGGACGGGGTGGAGACACTGCACCGCATTCGGGATAAGGTGGGCCATTATTTCCGGAAGGTGCCCATCATCGCATTGACGGCGAATGCAGCTCCGGGCAACAGAGAAATGTTTCTGGAAGAAGGATTTGATGATTTTGTCTCCAAACCGATAGAGATATCGGTTCTGGAACGTGTGCTCAGGCGAAATCTTCCGGAAGAAAAACTGATTTATCAGGCGGAAAAAGAAATGCAGAGAGAAAATTACACCGGGAATCCGGCAGATGCTTCATTTTCCATCGGCAGGCTGGATGTAGAGAAAGGTATGCTCTACTGCGGCGGAAGGAAGGAGTACCTGGAAATTCTGGAAGCCTGTTATGAAGAGTGGGAAGAAAACAGTGGGCTGCTGGAAGGCCTGTTTGCCGCGAAAGACTGGAAAAATTATACGATAAAGATCCATGCGTTAAAGAGTATGATGCAGAATATAGGCTGCCTTTCCCTGTCAGCGAAAGCCAAAGCGCTGGAACTTGCGGGAAAGCGGGGGGATATTGATTATATTGTGAGAAACCATGAGGATATGCTCGCGGAATATCAGCACGTCATGGAGGAACTGGAACAAAGTCCGTATGTGGAGACAGACATCCAGGCAGGCCAAAAGAGACAGGAAGAGCCGGAAGACGGTGGAGACGGAGACTGCGCAAAAGAGCGGCAGATGCGCACACAAAAGGAGCTGCCGGAGCTTGCAGAGGAGACGTTTGATGAACTGGCGGCCAGACTGGAGGAGTGTATGTACGATCTGGACGGCAGAGGGATGCTGGAAATCGCGGCCAGCCTGCAGCAATATCGATATCATGAAACGCCGCTCAGAGAAAGACTGATCCCGGTGTGCAAAAAGATCGAACGCTCAGACTACATGTCAGCGGCAGATATGGTTGCCCAGATCCGGGAAGAGATCAGAAGGAAAGAGAAGGGAGACGCGCCAGATCATGAAAAAGCAGATTGCAAAGATATGTGACATGATATTGGGAAGAGATTATGAACTGCGGGAGAGGATCTTCCGGATGATCGTTCTGGTCGGGAGCGCGCTTGCCATTCTGGGAATCATAGAGTGTATCGGTATTATGGACATGAATGTCATTGTGATACCGCTTCTGGTGTTGCTGGCGGCGCTGGCTACCGCTCTGCCGGCTACTTTTAAATTTCGCAGGATCGATCTTGTTGCGGTCATTGTAGGATTTTTGATTATTCTGCTTGTGTTTCCGGCAATGTTTTTTCTGAGCGGAGGTCTGGAAGGCGGCGCAACGATCTGGTTTTCTTTGGGGCTTCTCTATGTCTTTATGATGTTTTCCGGGAAAAGGCTCTGTTTCTTTCTTGTATTGTCGATCGTGGTAGATGTCGGCACTTATGTGCTGGGATATTATTATCCTGACAGTATTACGCCCATGGCTTCGAGAGCGGCGGCCTATACGGATTCGATCTTTGCAGTGCTCGCCGTAGGGCTTGCCTGCGGGGCGATCCTGAAAGTACAGATGAAGATGTTTGACATTGAGCGGGAGATATCCCGCAGACAGCAAAAAGAACTGGAAGAGATCGGTGCGTCCAAGAACCGTTTTTTTGCCAGCATGAGCCATGAGATCCGCACCCCGATCAATACCATTGTGGGTCTGAACGAGATGATCCTGAGGGAGAGCGAAGAAGAGGCAACGAAAGAATACGCGAAGAACATTCAGAGTGCGAGCAAGATGCTGTTAAATCTGGTCAATGATATTCTCGATCTTTCCCAGATGGAAATGAAAAAAATGGAGATCGTGCCCGTAGAATACAAGACTGTGAATCTGTTCGGGGATCTGATTGACATGCTGCAGGTGCGCCTCAAAGAGAAAAAACTGGAATTTTTAATCGATATCGACGAAAATTTGCCATCCGTGCTCTATGGGGATGTGAAACGCGCCAATCAGGTCGTCTTAAATATTCTGACCAATGCCGCAAAATATACGCAGGAAGGTTCCGTTACCCTGTCCGCGCATATGGATCAGATGCAGGGGGATGAAATCGCGTTAAAGATCAGCGTATCGGATACGGGTATGGGCATCCGCAAAGAAGATTTGGAACATATCTATGATTCTTTTAAGCGGATGGATGCCCGCAAAAACAGGAAGGTGGAAGGAAGCGGCCTTGGACTTTCCATCACAAAACAGCTTGTAGATCTGATGGGCGGTGAGATCACGGTCGACAGCATCTATACGAAGGGTTCCACGTTCACAGTGACACTGCCGCAGAAAGTCATTGACAGGACGCCGATCGGACCTGTCAGGTTTTTAAGCCGCAGCAGGGAAAAGACAGAAGACTATCGTCAGAGTTTTGAGGCTCCGGAAGCCCGCCTTCTGATCGTGGATGATAATCCCATGAACGCAATGGTGGAGCAGAAACTTTTAAGAGAGACGAAAGTAAAGATTGATGTCGCCAGAAGCGGTGCGGAATGCCTGGAGATGACAAAAAGAAAATTTTATCATGTTATTTTGATGGACTACATGATGCCGGAAATGGATGGCAGGCAGACGCTGCGTCTGGTCAGGAAACAGGAGAACGGCTTATGCCGCGACTCGGCCATCATTGTATTGTCTGCGAACAGTGCGGCGCAGGCCGGGCGGCAGTATCTGGAGGACGGCTTTGACGGGTATCTGGAAAAACCTGTTCAGAGCGCGGCCCTGGAGGCGGAGATCCTGAAGTTTCTTCCGGAAGAGATCATTGAATACCGTCTGCTGAAAAACGCGGCACAGGAAGAGATAGAGATTCAGAGGGTCGCTCATCATAAGAAGCGCAAGATCTGCATTACGACAGATAATGTGAGTGATCTGCCGGAGCGTCTGGCGGAAAAATATGACATTGACACCATATATCTGTATATCAGGACGGAGAGCGGCCGTTTTGTCGATACTCTGGAGATTTCTTCGGATAATCTGATCCGGTATATGACTGATACGACAAGCAATGCTGTTTCGGACAGCATTGCCGTGGAAGAATATGAAGATTTCTATGCAGAGGCGCTGACACAGGCGGAGCAGGTGATTCATATATCCATGGCAAAGCATGTAGGACAGAGTTACGATGCGGCAGTCACGGCTTCTCAGGGATTTGACCATGTACATGTCATAGATGCCTCGCAGGTGTCATGCGGTCAGGCGCTGATCGTCCTGTATGCGGGCAGGCTTGTCATGGAAGGCTGTCATGCGGCGGAGATCTGTGAGCGGATCGAGTACATGAAAAAGAGAGTGGAATCTCATTTTATGCTTCCGGCGGCGCAGATCTTTTATGAGAGAGGATTTGTGAATGCGGTCTATGCAGGAATGTGCAGGCTTTTTCACCTGCATCCCTGTATGAAGATGAGTCAGAGCAGGATGTCCGTAACCGGGTTTGGCTGCGGAAAACTTGAAAATTCCTGGAAGCGTTTTATCCATTGGCATCTGCGGCATAAGAGGCGGATCAATCCCGAGATCATTTTCATAACGCATGCGGGGTGCAGTGTAGAGCAGCAGCAGTTGATCCGTGCGGAAGTGCTGTGCTGCATTTCGTTCAGACAGGTCGTCATGCAGAGGACTTCCGTCTCGATCGCGTGCAATTCCGGTATCGGGACATTTGGGATGGCTTATTATGTCAATACCGGGGAGGGGAACCTGTAGGAAATGGTCTGTGGGAAGTAATAACAGGAAAGTGATGAAAAAAAACAAGGAGGAGAGAGAAATGGCAGAACTGACGTTGAAGGTTTTGGACCAAAACGGAAAGACAATCTGCGAAAGCAGGGGAGAGGATTATGTGAGCCTTGTCTGCAATGCACAATATCAGGAAGGAGACAGGATCGTTCTGGAAACTTCGGAGAAGAATATTGATATCTTCTTACAGGTGGATGATGCGCTCGGAGCAGCGTTATGCTATATCACGGACAATGTCTCCTTCCAGATTCCTTTTGGAGAAAAGCGCATCTGCTATTCCCCAAAGGTCTTTTATGGAGAACTGCATTATCTGTATGCAAGAACGGCCAGAGAAGAGGAAGTTCATGCATACCGGAATCTGGCGTTGAATGTGTGTGATCAGCACGGCGACACCCATTGCTTCCCGCATGCGTCCGCGAACGTGGAGACGCGCGGAGAGTCGGTTTTTGCCGCACGGAATGCGATCGACGGTGTGTGTGAGAACCGGTCACATGGGAAGTGGCCCTATGAGTCATGGGGAATCAATATGCAGGATGACGCGGAGATGACCGTGGACTTTGGCAGGGAAGTAGAGGCGGATAAAGTCGTATTGTATACGAGGTCGGACTTTCCGCACGATAACTGGTGGAAACAGGTGACTCTGAATTTTTCGGATGGGACAGAACTCGTGTGGGAACTGGAAAAGAGCAGTCTGCCGCACAGCATTACATTTGCGCCTAAGCGGATCCGCTGGGTGCGTCTGGGCAATCTGATCAAGTCGGAAGATCCGTCGCCGTTCCCGGCGCTCAGCCAGATTGAGGTGTATGGAAGCGTGTAACTAAATGGGAGATATTTTATGGGAATTTATCTGAATCCGGGGAATAAAGGCTTTCAAAGGGCGGTTCGGTCCGAAATCTATGTGGATAAGACAGGACTGATCGCATTTACCAACAAATGTTTGAATACAGAACAGCAAAATATTTGTGTCAGCAGGCCAAGGCGTTTCGGAAAATCGATGGCGCTCAATATGCTCGCGGCCTATTACAGCCGCGGCTGTGAATCGGCAGAACTATTCAGAGGTCTGAAAATAGAAAGTGATAAATCATTTTTGGAGCACCTGAACCGGTATGATGTAATCTGCCTGAATATGCAGCAGTTTTTGATCAGGGCAAGGGACCAGGAAGTGACGGCGTATGTGGAACGGGCGGTCATTGAGGAACTCAGAGAAGCATATGGGGATCTGTTCCCGGAGCGGATCAGCATTTTGTCGGAAGCGCTGGAAAGAATCTATGTCAGGACACAGAAAGAGTTTATCTTTCTGATCGATGAATGGGATTGTGTGATGAGAGAGAGACGGGAGTCGGAAACGCTGCAAAAGCAGTATCTTGATTTTCTTCGCGATCTTTTGAAGGATCAGCCTTATGTGGCGCTCGCTTATATGACGGGAATCCTGCCGGTGAAAAAATACGGAGAACACTCAGCGTTAAATATGTTCCGGGAGTATTCGATGACAGATCAGAGAGCGTTAGAAGAATATACAGGTTTTACCGAGGAAGAAGTGAGAACCCTGTGTGAACAGTACGAGATGAACTTTGCTGAAATGAGCAGCTGGTATGACGGGTATCGGTTCAAGAAGTTCCGGCATGTCTATAACCCCAAATCCGTCGTAGAGGCAATGATCTGTCAGGATTTTTCCAACTACTGGACATCCACGGAAGTTTATGACGCGCTCAAGATTTATATCGACATGGATTTCGATGGTCTGCGGACAGATGTTGTGCAGATGCTCGGAGGCGGGCATGTCAGGGTAAATACGCACAGCTTCCGTAATGATATGCATACATTTGAGACAAAAGACGATGTGCTCACATTGCTGATCCATTTGGGATATCTTGCCTATGATGCGGGGAAAAAGGAAGCGCTGATACCCAATAAAGAGGTCATGGAAGAATTTGAAAATGCGATGAGTGTCAGCGGCTGGAGCAGAGTGATGTGCGTATTAAAGGATTCTGAAAAGCTTTTGGCGGATACGCTTTGCAAAGATGCGGACAGCGTTGCAGACGGGCTTGACAGAGCACATTCGCAGGTCGCCTCCATATTGACTTATAATGATGAAAATTCTCTTGGATGTGCGATCGGCCTTGCATATTACAGTGCGAGGAAAGATTACCAGCTGATCCGGGAGCTGCCGGCCGGAAAAGGCTTTGCGGACATTGTTTTCCTGCCGCTGCCCCACACGGATAAGCCTGCGCTTGTGGTGGAACTGAAATATGATAAAACTGCGGATTCGGCGTTAATGCAGATCAGGGACAGACGGTATACGCAGGCGCTGGAAGGCTATAGCGGGAAGATACTGCTTGTCGGAATAAATTATGACAGGGATGAAAAAAACAAACCGCACAGCTGTGTGATCGAGAGCGTGGAGAAATAAACAGCCGCCAGAAGAAAATAAAAGAAAAAGGAGCATTATATAATGACGAATCAGGAACGCAGGGATGCCGGAATGGCATATATTTCAGATGACAGTGTTTTTGCAGAGCAGCAGGTGTGCAGGCGGAAGCTGCAGAAATTGAATTTTATGGACCGGTCGGATTTTCAGGGGATCGGAGAGGTAGTGAAAGACCTTTTCGGCAGATCGGACGGAGCGTTTGTCAACCCGCCGTTTTATTGCGACTATGGAACGCATATCGAAGTCGGGAAGAATTTTTTCGCGAATTATAACTGTACCATTCTGGATGTGGCGAAGGTGAAGATCGGAGATAACTGCCAGATGGCCCCTAATGTGGCGATCTATACGGCGGGGCATCCGGTGCATCCGGTGAGCCGCAACTCCGCTTATGAGTACGGGAAGGAAGTAGTGATCGGTGACAATGTCTGGCTGGGCGGAAATACGGTGATCTGTCCGGGTGTCCATATCGGAGATAATGTGGTCATCGGAGCCGGGAGCGTTGTCACGAAGGATATCCCTGACTGGTCGATCGCGGCCGGGAATCCCTGCCGCGTACTGCGCATGATCACGGATGATGATAAGAAGAAGCTTTTCCGGGACGAGGAGATCGATCAGGAGGCATGGGCGGATATTGCGGCGAGGATGACGTTTTAATCGGAGAAAGCACGGTTTAGCGGTCCGATTTCCGCAGATTTTTTTACAAAGTTTGGAAAGAGAGGTTTACAAACCTCTCTTTTTGGTATATGATGGTCATGGAAAACGATTTCCGGAAAACCTTTTCCAGGTTTCCTCCGGGAAAAAAGAAGGAAGATCAATGGTATCGATCAAGGATGTGGCAAAACAGGCGGGCGTAGCAATCTCTACCGTGTCGAAAGTATTAAACAATTACCCGAATGTCAGTGAAGAGACTAAGAAAAAAGTGAATCAGGCTGTGGAGGAATTGAATTTTGTCCCCAATTCCGTGGCGGCGGCGCTTTCTTCCAAACAATCGGGGCGGGTAGCGATCCTGTTAAATCTTGATAATGCGACCCAGGCGGTCGATGAGATCAATATGAAGTCGCTCGCGGGCGTGATCCAGAAGGCTGTGGAGATCAATCTGGATGTCATTACGGTTTTTTATTCCATGCTGCGGAACATGACATTAGAGGAAGTGATACGATATCTGCAGTCTCAGAGCATTACCGGCCTGATCATCTTTGGAATGTCCAAAGACGATAAAGTACTGCACAGACTGATCGCCTCGGAGATTTTCAAGATCGTCACGGTAGATGCGCCGATCATCAATGAAAGTACATCCTGCATCAGGATCGATCAGGAAAAGGCGCAGTATGAGGTGGCTAAAAAGACAATAGAAGAGAACGGATGCAGGCGTATTCTCTATCTTTCCGGCAGAAAAAACGGCTATTCGACCGATGAGCGGCTGGAAGGGATTAAGAAGCTGGCCGAAGAGAGGAAACTGTCGCTTTTTGTCAGGAGCGGAGGATTTTCCGAACTGCAGGCGAGAAAACATACTTTCCGCTATGCCAGAAATAAGGATGTCGTAGTCTGTGCGTCCGATCTGATGGCGATCGGCGCGATGAAAGCGCTGATTGAAATGGATATTTTCAGGCCGGTCTGCGGGTTCGGCGGCATTACGCTGATGGGGTATGCAGGCAAGCAGATGAATACGGTCCGGCAGGATTTTGCCGGGATGGCGGCGCAGGCAGTCGTGGAACTGAAACGCCTTTTGGACGGCGGCAGAGGAATGGAATTTGTCTCCGGTTATGAACTGGTGCGGATGCAGTATTTGGATATTATTTGTTAAAATAACATAATATAAATGAAAATTGAAAATTAAGAAGTAAATATTGAACAAGTAATTATTTACGAAGTAAATTTTACAAAGTGAATTTTTACGAAGTAAATTTTTACAAAGCAAAGCGAAATGCAGGAGGTATTTTTATGGCACAGGCAAGCAACCTGAAAAGAGATGTACTTGTGATGAATCTGGAAAAGGAGCTGGAAGGCGAGACACAGAGCGCTTATGGCAAAAAGATTGCGGAGTGCAGTAATGAAGAACTCTATTACAGTCTGCTCCAGTTATCCAAAAAACTTCTGGAAGTTTCCGAGCCGATCGAAGGCGAAAAGAAGGTGTACTATATTTCCGCCGAATTTCTGATCGGAAAACTGCTGTCGAATAACCTGATCAACCTCGGAATCTACGACAGACTCAACACGATTCTGAGCAAAAACGGAAAAGATCTGAGCGCGGTCGAGGAAACAGAACCGGAACCGTCGCTTGGTAACGGCGGGCTGGGACGTCTGGCGGCATGTTTCCTGGATTCCATTGCGACGCTTGGACTGCCGGGAGAAGGCATCGGCTTAAACTATCATTTTGGCCTGTTTAAACAGGTGTTCAAAGACAGACTGCAGACTGCGGAGAAAAATGACTGGATTGAGGAAAAATCCTGGCTGAACAGAACCGATGTTACGTTTGATGTAGCGTTTGGGGACAAAAAGGTGACTTCACGCCTTTATGATATCGATGTGGCAGGTTATGACAATGGTGTCAATAAACTCCGCCTCTTTGACATCGAATCCGTGGATGAGAGCATCATTAAAAAGGGAATTGATTTTGACAAGGAAGATATCGAGAAGAACCTGACATTGTTTTTATATCCGGACGATTCTGATGAAGCGGGCAATCTGCTGCGTATCTATCAGCAGTATTTCATGGTCAGCAATGCGGCGCAGCTCATTTTGAGAGAACTCAAAGAAAAGAAATATGACCTTCGTAAAATGTATGATCATGCGGTGATACAGATCAATGACACGCATCCGACTATGGTCATTCCGGAGCTGATCCGTATCCTGGTTGATGACAAGGCGTTCACGATGGATGAGGCGATCGAAGTGGTCAGCAAAACATGCGCGTATACGAATCATACCATTCTGGCGGAAGCATTGGAGAAATGGCCGTTAAAGTATCTGGAAAAAGTGGTTCCCCAGCTGGTGCCGATCATCAAAGAACTCGATAAGAGAGTGGCGGCGAAATACAAAGACCCAAGTGTGCAGATCATCGATAAAGATAAGAAAGTACACATGGCACACATTGATATCCATTATGGATTCTCTGTAAACGGTGTTGCGGCGATCCACACGGAGATTCTCAAGAACACGGAGTTAAATGCTTTTTATAAGATCTACCCGGAAAAATTTAATAACAAGACAAATGGAATCACTTTTAGAAGATGGCTGCTGTCATGTAATCACGAACTGGCAGGCTTCCTTTCCGAGACGATCGGGGACGGCTATAAGAAAGATGCCGATAAATTAGAGAAACTGCTTGCATATAAAGACGAAGAGGGCATTCTTTCCAGAATTGCCGAGATTAAAATGAACCGTAAAAAAGATCTGGCGGCGTATGTGAAAGAGGTTGAAGGGGTTACCCTGAACCCAGATTCCATCTTTGATATCCAGATCAAGAGACTGCATGAGTACAAACGCCAGCAGATGAACGCATTGTATATCATTCATAAGTATCTGGAGATCAAGGCGGGCAAAAAACCGGAAAGACCGATGACCTTTATCTTCGGTGCGAAAGCGGCTCCTGCCTATGTGATTGCACAGGATATCATTCACCTGCTGCTGGTATTGCAGGAGATCATTAACAAGGATCCGGATGTAAATGAATATATGACGGTTCTCATGGTAGAAAACTACAATGTTTCCTATGCGGAGAAGCTGATCCCGGCCTGCGATATCTCTGAACAGATTTCACTTGCCTCCAAAGAAGCGTCAGGAACCGGCAACATGAAGTTTATGTTAAACGGGGCCGTGACACTCGGAACATCCGATGGCGCCAATGTAGAGATTCACGAGCTGGTCGGCGATGAAAATATCTATATCTTCGGCGAGAAGTCTGAGCAGGTCATCAGACACTATGAGAAGGCAGACTATGTTTCCAAAGAGTATTACAAAAAGAGTCCGGTGATCAAAGAGGCGGTTGACTTTATCGTCAGCAAAGAGGCGCTGAAAGTCGGACATAAGAAGAACCTGGAGCGGCTTCATAAGGAACTGTTAAATAAGGACTGGTTCATGACGCTGCTGGATCTGGAAGATTATATCAGGACAAAAGATCAGATGATGGCGGATTACGAAGATCAGGATAAGTGGAGGAGAATGATGCTTGTCAATATCGCCAAAGCAGGCTTTTTCTCATCTGACAGAACGATCGCAGAGTATAACAGAGATATTTGGAAATTAAAATAATGACAAAATAAAACAGAGAATGCGAAAAAGAAAGGGAGTAAGTTAAGATGAAAGACGCTAACTGCGGGTATTGTCAGGGCGGTGCGCTGTTGGAGAAATTCGGCATTCCGATCTGTGATCTGGATGTGAGTCAGTTAATCCTGTTTAAAGAGCAGAGCAAACCGGGCAGATGTATCGTTGCCTACAAAGATCATGTCAGCGAAATCGTGGATATCAGTGAGGAAGAACGCAACCGTTTTTTTGCAGATGTGACAAGGGCGGCAAATGCGATCCATAAAGCGTTTGCACCGGATAAACTCAACTATGGCGCCTACGGCGATACAGGCTGTCATCTGCACATGCACCTCGTTCCTAAGTATAAAGATCAGGACGAGTGGGGCGGCACGTTTCAGATGAATCCTGATAAGCGGTATCTGAGCGGCGAAGAATACGAAGAAATGATTATGAAAATACGGGAATGCCTTTGAGGGCATTTCCGTATTTTGCAAAAGAAGGAGGAATGAATTTGAACGGACAGAAGTGGACGAGAAAAGAAGAGGACGGCTATGTGCTGATCGACAACGGCGACGGGCAGACACTGGGAATTGCCAGTGACAGCAGGGTATCTATTCTGACACAGGACGGTTATGCTTTTAAGGATTTCCTGGGGACAGGAGAACTGGTGCCGTATGAGGACTGGCGGCTGTCATATGAAGAAAGGGCAAAGGATCTTGCGGAGCGCATTGCGATCGATGACATTGCGGGCCTGATGCTTTACAGCGCGCATCAGCTGATTCCGGCCAGAGGGCCTCTTGCGGGGGCATTCGGGGGAACTTATGGCGGCAAAAGCTATGAGGAGAGCGGTGCAGATCCGTGGGAGCTGACAGACCAGCAGAAGACATTTATTGAAAAGGATAAGGTGCGTCATGTATTGATCATGAAGCTGGAGAGCACCGAAGCGGCAGTCCGCTGGAACAATAAGCTGCAGGCGCTTGCGGAGAACACAGGATTCGGCATCCCTGCAAATAACAGCTCGGATCCAAGACACGGGGCGGGATCTACGGCAGAATACATGGGCGTGACAGGAGAACCGATCTCAAAGTGGGCGAACGGAATCGGTCTGGCGGCCTCATTTGATCCGGAGATCGTGAGACAGTTTGGAGAAATGGGTTCGGCGGAGTACCGGGCGCTCGGAATTACAACCGCGCTTTCCCCGCAGATCGATCTTGCGACTGAGCCGAGGTGGATGCGTTTTGCGGACACGTTTGGCGAGCATACGCAGATGACAATTGATATGGCAAAGGCATATTGTGACGGCTTCCAGACAACCCAGGGAACAGAGGACGGCTGGGGAAAAGACAGTGTGAACACGATGGTAAAGCACTTTCCGGGAGGCGGTTCCGGAGAGGGCGGAAGAGACGCGCATTACGCATACGGAAAGTATGCAGTATATCCGGGAGAAAATTTTGACGAACAGTTAAGACCCTTTACGGAGGGCGCTTTTGCGTTAGACGGAAAGACAAAAAAAGCGGGCGCGGTCATGCCATACTATACGATCTCTTATGATATCGATCAGAAAAATAAAGAAAATGTCGGCAATTCATATAATGCCTGGCTCATTCAGGATTTATTGCGGGAAGAACTCGGATACGACGGCGTTGTGTGTACAGACTGGGGAATCACTCACGATATCGGAGCGACAGAGGAAGAATTTGCGGGGAAATGCTGGGGTGTGGAATACCTGACAGAAGCGGAACGCCACCTGAAGGCGCTGGAAGCGGGTGTGGATCAGTTCGGCGGCAACAATGATGTGGCGCCGGTTATGGAAGCGTATGAGATGGCGTGCAGAAAATATGGAAAAGAGGAGACGGATGCCAGATTCAGACGTTCGGCTTACAGACTGCTTTTAAATATTTTCCGCACGGGCCTTTTTGAAAACCCGTACCTGAATCTGGAAAGATCTCTTGCAGTCGTAGGATGTGACGAATTTTTGAAAAAGGGCTACGAGTCTCAGCTGAAATCTGTGACGATGTTGAAAAACAGGGGCAGTGTCTTACCGTTAAAGAAGGGAATAAAAGTATATGTCCCGACAAGGCAGATCCGTTCTTATCTGGATTTCATGAGTAAGCCGACGAAAGAGCAGGAAATCGTGCCGGCAGGAAAGAAAGCGGCGGCAGATTGTTTTGTGGTCGTGGATACGCCGGAGAAGGCGGACGCGGCGCTCTGCTTTATGGAATCTCCGATTTCAAACGGGTATGATCCGCAGGATAAGAAGGCCGGCGGCAACGGTTATCTTCCGATTACCCTTCAGTACCGTCCGTATCAGGCGAAAGATGCAAGAAAGAAAAGCATCGCCGGCGGCGATCCGTTAGAGGAATCCAGGAACCGCGGTTATCGGGATAAGTGGAATACGGCAGCAAATGAGGCGGATCTTGATAACGTGATCAATATGAGAAAGGCCATGGGAGATAAGCCGGTGATTGCGATCGTTTCGCTGAAAAATCCGATGGTGATGTGTGAGTTTGAGCCGTATGCAGATGTCATCCTGGCGGAGTATGGCGTATCGCCGTCCGCTGTCATGGACATCCTCACAGGGCAGTTTGAACCGCAGGGACTCCTGCCGCTGCAGATACCGAAAGATATGAAGACGGTAGAATGCCAGAAAGAGGATGTGGCATTTGATATGGAATGCTATGTGGACAGCGAAGGACATCGTTATGATTTCGGTTACGGAATGAATTATGCCGGGGTCATCTCAGATGAACGTACCTGCAAATATAAAGGAAACAAAATATAAGGGAAACGGTTGCAAAATCTGACCTTTTTTTCTATAATATAAAAATTGATAACAAAATGTACAAAAGGGGAAGTGAAAGTTAATATGAAAAAATTCAGATTGGCAATGGCAGGATTGCTGGGGATGAGCCTGCTGTTTTTGAGTGCGGTCTGTCCTGTCAGGGCGGCGAAGTCGTCGGATGTACAGACAGAAAGCACGGCAGTTGATACCAGGCCGGATTATACGATTTATGTGAACAGGGCCTTAAACTGCATCACGATCAAGCAGGAGGAGGAAGACGGCACGCTCATACCGGTGAAGGCAATGATCTGTTCCTGCGGCCGGGAGGGGAAGGACACGCCGGAAGGCACCTTTCAGACCTATGCCTATTACGAGTGGCGCAGGATGGTGGATGATACATATGGCAGGTATGCAGTACGTTTTAACGGAATGATTCTGTTTCATTCCGTGCCCTATATTGAGGAATCTCCCGATACGCTGGAATGGGAAGAATATAATAAACTGGGCGAAAATGCGTCCTTAGGGTGTGTCAGACTGTCGGTTGAAGACGCAAAATGGATTTACGATAACTGTAAACCGGGAACAAAGGTCGTCGTATATTCCGATCAGGAGAATGCGGGAGAACTTGGAAAACCGGATGCAGTCAAAATTGCGGGGGACTCTCCCTGCAGGACATGGGATCCCACAGATACCCATGCCGATAACCCGTGGCTTACAGGGGAGCCTGCATATGTTCCATTTGAGGGGACGATCGAGGAATTTGATCATGTGGCCTATGCGGACAGATACCCTGATTTGAAAGAAGTTTTTGGATATGATAAGAATGCGTTGTATGAGCATTATATGACTTGTGGAGTCAATGAAAAGAGAATCGCCGTTTCCGAGTAAAATCGGAACGGCTTTTCTTTTTTCTGCAGAGATCTGCCTTCTCGTTTCTCTGTAATCTCCAGGAAAAAATTCCGTTATTTGCTATTAATTGAAAATTAGTACTTGACAATATACAGTAGTGAGTATAGTCTGGTAGTAGGATGAGATTGGGGGAAGGATATGAATGCGCAATTTAAGAAGGGTGTTTTGGAGTTGATCGTGTTAGAGTCAGTCTGCCAAAAAGATATGTACGGCTATGAGCTCGTCGAGGAAGTCTCGCAGGTCATCGACGTAAATGAGGGGACGATTTATCCGCTGTTAAAGCGTCTGACGAATGAACATTATTTTGAAACCTATCTGCGGGAATCATCCGAGGGGCCTCCGAGAAAGTATTATCATCTGACGGCGGCGGGCATTTTATACAGAGACAGTCTGGCCGCAGAGTGGGAGGACTTTCAGGCGCGAGTCAATCGATTTTTAAGGGAGGGGAAGCCACATGAATAAGGAAACATTTTTGGCACAGCTGAGGGAATACATACAGGTACTGGAGGAACAGGAACAGGAGGACATTCTCGAAGAGTATGCGCAGCATATCGACATGAAACGACAGAAAGGGCTGAGCGAGGAAGAGGCCATTGCGGATTTTGGCTCCATAAAAGAGCTTGCCGCCGAGATTCTGGAAGCATATCATGTGAAACCGGAGTATGGACAGAAAAAAAAGATGCGTCTGCTGCCTGCCAATATGACCGAAGGGGAGAAGACGCCGCAGAATGCATTTAAACGGTTTGTCAAATGGCTGAAAGAGAAAGGCACAGCCGCAGGACGTTTCTTAAAGTCGGTATTGGAATGGACAGGAAATAAGTGCGGGGCATTAGCAGGATGGCTTGCAAAACCGTTTCGACACCGCAGGCCATGCAGTGAAAACAGTTACGGGAAAGGGGACGGAACGATGGATACGACAGATACAGAGGAAAGAATTCAAAAAACGGACGAAGCGATTCCAAAAACGGCAGGAGAATGTGAGCTGACACGTTATCGGGCTTCCGCACATGTCAGGAAGTCTGTGGGATCAGGGATCAGGAATTTCTTTTGTATGACAGGGCGCGGTTGTGCGAAGTTATGGCGGTTGTTTGTCCTTTGCGCGCTTTTTGGTCTCCGCCTGTTCTGGAATGCGGGATGGCTGCTGCTTTCTTTGCTGTTTGCCGGGTTTGCCATGACAGCGCTTGCCGGGGTGGGTGTACTGCTCATCCTGTATTTCCAGAATTATCCGTTTGGCGGCGTTTTGCTGATGGCGCTGGGCGCAGTCATGTGCTTCGGGGCACTTTCATGGTGGGCCTTCAGTCTGCTCATCAGAAAGAAGACAAAACAATGTGACAAAGCAGCTGAGGACACCGGACTGGACGAATCAGACAGATCGGGTGAAGCGTTTGCGGGCTGAGAGAAAGGAATGGTATGGATATGAGAAAACTGCATAAAATTTTACTGGCTGTGTTCTGCAGCGGCGTTTTGCTCTGCGGTCTGGGGGCAGGACTGGCTTTTATCGAATTCAGCGAACTTCATTACGGAGGGATGCAGTATGTGGGGAAAACGCAGATGTGCACGGAAGACATGGACGTGGAGTTTGAACCGGGGGAAGAGAAAACAGATATCACAGGACGGTACTGGTGGAGAACGAATGATGTGATCTATGACAAAGAAGTCCCGGTCAATACGGTCCGTCTGCGCGTGACTTACAATGCGGCACGGATAGAGCCGTATGCACATCTGGATAATGAGAATGATATTGTCTTTTATTATCATATAATAAACGAGGATGAGATGGCGCTTATCATGGAAGCGAAAGATGTCATCTTACAGAATCTGAGGGCCGGCAGCATCGTTTCGGTGGACACGGCGGGGCTGGAGAAGGTTGTCGTCCTGATCAATCCTGAGAATGCGGAGGATGTGATGGTACGAAATTAAGGTCCGAATGGATATTTGCAATGTCTTGTTTTTAAAAAAAGACGATTTTGAAAAAGAACTTTTTGTTGACAGATCCCTGCAAAAGTAGTATTTTATCAGCAATTGATGGAAAGGGATGACAGTTGTTATGGCGAATATTAAAAAGAGTGCGGCGGAGCTGATCGGAAAGACACCTTTAATGGAAGTGGTCAATTATGAAAGGGCGAATCAGATTACGGATGCGACGATTCTGGTCAAACTCGAATACCTCAATCCGGCGGGCTCCGTGAAGGACCGCGTGGCGCTCAATATGATTGAAGACGCGGAAAGAAAAGGCATTTTGAAACCGGGTGCGACGATCATCGAACCCACGTCCGGCAATACGGGTATCGGCCTTGCGGCAGTGGCGGCGGCGAAGGGATATCAGGCGGTTTTAACCCTGCCGGAGACGATGAGCGTGGAACGGAGAAAACTGCTTCAGGCATACGGTGCGAAACTGGTACTGACAGACGCAGACAAGGGGATGGCAGGCGCCATTGCCAAAGCGGAGGAACTCAAAGAGGCAACGCCGGGCGCCGTGATTCTCGGCCAGTTTGTGAACCCGGCGAACCCGGAGACCCACAGGAAAACGACCGGACCGGAAATCTGGGAAGATACGGACGGGAAAGTGGATCTCTTCGTGGCAGGCGTCGGGACGGGCGGTACAATCACCGGTATCGGGTCTTATTTAAAAGAAAAGAATCCGGCGGTGAGGATCGCGGCGGTCGAGCCGCAGACGAGCGCCGTGCTCTCCGGCAAAGAAGCGGGAGCGCACAACTTACAGGGGATCGGTGCAGGGTTTGTGCCGGAGGTTCTTGATACAGAGATTTATGATGAGGTGATAACCGTTTCCGACGAGGACGCTTTTGCGGCCGCAAAAGAGCTGTCTCTGAGAGAAGGCGTGTTGGTGGGCATCTCTTCCGGTGCGGCGCTTCATGCGGCAGCACAGCTTGCCAGACGGCCGGAAAACAGGGGGAAAGTGATCGTGGCCCTGCTGCCGGACTCCGGGGACAGATATCTGTCTACGCCGCTGTTTGATCTGCAGACTGTCTGATTTTTGCAAAAAAACTTGACAACCGGGATGAATTGTAATATAGTGAGATTCGATAAAGAAGGAGATAACCACATGAAAAACATAAGTCTGACAACAATGAATATGTTGATGTGCTATGGCGGGATGCAGATGTATAACGGTATAGATGTTTTTCGTGCGTGTTATAAAGCCTGATCTGGCATAGTCCGGGGAAAGTAAATCCACAGGTGCATGACACTCATGCACCTGTTTTTGTGTTTGGGCGTCATGAGGGGCCTGTCGGAAGAAAGGATGAACAAATATGGCGGGGATTATTGAGGTACAAAACCTGACAAAAGTCTTTGAGACGAAAGAAGGCGAAGTGGAAGCGTTACAGGATATCAACCTGTCGATACAGGCAGGGGATATTTACGGCATTATCGGGATGTCCGGCGCGGGAAAAAGCACGCTCGTCCGGTGTCTGAATTTTCTGGAGCGGCCGACGGAGGGAACGGTTGAAATCGAGGGACGCGATCTGGGTGCGATGACAGAAATGGAACTGCGCTGGCAAAGAAGCCAGATTGCCATGATCTTTCAGCATTTCAATCTGCTGATGCAGAAGAATGTCATCGACAACATCTGCTTTCCGCTCGTGATTGCGGGTATGAAAAAGAAGGAAGCGAGAGCGAAAGCGGAAGAACTGTTACATATCGTCGGCATGGAGGAAAAAGCCAGGGCGTATCCATCCCAGCTCTCCGGGGGACAGAAGCAGCGTGTGGCGATCGCAAGGGCACTGGCGGGCAGTCCTAAGATCCTGCTTTGCGACGAGGCGACAAGCGCCCTGGATCCCCAGACGACACAGTCTATTCTGTCACTGTTAAAAGAGATCAACACAAAGTATGGAATCACCATTGTAATCATTACGCATGAGATGGCAGTCGTGCGGGAAATCTGTTCCCACGTGGCGATCATCAGCAAGGGGCATCTGGTGGAGCAGGGACGGGTATTTGATATTTTCAGCCATCCACAGACCAAAGAAGCGAAAAAGCTGATTATCGGGGGAAATGAAGAGGCGAATCTTAATCTGGAGAGCCGCCAGCGGGAACAGATGAAGGGAAAAAGCTGTATCCGTATTGTTTTTTCCAGCAATTCCTCGTTTGAACCGGTCATTGCCAATATGGTGCTGAAGTTTGGACAGCCAGTCAATATATTAAAAGCTGACACAAAAAATGTGGAAGGAATCGCCAGGGGCGAGATGATCCTGCAGCTTCCGGAAGATGAGCAGATGCAGGAGAGCATGAAGGAGTACCTGAAAGAACGGGGACTCGCAGTAGAGGAGGCGGAAGGTTATGTGGACTAAAGAAATTATGATGATCTTACTGGAGGGTGTCGGAAATACGCTGTATATGACACTTGTGTCGACTTTTTTTGGTTATCTGCTCGGCTTGCCGATGGGCATCACGCTTGCCGTAACAGATAAAAACGGGATCAGACCCAACCGGATTATCTATAAGATTCTGGATGTGACCGCGAATATTGTGCGCAGTATCCCGTTTCTGATCTTACTGATCCTGATCATGCCGCTCACCCTGCTGATCGTGGGAAAGACTTACGGACCTTCGGCGACGATCGTTTCTCTCACGTTTGCGGCGGCGCCTTTTATTGCACGGATGGTGGAATCGTCCATCAATGAAGTCGATAAAGGTGTGATCGAGGCGGCGCAGAGTATGGGAGCCGGGACATTTACGATTATATGGCGGGTAATGCTTGTGGAAGCGAGAACGTCTATTCTGGTCGGTGCGACGATTGCGATCGGAACGATCCTCGGATACTCCGCCATGGCGGGCGTGATCGGCGGCGGCGGCCTGGGAGATATCGCTATCCGTTACGGTTACTACCGTTATCAGACGGATATTATGTTTGCAACAGTGATCCTGTTGGTGGTGTTGGTTCAGGTATTCCAGACAATCGGCATGAAATTGTCCGGCAGACTGGATAAGAGAAAAAGATAAAAAGAGGAGGAACTGAGTTATGAAGAAAAAAGTGATCGGAGTTTTGCTTACAGCCGTGCTTTCCCTCGGCGTTTTGGCGGGATGCGGCAGTAAAGACAGCGAAGCAAAAACCATTAAGGTGGCGGCTTCTGCGACGCCCCATGCGGAGATTCTGGAGCAGGCGAAGGGCATCCTTTCCGAACAGGGATGGGATCTGCAGGTGACCGTGTTTGACGACTATGTACAGCCGAACAATGTAGTGGAAAGCGGTGACTTTGACGCCAATTATTTCCAGCATATTCCCTATCTGGATTCCTTTAATGCGGAGCATGGCACACACCTTGTCAATGCAGGCGGCATCCACTATGAACCTTTCGGGATTTATCCGGGGACAAAGAGCGATCTTGGTACGCTCGAAGAGGGAGACGTCATCGCGGTTCCCAATGATACGACAAATGAGGCAAGAGCGCTTTTGTTATTGCAGGATAACGGCGTCATCACTCTGAAAGAGGGCGTCGGCCTGGAAGCAACCGTGATGGATATCGCAGAAAATCCTAAGAACATTACGATTCAGGAACTGGAAGCAGCGCAGGTATCCAGAGTCAAGGGCGAAGTTGCGTTCGTTGTTTTAAACGGTAACTATGCGCTGGAAGCAGGATTTTCCGTAGGAAAAGACGCGGTGTCTTACGAGCAGGCCGATTCAGAGGCGGCGAAGACCTATGTGAATGTGATTGCCGTGAAAGAAGGCAGTGAGAACAACGAAAGCGTCAAGGCGCTGGTAGATGTTCTCAAGTCTGATGCGATCACAGACTATATCAACAATACTTATGACGGAGCTGTGATCCCGTTCCAATAAGGCCGGGAATCTGATTTATTATGCTCTCTGAGACGGTGCAGCCTGCGGCTGTGCCGTTTTTTTATCATTTATTTCTCTTGCAAAATCACGAAAATTCAAGTCAACCGTTTCCGGAAACAAATCAAAATCCCTGCACAAAAAAGAGAGGCGTGTATGCAGGCAGTATTATCTGCCGCATCTGCGCCTGATTTTTGAGTCGACATTCTACTTCATTATGTCGACTTTGTCAAGAGGCGGCTACACAGAACAGTTAAAATCAGGAAAAAAAATGAAGGTTATCTGTATTATTTATACAACCGCATGGCCGCTGTGCGGCGCTTTCGGTTATCAGGAGTCGATATAATGAAGTATTATAGTACATTATAAGACGAGGTGGGATGGTTCTTGCAAACAGGAAGAATATGTAATGCGTGTAAACAGGAAATACAAAGAGATATTTTGGATCAGAATTATTCAATTTGCCCGCAGTGCGGATACTACATGAGAATGCATGCAAGGAAGCGTATTTTATCGTTAGCTGATAAAAAATCATTTCGTGAATGGGATGCGAATATGAAATTAAGCAATCCGCTCAATGATAGTGAGTATGCGCTCAAAGCGGTTGAAACTGCTGTAAAGCATAAGTTAAATGATGCGATCATTACGGGTGAAATGAATATGGAAGGATCTCATGTTGCAATTGGAGTCATGGATACCAGGTACATGATGGCAAGCATGGGTCATGTAGTGGGCGAGCGGGTTGCCCGATTGTTTGAAAAAGCTGCCGAAAAGAAATTACCGGTCATCATGTTTTGCTGTTCAGGCGGGGCGCGGATGCAGGAAGGAATTATTTCGCTGATGCAGATGGAAAAAACAGCGGCGGCGGTGAGGAAACACAGCGAAGCAGGATTATTGTACATATCAGTATTGACGAATCCGACAATGGGAGGCGTTACTGCAAGTTTCGCAATGCTGGCAGATATCGTACTTGCTGAAAAAGGTGCGAGAATTGGTTTCGCGGGAGCAAGAGTGATTGAACAAAACACTGGTGAAACATTACCGGACGATTTTCAGACGGCGGAATTTCAGTTAGAGCATGGTTTCGTAGACGATGTTATTTCGCGGGCAGGCCTGCGGGAGTATTTGAGCAAAGTCCTGAAATTCCACATGAACAGAGGCTGGTATACAGGCCATCACAAATCATGGGGCGTGAATACTGTGGAGAGTGATCCGAATGATCTTGATGCCTGGGAAACTGTTCTGAAAGCACGGTCAAGAGAGCGGCCGACCAGTTTGGATTATGTGAATCAGATTTTTGATGATTTTATGGAGTTTCATGGTGATAAAGTGTGGGCGGACGACCATGCCGTTGTCGGTGGAATCGCGAGCATATACGGAAAAGCAGTCACAGTAATCGGGCAGCAAAAAGGAAAAAACAGCATGAATGAGGCGGTGTACCGCAATTGGGGAATGCCGTCGCCAAGCGGATACCGAAAAGCATTAAGACTGATGAAACAGGCAGAAAAATTTAAACGTCCTGTCATTTGTTTCGTTGATACGGTAGGCGCGGCATGCGGGATCGAGGCGGAACAGCAGGGACAGGGTTATGTGATTGCGAATGTATTAAGAGAAACTTCCGCGATTAAAGTTCCGATGTTATCGATTATTCACGGAGAAGGGGGAAGCGGGGGCGCTTTGGCATTCGGAGTTGCAAATGAGGTATGGATGCTGGAGAACGCCGTATATTCGGTCTTAACGCCGGAAGGATATGCCAGTATTTTGTGGAAAGATAATGCCAGGGCTGACAAAGCGGCGGAGTTGATGAAAATGACATCGAAGGATTTAAAAGGGCTGAGGGTCGTAGATAAAGTGTTCCAGGAACCGGAAGATCTGAATCACACAAACATGGGTGAGTTGTGTCTGCAAATCAGAGAAGCGATTACGTTGTTTCTGAAAAGAAATGAAAAGAAAACAGAAAAAAGTATCTTACAGGAACGATATAAGAGGTTTCGGGAATTTTAAAAGATACAATCGGTAACAGGGGGAGTATAAACAGGGGGGAGATTTTTGGTGAGGGGAGGAAAGAACAGACAGATTGATCTATTATTTTGATGAATTAGATAAGGTAAATTCAGAGAATTACTGTTTTTTTGAAAAATACTGTTCGGAAGAACGCATTAAAAACGCGAGACGGTATCTCTTTTTGAGTGACAGGATGCAGTCGGTTTTGGCCTATATTCTTTTACGGATTTCATTGATGGAAAATTATCAGATTTATCGGGTTCCACTGTTGGAAAAGGATGCAAACAAAAAACCATATCTGAAAGAGTATCCGGATATTTATTTTAATCTGTCGCATTGCAAAAAGGCAGTTGCGTGTATCGTATCTTCCGGACAGGCAGGCGTTGATATACAGGATATGATACCGTATGACATGGACACGGCAAAGATTTTTATGACACCGGATGAATTTGATCAAATGGCAATAACATGCTCGGATATCGATTATACGCTCCTGTGGAGCAGGAAGGAAAGCTACGGCAAGTATACAGGGCTTGGAATCTGCTATGAAATGGAAAAATGGTCTGCATTCAATATGCCGGACGATGCCGATTATCTGGTGCAAAGTTATATTTTTGACAAATACATTATTTCATCAGCAGCAAAAGAGGAAACGAAACTCAGAAAAATCGGGTTTGATGAACTTGTCTGTTTTTGTAAAAAACTGGAATAGAAGAGAAAACGCAGAGGGCAGGAGAGAGGTTGGTTATGGCGATTATTGAAGTAAAAGACATCACGAAACATTACAAAAAGGCAAAAGCGGTAGATGCTATGAGTTTTGAGATTAAGGAGGGGGAGATACTCGGCATTCTTGGTCCAAACGGAGCAGGGAAAAGTACGCTGATCTCGCTGATATTGGGGATTATTTCGGCGGATGCAGGCGAAATCAGGTACAACGGCGAAAAGCTTACTATGGGAAATCGGAAAGCGTATCAGAAAAGAGTTGGCTTTGTTCCCCAGGACCTGGCTTATTTTCCTGAGCTTTCCGCAAAAGATAACGTTACTTTTTGGGGAAGAATTTATGGCATGAAAGGTGATGAACTCAGGACAGCCGTTGAAAGAGCGCTGCGCTTTACGGGGATTTTGGACAGACAGAATGATTCCCCAATGAAGTATTCGGGAGGGATGAAGCGGCGGCTTAATATCGCCTGCGGCATTGTACATTCACCCGAAATTCTTTTTTTGGACGAGCCGACGGTCGGGATTGACCCTCAATCGAGAAATCATATTCTTCATTCGATTAAAGAGCTGAATGAACTTGGAACCACGATCGTGTATTGCTCACACTATATGGAAGAAGTGGAGAACATAAGCGACAGAGTTATGATTATGGACCATGGTCATGTGGTTGCTTCCGGAACAACGGAAGAACTGATTGATCATATTTCAAAAGATCAGACTCTTTACCTGAAACTGAAAAACTTCTGCGGGGCTGAACGATTATCTGAAGAGATTCAGGGTGTGAGCGCGGTCACAAAGGAAGATGATAAATATTGCTTTGTGATTGAAAATAATTCCGTAATCGTAGAGGTAATGAATCAGTTAACCAATATGGGAGCTGATATTGTGTCAGTTGATATGCAGAAAAAGAATCTCGAAGATGTGTTTTTTTATTATACCGGCACGAGTTTTCGTGACAACTAGTTTGTGAGAGGTGCGTATGAAATTTATATATCAAATGTTTTTTTCCGTCAGACGTCTTTTGAAAAATATGCCGGCCTTCATAACGAAATTAGGGGTTTTTATTCTCCTGACGTTTATTTTGGGTTCGGTCTTTTCGGATACCTTTCAGGATTCGGCCGCGGATGAGATAAAGGCCGCGTATCTTGTGGAGGAAGAAGATCCGGCCGCAGAAATCATCTTTGAGCAGCTGATTTCAAATGAGCAGATAACAGAATATATCACTTTTTTTAAGGAGGATGATTTTGCAAAAGCCGACAGGAAATTAGCAGATGGAGCGTATAACGCATTGTTATGTGTTAAAAATGAATCGGATGATCCTGAGAAAGGAAACGGTAAGGCGAAGATCGAAGTATATATGACTGATTATGCGGAAACAGATGCCGCGATTATCAAAAGCGTATTAAACACTTTTTCGATAAATATGAATGCAGAGCTCGTATTAGCAGGTGCAGGGGAGAATACATATCCCGCAGATGGTTCCAAAGTCTGTGAAAACCTTGCGGTCGACATGGAAAGTCCAGGCGCCATGGCGTATTACACATTGGCAATGCTTTTAATGATGCTCTTTTATGGCGCTGATTATGGTAATAACTGTGTGGCAGAGGAATTTTTCGGAGTATTAGGGGACAGGCTTTCAATCGCGCCGATCGGCAAGTCTGTGAGATTTGCAGGGAGAATGCTCGGTGCGGCGACTGTTAATTTTTTACTGGGATGTGCGGTTGTCATAATATCACATTTTGCCTTTGCGGTAAACTGGGGAAATCATATCGCGCTTCTTTTGCTGATTATATTTGAGTTTTCATTTGTCTGCACAGTGTTTGGAGCATGTATATGCACGATCCTTGCGAGTGAAGAAAAAACATCAGGAATGATTCAGATTTTTGCGCTTGGATTTACGATTCTATCGGGCGGCTTTTATAGAGGTGATTTTAGCGGTGCAAAGTATCTGTCTCTGAATCATTATGCAAAAACGGCGATAACAAACCTGATTTACAATAAAAATAATCTTTCTGTAACATGGATTAACGTCGGAATACTTTTAATAACAGGGGTTATTCTATCTGCAATTTGTGCTGTTGGATTAAGAAAGAGAAGGATGGATAATTTATGATTGTATTGAAAACAAACTTTAAAAGAATCTTCCGAAAACCGGTAAATATAATCGTGATGTTGATCATACCGATCCTCCTTAATTTGATTGTGATTACGCTGGCAAATAAACCGGAGACTTACCATATCGTATTTGTATTGGAAGAGAATACGGACATCACTCAAAAAATAACACGACGATTTGAACAGGTGTTTACGCTGCAAAGTGAGGACAGCATCGAAGAGGCAAAACAGTCAGTCAACGACGGGTATGCAGATTATATTGTGGTGCTTGAAAAAGACTTCACCGATGCATTGTTAACTGGAAATGCACATGTGAAAACCTATAGCAGGCAGAACGATGAAAGTATCAAACCTGTGAGTGTCTTTGTTTCCTCGTACTTTGAATCGATTAATAAGCTTGGGCGTGCCTCTGATCAGGATAAGAGTAAGTTTCTGTCATTGTTGGATGAATTTGACAGTGAGATTGTAAGCATAGCGTATCGATATCATAATACTGCGTCGAGAGCCAAAATCGATAATGCCGTCAATTCATTAGGATATGTGGCGGTCGGTATGGTGTACTTTATTACTTTTGCAACAATGCTTTTATTTGAAGACAAAAAGTGCGGTGTATACGGAAGAGTGAGCGGTACGCCGATGGGGAGAATGTCATACTTTTTTCAACATCTGATCAGCTACCTGTTCTTTGCAACGATACAGTCAGTGATCATGATCGGCGTCATGCCTGAAATTGTGGATGTCTGGTATGGGGACGGTTTTGAACAAAAAGTAAAATTGTTTTTCGTCTGCATGGCTTTCGCATCGGCCTGTATCTCAATCGGTATTGCGGTCAGTACCTTTTCAAAGAATATTATCATGGCGAACAGTATGATAAGCATGATCAATGTTCCGATGCTGATGCTGGGCGGATGTTTTTGGCCTGCGTCATTTATGCCTGATGAGATTCAGGCAATCGGAAAGTTTATGCCTACGACATGGTTTCTTAATTCGGCAAGGGGCGTGTTAAGAAACGAAGAACCCCGCGAATATATCATAAATATACTGATTTCGCTGGGATTATCAATGATTCTGATGACACTGGCAAGTTTTGCAACAAAGAATAAGATAGATAAAATTGCCGTATTGGAGGGGGGCAGAAAAAAGAATGAATAGAGAAAGTATGATTGATGTATTAAAAAGGGCGGCACAAAAAGGGCATGGCATTCATTTGATCTATTCAGAAGACAAAGTGGAAGACGTGTCTTATGGAACCTTATATGAAAGATGCATGACTTTGGCTTATTTCTTAAAAGAAAGCGGTTTCCGTAAAGGGAGCAACGTAATTTTAGACTGCGAAAGAGCAGAGTCCTGGATTTGCGTTTTTTGGGCCTGTCAGATTATAGGCTGTATTCCGGTTCTGGTACCGCATAAAAAAGGCGAAATTCCTGACGGGCTGGCAGAAAAACTGAAGCACTGCAGAATTGTAAGAGATTACGATATCGATGATCCGCTGTTCCCGGAACGTTCAATATGCCTGTCGGATTACGATTTTAAAAAAGTGTTATCCAAAGAAACGGAGCCCGTATCAGATACTGATGCGACACAAATGCAGGAAACCTGCTGCATGTTACTCTCATCAGGTACGACCTCGTCTTATAAGATCGTTCCGTTAACAGGAAATAATCTTATGGCGAATATTCGGGAACAACAGGCGATGGCCAATCTGAATGAAGAGAGCAGCATACTTGGCTGGATGCCGTTACACCATAGCGGCGGGTTTGTGATCCATCATATGGGAGCGGTTATTTCAGGGTGTGAGTATTATATCATTCCGACGGATGTCTATTCAGAGAAGCCGTTAATTTGGCTGTCATCCATCAGTAAGTACAAGATAACGTTTACCGGTACAATCAGCTCGGCGATGCGGAATGTAATCAACAGGTTCAGGAAGTCAGCCATTCGGGAATATGATTTTTCAAGTCTGTTGTGCGTGAGCGTCGGAGCGGAAAATGTCAGTACACAACTTTGTTATGAGTTTGAGAATACATTTGAAAAATATGGAATGAGAAAGGGGGTTGTTACGCCTACATACGGGATGACGGAAACCTCTTGTCTGGTAGGCTGGGGACTGCATACGGAGGAATATGAATGTTATATGTCACAGAATGAAAACATCAGCATTGGAGAAGCATTCGTTCCCGCAGACAGCAGAAATCCGAATGCTGTTCTGGTGTATACGGTACCGGGCGCAGTCGAAGTGAAAATTGTTGACGATAACAGGAAGCAGCTAAATCACTATCGTGTCGGCAATATCATACTAAAGGGGGATATGATCATTGATCACTATTATGCTGAAATGGATCAATATGAACATTTGTTCCGTGACGGCTGGTATGTTACCGGCGATCTGGGCTTTCTGACTGATGAAGGCAGGCTGGGGGTTATTGGAAGAAGCAGAGATGTTTTGAAGGTCGGAGGAGAATTTTTTTCTGCTGTTGCGATAGAAAATATGGTAAAAAACATTGATGCGGTGAAGGTCGAGGATGTTTTTGCAGCAGAATATCAGGATGAGGGCGGAATTGACAATGTTGGTATCTATGTTGTCTGTCCGGAGTGGATCGGTGAGAGGGATTTTGTCCCGGAATTCGTAGAATATTGTAAGGAAATAAGACGGTATATGATTCAGGAAATCGGTTTGATGTCCTGCGAAATCATTCCGGTAAGCTATGTGCCCAAAACAGACACAAAAAAAATAAAGCGTTTTGCGTTAAAAGAAGCAGTAGATCAGAAAATACAGAAGAAGATAAAGGAGTATGTGGTGAGTAAGGAAAAAAATACAAACGGAATCGGAGAGCTCCTGGTTACGATCATTAACGAAGTGGCTCAGGTTAAAATTGATGATTATAACAGTACCTTCAGTGAAAACGGCATAGTATCAAAGAGCGTGCCGGCAATTGTCGAAGAAATCGGCAAACGATTTGACATTGAAATCAGCGTGGCGTCTATGTTTAATTTCCCGTCTGTCAATCTGCTTTCAGAGTATATTATTAAAAAAATTACAAACAGGAAGAACAATGCCATTCATACGGAGAGAATCGGGCAGGGCTTTCATGAAGATATTGCGATTGTAGGTATGAGTAACAGATTTCCGGGCGGATCCAACACACCGGAAGCGTTCTTTGAATTTTTAATGAGCGGAGCAGACGGTATTATCGATATTCCGGCAGGGCGTTGGGATGCTGATCGGTATTACTCGGAAAATGATGACGAACCAGGGAAAATGTATTGTAAAAAAGGCGGATTCATAAATGCTTCCTTTGATGAAATCGATAATAATTTTTTCAATATTTCGCCTAAGGAAGCAGCATCGATCGACCCGCATCAGCGTCTCTTACTTGAGCTTACATGGGAAGCTTTTGAGAACGGCGGACTCGATATTACAGAATACAATGGTACGAGAACGGGTGTGTTTCTTGGACTTTCTAATGATGAATATGGTTTGTCCTCGATCAATTCCGGTGATCTGACTAAAATTAATACCTATTCACTGACGGGTATCTGCTATAGTACTGCGTGCGGAAGAATATCTTATACCTATGGATTTGAGGGACCATGTTTTTCAGTGGATACGGCCTGTTCGTCATTTCTTACGGCACTGCATCTTGCGGCGGTTTCCTTAAAAAATTACGATGCGGATACGGCTGTGGTCGGAGGGGCAAGCCTGATGCTCACGCCGGTTATCGGCGTTGCCTTTTCAAAACTGAAAGCAGTATGTCATGACGGACACTGTAAGACTTTTGATGACAGTGCTGACGGTTACGGAAGAGGCGAAGGCGCAGGCGTCATTATTCTGAAGCGGCTTTCGGATGCGGAACGGGATCATGACAGGATACTCGGAGTGATCCGTGCTACGGGAATTAACCAGGATGGAAAGAGTAATGGGCTGACAGCGCCGAATGGAGAATCACAGTGTAATCTTATCAAAGATACGATAAAACGTTCCGGCTTACAGAAGAGTGATATCGATTACATCGAAACACATGGAACCGGTACCGCATTAGGCGACCCGATAGAAGTGAACGCGATCAGGGAAGGCTATTGCGATAATGTAAACAGGCAAAAACCGCTCTATATCGGATCGGTGAAATCGAATATCGGTCATTTGGAGGCTGCTTCCGGAGCTGCGTCTGTCATAAAAGTCCTTCTGTCCATGCAGCATGAAATGATCCCGGCCAATCGAGGATTCACGACTCCCAGTACAAAGATTAACTGGACTGACAGCATTAAGGTAGTTGCGAAAAACACGCCATGGAGAAGCGGTGAGCATATCAGAAGAGCCGGTATCAACAGCTTTGGATTTGGCGGTTCAAATGCGCATGTCATTATTGAAGAATATGTAAATGATAAAAATGTAAATGATAAAAAAGAAAAAAAAGAAAATGAAACTGCTTCCGGTCCGTTTGTATTTAAAATCTCTGCGAAAAGCAAAGACGCACTCAGAGAGTTAGTATCAAAGTACCTGGTGCTTATTCGTGATGCACAGGAAGAGGAGCTTACCGCGATTATTTCGACAGCGAATAAGGGGCGTGGGAACTATCCATATCGAATAGCAGTCACCGGTGAAAAGAAAAAAGATATTATTTTTGCACTGAACGGTTTCCTGATGGGCAAGAAAAATACGCCGGGACTGCATGTATATGATGAAAATGATATGAAAAAGCGGGACAGCAAGATTGCTTTTATGTTTACGGGACAGTCTTCACAGTATGTCAAAATGGCACACTCATTATTTGTTAACAATGAAGTGTTCAAAACGGCGTTCCTGGAATGTGACAGTCTGTTTATCCCCTATATTATGAATTCCCTTGTCGATCTTATTTATGCAGATGATGCAAGTGCTGAAACGATTGAAAAAACAGTATATGCGCAGCCGCTTATCTTCACGGTTGAATATGCTTTAGTGAGATTCTGGGAATCTGTGGGCGTTAAGCCGTCACTTGTGATCGGACACAGTATTGGTGAATATGCAGCCGCGGTAACAGCGGGAATTATGGATCTTGAGTCTGCCGTAAAGCTTGTTTCACTCAGAGGAAGGCTTATGAATGAGGCGCCTGGAAAAGGCATCATGACTACATTGTTTACGGACAGAGCAAATACGGAGCGATTGATTGGAGAACTGTCAGATACCGTTAACATTGCTGTGCATAATTCACAGGGATTATGCGTTATTTCCGGAGTGGAAGAGGATGTTAATGAAGTGGTAAAGAAAGCGGAAGCCGAGGAAATAAAAACGCGGAGACTTAATGTATCGCACGGTTTTCATTCGGTATTAATGCGTCCGGCTGCAGAGCAGTTCATGAAGGTTACCGGCAGTATGAAATTTCATCCTTCCAATCTCGTATTTATGTCATCGATGTATGAAAGAGCATTGCGGGAAGAGGAAGCGCTTACGACAGAGTATTGGGCAGAGCATATCTGCAATGAAGTTAAATTTTATGAGACGATGTGCGCTGTTGCGCAGAGTGAGGAGTATTTCTTTCTGGAGATCGGGGCGACAAACACACTCACATCATTATGCAAATATATCTTTGACGGAAAATGCAAATGCGCCAATTCTCTGGATTTCAAGAGCAGCGATGTCATGACATTAAATAATGCAGTTGCCAAACTGTATGTAAACAATGTAGACATCAACTGGAAAAATTATGTAATGAATCAGGATGAGAACTGGGAGCGGGTGTCAGGTCTTCCCAACTATCCTTTCAGGCGTTCCCGCTATTGGAATGAAATGCAGTATGACAGGGTGCGGGGCGATCTGGTCATGGATGATAACGTGCATTCATTGCTTGGTCAGAGAATCGAATCGCCAATTATGGAAGATACAATCATATTCCAGAAAATCTATACACCGGAAACGCCGTTTTTTATGTCAGAGCATATTATTTTCGGTACGGCGATTGCGCCGGCAGCTGCGTACATGGCGCTTATTATCAGTGCCATGAAAGAAATCTGTAATCCGAAAAGCATCTCCATACAGGAGATTGAACTCCGGGCGCCGCTTGCGGTTCGAGAGAGAAGCAAAGTTCAGGTATGCATTACCGGCGCGGAAACGGGAATCGCATCGTATAAGATTATCAGCTGTCCGCCTGACTCGGCAAGGAATGAGTGGACGGTTCATACGCAGGGCAAAGTAGTAATCAATGACGGACATCTGAATCCTTCAAGAAGTTCTGATATAGAGAAATGGAAAACACTTGATTTCGATGTGAACGAAGGTCCGGAGCATGCAGTTTATCCGGCCATGACAGACGCAAGTTTCAATTTGGGAAAAGGCTTCAGGAGACTTATGAAGTCATGGAGAAATGATGAGGAAGGCGTATTTTATGTCGAGCCGGATGAGAAATTACCGCTTACGGAAAATTATGTAATCTATCCGGGCGTTATCGACTCCGTATTTCATACCATGCTCTGTATGGTACTCGAATCTGCGCTGCTCACGCTTGGACGCAAAGAAACAGAGACGATGATACCGTATTTTATAGGAGAGTTCTCCTATGATTACAGATATTTCGACAATTTGTGGGTGAACACATTAGCGCATATAGAAAATCAGAGCATTATCGGAGAGAGCTATGTCTTTAATCAGGACAGTAAACCTGTTATTACGATCAGCAATATGATTACAAAGCTGACGAATCATGAGGATCTTCTCGGCGCAGCCGGAATTGACAGGGAAAAAGAATATTACCATTATGCATGGACCAGGGTAGACGATGTGATTGACGAACAGAGCGAATATAAGTCGGTTTGTATCGTATGTAACAGCAGCGACGACTGTAAAGACTTTGAAAAGTATTCAACATTACCGGTTAAAAGGGTACTTTCCAGTGATCTGGATGAGATTGATCAGATCGCTGACGATCTGGAAGCGCCGGTATTGTTCCTGTATTGGGCAGACGAAAAAGCGGATGATTACGATAGACCGATGAAGAAACTATTTGAACTGATAAAAAAGGAAAATGGTTTCGGCACGCAAAAGAAGCACGATTTAAGAATCGTGACGAAGAAGGCTGTTACGTTTAAAAACAGAGAGGTGAACCTTCCGCAAAGTTTGCTGTGGGGATTTTCCAAATCGTTTATCGCAGAGTGTCCAAACCGTTTCAGGGGCATAATTGATTTGGAAGGAAAGGAAAAAGTCAGCGAAATCTTTGATGTCCTCATATATGGCGGATACGTGGAATTATGTGTCAGAGACAGAATTTTTTATACGAGCGTGCTTCAGCGTCATTCGGAATATATGCGTTCCATAGATCATAAGACAGAAGAAGTTGTGCTGGCAGATGATGCCACCTATGTAATTTCCGGTGGGACAGGCTCGGTGGGGCAGGCATATATCGGAGCTTTGGCGCAGGCCGGAGCAAAACATTTTGCGGTGATTTCCCGCCATGAACCAAAAGAAACATTCAGGAATACGATGAAAGAGTCGGGTGTCGATGTGCAGTGCTTTAGAGGCGACATTACAGTGAAAGAAGATGTAACAAAAGTAATCTCCGAGATTAAGAAGACGATGCCGGCCATTAAGGGGGTTATAAACGTTTCCGGTGTATTCAGAGACAGGATACTCGATGATATGACCTGGGAAGATTTTAAGTTTGTACTGGAACCTAAGGTTTCTGGCAGCATGAATCTTTTCGAGGAAACAAAAAATTCAGGAATTGACTTCTTCCATATGACTTCCTCAATCACATCAATCCTTGGAAATGTCGGACAGACAAATTATGCTGCCGCAAACTATTTTATGAATTGCTTTGCCGAATATATTACATCGCAGGGAATCAGGTCAAATGTAATCTGCTGGGGACCCTGGGGCGGGTCGGACGTAGTTACGGCGGAGGTTGTGGAACGCAATATGTTAACGATCGGCCTGAGACCATATACAGTGAAAGAAGGACAGCAAATCCTGCTGGATTCGCTGAAACGGTATTTTGGTTCCTTTATGGCAGTATCTGTCGACTGGAACAAATTTTCTTCGGGAATGGTCAATTCCTATACGGGCCAGTTGTTAAAACGGCTGGTTAACAGAGCGGGCAAAAAGTCAGAAAATAATAACAGCTATGACTTTATGACGCTTATCAATGGTATGACAAAGAAGGAAGTACGCAGAGCGCTTAGAAATGAGATCCTTCAGATCTGCCGTGAAGTGATGGGCTATGGCGAGGACGATGAACTGGATGAAAATACTGCATTTAAAGAGCTGGGAGCAGATTCTCTTATGATATTCTCTATGCGCAATGCGATCAATACCTTAATTAAGGGTGACGTAGGCGTATCGGATTTTTATAATTATGCAACGATCGAGAAGCTTACGAATCATATTATTGAGGACATTCTTGTAATGGAACAGGAAACAGAAACCAACAAAGATAATATAGACGATCTCGCAAATGAACTTAGTTCGTTGCTGGATTAATACAAAAAAATATGCCCGAGGTGAACGATTTGCAAGACAATATTAAGTACGAGCAGCTGATAAAAAAAGCGGCTGAAAAGATAAAAGACCTTACACGGAAATTGGAGGAAAGAAGTGAAAACGGCGATATCGCCATATTGGGATATAGTTGTCGTTTTCCGGGAGGTGCGGATAATCCGGAAAAATACTGGGAACTGTTAAGAGAAGGCTATGATGCGGTAATTACCATACCGGAAGAACGTTTTGACGTGACGGAATATTATGATCCCAATCGGGGAACGGCCGGAAAAACATATACCAAAAGCGCCTCATTTTTAACCTGTGACATTAAAGCGTTTGACAATAATCATTTTGAGATGTCAAAAGTGGAAGCAACGTCTATTGATCCTCAACACAGACTGCTTTTGGAGGTGACCTGGGAAGCCCTGGAGAATGCCGGGATTGATCTGTTGAAAGCAAGGGGGAGTAAGACCGGAGTTTATGTAGGTCTGATTTCCAGTGAGTATGGGATGTCCGAGGTAGCATCGGACTCCCCATACAAGATTACCCCGTATTCACTGATGGGAAATTATATCAATTCGGCTTCCGGACGTATCTCCTATTACTTTGATTTTAAGGGGCCTTCCATGGCGATCGATACGGCCTGTTCTTCCTCACTAAGTGCGTTGAATGAGGCGGTCATCGCCCTGCGGACACATCAGTGTGATATGGCTGTTGTAGGAGGGGCAAATCTGCTGCTTACCCCAAATGGATTTGTCGGACTCTCACAGGTGGAAGCAATTTCGGAGGACGGGAGATGCCGCGCCTTTGATTCCTCTGCACGCGGATATGGACGAAGCGAAGGCTGTGGTGTGATTGTCCTGAAAAGACTGGCAGATGCGCAGGAGAATCATGATAATATTCAGGCTGTCATAAAAAGTATCAGTGTGATGCATGGCGGAAAAGCAAATGGCTTTTTTGCACCGAACGGAGTCCAGGAACAGGCAGTGATGGCGCAGGCGCTTTCTGAATCCGGATTGTCGGTCAATGAAGTTGATTATATCGAGACACATGGTACAGGAACGGTTCTTGGAGATGCAATTGAAGCGAAAGCGATTCATGAAGTATACGGGAAACGAAACGAGGATCTTTTTATTGGATCCGTAAAGACGAATCTGGGACATATGGAGGCCGCCGCCGGAATGGCAGGCATCATAAAGGTATTGCTTTCCATGAAAAACAGCCGGATTCCGGAGAATATTCATTATGATCATCCGAATCAGGAATGCACGTATCCGGGACTGAAAGTGGCGGACAGGCTCATTGACTGGAAAAGAAAAGATAACCTTCGTGCCGCCGGAATCAGTTCATTCGGAATCAGCGGTACATTAAGCCATATGATCATTCAGGAGTACGATAATAAGGCTGCAAACGAAAGTCCGGAATATGAAGATACAGGAAGACTTGTTACGTTTTCAGCGTTAACAAAGAAGGCTCTGACAGCGTACCTCCGGGAAATCGGTGAAAAGTTAAATCAGGAATATAAGGATCTGCAAATTAAGGATTTGTCCTATGTATCAAACCGCACACGAGCTTCCCTCAATTGCCGTTTCGCCAGTGTAGTACACTCGGTGCGTGAACTGAGGGATCTACTGGAAGAAATTAACAGGGATGAATCAAAGCTGGATCCGTTTTACGCAGAAAGAACGGTAAACATGGATGACTGCGGCGTTGTCTTTATGCCGTTTAGAAAAGAAACATTGGACAAGAATGCTGATATCAGACATATTATGGCGGCATCGACGGCATTCAGGGATACGATTATTCAGTTTGATAACAGGTATCGTGAGCTTGGACAGGTGTCCATATTCGACAAAATATACGGGCATACCATACCGGAGAAAAGAAGATGCGATATGATACTGCAGCTGGCGGTTCATACTGCTTATTATCGTATGCTCTGCGCAGCGCTTCCTGAATTTGGCAGCTGTCTGGCAGAGGGGGCGGGTAAACTTGCGCTTGAATATGTAAGCGGAAAAATCAGTTTTGACAAGATTACCGCAATTGCGGCGGCCATTGAAAATGAAGATATGGAAAGGATGAAAAGTGAGATTGAAACAGCGGGAAGCCGGACCGCGTTATCTGTGGAAGACTGCCTGAACATGGCAAAACAACTCGATGTAACAGACAAAGCGGCAGCGGGCGAAGCTGTAAAGAATGAGGCCTTACAATGGAAAGCCGCCGTTGTGATAGGCGAGTGTGATAAAACAGAAAAAACAGTTTTGTTCAACGCAGATAACGGCAGTTTTCTTTCAGCGCTCAGGGACTTATATCTTCTGGGAATGCCGATTAACTGGAACAGAATCGACGACGTGTTTTTCTATCCGATCGACACTCAGCCGATTCTTCCGGGGTATCATTTTGACAGAAAAACATGCTGGAAAAATCCTGTTTTTTTCGGCAGCGGTTCAGGAACGGAAAAAGCCGGGGAACGGAAAACCGGGGAAGATGAGAAGAATGTTACAGCCGACAACCTCAGGGAGATCCTTGTGAGGCAGGCGGCGGAAGTATCAGGACTGGAACCGGAGGATATTGAAACAGACAGGCCGCTCACGGTTTATGGATTTGAGTCAATCTCTTTCTTTAAGATAGCAGACCTTCTGAATCGGCATTTTTCTGTACAGGCAGAATCAAAAGATTTTTATGAGCAGCTAAACAGCATTGATCAGATCTGTCAGTTTATTGCGGAAAATGGTCAGCAGATAACAGGGGGTGAAGAGTCCTCTGAAGAAATGGTGCCTTCACAAGCCGGCAGAGAATATCCAATGTCTACAATGCAGGCAAGAATATATTCTGAGTATGAAATGAGCGACAGAAAACTCTATGATCTGGTAGGGGCATATTATATTGACGGCGATATCGATATCAAAAAACTTGAAGAATGCGCGACGAAACTACTGAAACGTCATAAGGTACTGAGTACAGGACTGTTACTCAACCATGGGGAATTCTGTATGCGGTATTGTGACAGCTGTCAAATCAATATCAGAACGATTACGCAGATACGCGATTCTCAGATCAGTGAATACATCAGAGAGAATCTGATCGAGTTCGATGTGGAGGAACCCCCGCTCATGGAGATCTTAAACATCAGAACATATGATGAAAGAAACCTTATCGTCTTTCACTTTCATCATACGGTTGCGGATGGGGTGTCCATGAATCTGTACGCAAATGAGCTCTTCCGGCTGTATTACGGTGAAACACTGCGTGACACTAAGAAACAGTATTGGGATTATTCCGTCGCTGAGAAATCATACTTTGATTCGCAGCGGTATGTTAAGGATCAGAATTTCTGGATGAAATCTCTTCAGGATGTAATCTTTAAGCTTCCGCTGCCGTTTGATTTTATGAATGACGGACAGGACGTTTCAGGAGCGTCCGTACTGTCTGTGATCGGGAAGGAACAGGTTAAAAAAATCAGGCGTTTCTGCGCAGATCATAATGCTACGCCGTTCATGTTTTTTCAGGCATGTATTGGGATCCTGCTCCACAGGCTTACGTTTGAGGATCATATTGCCATGGCCGTTCCTGTTTCGTGCAGAAGCAGAGAATTTATGGAAAGCATCGGCATGTTTACGAACACTGTCGCGCTGTGCAGTCATTATGACAGAAGCCTGTCTTTTCGGGAAATGCTTGCGAAGGTAAGTCAATACAATTCAGAGTTCATAGACCATATTGCCTATCCGTTCAACCATTTGTCGGAAGCGTTGGGACTCTCGAGATCGAACACCCTGAATGTGATGTATGTGTATGAAAATACGAATGCCCGCTCCGGTTTCGGAAAAGAAGGACTGTTCGTGCCATGCAATTATGAAAGCGATAAAGAACCATTTGATTTGAATTTCGAATTGATGGAGCATACCGGCGTTGTCGACATTCATCTGCGTTATAAAACGTCACTGTTTGAGCAAAATACAGTGCAGAGAATAGCATCTATGCTGGATGACATTGTAAGCTGTGTTTTAGAGGAACCGGAAAAAAGCGTCGGAACAATCGAATTGCTTAACGAGGACGAAAAAGCGCTGATTGTCGGGTTTTCAACGGGCGAAAAAATTGTTTACGAAAAGAAATCCATACCGGCAATGCTGGATGAGCAGGTTGAAAAGTATGCCGGTTCGACAGCCGTTTCAGATGAAAACGGCACAATAACATATGCCGGGTTAAAGGCGCGGGCGGTGCATATTGCATGTGCGCTGAAAAAGAAAGGCGTTTGTCATGGAGATATCATAGCCCTGTCGTTAAAGCCCGGAATCGAAATGGTCTGTACGATTCTCGGCGTACTTTATGCGGGCGCAGCGTACCTTCCCATCGCGCAGGACTGTCCGCAGGAGCGTCTTGACTATATGTTATCGGACAGCGGCGCTGTCATGCTGCTTAAAAATACAGATGCGGATACTGCGGTATGTCAGACGATTACGGTGAGCGCTTTAGAAGAATGCAGTGCAGATGCCAAACTGTGTCCGGTAAAGCCGGAGGATCTGGCATATGTCATCTATACTTCCGGAACAACCGGCAAACCTAAGGGCGTGATGGTGGAACACAGCGGCGTGGCGAATCTGAGAGAATATTTCAGACACACGCAAAGCGTAGATCACAAAGACAGAGCGCTTCAGTTTGCAAATTATGCGTTTGACGCTTCCCTGTCCGAGTTTGCCATGACGATTCTTTCCGGAGGAACACTGTACGTTGTACCGGACGAATATCGAAAAGACATGGAAAAGCTTGCAGAATACATCAAAGAAAACAAAATCACAATCTGCGTACTTCCGCCGGTCGTATTACAGCAGCTCCCGGTTGAAAAACTCAGCCTGCTTCGGACAATCATAACTGCCGGGTCTGAGACTACAAAATCAATTGTAGAAAAATATTCAGATATCGGCGTGTATTCGAATGATTATGGACCGACAGAAACAACGGTTTGTGCAACCTATTGGAAACACCCAAAAGGAGAACCGGTTCCGGAGAGAGTGCCTGTCGGCAGACCGATGTGTAATAAACAGATCTATATTCTCAATGGCGATTCCTTATGCGGTCCCGGAATCAAAGGGGAACTATGTATCGCAGGAGACGGGTTAGCCAGAGGCTACCTGGGAATGCCGGAACTGACCGCGCAGAAGTTTACAGACTGTCCGTTCTCAGAAGGGAAGATGTATCGAAGCGGAGACGCTGCAAGGTGGCTTCCTGACGGAAACATTGAATATGCAGGGAGAATTGACAGGCAGATCAAGCTTAGGGGATACCGTATCGAACTCGATGAGATAGAGGCAGCGGCAAACAGCATGCCAAAAATCAGGACCTGCGCAGTGAAATTTATGAAAAACGGTACAGATGGAGAGGAAATTGTTCTCTATTATGTGGTGGATCAGGAAGCAGAGAATGGTGAAATTGAAAATGGGGAAATCCGCAGATATCTGCAGTCAAAACTTCCTGATTATATGATACCGTCCTATTTTATCGGTATTGATGAAATGCCGCTTAACCGTAACGGGAAAGTAGACATGGAAAAGCTTCCGGCATTGGAAAAAAGAGCGGAGCGGACTTACGCCGCGCCTGCGAATATGACCGAAAAGGTAATCTGCTGGATCATGGAAGAGATTCTCAAAAGCGATGCAGTAGGAGCAACCGATGACTTTTTTGAAACAGGCGGAAATTCGCTCAAAGGCATGGCGCTTTCAAACAGGATAAGCGAGGCGTTCGGATGTAAGATTAACTACAGGAAACTATATGAATTTTCCACGCCCAGACTGTTAGCCGGACTTGTTGACAAGGGTGAGGGTGAGAAAGCGGAAAAATTGTCACCGGTATGTGAACAGCCGTACTATCATCTGGCATATGCGCAGAAACGAATCTATTCAATCGCGAATATGCACCCGGAAGCGACTGTCTATAATATGCCGCAGATACTTTGTTTTCAGGGTGAAATTGATGCGGAGAGAATCCGGTCGGTGATTCAGGAAATCGTAGATGCGCACAGCGTGCTTCGTTCCTTCTTTTCGATTATAGACGGAGAACCGAAACAGCTCATAGTGCCGGAATTAAAGGCACAGGTTCAGCGGATTGCCGATACGGGTGAGGATATTCAGACGCAGATGCAGAGATTTGTAAGGCCGTTTGACCTTTCAAAGGCGCCCCTGTTCAGAATCGCGCTGATGGAAGCAAAGGATCGTACCTTTTTGTTTGCAGATTTTCATCATATTATCTGCGACGGCATGAGTCTGCTGAATTTTTCGAATGAATTTGTGGAGCGCTATAACGGGGAAGCGGTGGAAAGCCAAAAACTGCAATATGTAGATTACTGCCAGTGGATGAATACCAGAGACTTATCTTCACAGGCGCAATACTGGCGAAAAGAATTTGAAGAATTCCCGGATACGCTGAGTATATCCGCAGATTTTGCCCGCCCGAGGGAGATGACCTACAATGGAGCGACAGTATCCGCTGAAATGAGTAAGGAGAGTTCGGATAAGATAGAACAGTACGCAAAGGAAAACGGATTCACGCCATATGTCATTTTTTTAAGTTCTCTGATGGTACTGTTACAAAGATACAGCGGAAGCGAGAGCGACGTTGTAATAGGGTCTCCTGTAAGCGGAAGAACAAGAAGCGAAACTGAGAAGATGCTTGGAATGTTCGTAAATACAATTGCAATGAGAGGAAAGCCGAAACGGGAAAGCAGTTTTTATGAATTCCTCAAAGAGATGAACAACAAATGTATCGACGCTTATGAAAATCAGGAATATCCATTTGACAGACTGGTCAGTGATCTGTCTTTGGGCGGAGATCTGTCAAGAAATCCGTTATTTGATGTAATGCTTGCATTCCAGAATCATGAGCAGTGTGAAAAAGAAATAAAGGATGTTGTCGTTGAGACGATCCCTTATGAAAGAAGAATATCGAAGTTTGATCTCACATGGAATATTGAGAAGAAAAACGCTGCTTACCATATTGACCTTGAATATAATACAGACATTTTCAAAAAGGAAACGGTTGAAAGACTGCTGCGGCATTTCGAGTATTTAACAGAACAACTGTTAAAGCAGCCGGATCAGAAAACAGGCGGGTTCGCACTGATATTGCCTGAAGAAAAGCAGATTCTTGATGAAATGAACAGAACGGATGTTGAACTGCCCAATGACACGATACCGGAACTGTTTGAAAAGACAGCAAAGATCAGAGGAGATGCTGATGCCATAGTTTACGCAGATCAGAGGATAAGCTATCAACGACTGGACGAAGTGACCAATGCATTTTCACGGAAGTTATATGACGAGGGAATCAGAAAGGGCGACTTTGTCGCGATTATGGCAGATAGAAGCATTGAATTTTTCGCAGGCGTATTGGCAGTTTTAAAGACAGGAGCGGCATACGTTCCGATCGATCCCAAACTTCCGACAGAGCGGATCCGATACATTCTTTCTGACTGTAAACCGAAAAAAATCCTGACCTTTACGAAAGAGGACCTTTTACAGGATTGGGCGGACGTAATGAAACTCAAACGGATAGAACAATGGGAAACTGCTGCGGACAGGCCGGATGTGCAGACAGATGTTCACGACCTTGCTTATTGTATCTATACTTCCGGAACAACAGGAAGACCAAAGGGAGTATTGCTGGAACATGTCGGTATCGCGGCGCTCAGAGAATATTATCGAACAAAACAGAATTTTGGAGAATCGGATCATGTGCTGCAATTTGCAAATTATTCCTTTGATGCGTCTGTTGCCGAAATGACAATGAGTATTTTGACGGGCGCCTGTATGTATATCCTTCCGGATTCTGTCAGGAATAACTTTGAAAAACTGCGTGAATATATTGTGTCCAACCAGATCACGGCTGCAATCTTTCCGCCGCAGTATGCAAGAAATGTCGATGTCTCAGGTATGAGACTTGTAATGACGGCAGGCTCAGAGTCGGATACAGATGTGGTAAATCATTGTGCCGGTGCGGACGTTTATTCCAATGACTATGGACCGACAGAAGATACCGTTTGTACAACCTATTGGAAACAGCCGCCGGATAAACCGCTGCCGTTCAGAATTCCGATTGGAAAGCCAATCTGCAATAAGCAGGTCTATATTATGAATGATATGACGCTTTGCGGATGTAATATTCCCGGGGAGCTGTGCATCGGCGGAATCGGACTTGCAAGGGGGTATTTAGGAAAACCGGAGTTAACGGCCTCCAAATTTGTTACAAATCCGTATACCGGCGCTGCCATGTATCGAACAGGAGATCTGGCCAGAATGTTACCGGACGGAACAATTGAATTTCTTGGCAGAATAGATAACCAGGTCAAGATCAGAGGGTATCGGGTTGAACTCGGCGAGATTGAGCAGGTGATTAAAGGGTACGAAGGAACAAAAGACTGTGCAGTAGTATTTCGCAGGGAAAGGAGTGACATACAGGATATTTCGGCCTATGTGGTTTTGAAGGAAAATGCTGCGGAGGAGGCAGTCAAAGAACATGTGAAAAAACTTCTTCCGGAATATATGATCCCGAAATTCTATCTGTTTATGGATGAAATACCATGTAACAGAAGCGGAAAGGTGGACACCTCGTTGCTGCCGGGAGTTACGTATGCTTCAAAAGAATACGAAGCCCCTCGAAACGGGATGGAGGAGAAGATCTGTCATGTATTCGAAGAGGCGCTGATGGTTGAAAAAGTCGGAAGAAATGATAACTTTTTTGAACTCGGCGGAGACTCTATTAAGGCGATCAGCGTAGTATCGAAACTCGGGAACCTTGGCTACCAGTTATCCTATCATGACATGATGCTGTACAAGACGGTGGAAGGAATTATACCGTATATTAAGATCGGAGAACCTGATACCTATGGACATGAGGAGGTTACAGGCACTGTGAAAGACATTCCCATGCTGAAGATGTTTAAGAAATGGAAGCTGAAGAAACCGTCGCACTTTAATCAGTCAATTGTTTTGAAGTTTGATACAGACTGTGAGAGCGAGATCGAACAGGCACTGCCGGTTCTTTGTGAGCATCACGATGTGCTGAGGGCTGTATATCGGGAGGAGAGTCTGCTGATCAGGCAAACGGACTGCGGCAGACAGATCGAATCATACAGTTATCGATTAACAGACAGTGATGTGGTACAGCAAACGATTGTTGAGCGCTGCGGCATCCTTCAAAGATCATTTGAACTGAACCAGGGACCGTTATTTAAAACGGCATATTTCAGAACGCCGGAAGGATATTATCTGCTGTTGTGTATGCATCATCTCATTGTTGACAGACTTTCCTGGAACTTCATCATTGAAGACTTACAAAGCTGTGTACAACAGATATCTTTGGGAAAGCAGCCGCAGTTGAATGATAAAACGGCAAGTATACTGCATTGGGAAAAATATCTCAAAGAATATACAGAAACAGAACAATGCCGTATGCAGAAGAAATATTGGGAAAACGTCGTCAGTAAAGTAAAGCAGTGGAGATTCCCGTCTGATTCGGACAATGCGGCGGCGGGCAGAGAGACGGTTGAGATTGTACTGGATAAGACCTTAACAGATACCCTGACAGGTTCCTGCGGACATGCCTTTAACACAGAAGTAGATGAACTTATGATTGCAACAGTCTGTGCGGCTGCAAAGAGGACGGCAGGACTCGAGGAAACAGTTCTTTTGCTGGAAAATAACGGACGGCAGGAACTTCATCGCAGGCTGAACCTTGCGCACTCTGCAGGCTGGTTTACAAATACTTATCCGGTTGTCATTCCCTGCGGCGGAACATTAAGGGATGTCATTATATCAACAAAGGATACTTTAAGAGACGTACCGGACGGCGGAATGGCCTTTAGCATGTGTTATGCAGACGAATGTGATACGAAGACATGTATTTCTTTTAATTACGTAGGAAAACTGGATACAGACAGTCACTATGCTGACATCAATGCGCAGATTGAGCAAAGCAATTTTGCACGGGAAAATGATTTTCTGTCAGAGATCGATGTAAACGGAAGAATCGTGGACGGGCAGCTAACCCTCATTTTGTCATATGATGCCTGCAAACACAGTGAGCAGAAGATGCGGCAGTTTTCCGATCATATGAAAGATGCATTAATCAGGATTATTTCTTTGTGCAGCAATTCTCTGGAAAAATTTGAAACAAGAAGTGACATTGCGGAGAAAGGGATAGAGAAAGATGAGTTCGATGAAATTCTCACTATGTCCTTTCAGTAGGCCAAAATACTGTAAAAGAAAGAGGAATCAATGTGAAAAATGACATTAAAAAAATTTATTCACTGACAGGATTGCAGAGTGGAATTTTTCATAGTAAGTTAAAGGACTCTGAGAGCAGCAGCTATCATTTGCAAACGGAAATGACAGTTGCGCTCGGGCTGTCCGGGGAACAGATCAAAGAAGCGCTTACGCTGTTAGGCTGTCAATATGAAGTGCTCAAAACAGCGTTTGTTCTTCCGGAGAGTACGGGAGTGCCGAAACAGGTGATACTGACTGAAAGAGAGATTCCGTTAGATGTTTTAACATTAGAAACAGAAACACTTTCATTAGAAATAGAACAATACAAAGAAAAAGATTTAAAACGGGGATTCGATTTACAAAAAGACAGTTTAATCAGAGTTGCAGCTGTATTAAGGGAAAAGGAAACGCATCTTGTGATAAGCGTCCACCATATTATCATAGACGGCTGGAGTTTTAATCTTTTGCTGAATGCCTTTGTGAATCTTTTGTATCAGGTGCATCAGGGAACGGGTATGGAACAGATCAAAGAAGCGATAGCGCAGGAGATGGACGCCGTTCCGACATTTGATGAATATATCAGATTTTTAAAAACGTATGACAAAGAGAAAGCATATCGGTTTTGGAAAGAATATCTTAGTGATATCTATAGTGATTCGGATATCAAAAGCGTCTCTGATAAAGAAGTAAGAACAGGAAAGAGTGAAGTATTAACGGGAAGAATCAGTAGAGAGCTGACAAAAAAACTCTCTGAGTCTGCGGCATCTGAAGGATTTACAATCAACACCGTTTCAGAGGCCGCCTGGGGGATTCTGTTACAGAAATATGCCTGTTCAGCGGATGCCGTATTTGCAAGAATTCTTTCGGGAAGAGAAATTCAGCTGGTAAACGCGGATAAAATATTTGGTATCTTAATCCGTTCGGTACCGTGCAGAGTGACATGCACTGAGGAGGAAACGATGACCTCGCTGTGCGGAAAGCTATATCGTAATGATTTGCAGGCAATGGAGTACAGCAGTGTCTCTTTATCGGAGATGCAGGAATATTGTGGTTTTTCGACAGAACGTATTCATTCGGTTGTGGCATTTGAAAATTATATGTCCATTGATGATGCAAACCGGAAGGGTGTTGAAATAAAAAGCACCCGTGAGGAAACCAGTTACCCTGTTTCAGTCACTTATTTTATCGAAAATGGACAGTTGTGCTTCCATATCATTTTTGACGGCAAAGTATATTCGTTGTCAGAGATGAATATTCTCAAAGATGTTTTATGCAACATTCTCACATATTATGCAAAACATCCGGACTGTAAAGTAAGTGAAATAGAGTTCATAGACGCCTGTTCCAGGAAAATCATTGAGGGTGTTCACAGGAAGGAAGAAATTGACCGATCAGAAACAATCATACATCTTTTGAAAAAGCAGGTGGACAGCCATCCGGAGAAAACGGCGATAGAATGTTATGGAAAAAGGATTACCTATGGCGGACTGTGGGAGATGGCTTCAAAGGTTGCCGGTGAACTGAGAGAAAGGGGGATCACCAGAAATCGGTGTGTCGTTGTCTGCGCAGAAAAATGTATCGAAGTCGTAGTTTCAATGTACGGTATCTTAATGGCAGGCGGTACCTGCACGGTAATCAGTGATGATTATCCGGTCCGGCGGCAGGAATACATATGGAAAGCGACGGACGCGCTTGTCGCATTGTATCATACAAGAGAATTAAAAATCGATGTTCCGTCACAGTGTATCGACGACGCGTTTTTTGCGGGAGCCCAAATGGATTTGCCAGGCGGGGTGAAAAGCGAAAATGCGGCCCATATTATATTTACCTCCGGAACAACGGGAAACCCGAAAGGGGTCTGTCTGACACATGCCAATTTCCTCAGTACAATTATGTGCAATGCGGTACATGATTTGCAGCTTGGAGAAAATACCGTATTCATGCACGTAAGCGCACAGACTTTTGACGCCTCTTTACTGGAAATCCATGGATGTCTCCTGAATGGGGGAAAACTCGTAATTGTTGAAAAAGAAGACATTATTGATTCAGAAAAAGCAAAGGAAATCATCAGGGATCAGAAAATCAATACGATGTTTTTATCGACAGCACTGTTTCATCAGGCTGCAGAAACTGACCCGTCTGTATTTGACGGCGTCCGTACGGTGAGCTTCGGCGGTGAAAGATGCAGCTTAAATGCTGTCAATAAAGTATTTGAGCATAATACGAAAATACGTCTTGTGAATATTTACGGACCTACAGAAACTTCAATCTACGTTACAAGGGAGATCTATGAAAGGCCGCAGAAAAAAGTCACGATCGGTTTTCCCAACAGCAATACGGCGATCCATATTCTCAATGGAAACTGTGAGTGCAGTATAGGAATGGCAGGAGAACTGTGTGTGTGCGGGGGGCAGGTAGCAGACGGCTATATCAGGGAAGAAAAAAACGGAAAGTTTGTGGATTCACCTTTTGACGATGGCAGGATGTATCGGACCGGAGACTTCGCGAGATGGAATCTGGATGGAAGCATTGCGTATATTGGAAGAGTCGACAATCAAATAAAACTGCACGGATATCGAATTGAACTAAATGAGATAGAAGCCGCGATTCAGCAGGTAAAAGGGGTAACTGCGTCTGCTGTAAAGCTGTTTCAACAGAGTGATAACGATGGTATTCTGGTTGGTTATTTTACAGCGGATCAGGAGCTGAACGAGTACCGTGTATTGGAGGAACTGAAAAAAACGCTGCCCTCCTATTCCATTCCAAAACAGTTGCATCAGGTTGAATCTTTTGAGCTGAATAAAAATGGCAAGATCGATAAGGCAAAGCTCCAAAAACCGCAGAGAACGGTGAACGGTACTCATAAGATGCCGGAAAATGATGTTCAGAAAAACATATGTGCATCAGTGGAAAAAGTGTTGGAGACAACAAATGTATCCATTGAGGACGACCTGTTTGAACTTGGCCTGGATTCTCTGAAATCCATGAAACTGCTGCCGGAGCTGAAAAAATATGGCTATCAGTTTGCGATCAGTGATCTTTACAGTTATCGAAGCATTGAGAAATTAAGCCAGAATATTATGATCAGGCGTGAAATCGATGCGGCCGATTCGAAGCAGACAATGAAATTTAAGTCAATGGAGGAGGTCAGGGAGTATCTCAAAGAAGCAACAAAGCAATATGAAGATGCGTTAATTAACAGAAGAGATATCAAAGCGGAGGAGCTGCTGGCCAATCAGACAAGGGTATCAGGTATGGCAACAATCATGAGCGGTATTGTGATTCCTTTTGAGCAGGAATTTAACATTGATATTCTGACACAGAGCGTGCTGCATCTTTTGAATACACAAATGGCTTTGAGAACGACATTCAGAAACAATCTTCTGGTTTATAAGGCAAAATACAGATCGATCACATTACCGTATCTCAATTTGAAGGATGCACCTGAAAGTCTCCGCGACGAGGTCAGAGAGTATTTATCGACGGAATATTTTGTGAAACATAAGGCGGAAAAAAACAGAGAACAGGCGCTTCACAGAGCCGTCGCAGTGAAATATTCCGAAAATGACTGCAGACTTTACATGCCTGTTGACCATATGATATTTGATGCCGTAAGCGGTGAGATTGTGTCACGGGAAATTATGCGGTATTACTATAATCCGCAGGAAGAAGACGGGGACATACTGTCTTATAGTGATTATGCCGCACAGCTTTCACTGGGGCCGCAAAATGTTAAGAAACATGAACTGGCTGAAATGCTGAACCTGAAGGAATTTTCATCAGCGCTTTGTGAGTACGGCGCTTTGGACGACTCGAATTTAAAAAATTATGTGATCAATTTAAAACTTGGCAGGGATGTATCGTTTTTTTCGGAGGAGCAGCTATGGAATTATGCCTATAAACTGTTTCTTGAAATGGTTACTTTTTCGGTGGACGTTGAGCGCATTCCGTTTGTAACAATATGCATTAACAGAGAATACTGCAAAAAAAGATTCTATGATACAGTGGGACTGTTTGTCGATTCGTTACCGATTGTGGATACAAAAGAGGCAAAACTCAATTATCAGGCGGTCAGAGATAAAATCAAGTGGCTGAGTGAACATAACATAAGCGCAATTTCGACAATATCGGGGAAAAATCTCGTGAAAAATCCGGGTATTATCTCTGTTATGCTGAGTGCGGTTAAATATATCGACAAACTGCCGGTGTTCAATTACTTAGGATTATACACTTCGATGAATGAGTCTGAAAACGGTCTCCGGATAGAAGAGCTGCTGCGGGAAGAGACAAAAGTAATACGAACCGTAGATGTAAAAGTATTAAAAGACAGTTTTTCATTCCTTGTATTCTGCAGGGAAGGCAGACAGGAAGAACTGCAGAACCATTTGCAGGAGTATCTGACTGACATGATGCAAAAAGACAGGATCCAATACCAGGAGGTGAATTGATACAGGATATGAAGAAAAAGAAAAATAAGTTATTCCTTCTTCCCTATGCCGGTTCTTCGGTGATGACCTATCTGCCATGGAAAAAATATATGTCGGAGAACATCGAGCCTGTGTTTTTGGAGATGCAGGGAAGAGGCATAAAAAGTGAACAGAAGATGGCTGCTGACTTTGAAACGGTAGTGAACCGGCTGTATCAGGAAATGACATCAGAGATCACCGATGAAAACTATGTGATTTTTGGACACAGCATGGGATCGCTATTGGCATATGAATTATATTATAAAATCGTTTCAGAAGGTTTCCGGCTGCCAGAAGAAATTATTTTATCGGGAAGGCTGGCGCCGGAACTATGCATTCATATGAAGAAGGTAAGCGAATATCCGGAAGCTGATTTTCTGAAAGAAGTGGCTGTCTATGGAGGCCTGCCGGAGGAGATAAAGAAGAATAAGGAATTACGGGATTATTTTGTGCCGATCATGAGATCCGATTTTAAGCTGATCGAAAATTATGTTTATACAAACAGGCATGAAATGATTCACTGTAATCTGACCGTCTTATATGGCAGCAAAGATTATTCTACTCCGTCAGATGAAATTGTAGAATGGAGGAAAAAGGCCGGGAAAAAATTCAGCTGTATCGAATTTCCAGGCGGGCATTTTTTCTGTATGGATGACAGCAATATGAAAGACCTGGTGACCTGCCTGGAAAAAGCTTTCAGGTAACTGATTCAAACGAGTTGGAGGAAATGATATGTGGTTAAAAAAGATTAGTAAGAGAAACGGGCAGTATTTATTGTTTGCCCTCATTGTTTTTATAACAATCTCGGTATTTTCTATGTGTTTTGGTTTTGTAGTGGAACTTGCTGAGTATTCGAAACAATTGTTAAATGAGAATAACAGCTCAGATCTGTATATTATGACAATGCATGATATGGATTTGGAGGACAGCATTACCGATACCGATGCCTTTGACAATATCGAGTCATACATAACATATGAAGGCTGCAGCATATCGGCGCCGATTATGTATGAGGAACAAAATATCGCAATGCTTTTCCAGTCGGGACTCAGGATGGAAACCATTGATGATATGCCTGAATTTGAAGTGACGGAGAGCAGGAGTAATCAAAAGGCGCCGGGAGAAGGTGAAATATGGCTTCCCTTAATACTCAGCGATCCGTGCGGGATCCGGTTAGGGGATAAGATTGTTTTGGATTATGAAGACCCGGTTGAACTGGAAGTAACAGGTTTTTTTAAGGCAAAGATACTGATTACACAAAATCTGGGTTTTGCACCGGTGATTCTCTCAGACGACGATATGAATGCAATTGCAGAAAAGGAAACGCCGATCCGTTTGTATGGTTTACAGCTCCACGATGAAAGCAATGAGGCGATTGCGGATATCAAAGATTCCTGTGCCGGGATGAGCTTCAGCGTTACAAGAGAACAGCTTAGGGGTAATTTTGAGCAGGTGGCAAATGTGATCAGCAATATGGGAGCGATTGCGGCCGTGATCATATTTATTTCAGCGCTCGCGATTATCAGATATGTGATTTCTAACAATATTATTGCTGAGTATAAATCGATTGGTATCTATAAGAGCCTCGGATATAAGGATAAACAGATCTGCAGTTTTTATCTGAATGGATATATGTGTGTTGGGGCTGCTGCGGCGGCAGCAGGTTCGGTTGCATTGCTTCCGTTTATTAAGAAGATGGGAGAAATCTGTACAGAGTATGCAGATGAATTTGTTCTTACAGGGAATGTGATCAAGACGACATCCACGACAATCGGTATCTTTATGCTGTTGATCTTTGTGAATATCAATAAATCGTTAAAGATCATCAGGAAACGATCGGCGGTTGAGATCATAAGAAGCAAACAGACTTTGGGAGTCGAAAAGATTGGAAAATCGAAAATCCCAAATGCATGCTCGCCTTTCGCGGTGACTGTCAACAGTCTGTTCAAACATAAAAAGGCAACGCTCCTTTCAGCATTTGCGTTTATGTTTTCGGTGCATCTGGCTATGATATTTATTATGATTGGATATTCAGCATACAATATGAATGATAATTACAGCAGCTGGTTTGCGATTCCGGATAATAATGGTTACATAAGCGGTGTTTTGGATGACGATATCATTGATTACCTGAATGACTCGACAGATATCCGTTCCTATGTATATGGTTCGGTTTGTACAGCGGTTCCGGTTACGTCGGATTCGGTCAGTGAAAGTCTTAACCTGTTCAACTTTGATGTGTTCAGTTCAACAAATCCTGAGGATACGGGGGTGAAGATCACAGGCGATTACGCCGATGCCAATGACGAAATTGTGCTTACCAATAAAGCGATGGCTTTATTAGGGATGAAGACAGGCGATCAGATCGACCTGACGATAAACGGAACAGAACAGACCTATACGATCGTAGGAACCTATTCGTCGATGTTCAGTTCTTACGGCATTATGATGACCGTAAGCGCAATGGAAGAAATCAATGAGGATTATAGTCCATATATGGCATTTATTAATCTTGCGGATGGCGTTTCCATAGATCATTTCAGCGAAGAGATCACAGAAAAGTTTTCGGAAATTTCCGTGGACGAAAACTGGTTTGCAATCGACACGGCATTAGGTGCAACCAGAACGATGTTGCTTGATATTTCGCTGATACTTGTTTTGGTCTTTCTTGTTTTCACAGTGATCAGCCTGAGTATTGTGCTTGGCATTAATCTTGAAAACAAGATGCGTGAAGGCGGCATATTAAAGGCGCTTGGATTTACAAAAGGATACCTTATGAGAATGAATATTTATTCTTCCTTAATCACTGCCATGCTGGGTATCCTATGCGCATTGATCCTTCATTTGTCGACCTCAAAGTTTATGCTGTCAACGTTCATGGTTGATGCGTTTACCAATCCAATGGGAATCATATTGATCTATCTGGCGGCTGAAATTGTGCTTTCGGTGATCGTTACCATTCTGATGAACAGGAAGGTGTGTAATGTCTCACCAAAGATATTGATGGAAGAATAAAGAAGTTTCGATAGATGTGTAATAACTTATGATGATGAAAACGAATTACAGAAAGGATAAGGATATCATTATGAAAAAAACGATTATAAAGGCAAGAGATTTATGTAAGGAATATCGAACAGGAGATACCAGACAGACGGTATTAAATAATGTAACCATCGATATCTATGAAGGCGATTTTACTGTGATCATGGGAAGAAGCGGCTCCGGAAAAAGTACACTTTTATATTGTTTAAGTTATATGGATCAGATCACCAGCGGTGTAATCGCATTGGACGGGAAGGAGTATATCGGTTCGCCCAAGTCTCTTTCAGAACTTTGCAGTAAGCAGATATCATTCGTATTCCAAAGCGGTAATTTGCTTCCGGATTTAACGGCATTTGAAAATGTCGCATACCCCGGATACCTGGCCGATTCTAAAAAGGCGGTCAATGCACGTACCGAAGAACTTTTGAAAAAACTGAGTCTTGACCACATTGCGGACCATCATCCCAATGAGATGTCCGGCGGAGAGATGCAGAGAGTGGCAATTGCCAGGGCATTGCTGAAAAATCCCAAAGTTCTTTTTGCAGACGAGCCTACCGGGGCATTGAACTCCGTATACGGCAAACAGGCGCTTGATTTGTTCACACAGATCAATAAAGAAGGCCAGACGATTGTGATGGTTACACATGATTTAAAAGCCAGCCTTCGTGCGAATCGCATTTTATATCTTTCTGACGGAAAAATCGAGGCGGAGCTTGAACTGGGAGAGTATGAGGATGATGATCTTGAAAAGAGAGAGCAGAAGGTATATGCTTTCTTACAGCAACAGCAATGGTAATGCAGTAGAAACCTCCGGTATTGATTTTATGTATGGCGCCCCGTCGTTACGCAAAAAAGATTGACTGTTTCCGCGAATATGGTATGATAGTACTAATGGCGGGTTCTGCCGCAAAGCGGACTGCTGAAAGCGTTAGCAGCTCTGATGGAGTGACTGCACAAATGGCTATGTGGAAACGCATAGCCATTTTTTAGCGTTTCACTTATGCTTATGGATAAAAGGGGGATGCCTGTATGTCTGAATACACCAAAATCACGCCGGGGCAGCGTGATTTCTTAAAAAGCTATGACTTTATGAAACTTGGTCAGGCCATTCATCATCGCAGCTGGCAGACCGCGGCGATGACGCTGCAGCGGATGCAGCAAAGAGCAGGGGAAATCGGACTTGCCGTTTTTGACAGGCAGTTTATGAACATCAGGCAGTGCGTGATCCACAGGCAGGATAAGCAGGCCAAAGACATTCTTTCTCTGGTGATGGCAAGGCGCGCGCAGATGTTAAAAGAGATGGAGGATACAGAGTAGGAAATGGCGCTTCAATTTTATTTTGGCCCGTCGGGAGCGGGAAAGAGCAGAAAACTTCGTAAGGATATCATTGACGCGGCAAAACGGGAACCGCATCGCAATTTCCTGCTGATCGTGCCTGATCAGTTCACGATGCAGACGCAGATGGATGTCGTTTTAGATCACCCCAACAGGGGAATCATGAATATCGACGTGCTCAGTTTCGGGAGGCTGACGCACCGGATTCTGGAAGAGGTAGGGTATGAGGAGAGACCCGTCCTTGACGATACCGGCAAAAGCCTTATTCTGCGCAAGATAGCGGAGAAGGAGCGTCCGAATCTTTCCGTGATCGGGAAGCATCTGCAAAAGATCGGTTATGTCCATGAGGTCAAGTCTGCGATCTCGGAATTTATGCAGTACGGCATCGGGGCGGCGGAACTGACAGAACTGACGAAGTCTGTGGAAAAGCGCGGTGCGCTTTATTATAAGTTAAAAGATCTGGGGGTGCTGTATGAGAGTTTCCTGGCTTATATCCGGGACAGCTTTATGACGACGGAAGAGACGTTGGACAGACTGCGGGAGGCACTGCCAAAGTCTGAGATCATCCGGGACTGTGTGATCGCCTTTGACGGGTTTACCGGGTTTACGCCGATACAGCTTCGTGTCATACAGGAACTTTTGAGATTGACCCGCACGGTCATTGTTGTCATGACGATCGGCGCGGACGAAAATCCGTACCAGATGGATGGAGAGCAGAGATTATTTCATCTCACGAAAAAGACGGTCAGGGATCTGATGAAAGCGGGGGAGGAGATTGGGGTCGGCACGGTGCCGGAAGTGGTCTGCAAAGAGACGGTAAACGGGCGTCTGCCGAGATTTGCGCACAATCCTGAACTGGCGCATCTGGAGCGGTGTCTGTTTCGCTATCCGGTGGAAACGTATGATGCGCACAACTGTCATATCCATTTGCTGGAAGCTTCCACGCCCGGAGAGGAAGTCAGACAGACCTGCATCGAGATTTACAGGCTGTTGGAAACGAATCGGGATCTGCATTTCCGGGATATCGCGGTGGTGACCGGAAGCATGGAAACCTACGGGCGGACGATCGAGGAAACGTTTGCCAGATTCGGGATTCCGGTATATATGGATAAGACGAGGGGGATTTTGTTCAATCCCTTTACGGAGTATATCCGCAGTGCGCTGCAGATTATTTTGCAGGATTTCAGCGCAGAGGCGGTTTTTCATTATTTCAGGACGGGATTGTGCGGATTTGAACGCACAGAGATTGACAGACTGGAAAATTATATCCGCAGATTCGGCATTCGCGGGAAAAAACAGTGGAACAGCCTTTTTGTGTACAAAGAAACGGACGGGGAAGAGGGGGTTGCCGCGCTTGAAAAAATGAATGAGATCCGCGGGCAGTTCATGGAACAGCTTGCCCCTTTGCTGACCCAGGGACGCAGCGGGGGAGAACTGGTCCGTGCCTTGTATGATTTTCTGGTGAAAAATGAGTTACAGCAAAAGCTCGATCATTATGAACAGAAGTTTAAACGGGAAGGCGATCTGGCGAGAGCGAAAGAATACGGACAGATTTACGGGCTTGTGATCGATCTGCTCGACCAGATCGAGGGACTTTTGCGGGATGAAGAGATGGAAATCCGGGAATTTGCGGAGATTCTGGACGCGGGATTTGCGGAGATCACGGTGGGAACGATCCCACAGAATGTGGACAGGATCGTGGTCGGTGATATTGAGAGAACCCGTCTGAAACAGGTACGGACGCTTTTTTTCCTGGGGATCAATGACGGGAATATTCCCAAAGGAGCGGGCGGCGGAGGCATTATTTCCGACATCGACAGGGAATTTCTGCAGGAGGCCGGATGGGAACTCGCACCGACGCCCAGACAGCAGATGTATATTCAGCGTCTGTACCTGTACCTGAATATGACCAAACCTTCGGAACAACTGTATTTGTCTTATGCGAAAGTCGGCAATGACGGGAAAAGCAAACGCCCGGCCTATCTGATCGACACGATGTGCCGTCTGTTCCCGCATCTTACGATAGAATGTCCGGAACTGCGGCCGTTAGAAGAACAGCTGGCAGGCAGAGAAGACGGTGTGGGATTCTTTACGGATTTCCTGCGGGAATATGCGGCGGGGCGCCTCACAGCGGAAAAAGAACGAAAACTTTTCACGATTTATCATACTTATCACACAGACCCGGACTGGCAGGAGCGCATCGACCGGCTGATCGATACGGCATTTTATCACTATTTGGATAAGCCGTTATCCAGGCAGATCACGCTGGCGCTTTACGGAGGGATTCTGCAAAACAGCGTCAGCCGGCTGGAGAAATATGCGGCCTGCGCCTACGCACATTTTTTACAGTATGGCCTGTCTTTAAGAGAACGGGAAGCGTACAGCTTTGAAGATGTGGATATGGGAAATGTATTTCATGGCGTACTGGAACTGTTTGCGGCAAAACTCGCAGAACATCATTATACCTGGTTTGACTTTCCAAAGGAGGCCGGAGAGCAGATTTTGGAAGAAGCGATCGAACTCTATGCCGTAAATTATGGGGAAACGATTCTTTACAGCAATGCCAGAAACCAGTATCTGTTACAGCGCATCAGGCGCATTCTTGCCCGCACGGTGAATACGCTGCAGGAACAGTTGAAAAAGGGTTCTTTTGCGCCGGCGCATTTCGAACTGTCTTTTTCCATGGTGGAAGATCTGGATGCGGTCAATATCGCCCTGACCGGGGAAGAAAAAATGAAACTCCGCGGCAGGATTGACCGGATCGATACCTGTGAGGAAGATGACTGTGTCTATGTGAAAGTCGTAGATTATAAATCCGGCACCCGGAAGTTTGACCTGGCGGCGCTCTATTATGGCCTGCAGTTACAGCTGGTCGTCTATATGAATGTGGCGGTGGGGATGGAAAAAAAGAGACATCCGGACAAAAAAGTCATCCCGGCGGCTATGCTGTATTATCATATCGCAGACCCGATGATAGAAGACGGACAGACCCTGACACCGGAGCAGTTAAACCGGAAACTGCTGCAGGAATTAAAGATGACCGGAATCGTGAACGAAAATGACAAAGCCATCTCACTGTTAGACGGGGAGTTTGACGGTAAGTCTGATATCCTTCCGATTGAAAGAAAAAAAGACGGATCTTTCTCCGCTTACTCGAGTGTCATAAATGAAAAGGGCATGAAAGTGATTTCTGATTACGTAAGTTATAAGATCAGAGAAGCCGGTTCCGGGATCTTACAGGGAAACATTGCGGTCAATCCCTGTGAACAGAATGGGAACAGTGCATGTACTTATTGCGCATTTCGCAGCATCTGCGGTTTTGACACGGAGATCGCGGGGTATGAGATGCGCAGACTCGCGGGCCTGTCACCGGATGAAGCGCTTGCCCTGATGGAAAAGGAACTGAGCGGCTCGGAAGGCCAGGACGGCGCTTCGCGGCAGAAGGAGGAAAAATAGATGGGTGTTTCTTTTACGCCGGAACAACAAAAAGTGATCGATACGCACGGCTGTAACCTTCTCGTATCAGCGGCGGCCGGTTCGGGAAAGACGGCGGTGCTGGTGGAGCGGATCGTGAAGATGGTGAGCGATGCGTCGCACCCGGTGGATGTCGACAGGCTTCTTGTCGTGACCTTTACCAATGCGGCGGCGGCGGAAATGCGCGAGCGGATCAGTGCGGCGATCGGACAAAAACTGGCCGCAGAACCGGAAAACGAACATTTACAGCGGCAGGCAGCCCTGCTGCACAATGCCCAGATCACGACGATCGACAGCTTCTGTCTGTTTATTATCCGCAATCACTTTCATACGATCGGCCTGGATCCGGCATTCCGCGTAGCGGATGAGGGAGAACTCAGGCTGCTCAGGATGGATGTGCTTGGAACTGTGCTGGAGGCGTGCTACCAAAAAGGAGAAGCGTCTTTTTTGCGCTGTATGGAATATTTCAGTACAGGCAGCAGGGACAGTGCAGTGGAAGATGCGGTCTTCAAACTCTATGACTTTGCGATGAGCAATCCGTTTCCGGAGGAATGGCTTGCGGCACGCAGGGAAGATTATGCGCCGGTACAATCAATTCAGGAATTTGCACAGCTGCCATGGGTCTGTGAACTGATGGAAGAGACGTCGCTCACACTGCAGGGAGTGATCGACCAATATAGTCAATGTATTGCCTGCTGTGAGGAACCCGACGGTCCTTATATGTATGGGGAACTGCTCGATGAAGAGCGGGGGAAGCTTGAGAAACTGCGCGCCGCCGATACCTATGAGGCGCGTTATCTGGCCTTTCAGGCTCTTTCTTTTGGACGGCTTTCCTCCAAAAAGGACGCGACGGTTCTGGCGCTCAAGAGAGAACTTGTGAAAAATACCCGTTCGGAGATCAAAGAGCAGCTGCAGAACATACAGAAGAATTTTTTTGCCCGCTCATCGGAAGAAGTGATACAGCAGATGCCTGTGTGCAGGGAAGCCGTCTGTGCGCTTACTGACCTGACGCTTCTGTTCATGGAACAGTTCGAAAAGGCAAAGCGGGATAAAAATATACTGGATTTTGACGATATTGAGCATTTTGCCCTGTCCATCCTGATACGCAAGGGCGCGGACGGGCCGGGAGAGGAGATGATCGAAGCCTCAGAGACCGCGCTGGAGTACAGAAGTTACTTTGCGGAGATTCTCATCGATGAATATCAGGACAGCAATCTGGTTCAGGAATATCTGCTTTCCGCCGTTTCCGGGGAGGCGCAGGGAACTTTTAACCGCTTTATGGTAGGCGATGTGAAGCAGAGTATTTACAAATTCCGTCTGGCAAGACCGGAACTTTTCATGGACAAATATCATACTTATCAGGAGAGCGAGGGCGGAGATGTCCTTCGCATCGACCTGCACAAAAATTTCCGCAGCAGGGAAGCGGTGCTTACTTCCGTCAACGCAGTGTTCTCTCAGATGATGAGAAAAGAACTCGGCGGGATTGATTATGATGAAAAGGCTGCGCTCTATCCGGGGGCCCTTTATCCGGAAAATCCTGCGTCTACAGATCCTGGAGAGGGATCAGGCGGGGAAAATGATACGGAGATCCTTCTGTTTCCGGAGCTTGAGAAAGAGATGAAAGAAGATATCAGTTCCAGACAGCAGGAAGCGTATGGGATCGCGCGCAGGATCAAAGAACTTACCGCCTCTTTTATGGTGACGGACAAAGAGACGGGACAACTGCGCCCTGCCGCCTATCAGGACATTGTCATATTGCTGCGGACGACGGCAGGATGGGACGAAGAAATGAAAACGGTTTTGGAAGAAGAGGGAATTCCCGTCCATGTGACTTCGCGGACCGGTTACTTTGCCGCGTCGGAAGTTCAGGAACTTCTGCACTTTCTGCGGGTGTTGGACAATCCGCTGCAGGATATTCCCTTTTACGGGGTGCTTCATTCCTGTTTCGGCGGTTTTTCGGAGGAAGAGATCGCCTCCGCAAAGGCGATGTTTCCCAAAGAGCGGTATCTCTATGATGCAGTGAGGACATATGCGCATCAGGAGACAGAGGAAGCGCTGCCCGGGCGGTTCCTGGCCTTTCTGGAAGAGATAGAGCGGTATCGGGATATGGCTGTCTACATGCCGGTTCATGAACTGCTCCAGACTGTGATCAGAGAGTATGCCTATCTGTCTTATGTACAGGCGAAACCGGGCGGCAGCAGGAGACGGGCGAATGTGGAGATGCTGCTTGTCCGGGCGGCGGACTATGAGAAGACGAGTTATTATGGTCTGTATCATTTCCTGCGCTATATAGAACAGCTGGAAAAATACGATGTGGATTATGGGGAGGCCAATCTGCAGGATGAGAATGCGGACGTCGTCCGGATCATGAGCATTCATAAAAGCAAAGGGCTGGAATTTCCCATCTGTATTGTGGCCGGAACGGCCAAAGGATTTAATAACCGGGACGCCAGTGAGGCGCTGGTGACCGACGTGGTACGGGGAATTGGTGTGGACTATGTCGATACCGGTCTGCGGGCAAAGAGCAGGAACCTGCGCAGAAACTTTATTGCATATAAGCTGCGGCAGGATAATCTGGCGGAGGAACTGCGTATTCTGTATGTCGCCATGACGAGGGCCAAAGAAAAGCTGATCCTGACAGGCGTGCTGAAAAAACCGGAGAAAAAGATCGCCTCCCTGCTGCTGCTTCAGGGAAAAAAGGAGCGCGTTCTTTCCTATGACAGGATCTCCGGGATGACCTGCTTTCTGGATATCCTGCTGTCTGCGGCGGCGCGCAGCCGGTGCTTTGATGAGATCTGGGAGCAGTATGGGATGGAACCGTCCACGCACAATCCGCTGTATGGGGAGACAATGAACATGAGAGTCTGCATACGGCCGTGGGAAGCGTGTGTGGGCGCAGAGCTGAAAGAGACGATCGTGCGGGAGGAGGCGAGAAGGAAATTAGTGCTGTTTGACGGGACCAGAGACATTGACCGGATGGATAAACAGCTCCTGACGCTGATGTCAGACAAATTTTCATACGAATATCCGTATGCCAATCTGAGAGACCTCTATACGAAGACAACGGTGTCGGAATTGAAAAAGGCCGGAATGGAGGAAGAGACGGACTTTTCTTTTTCCTTATATGAAGCGGAACCGGTGATCCCTTACCTGCCCGGATTTATCAGACAAGACGATACTGTCAGCGGTTCGGACAGAGGAAGCGCGTTTCATAAAGTCATGGAATTGTTTGACTTCAGGAAATTGACTGAGACGGACGATGACCGGGAAAGCCTGGCGAAACTGGCAAAAGAAGAGATGGACCGGATGCTTGCAGAAGGCAGACTTTCAAAGGTCTGCTACGATGCGGTCTCTCCGCAAAAGATAGCCGTTTTTTTGCAGAGCAGGGTGGCGAAGCGGATGGCACAGGCCGCCGGGAGAGGGAAACTCTACCGCGAACAGCCCTTTGTTCTCGGACTCGCGGCCAACCGCCTGAATGAAAGCTTTCCCGCGCAGGAGACGGTGCTGATCCAGGGGATCATAGACGTTTTCTTTGAAGAAGACGGCGTTAATATTGTCGTGGATTATAAAACTGACGCCGTGAAGACCCCGGAAGAACTGGTCAGACGCTATCAGACGCAGCTCGATTATTATGCCCAGGCCCTCGAGCAGCTCACCGGTTATTCCGCTGCAGGCGGCATGCGTACTGCGGAGAAGATCATTTATTCTTTCCGGCTGGGACGTGAGATCGTGTTGGAGTAAACAGAAATCAGGCAGGAACAGAATCCTGCCTGAATGTCATCCGGATCAGACTTATGAAAGCGCTGACGGGTATGTTTATTCCTGATAATTGACGATTTCGTCTAACAGCTGCGGCAGCTTTTCCGCCATCTCGTCATCATGAAACTGACAGGTTCCGACTGCTTTGTGGCCGCCTCCGCCGTATTTTAGCATTAAGCTCCCGACGTTAATATTGCAGGTCCTGTTTAATATGCTGTAGCCGACCGCTGCGGAACAGCCCAGCCCGCCTTTGCCGTTTACGATCCAAACGGAAATATTCTGTTCGGGGTACATGCTGTAGATCAGGAAACGGTTGCCCGAATAGATCGGATCGACGCCGCGCAGGTCGGAAATGATAACATTCTTTTCCACACGGGTGTGTTCACGCACCATTTCCTTAAATTTGGCATCCTGTTCATGATAGACGGCTATACGTTCCTGTACATCCGGCAGGGCAAGGATTTCCGCGGTGCTCATTGTACGGCAGCATTCCATCAGTTTTTCCATCAGCTGGTAGTTGGAGATCGTGAAGTTTCTCCATCTGCCGAGTCCCGTTCTGGGATCCATCAGAAAGCCGATCAGAATCCAGCCGGTCGGATTCTGGATCTCATCAATCGTGAGATTACCCGAGTCAACTTTGTCGACGGCCGCCATCATATCGTCAAAATGAGAGAAACGTTCCTGCCCGCCGTAATATTCATAAATGATGCGTGCGCAGGACGGGGTGATACGGCTTTCGCCTTTATATCTGCCTTCCAGCCGGCTGCGCTCGTGCTCGCTGGAATGATGGTCAAACCATAATCCGCAGCCTTCCACAAAGGGGACGTTGGCCAGTACGTCATTTTCCGTGACTTCCACAAGGCCGTCCTGCAAATCTTTAGGATGGGCAAATTTCCAACTGTCAATCAGACCGACTTCTTTTAATAAGGCGCCGCACGCCAATCCGTCGAAATCGGAACGGGTAACTAATCTCATAATAAAGCCTCCTTTGTATTTTCGCTTTTTCGTTGTTTCTTTCCAAAAAGAGATCTGATAAAATTATAGCGAAAAAAAAGATGTTTTTCAAGACGCGGCGGAGAGCGATCTCCAAAAGTTTTTTTGTAAAAGAATTGCTCTTGCGTCTTTTCTTAGGTATAATAGAAAAGAGAAGTGGGTTGTAACAAAATCTTTTATATTTAGGAGAGGGACTATGGGGAAAAAGAAGAGTGGGATACCGGGAAACAAGAGTCAGGCGGCACAGCTGAAGCGTCTGGTGCGTCAGGCGCTATTGTCTGTGGTGACGGGGGCCGCGCTGCTGCTTGGATTTATTTGTTTTAATCTGGCCATGTCGAGAATACAGACGGCACAGATCAATACGACTGTGGCGCTGAATCAGTATCGGATCGCATCCAAGACACTGACTTACGACATACAGTCTTATGCTGTCACGGGGGACCAGAAGTATTATAACGGCTACATGAAGGAATTGAATGAGGATAAAAACAGGGAAAACGCGATAGCGACTTTGGAAAAATGTTCACTCAGGGAAGATGAGTGGAACAGCCTGAATCAGATCGCTTCGATGTCGGACCAGCTCGTTCCGCTGGAAAAGGAGGCGATCGCGCATGTACAGGCAGGAGACCTCCAGGCGGCACAGGCGTGTGTGTTCAGCACACAATACGGAGATTCCGTCGATCAGATCAATGATCAGACAGATTCGACGATCCTGGCGATCCTGGACAGAAAAGGCAGACAGCAGACTGTGCTGAAAGTTTTGCAGTATCTTTTTGAGGTTTTGTTCGCGGCTTCTTTTTTGTATGTTGTGAAAGAATTTGTCAGAACGATCCGGTTTTCGGAAAAAGAATTATTAGAGCCTATTCAGAAGGTATCGGATCAGATGAGTGTGCTGGCAGGCGGTGAATTCCACGTGGAGCTTGACCTGGAAGCAGATGAGAGTGAAGTCGGCAAGATGGTTGCCGCGATCACCTTTATGAAGAGCAACCTGATGGGCATGATCCGTGAGATAACGCAGACGCTTGAAAAGATGGGAAATGGGAATTACCGCATCGAGATTCAACAGGACTATGTGGGAGAATTCGTATCAATCAAAGAATCTTTCATACAGATCGGGGAAAAGATGCGGGAGACGCTCAGAACGATCCGTGAAGTTTCAGGACAGATCGACAGCGGTTCGGAGCAGCTGGCGTATGCGGCGCAGGATCTGGCGGAGAACTGTACGATGCAGGCCTCTCAGGTATCGGAACTGATGACGTCGTTTAACCGTATCACAAAGAGTATGGAAGCGAATGCGCATGAAGCGGAGGCATCCGCGGCAATGGCGTCTGAGGCAGGGGTAACGCTGTCAAAAGGAAACGAAAAGCTGCAGGAGTTAAAGAGTTCGATCCAGGAGATCGGCAGATGTTCCGAGCAGATCGGAACGATCATAGAGGCGATAGAAGATATCGCGTCCCAGACGAATCTGCTGGCGCTGAATGCGGCGATTGAGGCGGCAAGAGCGGGAGAGGCCGGAAAAGGCTTTGCCGTCGTGGCGGAGCAGGTGAAGAATCTGGCAAATGAGTCGTCAAAAGCAGCCGGAAGAACGACCGAACTGATAGAGACAACGGTTGCCGTGATGGACAAGAGTATTTCGATCGCGGAGCAGACAGAGCAAAACATGACTGTGGTAATGACAGATGCAAAAGCGGCTACAGAAAAAATGGGACAGATTGAGCAGATGCTGAAACGGGATACGCGTCATATGCAGGAATTAAACGAAAATGTTGCGCAGGTTTCCTCGGCTGTGGATAATAACTCGGCGACATCAGAGGAAACGGCGGCTGTCAGTGAAGAGCAGAAAGCTCAGGTAGAAACGATGGTGCAATTGATGGATCGGTTTGAAATCTAACAGATCAGATCATATTTGCTTTTGGTAAGAACGGATCAATAGAAGTCGCTGCAACCCATTTGCTTCGTGGGTTACAGCGATTTTGCCGATAGGAGGTCATTATGAAACAGTCATCCAGTATAAAGGATATGACAGTGGGAAATCCCTATTCATTGATGCTGGGATTTGCCCTGCCGGTCTTTTTCAGTCAGGTGTTTCAGCAGCTGTATAATACGGCGGATGCATTCATCGTGGGGCGTTATCTGGGGACGAATGCATTGGCGGCGGTCACTTCGTCGGGAACGCTGATCTTTTTGCTGGTCAGCTTTTTCATGGGGATTTCCATGGGCGGCGAGGTGGTGATCTCCCGGTATTTCGGAGCGGGAGATGAGGGTCAGGTATCCCGCGCGATTCATACGATGCTTCTATTCGGACTCATCAGCGGTGTGATCCTGACTGTGGTCGGCGTTGTCTTTACACCGGTATTCCTTCTGTGGATGCAGACAGATGCCGAGGTTATGCCCGATGCGGTCGAATATTTCCGCTATTATTTTTTGGGCGCGATGGCCATGGTTTTATATAATGTCTGCCGCAGCATAATGAATGCGCTCGGAGACAGCAGACGGCCCCTGTATTATCTGGTCTTTTCTTCGGTATTGAATGTGCTGCTCGATCTGCTTTTTATCGCGGTGTTCCATCAGGGAGTCTGGGCAGCAGCGGCAGCGACTGTTATTTCGCAGGCGGCCAGTGTTGTACTCTGTATGGTGCACCTGATGAAGAAAGGAAGCATCTATACTGTGGAATGGCGGAAGATCCGTTATCATAAAGATGTATTGTCAGAGGTGGTACGATACGGGCTGCCCTCGGGCGTTCAGAATTCGGTGATCGCATTTGCCAATGTGATCGTACAGTCGCAGGTCAACGCATTTGGCAGACTGGCGATGGCAGCCTACGGCACACATGCCAAGATCGAAGGATTTGTATTTTTGCCGGTGACGAGTTTTAATATGGCGAGCACAACATTTATCAGCCAGAATCTTGGGGCAAAGAAATATGACCGTGCCAGAAAGGGTGCGCGTTTCTGCATTCTGGCGGCTGTCATTCTGGCGGAACTGATCGGCGTATTTTATTATATCTTTGCGCCGCAGCTGATCGGGGCGTTTGACAGTACGGGCGGCGTGATCGAATACGGTGTACAGCAGGCGCGGACAGTCGCTCTGTTTTACTTCCTGCTGGCATTTTCCCACGCGGTGGCAGCGGTCTGCCGCGGTGCAGGGAAGGCTTTCGTGCCGATGATCATCATGCTTTCGATCTGGTGCGTGCTTAGAATTACATATATTATGATCGTAACGCATCTGACAGGAGAGATCCGCTATATCTATTGGGCGTATCCGCTTACCTGGAGCATCAGCTCGGTCATTTATCTGTTTTATTATCTGTGCTCCGACTGGATTCATGGTTTTGAGCAGTCGGACAAAAAAGTACATCGTGATTAAGCCTGCATCGTGTGAAACAGGATGTATGGATCAGTAATTTATCAGTCTGACAGGAATGAAGGAGGAAACACAATGGAACAATATTTTGGTGAAGCGACGCCGAAACTCGGATTTGGGCTCATGAGACTGCCCAGGGAGGCTTCCGGCAAAATTGACATTGAGCAGACGAAGAAAATGGTGGATCTTTTTATGAATGCCGGGCAGACTTATTTTGACACGGCGTATGCTTATGATGATGGAGACTCCGAGCGGGCGGCAAAGGCAGCGCTCGTTGACCGTTATCCCAGAGACCGTTTTAAGCTGGCGACCAAACTGAATGTCAGGCTGGCGAATGAAAGTGCCAGTGAGGCAAAACAACAGCTGTTTACAAGCTTAGAACGCACCGGGGCGGGATATTTTGATTATTATCTGCTCCATGCCGTACAGACAGGTAATTACAGACAGTATGAAGAATACGGTATCTGGGATTTTGTGAAAGAACAGAAAGAGAAAGGCCTGATCAGGCATTGGGGTTTTTCTTTCCATGCGACGCCGGAGCTCCTCGATGAAATCCTGACAGCGCATCCCGATACAGAATTCGTACAGCTTCAGATTAACTATGCGGACTGGGAAAACCGGAATGTTTTGGCGCGGCAAAACTATGAAGTGGCCAGAAAGCATGGAAAATCAATTGTTGTGATGGAACCTGTAAAAGGCGGAGCGCTTGCAAATCCGCCGGATGCCGTGAAAGAAGTTTTTGACCAAACAGGTCAAAACAGATCATATGCGGCATGGGCGATCCGCTACGCGGCGTCTTTAGACGGGATTATCACAGTTTTGTCAGGAATGTCCGATATGGCGCAGATGGAGGATAATCTTTCTTATATGAAAGACTTTTGTCCAATGGATGATGCGGAGCAGGAGGTTATCCGCAGGGCGCAGGAAGCGCTTGCCGGGGTAAAGTCCATTCCCTGTACGGCCTGTCATTACTGTACGGCAGGATGCCCAAAGCAGATACCGATACCGGAAATTTTCGCGGCGCGAAACAGGCAGCTCATCTGGGGACAGACCAGACAGGGAGAAGCGGCATATGCGCATGCTGTAGCGGGAGCCGGTAAAGCGGCGGACTGTATTGCCTGCGGCCAGTGTGAGAAGGCCTGCCCGCAGCAGATTAAAGTGATCGGGAACTTAAAAGACTGTGCGGATGTTTTTGACAGGGCATAAACGGGAAACAGGGAAAAAACGGCAGAAAAGTTTATCTGTAGAAAACTTAATCTGTAGAAAACTTGAAATTTTTACTTTATATTTCAGTCTGCCTATGGTAACATAAGAATGAACGTGCTAAAGGAGGTAATGAATGACGGCTGCTTCCAGAGGGAGAGACAGCGTCAGGACCAGGAACGAAGATGATGAATGAGAATACTATGACAGAGGGAGAAGAAAAAGAGATTGTCTCCAAAAATTTCATTGAGCAGATCATAGATAAAGATTTGGCAGAAGGTGTTTACGATACGGTTCACACAAGGTTTCCTCCGGAACCGAACGGATACCTTCATATCGGACATGCAAAAAGCATTTTACTCAATTACGGTCTTGCGGATAAGTATGGCGGTCAGTTCAATATGCGCTTTGACGATACCAATCCGACGAAAGAAAAGAGTGAATTTGTCGAGTCGATCAAGGCCGATGTGGCATGGCTTGGAGCGGATTATGAAGACAGGCTGTTTTTTGCATCCGACTATTTTGACGAAATGTATGAGGGCGCGCTCCGGCTGATCAGGAAGGGAAAAGCCTATGTATCCGATTTGAGTGCAGAGCAGATGCGCGAATATAGAGGAACGCTGACAGAGCCGGGGAAAGAGGATCCAAACCGGAACAGAAGCATTGAAGAGAATCTGTCACTGTTTGAAGAGATGAAGAACGGGAAGTATGCGGATGGAGAGAAAACGCTGCGTGCGAAGATCGACATGACTTCTCCGAATATCAATATGCGGGATCCGATCATTTATCGTGTGGCACATCTGTCACATCAGAACACAGGGGATAAATGGTGTATTTATCCGATGTATGACTATGCGCATCCGATTGAGGATGCGATCGAGGGGATCACCCATTCTATCTGTACGCTGGAATTTGAGGACCACAGACCTCTCTATAACTGGGTCGTTCAGGAACTGGAATATCCCCGTCCGCCCAGACAGATAGAGTTTGCAAAGATGTATCTGACCAATGTTGTCACTGGAAAGCGGTATATCAAGAAGCTTGTGGAAGACGGTATCGTAGACGGCTGGGATGATCCGCGGCTGGTATCCATCGCGGCGCTTCGCAGGAGAGGATTCACGCCGGAGTCGATCAGACGCTTTGTGGATCTGTGCGGTGTATCCAAAGCCAATTCTTCGGCAGAATATTCCATGCTGGAATATTGTATCAGAGAAGATCTGAAGCTGAAAAAACCGCGTATCATGGCAGCGCTTTCACCCGTCAGGCTCGTGATCGATAATTATCCCGAGGGACAGACGGAAATCATAACGGTAGCGAACAATCTTGAAAATGAGAGTCTTGGCACGAGAGAAGTCCTTTTTGGAAGGGAACTTTATATCGACAGGGATGATTTCATGGAGGAACCGCCGAAAAAGTATTTCCGGCTCTATCCGGGGAATGAAGTAAGGCTGATGCATGCATATTTTGTCACCTGTACGGGATTTGAGAAGGATGAGGACGGGAATGTGACAGTGGTTCACTGCACATACGATCCGGCCTCTAAGGGCGGCAACAGCCCGGACGGACGTAAAGTGAAAGGGACGATCCACTGGGTCGAGGCATCTTCCAGCGTGAAAGCGGAAGTCAGACTGTATGAAAATATCATTGATGAGGAGAAGGGCGTATATAATGAAGACGGGAGCCTGAATTTAAACCCGGATTCTCTGGTCGTATTGAAAGACTGCCGCATTGAGAAGTCCATTGCGGGTGCGAAGGCCTATGATAGTTTTCAGTTTGTAAGACAGGGATTTTTCTGTGTGGACAGCAAAGATTCCACACCGGATGCACCTGTATTCAACCGGATCGTATCGCTTAAAAGTTCCTTTGTTTTGCCAAAGGGCGAAAAATGATGAATCTATAAAACCAAAATAAAGTAAAGGATTGGGAGGATAAAGATATGGCAGATTTATTGTCGGGCTTGGAACAGTTCGGACTGGGAAATTTAAAAAACATGAATCTATATGATGAACCTAAGAAGGAGGAAGTGGGAGCAGACGGTAAACCTGCCGCTCCGGTGATGCAGGAGCAGGACTATTTGTTTGAAAAAGCCTTTGCCTGCCCGATCTGTGATAAGCAGTTCAAAGCCAAGACCGTAAAGGTAGGAAAGGTGAAACTCGCGGGAACGGATCTGGATCTGCGTCCTAAGTATGATCAGGTGGATCTGCTCAAATACGATATCATTATGTGTCCGAACTGCGGATATGCGGCGCTCAGTCGTTTTTTCAAATTCGTGACATCTCCGCAGGCCAAACATATCAAAGAATCTATCACTGCAAATTTTAAACCGCAGGCAGAACAAAAAGAAATCTACACATACGAAGATGCTTTGGAGCGCTATCAGCTCACACTGGCCAACGCCATTGTGAAGCAGGCGAAACCAAGTGAAAAAGCGTATATCTGTTTAAAGACGGCATGGCTTTTGCGTGGAAAAGGAGAGCACATGGATACGGCGGCTCCTGATTATGCGGAACAGAAGAAAAAGCTGGACGATGATGAGAACGATTATCTGCACAATGCACTGGAAGGCTTTTTGGCGGCGAGACAGACAGAGAACTTTCCGATGTGCGGTATGGATGAGCCGACTGTAGATTATCTGATTGCGGTGCTTTCCATGCGTTTCGAACAGTATGATGTGGCTTCCAGACTGGTGTCCGGTATCCTGACGAACCCTTCGGCCAATCCCCGTATGAAGGATAAGGCGAGAATGGTAAAAGAGATGCTGGTGAAAAAGATCAAAGTAAAGAATGCCGCTAAGAAATAAACAGTAGCTGCGGGAAAGCAGAAAACAGTAATATAGAATAGGAATGCCGGGCGGTGAAACGCCCGGCAGTTTTGATGGTGTGCCCGGTGGGCACACGTTCTAACGGTATAAATATATGTATGGATGCAGAAGAACGGATGTTAATGACGGTATGCCATCTGCTTTACCATCATCAGATACCCGGCGATCTCTTCATAAAGCATTTCCGGATGGAAAGAAGAATCCTGAAACCGCTCTGTCATGAGACCCTTGATCGTATATTCGAGCATGGCGTCGAGTTTGGCGACATCCACATGATCGGCAAACAGATTTCTGTCGGCCTTTTCCATGATCGTTGCATAGACTTCGGGGAGAACATTGCGCTGTTCGTCAATGGCAAGCAGTGCCTCACTCACATTTTCAGACTTACAGCGGTCTAAAAACTGCTGCATGTAAGGATAATTTTTCAAAACCTGCATTTTGGAAAATTCTATCTGTTTGCGGAGCTGGAAGTAGTCTTTCGTATTGTCAGGATCGAGGACTCCCCTGGTCAATTCCAGTTTCATAAATCTGACACTGTAGTCATACAGAAACGTATACAGCCCCAGCTTGCTTCCAAAATAGTGGAATAACAGGCCTTTGCTGATGCCTGCTTCTGTGACGATATCGTCAGTACTGGCGTGTTTGTAACCGTTTGATGCAAAGACTTTCAAAGAAGCATTAATCATTCTGTCCTGCTTTTCTTTTTTTAAGTCAAAAAATTTTTCGTTCATGAAAATACCCCCGCGTACCGAAGATGAATTTACGATATCGCATTTTATCTATCGTGACCGAAGCGTCCGCGTTCCTTTCAAAAGTAATGTAAAATGTCAGATATTGACTTTATGAGTCGGATTTTAATATAACATAAAAAGGGGCCGGATTCAATGATTTAGAAAAACTTGTTCTTCTTTTTTTTCCAGATACAAGATGTTGTACCGCTAAAATCATTGATTAGAAAATTAATTGTTTTTTTATACATATTCCCTTTTCATTTTCACAAAATAGTATTAATATATTGGTATAAGGAACGGTGAAAGGAGACTTCCACATGGCAAAAAAATTTGGTAAATTTTTCATGACGGCAGCGACCGTCAGTGCTCTTGCAGCAGGCGCCTATTATTTCATGCGGAAAAAAGATGCCCAGGCCAATGATTCTATGGACGATGACGAAGATTTCGATGAGTTTGACGAGGATCTTGATGACGATGATTCTGCTGAGAAAGCAGATGCGGAGCGTAAGTATGTTGATCTGGATCTGACGAAAGCATCAGAGGACGCAGTTGAAAAGGCAGAAGAAAAAGCGGAAGAGTTTAAAGAAGGGCTGGAGGCCGCAAAGGCGGAGACAACAGAAAAAGTTGTCAGTATGGCCAATGAGGCAGAGACAAAAGTTGAAGAATTTTTCAACGACGAGAATTCTTAAAACGCTGCGCAGGATACGAAAAAAGAAAAGAAGCCCTGACAGATACCGGAAACCGGCAGTCAGGACTTCTTTTTATGTATGATGTGCAGACGATGCGTGTTATTTGTTCATTTTGTAAGGCGCATCCGCCGGATAGCCGCCTTTTAATTTCTGCATGCCGCGCTGGATGGCATCTTTGGAATTTTTCCAGTCGGCGTCTTTGTTGCGGTAATCAAATTTGTCTACGAGCCATGACACGTCCTGGGCGAGTCTGTCCATATTTGCCTCCATCAGAGGAAAGATCATTTCAAAGAAAGCGGCTTTTTCTTTGTCGTTTAGACGGCTTTCGGCAGCTTCACACAAATCACCGAAATGATGCAGGCAGAAGCCTTTGCTGCTTTTTATTTTTTCACGGAACTCCTCGTCTTTTTTATACATGACAAAAAATGTGTCCATGTAGCGTTCGTACGTGTCGCGGAAACGGTTGCAGATATAGCAGGATTCTTCTTTCTGGGAAACCCAGACGCCGATGGGGTTTGTACGCCCGGTCTGTTTTTTGAGTTTATCCTTCAAAGAGGTCTTGCCGGGTTTATAGTTTTTGAACTGTTCCTTCATTTCACGGTTCATACGGATATAGTGGGTCTTTAAGATCCAGCCGTTGCCCAGCGTGTTGCCGTAATCAAACATTTTTTTGAAATGTGCCCTGCAAAAGCCCGCCTTGTCGGTAGCCTCTCTGATGTCGCTTTCCATGTAAGAAGAGCCTGACCCCAGCGTGAAATCCAGAAGATCCTGTTCGACGTTCCGCTCGATAAAGCAGAAGGGACACTCGTCTCCGGCGTTGATCGCATCGTTTAATGGAATCGTGTATAATTTTTCTTTCATAAGTAACCCCTAACCCCTTGTTCGTTTTTTCTCATTCTGTTGCTGCCTTTTATTTTACCACAGGGCAGGTCGGGATTCAAGCCGCAGGAAAGTTAAGATAAAATCGAAGAAAGCAGTTGCGCTGAGTGCTTTTCCTGATTATACTTAATTTAAATAAAGATACAAAATGATCGATCAGGAGGAACAAAGATGGCATGCAGGATACCGGCTGTCAATCAGGATGCAGAGCAGCTCATAAAACAGATCCGCTGTTTTGCGCTGGATATGGATGGGACCATTTATTTGGGAGAAAAATGGATCGATGGCGCCAGAGAGTTTTTGGACAGGATAGAATGTTCCGGCAGGAAGTATGTATTTCTGACGAACAATTCTTCCAAAAATGCCGCGGTTTATGTGGAGAAACTGCACCGTATGGGGCTTGACGCGGACAGGGAGAAGATCGTTACGTCCGGTCAGGCCGCGATCGCTTATCTGAAAAGGCATTTTCCCGGGAAACGGGTTTTTCTGCTGGGCAATGAGATGCTTCGTGAGGAATTTGCGCAGGCCGGAATTTTGCTGGAGGAGCAGTCGCCGGAAGTTGTTGTGACAGCGTTCGATACTTCGCTCGATTATCAGAAAATGTGTAAAGTATGCGATTTCGTCCGTGCAGGTCTGCCTTATCTGGCGACACACCCGGATTATAACTGCCCGACAGAGAACGGCTTCATCCCGGATGCAGGTGCGATCCATGCATTCATTCACGCCTCGGCCTTCCGGTATCCGGACAGGGTGATCGGAAAACCGAACAGCGATATCATAGACTATCTGATCGAGCGGACAGGATGTGCGAGAGAACAGACGGCCATGGTCGGAGACAGGCTTTATACGGATATTGCGGCGGGAAGAAACAATGGGCTGACCAGTATTCTCGTCCTGAGCGGGGAGGCGACGGTCGAAGAGATTCCACGATCTGGCGTGACGCCGAATCTCATCTTTGCGTCGGTGAAGAATATGATACCGTTTTTATAGTGTGCGGGCCTTTTGAAACAAAGCATTATGGGAAGCGGACGAAAGACAATTGTTGCAAGGAAATGCTTGATACTTTTGTCTGAAAATAGTAGAATAAGAGAAAATTTGAGGCACAGGGGGATATGGTTATGAGAAAGAGCGGTGTGTTATTACCTGTTTCCAGTATTCCGTCAGATTACGGGATCGGAACTTTTTCCAGACAGGCATATGAATTTATTGATCGATTAGAACAGGCCGGACAGAGTTATTGGCAGATTCTGCCGCTTGGTCCGACCGGTTATGGGGACTCACCCTATCAGTCTTTTTCCACGTTTGCGGGAAATCCGTACTACATTGATCTGGAAACGCTGATCGAAGAGGGGCTTTTGACAAAAGAAGACTGTGCACAATATGATTTCGGAGACAATGAGGAATACATCGATTATGAGAAAATTTATCTCTCCAGGTTCCGGGTGCTGCGTACTGCGTTTGAAAACAGCCGGATAGAAGAAGACGCGGCATTTTTGGAATTTACCCGTGCCAACCAGTACTGGCTTGACGACTATGCCCTCTATATGGCGGTGAAAAATTCATTTGACGGCATCAGCTGGATCGAGTGGGAAGAGGACATCAAGCTGCGCAGGCCGGAGGCATTGACGGCGTATAGAGAGAAATACCGCACGGAGATTGTTTTTTATCAGTTCCAGCAGTTCCTTTTTGCGAAACAGTGGTCTGCGCTGAAGGCTTACGCCAATAAAAAGAAGATACAGATCATAGGGGATATTCCGATCTATGTCGCATTTGACAGCGCCGATACATGGGCCAACCCTGAACTTTTTCAACTGGACGGGGATCTGACGCCGACGGCTGTTGCGGGGTGCCCGCCGGATTCTTTCTCGGCGACAGGGCAGCTCTGGGGCAATCCGCTCTACCGCTGGGAGTTCCACAAGGAGACGCAGTATGCGTGGTGGATGAGACGGATCGCATATTGTTATGAACTGTATGATGTTGTACGCATCGATCATTTCCGGGGCTTTGACGAGTACTATTCGATTCCGTACGGCGACAAAACGGCAGAATTCGGGCATTGGGAAAAAGGGCCCGGCTACGATATTTTTACCGTCATGAAGGAAAAACTGGGAAAAAAAGCAGTCATTGCGGAAGATCTTGGTTTTTTGACCGATTCGGTCTTAAAGCTTGTTAAGAAAACCGGATATCCGGGTATGAAGATCCTGCAGTTTGCTTTTGATTCCAGAGAAGAAAGCGACTATCTGCCGCACAATTATACGGCCAACAGCGTTGTTTACACGGGGACGCATGACAATGATACCGTGCTCGGCTGGTTTGCGTCGTTAAACAGGCATGACAGGGCTTTTGCAAGGAGATATCTGAATATCCGTTCTAATAAAGAGATTCAGTGGGAATTTATCAGGGCGGCGATGGCGAGCGTGTCCGACACCTGCATCATTCCCATGCAGGATTATCTGGGCCTTGGCACACAGGCGAGGACAAACCTGCCCTCGACGCTTGGCTTTAACTGGAAGTGGAGAATGCTGCCGGGCGCCTTTGATGAGGAACTTGCGGCGCGCATTCAGGCGATGACCAAACTGTATGGAAGGCTGTGACAGGATACGGCTGATACGGTTAGCTTAGCTGTTTCCTGCTCAGATTAGAGTTGTGGTAGTCCGGATTATCTGTGACATCTGACAAAAACCAGTCAACCGGGAGAAAGGCCTGGGCCATTTCCCGGTCGGGAAATTCTACCTCCGCGATGATGAGGCTGTCAAAAGGCGCCTCGAAGAGATCCAGTTCTATGGTTAGACTGATCTGGTCAACAGAGGGGACATAGCCTCTGGCAAAGGATGGATTGGCGATGGGGATCAGATAGCGTTTCTTGGCGATGATGTTTCCGTCCGCTTTCTGACGGAGGTGATAATAGGACTGCTCATTGAGCGGGAGATTGTATTCTTCCCTTGCAAGGAGTCCCTTTCCCTTATAAGTCAGATAGTACGCATCGTCCTGTTTCCTGATCCTGATGACGGGATCGGTGTTCAGGTATGCCTGCTCGATGACGTGGTACGGGTATTGTTCCAGATTTTCGGGAAGCGTTTTGATTGTGAATTTGCGTTCGATTTCCATTTTTTTAATCCTTTCATTTTTTATTATCTTACTATACTGAGAGGGTTGAGCGCAATCCATATCGTCTGCAGTTATTTGAAAGGAATGTCATCAATGACGGCATACGGCATGCAATAGATCAGATCCGGAATATGAGAAGATGAAAAATGGGGAAAATGTAATGAATCGCAGTAAACTGTTTTGACATGCATAATTCTGACTTGCATAATATATAGAAAGAAGGAAAATAAAATGAGCAAAGTATGTGTTTTTTTTGCAAATGGTTTTGAGGAAATTGAAGCGCTGACCGTTGTGGATATACTGCGCAGGGCGGATATCGATGTGGATATGGTTTCCATTTCGGAGGAGAAGAAGGTGACCGGCTCTCACAGGATCACTGTGGAAATGGACTGCACATTCAATGAAGTTGATTTTGATAAAACAGACATGATCGTCCTGCCGGGCGGCATGCCGGGGACAACGAATCTGGAAGCATTTGAACCGCTGATGAAACAGGTGGATGCTTTTTATGAAAATGGAAAATACATTGCGGCGATCTGCGCGGCGCCGAGTATTTTTGCACACAGAGGAATGCTTGCGCACAAAGCAGCCTGTGTCAATCCGGGTTTTGAAAGCCATCTGGAGTGTGCGGATTTAAAGAAGGAACCGGTTGTGGTGACAGACCGCATCATTACGAGCCGTGCCATGGGAACAGCGATCCCGTTTGCGCTGGCGATCCTGGAACAGTTTACGGGAAAAGAGGAAGCTTGCAGCATGAAAGAGAAGATTCTGTTTTAGAAAAACTTACCAAAATATTTTTCTGCAATCCGTTCATACTAACATCAAGATAAGTGATACAAACACGCTTGAACAGATAACGTGATCCGGTTTCGGGTTAACATCTATTATTCTGGGATAAGCGGTGTCACGGTCGCTTATCTCAAATATAGATAAAAGATGAAATGTATTTTCGGAGGTGAAAGAAAATGGCAAGTAACAAAACGAATAGAGTTGAAGTACCGGAAGCTAAGGCAGCAATGGATCGCTTCAAAACAGAGGTTGCTTCTGAACTTGGTGTTAACCTGAAAGAAGGTTACAATGGTGACCTGACATCTAAGGAAGCAGGTTCCATCGGTGGTGAGATGGTTCGTAGAATGATCAAGAAACAGGAAGAGCAGATGAAATAACACACTGTTTCGCAACGTCATAACAAAATGGCCCGCCTGAGAAATTCAGGCGGGTTGTTTTTTTGCGGATGATATCGTAAAATAGGCACAGTAAGGAAGCGGATAAAAGGAGAGGATGACGTATGAAAAAGAAGGTATTGGCATGGATCATGTATATCGCGGTCTGCATGGCAGCCCTGACCGGGTGTGGCGCAGAAAAGGGACAGGAGGCGGTGAATGTCCGCATCGGTTCCCTGAAAGGACCGACATCGATGGGGCTCGTATCTTTGATGAGCCAGTCGGAGAACGGGGAGGCAAAAAACGGCTATGATTTTACGATGGCGACAGCGGCGGATGAACTTCTGCCTAAGATGGTTTCCGGGGAGCTGGATATCGCACTCGTGCCTGCGAATGTGGCGGCGGTTCTTTATCATAAGACGCAGGGCGGCGTATCGGTGATCGATATCAACACGCTTGGTGTTCTCTACATGGTGTCCGGGGATTCCGGGATCCTGTCTGTGGAAGATCTGAGGGGCAGGACGGTTTATCTGACGGGAAAAGGAACGACGCCGGACTATGTTTTCCGGTATCTGTTGACACAAAACGGGCTTACGGCCGATGAGATCACATTGGAATATAAATCCGAAGCAACGGAAGTGGCGGCGTATCTGGCGAAGAACCCGGATGCGGCGGGCGTACTGCCGCAGCCTTTTGTCACAGCGGCCTGTATGCAGAATGAATCCCTGTCTGTCGTGATGGATCTGACTAAGGAATGGTCGAACGTACAGGGAGAAGGAGGCAGCAGCCTTGTGACAGGAGTCACCGTAGCAAGAAAAGAATTTTTGCAGGCAAATCAGAAGGCGGCGGAACAGTTTCTGGAAGAACACCGGGCCAGTGCCATTTACGCGAACGAACACGTTGATGCGGCGGCGGAACTCGTCGCTTCTTACGGGATCATTGAGAAGGCGCCCGTAGCGGCGAAAGCGATGCCGTACTGTAACATTACTTATATAGATGGGGAAGAGATGAAACAGGCGCTTTCCGGGTATCTGCAAGTGTTGTTTGAACAGGATGCGGCTTCTGTGGGCGGTGCAGTGCCGGGAGATGATTTTTATTATATCCCATAGAGCCAGCAAGAGGTGACCGGTGAAAAGAAATAATAAAATGACAGTGATAAAAAAGAGCATGATCGTTCTCTTCTGGCTGTGCGTCTGGCAGACGGTCACGGTGCTTGTGGACAACGATATCCTGCTTGTCGGGCCTTTACAGGCGGCACGGGCTTTTTGGGACAATCTTGCCAGAGAAGATTTTTGGAAGGTTGTTTTTTACTCGTTTGCCAGGATCGGTGCGGGATTTGGGACGGCGTTTTTCGGTGGGCTGTTGTTGGGATCACTCAGTTACAGGTATCCGCTTTTGCAGGAATTTCTGGAACCGCTTCTGATCACGCTAAAGGCAGTCCCGGTGGCTTCCTTTGCCGTGCTTGTGCTGATCTGGGCGGGTTCCTCCGGGCTGTCATTTTTGATCAGTTTTCTGATTGTGTTTCCCAATGTCTATATCAATGCGGCAGAGGGGCTTAAAAGTACGGACCGCAGGCTTCTGGAGATGGCGCAGGTGCTGGGGATGAGCAGATGGAACCGCCTGTGGTATCTTTATGTACCGGCGCTTGTGCCGTATCTGTCAGGCTGTCTGAAAATTTCTCTGGGGATGGCGTGGAAGTCGGGCGTGGCGGCGGAGGTGATCGGCATGCCGCCGCATTCGCTTGGAGAACGCCTTTACCAGTCTAAGATCTATCTTGATACGGCGGGGCTGTTTGCATGGACATTTCTGGTCATTTTACTCAGCTTTTTGTTTGAAAAAGGCGTGCTTTGGGTGTTTGGCCGTCTGGCGTGCCACAGACCGGATCCCTGTTTCCGCTTTGCGGGGGCGGGAAGACGTTCCGGCCGGGAAGATCCCCACGATATCGTGATCCGTCATGCCGGAAAAACGTATGGTCAGCAGATTGTTTTCAAAGACTTCTCTCTGACCCTGAAAAGAGGCGGACGATATCTTCTGATGGCGCCCTCAGGCGGTGGAAAAACGACGCTGCTTGGGCTGCTGAACCGTATGACAGAGGCGGATGAGGGAGAGATAGAAGGCGTGCCGGAGCGGATCGGCATGGTCTTTCAGGAGGACAGGCTGTGTGAGGCGTGCGATGTTGTTACCAATATTCTGTTGACTGCGGATGTCTGTGATCCGCAGAAAATCCGCGAAGAGGCGTTGGAGATCCTTCCGGAGGAAAGCCTGGACCGGCCGGCCGGTACGTTAAGCGGCGGTATGAAAAGGCGCTGCGCGGTACTGCGCGCGATGCTGTCAGGGGCGCAGCTTCTCATGATGGATGAGCCTTTTACCGGGCTCGATGAGGAAAACCGCATCCGTACCGCGGCATATATCATGAAGAGACTGGAAGGGCGGACGCTGCTTGTGACGACGCACCGGGCCGCAGACGCACAGCTTTTGGACGGTACTGTCGTGACCCTGAAACAGGATTTTTCACAAAGCCGTCCATGAAGGCCCATGCCGTCGGCATACTCGGCAGGAATAACAGTCGCAAAATGGAGAACAGCGTCGCATAATCTGATATTATTGCGGAAAACAGAGAAGAAATGGAAAGACGGAAACGGATTTTACAGGATCACGCGGAATATATTATCGGCAGAGTGGGAATTCCTTACAATACAAAGGTGATCAGTCTGATCCGTTTAAAAGTGATTTATAGCAAAAAATGATGTGGTATAGTACTAGTATTTTCCAGACGTTTATGCTATAATGGCTAAATGACTGTGACCAGGAGTGCGTATCGCGCGTAGATTCCTGATGAAATGATACAGGTTGCAGAGGTGATTGAAGGAGGAAACCAGTCTATGAGTTTACAGGTGGAGAAATTAGAAAAGAACATGGCGAAACTTACCATTGAGGCGAGTGCGGAGGAATTAGATAAGGCAATCGAGTCTGCGTACCGGAAACAGAAAGGAAAGATCAGCATTCCGGGATTCAGAAAGGGCAAAGTGCCCCGTCAGGTCATTGAGAGAATGTATGGTAAGGAAGTATTTTATGAAGATGCGGTGAACAGCCTGATACCGGAAGTTTATGGGAAGGCGCTCGATGAATGCGAGGAGGAGATTGTGTCCTCTCCCAAGATCGAAGTAACGCAGATAGAAGCGGGCAAACCGTTTATCTTTACGGCGGAAGTGGCATTAAAGCCGGAAGTAAAATTAGGACAGTACAAGGGCATTGAGGTCGAGAAGGCGGATATGACCGTTACAGAAGAAGATATTATGAAAGTCGTTGAGAGAGAACGCGAAAATAACGCGAGAAATATCTCTGTGGAAGACAGACCGGTCAAAGACGGCGATATGACGGTGATTGATTTTGAAGGCTTTGTTGACGACGTGGCTTTCGAGGGCGGAAAAGGCGAGAACTATCCGCTTACAATCGGTTCCGGCGCGTTCATTCCCGGATTTGAGGAGCAGCTGATCGGTGCGGAGATCGGGAAAGAGATGGAAGTAAACGTGACCTTCCCGGAAGATTATCAGGCGGAAGCATTAAAGGGCAAAGCGGCGGTATTCAAATGCACCGTGAAAGAGATCAAAGAGAAAGAACTTCCTGAACTGGACGACGAGTTCGCAGCTGAAGTGTCAGAATTTGACACACTGGCAGAATATAAAGAGAGCGTAAAGAAAAATCTGGAAGAGCAGAAGGAAAAAGAAGCAAAAGAAAAGAAAGAAGAGGCCGTGATCGAGGCGATCGTTGCGGGAGCCGAGATGGACATCCCCGAGGCAATGATCGAGACACAGCAAAAACAGATGGTCGATGATTTTGCGCAGAGAATTTCCATGCAGGGAATTTCCGTAGAGCAGTACTTCCAGTTCACGGGCACAAACTATCAGCAGATGGTAGAGCAGATGAAACCGCAGGCTGAGAAGCGCATCAAATCCAGACTCGTTCTGGAAGCGGTAGCACAGGCTGAGAACATCGAAGTGACGGATGAAGAATTTGACAAAGAGATGGAGACTATGGCGGAAGTGTACCAGATGGAAGTCGACAAGATCAGGGAGATGCTCGGAGAGAAAGAACAAAAGAACATCAGAAAGGATCTTGCAGTGAAGAAAGCCTCCGAATTTGTAGTGGAGAATGCAAAGGAAAAGTAAACAGACAGCTTGATACGGAGGGATTTTTATGGCATTAGTACCTTATGTCATTGAGCAGACCTCAAAAGGGGAACGCTCCTATGACATTTATTCGAGATTACTCAAAGAGAGGATCATTTTTCTTGGGGAGGAAGTCAATGAGACAACGGCAAGCCTGGTGGTTGCCCAGATGCTGTTTTTGGAATCCGAAGATCCGGAAAAGGACATTCATCTGTATATCAACAGTCCGGGCGGCTCCGTGACGGCAGGCATGGCAATTTATGATACGATGCAGTTTATTAAATGTGACGTGTCAACTGTCTGTATCGGCATGGCGGCCAGTATGGGGGCATTTTTGCTTGCAGGCGGCGCCAAAGGAAAGAGAATGGCGCTCCCGAATGCTGAGATCATGATCCACCAGCCGCTTGGAGGTGCACAGGGGCAGGCAACAGAGATTGAGATCGCGGCCAAGCATATTCTGCAGACAAAACAAAAGTTAAACAGAATATTGTCTGAGAATACAGGGCAGGATTATGAAGTGATCGCGGCGGATACGGAGCGTGATAACTGGAAATCAGCGGAGGAAGCGCTTTCATATGGCTTGATCGACCGCGTCATCACAAATCATGCCGAGGCTGCTGAACAATAGAAAGAAAGGCATGGATATAAGAAATGGCAGGAAGAAATTCTGACGATAAGGTAAGATGTTCCTTTTGCAATAAAACGCAGGAACAGGTCCGGAAGATGATTGCCGGACCCGGCAATGTGTATATCTGTGACGAATGCGTGGACATTTGCGCGGACATCATTGAAGAGGAATATGAGGAGAATCTTGAACAGGAAACAGACGAGATGGAGATCAATCTCTTAAAGCCTGTGGAGATCAAGAACTTTCTCGACGATTATGTGATCGGACAGGAAGATGCGAAAAAAGTACTGGCGGTTTCTGTCTATAATCATTATAAAAGAGTCATGGCTCCGCCGGATGAGGACGGCGTGGAACTGCAGAAGAGTAATATTATCATGATAGGACCTACCGGCTCCGGCAAGACCTACCTTGCGCAGACCCTTGCCAAAATTATCAATGTACCGTTTGCGATCGCAGATGCGACGACGCTCACGGAGGCGGGATATGTCGGTGAGGATGTAGAGAACATTCTGCTGAAGCTGATTCAGTCAGCCGATTATGATATTGAACGCGCGCAGTACGGAATCATCTATATCGATGAGATCGACAAGATAACGAAAAAGAGTGAGAATGTTTCAATCACCAGAGATGTTTCCGGTGAGGGCGTCCAGCAGGCACTGTTGAAGATCATAGAGGGAACAGTCGCCAGCGTTCCCCCGCAGGGCGGGAGAAAACATCCGCATCAGGAGCTGATTCAGATTGATACATCCAATATCCTGTTCATCTGCGGCGGAGCATTTGACGGCCTTGAGAAGATCGTGGAGGAGAGACTGGACAGAAATTCGATCGGCTTTAATGCAAAGATCATAGAGAAGAGCAGTAAGGATATCGGAGCAATCTTAAAGGAAGTGGCGCCGCAGGATCTGATGAAATTCGGACTGATCCCTGAGTTCATCGGACGTGTGCCGATCACGGTTACCCTGGAAGGCTTGGATAAAGCCGCGCTGATCAGGATCCTGAAAGAACCCAGAAATGCATTGATCAAACAGTATCGTAAACTGTTCGAGTTTGACGAGGTGTCGCTGAAAGTGGATGATGAGGCGGTCGAAGCGATCGCAGATCTGGCTTATGCGAGAAAGACCGGTGCAAGAGGGCTCCGTTCCATTATGGAAAATGTGATGATGGATATTATGTATGAAATTCCATCAGATGATAATATTGCAGAATGTGTGGTTACGAAAGATGCGGTGGAAGGGAAAGAGCCGCCCATTGTTCATTATCGAAACCGCCTGCTGCAGGCAAAGTAAGAATGGTGAAACGTCGTCACATATTTTGGGGCGGCGTTTTGTTTACATGATGAAGGAAAGAGCGTGATACAGAATGAGTGAAGGAATGCCGACAGTAACGCTGCGGGGACTGACAATTTTGCCGGATATGGTGATCCATTTTGATCTGAGCAGAGAAAAGTCAGTCCTTGCAGTGGAAGCGGCAATGATGGGGGATCAGGAACTTTTTGTAGTGACCCAGAAAGATCCGGATGTGAAAGATCCGGATTTAGAGCAGGTTTATGCGATCGGCACGATCGTCACGGTCAAGCAGGTAACAAAGCTGCCGGATCATATGATAAGGGTGCTGGTCGAAGGCCGTTTCAGAGCAGAGCTTGTCTCTTTTCAGAAGGAAACCTCATTTTTGACTTCAACAGTCAATATACTGAGCGAAGCGGAAGAAACCTTGGATGAGGCAGAGAAAGAGGCGATGCTGCGGACTGTGAAAGAAGAGTTCGCGCAGTATACGGTGTGCTTTCCCAAAATCGGCGCAAACATCGGCAGGCAGGTCGAGGAAAGTACAGATCTTGGGAAGCTGATGGATCAGATTACGATTAACATCCCTCTTTCATTCCAGAAAAAACAGCAGGTGTTGAGTGCAGTCGGTCTCAGGGAAAGATTTTTCGTACTGACCGCATTTCTGGCCAATGAAGTGGAAGTAGTACAGATTAAAAATAAACTGGTGGTACAGGTCAGGAAAAACATAGACCAGACACAGAAGGAATATGTCCTGCGTGAGCAGCTGCGCTATATCCGCAAGGAACTCGGAGAAGATGAAACTTTTTCGGATATCAGACAGTTCGAGGAAGGACTCGAAAAGCTGCGGGCAGGGAAAGAAGTAAAGGATAAGATCAGAAAAGAGATCGCCAGATTCCGCAGCGTGGCGGGCAGCAGCGCAGAGAGCGCCGTGGAGCGCGCATATATTGAAACGCTGCTGGAACTGCCGTGGGACAAGGCGTCCCGTGACAGTGCGGATCTTGACAGGGCGCAGGAGATTCTGGAAGAACAGCACTATGGGCTTGAGAAGGTGAAGGAGCGTATTTTGGAGTTTCTGGCGGTACGCATCATGACAAAGAAAGGCGAAAGTCCGATTATCTGTCTCGTGGGGCCGCCAGGAACCGGTAAGACCTCGATTGCAAAGAGTATCGCGGAGGCCTTACATAAAAAATATGTGCGCATCTGTCTGGGCGGCGTCAGAGACGAGGCGGAGATCAGAGGACACCGCAAAACCTATGTCGGAGCAATGCCGGGCAGGATTGTCACGGGACTGCGGCAGGCAGGCGTAAAGAATCCTCTGATGCTGCTGGATGAGATCGACAAGGTGAGCAGCGACTATAAGGGAGATACATCTTCCGCTTTGCTCGAAGTGCTGGACAGTGAGCAGAACAGCCGATTCCGCGATCATTATGTCGAGATTCCGATCGATTTGTCGGAGGTTCTCTTTATCGCGACCGCCAATTCTACGGAGACAATACCGAAACCGCTTTTAGACCGAATGGAACTCATAGAGATCAACAGTTATACGGTGAATGAAAAGTTCCATATCGCCAAAGAGCATCTGCTGCAGAAGCAGCTAGGCAAAAACGGACTTTCGGCCGACATTTTGCAGATCACGGACGGGGCCTTAAAAGAGATGATCGCGTCATATACGAGAGAAGCAGGCGTCCGCGGCTTAGAGCGCAAGATCGGTGAAGTGTGCCGCAAATCGGCGCGGGAGATCCTGCAGAAAAAGAAGAGCAGGGTCCGGGTAACTTCGGCCAATCTGGCGCATTATCTTGGAAAGTCCAGATATGACAGGAACAGGGCGAACGAGAAAGACGAAGTCGGAATCGTGCGCGGACTGGCATGGACGAGTGTCGGCGGAGATACCCTGCAGATCGAAGTGAACAGGATGCCGGGCAAAGGCGAAATTGACCTGACAGGTCAAATGGGAGATGTGATGAAAGAATCTGCTATGATCGCCATGAGCTATGTGCGTTCTGTCAGTGCGAAATATAAGGTGGCGCAGGAGATCTTTAAAAAGAATGATTTTCACCTGCATATTCCGGAAGGCGCTGTGCCAAAGGACGGCCCCTCAGCCGGTATTACAATGGCAACAGCCATTTTGTCTGCGGTAACAGAGATACCGGTCTGCGCGAAAGTGGCCATGACCGGGGAGATCACGCTGCGCGGCAGGGTACTGCCGATCGGCGGGCTGAAAGAAAAACTTCTGGCCGCCAAAATGGCAGGAATCGAGACGGTGCTTGTTCCCGGAAAAAACAAAAAAGATATGGAAGAAATTTCAGCAGAAATTAAGAACGGACTAACGATCCATTATGTAGAAACAATGGAGGAAGTCATTGAATATGCTTTTGTGAAAAAGAAAGGAGCGTAGCGCCTTCATGGTCATCAAGAGTGCGGAATTAGAGCGTGTATGCGGGATCACGAGCACATTGCCGGAGAATGAACTGATCGAATTTGCATTTGCCGGCAAAAGCAACGTCGGTAAATCTTCCCTGATCAACGGGTTGATGAACCGGAAGTCGCTTGCAAGGACGAGTTCCAAACCCGGTAAGACACAGACGATCAATTATTATAATGTCAATCAACAGATGTATTTCGTGGATCTGCCCGGCTATGGCTATGCGACAGCCAATGAGAGGGTGAAAGCACAGTGGGGGAAGCTGATCGAGGACTATCTGCATCAGTCAAAAAAAATCCGGGCAGTCTTCTTACTGATCGATATCCGGCATGCGCCGTCAGAAAACGACCGTATTATGTATGAATGGATCTTAGAGCGCGGGTATCAGCCAATTATTATCGCGACAAAGGCGGATAAGATCAACCGCAGCCAGACGGCGAAACAGGTCAGGCTGATCTGTGATACCCTGCAGACTGTGGAGGGTACGACAGTGATACCGTATTCCGCGCTTTCCAGACAGGGACGCGAGGAGATTTATGCGCTGTTGGATGAAATGTTGTGAAAGACCGGGGGAAAGATAACATATGAAACGGGAAGGAATCACTTATATCAAAGCAATCCTGAATCTCTTGACTGCATTGGTCATAGCTGTGCTGTGCCTCTTTTTACTGCCCAGGCTGATCGTGCTTTTTATGCCGTTCATCATTGGATGGGTCATTTCGCTGATTGCATCGCCGCTTATCCGGTTTCTGGAAAAGAAGCTGAAGATTAAGCGAAAGGCAATCTCCGCGCTGGTGATCGTTGCAGTTTTGGCAGGTGTGGTTTTGTTAGTATATGGTGTCGGAGTGAAGCTGATCAGAGAGACGGCCAGTTTCATCCGGGAACTGCCCGTACTGTGGGAACAGATAGAAGCCGAATTTGAAATGATCGGGAACAATCTCGACGGGATCTACGCACGCTTTCCCAAAGACGTGCAGGAGCGGCTCAACAGTGTCGGAAGCCAGTTGGGCGACTACTTCTCAGATTTTATCGGAAGTATCGGAAGCCCTACTTTTACGGCAGTGGGAAATTTCGCCAAACAGCTTCCCGATATCTTTATGGCGGTGATCATGACGCTGTTGTCTGCGTACTTTTTTGTTTCCGATAAGGCGTACGTCGCAGATTTTATGGAAAAATATATGCCGGAGGCGTTTTCCTACCGCCTTGATCTGATCCGCAGGAGTTTCCGCAATGCCGTCGGCGGCTATTTCAAGGCACAGTTTAAAATAGAAGTATGGGTTTATATCATCGTCTTTGTGGGACTTTTTATTCTGGGAATTAAATATGCCTTCCTGATCGCTTTCGGCATTGCGCTGTTGGATATCCTGCCTGTTTTCGGCACGGGAACCATCATGCTGCCGTGGGCAGTCGTTGAAATATTGAGCGGAGAGTACAAAAGGGCGATCGGCCTCCTGATCATCTGGTGCGTCGGGCAGCTTGTGCGTCAGGTGATACAGCCCAAAATCATGGGAGATTCGATCGGATTTGAACCGATTCCGACCCTGTTTCTGCTCTACATCGGTTATCACTTTTCCGGGGTCATCGGTATGATTCTGGTGCTGCCTGTCGGGATCATCCTGATCAATCTGGCCGAGGAAGGCGCCTTTGATACGACCAAAGAGAGCATAAAGATATTGGTGGCCGGATTTAACAGTTTCAGACGCCTCAGGAAAGAAGACAGAGAGATTGTAAACGAATATGAGGAAGAGATCAAAGACGCATATCAGAGAGAACTGCAGGAGCAGGCGAAAAAAGAGACGGACAGAGGCTGAGCAGAGGATAGAAAGAGGGTTGATTGACTATGAGAGTCACAGTATATAATTGCAGGGAATTTGATGAAAAAGAGTTGTTTGAACGTTATGGAAAAGAACTGGGCATCGAGCTTGTCCTTTGTGCCGATGCGCCGGACCTTCATAATATCTGTCTGGCGCAGGGCAGTGAATGTGTGGATATCATCACGTCCAGGATAACACGGGAACTGATGGAGGCCTTTCATAAGAACGGCGTGAGATACCTGACGACCAGAACGATCGGTTATGATCATATTGATCTGGACGCGGCACGGGAATTTGGAATCAGGGTGGGAAATGCGCCTTATGGCCCCAACGGCGTGGCGGATTATACCGTGATGCTGATTTTAATGTCGATCCGCAAGATGAAACGGATCATGGAGCGCACCAATATACAGGACTATTCTCTGTCCGGGATCCAGGGCCGGGAACTGAAAGATTTGACTGTAGGAGTCATCGGGACGGGAAGGATCGGAAAGACTGTGCTCCGCAGTCTGTCCGGTTTTGGCTGTAAGCTGATCGCCTATGACCTGTATGAACAGGAAGAAGTCAGACAATATGCGGCGTATGTCCCGTTAGAGCAGCTTTTCGCACAGGCGGATGTGATCACGCTGCACACCCCGTTGACGGAGGAAAATTATCATCTGATCAATGAAAAAAGTATTGCCGGAATGAAGGACGGTGTGACGATCATTAATACCGCAAGGGGTGCGCTCATCGATTCGCAGGCGCTGATCGGCGCCATAGAATCCGGCAAAATAGGGGCGGCAGGTCTGGATGTTGTAGAAAATGAGTTCGGACTATACTATTATGACCACAAATCGGATATATTAGATAATAGAGAGCTGGCAATCCTGCGAAGTTTTCCCAATGTGACCGTATCCCATCATATGGCTTTTTATACGGATGACTGTGTGGAAACCGTAGTGCGTGACTCTCTGCTTGGCTGTAAATATTTTGCAGAAGGAAAAGAGAACCCATGGGAGGTCGCATAAGTGCGGAAATGGATAAAATTCTTCTTTGCTGTTTATATTCTGATCGTGATCAAAGTCATCATTTTCAAATACCCGTATGAACAGCTTCACGCCATCGCGCAGACATGGCGCAGGGATGTGATTCTGGAAGGTCTGGGAACCGCCAATTTCATTCCCTTTAAGACAATAAAAATGTATATTAAATATGCGGATCAACTCAATAGTTTTGAAAATCTGGCGGGAAACATCCTTGTCTTTGTCCCGTTTGGCATTTTATTCCCGATGATACGGGTGAAGAAAACGAGGATGATAGACGTTTTTGCCAATATTCTGGTCATGGTGATCGGGATCGAAGTATTCCAGCTTTTCAGTGCCTTCGGAGCGTTTGATGTGGACGACATTATCTTAAACTGCTTCGGCGCTGTCATGGGGTATCTCATCTACCGGAAATGCAGGCAGATCTTTCCCGGTTTCGATCAATTTGAAAAAAAGGAGACAATGGAGGAAAAAGAGTATGGAGCGTATCTTGAAAAAAATTAAGGCGAATGTCCTTATATCAGCGGCATTCTGCATCGTGCTCGGCGTAGTCCTGGTCGTATGGCCGGGGATGTCCGTGCAGGTGGCGTGCATGGCGATCGGTATCGTGCTGCTCATCAGCGGACTGACCAGACTGGCCGCCTTTATATTCGGCAGGGACGGCACGCTGTTTTCCCAGATCAATCTGATTCTGGGCATTATCATTACGGTGATCGGCGGATGGATCTTATTCCAGCCGGAGAAAATCATTGCCATGATACCGATCCTGGTTGGAATCATCATCGTCATTCACGGCATCAACAATCTGCAGCAGGCGGTCAGTCTGTGCCAGAGCAAATATGATAAATGGTGGGTGGCGCTTTTGCTCGGTCTGGTAACGATCGGTTTTGGCGCTCTGCTGATCTTTAATCCGTTTGCGGCAGTGGATACGCTTGTTATGTTCATCGGCATCTTCCTGATCTATGACGGCATCTCCGATATCTGGATCGTTTCCAGAATATCACGCACCTCACGGGAGGTCATACAGGATCTGGGAGCGCTTGACGTGGATGCGAAAGATATTGACTGACGCCCGGTGCAGGACTTACATGGGGTACATAACCTGTTACATGGAATCTGTGACAGTTCCCACAGACAGCGAACAGTGATGAAAGCGCCTGATTGTGCTTGCATTTCCCGGCGCGGCGGATTATACTATAAGCAGAGTGAAAGAAACAGAATAAAATAAGCGAAAAGAATAAAATGAAATGGAGTGGTGCTCATGAGAATCGGCGGTATCGGTAATGTTTATCCTAATTATGTCTATAATCCCAATACAGTCAGTGCGAACAGTATGGATAAACTGTCCAGAATTTCAGATGACGTATTAGAGAAAAAAGTCGATTATTCAAAGGTGCAGGAGCAGGAGAACCAAAATCCCCTGAAAAAAGGACAGACGGTTGATTTTGAGGCGATGCTCGATAAACAGATGCGTCAGGGGCAGAACCGTGCGGCACGCATTATGAAGTATGGGGCAGAGTCCGAGCCTGCAAAACCTGTCACCGCTTTCCCGTCCAAAGAAGACGTGTCAGAAACCAAAGCGGAAACAGAGAGGACTGCCAGAGAACAGAGACAGGTCATCCAGGAAAACGAAGTTTCCAATTCCACGCAGATGCAGAGAGCGATTCAGGCATATGAGATGTTTATGACTGCGTAGGAACAGGACGGACCGCATAGGGCAGGAATTTTCTGTCATGAATCAGAAGGCTGCGTCCCCGTATGAGATCAACAGGCGAATGCGATTGATTTCATGCGGGGATGTTTTGCGTCGGAGAGGTGTCAGAGCAGTCACAAAACAGTGATTGAATTTTGCCGCCGAGTATGCTATAATCAGAAAAAATTATGCAGATAAGAAAGGAGAAATATAATATGACTGTTTTTTGTGAGGTAATTGAGATGTAAACTGAATATGTGGTACAGACAATTACCGGGGCGAATGACCTCTTTGTTGTTGTACCGTTTTTAAGTAGCCTTTCGTGAATACTATGACTTTCGGTTGCAGCACACTCAGGGGGTGTGTTATTTTTATACCCATAATCAGCCGCAGGAAGTACCCGACGATACGATAAGGATTGCTTTCTGCGGTATTTTTGCGCCCATTTTCAGGTGCTGATTTTAGAAAGGACATGGAGGAATTTCGTGAGAGAATTTCAGATTATCAGAGTAACAAAAATGATTACGGAGGATGTTTAGAATGGATTTGAGAAAATATGGCTTTCTGCCAGATAGGATGCCGGAGAATGCGCAGGGGATCCCGGCAAGAATCACGGCTGTTCATAAAGAGCGGTATGCGCTGGTCTGTGAGTATGGAGAAACATACGGGAAGCTGAAAACGAAAGAATATTTCGGCGGACTGGAAGCGTTTCCGACCACCGGAGATTTTGTCCTGATCGACTATAATCCCAATGGTGACAGCCGGATTATCAGGACATTGCCCCGAAGGACATTTTTTTCCCGCAGAGATCCTGCGCCGGGGCGCGGCGAACAGGCTGTTGCATCAAATTTTGATTATGTGTTTATCATGCAGTCATTGAATCAGGATTTCAACATCAGGCGTCTGGAACGATACCTGACTCTGGCATGGCACTCAGGAGCGATTCCGGTTGTAGTATTGACAAAAGCAGACCTCATGGAGGAGCCTATATCATATATTCGAATAGCAGAAAGCCTGGCAGAAGGTGTGTCTGTCCATGCAGTAAGCTCAAAAACCGGGGCCGGTCTTGACAGTCTTGCCTCGTATATGGCACCCGGGAAAACAATCGTGTTTCTCGGCTCATCCGGAATTGGCAAATCAAGTCTCGTGAATGCACTTGCAGGCGAAGAGATCATGGATGTTAATGAAATCCGTGAGGATGACAGTAAAGGACGGCATACCACAACCTACCGGCAGTTGATTATGCTGAGAAACGGAGCAATGATCATTGATACGCCGGGTATGCGTGAACTGGGGATGTGGGATGTTTCCAACGGACTGGACGAAGCATTTTCCGACGTCGAGCGATACCTGGGGAAATGCAGGTTCAGTGACTGCAAACATCAGAGTGAACCGGGCTGTGCGATCAGGGAGGCGATTGCAGACGGCCATTTATCCCGTGAACGCTGGGAGAGCTATATCAAACTGAAAGCAGAAGCAAAATATTCGGATCACAAGGCTGCATTTTTGCGGCAAAAGCAGCAGCGAAATAAGAATATCTCAAAATTTAATAAGCAAAAGAAAGCGGAAAACAAAAAAAACCGGAGTAAAAAATGGGAGGGGAATGAATGATTTCATAATTGTTTCACATTGGCATGGTAAACTTAAAACAAGGAGGTGAATTTATGGCGGCATTACTTATCGTAGAAGATAATAAACAGACGAACGAAGCCATATGTGAATACTTAAAACCGGCAGGACATAAAATGGTTCCCGCCTATGACGGGGCGGAGGCATTACAGATTTTCGGTCAGGGAAATATTGATCTTGTTGTTTTAGATATCATGCTTCCTAAAATTACGGGACTTGCCGTACTCCATGAAATACGGAAGAAAAGCGTAGTCCCAGTACTCATGCTCACGGCTGTTGCAGATGAATATACACAGGTAACAAGTTTTGACGAACAGGCAGATGACTATATTACAAAGCCGTTTTCCATGGTTTTGCTTGGCAGACGCATTACCGCACTTTTGCGAAGAAGCGGGAAAGGCATCCTGTCCAACACAGTAACTTTCGGTGACGTAACCGTTGATTTTTCCGGCTATACGGCAAAAGACCCTAACGGAAAAATTGATATCACACCAAAAGAAACTGACTTACTGCGAATGCTTATTGAACATAAAGGGCTGGTATTGACGCGCTCACAGATTCTTGATGATTTATGGGGGATTGACGCCCCGATCATTGACAGAACGATTGATACCTACATCAAAAATCTGCGTAAGAAACTACGACTTGACTGTATTGTGACGGTCAAAGGAATTGGTTATAAATACGAGGAACAGGCATGAAAAGACTCAAACTATTTCACAAAACCTTTTTTTACACGTTGGCAGTAATGGTATTTGTTATCGTGATCGCCCACATTCTGATTTATCTGCCTGCCGCCAAAATGGGCATGGTGATTTCTGTAACTGATCGTATTGCGGAGGAAATCACAGTCAATATTCGGGAGGAAAAAATAGTCATCCAGGCGATACAAAAAGCTTTGCCGTTTTCACTTATTTGCAGCCTTGTAATTTCTGTTATCTGTTCTCTCTTATTTTCCAAAGCGATTGCTGCCCCCATTGAGAGAATTTCTGCCTCTGCTGAACGGATGATGAAATTAGACCGGGCGGCAGCCTGCGCTGTTCCTTCAAAAGATGAAATCGGACTGCTGGCACAGAACGTCAATGACCTGTATTCTAATCTCTTATCCACTATTGCGCATTTGGAACAGGAAAAAGAACGGGTTAGGGAAATGGAACGGGCAAAAGCGGACTTTCTTCGGGCTGCGTCCCATGAATTAAAAACTCCTGTGACGGCTCTGAATGCGATCCTTGAAAACATGATTTTAGGTGTGGGAAAGTATCAGGATTATGCCGCATATTTACCGGAGTGCAAAGATATGGTTGAACGGCTTTCCAGGATGATACATGAAATTTTGGAAACCTCTAAACTGAATGGCATTGCGGAACAGCCAACGACTGTTGATCTGTCTGAAATGCTGGGAGAACTCTGTGAGCCATATCAGCTAATCGCAGCAGCACATGACATCGCTTTTTCCCTTGATTTACCAGAGACTTTTATCGTGAAGCTTCCGACCGGTTCATTCAGTAAAGCAGTATCTAACGTTCTTGCGAATGCCGTCGCCTATACAGAAGCAGGAAAGACTGTTACCGTCTTTATGGACGGGCGCAGCCTTAGGATTGAAAATGAGTGTGTCCCTATCCAAAGAAGCGAAATTCCCCGACTGTTTGAGCCTTTCTATCGCCCTGACTTTTCCAGAAACCGTGAAAGCGGCGGTAATGGGTTAGGGCTTTATATTGTGGACGCGCTCTTGACATCAATCAATATTTCCTATTCTTTTGTTCCTGTGAAAAATCCGCCGGGAATGTGTTTCACATTGCAATTTTAAGCACGAATGAACTCCCCGTATTGGGAAGTTTTTCCTGCCTGCTCAAATTCCATATTCATTTCATACTCATTCCACATTGGAGAGCTATTCTATGGGAGTGTTCAGAAGAACAGCTTATCAATGGAGGTACAATAAAATGAGTATATTTAAAAGGGCGTTTTTATACGTCACACGAAAACGGGGGAAAACCATTCTCCTGTCCGCCATACTGTTAATTATGGCAACCTTTGTTTTAACGGGGATCTCTATTTGGAAAGCGTCGGAGGCGGCGCAGCTTAATCTCAGGCAGAGGCTGGGAGGCAGATTTAACATTCATGTAGATTGGGAAAACAGCCCCTATGTGGTCAAAGAAATCATTAAGGACAACGAATTTGACGAAGCAACAGGAAAGACCTCTAACAGCTTTCTCCTTTATTCTACCGTACAGCTTACGCCGGAGGACATCGCCGCCATCAACAGCGTTCCCGGTGTGAAATATTCCGGCGCAAGATATGGCAGTCTTGTCCGCTTTGACAACCTTTCTTTGTTTCCCGGAACAGTTTCTGCTGCACAGGAGCTGCAGCACAGAACAAAAGTATTTGGTGTCTGTTGTACAGAAACCGATGACCTGTTCACCACCGGCACGCTGACGCTGACAGAGGGACAGCATATTACTTCCGAAGATCGATCTGTGGCGATCATCAGTGGGGATTTGGCAGAAAGAAATGAGTTACACATTGGGGACTATATCACAACCCACATTTACAACCCAGAAGATGATGATTTTACCGGGGAAGAAATGCGTGTGCAGATTATCGGACTGTTTACCCCAAATGTGACAGAACAGCCTGGGGAAACTGTTACCATCTTTGACAAAATCCAAAATTGTATTTTTGTTGATTTGCAGACAGCAATTAAGGTGAATGACGACAAAATTAATTATGGATTTTCGGCTGTCGATGTCACAATCGACGACCCGCAGAACATGGAACAGGCAGTGTCGGCTGTAAAAAATCTGCCCGTTATTGACTGGAATGCTTTTACAATTGAGCCAGACAATGAAGTTTACGAAAAAGCAGCCGCGCCGCTGGCGGCATTGAATGAACTGGTTGTTATCCTGTTGGCAGTCATTATCGTTGTCAGTGCTGTCATACTCGCTTTGATCCTGACCCTTTGGACAAAAACCCGTATCCATGAGATCGGAGTGTTCCTGTCCATGGGTATTCGGAAATCGGCTATCATTGGACAACACTTAACAGAAGTGCTGCTGATCGCTGTCTTTGCCTTTGGACTTTCCCATTTTACAGGCAATGTCGCTGCAGGACAAATCGGTAATCATCTGTTGGAACAGCGCGTACAGGCAGAGCAGGAAGATAACAGCAGTTTCGCTGCCGCTGTTGAGGCGGACGCAGATATCCCTATCCAAAAGACTTTGCCCACAGAAAACGGTATTCAAGTTTCCGTAGGTCTGGATAGTCTTGCCATGATCTATTTGATTGGTTTTGTAATTATTATAGTGGTTGTGAGCATATCGTCTATCACAGTTATGCGTCTGAAGCCGCGGGAAATTCTGTCTCAAATGCGTTAAAGGAGGAACAATTATGACAACATTGAAACTGCAGAATATTTTCTATTCCTACGAAAAGGGAAAATTTATTTTATCAAACATAAGCGCAGAGCTGGAGGGGGGAAAATTGTACGCTGTTCTTGGTTCGTCCGGATCGGGCAAGACAACGCTGCTGTCCCTCCTGGGAGGACTTGATACCCCAACCAAAGGCGAAGTCCTGTTTAACGGAGAGAACATCACGGCAAAAGGATTGGAATATCACCGCAGAAACCACATTTCCCTGATTTTCCAAAGCTACAATCTGATTGACTACATGACGCCGATTGAGAATGTACAGCTGACAGCGAAACAAGACGCACTGTCTGTTTTGGATCGCCTGGGACTCAAACAAGATGAAATATCGCGCAATGTACTGAAATTGTCCGGCGGTCAACAGCAGCGTGCAGCGATTGCGCGGGCATTGGCGTCTGACGCCCCGGTGATTCTTGCGGACGAGCCGACCGGGAACTTAGACGAAGATACCGCCGGGGAAATCACAGCGGTTTTGAAAGAAAGCGCACATATATTTGGGAAATGTGTTGTAGTAGTGACGCACTCCGGAGAGGTAGCAAAACAGGCAGATGTGGTACTGGAAATTAGAAGAGGACATTTGAAAGAGAGGAATCGGTAATGAAGATTTTGGACGAATGCAGGCAGTTAGATGAAGCATGGGATGCAAAGCACCCCGTCAGATTTTATTGTCACTGCAGGCTGAGAGAACGGTATGGTTATTAGATTGAGTCAGAGCCGGGGCATAAACTGATTGTGTGGATCAGTCGATATATTCAGTAGAGAGATCTGCCACGATCGGGGAAAATAAGGAATTGTCTGGTGACGGTTAGGGAAAGGGGAACAAAAATGCAGATTGTGCCTACACTAAATTTTGGAGGGAATTGTCGGGAGGCAATTCAAATGTATCAAAAGGCATTGAAAGGAAAGATTAGTTGTATGATTACATATGGAGAAGCAAATGATCCTGCATATAATCCCTTACTTAAAGAAAATCAAAAAGAATATATATACCATTCGGAACTTATATTGGACAATCAGCGAATCATTATGAGTGACCATGTAGATATTGAATTCCAAACGTGCTATTCAAATTTTCTCACGATTATGTATGATACAAAAGAAGAAGTACAAAGAGCATATGAAATTATGAAAGAAGGAAGTAAGACAATATATGAGCTGGAAGCAACGCCATACAGTTCTTGCCGGGTTGTTTTTGTTGATAAGTTTGGAATTCGTTGGGGAATCATGACAGAGCAGACAGAGCGATGAATTTCAGTTTTTCGGAGCAAAGCAGGCAAAGGATATGAAAATTGAATTTTGCGCACCTTTAGACAGCGATGATCTTAACAGACAATCAGCTGTCTTTTTTATTGAAAGAAATCATCAACACCTCGCAGAAAGAACGAGGTATCAAAAATGATTGAGAACAGGAACGGAATGAGAGGGAACGTAAAACCGAGAAGCACCATCAGTACATTACAGGCGGTATTATTGTGAACTGTTTTTCAGGTTGCCAACGCTGTGATGAGGGCGAATGAAACCATATCTTATCGAGTGCGGTATCAGGGGCGTTCCCGGCATTGACCGGTTTATTGGGATTTTCTATGATTTTCTCCGCGCAACCCTGTAACAGTTAATCCTGGGCGCTTCAAAATCTAACAGGCTGATATATCTGAGCTGCTTTTGCCTGATATAAGGCGCCGCCAGACCGTCGGGCACGAAACTGATGCCGTCACCTGATAGCAGATACGGGATCAGTTTCGGACAGTTGTCGATTTCAAAGCCAAACTCATAATGCGGCGGAAAGAGTTCCCGGATGAACAATCCGACTTCCTGCAGGGCAAAATTACAATACAGATAGTTGGTGTGTACCAGATCTTTCTGAGAAATGCCGCCGTTATACTGTTCGTTCTGACAGCCGGTCACTAAAACAAGACTGTCTGTCGCAAATACTTCACAGGTATAATCATTATGATAAAAAGGAAGATAGGAATACGCTACATCCAGAAGATTATCCTGTACGCCCTGTAATAGATCAGCGGAATGGCCGATCGTGATTTTAATGGCATTTTGCGGGTGGGATGCCATGTACTCGGTGATGATCGGAAACAGATGACATTCATAAATCGTGTTCGTCGACCCGATCCGAAAGGTATCCTCATATTTTTTCATGGAATGGATGCTTCGGATTCCGGTTTCAGAGAGATCTATGATCCTTTTGGCATAGGGCAGAAAAAGTTCGCCCTCTTTTGTGAGCGTCACTTTTCTTTTATTTCTGGCAAAAAGCTGCTTCCCGACTTCACGTTCCAGTTCTGCAATGCGGTTTGTGACAGTCGACTGTGCAATAAAAAGAGAATCGGCTGTCTTTGTAAAGTTTCTGTATTCCGCAAGTGAAATAAAAGTCTGCAGCGTCTGCGTGTCCATGTGTATTTCATCCTTTCCGACTGCGATCTAAATAGAAATATTCCCTGCTTTCATCATAGGAGCCCTGGACGGAATTGTCAACTTTTGCATAAATTTTCCTGTAGTTGTTTATATTAAACCTGTAAAGAATGGAATAGCAGGTAAGGGGGCGGTTCCGATGGGGAAATATGACGAGCTGGCAGGACGTATTATAGACTGTGTGGGCGGAAAAGAAAATATCGACAGTCTCACGCACTGTGCCGCAAAACTGCGTTTCTGCCTGAAAGACGAAGGGAAGGCAGATACCAAGAGTCTCAAAACAATGCAGGGTGTCATTACAGTCCTGCAAAAAAGCGGACAATATCAGGTATTGATCGGCAGTCATGCACCGAAAGTCTATCAAAGCGTGATCGAACAGGCCGGAATTGTCGTACCGGAAATCCCAAAAAAGAAAAGAGACATTTTCACAGTCTGCATTGACACGCTGACCGCTGCATTTGCGCCGATCATGCCGTTACTTTGTGCGATCGGGATTTTGAAAGGACTGCTCTTTGCAGGCAGGTTTTTGGGATGGTTCCATGAGGAAAACGGATGTTATCAGATCCTGGAGGTAATCTCGGAAAGCCTGTTTTATTTTCTTCCGGTATTCATTGCTTTTACAACAGCCAGAAAATTCCGGATGAATCAGTTTACCGGTATGCTGATCGGCGCCTGTTATGTTTATCTGGCAGTCCGTCAGATGAATGCTTTTTCCTATAGCGTGCTCCCCGTTATTTTATTTATCTGGGCGGCTTCGCACATAGAACGCCTTTGGAATAAAATTTTGCCGGATGTGGTGCGTCCGGTTTTGGCACCGCCTGGTGTAACGGTTGTTACTGTTCCATTACTGTATTTGTTTACAACAGTCGTTTTTACCGGAATGATGGAATTGATTCAAATAACATTTGATTGGATAAAGGCTGCGGGACCGGTAGCGGAAGGCGCTTTTGCAGGGGGATTGTGGCAGGTATTCATTTTATTTGGATTGGGCAGAGGGCTATGGAGCAGATTTCCCGCTATGGCACTGATCGCGTCCTTCGCGCAGGCGGGTGCAGTGGCTGCCCTGTCAATTAAAATAAAGGACACAAAATTTCGACAGATTTCAATACCATCTGCTATTTCATGCGTGTTTGGGGTAGCGGAGCCGGGAATTTACGGAGTAACACTGCCGCGTAAACTTCCGTTTGTTATTAGCTGTATCGGTGCCTCGGCAGGCGGTGCGGTGTCCGCTTATCTGCATGTATGCGGTTATGTGTGGGAACAATTCAGTATGCTTGACTGGGTAAAAGAAATCAGTTTCATAACAATTGATACTGAAAAATTATGTGATATTGCGCTGGCCGCTTTCATTGCTTTTTTGCTGACTATGCTCCTGGTATTGTTTACCTGCAAAGAAGTGAGAGAAGAGAAGGAACCTTTTTCGATCAAACCGTTTCCGAACCCGGAAAGCCTGCCGGAGTATAAAAAAGCAATTTTCAGTCCCTTAAACGGAAAGGCAATACCACTGAACGAAGTGGGGGACGAGGTTTTTGCGAGCGGTGTGCTTGGAGAAGGCATCGCCATAGAACCATACGACGGCATTGTCTATGCGCCTGCGGATTGTAAGGTCACAACATTTTTTCCCACCGGACATGCGATCGGACTGACGACGCAGGAAGGCGTTGAGCTCCTGATTCATATCGGCATGGATACGGTACAGCTGGACGGAGAATATTTTAAACCGCTGGTTAAACAGGAAGAAAATCTGAGATTAGGACAGCCAATGCTGGAATTTGATATGAAAGGGATCCGGGAAAAAGGGTATAAGATAACAACACCTGTTATAATAACGAACGCAATGGATACCAGAAAGATCCATGTCACGAAGGAGAGCGAGATTACGGCGGGGGATGCGGTGTTGTGGATAGGTTGAAAAATCAAAGATTTTTCAACCGCGAGTTTGAGCGCGCGGAGCGCAGCTCAAACATCGCCGCATGTAGAAGCGTCTGAATTGTATCAGGCAGTCATGGATTTTACGCGGAACATGGCGTTTTTTACGGGTGGGAGCAATAAGATAATAACTGTTATCAATGCTTCAGCCAGAAGGTACGCATAATTGTAGGCGAAGGGATAAATGAATCCGAGTGACTGCGGGAAGGAGTCAGGCATGTAATCCATCCAGTACAGGTATCCTCCAATTGTGTGGAAGAGGCCTCTGATGAAGACTGCGAAAAGATATCCTTTTATTAATCCGTTTATCTTGTTGTGGAAAAAGCCGGACAAACCGAGCGCGGCGAACGCAAGAATGTAGTCCATGCAGACCTGGAGCGGAGAGAGAATGAAAGAGCCTCCCCCCTGAACAAACTGCAGGATACCATAGGCAAAACCGGCGGTCAGGCCGACCCTGGGGCCATACCAGTAACCGATCAGAGTAACAAACAGCATGGAACAGAGCGTTACGGAGCCGCCCCATGGCATGTGGATGATTTTGATATAGGAAGTGACAAAACCAAGGGCAAGGGCGGCGGCTGAGAAGACAAGCTGCTTTGAAGAAAATCCCGTTTGCCCGCTTTTCTCTTTTTCTTCAGAACTTTTCTTTTTGTCCTGAATTTTCAAAAATGCTGTGAGAATGACCAAAGCGGCGATGATGAGGCAGAGGACAACAGTGCCTGCCGTGGTCAGAGAATAGTATCCGTCCTCTTTCATAAAAAACTGTGACATAAAAATACCTCCTTTAAGTGCGCAAGGAGGGAACGACATCATGTTAAAACATGCTTCCTTACGCCGGTATTACCCGGTTCAAGTAGTGAGGGTTAGAGAGATGTTTCTCTCAATCTCAGCGATGTGCTCCCCTAGCGAGTTGTTTGATTGACTGCTGTATGTAGTTGTACGTTAACGTTATAACTTACTATAGGGCTTTGGAATGGATTTGTCAATACGGTATCTTTATGATAAATTTTTCAGAATCGGATATACTAAAAAATGCAACATTTTGTATGAAAATGTTGCATTTCTATGAGTACACTTTATATATCGGCCGGGGATCATAAAACTTTAGAGCTAAATAATATTTTTACAAAAAAATTTTACCTTTTCATCAGGGCATTCAGAGCTGGACTCGAAGGTATACATTGTCCTGTTCATCCTGATCGATTCCCAGATAGCGTTTTGTAATCTGATAAGAGGAATGATTATAGAGATCCATCAGCATTGCAGGCTGTGTTCCCTGTTTCCACGCATGGTAGCCAAATGTTTTTCTGAGGGAATGACAGCCGATATGCTCCTCAAGTCCTATATAGTGGGCTGCTTCCTTGATAATGCGGTACGCCTGATAACGGGAGAGCGGCAGTCCTTTTTCTTTTTTGCTTGTAAAAAGATATTCCTCCGGCCGGAGCGGCCGTATAATCTCATGATACTGCTCGAATACCTGTTGCTGTAGTTTGTTAATGGCCACGATTCTTTCCTTGCCTGTCTTTTGTTCAATGACATAGATATGTTTGCGGCAATGCCTTGTATTTTCATCAAACACATCCTTCCATCTCAATTTCAGCAGGTCTCCGATTCTAAAAGCTGTGTTTAAGCCTGCAATGACCATAGTGTAATTACGGGGATCCGGCTTGATATCCACATAATATGCTTCAAATTGTTTCAATACTTCCATGCTTCTGATTGGTTCTGTCGCGCTCATGCTGTTTTCTCCTTTACATTGTTTTTATGTGATAATCTACTCCAGATAATAAATAAATTCAAATGCAACATTTTCATACAAAATGTTGCATGACAGATTTCAGGGAGGTTTCATTATGCTGAGGCTGACGGTGTGCCCGGAAGATTATCTGATGATCGGGGAAAATATTAAGATCGTATTTCTCGGAGGCAGTAAAAATCATATCCGTATCATGCTGGATGTGCCCAAAGATGTAAATGTTGTGCGCAATAAGGTGATTGAGCGGAATACGACTGACCCGTCAGCAAAAGAAAAACTCCCGCACTACTATGAAGTGCCAAAAGCGCCGGAAAAGTATCAGAAAAAGAAGGCGGTGGTAAATGATTCTGCAAAACATGAGCAAAACATTGTGAAATAGCGGAATGATACAGGTAATAGCCCGGAGCTGTCCTGGGGGCTTTGGGTTTATTATAGAGTTTGCTGCGCAGATTCACAGGCAGCAGAAACAAGATAGAAAAAATCATTGCCGCAAACGGAGTTGCGGCGGACAAAAACAAGGAGGTAGTATTTTATGGTAGTACAACACAACATTACGGCGATGAACGCGAACAGAATGCTTGGTTTGACAACAAGCGCACAGGCAAAGTCAACAGAGAAATTATCTTCCGGATATAAAATCAACCGCGCAGCAGATGATGCAGCAGGGTTGGCAATTTCCGAGAAGATGAGACGTCAGATCAGAGGTCTGAATCAGGCTTCCGCTAACGCTCAGGACGGTATCAGTGCAGTACAGACAGCAGAAGGTGCATTGAACGAAGTTGAGGATATGTTACAGAGAATGAACGAGCTGGCTGTAAAGGGTGAAACAGGAACTCTTACAACAACAGACCGTTCCGCGATCCAGTCCGAAGTTGCTCAGTTGATGAGTGAAATCGACCGTGTACAGAGCACAACGACATTCAACGAGATGAGCCTTCTTGACGGTACATTCATCAAAGGTATCCAGGTTGGTGCAGAAGCTGGTCAGCATATCAGCATCAGTATTGCCAACATGAGTATGTATGGTCTTGCAGCGGGCATCGACAACAAACTTTACACAGGCGTATCTTACAACAACCTGAGAGCAGGTTCGGTTACGATCGGCTCTACTACTTATGCAAACAATGGGAATGGCCAGATGGTTGGCAGTGTTGGCAGCAGCAACGTAGCTACATGGTCAACATTTGCTTCAGGTGCAGGCGGTAAGTACAACAAGATCGCAATGACAACTGCGATTGCAAATAAGGTAATCGCTACAATGATGAACCTGAAAGCAGGCGATCCTGACACGGTTGCTACATCGCAGGCGTTCAACTCTCTGAATGCATTTGTTAAAGGCGCATTGTCAGTTGTTTCCCAGCAGAGATCTGATCTTGGTGCGATCCAGAACAGATTAGAGCACACGATCAACAACCTGAACAACATCGCTGAGAACACCACATCTGCAGAAGCTGAAATCCGTGATACGGATATCGCTACAGAGATGGTTAAGTACTCTAACAACAACATCTTACAGCAGGCTGGTACCTCTATGCTGTCACAGGCAAATCAGTCCAATCAGCTGGCACTGTCCTTACTTGGCTAACAGATTCTTTCGTGACAAACTCTGGTCAGGTAAGTATACGAAAAATAACATTAAGAGTTTATTGCCAGGTATGTCGAGTTACCATAAGCGGCCGCATCCTTTCCGGGATGCGGCTGTTTGTCGTGTCTGCGCCGGCTGTCCGGCGGCGGGTGAGAAAAGAAATCCGGCACGGGAGATTGACTATTTAAGGTGATGTAGTATGATACTGGTAAGCACATTTTGCTGGTCAATCAAAAGTCGGATCGGAAGATCCTTAATTGCGAAGAATTTCACAACCCACGGGAAAGACAGAAAGGAATCATGCGCTATGACAGAGGATAAGAAAAAATTCCACACGTTATTATTTGATCTGGACGGCACGCTGACAGATCCGAAACTGGGGATCACACGTTGTGTTCAATACGCCCTGCAGAAGTTTGGCATTGAGGAACCGGATTTAGATCAATTAGTACCTTTTATCGGGCCGCCGCTATTGGAGAGCTTTCATGAGTTTTATGGGATTGACGGACAGCAGGCGTTAGAAGCCGCCGCCGCGTACAGGGAACGTTTTGACCGTATTGGTCTATTTGAAAATCAAATCTATCCGGGCATAAAAGAGATGCTTTCCCATCTGAAATCAGTCGGAAAAAGGCTGGCAGTTGCTTCCAGTAAACCTACAGTCTATGTGGAAAAGATACTGCAATACTTTGATATTTCGGAATATTTTGATGTAATTGTGGGAAGTGAGCTGAACCATACCAGAACAAAGAAGGAAGAAGTGTTAGAAGAAGTCTTGCGACAATTATGTCAGGACCCGAAAAATGTGCATGACGGAATCGTCATGACAGGTGACAGGAAGTTCGACATATTGGGAGCCAGGAGTTTCGGGCTGGTGAGCGTGGGGGTATCGTTCGGTTATGCCGCGCCGGGCGAACTGGAGGAAGCCGGGGCAGATTACATAGTAGATTCCGTTGCGGAGCTGGAGGAGTTGTTGCTGAAATGAAAGAAAGAGAAAAGGAAACTATCGTGCGGGAGGTCAAAAGCGGAGGGAGGGGGGACGTGATTGTGCCGTTTCTTGTCTATTATGTGGTCTATCTGTGTGCGGCAGTTATATTGACCCAGATAGTCACCCTGATTCGCATCAAGTCAGACGGCCCGGTGCAGACTTTTCTGACACAGCAGGAGGCGACTGTCGGTGCGGTTCTGGGAGGTGTCGCCATGCTGTTTGGTATTGTGCCTCTGCTTCCCGCCTTTTTGCGCGAACTGGAAGGGGGAGGACGAAAGAACATCTGGAGAAAAACAGTTGTTACTATATTGCTTGCACTGACAAGTTCGATAGCAGTTAATATTTTATTCAGTCAGCTGCACCTGCTGGAGAAATCCGAAACCTATGCGGAGGTGTCCGGGAACCAATATAGCGTATGGTTTCCCGTGGGCCTTTTCCTGTATGGGATCCTTACCCCGCTCGCAGAGGAAATTGTATTCCGGGGTGTTATTTATAACAGGATGAAAAGGCATTTTACAATAAAACAGGCTGTTATTTTATCTTCCCTGCTGTTTGGTGTGTATCATGGCAACCTCATACAGGGACTTTACGGGTTTTTCCTTGGATGTCTGATTGCTTATACGTATGAAACATTTGGCTTATTTTTCTTCGCGGTTCTTTTTCATGCGGCGGCAAATACCGCCATCTATACGATAACAGGGAGCGAATCTCTGTACTGGTTCATAATGCGGCCCTTTTTTGGGATTGCGTGTGTTATTATTACAGGAGCGGTTCTTTTGCGGATGAAAAAAACATTATGACCGTTTTTTGATTAATAACTTATGTAATCTTTTAACCCCTTCCGCCAGTTCCTCTGTTGACTGAGGGGTTGTCACGGCGATCCGGACAGCGTTTGGAGCCGGTTTGTTTCCCACACAGAAACGTTCCGCCCCATAGACCTGTACCCCGGCTTTTTCCGCGTATGTTTCAAACTCTTTTCCGGTAAAGGATTCCGGCAGATGGATATAGCGCAGTGGACTGGCGGCCGTACCGGATACTTGGGTATCTTTTAAAATCTCATCGACGATGAGATTCCGTTCCCGGATTTTTTGTCTGCGTTCGGACAGGATCTGGCCGGCAATTTCCTCTTCGATCAAACCGGCGGCAGTTGTGGCCAAAAGAGGTGAAACGGAAATATTCATGGCGTACAGGGCCGCTATCAGTTTTTGGCGGTATCGCCTGGGGGTGTGGAGGAATGCTGTCCGCAGTCCGGCGGATACGGTTTTGGAGAGGCTTGACAGGTATATGACCGACTCCGGCGCAAAGGAGGCGACAGGCGGCAGGGGGGCATCGGCCAGTAAGTTGTTGATACCGTCCTCTATGACGGGAAGGTCCATTTCGACTGCGCATTTTGCGATCATTTGCCGCGTCTCCAGCGACATGGTGTGTGCGGTAGGATTATGAAAATCAGGAATGATGTAAAGACCTTTGACCCCTTCATTCTGTCTGGCATATCGGATGCCTTCCTCAGTCATCTCATAATTCCTCGTCTGTATCGGGATCAGATGGATGCCCAGGAGTTTGGCGGCCGACTTGACTCCGGGATAAGTCAGGGGATCCGTGCCGACCTTATCGCCCCGTTCGAAGCAGGCGCCCAGGGATGCTGTCAGGGCATTCTGTCCTCCGGCGGCCAGAAGAATTTGCGCACTGTCTGCCGTAAAGCCGGATTTTTGTAACCAGAGAGCGCCCGCGCTGCGGTGTCTTTTCGTTCCCTCCGGGATTCCATAGGAAAGCAGGTTCAGGGAGTCCTGTCTCTTTAACAGTTTTTCCATATATTGTCTGACAAGATGATTGCACGATGTAAAAGGCACGATTGCCCCCATTTCAATTACATGCCTGTCTCTTTCTTCGCATAATAATAAAGTCTGTGCCGTGGCATCGGAGGAGACGAAGGTGCCGCTTCCGACCGAAGAACAGACCAGACCTTTTTGCTCACAGAGCTTGAAGGCTCTCGATACCGTACTGAGGTTGATATCCAGATAGTCGGCCAGTTCGCGCTGCGGCGGCAGTTTTGTTCCGGCCTTGAGCGTGCCGTTTTTGATGTCTTCTTCCAGCATTTTTACCAATGACAGGTATTTCGGGCCTGTGTGTCTGCTAAAATCGGGTTTCCAGCTCATCGGATAATTGTCGAAGGAATTTACGGGCATGATCAGATACCGCCTTTCTATCTTACATTCTGATTTCCAATCAGAAAAATTGTCTTCCATACAATTTTACTATTGTCTGCATTTCCGGGCAAGAATATAATAACAAAAACAGATGTTACGGAAAACATGTCAGGAATCATGTGGTTATATATGCGGTCCGGCGTTTGTGCCAAATTTACGGGTTGAATTTATTTACAGGCAGAATAAGAATGGAGGGGGATTATGGAATCGTTATTGTCGGATGGGATCAGGGAGACGCCGCCGTCTTTTGTGAGGGGGATTCTGAAGGCGGCCTCTGAACCGGATATCATTTCTTTTGCGGGAGGGCTCCCAAATCCGGTTTCTTTTCCGCAGGAGGAGATGCTGGTGTCAATGGAGCGGATAGTCAGGACATACGGGAGCAGCGTGTTCCAGTATTCTGTCACGGCGGGACTGCCGCAGCTCAGGGAAGCGATTGCGCGCAGATACTGCGAAAAATACGGTCTGCAGATTGGTGCGGACAATGTTCTGATCACGACGGGGTCTCAGCAGGCGCTCGATCTGATCGGTAAGGTCTTTCTGAATAAGAAAGACGGCATTGTTGTGGAGAAACCTACCTATCTGGCGGCGATTCAGGCTTTTGCCATGAGTCAGCCAAAGTTTCATGCGGTGGAACTGACGGAAGAGGGATTGGATTTGGAACAGCTGGCAGAGGCGCTGCAAAGAAAGGTCAAATTCATATATCTGATACCCAATTTCCAGAATCCAACGGGGCTTACGTATTCGGCACAGAGCAGGATGCAGATTTATGAGATGTTAAGAGGACGTGACGTGGTTCTGATCGAAGATGATCCCTACGGAGAACTGCGTTTTGATGGGGAAAATCTTCCTTACATAGGTGCGGGAAGACTGGAGAACAGCATTCTTCTGGGAACGTTTTCCAAGACGGTCACGCCGGGAATGCGTGTCGGCTTTCTGATTTCGCAGAATAAAGAATTGCTGAAATATCTCTCCATCGCCAAGGAGGCAGGCGATCTGCATACGAATATATTCGCACAGTATCTGATCTGGGATTATCTGCAGAACAATGATTATGAGATGCATATCGCTAAAATAAAGGATCTGTATCGAAAGCAGGCGGCGGCCATGATTGATGCAATGAAACACTATTTCCCGGATGGGGTGCAATATACCAGACCCAACGGCGGCATGTTTTTGTGGGTCACACTTCCGGAAGGAATGCGGGCGATGTCTCTTTTTCCGCGTGCGCTGGAGAAGAAAGTGGCTTTCGTGCCGGGAGATCCTTTTTATACGGACAGGAAGGATACCAATACCATGCGCCTGAATTATACCAACGCAGACTGCGGGACGATCAGAGAAGGAATCAGACGGCTTGGAGAGTGTATCTGTGCGGTAAACGGATAATTGACAGGGAATCAGGCAATCTGCTCTAAATTCTTTATTTACAAAGTTTCAAAAGTGTTGTATAGTATGAGAAGATTTTTAAGATAAGTTTAAGCCGCAAAGGTGCGCTTCTTGACGAAGGGTATTTTTGCGGCTTTTTTGATGCCGGCATTTTCAGGATAGGGATCAGAAGACCACAGGAACAGGAAGGAGACCAAACCATGTTTGACGCAAAAATGGCAAATCCTAAGGCGCCCCTCCATAGAATGGAGTTTGAGCATGACAACTGCGGCATCGGCGCCTGTGTCAATATCAAAGGACAAAAAAGCCGTTTGACGGTCGAGAACGCTTTGAAGATCGTTGAAAATCTGGAACACAGGGCAGGGAAAGACGCCGAGGGCAAGACGGGCGACGGTGTGGGGATTCTTACACAGATTCCTCACAGATTTATGGTGAAGGTGACCAGAGAACTTGGTTTTTCGCCTGGCGGGGAAAGAGAATACGGGATCGGGAGTTTTTTCTTCCCGCAGGATGAATTACAGCAAAATCAGGCAAAGAAGATGTTTGAAATCATAGTGAAAAAAGAAGGGATGCAGTTTCTTGGCTGGAGAAAGGTGCCCACGGATCCGTCTGTGCTCGGGCATAAGGCGGTGGAATGTATGCCCTGTATCATGCAGGCTTTTGTGAAAAAACCGGCAGGCGTCGCCAAAGGGCTTGATTTCGACAGAAAACTATATATTGTGCGCAGGACCTTTGAGCAGACCACCGAAATGGCGTATGTGGTATCTCTTTCCAGCAGGACGATTGTCTATAAAGGGATGTTTTTAGTCGGGCAGCTTAGAACCTTCTTTTCCGATCTGCAGGATAAGGATTATGAGTCGGCGGTCGCAATCGTACATTCCCGTTTTTCCACCAATACGAATCCAAGCTGGGAGAGGGCACACCCGAACAGATTTATCGTGCACAACGGTGAAATCAATACGATCCGCGGCAATGCCGATAAGATGCTGGCGCGTGAGGAGACGATGGAGTCGGAACATCTGGCAGGGCATCTGCACAAAGTGCTTCCGGCGGTCAGCGCGTCCGGTTCCGACTCGGCGATGCTTGATAACACACTGGAATTTCTGGTGATGAGCGGCATGCCGCTTCCGCTGGCGGTGATGATCACGATTCCCGAACCATGGGAAAATAATAAGACTATGTCGCAGAAGAAAAAAGATTTTTATCAGTATTATGCGACCATGATGGAGCCGTGGGACGGACCGGCCTCGATTCTCTTTTCAGACGGGGATGTGATGGGAGCGGTGCTTGACCGGAACGGTCTGCGCCCGTCCCGTTATATGATCACGGATGACGATACGCTGATCCTTTCCTCTGAGGCAGGCGTTCTGGATATTGACCCGGCGAAGATCGTCATGAAGGAAAGGCTGCATCCAGGGAAAATGCTGTTGGTAGATATGATGCAGGGCAGGGTGATCGATGATGACGAACTGAAAGAAAAATACGCTTCCGCACAGCCTTACGGAGAATGGCTGGATAACAATCTGGTTGCGCTGCGGGATCTCAAAATTCCGAATCAGAGGGTTCCGGAATATACCGATGAGGAAAGAGAGTGTATGCAGAAAGCGTTCGGGTATACGTATGAGGATATGAGAAACGGCATCCTGCCGATGGCGAAGAACGGCTCGGAGGCGATCGCGGCGATGGGGGTTGATACGCCGCTGCCGGTGCTCTCCAGGGCGCACCATCCGCTTTTTCACTATTTTAAGCAGCTTTTTGCGCAGGTGACGAATCCGCCGATCGACGCGATCCGCGAGGAAGTGGTCACATCCACGACTGTCTATCTGGGAAGAGACGGTAATCTGCTGGAAGAAAAGCCGGAAAACTGCAATGTGCTCCGTGTGCACAATCCGATCCTGACCAATACGGATTTGCTGAAAATCAAAAATATGAAGTCTGAGGGATTCAAAGTAGAGGTCGTCCCGATCACATATTATAAGAATACGAGTCTGGAAAAGGCGATCGACAGACTGTTCGTGGAAGTGGACAGAGCGTTTCGGGGTGGTGTCAATATATTAATTCTTTCCGACAGGGGCGTAGATGAAAACCGTGTGGCAATTCCCTCCCTGCTTGCGGTATCGGCCTTGCAGCAGCATCTTGTCAGTACGAAGAAAAGAACCAGCGTGGCGATTGTACTGGAGTCGGCGGAGCCGAGAGAAGTACACCATTTCGCAACGCTGCTCGGATATGGCGCGTCCGCGATCAATCCGTATCTGGCACAGGAGAGCATCAGGGAACTGATCGATCACCGTATGCTGGATAAGGACTATTACGCGGCGGTCAATGATTATAATGATGCCATTTTGCACGGCATTGTCAAGATCGCTTCCAAGATGGGAATCTCTACGATACAGTCCTATCAGGGGTCAAAGATTTTCGAAGCGATCGGCATTGACAAAGAGGTGATCAATAAGTATTTCACCAATACGGTATGCCGTGTCGGCGGTATTACCTTACAGGACATTGAAAAAGAAGTGGATCTGCTGCACTCAATGGCTTTTGACCCACTCGGTCTGTCTACGGATCTGGAGCTGGACAGCCCCGGACACCACCAGATGCGCAGCGGCGCGGATGAGCATTTATATAACCCGGAGACGATTCATTTGCTGCAGGAGTCAACGAAACGCGGTGATTATGAGATGTTCAAACAATATACCAAAGCGGTCAATAGTGAAGACAGCATGAAGACACTGCGGAGTCTGATGGACTTCCATTATGCCGCGAAACCCGTGCCAATAGAGGAGGTAGAAGGAGTTGACAGCATTGTCACAAGGTTTAAGACGGGCGCGATGTCTTATGGCTCGATCTCGAAAGAGGCGCATGAGACGATGGCGGTCGCCATGAACAGACTGCATGGCAAATCCAATTCCGGCGAAGGCGGGGAGGATAAAGAGAGACTGACCGTCGGCGCAGACGGAACAAACAGATGCTCTGCGATTAAGCAGGTGGCGAGCGGACGTTTTGGTGTGACGAGCGAGTATTTAAACAGCGCACAGGAAATCCAGATCAAGATGGCGCAGGGGGCCAAACCAGGCGAAGGCGGACACCTTCCGGGCGGCAAAGTTTACCCGTGGATCGCGAAGACGAGACATTCCACGGCTGGTGTGAGTCTGATTTCTCCCCCGCCGCATCATGATATTTATTCCATAGAAGATCTGGCGCAGCTGATTTATGATCTCAAAAATGCAAATAAAAGAGCGAGAATTTCCGTGAAACTTGTTTCGGAGGCAGGCGTCGGCACGGTTGCGGCGGGCGTTGCCAAAGCGGGGGCACAGGTTGTGCTCGTATCCGGTTATGACGGCGGCACCGGAGCGGCGCCCCGCAGTTCGATCCACAATGCGGGCCTTCCGTGGGAGCTGGGTCTTGCCGAAACGCATCAGACGCTGATTCAGAACGGTCTGCGCAGCAAAGTCCGCATCGAGACGGACGGCAAACTGATGAGCGGCAGGGATGTCGCGGTCGCGGCGCTCCTTGGTGCGGAAGAATTTGGATTTGCGACAGCGCCGCTTGTAACTATGGGCTGTGTCATGATGCGGGTCTGCAATCTGGATACCTGCCCGGTCGGCGTGGCGACGCAGAATCCCGAACTGCGCAGGCGGTTTAAAGGCAGACCGGAATATGTGGAAAATTTCATGAAATTCATCGCACAGGAACTGCGGGAATATATGGCGGCGCTGGGGATACGCACGGTCGACGAACTGGTCGGCAGAACGGATCTGCTGAAAATAAAAGACAACCTGCCTGAGAAATACAGAAAAATTGACCTCAGCCTGATTTTATCCAACCCTTATGCGGGAAGCAGACAGAAGGTGATCTTTGATCCCAGACAGGTATATGATTTTGGACTGGAAAACACGCTCGATGAAAAGGTTCTTCTGAAACAGCTGGCAGGAGCGATGGCGTCGGGACAAAAGAGTCGTCTGGCGGTTGAGGTCACCAACACCGACCGCACGTTCGGTACGATTCTGGGTTCCGAGATCACGAGAAAGTTTGGCGATAAACTGACGGAAGATACTTACCGGATTTTGTGCAGCGGTTCCGGCGGGCAGAGCTTCGGCGCCTTTATCCCGAAAGGACTGACATTGGAGCTTGTCGGGGATTCCAATGATTATTTCGGGAAAGGCTTATCCGGCGGGAAGCTGATTGTTTATCCGCCAAAAGCATCGACCTTTCAGCAGGATGAAAATATTATCATCGGTAACGTAGCCCTTTACGGTGCGACTTCCGGCAAGGCATTCATTAACGGTGTGGCGGGAGAACGCTTCTGTGTGCGCAACTCCGGCGCAGTCGCCGTTGTGGAAGGCGTCGGTGAGCACGGATGCGAATATATGACGGGCGGCCGTGTGGTCGTGATCGGTAAGACCGGAAAGAATTTCGCAGCCGGCATGAGCGGCGGCATCGCCTATGTGCTCGATAAAGACAACGATCTGTATACGAAAATCAACAAAACAATGGTTTCTTCCTATGAAATCACTTCCAAGTATGATGTGTTGGAACTAAAAGAACTGATCAAAGAACATGTCGCCTGTACCGATTCCGTCAAGGGAAAAGAAATTTTGGACAATTTCGGGGAATATCTGCCGAAATTCAAGAAAATCATTCCGCATGATTACGAGCGTATGTTAAAGCTGATCGTGCAGATGGAAGAAAAGGGTCTAAGCGCGGAACAGGCGCAGATTGAAGCTTTCTATGCGAATCAGGCGGCAAAATAGAAGCGGATTGAAGCAGATTAAGGCGCGAAGAATTTGCCGCATAAGCGGTATAACAGGAGGAGAAAAATGGGAAAACCAACTGGATTTATGGATTATGAGCGCAAAGTTTCCGTGGATGTAAGTCCCAGACAGCGCATCAGGAATTTTAACGAATTTCATGAGCATCTTTCTTTGGAGGAACAGCAGCTTCAGGGAGCGCGCTGTATGGACTGCGGCGTTCCCTTCTGCCAGTCGGGGATGACACTTTGCGGTATGACCTCCGGCTGTCCGCTGCACAATCTTGTGCCGGAATGGAATGACCTTGTCTATACGGGCAACTGGGAGCAGGCCTATTACCGCCTGCATAAGACCAACAACTTCCCGGAATTTACATCGAGAGTCTGCCCTGCACTGTGCGAAGCGGCCTGTACCTGCAATCTGGCGGGAGAACCGGTTGCTGCAAAAGAAAACGAGTATGCGATCATCGAAAATGCCTATGCCTGCGGCTATGCGGCCGCAAAGCCGCCCAGGACCAGAACCGGAAAGACCGTGGCGGTCGTCGGAAGCGGCCCGGCCGGCCTTACCGTGGCGGATCAGCTTAATAAAAGAGGACATTCCGTTACCGTATTCGAGCGTTCTGACAGAGTCGGCGGTCTCCTGATGTACGGAATCCCGAATATGAAACTGGAAAAGCAGACGATTACGCGCAAGATCAGGGTGATGGAAGAAGAGGGCGTTACATTTGTGACAAATTCAGATATCGGGAAAACGGTAAAAGCGGATAAGCTGTTAAAAGAGTTTGACCGCGTTGTGCTCGCCTGCGGCGCTTCCAATCCGAGAGACATCGACGTGCCGGGCAGGGACGCCAAAGGGATCTATTTTGCAGTCGATTTTCTGGGCAGAAATACGAAGAGTCTTCTGGATTCAGGATTTAAGGACAAAAAGTATGTGGACACCAAAAACAAAACGGTTGTTATTATTGGAGGCGGCGATACGGGAAACGACTGCGTGGGAACCGCGGTCCGTCACGGCGCGAAATCCGTGACGCAGATCGAAATGATGCCAAAAGCGCCCGATACCAGAGCGGAGAACAATCCGTGGCCGGAATGGCCCAGAGTCTGTAAGACCGATTACGGACAGGAAGAAGCGATTGCCGTATACGGACACGACCCGCGCATTTATGAATCCACGGTCAAAGAGTTTGTCAAAGATAAGGACGGCAGTCTCAGAAAAGTAAAGGTTGTCAGACTTTCCCGGGAAAAGGATACACAGACAGGACAGATGCAGATGAAGGAAGTGCCCGGAAGCGAAAAACTGCTGGATGCCGATATCGTGCTGATCGCGGCAGGATTTCTCGGAAGCCAGAAATACGTGACCGATGCCTTCAGGGTAGCGCTTGATGTGAGAAGCAATGTAAAGACAGAAAAGGGGGGATTCAGGACAAACGTCAATAACGTCTTTGCGGCGGGAGACATGCACACAGGCCAGTCGCTGGTCGTCAAAGCCATCCGCCAGGGAAGAGAGTGCGCCAGGGAAGTGGATGAGAGTCTGATGGGGTATTCCAATCTGTATGTGCAGTGAACAATAAAGTGATGTAAGGATAAAACCCTGTGGCTGTTTTGGCAGTCACGGGGTTTTGGCGTAACATTTTGGCGTAACTGCTTATAAAAAATCGAAATACCATTGAAAGATGCTTCATTTCATGATATACTGATGTCATCGAATTAAGCATATGGAGATGTAATCTATAGATCTGTTCTGATTGTTTATGGGAAAGAGATTCCCTGTCTGATTAAAAATCTGTTATGATCGGGTTTTAGCCGATGATCGTATGCTTATTTTCCAAAAACACTGCGCCGGGGCGACCGGCGGACAAACAGAAAATAGCAGAAGATTTTTATCAGGCAGTGATTATTGAAACAGACGGTGCTTCGTTGCCCTGCTTTGCTCTTCTGCGGACAGGAGGAGGAAAGGACAATGAACAAAACCAAAGAAAAAATGGATACTGTCGAGAAAGAATTTATGGCATTCCCGGATATTGCGGCGGATACGATCAATGCTCTATTATATCAGGGGCAGGCATTGACGGATGCAAAGAGCCTGTGGCCGGGGCCGACGGAGACGATTTATCAGGGAAGGGAACGGCTCAGAGACCAGTACGAAGATTTGTCTAAGTATGAGTTGATTGACGGACGGATCAGGGTTCTTTCGGGAGAAACTGATATCGATGACGTAGAGGAATGGCTCAAAGCACAGGGAATCAGGGAGGAGGATGAAGTAAGCATGTGTGAATTGTTTGATCAGTATGAACGGAAAGGCCGGGAAGAAGGAATAAAATGCGGTGAGGCAATGCGCCTGGTGACGGATATTGAGAACGTTATGCGTTTTTTTCAGGTAACGCTGGAAAAGGCATGTGAAGGGCTGGGAACGACTGTGAGCAGGTACGAGGAAGCCAAAAAGATTCTATGATGCGGGATTTTATGCCGGAAGCGGCCGGACGGAGACAGCCGATGCGAAAAAGAGTGTCGCGCCTGTCAGGGAGAACAGCCGTTTTTGGGGCATTCTCCCGTGAGAAAAAGACTTGCGCGGCAGGTTTTTCGCAGACTATAGAAGCGGTATTCCGTATCTGGCAGCCTCTTCCACGACATTTGCCGGCCACATGGAAGACTGGACTTCTCCGATGTGTGCCTTACGCAGGAAGAACATACAGATACGCGACTGTCCGATGCCGCCGCCGACTGTAAGGGGCACTTCATCATTTAATACGGCCTTCTGGAAGGGAAGGTCTGCTCTTTCCGGACAGCCGGCTTTGGCAAGCTGCGCAGTCAGGGATTCTTTATCCACACGGATGCCCATGGAGGAAAGTTCCAGAGCGATATCCAAAACCGGATAGTAGACGACAATATCGGCATTCAGGGCCCAATCGTCATAGTCGGGTGCGCGTCCGTCGTGCTTTTCACCGGATTTTAACAGATCGCCGATCTGCATCAGGCACACAGCGCCTTTTTCTTTGGCAATAAAGTATTCCCGCTCTTTTGGCGAAGCGTCGGGAAATCTGTCTTCCAGTTCCTGCGTTGTGATAAAATAAATATCATGCGGCAGGATCTCTTCTATGTAATCGTAGCGGATCGCCATATATTTTTCTGTCTTGCGCAGCACTTTGTAGACAGTGCGTACGGTCTCTTTCAGAAAATCCAGATTGCGCTCCTGCCTGGAAATAATCTTTTCCCAGTCCCACTGATCCACATAGATAGAATGGATATTGTCGGTTACTTCATCGCGGCGGATGGCGCTCATGTCCGTATATAGCCCCTCTCCGTAGGAAAAGCCGTATTTCTGTAAGGCAAACCGTTTCCATTTGGCAAGGGAATGCACGATCTCAGCCTGCGCATCGTTCTGCTCTTTGATGCCGAATACGACAGGACGTTCCACGCCGTTTAAGTTATCGTTCAGACCGGAATCCGGATCGACGAACAACGGGGCGGATACACGAAGCAGATTCAGACGTTCTGCCAGGAGTGTCTGGAAGAAATCTTTGACGGTTTTGATCCCAATCTGCGTATCATGCAGATTCAGGGCAGACTGATAGTCTTTGGGGATAATCAGATGATTCATGGGTTAACCTCTTTTCTATGTTAAGATTTTCTATGTTAAGAACTTTTTCTCACATTATTATAGTATTCTGTTTTTACCCCGTCAATACGTGAAAAATAAATTAGAACAAATGTTTGCAAAACCTATTGCACTCCCGGCCGGAGTATGCTAGAATACAAAAAGAACACATGTTCTAATACAGAATAAAAGAAGACCGGACAGGAAAGTTCCGGCAGGGGGTAAAGGATGGAACTGAGGATTTCCCCATCCATGTCTTTAATGGAAAAACTGAATATTCTCGGGGATGCGGCCAAATATGACGTATCCTGCAGTTCAAGCGGTTCCTCCCGCGCGGGGGACGGCAAAGGGATTGGAAATACGGTAAAGGCAGGGCTGTGCCACAGTTTTGCGGCCGACGGGAGGTGTATTTCCCTTTTGAAGATCCTGTTTACAAACGAATGTATTTTTGACTGCAAATATTGTATGAACCGCAAGTCCAATGACGTACCGCGGGCTTCTTTTACGCCGGACGAGGTCTGCGAACTGACGATCGAGTTTTACAGGCGTAATTATATAGAAGGATTGTTTCTTAGTTCAGGAATCTTATACAGCCCGGATTATACGATGGAACTGATCTGCCAGACACTTTATAAACTGCGCACCGTGCACCGCTTTCAGGGATATATCCATGTAAAGGCGATTCCGGGGGCTGCTCCGGAGCTGGTGAGCAAGGCGGGTTTTCTGGCGGACCGTATGAGTGTGAATCTGGAACTGGCGACGGCGGACGGTCTGCAGCAGCTCGCGCCGAACAAGCACCGGAAAACGATACTAAAGCCGATGAAGTTAATACAAAACGGGATTGCACAGAATAAGGACGAACTGGTGTTATACCGTAACGCACCGCGTTTTTGTGAGGCGGGCCAGTCGACACAGATGATCGTGGGGGCGATACCGGAGAGTGATTATCAGATCATGTCGGTTGCAGAGAGCCTGTATCAGAAGTTTTCTCTAAAGAGGGTGTATTATTCTGCCTTTGTCAATGTGAATGAGGACAAAGAACTGCCGGCGCTTCCCGGCGGCCCGCCGCTGCTTCGGGAGCACCGTCTGTATCAGGCAGATTTTCTCCTGCGGTTTTATGATTTTACGGTAGGAGAGTTATTGACGCAGGAGCGGCCTTATTTTAATATGCTGATCGACCCCAAGGCAGATTGGGCGGTCAGGCACCTAGAACTGTTTCCGGTGGAGGTGAACCGTGCGGATTACCAGCTTTTGCTCAGAATACCGGGCGTCGGCGTCAAAAGTGCGAAACGGATTGTGGCCGCCAGGCGCTTTGGCCCGTTAACCTTTGAGGATTTGAAGAAAATAGGCGTCGTCTTGAAACGGGCGTTATATTTTATCACATGCCGCGGCAGAATGATGTATCCGACGAAACTGGAGGAAGACTATATCGTGAGGAACCTGACTTACCAGAAAGAAAAATATCCTTTTTCACCGGATGGGATGCGGTATGAGCAGATGTCGCTGTTTTCCTGACCTGCAGCGGCTTATGTGAAAGGAACAAAGAGAAAATGACGGAAAAGTATTTGATCTGCGAAGATTCTTTAGAAGGTGTTTTCACCGGCATCTATGATGCCTATGCCTTACGTGAGGGGCATGTGCACAATCATATTCAGATCGGTGAAGAAGAAAATTTAAGATTATTTGCATCTTATTTGTATATCCGCCCGGATTGTGTGAAGACTAAGAAGGTAGCGGAAACCATACAGAAACGGCTTGGAACAGAGGTCTATTACAGTATCTGCAGGGCGCTTGCGACGCAGGATGCCGGGAAGGGACAGGCTGTTTATCAGACTGTGGTGGACGGTATCACAAACGGATATGGAAGACGGGTACTGGAGCACCTGACGAATCCGTTCGTGGAACTTCTTTTCCGCCTTTCAAGGAATGCGGCCAATGAGATACATCATCTGCTTGAGTTTGTCAGATTCGAGGAACTCAGGCAGGGGATCCTGTATTCCAAAATCGGGCCCAAGTGCAATGTGGTCTCGTTTCTGATGCCTCATTTTGCCGACAGGCTGCCTTTGGAGAACTTTGTGATTTACGATGAAAAGAGAGATCTGTATGGAGTACATCCGGCGGGAGGGGAGTGGTATCTGGTATCTGGTTTAGAAGAACCTGTCGGGGAATCGGCCCCCAGATCGGAAAAAGAGGAAGCGTATCGGGAACTTTTTACGATGTTCTGCCAGACGATTGCGATCAGGGAACGCAAAAACCTGAAATTGCAGCAGCAGATGTTACCGCTTAGATTCCAAGAATATATGGTGGAATTTGTAAAAAAGTGAGAAAAATGTGCTTTAGCCGGGTAAAGTTATAAAAATGGATTGGACACAATGACCAAAGAGGTTCTGTAAAAATGTCTGCGTATGATAAAACTGCAAAAAACGGTGGAATTGTATGAGTTTTAGCAACAATAAATTTCACTTTACAAACGAAAAGATTATAGTATAATAACAGAAAATGACATCGAAAGAAGTCATAGCAGCTAATAATAAAAGGGAAAACGATTTCTACAGAATTGCTATCCATTAAAAATGACAAGGAGGGTGTTTATGATGATGCAGCACAAAATTAAATTAAGGCCGGATGAAGTAAAGGGATTCGTAGCTGCTGCTACAAAATGTTTGTTCGATGTGGATATTTCCTATAACAGTTTCATAGTAGATGCCAAATCCATCATTGGCGTTTTGGGATTGAACTTCGATCAGATATTGACAGTGACCTGCAACGGTTATGATTCTGATTTTGAGAATTATCTGCAGAAATTTGCAGTAGCCTGTTAAGAAACGGAACAAAATATACTTCATTGACTCCCTATGCAAGATAGCGTAATATCTTGGTAGGGAGTTTTTTGCGGCAGTTTTTGTGCCGGTTTTTTGTGTCAGGAATGAAAGGGCAATGAAAGGACGGGGACGGCTGTTCAAGGCAGAGAGAAAGGAAAACCGTACTTATGGAGATTCGCATTTCCGTCAGAGGGCTTGTGGAATTTATTCTGCGTGCCGGAGATATTGACAACCGCAAAACTTCATCGGCAGACGCCATGCAGGAGGGCGGACGCATTCACCGCATGATTCAGAGACGCATGGGCTCGAATTATCATGCGGAAGTCGGCCTGCGCTACTGTTATCAGACAGAGGAATACGACATTCTCATCGAAGGACGGGCAGACGGCATTATCATAGATGCGGCCGGTGATCGGAGCGCCGTGCCGGAACTTGTAGACGGCGCACTTCCAGTCGACGAGACTGCGCATTTGATGGTGACGATCGATGAGATCAAGGGAACGTATCGTGATCTTGTGAAGATGAGACAGGCCGTACCGGTGCATCTGGCGCAGGCGAAATGTTATGCGTTTATTTTTGCGAAGCAAAATCATTTAAGATCCATTCGTATCAGAATGACATACTGCCACCTCGACACGGAGGAGATACGTTACTTTCATCATGAATATACTTTGACAGAATTGGAAGAGTGGTTTGAGGATGTCATGAGGCAGTACCGGAAGTGGGCGGATTTTAGTTTTGCCTGGCAAAGGGAGCGGCAGGCATCCATCAAGGCGCTGCAATTTCCCTTTTCTTACAGGGAGGGACAGAAGGAACTGGCGTCTTATGTTTACCGGACCATCTACCATAAGCGGAAGCTGTTTATTGAGGCGCCGACAGGTGTCGGCAAGACGGTCTCCACCATATTTCCGGCGGTCAAGGCGGTCGGGGAAGGCATCGGGGAGAAGATTTTTTATCTGACAGCGAAGACGATCACGAGAACGGTTGCGGAGGATACCTTTCAGATCCTGCGGGAGAGAGGACTGCGCTTTAAGACAGTCATACTGACGGCAAAGGATAAGATCTGCTTTCAGGAAGAGACGGAATGCAACCCGGAGGCGTGTCCTTATGCGAGAGGGCATTACGACAGGATCAATGAGGCACTGTATGCGCTGCTGTCAGAGGAAAACAGTTTCCACAGAGAGAAAATAGAGGAATATGCGAGGCGCTGCCAGGTCTGTCCGTTTGAGATGTGTCTGGATATGAGCCTTTTTTCTGATGCGGTTATCTGTGATTATAATTATGTGTTTGACCCGCATGTTTATCTGCGGCGTTTTTTTGCAGAAGGAAGCAGGGGGGAGCATATTTTTCTGATCGATGAGGCGCACAATCTGGTGGAGCGGGGAAGGGAGATGTACAGCGCCGTTTTGCGGAAGGAAGATTTTCTGAAATTGAAAAAAGAAGTAAAAGGGTATGACGGCAGACTGGAAAAGCAGCTTGAGAAGTGCAATAAGGAACTGCTTGCCCTGAAAAAAGAGTGTGTCAACTATAGAATTGAAGACAGCATAAGTCCTTTTATCATGGCGCTCGGCCGCCTGAGCAGCGGAATGGAAGATTATCTGGAAGAGCAGGAAGAGAGCCGGGGAACAGATCCGGTGCGCAGCCAGCTTAGGAAAGCGGTGTTAGAGTTTTACTTTGAAGTGTCGCATTTTTTGTTCATTTATGAATTGCTGGATGAAAACTATGTCACCTATTCCCAGATGGAATCAGATGGAAGTTTTATGCTGAAGCTGCTCTGCGTCAATCCGGCAAAGAACCTGCAGGAATGCATGATGAGAGGGCGCAGCACGATTTTGTTCTCGGCTACTCTTTTGCCGATCCAGTATTATAAGACGCTGCTCGGCGCACAGGAGGGCGATTATGAAGTCTACGCCCAATCGGTATTTCTGCCGGAAAAAAGAGGACTGTATATCGGAAATGATGTGACGAGTAAGTACACGCGGCGCGGTGAGACGGAATATTATAATATCGCATCTTATATCCATGAAATCATCAAAAACAGGCATGGCAACTATATGGTGTTTTTCCCCTCACATGCCTTTTTGAAACAGGTCTATGACAGCTTTATGGAATATTTTGCGGATGAAGAGACGGAATGCATCGTTCAGGAAGATCATATGAGCGAACGCTCCAGAGAGGCGTTCCTTGGACGTTTTATGGGGAATGCGGCCTGTGAGCTCTCGGATGTTATTCAGATGGACATCGAGGTTGAGGAAGAGAAAAATCTCATCGGTTTTTGCGTCCTGGGCGGTATTTTCAGCGAGGGGATCGATCTGAAGAGCGACAGTCTGATTGGGGCGATTATTGTCGGGACCGGACTGCCTCAGGTATGCAATGAGCGGGAGATCTTGAAACAATATTTCGACGGCTGGGGGGAGAACGGCTTTGATTATGCCTACAGATATCCGGGCATGAATAAAGTACTGCAGGCAGCAGGCCGTGTCATCCGCACGGCGGATGACGTGGGCATTGTCGTGCTTTTAGACGAGCGTTTTCTAAATCCGGCTTACCAAAGACTCTTCCCGCGGGAATGGAGTCACTATGAAGTGATCTCTATTTCGCAGACCGCGGGCAGAGTGGAACGGTTCTGGAACGAATGGCTTTAGCGCAGCAGATCAATTTCCTCCCGATAAGGGGGGATTTTTTTGTCCGGGTTTTCAGAAGAAGGTATGTAGGGGGTCTCCAGAATCTTAGGCAGTGCCATGAAATCGGGGTGGTGCACAACGCGGCGGATTGCCTCCAGCCCGATCGTGCCCTGACCAATATTGGCGTGGCGGTCTTTGCCTGCACCAGGTTCATTCTTGCTGTCGTTTATGTGAATCACGGCGGCATTTTCTTTTCCAATCAGTTTATCAAACCGGTCAATCACGCCGTCAAAATCATTTTTCACATCGTATCCGGCATCATTCAGGTGACACAGATCCAAGCACACCCGCAGTTTGTCATTGCGGGTTACGCCGTCATAGATCGCGGCCAGTTCCTCAAAACAGCGGCCGATTTCCGAGCCTTTTCCAGCCATTGTCTCCAGGGCGATATAGCAGGAATGCTCATCCAGAACTTCATTCAGGCCTTGAGTGATCTGGTCAATACCTGCTTTTGTGCCGGCGCCTACGTGGGAACCGGGGTGCAGGATCAGAACATTGCTTCCCATGGCACGTGTACGCTCGATTTCCAATGACAGAAAGTCGACGGCCAGCCGGTATGTTTCGGCATTGATGGTATTGGCCAGGTTGATGATGTAGGGTGCATGAACCACGAACTCTTCCAGATCGTGTTCTCTCATATAATTCCAGGCGTCATCAATGCGCAGCTCGGAGATTTCTTTCCGTCTGGTGTTCTGGGGAGCTCCGGTATAAACCATAAAAGTATTGGCGCCGTAGGAGACGGCCTCTTTGGCGGAAGCAAGCAGCATTTCTTTTCCGCTCATGCTGACGTGGGAACCTATTTTGATCATGTAAACAATCCTTTCTACTGTGAAGACAGCGGGCGTCTGTGTGCTCCGGTACTTTGCGTACAAAGAGCCTGTGTCTGTTTTTACCAGTGTATCATATGAGGATGAGTCCATGCAATGCTTCCCATAATTTGCTGAAAAAAAGAGAATTGTCAGACAAAGGAAAGCGGGTCATAAATGAACGACATATATGTCATATGTGGATAACTCTGTGGAAATTGGGGATTTCTTGCCTTTTTTAAATACTTTTCCTACGAAATCGTCAGAAAAGCTGTGGATAAGTTGGTCAATCAGGTCTTTTAGCGACAATATAATACCTACTTAGTCAATAGGAAAATAAATGCAAAAAAATGAAAAACACTGGTTGACTTTTACGGGAGAATCCTTTATCATAGCAATTACGTTATCGAGATTCATCATTTGATCGAATCATGAATCAGGAATGTTTACGAATCGGGAAAGGAGGTAAATGAGATGTTCGGAATCGTTAAATTTGTGGCAACTGCAGGGAAAAGCAGGAAAGTTTCAGGCAATGTGCAGTTTGGAATGAATGCAGATCATGCAAATATAAGAACAGGAATAGGAATAGAAGCTGAGATTTGGAATCGGAACAGGGAATGCCCAGGACATCAGATTACCTCCGTATTCAGTTACCCATAACCGAAGCAGGAAAAGTGAAGGGAATGGGTCTGTATCGTACAGACGGATGGTGAGTAAAGCCGCGGTGGTTTCTGCCGCGGCTTTTTTGTGTCCATAAAAGGGTGTGGACAGAAGGAGGAGTTATAATGAAGAAGATATCAACCTATATTTGGGAGAATAAGGTGCCGTATCTGTTTGCTGTGGCGGCGCTCCTGATCGCGGTCACGCTGGATATGTTGTCGCCCCGGCTGACGAAGTCCGTTGTAGATGATGTTATTGTCGGCGGTGACATGACGAGATTAAGCTATTTACTGCTTGGCTTTCTGGCGATCGGCGTGGGACGCTGTGTGTTCCAATATATAAAGGAATATACGTTTGACAGGACGGCTTCTAAAATATCCGCACAGATGAGACGGGATCTGTTTATCCATATCCAGTCTTTGAGCGCCGACTTTTTTGACAGGACCAATACCGGGGAACTGATGTCCCGCGTGAAGGATGATATTGACCATATCTGGGATGCGCTGGGATTTGTCAGTATGCTTATCATTGAGGTCGTATACCATACGAGCATCATACTGGTTTCCATGTGTATGCTCAACTGGAAGCTCACGTTGATTCCTGCCGCGGCAATGCTTTTTTGCGGAACGACCGCGGTTCTTATGGAGCGGAAACTGGGCGGCATTTATGAAGACATCAGTGAAGAAAATGCAAAATTAAATACAGTGGCGGAGGAAAATCTGGCAGGTGTACGGACGGTCAAGGCGTTTGCCAGAGAGAAGTTTGAGATCACCAAATTTTTGTCCCACAATCGGAAATATTATGATCTGAACATGACGCAGTCTAAGGTTTTTGTGAAGTATTACCCGTATTTTTCCGTAGTCTCCAAGGTATTGCCGCTGCTGACCATTCTGGTCGGTGGCAGACTGGTCATCGGCGGTGAGATGACGCTCGGCGAGATGACTGCGTTTGTAGAGTATTCTACCAATATTGTATGGCCGATGGAAATGTTGGGCTGGCTGACGAACAGCTTTTCTTCTGCGGTGGCTTCTAATAAGAAGATACGCAAAATCTATCAGGAGACTTCAACGATAAAGGAAGCGGATGCGCCTGTGCTCCTGGAAGACGTGAAGGGAAAGATCAGTTTCGATCATGTCTCGTTCCACAAAGCGGATCAGTATGAGATTCTGCACGATATTACCTTTACGCTGGAACCGGGGAAGACACTCGGGATCATGGGAGCGACCGGAGCAGGCAAGACCTCTATCGTGCAGCTTTTACAACGTATGTATGATGCGACGGATGGCCGTATCTGTATTGATGATGTGGATATCCGAACGCTTTCGCTGGAACAGCTTCGCACGAGCATCAGTTATGTCATGCAGGACGTGTTTTTATTTTCTGACACGATCAATGAGAATATCAAACTGGGCAAGAAGATGACGACAGATTTCAGTGCGGTGAAAAAAGCTTCTACGGACGCGCAGGCGAGTGAATTCATTGAGCGCATGGAGCGTAAATACGATACGGTTATAGGAGAGCGGGGCGTGGGCCTTTCCGGCGGACAGAAGCAGCGGATCAGCATTGCGCGGGCACTCTCCAAAAAAGACCCGATCCTTGTCATGGATGATTCCACCTCTGCGCTGGATATGGAGACGGAACACATGATTCAGGAAACGCTGTCGGAGTTGAAAGATACGACCAAGATCATCATTGCGCACAGGATCAGTGCGGTTCGCAGTGCAGATGAGATCCTTGTACTGGAAAATGGTGCGATCGCGGAGCGCGGAACGCACGAGAGTCTGTTGAGACAAAAAGGACTGTATTATGAGACTTATCTGGCCCAGTACGGGGAGTTTATGGAAAGAAAGGAGGCGTAGACTATGGCAGTCAATTCATATAAAGATGACGAAGTAAGCGTGGAGCGCAGCAAGCTCCAGACTTTAAAGAGACTGTTTTCTTATTTATTTGCCTATAAGTGGCAGATTGTGATCGTTCTTTTGATCATGGGATACGGCGTTGTGATCAGTCTGATCAACCCGCTGATCATGGAGCAGGCGATCGACGGACATATCGCGGCAGGGGACCTGAAAGGGCTGTACCGGCTTTTGCTCATTGCGCTTGCACTGAATCTTCTGCTTGTATTTATGGTGAAACTCAGAATGTATATTATGGCGAAGGTGTGTAACAGAATTCTTCTGACGATCAGACAGGAACTGTACACCCATATCCAGAAGCTGGATTTTCAGTTTTTTGACAGCAGGCCGACCGGAAAGATTCTTTCGCGTATCATCGGGGATATCAATTCTTTGAAAGATGTGCTCTCTAACTGTGTGACGACGCTGATTCCTGATGGTCTGACGGTGATCGCGGTCGTCGTGATCATGATCTGTAAGAATCCGAAACTCGCTCTCGCTTCCATGCTGACGATTCCGTTTATGGCAGTGGCGATGGTATGGATCGAGATGAAGGCGCACCCGCGCTGGCAGCTTTTCCGCAAGAAATCTGCCAATCTGAACGCATTTATTCATGAGGATATGGCGGGGATCCGTATCATTCAGAGTTTTCACGCACAGGAGGAGACGCGGGATACTTTTGACGGACTCATAAAAGAACACAGGAGTTCCTTTCTGGATGCGGTGCGCATCAGTGATGCGTTTGGCTCCGTAATTGATTTTTCCTGGGGCCTCGGCTGTATTTTGCTCTACTTTACGGGGATTGTTATCCTTGGCGTCGATGAAGTATCTGTGGGAATGTTCATCGCTTTCAGCAGTTACCTGAATATGTTCTGGCATCCGATTATGAATATCAGTAATTTTTATAACCAGCTTGTCACGAATATCGCGGGAGCGGAGCGGATTTTTGAGATACTCGATACGCCGCCGGCCATTGCGGACGGGTCGGATGTAAAAGAGATGCCGGAGATTATGGGAGAAGTTACGTTTGAGAATGTTACGTTTTCTTATGACGGTCAGGTGAAAGTGCTCGATGATGTGAGCTTCCGGATCAGGCCGGGTGAGACGATCGCGCTGGTGGGACCGACGGGCGCCGGTAAATCCACGATTGTCAATCTGATCAGCCGTTTTTATGATGTCCAGCAGGGCAGGGTGCTGATCGACGGACAGGATGTAAAGAAGGTTTCGATCGAGAGTCTGCGCAGGCAGATGGGGATCATGACACAGGACAACTTTCTCTTTTCCGGTACGATCAAAGAGAATATCCGCTATGGAAAGTTAGATGCGACAGATGAGGAGATCATTGCAGCGGCTCAGGCAGTCAATGCTCATGATTTTATTATGAAACTGGAAAAGGGATATGACACGGAACTTTCCGAGCGCGGCGGCGGTCTCTCGATCGGACAAAAACAATTGCTTGCTTTTGCAAGGACGATGGTGTCGATGCCCAAGATTCTGGTACTTGATGAAGCGACGTCGAGCATCGATACGAAAACGGAACTGTTAGTTCAAAGCGGTATCGAGAATCTGCTAAAGGGAAGGACCTCTTTTGTCATTGCCCACAGACTCTCCACGATTCAGAAAGCGGACCGCATTTTCGTGGTGGATGACGGAAGAATTGTAGAAGAGGGAAATGCGAAGGAACTGCTTCATAAAAAAGGAATCTATTACCAGCTTTATATGGCACAGTTTTCTGCGTAATCTGCAGGGACGGACAATGGGAGGAAGGCTTTGGTCACAAAGACTTCCTCCTTTGCTGTATGCGGTACTGGTGAGGGGTTGTGCCCTTCCATTTACGAAAAGTACGGATAAAGTGGCTGCAGTCGGAGAACCCGCTCTCCTGACTGATTTCGGAGAGGGAAGAGTCTGTGAAAAGAAGCAGCTCTTCCCCTTTTTCTATCCGTATGAACTCAATATACTCTTTGCAGGAACGCCCGTAAAATTCCTTGAAACACTTTGCGAAATGGGAATAACTCATGTGGCAGATCGCCGCAAGCGCTTCCACTTTTATGGACTCATGGGAGTGTGCATCAATATATTCCGTGATAGTTTCGATATCATGCTCAGACGTACCGCGCCCGATGTGAATGGGAGAAAGCTCTCCGACCGTCAGGCCGTCTTTCTGCCAGATGCGGATGATCTCGACCAACAGGGAGCAGAGCTGGGCATGAACGCGCACATCATAACCGTATTCCTTCTGGTTGATTTCCCGGATGCATAGCTCGAACGTATCCCGTACCGGCAGACCATGCAGTCTGTCGGATGGAAAAAATACGTCTGCCTGGCCGGATAACCTGGCATAGTGCAGGATATCCGATAATTTCGGCGTATAGTTGCTTTTGACAGAAAGTCTGTTACAGTCAAATTTCAGTACCAGAAATCTGAGCGCCCTATGGGAGGCGGCGTAGATCGCATGGATATCCCGGGCGTGAAAGAGCATGAGATCTCCTGTGGAGACATAAAATTCGCGTTCATTGCTCTCAACAAAAGCGGTTCCTTCTATTATATATATCATTTCAGTAAAATAGTGCCAGTGTGAGCGCACCGGAAAGGATAGCTTCGCAGTGTCAAACAAAAAGGCTTCATAAGGCGCATTTAGAAGATCACAGTTCTCATACAGAAAGTTCATGGGAAAAAATTCCTTTCAGAGATTTGTACTATTTTCTGGTTGATTCATTATAGCATTCGGAAGAGAGAATTACTATAGTAATTGGATAGAAGCCGAAAGAAGAAAGGACATAACAGATTATGCAATATGTGAAAGGAGTGACCTTTGCACCCTTTGCCGGCAGGGGGTGCCTGGGTAGTAAAGAAGCTTTTGAGAGCCTTGATCTGCTGATCGAAAGAACAGGGGCGAACCTTATCATGCTGGTGCCCAATGGAATACAGGAGACGCCGCAGTCTGAAAAAATAGACTATCGGACGCAGGCTACCATGTCGGATGAAGAATTGACCAATATGGTCGAGTACATTCATGAAAAGGGAATCCGTGTGGCGGTCAAACCGACGGCAAACTGTAAAAACGGTACCTGGCGGGCGCATATCAGTTTTTTTGACGTGGACGTGCCCTGTGAACCGAAATGGGGAAACTGGTTTTCCTCCTATACGGACTTTCAGTGTCATTATGCGTATCTTGCACAAAAGACAGGCTGTGAGATGTTTCTGGCAGGCTGTGAGATGGTCATGTCAGAGCATAGAGAGGCGGAATGGAGAAAGCTGATTTGGGATATCCGGGGCGTTTATACGGGGACGGTGTCCTATAATACCGACAAATATCAGGAAGGGCGCGTGAACTGGTGGGACTGCGTGGATGTGATCTCTTCGAGCGGTTATTATCCGATCAATGACTGGAACAGTCAGCTTGACAGGATTGAGAAAGTGGTTCGAAGATATCAGAAGCCGTTTTTCTTTGCCGAGGCGGGGTGTATGTCTACGACTACCTCTGCACAGACGCCGAATGACTGGCGGGTCCGCGGGACTGTGAACCTGGAAGAACAGGCCGCATGGTATCGAACGATGTTTGAGACGGCCGGAAAGCGTGATTTCGTTCAGGGATTCTGTCTGTGGGACTGGGGTCCGAAATTAAAGTCGGCACACGCGGCCTTAAAAGACGGCGGATATTCCATTTACGGCAAACCGGCGGAAGCAGTCGTGCGGGAATTTTATCAGGGCAGGCCGTGACGGCTGATGCTGTAAACATTACGGCGTCCGGTTCCGGGTCCGCCGGCCTGTGCAGAATACCCGGAAAACCGGAGGGAGCCTCTTGAAATCTCATCCCGGTATGTGTACAATAAATTAGGGGCAGATTCTGTGGGGGGCGGATATCCGCCCTCCAAAATTGCATATAGGGAAGGAGAATCTAAGTCTTTCAGACTTAAATGTGGAACAATGAAAAAAATACAAACGAAGATTATGATCATGGTGATTCTGACAACAATGGGGATTTCCATTCTGAACAGTCTCCAGGGTATTTTTGTTACCAGAGAATCTACCGTGTCAGCAATTGAAAAAAATCTGGAAGAGACGACGAAACTGGCGGCTTTAGCGGCACAGAATATGATCTCTTCTTATACACTGACGATTTCTGAAATCGCCTCAAATCCGACACTCTGGGATGCAAGTACTTCTCCTGCGCAGAAGCAGGATTTCCTGCAGACACGAATAGAGGCTTATTATATGCGGTTCGGGGGAATGACGGATGTCGATGGATATGATGCGTTTCATGACCTGAATGTGTCAGATCAGCCCTTTTTTCAGGAGGCCGTGGCAGGGAAAACCTATATGTCCACACCTTATATTGAAGGGGATGATATGTTTCTAATGGTGTCGGCTCCGATTAAGAACGGGGATGCGATACAGGGGATTGTCTATTTCCAGTGCGATGCTAATATTTTGCAGTCTATTGTGGAGGAGATACAGATCGGAGAAGAGGGGGAATCGTATATTCTTGACAAAGACGGATATACGATTGCATGCGGCGATAAACAGGCGGCGGCAGAGCGGGAAAATATCATACTGGAGGCGGCGGCCAATCCGGCGGACCACGATCTGCAGACGCTCGCGGCGATCGAACGGAAAATGATCGCAGGAGAGAGCGGCATTGATTTCTATTCTTATGAGGCAGATCATTCAAATAACATACAGGGGTATACGCCCATACCGGGAACGGATGGATGGAGCGTTGCCGTGACACTCGATGAAGATGAATTCATGCGTTCTGCCTATGAAGGAAATAACAGGCAGGTTCTTGTCTCAGCGCTTATCTGTGTGGTGGTGATTCTGATCTCCGCGGCAGTGAGCCGCTCGATCTCGAAACCGATCGTAAAATGCGCGGAACGTCTGCAGGCGCTGTCAGCCGGTGACCTTAAAAGCCCTGTGCCGGAGGTAAACAGCAGGGATGAGGTGAAGATCTTATCAGATTCCATAGCGCATCTGATTAAGAACTTCAGGGCGATGATTAACGAGATCGGTACAGCGCTGAATGCCATTGCAAACGGTGATCTGACAAAAACGAACCTGAACGGGGGCTATCCCGGTGATTTTAACGATCTGCATTCTTATTTGCAGGTTATCGACGAGAAACTGAATACGGCGCTGGGCGGCATCGTGGAAGCGGCCGATTCCGTAGCAGGCAATTCCGATCAGATGGCGGCAAGCAGTTCCGCATTGTCCAAGGGAGCCATGGCACAGTCGAGTGCAGTGGAGCAGTTAACCGTGACCATGGGGGATATGGATAAAGATGCGGAACAGACAGCGATCCTTGTACAGCAGGCGAAGACGGCAGTCGACATTGCCGGAACGGAGATGCAGGAGAGCAGAGAGTACATAGACAGTCTGAACCAGGCGATGGATCTGATTCTGACCTCGGCGCATGAGATCAGCAACATCATTGACACGATTGACGATATCGCGCAGCAGACGAACATACTTGCCCTGAACGCTTCTGTAGAAGCGGCAAGAGCCGGTTCTGCGGGCAAAGGATTTATGGTGGTCGCAAATGAGGTGCGGGAACTGGCGGCGAAATCCAATGCGGCAGCAAAAGCTACGATGGAACTGATTCAGAAGTCGACTGATGCAGTCAATGGCGGCAGTGAAGTGGTGGAAAAGGTGACAAAATCAGTGATCGATGTTGCCGGCCAGGCAGGACGTGCGGCACAGCAGATGGAAGTTGTGGCGGAAGCCGTCAGGCGGCAGACCGGAGCGATCGGGCAGGTGACGGAATCAATCGGACAGATTGCCGGTGTGGTGCAGTCGAATACCGCGACGGCGCAGGAGAGCGCGGCGGTCAGTGAAGAACTTTCCGAGCAGGCGGCAATCCTGAAACAGCTGACGGCCAGCTTTTCTCTGCGGTCGTGATCTGCGCAGCCATCTGATGCAGACGTTGACAAACGGAAAAATTACTTTATAATAAAAGTATTCTTTCATAAAAATTACTTCGTTAAAAAGTCACTTCGTAAAAAAAATCACTTCGTCATTAGGTTAAATGATGAATCAGTGGACGACAGACAGAGGATGCAAGATGGCGAAAGCAGTGAAGATGGCGGACATCGCCAAAGTAATTGGGGTCAGTACCGTTACGGTATCCAAGGCGTTATCTGACCAAAAGGGAGTCAGCGAAGAACTGCGCATGAAGATCAAGAAGCAGGCGCAGGAGATGGGATATCAGACGAATTCCGCCAGATACCAAGAGCGGGCGAAGGCGGAACTGAGTTACAATATCGGTGTTGTGATTTCCGGGAGGTTTTTGGATCAATATGATTCCTTTTACTGGAAATTATATCAGGAAGTCGCAAAAGCAGCGGTACAGAAGGGTTGCTTTACGCTTCTGGAAGTGCTCGAGCCGGAGGATGAACAAAACTGCGTGATGCCCAGGCTTTTGCAGGAGAAGCGGGCGGACGGCCTGGTATTGCTTGGCATTTTAAATGATGATTATCTGGAGCGCCTGCACCGGTACGCTTCGATTCCCTTTCTGTATCTTGATTTTTATGATAAAAACGGAACCTGTGACGCGGTTGTATCCAACAGCTATTTCGGTATGTATAAAATGACCAATTATCTGTTCCGGATGGGCCATACAAAGATCGGTTTCGTGGGGAATCTTTTATATACGGACAGTATCACGGACAGATATTTTGGCTATGCGAAATCTTTATTAGAGCACGGAATGGAAGTAAAGCGGGAGTGGGTGATCGATGACAGGGACGCACGGACAGGACGGGCGGACGGCGATTTTGAGATCAGACTCCCGGAGAACCTGCCGACAGCCTTTGTATGCAACTGTGATGTAGCGGCGGCCCATCTGATCGTAAAATTAAAAGAAAAAGGTTATCGTGTGCCGGAGGATATTTCGGTGGTTGGTTACGATAATTACCAGCCGCCGGGTCTGTGCGATGTCAGGATCACCAGTTATGAGGTGGATATGCATGAAATGGCGCAGAAGACCGTGGGCAACATGATCCGGAAGATTTCGGGCAGGCATTATACGCAGGGTGTTGTGGTGGTAGAAGGCCATATTGAATATAAGGACAGCGTGGCACCGTGCGAATAATGGAGCAGACGCCTAAGACTCCCCCTTGTTTCGATAGACCAAAGGAGTCAATCCTGTTTCTTTCTTAAACAGATGAATAAAATGGTTCGTATTTTCAAAGCCGGTTTCCGAGGCAATCTCATGAATGTGCTTATCACTTGATAACAGCAGATTTCTGGCCGCTTCGATCCGGCGTTTATTGACATATTTCAACGGCGGCATTCCAAAGGCCGCCGAAAATTCTCTGCAAATGCGGTATTTGCTGATGTGATACCGCTTCTCCAGATCATCGAGTCTGAACGGATGCATGAAAAAGACATCGAGAGACTGTTTGATCTCCAACAGCCAGGAAGGACAGGTTTCCATCCGGGCTTCCAAAGCAAATCCCTCTATCCATAGCCGGGTCATTATGTCATATAAAATAGAAGCTTCGGTCAGTTTATCGCCAAGCGTGATGCTTTCCTTAGTCTGCAACAGCTTTTCCAGTCCGGTCAGGATGGGGGAGCAGGGTGAGAGCGGGAGAAGCAGAGCGTTTTCAAATGGAACGAGCGATTCATAATAAGGCAGAAGCGTTCCTCTGATGAAAAAGACGCTGTAGTGCCAGACAGGAGCGGAAACCGCGATCTGAAAAGGAGCGCCCGCACAGTTTTGGTAAAGAAGCGTTCCCTCCTTTAAAGAATGCGTCCTGCCGCCCAGCCGCAGTGTGCCGCCGCCGTGCCGGGTATACAAAAGCATCCGGCATTCGAACGGGTGAAAAGAAAAAGAATAGGGAGCGCCTGTCTCCGTTTCAATCGTTCCGCCCGAGAGGATCGTCAGAAGATTCTCCTCGGTTTCTTTTAACCGGGAATAAGGACGTCCGGCAAACAGCAGAGGAGAGACGCCTTCCGGCAGGGATGGTCTGTCTGCGAGCGCTTCGAGCAGAGAAGATGTAAAGTCCATAAGAGCCTCCTGTCATCAGATTGTAAAGGCAATGTGCTTAATTTTTACTTTATATTTTACAATAATAAAGAAAATGACGCAAGAACGGGCAATTGTCTCAGACTAATTATCGGCATATTGCATAAATAACGGGACATAAAGTTGTTGAAATAAGCGAAAAAATCAATGATAACAAGAATAATATATAATGAACAAAAATGGTTGATGATTAAAATATAAAGTGATATATAATTAAATTAACTTAATAATTAATTTAATAAAAACAAAAAAGAAAGGGGCGGCGGAAATGGTTGAGGAAATACGAGCGCATCTGACGGACTGCATTATCCCGTTCTGGAAGAAGCTTCGGGACGATGAGGCTGGCGGGTATTACGGTTTCATGGACTTCGCGCTGAATGTTGATAAGAAGGCAGTCAAAGGCTGTATTTTAAACAGCCGTATTACATGGTTTTTTGCAAATGCTTATCTGCTTTTGAAAGAGGAAAGCCTTCTGGAAGAAGCAAGACATGGTTATGTGTTCATGAGGGACTATTGTGTTGACAGGCAAAAGGGCGGCGTCTACTGGTCGGTGAACTATGACGGAACGCCGAAAGATACGACCAAGCATACTTATAATCAGGCATTTTCGATCTATGCGCTCGCATCTTATTACGACGCTTCCGGCGATGAGAGTGCACTGGAACTGGCGATGGAACTGTTTCATCTCATCGAGAACCGCTGCATGGACGAGATCGGCTATCAAGAGGCGTTTGACAGGAATTTTGTGGAGATCCGGAATGACAAACTCTCCGAAAACGGCGTGATCGCAGATAAGACGATGAATACCCTTTTGCATGTGTTTGAAGCCTACACAGAACTTTACCGCGTAAACAGGGACGCGGAAGTGAAAAAAAGACTGGAGTGGATACTCGATACGTTTGCGGATAAGGTTTATAATCCCGTGCGCCGCCGTCAGGAAGTCTTTTTTGACAGAGAAATGAACTCGATCCTCGATCTGCACTCCTACGGTCATGATATCGAAACGGCGTGGCTGCTGGGCAGGGGTGTGGAGATCCTGGGAGAAGAGAACTATCAGGAGAAGATGCTGCCGATCATATTGGAGCTGACAAACGAGATTTATGAGACGGCGTTTGACGGGAACTCTCTTGCCAATGAGTGTGAAAAGGGCGTGGTGGATACGAACCGCATCTGGTGGGTGCAGGCCGAAACCATCGTCGGCTTCTTAAACGGATGCCAGCTTCTGCCGGAAAGAAAAGAATATCTGGAAGCGGCGCAGGCTGTGTGGGAATTTGTCAAAGCACATATGATCGACAAAAGACCCGGTTCCGAGTGGTTCTGGGATGTCACACAGCAGGGAGAAGCGGTGAGCGGCAAACCGATCGTCGAACCGTGGAAATGTCCGTACCATAACGGCAGAATGTGCATTGAGGTCATAAAAAGGCAGGAAGGCATAAGGTGGACTATAAATTAAGGAAGGAGAATCACAAAGATGCTGCACAGCAGATATTATGAAGAACTGGCGAAATATGAGAAACTGGCTGCGAGAAAGAATATTCGATCGGATTTTTACAATGGGATCTATGACAGGTATGAATATCCGGTTTTGACAAGGGAACATATTCCGCTGACCTGGAAGTATGATCTGAATCCGGAGACGAATCCCTTTTTCATGGAACGGCTCGGTGTCAATGCGGTCATGAATTCCGGCGCGATCCTGTTAAACGGAAAGTACTGTCTGGTTGCCCGCATTGAGGGAAACGACAGGAAGTCCTTTTTTGGCGTGGCGGAGAGTGACAACGGGGTAGACGGTTTCCGCTTCCGGGAGTATCCGATTTTGCTGCCGGATACCTGCCCGGGGGAGACCAATGTGTACGACATGCGTCTCACACAGCATGAGGACGGTTATATCTATGGTGTTTTCTGTTCAGAAAGCAGGGATACGTCGGTAAGTGACCTGTCAGCGGCGGTTGCGGCAGCAGGCATTGTCAGAACGAAAGACCTGATAAACTGGGAGAGACTTCCCAATTTAAAGACACTGCATTCCCCGCAGCAGAGAAATGTAGTGCTGCATCCGGAATTTGTAGACGGCAGATATGCGTTCTATACAAGGCCGATGGATGATTTCATCGAGACCGGTTCCGGCGGTGGTATCGGCTTCGGTCTTTGCGATGATATTACCCATGCGGTCATCGATGAGGAGAAGATGACAAGCATTCGCAGATACCATACGATCACGGAAGCCAAAAACGGTGCGGGCGCGGTTCCCATTAAGACCGAAAAAGGGTGGATCCATATCGCACATGGCGTCAGAAATACGGCGGCCGGCCTGCGCTACGTGATCTATGCGTTTGCCACGGATTTAAAGGATCCCTCCAAAGTGATTGCAGAACCTTCCGGCATGCTGATCGGACCGAGGGAGGGCGAACGCGTCGGAGATGTTTCCAACGTTGTATTTACCAACGGAGCGATCGCAGCCGATGACGGGACGGTATACATTTATTATGCTTCCAGCGATACGAGAATGCATGTGGCCGTGACAACTGTGGAGAAACTGATCGATTATGTATTTCACACACCGAAAGACCCGCTGCGCTCCGTAGAGTGTGTGGCACAAAGATGTGATCTGATCAGAGAAAACCTGAAATTTTTGCAAAATCAGCAATAAAACAAGAAGGAGAAAGTGTATGAGCGAAATTAAGATGATCAGTCCTGTCGTAAAAAATGTGCCTTGGCAGGAGAAACCGGAAGGTTTAAGCGGCGCGCCGATCTGGAGATACAGTGAAAATCCGATTATCGGCAGAAACCCGGTGGAAGGTGTTGCCAGAATCTTTAACAGCGCGGTAATGCCTTACGGCGATGAATTTATCGGTGTGTTCAGAGGGGAACAGACAAATGGTATTCCATACATCTATCTGGGCCGCAGCAAAGACGCGGTTCATTGGGAGTTTGATAAGAATAAGATCCCGTTTAAAGATGAAGACGGAAACGATTTCATGCCCAGATATGCCTATGATCCGCGTCTGGTGAAGGTGGAAGATACATACTATATCATCTGGTGTCAGGATTTTTACGGCGCTTCGATCGGCATAGCAAAGACGACAGATTTTAAATCGTTCGTGAGAATTGAAAATCCGTTCATTCCGTTTAACAGGAATGCGGTGCTTTTTCCCAGAAAGATCAACGGAAAGTTCATGATGCTCAGCCGTCCTTCCGACTCCGGTCATACGCCTTTTGGCGATATCTTTTTGAGCGAGAGCCCGGATATGGTTTATTGGGGGAGACACAGACACGTGATGGGCAGCAGTTCCTCCTGGTGGGAGAACGTGAAGATCGGCGGCGGCGCGGCTCCGATCGAGACGACCGAAGGCTGGCTGTTGTTCTATCATGGCGTGACCGGCACCTGCAACGGCTTCGTGTACAGCATCGGCGGTGCGATCCTCGACATCGACAATCCGTCCAAAGTGCTGTATCGGTGTGAAAACTTCCTGCTGACACCGGAAGCGTGGTATGAGGAGAGAGGATTCGTTCCCAATGTATGCTTCCCGTGTGCAACGATCCATGATTCGGAGAGCGGCAGGATCGCATTGTACTACGGCTGTGCAGACAGCTATGTCGGTCTTGCGTTCACGAAGTTAGACGAGATCACGGCTTATATCAAAGCGCACAGTCGTCTTTCGGAAAGCGACAGGGAGATCGGGAAGAGATAGACAGAGTGACAAAAGACCCGCCGTCAGCGCATGATTTCCATGCTCTGACAACGGGTCTTTTTTGATGGTTACACCAGTCCGGTGATCAGAGAAAATACAATATTGAGAAAGAAGAGTCCGAGTATCACCATCCCGACCAGTGATCTCTTACGGGCACTCTGAAGCGATTTGCGAAACTCTTCTACGATACAGCAGGAAGGATCCGTTGGGACATAGCAGATACGACAGCGCTCTCCCAGGTTATAATGTCCGGCTCTTTTTTCCGCGTATTCCAGCTTTACTGTATAATCCCGGTCTCCCACTGAATAGGTTATTACAGGATATTCATTTTTCCAGCGAAACGATCTGTTTCTGCGGTAAACCTGTACCACATCGCTGATTTTTCCGCCGACGCTGCCCGTCATCTCACTTGCACGGTTAAGCAGATTGCTTCTTTGCTTAAAATTACGGAAATTCATAAAAGTAAGTCCACCCATCAAAGCGGCAATCAAAGCCGAAATAATCCATGCAACCATTTGAACACTTGAATCCATAGAAATACCTCCTTATAAAATAAAATGTTTCATATTTTTATATTAATATAAACAACAAAATATGACAAGCTGATAAAGCCTTCTTTTTCGTTACATTTTTTATAATATATATTGACAAATAATATTATATATCGTATAGTATCTATAACAATAATATTATACATTATATAATATTATAAGAAATCATAATATTATAAAGGAAACATAATCAGTAACAATTCAAATCTGAAAGCGGGATTGCTTATGAAGTATGTAAGAAAAGGGAGAGGAGGATATCGTATGGTTTTCAATACGGGCGCCGCACTGCTCGATGCGATTGTTCTTGCTGTTGTATCGAGTGAGACGGAGGGCACATACGGATATAAAATAACACAGGAAGTCCGTCAGGTCATTGAAATTTCCGAATCTACATTATATCCGGTGCTTCGCAGGCTGCAAAAAGATGAATGTCTTGAGGTGTACGATATGGAGTGTGCGGGACGTAACAGACGTTATTATAATGTGACGGAAAAAGGGCGGGCGCAGCTCAATCTGTACATCAGTGAATGGTATCGCTATTCTGCGAAGTTGAACACTATTTTTGAGGGAGGATTGAAAAAATGAGCAGAGCAGATTTTATGAGAAAGCTGGCGGCATTGCTGACAGATGTCTCTCCGGCAGAACGGGAGGAAGCAATCCAGTATTATAATGACTATTTCGACGATGCAGGAGCAGAGAACGAGCAGAGCGTGATCGCCTCGCTTGGTTCGCCGGAGCAGCTGGCGAGAACGATCAGAGCCGGATTATCCGATGGCGGGAATATGGGAGAGTTTACGGAGAAGGGATTTTCCGGGTATGAGACCAGAAAAAATAATGAGGTGTTGAATCCCGGTCAGACCGGCGCGGGAGAAAATCCGTACAGAAGCAATGCTTACGGATACGGTCAGTGGAACAGCGACGGTAATCCATATCGCGGTTCAAATAATAACGGAAGTTATCAAAACACCTATACGAATGGCGCAGGACAGGGAAATGCAGCAGAAAGGCAGGATAAACGGAAACTGTCGGGAGGCGCGATCGCACTGATCATTCTGTTGTGCATTTTTGCGGCTCCGGTCCTGCTTGGCGTGGGCGGCGGACTTTTGGGGGCCGTGCTCGGTGTCTTCGGCGGACTGATCGGCTGTGTATTTGGACTTGGAATAGCAGCTGTTGTGTTAATTGTCGTGGGAATCGGTGTTTTTGTATACGGGATCGGCCTGATGTTTGGCCTGCCGCTTGGAGGATTGTGCATGATGGGCGGCGGTATGATCTGTATTGCACTCGGGTTGGCTTTCCTTTGGCTTGTTGTGTTGATCTGCGGTACGCTGATCCCGGCAATCGTCAGAGGAATCGCTAAAACAGTTCACAGTATTTTGCATAGAGGAGGCGTTAGGGCATGAGAAAATTTACGAAGGTATGTTTATTATCCGCACTGGTGTTATTTATTTTTGGAACTGCTTTCTGGGGGATCTTCGGTGTGGCAGGCGGTTTTGCTCAGCTGGAGGCATGCGGGATCAGAAATGCGGGCAAAGAGAGACTGCTTAATATAGGCTGGAACGGAATCTGGTCGGCAAACTGGGACGATCTGCCGGAAATCTGGCGTTCGGTCTGGGAAGATGCAGAGGATACGGATTGGGATGATACGAAGACAGAGACGTTTGAACCGGTGAAAGAATCGGTGAAGGAATCAGTGAAAGAATCCGTGAAGGAACCGGTGGAAGATAAAGGCGCTGTCCAGACAGACTGTTGGGCATCCAATATCACAGAACTTGACATTGACCTTGGCGGCGTCAATCTGGTGATCGAAGAATCGGACGATGAATTTGTCTGGGTAAAAAACGATTCGGAAGCCAGGACACTGGAATATGGTCTCAAAAACGGCGTATTTAAACTGCAGTTTGAAAAAAGCGTACACGCGTGGAATGATGTATTTGACGCAGCCAAAAACGGAACGATCTATCTGTATCTGCCGGATGGCATGGGGTATTTAAAGGAAATTGACATTGCGGTAGGTGCCGGAAGCATGGCGTGTGACATTGCGCTGGCGGCGGAGCAGATCGATATTACCGCCGAAGCCGGGAAGATGACTCTGACGGAACTGTCTGCGGATGACATTGAAATCAACGTTGGCGCCGGTACGGCCGAGATCGGCCAAATAACGGCAGCAAAGTGCTCCGTAGAAAGCGATGCGGGAGGTGTACGTGTCGATGACCTTGAAGTGGCGGAGTTAGATTTAGAGACCGGAGCCGGAGGCATCGAGATAACCGGGAGTGCCTCGAAAGTGAATGCAGAGTGTGAGGTGGGGAGTATCGATCTGACGCTGCGGGGTACAGAGATGGACTATAATTATGAACTGGAATGTGATATGGGAAGCATCCGCATCGGAGACAGTAAGTATAGCGGCCCTGCCACAGAAAGGAGTATCAACAACCGTGCCGGACAGTGGATGGAAATCGCCTGCTCGGTCGGAAGCGTGGATATTAGCTTCACACAATGGTAATAAAAGGAATAGAGGAGGGAACAGCATGAATAACGATTACAGAAAACTGACACGTTCAAGAACGAACCGGATGATCTGCGGAGTCTGCGGAGGCCTGGGAGAATACCTGAACATTGATCCCACGATCGTCAGGCTGATCTGGCTGGTATGTTCCTTTGCAGGATGCGGAACGGGGGCGCTCATTTATCTGATCGCTTCCATCGTGATACCGGAAGAACTGTAGAAAGGTACAAATGGAAGATATAAAAATGTAACTATAGAAATGTAACTATAGAAGTGTAAACTATAGAAATGCAATTTTGTAATTTCAGGAAACGGCACAGCTTACGAACTGGGCCGTTTTCTTTTTTTTCAGATACAGAACGGGAATTTCAGGGTTGACAAAATAAAAATACCCGCTTAAAATAGTTAACAGGTTAATAGTTAATATGTTAATAATTATGTAGTTAACGAAATGCTGATTCTATGATCGTGAGTATCTGACGAGCATTCCCTGAAAGGAGCCCTGATTTTATGCAAAAACAACGCGCTGCATCTCCCTGTCACGCTGCCGCAGATTGTTTCCGCCGTACCGATGGTCTGCTGCGGCGCTGTATCGGAAAAAAACTAAAGACACTGGATGAGGCTGTTTACCGCAGCCAGCACAGACTTTTGATGATGCTGGGAAAGAATCCGAACTGCTCACAGAGCGAGCTGGCTTCGATTCTGGAGATTTCTCCCGCCGCGGTCGCGGTCTCTTTGGGCAAACTGGAAAAATGCGGTTATATAGAGCGGGAGACAAACGCGGAGGACCACCGGAGCAATCAGGTGAAGATCACGGAGCGGGGCGGCCGGATTATCTGCAGCAGCATCCGCATGTTTGACGAGGTGGAGCGGAGAATGTTCGCAGGCTTTGCGCCGGAAGAGATCGAGCAGTTCAATCGGCTGATGCAAAGAGCTTACGATAATCTGAATCAGATATTGCAGGAGGAGAAAGGAGAGGATTTATCGCAATGAAACGTTACTGGAAATACGTAAGGCCTTATCTGTCCGCCTTTATCTTAGGGCCGCTTATGATGATTGCGGAGGTAGTCGGGGAGGTTCTGCTTCCGGCTATGATGGCAGATATTATCAATGTCGGTGCGGCCGGGCATGATGTTCCCTATATTATCTACAAAGGGGTCATGATGGTAGTCACAGCCTTCATCATGATGATCGGAGGCATGGGGGGCGCTTATTTTGCGGCTAAGGCTGCCATGCACTTTGGAAGGGATCTGCGGAAGGACCTGTTTCAGAAGGTACAGAAATTTTCCTTTGCAAACATAGACAGTTTCAGCACGGGCTCGCTGATTACGCGGCTGACAAACGATATTACGCAGCTTCAGAACGTGATTATGATGGGACTGCGGATGATGCTGCGGGCGCCGGGGATGCTGATTGGCGCCGTGATCATGGCATTTATGATGAATGCTTCCCTGGCGGTGATCATCCTGATCGTGGCGCCGCTTCTGGCGGCGGCAATCGGAACGATCATCAGAATCGCGTTTCCCCGTTTTGAGCTGATGCAGAAGAAACTGGACAAATTAAACTCCAATATTCAGGAGACCCTGACCAATGTGCGGGTCATCAAATCTTTCGTCCGCGGAGATTATGAGGAAAAGCGTTTTGCGCAGGCGAATGGGGATCTGAAAGATTCGAGCCTGAATGCCTTTAAAGTAGTGATCATTCAGATGCCGATCATGACACTTGCCATGAATCTGACGGTCATGGCGGTCGTATGGTTTGGCGGCAATCAGATTCTCGGCGGTACGATGCCGGTCGGAGACCTGACGGCCTTTACGACTTATGTGACGCAGATCTTAATGTCGCTGATGATGCTGGCGATGGTACTTTTGCAGAGTTCCAGAGCCGTGGCGTCCTCGAAGCGGATCGGAGAAGTGCTCGATACAGAGATCGACCTCACGGACGACGCGGCGCTACAGAAAGAAAAGACAGTGGAGGAGGGAAGGATCGAGTTTCGGCATGTCTCCTTCCGCTATTATAAAAACAGTCAGGAAAAAGTGCTGGACGACATTTCGTTTCAGGTTGAGCCGGGCCAGACGGTGGGGATCATCGGTTCCACCGGCTCCGGAAAGACGACGCTCGTACAGATGATCCCGCGTCTGTATGATGCGGACGAGGGAGAGATATTGGTCGATGGCATCAATGTGAAAGAATATTCCCTGCGTCATCTGCGTAACGGCGTGAGTATGGTCTTACAGAAAAATGTCCTTTTTTCCGGCACGATCCTGGAAAATCTGCAATGGGGAGATGAAAATGCATCGACCGCTAAGATCAGGGAAGCGGCGGCATACGCGCAGGCGGATGCCTTTGTAAACAGTTTCCCGGATGGATATGAGACGGAACTCGGACAGGGCGGCGTCAACGTATCCGGCGGGCAAAAGCAGAGGCTCTGTATTGCAAGAGCCCTGTTGAAAAGACCTAAGATCCTGATTCTGGATGACAGCACGAGTGCGGTAGACACGGCGACGGAGGCAAAGATCAGAGAGTGCTTCCATACGACACTGCGCCGGACAACGAAGCTGATCATTGCACAGCGTATCAGTTCCGTGATGGATGCGGATCTGATTCTGGTGATGGAAGAGGGCAAGATCAGCGGAAGCGGTACGCACGAACAGCTGCTTGCTTCCAATCAGGCTTATCGTGAGATTTATGATTCTCAGATGGACAGAGAGAAGGAGGTGAGCGCCTGATGGACCAGTCAAGAATAGAGCGTCTGGAGAAAAAATACAGAAGGAATGAGGCGGATATGCCGCCCGGACGCAGAGGACCCGGACCGGGGCCAGGACCGCGGCGGGGAGGTCCGATGGGGACATCCAAACCGCAGAATATTGGAAAGACGATCGGCAGGCTCTTTTCTTATATCGGAAATGAGAAGTGGAAACTTGCGGTCTGTGTTGTTTGCATCATCGCCTACACGGTGTCCAGTCTGGCGGGTTCTTATCTGTTGCGTCCGGTCATCAACAATCTTGTTTCTCCGGAGGGAAGCCGGGAAACCCTGATGCGGTCGCTGGTATTGATGGGGTGCATTTTTGCGGTCGGGATCATTGCGCAGTATCTGCAGTCGAGGATCATGATCGCGGTTTCCCAGAATGCGCTGAAAAAACTGCGTGACGATCTTTTTTGCAAGATTGAGAAACTGCCGGTCAGATTTTATGACACGACGAATCACGGCGATGTCATGAGCCGCTTTACCAATGACGTCGATGCTGTGGGGGAGATGTTAAATAATACGGTCAATCAGCTGATCTCCGGGGCGATCAACATCGTAGGAACTGTTATCCTCATGGTCTATACCAATATCTACCTGACAATAATAACAATTGTTATGGCACCGCTCATGATTCGGGCGGGAAGAGCTGTGGCTCACAGAAGCCGCAAATATTACAAGCAGCAGCAGGCTGCGCTCGGCACGTTAAACGGTTATATCGAGGAAACTGTCACGGGTCAGAAGGTCGTCAAAGTATTCTGCCACGAGGACATCGCGGAAGAAGAATTTACATATCTAAATGAAGACCTTTGCCGTAAACAGATCAACGCGCAGTTTTTTGGCGGCATCATGGGGCCTGTCATGGGGAATTTAAGCCAGGTCAGTTATTCACTGACGGCCTGCATCGGCGGTATTTTGTGCGTGCTCAGGGGATTTGATCTCGGCGGACTTACCATTTTTGTCAATTATTCCAGACAGTTCAGCCGCCCGATCAACGAGATTTCCATGCAGGTGAATACCATCTTTTCCGCGCTGGCCGGCGCAGAGCGTGTGTTTGACGTGATGGACAGAGAACCGGAGACGCAGGATGAAGCGGACGCTGTGGCGGTCGTAGAACGGGACGGAAAGTTCTTCTATCAGGTAAGCGGCGATAACGGTCGTTATAGTAAGATGGATGGAATGGAAATGAAAGGTGCGGTGACAGTAGAACACGTTACCTTTGGTTATGTACCGGAAAAGACGATCTTAAAAGATGTATCACTGTACGCCAAACCGGGGCAGAAGATCGCCTTCGTCGGCTCCACGGGTGCGGGAAAGACGACTATCACCAATCTGATTAATCGTTTTTATGATATTGGATCGGGACGCATCCTGATAGACGGTATCGATATCAGGGATATCAGACGGGACGATCTGCGAAAGAACATCGCGATGGTGCTCCAGGACACCCATCTTTTTACCGGGACAGTCAGAGAAAACATCCGTTATGGCCGTTTGGATGCCACGGATGCGGAAGTGGAGGAGGCGGCTAGGATGGCAAGCGCCCATTCCTTTATCATGAGGCTTGAACATGGTTATGACACGATGTTAGAGGGCGACGGCGCCAATTTGAGCCAGGGGCAGAGACAGCTTCTGAACATTGCAAGGGCGTCCATTTCCAAAGCGCCGATTCTGATTCTCGATGAGGCGACAAGCTCCGTAGATACGCGGACGGAGAAACATATCGAGCACGGCATGGACAGATTGATGGCACATAGAACAACACTTGTTATTGCACATAGACTTTCCACCGTAAGAAACGCGAATGCGATTATGGTATTAGAAAACGGGGAGATCATCGAACGCGGCGATCATGACGATCTGCTCGCAATGCACGGCAGATACTATAATCTGTACACAGGATTGAGTGAACTGGCGTAGCGGCGAAAGATTTGTATAAACCATAAAAAACCGGACAGAATAGCAGATATGAAAAATAAAATGTATTCTTTTGATTATTTCGTACTGCTGTTCTTTCTGGTTTCTTTTTTTGGGTGGATCTGGGAAGTGTGCATTTATCTCGTCTGTGAGAAACAGTTTGTAAACCGTGGTATTTTAACAGGCCCCTGGCTGCCTGTCTACGGAGCAGGGGCGTTATTTTTATATTTCTTACTGTACAGGCAGCGTAAGAGACCTTTGCCTGTGTTTTTTGTTTCGCTGAGTGTCTGCGCCGTGTTAGAATACGCTGCCGGATACTTCCTCCTGAAAATGTGGGGCGTCAGGTGGTGGGATTACAGTGGTATGTTCCTTAACCTGAACGGTCATATCTGTCTGTTGAGCTGTCTGATGTTCGGTGTCGGCGGCGTTTTTCTGATGTCTGTGCTCCTGCCGGTATATACGGCTGTCTATGGGAAAATACCGGAAAAGATACGGTTGGCGGTCAGTCTTGCCTTCCTTGTGCTGTTCGCCGCGGATGCCGCGTTCAGCGCCGACTTCCCCAATACAGGGAGAGGGATCACGTTTTTAATCTGTATTTTCATTCATCGATGAGTACATCTTCATCATCGCAAATGTCTATGTTATACCTGTCTGCAATCTCCACGCAGGTACAAGATGCAAACCTATGAGAGCATTCATTGTATAGAACTGCGTTCATTAAAAAAATTCACAAAAAAATCAATACAGCCTATCCAATCCATTCTCAGGTTCGTTATACTGATTAGAAAGCGCTTTCAAATATGACGGAAGGAGGTTCCCATGCAGCAGGATTTTCTTTTGGTGTGGAAAATGAAAAACGGCGATGAAGAGGCGATGGATCTCTTCGTGCGGAAGTATTATGCGAAGATTCTGCAGTATTGTCAGTATCACTGCCCGGACAGAGACACGGCACAGGATCTGACGCAGGAGACGTTTGTCCGTTTTTTTGCCGCACTGGCCTCCTACAGGCACAATGGCAGGAGTCTGAATTATCTGTACACCATAGCCAGAAATCTCTGCATCGACTGGGGAAGGAAGAGGCGGGAATATCTTTTCCTGGAGGACGAGGGGGAGCAAAAAAGAACGGAAGAAGCCGGGAAGGATGAGATGGAACAGTTCGACCAAAAGCTTTATTTAGAGAGTGCGTTAAAGAAACTGCCGGATGAACTGCGCGAGGCGGTCGTCCTGCACTATTTTCATGAATTGAGCCTGCGGGAAACGGCCGGTATTTTACAGATCGGGCTTCCTCTCGTGAAATACCGTATGAAGAGGGCGAAAGAATTGCTGCGGGCGGAGCTGGAACAGGAGGGATCGGTTTGAATCAGATAGAAAAGGAGCTGACTGCATATGGGAAGGAATGTTTTTCCAGACCAGACGAGTCAAAAGTAAAAGACACAATTGTCATGGCAAAGAAAAGCTTTTATGAGAATGCTGTCAGGCATGAGACTGACTTTCTGGAGTTTATGTGCCAGCAGATTCGTTTTATCCGGAAAAGATGGTGGATGTTACAGTTTTTGTCTCTGCTTTTTGCGGCGCTGACCATCCGGGAAACGGGAGACAGCAGATGGGTACAGAGAATGCTCTGTGTGGCGGCGACTCTGTTCGTGATCTTCCTGATGCCGGAACTGTGGAAGAACCGCAGTGCCAACATGATAGAAGTGGAGGAAACGGCATATTATTCTCTCAGACAGATTTACGCGGCACGGCTGCTTATTTTCGCGGCGGTGGATGGTATGTTTGTGAGTTGTTTCGCGGGGGTTGTAGTAATGACTGCATCGGTCAGTATATGGGAGATTGTGATACAGTTTTTCCTGCCGATGACAGTGACCTGCAGTATCTGTCTGCGGACGCTTTGCAGCCGTTATATCGGCTCCGAATATCCGGCTTGTTTCTTATCGCTGGCATGCTGCTATGTGTGGGTGCGGGTGATCCTGAGCGATCAGGTATACGACAGAATCTCCATGCCATTGTGGATCACGGTCTGCTGCATGGCATTGTTCTATTTGACCTATGTGGTCAGAAAGATCATACGGGAAAATGACGCAGATTTCATCGCTGCGGACAGCGAATAACCAGAGTGCCGTCTGAAGGCAGACGGTCAGATTGAAACAGTAAGGTAGAAAAATCACAGAACAGAAAGGCACAGGGATCGGAATGGAATTAAAAATAGAGAATGTAACGAAAACATTTCAAAAGACACCGGCCGTAACCCATCTGAATTACACGATGGAAAACGGGGTCTACGGACTGCTCGGGCTAAACGGCGCGGGTAAGACGACGCTGATGCGTATGCTGTGTACGCTGTTAAAGCCCACAGAGGGCAGAATTTTGTGCAATGGGGCAGATATTTTCCGGATGGGGGCCGATTACAGGAAGCTTCTGGGGTATCTGCCGCAGGATTTCGGGTTTTATCCTGATTTTACGGTGAAGGACTATCTGATGTATATCGCCTCGATCAAGGGCGTGCATAAGGCGGTAGCCAAAAAGCGGGTAGGAGAACTGCTTGTCAGGGTAGGCCTCACGAAGGCGGAGAATAAGAAGATGCGTAAGCTTTCGGGCGGTATGAAGCGCAGGGCGGGGATCGCGCAGGCGATGATCAACCACCCGGAGATTTTGATACTGGATGAGCCGACTTCGGGGCTCGATCCGAATGAAAGGATTCGTTTCCGCAATCTGATCAGCGAACTCGCACAGGATCGGCTGGTACTCTTATCGACTCACATCGTGTCGGATGTGGAGTCGATCGCCAATGAGATCCTGTTGATGAAGGAGGGAGAACTTGTACATGCCGGAAGCCCGGAGAAGATCATAGCGGACATACCCGATAAGGTATGGAAGCTGTCGCTTGGAAGGGAAGAGGCGGTTTCTTGCGCCAGACAGTATAAGACTGCGAATGCCAGGAGCACGCCGTCCGGGATGGAACTCCGTATCCTGTCAGCGGAAAAACCACACCCGGAGGCCGTGGAGGAGATGCCGGGATTAGAAGATGTATTTTTATCTTATTTTGGAGAGAAAGCGGGGGAAGACGATGCTGTACTATGAATGGAAAAAGATACTGGTGAAAAAAGGAACGAAGATGGCGCTGCTCGTATTGGCGGCGGTATTGGCAGCTACATGTTATTTTGCAATCCACGACGTTTATTATGTAGACGATAACGGGGAGCATGTGTATGGTCTGCCTGCCATTTCCAGGCTCAGAGAGATGAAAAAAGAGTGGAGCGGACCATTGACTGAAGAAGTCATAGAAAAGGTGATCGCAGAAAACAGGCGGATCAATGATACAAAAGAGGGGCGTGCGGACGATGTGCAAAGCAGCAATATCGCATACGGATGGAAGCTGGGATTTCATGATATCTATTATCTGTTAATGCGCTCTTTCTGCAAGTTCCGTGAGGCGGATTATTATAAGCCCAATTCACTCATGCCGGAGGATGCCCGGTACTTCTATGGAAACAGAGTCCGCAGCCTGCAGGAGTGGCTGGAAGAACCGGAACAGGAGTACCGTTTTGATGATGAGGAACGGGCCTGGCTGATCGGGCGCTATGAGGCGGTTGAGACGCCTTTCTATTATGATTATGCGGATGGCTGGAAGCAGCTGTTTGCGTTTGCGTCGACGGTCATCATGCTGATGATGCTGGTGCTTGCCTTTGTCTGTGCGAGCATTTTTTCCGGGGAGTTTCAGCAGAAAGCGGATGCGGTCTTTTTTTCCTCCTGCCATGGAAGAGGAAAGGCGGTGGCGGCGAAGCTTGGTGCGGCATTTTTGTTTGTCACAGTCGTATATTTTGTGACAGTCCTGCTCTATTCTGTTATCGTGCTCGGCATACTGGGGGCGGACGGGGCGGATCTGCCCATTCAGACCAATCATGTAAGCTGGAAAAGCCTCTATTCGCTGACAAATTTTCAGCAGTATCTGCTGATCGTCTTTGGCGGATACATCGGGACACTTTTCTTTTCGCTGTTGACCATGCTGGTCTCTGCCAGAACGAAGTCAGCGGTGTTAGCCGTGATAGTTCCGTTCTTTATCCTGTTTTTGCCGAGTTTTGTCGGCGGGGCCGACATGTTCTGGGTCGATAAGGTACTGGCGCTCATGCCGGACAGACTGTTGGATATGAAGCAGTGCATCAGCTATTTTTACCTGTATCGTGTGGGCGGGAGAATCGCAGGCTCCCTGCACATACTGCCGGGTCTTTACAGCCTGTTGTCAGTCCTGTTATTCCCGGTCATCTATGCGGTTTACCGGAGAATGCAGGTAAAATAATTTTTCCGGGAACCTTTCTGTCCTTTGCCTTATCATAATAAATAAGAACGCTCAAAATAAGGCGTTCTTTAGCAAAAGCCGGCTGATTAACATGCAAAGGAGGTGGAACATGTCTGGTATGGACTATGAGACATTTTGCAGATACGTTCGCGAATCTATGCCGAATCTGTACAGACTTGCGTATGCGGTCTTAAATAACCGCGAGGACGCGGAGGATGCGGTCAGTGAATCCGTCCTGATCGCGTACGAAAAATTACACACGTTACGCAAACAGGAATGTTTTCGGGCATGGATCATGCAGATCGCCGCGAATGAGGCAAAGAAGATTTATGCAAAAAACAGGCGTACCGCGCCTGTTGAGAATGTGGAGGATTATATGCCGGAGTTTTACGACGAGTACCATGAACTGTGGGACATTGTCGTGAAGATGGAAGTGATATACAGGGAAGTAATCATTCTGTATTATTATGAGCGGCTGTCTGTCAGAGAGATCGGCAGGATCCTTCATATTCCGGAGGGGACGGTCAAATCAAGGCTTTCCAGGGCAAAAAAGCAGTTGAAAAAAGAGCTTGGACCGGACGCATAAAAAAGACAGAAAGGAGCAGCCATATGAGCGACATGAATAGAAATCGAAAACCAAAAACTGACCGGATTGATTCTTTTGATCAGAAACTGTTTCGGATGGCGGGGAAAGAAAAAACGGTCGTGCCGGATTCAGTACAGGAAAGGATTGACGACATCCTTGTCAGTCTTCCCCAAAAGCGCGGTATTTTCCGTATGACGTGGAAGAAAGCGCTGGTATTGTCGGCAGTTATGACATGCCTGTTATCCATTACGGTGACTGCTGCGGTCAGTGCTTTGCAGCGGCGGATGGAAGCGATGAACCGGAAAGAGATAGAAGACTATTTTATACATCTTTATACATCCGGAGCGGGGGCGGATCATTATAACCGTCCGTATATGGAGTCGGAAAAAGAGCGACTGGAGCAGCTGCGGAATCTGTATGAGACGGAGGGGCGCTTCCCGGAGAAGACACTTACCATGATCGAGGAGCCTGCTGAGTACAGGGGAAAAGGGGTAGCCTTTTCTCAGGACACGTCGACCTTTTTCTTTCCGGAGAAAGAGATGGGGGACGAAGAGTTATTACAGATTATTGATTTCCTGTGTAAAAGAGACTACAGTCTGCAGAAGATGAATGAAGAGATTGCTGCGGGGACGATAGAATTTCCGGCGCAGGAGATCGCACAGGAGAGGGAAAAAGATGCTGCGCCTGTAGAAGCGACGAAGCAGGAAATCCTGCAAAGCGATGCAGTCCGGGATTCTGCGCAGGAATTGACGATTCCCTATACGGGAGATCTGTCCATCAAAGATATGTTTGCCGGACAGGACTGCATTTTCCTGACCGGGCGGAACACGGTTCATACGATGGAGATCGGGGGCAGTGATTCGACACTGTTTTTTGATGACTTTGATACCGAGACTTATATATCCGCACTCTGTCAGAATAAAAACGGGGATGTGTACATGATGTTGATGGAGTACACGCAAGGCGGGGAGTACTCTGTCCGCATGGGGGACAGGACTTACAGGAATGCGCTCTGGATTCTGGATGCGCAGGGAAATCTCAAAAAAAAGGTCGATCTGTCCGCATATCAGGAGAGACTGGGGCTTGTGAAACGAATGGCGGCAGATGATAAGGGATATCTTTATATGCGGTCGATCTTTTCATCAGGAAGAAGCATCGCGGAGGTATTTGATCAAAACGGCAACTATGTGAAATCGATCGTTTCCGACAGCTACAGCGCACACGCGGCGGGAGGCATTGGGATCGGCAGGGACGGCAGGGTGTATACCCAGATAACGGATGCGGGCGAAAGACGGCTTGGCATTGCCTCCATAGACCTGGAGAACGGAACTTTGGATGAGGTGATGACAGGGATCGTGCCTGACGGGACGATCATGATAGACATTATCGCACCCGGCGCGGAGACGGATTTCGTATTCTGGGGATATGACGGGATTTTTACCTATAATATAGGGGACGAGAGTGCAGTCAACGTACTGTCTGCATACGAAGCGCCCTGTGCCTGGGAGGGCTGTCTGTACTGCGCGCTGCCTGACGGGCGGATCGTATTCGGAGACTGTAGTAAATATCTGGTGGATGAGGAAAGACAGCGGACTGACCGCATCCCGGAAAAGACCTGTTTCTATTATAAAGCGGCACTGCCTGAGTAGATAAAAGGGAGAATCGTTTGCATTTCATAACGATTCTCCCTTTTGTGTCTGCGTTCTTTATCCTCTGCGTCCGCTCACTTCCAACAGCTTCTGTTTTAATTCCTCTTCCATATGCTGCATTTCCACTTCTGCGGTCCTTCTGCGTTCGCGTCCTTCCGCCTGAATCTTCATGACCTCGTCGAGCGTGGAAATCAGGGAAGCGTTTGTATTTTTCAGCGTTTCCATATCCACGATACCGCGTTCAGATTCTTTGGCGCTGGCGACAGCGGCGGTCTTTAAGACAGCGGCATTTTTGCGCAGCAGTTCGTTTGTCATATCCGTTACTTCCCGTTGTGCCCTTGCCGCCTGTTCCGCGTGATTGACACCGAGCGCAAGCACCATCTGGCTCTTCCAGAGCGGAATCGTATTGACTACGGTAGACTGGATCTTTTCTACCATCATTGTATCGCTGCTCTGTACGAGACGGATCTGCGGTGCTGTCTGGATGGAGATCATTCTTGTCAGTTCCAGGTCATGCAGTTTCTTTTCAAAGCGGTCACACAGACTTTCCAGATCTTTGGCGGCCTGCGCGTCTTCCGGAAGATTGCTCTGTCTGGCTTTTTCCACGAGAGCGGCGAGCTCACCATCCCTTGTCTTTTGCAGTTTCTTTTTTCCGGCCATAATATACATGGACAGCTCTTTGAAATAATTCAGGTTCAGATCATACATTTTGTCCAAAACGGCGATATCCTTTAAAAGCTGTACCTGTTGCTGCTCCAGCGCTTCACAGATTCTCGTGATGTTTGTTTCAGCTTTGGAGTATTTTACTTTCAGAGCGTCGATTTTGTTGGAGGTTTTCTTGAAAAGCCCCAGGAACCCCTTCGTGTCCTCTTCGTCGAAGTCTTTGAGTTCAGCGACGACGCCGGAGAGCATTTCTCCGATCTCACCGAGATCTTTTGTCTTGACATTTTCCAGGGCATCGCCTGAGAAATCGGCCATTTTTTTCTGTGTTCCAACGCCGTACTGCAAAATTGCATTTGAATTGTGTAAATCAATCTGGTTGCTGAATTCATCCACCATACGTTGTTCTTCTTCCGTTAAGATGGATTCGTTTAAGGGTTCTTCCATGGTTTCCTGCCTGGCAGCGCTTTCTGCGGGAACCTGTTTTTCCTCCAATACCTCACCGAATACCAGGGTCGGCACGGCTGTCTCTTTCAATTCGCTCATCGTATGAAAAATCTCCTCTCTTAAATTATGTACTGATAGGCCGGCGGCTGTCTATTTTTTGAAATCACCGTTTAAGTAGCCGTCCTGTTTTAACATCGTATGCAGGACCGAGATATCTGTCTGGATATCCCATGCCTTTTCCCGGAAAAGCTCGTCCAGGAATTTTTCAAAGGCCTGATTGATCGTGTCGATTGTTGCTTCGATCTCTTTTTTCGTGGTGGATATATTACCCAGATTAAGATTCTGTCTGTCCAGGTCCCGGTATGCTTCTAACAGCTTTTGTGTGGTCGGAAGATAGTAGTTTAACATTTTATGAAGATCCGGTGCAAGTTCGGGTTCTTTTTCCACCTGTGCAAAGATCCTTGTGACGAGGAGTTCGAGTTTGTCCAGCTTTTCAGACATCTCTTCTCCGGGAATCTCATCGTTGCACAGACGTATCATCTGGATGTAAGCGTGCCCTTCTTCCAACATTTTGCCATATTCGGTTTCAATGGATTTGTCATTATTTTTTTTGACTTCTGTCTCAGCGTCCTGTTTTTGTGTGATCTGCAGTTTCTGTTGTTCCTCGAAATTTTTCTGCGTGAGCTGATACTGCTCATAAATCTGATCGCTAACAATGAAGCAGCTTTCCTCTCTGTCCAGATGTCCCTGCAAAAACCAGCCGTTCTGCATCATTCTGCGCAGATCTTTGATCACAAACTTCCTGCTTTTGCCTGTTTTGGAACACAGATCCTCGATAGAACAGTAAAGTTTGTTCTGCACTGCGGACACATAACGTTTGAAACGGGATGCACGTCCTCTCAGCCCGGAACCTTTCAGCCCGCAGCCCAGCCCGGCAGCGGTCAGCATGCCGAATATTCCCAGTGCTGCCAAAGGAACCGGTTCTGTCAGGGCGAGAAGCGCCATAACGCTGAAAAAGAAACCAAACACACCAAAAATACTGTAACCGAGCACCATACAGATGATGCCGGAAATGCTGCCCTGGGGAGTCCTGACAAAATATCTTTTGTCGGGCCGCAGGTTTGGTTTCATATAGCGCGGATCGCTGTATTTGTCCGGATGATTGTGCCCGCGGTACGGATCAATGTATTCACCCTGCGGAACGATGACTTTGTGATCGGGGCCGTTTTGCACCGGCGGGATGATTTCATCCCGCACGTTGTTTACCACATCGTTTATATTTTTGCCGACCCCGTCGATCGCCTGACTGACCGTATCCCCTATCGTCTTGCTGAGTCTGGAAAAATCGTTGGCGTCGATCGCATCCTGCACCTGTTTTTTGATGTCTGCCCCTATTTGCTGCCATTCATAATTATTCATTTTATAATCACGCCTCTGTTTCTCACCGGCTGTATGTGCACAGCCTTTTTTGCATCAATGGATCATTATTATCCTGCTTTTGATTATAAGGGAATTGAGCGCAAAATACAAGCCGATTGCACATACAATTATATTACAAATATGTTATGTGTTACTGTCACACAGGACTTGGCATTTACTGCTAAGTCCGTACGAAAACGTATCTATTGCAAGTTGCGCAAGTTGCAGGTAAAAATCCATTTGCAAAGCAAATTTTACATGGATTTTTACCTGTTACTGGAACAGAGTGAACAGTAACTGTTATGTTTCATCCTGTTTTACTTCCACGTACTGTATCACGATATCCGGATAATCACGATAGCCTTCATGCAGTTTCGTGATCTTCAGCTGTTTTTGCCCGTCCGTACGGAAGAGATATTCATTGTAAGCGCCGTCTCTGTAAGCGAAATCTTCTCCGTTGTCCTGATAATGTTTATAAGATCCGGCGCCGGGATATACTTCCAGAATGAGCGGCGGATTGTCCAGTTCGCCAACATACATCTGTGCGGGCGCTTTGGGAAGAATCGTTCCGGCCTTCACAAAGATCGGACAGGTATCCAGCGGAGCATCCACAAGATAATACTGACTGCCCTCATACTCTGTATGGGTCCAGTAATCGTACCAGACGCCGTCCGGCAGATAGACCATGCGTTTGCGTGCGCCCTGTTCTACGACCGGCGCGACGAGGAGGTGCTCTCCGACGAGGAATTCATCATTCAGATTTCTGACGTTCATGTCGTTTTCATAATGCAGTACCAGAGGCCGTATCACAGGGAGGCCGTTTTGTTCACATTCTCTGCACAGGTCATAAAAATATGGCAGGAGCGTATAGCGGAGATTGACATATTTGCGGTAAATGGAAAGTACCTCATCTCCGAACAGCCACGGTTCCTGATTCTTGCATCCGGTCGCGCAGTGATTGCGGAATAAAGGCGAGAAACAGCCGGTCTGCACCCAGCGGACTAGCAGTTCAGGCGTCGTGTCCGCGCCGAAGCCGCCGATATCGGTGCCGATAAAAGGCATACCGCTCAGTCCGAGATTACACTGCTGCGGGATCGCCATGCGCAGATGCGTCCAGAGGCTCTGGTTATCCCCGGTCCAGGCAACCGCGTATTTCTGGGAACCGCTGTAGCAGGCTCTTGTAATGACGAAGGGTCTTTTGCCTGTCAGTTCCTTTAAGCCTTCATAAGTGGCTTTTGCCATATTGTGGCCGTAGACATTGTGCATCTCCCGGTGTGTGGACGTCTGGTCTTCATCGGAAAAAATAACATCGTCGGGAAGCGGTCCGTTAAAGCTGGCAGGCTCGTTCATATCGTTCCAGACGCCGCTTACCCCCAGATCCGTATAAAATTGCAGGTGTTTTCCCCACCATTTGCGCACGTCCGGTTTGCCAAAATCGGGATAGACCGCATCACCCGGCCATACGGCATTTACATAGACGCTTCCGTCCGGAGACTTCGCATAATAATCGTTTGCCATTCCTTCTTCATACATAAAGTAGTCTTTTTCCACTTTGACACCGGGATCGATGATCGTCACTGCCTTGATCCCCTGTTGTTTCAGGTCGGACAGCAGAGCGGCGGGGTCGGAATAATACTTGTTATTCCATGTGAAGACTTTGTACTGGTCCATATAGTCGATGTCGAAATGAAGGGCGTCGCAGGGAATCCGGTATTCTCTGAATCTGGCTGCCAGATCGCGGAAGGTTTCTTCCTTATCATAGCCCCACCTGGACTGGTGGTAGCCCAAAGCCCATTTCTGCGGCAGGGGCATACGTCCGGTCAGCGCGGTGTAATCGGAGACAATTTCAGGCATATTGCTGCCGGAGATGAAATAATAATCGAGATTGCCGTCGTCGCTGCCAAAAGTATAATAACAATAGTTTTCTTTCCCGAAATTAAAATAACTCTTGAAAGTATTGTCATAAAAAATACCATAAATGCCGTTATTTTTCAGGGTGATGAAGAAAGGAATGCTCTTGTACAGGGATTTAAAACTGTCCTCATGCGGGTCAGGAATATCGCTGTTCCAGTTTTCATACTCATAATAGCGTTTGTTGAGCAGGCCGGTCTTATCGCCCAGTCCGTAGATGCAGTCGCCCGCATCAAGCTGTTTGATACACTGCACTTTATCATTCTTATTTTTCATGGCTTCTACGTCATGGCCTTCTTTTCTGATAAGCTCAAGAAGCGCCTCTGAGAGAGCGAGCTTCCGTTCTCTCTTTCCCCTGTAATCAGCACACAGCAGTCTGCCTTCTCTGTCATAGAAATCCATCATGAAATCATCATAGATCCGGCAGATCAGGGAAGCTGTCGTCAGAACCAGACAAGTCTCCGTTTTGTCCAGCGTAAACGCCGCGGGATGTTCTTTATCTCCGGCAAACGCCGCGGCATCGACTGCCTTTGATCGGTGCTGCGGTGAGACAAACGGTACGAAGACATTGATCACGGTATCTTTGATCACAGTGATCTTTGCCGTCTGCTTTTCATAACAGAGAGTGACAGTCTGTCCGTCCTGAGAATAATTTTTTAAAGCTCCAAACATAATCTTCCTCCAATCTCAAAATTTCGTAAATTTTAGTAAGTATAATACATTGTAGTGGAAAACAGAAATTACTGCAACAGTTAAAGTGATTTTCGATAATTTTTCGGAGAACAGCCGTACTTCTCCCGGAATTTTCGATAAAAGTAACTACTGTTATCATAACCAATGTTTTCCATTACGGACTCTACAGGGAGCGGCGTCTGAGAGAGCAGGTAAGCGGCCTGGCGGAGTTTTCGCTGCTGTAATAGTTCTTTGAAGTTTGCATCGGTATGTTTTTTGAGCAGGCGGCTGACATAATAGGCGGGCTGTCTTAACTCTGCAGAGATCTCCGCGAGCGTGCCGCTTTTGTAGTGAGTCTCTATGTATTTTAAAACGGAAAATACCAGATTTTGTTCATATTGATGCGGGTTGTCTTTGTTGATCGTATCGGCGAACAGGGACAGATTCATGAACAGCAGTCCCATCGTCGTCTGATTGAGGGTATTCGTGCCGTTTTTGTGCGGCAGAAGCGTCCAGACCATATTTTCGATCAGGTTCTGTACAGGCAGGATGTCCTTTGCCTGAAAATGGAGATAACTGGAATAGGAACTGGCCGGTGACAGAGAAGAGACGAGAAAGTCATAGAGAATCGTTTCCCGTTCGATCATGAAAAAGGCACGGTCAAAAAATTCAGGCAGGATAATGAAGTTCACGGCGATATCTTCTTCCCCGGCCGGCAGGATCTCCTGCGTCGCGTTCTGATTCAGGAACAGGAGGTCGCCCTCTTTTAGCGTGATCCGCTCGGAATCGTTGATGATATGGGTCGTACTGCCGCTGCACATATAGACCATTTCCACGTAGTTGTGCCGGTGCTTTGGAAAATGGACAAATCTTGTATGCGGGCGTATTTCAATCAGGCGGCCTTTTTGCAGAAGCTTCCGGCTGTCAATGATGAAGTCTGTTTCTGTGGTATAGAGTTCTCTTTTGATATCCTGTGCGCCGGCCAGGATCACGCGTTCCTCTTCGGTGATCCGGCGTAAGCGGGACAATAGTTCTTTCTGCATGGCGTTTCCTTTCCTCGTTTGATCTGCTGCAAATAAGGTCCCTTTATTTTCCTTACAAAGACCTGTTCTTTTAGATTTTACATGCTATAATGAATATTATCCAGAGGTAATTCGGAATTTTTCAACAGTTTTAAAAAAGACAATTTATAAAAAAGCGCAAGCTCTGCAGCTTGCGCTCCAAGAATTTACTACGTAAATTCTCGTTTGATTCCCTCTGCGATTACAGCAATTTCCTATAAGATAAAAAAGAAGGAGAGGACAGGATGACACAGAAAGAAAGATATGAAGCCGCAAAAGAGGTCTACGCGGCGGCAGGCGTGGATGTGGACGCGGCGATCGCCGCGCTGAAAGAGATTCCTGTTTCCCTGCACTGCTGGCAGGGGGACGATGTGACCGGATTTGACCACGATGGTCCGTTAACCGGGGGGATCCAGACGACAGGAGACTATCCCGGAAAGGCAAAGACACCGGAGCAGCTGATGCAGGACATGGATGTGGCGCTCAAACTGATGCCCGGCAAAAAGAAACTGAACCTGCATGCAAGCTATGCGATTTTTGAGGATGGGGAGTATGTTGACCGCGATCAGATCGAGCCGAAACATTTTGCAAAGTGGGTCGCATTTGCGAAAGAGAGAAATATGGGTATTGACTTTAACCCGACCTTTTTCTCACATGATAAGGTCAAAGACGGACTTACGCTTTCGAGTCCGGACGAGGAAACAAGAAAATTCTGGATCGAGCATGGAAAAGCCTGCGTGCGTATTTCGGAATATTTTGCCAGAGAGACCGGCGTAACCTGTGTCATGAATATCTGGACAGGGGATGGATATAAAGATATTCCTGCGGACCGCATGGGGCCCAGAATGCGCTATAAGGATTCCATCGAACAGATCCTGTCTGAGCCTTTTGATAAGAACCTTGTGAAACCGTGCGTAGAGTCCAAAGTATTCGGCATCGGCGTGGAATCCTACACGGCAGGAAGCGCAGAATTTACGCTTACGTTTGCGGCAACGCATGAGGGCTGTCTGCCGCTTATGGATAACGGGCATTATCATCCGACAGAAGTGGTTTCTGATAAGATCCCGGCGCTGCTTTGTTTCTTCCCGGAGATCGCCCTGCATATCACGCGCCCGGTAAGATGGGACAGCGATCATGTTGTCCTTTATGATGACGAGACAAGGGAGATTGCGAAAGAGATCGTCAGAAACAATGCGTTGGGGCGTGTGTATATGGCATTGGATTACTTTGATGCGAGCATCAACCGGATTTCCGCCTGGACAGTAGGATTCCGCAGCTGGCAGAAAGCCCTTTTGAATGCGCTTTGTACGCCGAACGGGCAGTTTAAAAAGCTCCAGGAGGAAAACCGCATGACGGAATTGATGGTCCTTCAGGAGGATATCAAAACCTTCCCGCTCGGCGATGTATGGGAAGAATATTGCAGACAGTGCGGCGTTGCGGCAGACAGAAGCTGGTTCGAGACTGTCCGGAAGTATGAAGAGGAAGTACTGTTAAAAAGATAGTTGAAAAATCATGCTGATGCAGTGATTGTTCAATCGGTAATCTGCGTCAGAGTCTACAGAATATTTTAAAGGGAGCCGTGAGGCTCTCTTTTAAAATGCACAGGAGTGTGTTACAATAAACGCAGACTGCAGTGTCAGGGAACTGACGCACGCAGATGCGGACGCAGGCGGTCGGATATTTTTCAGAACGGATAAGGGAGGATGCCGTAAGATGAGTTTTGATTGGAAAAAAGACGGAAAGAGGATCATTGTGATCTGCATTGCCGCAGTGATCATGGCGGTAAATACGAAGACTTTTGTCAGGACCGGAGGACTTTATCCGGGAGGGGCAACGGGGCTTACGATTCTGATACAGGGGATTTTCGAGAAATTTTTTCAGATGTCAGTGCCGTATTCCGTGGTCAATCTGCTGCTCAATATGATTCCGATCTATATTGGATTCCGCTATATCGGTAAAAAATTCACAATGTATTCCTGTCTGATGATCGTGCTGACGAGTATTCTCACGGACGTGATACCGGGGTATGTCATAACATATGATACGCTGCTGATCAGCATCTTCGGCGGTATCATTTCGGGGTTTGTAGTCAGCCTGTGCCTGCTGATGGAGGCTACGACGGGCGGTACGGACTTTATTGCGATCTTTCTTTCGGAGAAAAAGGGTGTGGATTCCTTTAATCTTGTTTTGGGCGTCAACGTGATCATCATTTTGACAGCGGGTATTTTGTTCGGATGGGATAAGGCACTGTATTCCATTATTTATCAGTATGCGGCGACGCAGATTCTGCATATGCTTTACCAGAAATATCAAAAGCAGACGTTATTTATTGTCACGAATAAGGCGAAGGAAGTGAGTGAAGCGATTTATGCAGTGAGCATGCATGGTTCTACCATTTTACAGGGCGAGGGGTCTTATCAGCACTGTGAAAGGGATGTCGTGTATTCCATTGTATCCAAAGGGGAAAGCAAAGCGGTCATCCGCGCGGTCAGAGAAGTTGATGATAAGGCTTTCATCAATGCGGTCAGGACGGAAGCGCTGTCAGGACGCTTTTACCAGAGGCCGACAGAGTAACAGTGTGAGAAGATTTGCTGCAGAGGCGGCAAGGCGGTCAGTGCAGCATGCAGAGGGATCAGAATGAATCAGATAACAAAGGAAGAAACAGATTTTGCATGGGATATGTATCACAAGGCGTTTTTGGAGATACCGTTTTCAGGGCAGAAAAAATTTATCAGAGGATGTGAACATCATATCAGACAGTTAGAGCGCCGGATTGCGAAGAAGAAATATTTAGAGCCGCATCAGGTGTTAAACGATATGGGGGAACTGCATAAACGGGCTGCCGGGCTCGGCTACACGGTTTCTAATAAGGAGCACAGACTGGCCGGCAGGTATCAGCATGTGCTGCGGCGGCTGATCCGGCTGGATCTGTCTTTTCTGCAGTTGATGGCGCCTTCTGCTTCCGCCGTAGATATTTTGAAGATGGAGAATGTTTTTTTGCTTTTGCGCGAAAAATCTTTATATGAGATTTACAGAGACGACTATATGCAGTATACAGTGGGAAAAAGGATTGAGGAGCTGATGGAAGCAGAGCCGGAGAAGCAGTATCCGGAGGCGCGGAACATGGACAGGCATTTCATCCTGCACATCGGGCCCACCAACAGCGGGAAGACCTATCAGGCGCTGCAGCGGCTCAAACATGCTTATCAGGGGATTTATCTTGGTCCTCTGCGGCTTTTGGCGCTGGAAGTTTATGACAGGATGACGGCGGCAGGCGTGCCCTGCAGCATGATCACCGGAGAAGAGCGGATTCACACGCCGGGAGCTTTCTGTCAGGCTTCCACGATCGAGATCCTGGATTTAAAGCAGATCTATGATGTCGCGGTGATCGATGAGGCGCAGATGCTCGGGGACGAAAACAGGGGAAGTTTCTGGACGAGGGCCATTCTTGGGATCAGGGCAGAGGAAATCCATATCTGTGCTTCTCCCGTCGCAGAGAAGCTGTTGCTGCGCATGATCAAAAACTGCGGCGATACGTATGATCTTGTCTATCATGAGCGCAATACGGCGCTGGAATTTGTACCGGACAGGTATGATATGAGCAAAAGCGTGGAAAAAGGCGATGCGCTGATCACCTTTTCCAAAAAAAATGTCCTGGCGATCGCCGCCGCGCTGGAACAGAAAGGAATAAAAGCAAGTGTTATTTATGGGAATCTGCCGCCCAAGACGAGGCGGGAGCAGGTTCAGCTTTTCGCGGAAGGCGTCAATGAAGTTGTGGTGGCCACGGATGCGATCGGCATGGGGATTAATCTGCCGATCCGCAGGATCGTTTTTATGAATACGATCAAATTTGACGGTACGGCCAAACGCCGTCTTCAGGCTGAAGAGATCCGGCAGATAGCCGGGCGGGCGGGGCGTTACGGTTATTATGACACCGGTTATGTACAGTCTACACTCGATATGGGCTACCTTGAGAAGAAACTCAAAGAACCGTTTCTGCCGTTGAAGAAGGCGCGGATCGGTTTTCCCGAGGTACTGCTCGATATTGACATGGAACTGGACGACATAATTGAAGTCTGGGAAAACGCAGGCGGCACGAAGCTGTATGACAAGATTTCCATGGCAGAGAGTGTGAAGAAATACCGTTATCTGAAAAATTATCCCAAAGCGCGCGGGTGCATGAAAGATAAAAAACTATTGTTATCTCTGATCACCTGTCCTTTCGATATCGGGGATAAAGAGGTCGTACAGTTGTGGCTTTCCTATTGTGAAAACCCGGAGACGGAGAGAGACTGCCCCGCTTATCCCGATGAGGAATCCCTCGAAAAGCTGGAGTCCTATTATAAAAAGTTAGATTTATACAGCCAGTTTGCAGGCAGAATGAGCTGGGTCACTGACAGAGAAGCGCTCGACGCGGGCCGGGAAGAAGCACAGCGGGCGATCGGGCGCCTCCTGCAGGAGGATAAAAAGCAGTTCGAGAAGAAATGCCAGCTGTGCGGCAAAACGCTTCCGTGGGATTATCCGTACCGCATTTGCGAGGACTGTTTTATGGAAGGGACATAACGGTAGTTATGATAAAAATCTATATTGTATCAATAAGACAATTGGAGGAAGAGGCAGTTTTTGAGAGGGCGCTTGCCGCCGTTTCTTTAGACAGAAGGCGGAAGATCGAAAGGCTGCGTCACGAAGAAGACAAAAGGCGCAGCCTTGCCGCCGCCCTGGCGTTAGACGGGGCGTTAAAGGAATACGGTCTGCGGGAGCGGGATATGGAATATGATCTTACACAGCAGGGAAAGCCCTGTCTGCGTCATTGCAGGGATCTGCATTTTTCCCTCTCACATGCCGGGGAATATGCGGTCTGCTCCATCGGACCGTTGGCAAACGGGAGTGATATCGAACGTATCCGGGGCGGGAAGGAGCGGGTTGCACAGCGTTTTTTTACGCCGCAGGAGTATGCATGGATTCAAAAAGCGCCTTTGCAAAGAGAGCGGGAAGAGAGGATTTTCCGTATCTGGACCATGAAGGAGAGTTTTTTGAAGGTGACGGGACGCGGCATGTCTCTGCCGCTTGACAGTTTTTTTTTCCTCGTGGAAGAAGATGGAACGGTTCAGCTGCATCAGTCCTTTGATCAGAAGAACTATTTCATAAAAGAATATGATATAACATCTGTTTTTCCTGAAGAGACGGAATACAAAATAACAGTCTGCAGTGAAAGTCCGGTATTTTCAGAGAAACTGCGGCAGGTTTTCTTTGAAGGGTGAGTGTATATTTTCCCGACATGTTTCCATACTAATTCAGAAAAGTATGTCAGGAAGGGAGAATGTACAGATGTTAGGAAAGCAAAGTGTCCAGTTTGACAGGCCGCCGTATCTTGTTAACAGCGCGTCGATCGTGGGAAGCAAAGAGAGCGAAGGGCCGATGGGGAAACTGTTTGACAAGACGGGCAAGGACGATATGTTCGGCGCCCAGACCTGGGAAGAGGCGGAGAGTGCCCTGCAAAAAGAAGCGATACAGATTTTGTTGGACAAAGAGCATATGAAAAAAGAGGAAGTGCAGCTCATTTTTGCGGGGGATCTGCTGGGACAGTCGATCGCAAGCAGTTTCGGTTTATCTTCTTTTCACACACCGCATGTCGGTCTCTACGGCGCGTGCTCTACCTGCGGTCTGTCGATCGCGGCAGGTTCCATGGCGGTCTCAGGCGGCTTTGTGGACAAAGCAGTCTGTGTGACGTCCAGCCATTTTGCCAGTGCCGAGAAGGAATTTCGGTTTCCGCTCGCTTACGGAAACCAGAGGCCCTGTTCCGCAACCTGGACAGTAACGGGCAGTGCGGCCTTTCTGCTGTCATCTGAGGCCGGGAAAAAGGCGCGCGCAAGAGTAAGCGGCGTGACCTTTGGCAAGATCATGGACTATGGGATCAAAGACTCCATGAACATGGGAGCGTGCATGGCCCCTGCGGCGGCAGATACGATCAGACAGAGCCTTGAGGATTTCGGAAGAACGCCGACGGACTACGATAAGATCATTACAGGAGATCTGGGATCGGTCGGCCAGAAACTTTTGTTCGAATTATTGACTGAAAAGGGAATCGACATCACCAAACAGCATATGGACTGCGGCATGGAGATTTTTGACAGTGAGAAACAGAACACGAATGCAGGCGGTTCCGGCTGTGGCTGCGCGGCGGTCGTCCTTTCCGCTTATATCCTGAAGAAAATAGAGGAGGGCGTCTGGAAACGCGTCCTTTTCCTGCCAACCGGCGCGCTGCTAAGCAAGACAAGTTTTAACGAGGGCCAGACGATACCCGGAATATCGCATGCGGTCGTACTGGAGCGGGTTTAAAGGAGCCGGGAGCTCCTTTTTATGCCGGAAACGTTTTTACAAAGCACAGGAGGTGAATGTATACAATGTTAACACTGCGAGATATGTCTACGCTTTGGGTGATGATCCATATTCTGATCTTGTTCATAATGCTGTATCGTTCCCGCTATGACCGGAAGAAGACCATTCTTCTCACCTGCATATCCATGGGAATTCTGATTGTTCTGAATATGGCAGGGGTGGTACTTTTGGGAGCGGACACGATGGCAAAAGTTTTGATAGTCACCTGTACCCTGCCGAGCCTGATTTTCTTCTGGTTCATTTCAAAAGACAGAAACGGCAGGTTTTTCTTTACGTTCTGTATCGCGGATACGGTTGCGTTGTGGATCAGCATGGTGACGAATGTCCTGGATCTGTATCTGGGAGGACAGCAGTATTATCTGATGTTTGTGAGCAGACTGATCCTGTTCCCGCTTGTGGAATGGGCAGCTTTCCGTTACGTTAGAAAACCCTATCTGGAACTTCAGGAAGCGACACCGCATGGATGGGGGATCTTTGCGGGCATGACGGCTCTTTACTATATTCTGCTTGCCATTATGTCCTTCATTCCCGCGCACATTGCGGACAGGCCGCAGGAACTTCCGGCTTATATCCTGGTGCTGATCCTGATGCCCATGACATATGCCATCATTTTTGTGTCGCTGTACAGACAGCTTCAGCTCTACCGCAGACAACAGGCCATGCATATTCTGCAGGAGCAGAAAAACACGCTGGAGGCACAGCTCGAGAAACAACAGCGTATACGTAAGATGAAACATGACATGAAAGGTTATACGGCCACGCTTTCCGGTCTGCTTACAGCGGGGAAGACGAAGGAAGCGCTGTCATATTTAAAGGGTGTGGAGACGGAATTAGATGTTGTGACGAAACAATTTTGTATCAATCCTTATCTCAATGCAGTATTCAGCCATTATGCGGAAAAAATGGAAGAGATCGGGGCAGTGTTTACAACAGATGTACGGATCGGGGAGGAAAAACAGCTCTATATGGAACTTTGTCAGATACTTTCCAACGGGCTGGAAAATGCCTGCAATGCCTTAAAAGAGCTGACGGTAGAGAAACGGGCTGTTTCCGTGCAAATGAGATACAACGGAAACTATCTTCTGATACATATCAGGAACCGGTGTCGTGAAGACCTCTATGTGGAGAAGGGGACAATGCCTGCCACGGAGCAAAAAGGACAGGATCATGGATTCGGGCTTGTCACGATAAAGGAAGCAGTGCAGCGGCTTGACGGCGAAGTGTTATTTTATACGGAGAACGCCGGTTTTGTGTTGGACGCAATGATCCCGTGCAGGTCTTTATAGAGGAGGAAGCCAATATGGCGCCGAATTATATTTATAAAAGGCAGGGAATGGAACTGAATTATTTCGAAATAAGGAATCAGTTACCGCCATTGGTTCTCCTTCATGCGCAGGGAGTGGATGCCGCAAGTTTTGAAAATGTATGGGGACCTTTATCCAAAAGCTATCATGTTTATGCCATAGACTGTTATGGGCATGGAAAAAGCCTGCATCAGGCGGAGCAGTACAATCTGGAGGATATTGGCAAAGCGATAATCTGTTTTATCCGGGATGTGGTAAAAGAGAACGTGTTTCTGTCGGGTCATTCCTCAGGAGGATTGATTGCCGCGTATATTGCTTCAAAAACGGATCTTTGCAGCTGTCTGATCTTAGAAGATCCGCCGTTTTTTTCATCACAGGGAGAAAGGCGTAAAAGCACTTATAATTATGTAGATTTATCTACAGTCTGCCATCGTTTTGTCAACCAGTCTGAAAGCAGTGATTTTGTGCTGTATTATTTTAATAACCAGTACGCATGGAACTTTTTTCCCGAAAAGTCAAGGGAAAAAATAAGGCTGAAAATGACCGGGATGGCGGCAAAATACAGAAAAAAGCATCCTGATAAAAATCTGAAAGTAATGTTTTGGCCCAAAACGGCGCTCAGTGGATTTCAGGGAATGAACAATTATGATCCATTGTTTGGTGAGAACTTTTATAACGACAGCTTTCACTGCGGGATACCGCATGGAGAAATCCTGAAAAATATCAAATGCAGGACAGTCTTTATGAAAGCCCGCACAAATATCGATGAGAGCGGTATTTTAATGGCGGCATTGAGTGAGGACGATTTGAAAAGAGTTTCAGAGCTGGTTCCAGACTGTGAAATTGTCCGCTTTGACTGCGGACATGGTATTCATATAGAAAAGCCGAAAGAATTTATTACGTGTCTGACAAATTTAAAATGATATGTGGGTGGCAGTGGATTTTACGGCTTTTTCAGAGAAAATACGCTGTTGAATTTTATCTCTGATCAGGGTATGCTAAAACCAGCAGGAAAATTTTCACATGGGCCAGCAGTGGATGTCATACGTCAGATGCATTTGTGTGAAGATGGAACAGGATACTATTTTATGAAAAAAGAAGGAAGCCAGATGAAGCAATTATTCACGAGGTGGGGAAAAAATCTTGACAGCGATCATGTTTTGCAGGAATACCCGCGTCCCCTCTTACAAAGAGACAGTTATGTAAATTTAAACGGCTATTGGGAGTATGCCGTCACAGGGAAATTCCGCAGGCCGGAAACCTTCGATGGCAGGATTCTCGTGCCGTTTTCGCCGGAGAGCGTTCTTTCCGGCGTTAACAGGCAGTTGAAACCGGACGAATACCTTTGGTATAAGAGAACGCTGTCTGTGGAGACGGAACGGCTGGAGGCGGATGAGCGGCTGTTATTGCACTTTGGAGCGGTGGACCAGGCGTGCAGGGTCTATGTGAACGGAGAGGAAGCGGGGCGGCACATGGGCGGCTATCTTCCGTTTTCCGTGGATATCACAGGGCACTGTAAGAAAGCATATGAAAAGGCGGATGGGAAGCCGGGAAGCGGATCAGCGTGTGGTGTCGAGCTTGTCGTCGTCGTGCGGGATTTGAGCGACACTTCTTATCATGCGAGGGGAAAGCAGAAAATAAAGCGCGGCGGCATGTTTTACACGGCGCAGAGCGGGATCTGGCAGACGGTCTGGATGGAGTATGTGCCGGCCTGCTATGTGGAGGAACTTGTGACGGAGCCGGATCCGGGGGAACAGAAGGTGCGGATTCGTGTGCGGGCCAATTCTGACATACCTGTCAGGATTCGGATAAAAATGCCGGGCCTGTATAATGAGCTTTCTGAGACGGAAACAGAAGAAGGGGCTGGCGCAAGGTCTGAGGGCGATCATGATGAGAAGCTCGTGATTGCCGAGAAAGAAGGGATCTCCAATGAAGAGATCGCGGTCTTTCTGCCCGTTATCCGTCCCTGGACCTGCGAAACACCGTATCTGTATTATTTCACGGTGAGTATGGGGGCGGATACGGTAGAGAGTTATTTTGCCCTGCGTACTTTCACGATAGCAAATGACGCCGACGAGATTCCGCGGATCTGCATCAACGGACAGGTGCAGTTTCAGAACGGAGTGTTAGATCAGGGTTACTGGCCGGACGGCCTGTATACGGCGCCCTCGGATGAAGCGTTTATTTTTGACATTGTGGAGATGAAGAAGCTTGGATTTAATATGCTGCGTAAGCATATTAAGATTGAGCCGCAGCGCTGGTACTATCACTGTGACAGGCTTGGCATGGTCGTGTGGCAGGATATGGTGAACGGAGGGACTTATTATAAGCACTGGTTTGTGACGTATGCGGCGACGCTGTTTTCCAGAAAGCGCCTGCCGATACCGGATACCTGTTTTTTTGCCCTGCTTGCGCGCACCCACAGGGAGGGCAGGCATGAGTTTGTGCGGGAGATGAAGGAGACGATCAGGCTTTTGAAAAGCCATCCGAGCATTGCCGCATGGGTGATCTTTAACGAGGGCTGGGGACAGTTTCACGCGCGGGAGATGACACGTATCGCAAGAGCGTGCGACGGCACGCGTCTGATCGATCAGGCAAGCGGGTGGTTTGACCAAAACGGCGGGGATATGCAGAGCATTCATCATTATTTTTTCAGTCTGCATTTCCTGCCGGAAAAAGAGCGTGCTACCGTGGTTTCGGAGTTTGGCGGGTATTCATACAGAATCCCGGAGCACAGCGCCTGCGAGAAGCTGTATGGATATGGGATACATAAAAGCGCTAAGAGCCTGAATGCGGCATATGAAGAGCGTATGCGCAGGATCAGGGAACAGATCCCGGAAGGATTATGCGCCAGTGTATACACACAGCTATCGGATGTGGAAGAGGAAGTGAATGGGATCTTTACCTATGACAGGGAAGTGAGAAAAATTGACGCAGGGCCTGTCGGGGAGGACAAAAATGCGGGAAATGGAGTTTAAGATGGAGCGCCCCGGCCTGCTGAAGGCGGGCGATCATGTTACGGTGACGGAGGGCGTGCTTCCAAGCAATTATTATTATACGATCAACCCCTCGCTTGCGATGTCGGGCAATTTCCCTTTTTCCGAGCGGATGCTGGAGCGGGAGGGAGATGTGCTTGAGGTGATCGAAAATGACAGAGGTTTTTATGTGAAGGTGCGATTCGGGCAGTGAAGCGCTGCCTGATCAGATTATCACAGGGCTTTATGCAATTTTATAATTATATAGGGAAAGGATGATAGAAAGATGTTAAAAAAAGTATCGACAGACAAGGCTCCGGCGGCGATCGGGCCATATTCACAGGGAATCATCGCAGGGAATCTGTTATTTGCGTCAGGACAGATCCCGATCGATCCGGCGACCGGAGAGATTTCAGGAAATGATATCACCGCACAGGCACAGCAGGTGATGCAGAACGTGGGCGCTATTTTGAAAGAAGCGGGCACAGATTATGAAAATGTTGTGAAAACGACCTGCTTTCTGGCAGATATGGAGGATTTTGCGGCTTTCAATGCTGTTTATGAACAATATTTCACACAGAAACCGGCAAGAAGCTGTGTTGCTGTAAAGCAGCTTCCGAAAGCTGTGCTGTGCGAAGTGGAAGTGACCGCTTACCTCGGACAGGATTAAGAAGAGCCGGAAATTGAAAGCAGACAGCTTTTTTGATCAGAAAAATGTATAACCCGTGAAATAATGCAAAAAATAACAGTGAAAGACAGCAATGGATCATTGCAGGAAAAGCGAGGTTATGCGAATGGATTATGTAAATGCGTTCTGGGTCGGAGGACTGATCTGCGCGCTGGTGCAGATTTTGATGGAAAAGACCAAAATGATGCCGGGCAGGATCATGGTGCTGCTCGTGTGTCTGGGCGCTGTGATCAGTGTTTTCGGCTGGTATGAGCCGTTTATGGAATATGCCGGAGCCGGGGCCAGCGTGCCGCTTCTCGGATATGGAAACATATTGATGAAAGGTGTGAAAGAGGCGGTGGATCAGGACGGTTTCATCGGTCTGTTTAAAGGCGGTTTTACGAATGGAGCGGTGGGATGCAGTGCAGCGCTTGTTTTCGGCTATCTGGCCAGTCTGTTGTTCCGTTCCAAAATGAAAAAATAAATCAAAATTCAGGCGATGTCTACAAATTAAATTGTTGACACCGCCTTTTTTTTGGTTTATTCTAATAGTATGGGGAACGGTATATCGATCTGAAAGGAGTACATAAATATGGCAAGAAACGAACGTGGAGCGGGAAGAAAACCCGCGCTTTCCGCTGCGATGGTGAGTGAGATCCGCAAACGGCATGAAGCGGGAGAGACCGTTACAGCGCTGGCGAAAGAGTATGGAGTATCCAGACAGGTGCTGTCGGGCTATCTGAATCAGAGCAATGAAAAAGAAAAAGAAGTATATCATACGGTGAAGTCCTGGGAACGGTTGAACAAAGCCTTTGAGGGAATCCGGTATGAAGACTATATCATGCGCATGGAATATATGTGCGGAGAGGAATGCTGTACCGTGATTCTGATCAATGCAAAAGATGAGGAGATTGTGGTGATGAACGAAACGGACGATCTGCTTCATACCGCGTTTGGGTTCAAAGTCAAACCGACCTGGAATGATTTTGAGGAATTTCTCAAAAGCCGCTGTTTTCCTGAGACAAGAGAGGAACAGGAACTGATTTTGGAAGATCTGGGACTGGAAGATTATGACGCGCTTACGATCGTGGATAAGACGGGAGGAAGAATGGCGGAAGACTTGCAGTGGATCAAGATCAGGTATTTTATTCCATAAAAGAAGGGGGAAGCAGCATGAACAAAGTGGAGATTTCCAAAGAATATATCGTGACGGGGGCGGAACATTCCTCGATGGGGAGCCAGCTGAAATGGCAGCAGGACGGCTATTGGTATAAAGCGGATTCACATGGATTTGAGAGTCTGGCGGAGACCGTGGCGGCGCATTTGCTGCAACATTCTAATATCGATGATTTTATAGATTATGAACCGGTAATGATCGATTATAAAGGACATACCTTTCGAGGGTGCCGCAGCAAAAACTTTAAAAAAGAAAATGAAGAACTGATTACGCTGGAACGTCTGGCGAAGAATTATACGGGGTTTGGGCTTGCGCATACATTAAAGCGCATCGGAGAAGCAAAGGAACGTATTTTATATACGGTGGAGCTGGTGGAAAATATAACGGGGCTGGAATCATTCGGCGTTTATCTGACAAAAATGCTGGAAATTGACGCGTTCTTTTTAAATGAAGGACGCAATACCGATAATATTATGCTGTTGTATGATGTGAATCAAAGAGAATACCGTCCTGCGCCCTACTTTGATATGGGCCATTCCTTCTTTTCGGACACGAAAGGCGCCTGCCCGCCGGAAAAAGGCATGGTAGAATGTTACAGCGCCATAACGGCCAAACCATTTTCCGCGCATTTTGATGAACAGATGAAAGCGGCAAATGAGCTGTATGGAACGTATCTGCGTTTTGATTTGTCTCCTAAGGAAATGATCAACACGGTGCGGGATATGTTAAACAGTATCAGCACGCAGGTGCGTTATGAGGATGTGGAGAAGAGACGGATCGGAGAGATTTTCCGTTTCCAGACGAGAAAGTATCAGGACAGGTTTAAAGAGTAGAAGAAAACCGTACAGATACAAAACCTGAGGAACTGTTGAGAAATAGCCTGCCTGCAGATTATTTCCCAACAGTTCCTGTGTTTTTGCAGAAATTTTCAAAAATCAGAAAAAAATTGAAAAAAGTTGAAGACATCACAGAGTCTGTTCCGTTTTATTAAGTGAAGATGCAAAACACAGAGGGGAGGCGGGGCATATCCAAAGGGAAGAACAATTGACAGCGCTTATTGATTCCTATCAGAATCTTGTTTTTTCTGTCTGCTATAAGATGACGTCGGATTATTTTGCCGCCGAAGATCTGGCACAGGATACCTTTCTCTCCGCGTATGAGCATCTGCGAAGCTTTGATGGCAGCAATGCCAAAGCCTGGCTGTGCCGGATCGCATCCAATAAGTGCATCGACTATCTGTCGCATTCCGGGAGAAAGAGCATTCCGACGGAAGATACTTACCTGGTGAGTACAATGGATGCAGGGCCGATTCAGGAGACACCGGAAGCGATCTGCATGGAACAGGAGACAAAGGAGATGCTGCTTGAAAACTGCAGACATCTGAAACCGCCTTATGACGAAGTGGCAAAAGCTTATTATTATGACGAAATGGATGTTAAAGAGATTGCCAGAAAGCGCGCGCAAAACGTTAAGACGATTCAGACACAGGTTTACAGGGCAAGAGAGATGCTTCGCAAAATTTACAGGAAGGAGAACAGCGCATGAATGATTTAAAAAGAAATGATCCCTATTTGTCGGATGAGGCGTTAGAGAGGCTGATCGCACAGATTGAGGCGGAACCGGCACTGCTGCGCCCGCCGGGAGAGTTCAAAAACGACATTATGAAGCAGATCCGTGTAAAAAAGAAGCGAAAAAAGAATGTCGAGCTGTTTTCCTACAGTTTAAAAGTGTTTGCGGCGGCAGCGGCGGCACTGACGATCGTGCTCATTGTCCCTGAGAGCATCCGGCCGGAAGGCGCAGCGCAGGGACAGACATGGGTCATGCAAAATAAAGAGGATCTGTCGGAACAGACGATGTCTGAGCGGGCAAAGCTGTACCAGGAGAGTTTTGGATCTGCTCTCAACAGGCGGATGGATGATTATTTGTGCAGAATCAACACAAAATTGAATGAATTAGTGGGAATGGAGGTTTCTATTGAATATGAAAAAGAAGAAAAATAACTTTTTATTGTTTTGGATTTCCATGATCCCCGGTGCGGGACAGATGTATCTGGGGTTTATGAAAACGGGCATAAGTCTGATGGCGCTTTTTGCGCTCACGGTCGCGCTCACCGTCTATGCCAATATTGGAGTACTGGCATTTTCGATTATCCTTGTCTGGGCCTACAGCTTTTTCCATGCGAACAATCTGGGCAGGCTTGATGACGAAGAATTTTACCGGATGGAAGATGTCTACCTTTTTGGCCCTGAGGCTGACAACTGGGAATCCGTCAAAAAGTCGATTTCGGAAAAATACCGGAAGGTGATCGCAGGGATACTGATCATTGTGGGTGTTTCGATGCTCTGGCAGACATTCTGTGATCTGCTGCGCTTTGTGGCAGGAGACGATATCTACTTTCATTATATTATACATTTTACAAGTTTTATTGCCAACAAAGTGCCTAAGTTTGTGATTGGTCTGGCAATCGTCTGGTTCGGTATTCAGCTGATCAAAGGGAAAAAAGCGCAGTTGGATCATACGCAGCTGCTGGAAGACAAGGCAGAAGAAAACAACGTGGATGATTTCGAACAGGAAACCTGAGGAAAGGAGTGTGTCTTACTATGATGGAACCAGAGAGCTCTAAACCGGATGAAACCGGAAAAAGAAAGGAAAAGACGACGCAGGTCTGCATCCGCACGCACAGAGTCGGGACCGTTACCTGCGGGGCAACCTTTATCCTGTACGGAATTATGTTTTTGGTACGCCTGGCGCTTCCCGAAATCAATTACACGTTCATTTTCAGAATGTGGCCGGTGGTTCTGATCCTGCTTGGCGGGGAGATTCTGGCAGGCACTGTGAGAAAAGATCAGGAAAAGGACGTCTTTGTCTATGATTTCCCGGCAGTCCTGCTCATCATCGGTATGCTGTTTTTGACGATGCTTCTGGCGCTGTTCGATTACGGACTGGCAACGGGCCGCATCATATGGCAGGAAGGATGCTATTATGGAATATAAAAAGAGAATGCAGCGGATCGTGCTGCTGCCGGTGATAGCCTGTCTGCTTCTTTCCGGGTGTACCTGCGGCCGGAAAGAAGCAGACGATATATCCTACAGTGAAGCCTCCTGCCAGGTTTTGATGTACACGCCTGAGCTGGCGGGACATGATGTGGAGGAAATGGGACATGCAGGAGAAAACTAAGAAACAGAGCACGAATAAGATATTTGTACTTGCAGGATGTTTCGCCGCAGTGATTCTGATCGCGGGAATGCGCGGAGTTTGTCGGGGAATATAAGATTTCGCTGTTTCAGTGGAACTGACAAAACCCTAACATTGCTCGTACTCGATTTCCCGCTTATCCAAAAACTGCTTTACGGATGCATCCCACAAACCATCGACGGACTTATCCATAATAAACGTATGAAACGCCGTACCGGTGAGCAGTGTGAGCACCGTACCGTCATATTTGACAGTCAGAACGAGCGCTTTGATCTGCTGCGGGGTGATGGCTGTCTCTTCCTTTTTTAAGATGGAAGGAACATAATCCGGGATCAGATGAAGAATAAACTTAAATGCGCAGGGCGTATGTTTTCCTCTGATCAGAGAATAGCAGATCGGACGGATCTGCTTCCATGTACTGAATTCGTAAGGGCGCAGTTCCTTATCTTCCCATTCTTCGCTGGAATAAAAATCCCGGTTCTGGTGACCGTCTATCAGAAACGTATTGTAAGTGCTCACAGAAGCTTCCTCTAATAAAAAAGAATCAAAGGCTTCGGAAGCCAGAAATTTTCCCATAAAGTTTTTGACATTAGTGATCTGCAAAGCAATCATGCGGCCGGAGCTCCTTTTGTCAGTATTTTAATGAATATACTCAATATACCAAAAGAAGCGCCGCTCCACAAGTCTTTCTCCCGAAAATCGTAAAAAATGCGCGAAAGCTATTTACGTTTGTAGAAACTCGTGCTAGAATAAGTAGTAATGAAAACCACATGGGATAGTTGCGGAGGCTTTGTATTATGAGTTATAAAATTGTTGTAGACAGTTGTTGTGAATTGCCGGAACAATACCGGGATGATAAGAGATTTGAGTTTGTACCGCTTGGACTGGAAGTGGGCGATTACCGGATTATGGATGACGAACATTTTGATCAGGCGGAATTCCTTGCACAGGTCGCAGTGTGTCCGCAGTGTCCGAAATCATCCTGTCCTTCTCCTGAGAAATATATGGAAGCTTACCGCACAGAGGCGGAGAATGTCTTCGTCGTCACGCTCTCCTCTCATTTGAGCGGGAGTTATAACAGTGCCGAACTGGGGAAAAAACTCTATCATGAAAAATATGGAGAAAAGAATATCTGCGTGTTCGACTCAGAGTCGGCCAGCAGCGGCGAGGCGCAGTATGCCCTGAAAATGATGGAACTTCAGGAAAAAGGGCTTTCCTTCGAAGAGACCGTGAAAGAACTCGAATTTTTCCGGGATGAGATGAAGACTTATTTTATTCTGGATAATCTGGAAACCCTTCGCAAGAACGGCAGACTGACCGGTGTGAAAGCGATGGTCGTATCGACGCTCAATATCAAGCCAATCATGTGCGGCAATCATGGCGTTATCGAGCAGAAGAGCCAGGCGATCGGCATGAAAAAGGCGATCAGCAAATTAGCGGATATCATGGTGAAAGAGACGCCGGATACCAGGGAACGTACCCTGATGATCTCTCATTGTAACTGTCCTGACAAGGCGGAGTATATGAAAAAGGAACTGCTTGCCAGAACAGGCGTTAAAGAGGTGATCGTCATGGACACCGCCGGAGTCAGCAGCATGTACGCCAATGACGGGGGAATTATTGTGACGATATAATGCAGATTAAATACAAAAGGCCGGACATCTGCCGGCTCCGATGAAACGGAACGTGCCGTGGGAGCTGACAGATGTCCGGTTTTTTTGAACCTTGATCATTACTTTATAAAAATGCGAATTCAATCGGTGAATAAATCAGGGCGACAACGATTGCAATCTGTGCGATCAGGATAGCCGGCATACCGTACAGAAAATACCAGTGTCTTGTCTTATGATGAAACAGATGCATGCCAATCGTAGCGCCGAGGCTTCCTCCGATCAGGGCAACGAAAAACAGAGTGGCTTCCGGAATCCGCCAGGCCCTTTTTTTCGCTTTGAGTTTGTCGATGCCCATCAGGATAAATCCCATCAGATTTATGACTGTCACATAAATAACAATGTAGGAGACAACATTCATTCCAATCCTCTTTTATTTTCCTTCGGCTTCCTGCATTTTCATAGCGCGTACTTTGCTGGCCAGACCGAATAAATTGATGAATCCTTCTGCATCATGGTGATCGTATAAGTCGCCGGTTGTGAAAGAGGCGATACTTTCGTTGTAAAGAGAGTACGGAGAGGTCGTTCCGGCTTTGATGATATTGCCTTTGTAAAGCCTGAATTTTACCTCGCCTGTGACATAGCGCTGTGTCGATTCGATAAATGCCTGTATCGCCTCGCGGAGCGGGGTAAACCATTTGCCCTCGTAGACGATCTGCGCGAATTTATTGCCGAGGTCGGCCTTTAACGCATAAGTGTCGCGGTCGAGAATCAGTTCTTCCAGCTGCTGATGTGCTTCATAGAGGATGGTTCCGCCGGGGGTCTCATATACGCCGCGGGATTTCATGCCGACAACGCGGTTTTCCACAATGTCAACGATGCCGATGCCGTGTTTTCCGCCCAGGTCATTTAATGCGGCAATGATTTCCGCTACAGACATTTTTTGGCCGTTTAATGTGACCGGAATACCTTTTTCAAACGTCATCGTGACTTCCTGCGCCTCATCAGGCGCCTTCTCCGGGGTCGTGCCAAGCACTAAGAGGTGCTCATAGTCAGGGCCGTTGGCAGGATCTTCCAGTTCCAGTCCCTCATGGCTGATATGCCAGAGATTGCGGTCGCGGCTGTAGCTGTTTTTGGCGGAAAACGGCAGGTTGATGCCATGCTGTCTGCAATATTCGATCTCGTCCTCACGGGAATTTAAGTTCCACTTTTCACTTCTCCATGCTGCGATGATCTTTAAATCGGGAGCAAGCGCTTTGATGCCAAGTTCGAAACGGATCTGGTCGTTGCCTTTTCCGGTTGCGCCGTGGCAGATTGCCGTTGCGCCTTCCTTACGTGCGATCTCCACCAGTTTTTTGGCAATCACGGGTCTTGCCATGGATGTGCCGAGCAGGTATTTATTTTCATAAACAGCATGCGCCTGTACGCAGGGAACGATGAAGTCATTGCAGAATTCATCTGTCAGATCTTCGATATACAATTTGGATGCGCCGCTGGAGAGCGCTCTTTCCTCAAGACCGTCAAGTTCTTCTCCCTGTCCGCAGTTTCCGCATACGCAGATCACGTCATAATCAAAATTTTCTTTTAACCACGGGATGATGACTGTTGTGTCAAGACCGCCGGAATAAGCAAGTACTACCTTTTCTTTCATAATGATTCCTCCATTTGATTCCTGAATCTGTATTTTTGTCTTGAAAACAATATACAACAATCGTTTGAAGAATGCAAGGGCAATTTTATACAGAATATTTTAAAAATATGCATTATTTATGCAAAATAAGTGAATAAATAGAAAAAACTATTGAATAAGATGCATAAGAGATGTATAATGACAAAACAGCGGGCGGATGCGCCGGGCAAAAGATTGTGCGAAATGGCCTCGTGCGGCGTTAAATTTTCTATACTATATGCGGATAGTGTGATAGAATAACAAAGGCTGAATCAAATTTATGTCTGCATCTGTGCAGGAGAATTCTGTAACACGGGGGCGGACAGGAACGGATGGGAAAAAGCATGATAAGAGCAGGAATTATCGGAGCGACCGGCTATGCCGGAGGCGAACTGGTCAGACTGTTGATGGGACACAGGGATGTGGAGATAAAATGGTATGGTTCCAGAAGCTATATAGATAAGAAATATTATGAAGTATATCAGAATTTTTTTCAGATTGTGGATGATGTCTGCATGGATGATAATATGGAAGAACTGGCGGAGCAGGTCGACGTGATCTTTACGGCGACGCCGCAGGGACTGTGTGCGTCCCTTGTCAGTGACGAGATTCTTTCCAAAGTAAAGATCGTTGATCTGAGTGCGGACTTCCGGATTAAGGATGTCTCAGTCTATGAAAAATGGTACGGGATCGAACATAAGTCGCCGCAGTATTTGCAGGAGGCTGTGTACGGTCTGTGTGAGATCAACAGGGAAGGGATTAAAAAGGCAAGGCTTACGGCCAATCCGGGCTGTTATACGACCTGTTCCATTCTGACTGCTTATCCGCTTGTAAAGGAAGGACTGATCGATGCGGATACGCTGATTATCGATGCCAAGAGCGGCACTTCCGGGGCGGGCCGCGGCGCAAAGACCGCGAATCTATACTGTGAAGTCAATGAAAATATCAAGGCGTACGGCGTGGCAGGCCACAGACATACGCCGGAGATTGAGGAACAGCTGGGGTATGCGGCAGGCAGGCCGCTCACATTGAATTTTACGCCGCATCTGGTGCCGATGAACAGAGGAATTCTCGTGACGGAGTATGCGTCGCTCAGGCCGTGTGCGGACGCAGGGGCGAAACTGCCGGAGTATGAACAGATCAAAGCCGTTTATGATCAATATTACGGAAAAGAAAAGTTTATCCGTGTTCTGGATCAGGGAGTCTGCCCGGAAACAAAGTGGGTGGAAGGCAGCAACTATGTAGATATTAATTTTGTCATAGATCACAGGACAGGCCGCATTATCATGATGGGCGCGCTGGATAATCTGGTGAAAGGCGCCGCGGGACAGGCGGTTCAGAATATGAATCTGATGTTTGGACTGCCGGAGAGCGAAGGCCTTGATCTTGTGCCGATGTTTCCGTAAGGCAGGATAGCTGTTGCCTGCAAGGGGACAGCCGCAGACAGCCGGGAAGGGCACACAGCCGCAGGGAGGTTTACATAATATGATACGAGCGATGAAAGCAGAAGATTACGAAGAGGTACGCCGGCTTTGGATGTCGATCAAAGGGTTCGGCATCCGGAGTGTGGATGATTCGCGTGAAGGCGTGGAGGCTTTTTTAAATAGAAATCCGGGCATGAGTGTGGTAGCTGTCGAAGACGGCGCCATTGTTGGCGCCATTTTGTGCGGCCACGACGGCAGGAGAGGGTGCCTCTACCATGTCTGTGTGGCACAGGATTACCGTATGCGTGGCATTGGCAAGGCAATGGTGGTATTTTGCATGAACAGGCTGAAAGAGGAGAAGATCAACAAAGTGTCTCTGATCGCTTTCACGAAAAATGATGTCGGCAACGCATTTTGGCACAGAATGGGCTGGACAAAGCGGCAGGATTTGAATTATTATGATTTTACGCTCAACGAGGGGAATATTACTTCGTTTATTGAGGATTGAGAGGAAGAAAGTCAGAAAGGAGCATGATCATAAAATGAACATCATACAAGGCGGTGTGACCGCTCCGAAAGGATTTGAGGCGGCGGGAGTGGAAGCCGCGATCAAATATCAGAACAGAAAGGACATGGCGCTTATTTACAGTAAGGAGCCGTGTGTGTGTGCGGGAGTTTTTACAGGTAATATTGTAAAGGCGGCTCCGGTCAGGTGGGATCAGGAGGTCGTTGCACATTCGCCGTATGCGCAGGCAGTCGTTGTCAATTCCGGCATTGCCAATGCGGCGACCGGAAAGCAGGGATATGAATGCTGCAAACAGACAGCGCAGGCTGCGGCGGATTGTCTGCAGATCCCGCAGGACGCCGTGCTGGTAGCTTCTACCGGTGTGATCGGGATGCAGCTGCCCCTTGACAGACTGACCGCCGGCGTACAGGAACTGGTTAAGAACAAAAAGGACACGCCGGAAGCCGGGCAGATGGCAGCGGAAGCGATCATGACGACCGATACCGTTTCCAAGCAGGCGGCGGTCACGATCGAAATTGGCGGCAGGACGGTGACGCTTGGGGCAATGTGTAAAGGTTCCGGCATGATCCATCCGAATATGTGTACGATGCTCGCCTTTATCACGACCGATATCGCGATCTCCAAAGAGCTTCTGCAGGAAGCGCTGCGGGAGGATGTGGCCGACAGCTTCAATATGGTTTCTGTTGACGGCGACACTTCAACAAATGACACACTTGTCATTTTGGCGAACGGTCTGGCAGGAAACGAGAAGATTACTTCGAAAAATGAGGATTATGATACCTTCCAGGCGGCGTTACATTACGTGACGACGACACTTGCAAAGAAAATGGCCGGGGACGGCGAGGGCGCTACGGCTTTGTTTGAGACGAAAGTCATTCATGCAAGAACAAAGGAGGAGGCTCGTATTTTAAGCAAATCAGTCATCAGCTCTAATCTGAGTAAAGCGGCCGTGTTCGGACACGACGCAAACTGCGGGAGATTTCTGTGTGCGCTCGGCTATTCAGGCGTCGCCTTTGATCCGGAAAACATGGAACTGTATCTGGAAAACAATGAAAAGAGCATACTTGTCTATCAGGACGGAGCCGTGACCGATTACAGTGAAGAAGAGGCGGCCGAGGTGCTGTCTGCCCCGGAAGTGAGAGTTTTGGCGGATATGAAGATGGGAGATGCCGAGGCCTGTGCATGGGGATGTGATCTGACTTTTGATTATGTCAAGATAAATGCGGATTATAGGAGCTAGGTTGAAAAATCTTTGATTTTTCAACCGCGAATTTGTGCCTGCGGCCCAAAGTTCGCAGGCTGAGAGAAAGGCAATTTGAGTCAGAGCCTCAAATATGCCATGATCGCGCTGTCATCGCAGTAAACTGCTCTGGTATGACGGATAGAGTGAAGAGAAGTTCTAAAGCTCACAGCAAGGGCTGTTTCGCCAAGAACTTCTACGACTTGCGGTGTAAGGGCCGGGGGCTGTATGAAAGGATTCGAAAAATGGAACAAAAAGAGATGAGTACGATTCTGGAAAAGGCGCAGACGCTGGTGGAGGCGCTGCCTTATATCCAGAGGTTTAACAGAAAGATTATTGTTGTAAAGTATGGCGGGAGTGCCATGAGTAACGAAGAGCTGCAGAAAAATGTGATCAAAGATGTCACTTTATTAAAACTTGTCGGATTTAAACCGATCATTGTGCATGGCGGCGGCAAGGAGATCAGCAGATGGGTCGGCAGGGTCGGCAAGGAGTCGGAATTTGTGAATGGGCTGCGTGTGACAGATGCAGAGACGATGGAAATTGCCGAAATGGTGCTGAACAAAGTCAATAAAAGTCTTGTCAGTATGGTACAGGAACTGGGCGTCAGGGCGGTCGGCATCAGCGGCAAGGACGGAGGCCTTTTAGAGTGCGATAAAAAGTATGTTGACGGGCAGGATATCGGCTTTGTCGGTGATATCCGCAATGTCAATCCCAAGGTGCTGTATGACCTGTTGGAAAAAGATTTTCTTCCGATCGTAGCGCCGATTGGTTTAGACGGGCATTTTCAGACCTATAATATTAATGCGGACGATGCCGCATGCGCAATTGCCAAGGCAGTTTCGGCGGAAAAACTCGCTTTCCTGACGGATATCGAAGGTCTTTACCGGGACATTCAGGATAAGTCCACCTTTATATCCAGACTGACCGCGTCGCAGGCGGAAGAACTGATAAACAGCGGCTACATCGGGGGCGGCATGCTTCCAAAACTGGCCAACTGTACCGAGGCTATTAAAGAAGGTGTGAGCAGAGTGCATATTCTCGACGGCAGGATCCCGCACTGTCTGCTTTTAGAGATCTTCACCAATCACGGGATCGGCACGGCGATCATCAACGACGACGAAAAAATGTTTTAGAGCGCAGGCTGAGCAGGAATGGAGGATTGCTATGAAGATGCAGGAGTATATCGACGAGGCGGAGAAGGCGCTTTTGCATACCTATAACCGCTATCAGGTCGTATTTGATAAAGGAGAGGGCGTTTACCTCTATGATATAGAAGGAAAAAAATATCTCGACTTCGTTTCGGGAATCGCGGTTTTTGCCCTTGGATATGGAAACAAAGAATATAATGACGCATTGAAAGCACAGATCGACAGGATCATTCATACTTCCAACTATTATTATAACGTGCCGGCGATAGAAGCCGCGAAGAAACTCAAAGAGATTTCCGGAATGGACCGTGTTTTTTTCACAAACAGCGGTGCCGAGGCGGTCGAGGGTGCGGTCAAGGCGGCAAGGAAATATGCTTATTTAAAAGACGGCAGTACGGACCATGAGATCATTGCCATGAACCATTCCTTCCACGGCAGGACGATGGGGGCGCTCTCAGTGACGGGCAATCCGCATTACAGAGAAGCGTTTGAACCGATGATCGGAAATATCCGATTTGCCGATCTGAACGATTTTGACAGTGTTCTCGCGCAGGTGAACCAAAAAACATGCGCGATTATCTTAGAGACAGTGCAGGGAGAGGGCGGGCTCTATCCGGCGGACGAAGCGTTCTTAAAGAAAATAAGGAAACTGTGCGACGAGAGAGATATTCTTATGATCCTCGATGAGATCCAGTGCGGTATGGGACGAACAGGTTTCATGTTTGCGTGGCAGAAGTACGGCGTTTTGCCGGATATCATGACGAGTGCGAAAGCGCTCGGCTGCGGCGTGCCGGTCGGCGCATTTCTGATGACGGAAAAGGTGGGGCAGAATTCTCTGGCGGCAGGCGACCATGGAACGACTTACGGCGGCAATCCGCTTGCCTGCACGGCCATCTGCAAAGTAATCGAGATTTTTGAAAAAGAAAAGATCCTCGACCGGGTAAAAGAAAGTGCGGCTTATCTGGAGGAACAGCTTAATAAGCTGGTGGAAGAATATGACACAATCGAAATGCGGCGGGGCGCCGGGCTGATGCAGGGGCTTGTCTGCAAAGAGCCGGTGGGCGGCATCATAACCAGGGCGATGGATAAGGGACTGGTACTGATCAATGCGGGAAGCAATATCATCCGTTTTGTTCCTCCGCTTGTGATCACGAGAGAACATATTGACGAGATGATCGGCATTCTGAGACAGTCTATCTAAGGCAGAGACGGCGGTATGGGAACAGAAATCTGAAAATAATGAAGGGAAGTATAAAAATCAGGAGAAAGAGGCAGTGATAATTAAAAGAAGGATCATAACTGTTGTACTGACGGCCTGCGTACTCCTCGGCCTTTGTGCGGCTGCGGCCAGAGGGTTGTCTCTGGATCAGGAGGAAGGGGCAAAAGAGGCGGACAACAGTATTTTTGGACACAGGGAAACGCTGTATTTGTGGTATACGGATGAAGCGCTGACAGATTATCTTAACAGCGTAGCGGTTTCCTACAATGAATACCAGTCAGAAGCCCGCGTGATACCTGTCTATACGTCGGGTTCGGAATACCTGGAAGAGATCAATCAGGCGTCTCTGCATTCGGAAGAAATTCCGGATCTATATATTGTAAGCAACGATTCTCTGGAAAAGGCGTATCTGGCAGGGCTTGCTTCGGAGATCAGACTGCCCGAGGGGGTTTTATCCGCTTCGCAGTTTTTCCCGGAGGCAGCGCTTCATGCGGTAACGTATCATGACAAACAGATCGGGTATCCACTGTATTTCGAGACGAGTTCTTTTCTCTATAATAAGACTTATCTGGAAGACTGGGCACGGGCACAGATAGAGGCGGAAATGGATATGGAGCAGGCGCAGGCTGCCGAGGCGGCGCTTGCGGAAAACGGAGCCGAAGCGGCTGAAACGGAAGCGGCCACCGCTGAGGATATGCCGCTTCCTGACGAGAGCGAAGTAGCGGCGCGGGTGGAAGATGCCCTTCCAAAGACGATCGATGATATCCTTGCGTTTGCGGATGTTTATGATGCGCCGGAACAGGTGGAAGCCATTTTTAAATGGGATGTATCGGATATATTTTACAATTACTTCTTTGTGGGAAATTATATTGATGTAGGCGGCAGTGCAGGTGATGAGAATGATTCCATCGATATTTATAACGAGGATGCGATCCGCTGTATGCGGGTTTATCAAAACCTGAATCAGTTTTTCTCGATTGATACACAGGAGAGCAGCTATGCGGACATTCTGCAGGATTTTATCGACGGACGGATCGTCTACACAGTCGTGACGACGGATGCGCTGGCCAAAATAGAGGAAGCCAGGGAAAACGGGGCCTTTCAGTATGAATACGGCACGTCCCTGATCCCGGATGTCAACGACGAACTGATCTCCCGCTCCCTGTCCGTGACACAGTGTGTCGTGGTGAACGGTTATTCCGTTCATAAGGAGACAGCGAATGATTTTGCGGTATTTTTATCCTGTTATCATGCAGACAACCTGTATGACAGAACGGGTAAGATGCCGGCGCGTTCCGGCATCGGTTTTGCCAACGAAAACGCGAAGGCGTTTGTCGGTGAATATGAAAAGTCCATTCCCAATCCCAAGATGATCGGAACGAGCAATTATTGGGTGGAAATGGAAATTGCCTTTGCAAGGATCTGGAAGGGCGGTGACGCCAATACGGAATTGAAAGCGCTGTCGGAGAAGATCATGACGCAGGTGAAAGGCGAACCTTATACTGAGGAGCTGATTGATCTGCCCGAGGAGACGGAACCTGATACGGAAGAAGAGATGGAGGAATTTCAGGAGGAAGAGTGAGCTGTTTTTCCGATGACGGTATGGCAAAATGAATACAGAGCAGAGCGATGCATATTTTTGCCGCGCGGAGGGTATGATAGTACAAGACGGTTTTCGCTGTCTTGTACTTTTTTTAAAGAAAGGTTTGGGGAAATTATGTTTGGTTTTTTGATCGCACTGCTCTCCGGAGCGCTGATGAGCATTCAGGGGGTCTTCAATACGCAGGTTACGAAATCTTCGAGTATCTGGGTGGCAAACGCTTTCGTGCAGTTTACGGCGCTTCTTGTCTGTCTGGGGGCCTGGCTTTTTGCGGATCGTTCGTCTTTTGGAGCATTATTCAAAGTGCAGCCCAGGTACATGCTGCTTGGCGGCGCGATCGGCGCGTTTATCACCTACACTGTCATTAAGGCAATGGAAATGCTGGGACCTGCAAAATCAGTCATGCTCATCGTGGTAGCGCAGCTGATTGTCGCGTATCTGATCGAATTGTTCGGGCTTTTCGGCGTGGAAAAGCAGCCGCTCGAGGTCAGGAAACTGACTGGTATGGGAATTGCAATTTTGGGAATTATAATTTTTAAGTGGACATAGGCGCGAATTTATTTTACAATAAAAATAAGGTGCATAGCGGGGACATCCTGAGCTTTTTAAAAGCAGAAAGGAAGCTATGACGAAAACAAATCATAAAAAATGCCAGTGGGGCAGGATAAAAAGAGGGATACTGATATTGTGTCCTGTCTTTTTGCTGAGCGCCTGCACCGGCAAAAATGGCAGCGGACAGGGGATCGGAAGCGATATCGTTCTGGAATTGGACGGGCCCGGGGATGGATACGGATCAGTGCAGGAAGGGGTGCACGGTGCATCAGAGGAAGAATCTCAGCCGGAAGCTTCTGAATCAGAGGTTTCCCTGCCGGAAGAAATTTATGTACATATCTGCGGCGCAGTTGTCAGTCCGGGTGTATACAAACTGGAAGCCGGAAGCCGGGTTTTTGAGGGGATTGAGGCAGCCGGAGGATTTCGGGAGGATGCCTGTGAAGATTTTGTCAATCAGGCAGGTATTTTGCAGGATGGACAGCGCCTTGGAATACCGACGGCCGAGGAGGCACAGGCAGCCAGAGAAGATAATGTTTCCGGAGGGCTCTGGACGGCGGATGGCACAGATGCCTCCGCTTTCGGGAAACAGACAGAAAATACGGATGGACGCGTGAATATCAATACGGCATCCGAGGAGGAGCTTGGCGGCATTGCCGGCATCGGCGCGGGCAAAGCGGCGGCGATTGTACAGTACAGGACGGAGAACGGCAGCTTTACTTCGATTGAAGATATCATGAAGGTGAGCGGGATCAAGGAAGGGACTTTTGCGAAGATTAAGGACAGAATCACGGTAAAATAATTTCATATAGAATGGGAGTTTATAGAGTAAGATGGGGAAGAGAGTACTGGTTGTTGATGATGAAAAACTGATCGTGAAGGGAATCCGTTTCAGTCTGGAACAGGATGGTATGGAAGTGGACTGTGCCTATGACGGTGAGGAGGCATTGGAGTTTGCAAAGAGTAATCCCTATGACATGATCCTTTTAGATGTCATGCTTCCGAAGATGAACGGTTTCGAGGTGTGCCAGCAGATCCGTGAGTTTTCCAATACGCCGATCGTCATGCTGACTGCGAAGGGGGAAGACATGGATAAGATTCTCGGTCTGGAATACGGAGCGGACGACTATATCACGAAGCCTTTTAACATTCTGGAGGTAAAGGCCCGGATCAAGGCGATCATGCGCAGGACCGGAAGAAAAAATGAGGAGAAGAGTACGGCAAGAGTAATCGAGAATCGAGATATGAAGCTGGACTGCGACGGCAGGAGAGTTTATATAGGGGAACGCGAAGTCAATCTGACAGCCAAAGAATTTGAAGTATTGGAACTTCTTATGAAAAATCCGAATAAAGTTTACAGCAGGGAAAACCTGCTAAATCTGATCTGGGGGAGCGACTATCCGGGCGATGTGCGTACGGTGGATGTACATATCCGAAGGCTCAGGGAAAAGATAGAGCAGACACCGAGTGAACCGATATACGTGCATACAAAATGGGGAGTAGGTTATTACTTTGCGTAAGCTGAATTTCAAAAAGTTTAAATTCTTAAAAAGTCTGAAAACACGTATTTTTCTGATCGTCTTTATTGTCGGACTGATACCGTCCATTGTCATGCGGCATGCGATCCTGACCAATTATGAACAGCGTGCCGTCAGCGTGCGGATGTCCGATGTCCAGATACAGCTCAGGATCCTGGCGAATCATCTGGTCACTTACCGGTATTTGCAGGATACCTCTTCAGAAGTTGTCAATGCGGAACTGGCGCAGCTTTCCAATCTTTACGACGGGCGTGTGCTGATCATCAATGATAATCTGAAAGTCATCAAAGATACATACGGTATCAGTGAGGGCAAGACTATGATATCGGAAGAGGTGATCCGCTGTCTCAGAGGTGAAAACGTCAGTCAGTATGATGCCGCCAACGGCTTCATCGAGATGACGACGCCGATCATCGACACGCTGGCCGTCAGCGATCTAAAAGGCACAAAACCGGTGAAGGGAGACATGGCGAGCGGCGTTATGTTAACCAGTATTTCAACGGATTATATTACCGCAACGATGGATGTTCTTGGAAGGAAGGCACTGGTGGTGGAAGTTCTGGTCATCATTGCTGTTTTTATCGTGTCGGGACTGGCCGCCTTTATTCTGGTCAAACCCTTTGAAAAAATTACAGGCGCTCTCAGCAACGTCAAAGAGGGCTATACAAACGACCCGATCTTTGTTCCTGACTGTCTGGAGACAGAACATATCGGCGACGCGTTTAATAAGGTGTTGAGCCGTATGAAGGTGCTCGACGATTCCAGGCAGGAATTTGTGTCCAATGTGTCGCATGAGTTAAAGACGCCGATCACGTCCATTAAAGTGCTGGCGGATTCTCTGCGGGGGCAGGAAGGGGTTCCGCTCGAAGTGTATCAGGAATTTATGGAGGACATTGCGGAGGAGATCGATCGGGAAAATAAGATTATCAACGATCTGCTTGCATTGATTAAGATGGACAGGGCGGCTTCCGATCTGAATATTTCGCAGGTAGATATCAATCTGCTTGTGGAACTGATTATGAGGCGGCTTGGGCCGATTGCCTTAAAGCGGGACATTGAACTTGTCTATGAAAGCCTCAGATCCGTTACCGCCGAGGTAGACGAGGTTAAAATAACACTTGTTATAACAAATCTGATAGAAAATGCCATAAAATATAATAAAGAGCACGGCTGGGTAAAAGTGACTGTCGATGCGGATTACCAGTATTTTTCCATCGAAGTCGCAGACTCCGGTATCGGTATTCCGCCGGAGGATGTGGAGCATATTTATGAAAGATTTTACCGCGTCGATAAATCACACTCCAAGGAGATCGACGGTACGGGGCTTGGACTCGCCATTACGAGAGGCGCTATTTTGATGCACAGGGGTTCGATCAGGGTAGTCAGCGAAGAAGGAGAAGGAACGACGTTCACAGTCAGGATTCCTTTAACATATATCGCGGTTACATAGAGGATGGGATCCGAAAAAGGAGGAAGAGGGCAGACATGAAGTTAAAACGAAACTGTATGACGCAGACACAGATCTGTCTGATAGCGGCGCTCAGCCTTCTTTTATCCGTGATGACCGGATGCGCTTCGCAAACAGAGAACAGTACCGGCAGGACCTATTCTATTTATTATGTGAACAATGAAGAGACCAAAATCTTTGCCCGCCCTTATCAGGCGGCAACGGAAAACGGCCGGACGCTCTTGCTGGAGATGATCGGACAGCTTTCCACGATACCGGAGAAAATGGAGTATAAGGCGCCTCTGGCGGAAAACTTTGAACTGCTCGGCTATGTATGGGACGGAGAGCAGCTGACGCTCAATTTTGATGCGCGCTATAAAGAGATGGGCAGTATCAAAGAGATTCTGATCCGTGCGGCGATCGTCAGAACGCTGACCCAGCTGGAAGGCGTTAAATATATATCCTTTACCGTGGAAAATGAGCCGTTGCTTGAAAATAACGGCGTGGCAGCAGGCACCATGTCTGCGGACACGTTCATTGATAATGTGGGAGATGAGATCAGCACTTATGAAAAGGTCAATCTGCGGCTCTATTTTGCCAATGAAAGCGGAGACGGCCTTGTCGAAGAGAACCAGAGGAATGTTGTCTATAACAGCAATATCCCGCTGGAGAAACTGGTTGTGGAGAAACTGATCGAGGGTCCGGTTGCGGAAGGCGATTATCCGACGATCAACCCGCAGACAAAAGTCATCAATGTGACGGTGACTGACAGAATATGTTATGTAAATCTGAACGAATCTTTTTTGAGCCAGCCCTACAACGTGACTTCCGATGTTACGATCTACTCGATTACCAACTCGCTTGTGGAGCTGCCCAATATCAATAAAGTTCAGATCGCAGTTAACGGAGATTCTTCCGTTTCGTACAAGGAGAGCGTCAGTCTGTCTAATATTTTTGAGAGGAATCTCGATCTGGTGACAAGCGTTTCTCTGGAAGAAGAATGATGCAGGCCCTGCGTCTGACACTGCGGGCCGGAGGGAAAGGAGGATGCACTGACAGGATGAGAAGGCCGATATGCCTGATCGGACTGGCTTTTATACTGTTTATCATGGTTTATCAGTATTTTGTACCGCTGCCGCTGCCGGATCTGGAAGAATTCGACAAAAGTACGGTCACTTTGACGGGCCAGGTCGAAAAAAAAGAAAAACGCATTTCTAACGGACAGGAAGTTCTGGTACTATATCTTGGAAACGTTCAGGTTTCAAATCCACAGACAATACAAATGGAAGGCGTAATGGCCTGCCTGCAAAAGGAACAGGAAGCGAAGACGGGGAGTTATGTCCGCATCCGGGGAAAACTGCGGACCTTTGCGCAAGCTGCTAATCCCGGTGAATTTGATGCACGCAGTTATTATCAGATTCTGGGTCTGCAGGCGAAAATACAGAATGCAGTCATTGTGCAGGAGTCGGCCTCTTACAGCAGATTCCGCGAGGGACTTTACCGGGTGAGGCGCTTTCTGGCCGGGCTGATCGAAAGCTGTTACGGGGAAAAGGACGCTTCCATCATGAAAGCCATGCTGCTTGGAGAAAAGAGCGGACTGGATGAGGAGACCAGACAGCTCTATCAGCTAAGCGGGATCATACATATTCTGAGTATCAGCGGGCTTCACATTTCCCTGATCGGAATGGGCCTGCATAAAATCCTGCATCGGCTTCGATGTCCGAAACTGCCCAATGTGATCCTTTCTGTCGCATTCATGTATTGTTACGGCGTCATGACAGGAATGAGCGTTTCGGCTTGCAGGGCGGTCATGATGTTCGCGTTTCATGTGGCGGCAGGAATATTCGGACGCACGTATGATATGCTGACGGCCGTGATGATCGCAGCGCTGTCTGTCCTGCTCAGACAGCCGCTTTACCTGTATCATAGCGGTTTCCTCTTTTCATTTGGTGCGATTGCGGCCATCGGAGTGTTTCTTCCCGCATTCAGGGAAAATCTGTTTGGAGAAACAAAATGGGAAAACCTTATGTCAACCAGTCTGGCGGTTTCTGTCACAACACTTCCTGTTTATCTTTGCTTTTATTATGAGTATCCGCTCTATTCGCTGTTTTTGAATCTGCTGATCATTCCCGCGGCGGGACTGATCGTGCCATGCGGCCTGTGCGGCTTTCTGGCGGCGGCCGTTTTCCCGCCGGCCGGAAGATGCGCCGCATTTCCAATACATGTGTTATTTTATTTTTTTGAAACATGCTGTTCGGTTACCCTGCGTCTGCCGGGGAGCAGAAGCATTCTGGGAAAGCCGGATGATATACAGGTCGTCTTCTTTTTGGTGATCCTGATCAGCGCGGTCTGTTTTAGCGCGAAATGGAGCAAACTGCAGTTCTGGCAGTGGATATTGACTGCGCTGTTATGCCTTACGATGCGCACGCAGGACGGTCTGCAGATCACGGTACTGGATGTGGGACAGGGAGACGGTATTTATATTGCCGATGACAGGGGAGGACATTATCTGATCGACGGCGGAAGTTCCAGCAAGAGCGATGTGGGCACGTATCAGATCCTTCCCTTTTTGAAAGAAGAGGGCGCGGATACACTGGACGCTGTTTTCATTACGCATATGGACGATGACCACTGCAACGGTCTCAGGACGCTGATCGGGCAGGCGCATACAAACGGCGTCACGGTTAAGAACCTGATCCTGCCGGATCTTGATGAGAGCGGCAGGGAAGGAAAATATGAGGAGTTTGAAACGCTGGCAGGACAGCAGGCGATACCGGTATGGTACATGCACACAGGGGATATGATACAGTACGGCGACTTGCGTTTTACCTGTCTTCATCCGGACAGAGCAGCGCGTCAGGAGACAAACGAGGCTTCCCTTGTGCTGTATCTGGAATACGGAGCATTTTCGGCCCTTTTTACCGGAGATCTGGAAGGAAAGGGAGAGGAGGAAGCCAGGTTGGAGCTGGAGAATATCCTGCCGGCGGGAAAACGCGTGACACTTCTAAAAGTGGCGCATCACGGTTCCGGAAACTCTACGAATCAGTCTTTTTTGGAAACTGCCGCTCCGCAGATCGCGCTGATCTCCGCGGGAAAAAACAACCGTTATGGACATCCGCACGGGGAACTGATAAGCAGGCTCAGACAGGCGGGATGCCATATTTACCAGACTGCAGAAGGAGGGGCTTTGACCGTGTATGTGACAAGGGACAGGAGGGTGAGCGTGAGGACGTTTCATGGGGATGACTGAGCTTTAATAAGATTTGACAAATATCACAGCTTTCCTTTAAAATATAACAGAATGCAGATATTTTATCATCAAAACCAGTCAGACGCCGTGCCGGACACTTTGACCGATACAGCACAACTTATGTAGTTTTTTCAAAACCAAATCAAAGGACACGATATCGATGCAAAAACTGAACGAAGAAATAAAATCCGGACAGCTGAAACAGGTTTATCTCCTCTATGGAGAAGAAGATTATCTGCGCAGACAGTATCGGGATAAATTAAAAAATGCGCTCTCAGGCGATCAGGATTCCATGAATTATCACTACTTTGAAGGAAAGGACATTAACGTCGGTGAGATCGTTGACCTCGCGGAGACGCTGCCGTTTTTTGCGGACAGGCGGCTGATCGTGATCGAAAACAGCGGTTTATTGAAACATGGCGGCGAAGCGCTGGCCGACTACCTGAAAGAACCTTCTGAAACAGCCTTTTTCGTCCTGACAGAGCGGGAAGTGGACAAACGGAGTAAACTCTATAAGGCTGTCACCGCAAAGGGGCGTGCCATTGAGTTTAAGGCGCAGGATGAAACCGTTTTAAAGCGCTGGAGCGCCGGTCTGCTGAAAAAAGAGAACAAAAAGATCACGGAGCGGGATCTGGAATTTTTTTTGGAAAAAACAGGCACGAATATGGAAAACATCAGCAGGGAACTCGAAAAGCTGATCTGTTACTGCATGGACAAAGAGGTTATTACCGGCCGGGATATCGAGCAGGTGTGCACGAGACAGGTGAACAATCAGATTTTCGAGATGATGAACGCGATTGCCGAGAAAAAACAGGAGAAGGCGATGACACTGTACTATGATCTGCTGACGCTGAAGGAGCCTCCTATGCGGATCCTGTTTTTGCTGGCAAGACAGTTCAATCTTCTGCTGCAGGTGAAAGAACTGAATAAAAAAGGATACCCGGTTAAGACAATCGGTGAAAAGGTCGGACTGCCGGGATTTGTCACCGGAAAATATGTGAACCAGGCTTCCCGCTTTTCCACGGGGGACCTGCGCAAAGCGGTGACCGACTGTGTAGAGGCGGAAGAGGCCGTTAAGACAGGAAAAATGAATGATGTACTCAGCGTGGAATTATTACTGATCAGATACAGCGCGTCTTGATGGGGGTTAAGAATGAGCGGGGAAAGTACAGGGACACAGATCAGAGAAAAAATATTGGCGACAGCATTTTTCATGATGGAAAGGGCATCCGCAGGTTTTGATGCCCTGCTTTTTGCCAGATATCTGGATACAGGAAAAAAAGCGCTTGCTCAAAACGATCATCTGCAGGCGCTGTCAGCCTTCTATAAGGCGGCCGGGCTTGATCCCATGAATGCCGAAGCCTATTTTGGGATAGCGGAAACGTACCGGCAGATGGGCGATTACCTGACAGCTCTGCAGACTTTAAGACAGGGCTGGAAGCACACAGGAAAGCGCAGTCTGTTAAATGCCGCAAAAGCGCTTGATTATGAGATCGAGTGGGAGGATGCGGCTTTTGAGGCGTTAATCAGAGATTATCTGGGAAAAAAGGAAGGCACTGTTTTCTGGAGCGAGGTGCGCGGCATAAAGGAACTGGAGATCAACGGAATCTATATCGTCAGAAAGGATGAACGGGCCAGCTCCTGCGGTGTGGTCTCACATTCGAAAAAATCCGGGCTGGTTTATTGTTTCCGTACGGATCAACGTAACATTGACCGATGTGCAAAGCGGGGAAAAATAGTGTCTTTGCGGGATATCAGACATTTTCACTCACTGGAAAAACTGACTGTCTTTTATAATAAAGTCAGTGACATAAACGAGCTGGGAAAACTGGCAAAACTGCAATATCTGTTTCTGGGATATAATAACATCTGTAATATTAATGCCCTTGTCCGTCTTTCCGGCCTGACAGCGCTGATCCTCCATAACAACCGCATAAAAGACATCAGGATACTTGAAAAATTATCCGGCCTGACGGTTCTGGAGATCTACAACAACCAGATCGAGGATATCACTGCGTTAAAGGGTCTCAAGAGCCTGGAGAGACTGTATCTGCAAAATAACCGGATCCGGGATGTTTCTCCTCTCGCGGAGCTTACGGCATTGCAAACCCTGTTTTTGTATCATAACCGGATCAGGAATGTAAGAGCGCTTGCCGGATTAAAGAACCTGGAGCATCTGTTTTTGTGGGGCAACCGTATCAAAGACTATTCGCCGGTATCTTTTGTAACGGATCTGCTGCGGGAATGGGGCTAAAAAACCATAGCTTTTCCCGGGGAATCTGTTATACAATAGAAATATAAAATACGGAAGACATTGAAAAGGGATTGGAGGGGTTTTGATGAAATGCAGAAGAATCGATCTGGAGGCAGCTGTTGAGAAATACGAAGCCGATAAAGGAATGGAAGACGGTTTTGAATTACTGGCGGATGTGATCACGAAAGGCTGGATCGTGACGGATAACCTGATCCAGGTAAAAAGAGAGAACGGAAGTATTGTCTGTCCTTATATCGTACACCGCAGAGGCCGCACATTTATCAATAAAGATGATTACATTATTGTGGATCAGGACGGAACCAGGCATGTGTGCGGTGCGGATAAGATCTTTCAGAGATACCATATCATACAGGAATAAAAATAACAGCGAAAAGCAGGCGTTTGTCCTGCTTTTTTTGTGCGCAGAGATCAAGTCCGGTTTATGGTACACTTTTTTTGCTATCCTGTAACCGTCTAATAAAAAAAACAGATTGAAAGAATCGAACATTTGTTTTATACTGGAAATAAGAACAGATGTTCTCAATAAAATTCTATTCAGGAAGGGGCGGATTATGATGAGAAGAAAAGACGTTTCATTTGGGATCACGGTTTTACTGGCTGTTCTGGTTTTGCTGTTTTGTATCAAAGAGACAGCGATGAGCAGGGACCGGGCGGATGCGGGCGGGAAAAAACAGTACTACGCCCTGATGGAAGAGGAATATTATGCGGGCATAAGGCATCTGCTTGATGAGAAGGGATACCGCAACAGCGGCATTACGATCAGATGGGTGTCAGACGGTCAGGGGACGAGAGATTATATGGTGCTCATACATCATAGAAAAATTGAGGGGCTGGATCAGCAGGATAAGGAGAATCTGATGCGGGAACTTTCAGAAACGGAATTTGCGGATAAACAGTGCACATTTCATTATGAATTTATCATTGTGTGAACAAAAACCCTGATTTTCCGGGCAGATCTCCATACACAGGAGAAAGTTTATCGACAGAAATGAATGACAATTAAAAGGTTTGGGATTATAATAATAGATATGCTGCTGCGGCCTCTCACGCAGGCTGAGAGAAGGGAACAAAACCGCAGGCTGAGAAAGGAACACAGGCTGACATGAGACATAATCCACAACCACAGGAAATGTACAGACATTTTAAAGGAAAGACGTACCAGATCCGCTGTCTTGCAAAACACAGTGAGACCGGGGAGATGATGGTCATTTACCAGGCGATGTATGGAGACTTTCAGATTTACGCAAGGGAGCTGTCTTCTTTTATGGAGGAAGTAGACAGGAAAAAATATCCGGATGTTACCTGCCGTTACCGGTTTGAGCTTTTAAATGCGCAGAACGACTGTGACACAGAGCCGGATGTGGAGCGGGAAACAGTCCAGGAGACAGTTCGGGAGACGGTAACGGAAACAAAAACAATAGAAACAGAAGCGGAAGAACTGAATATCGATCCTCTGGTACTACAATTTCTGGATGCGGATTCTTATGAGAGGCGGCTGGAAATTCTGAGTATGCTGTATAACCGCATTGATGATGAAATGATTAATATCATGGCGGTTGCTGTGGATGTTGAGGTCAAGGAAGGGAGTATTGAAAGCAGATACGACGAATTGCGGAACTGCCTTCTGACGTTTGCCAGATATGAGTGCAACAGACTGCGATAGGAAACATGCAGACTCCTGACAGAGGATTGACAGGCGGCAGCCGCACATGTCAGGAGGGATTGTATGTCTTATGATTTGGAAAGCAGACTTGTTGTGGGAGTTTCTTCCCGGGCGTTGTTCGATCTGTCCGGTGAGAATGAGATCTTTGAGCGGGATGGGGTAGAAGCGTACTGCCGCTATCAGGTGGAGCACGAAAACGAAATATTGCGGCCGGGACCGGGTTTTCCGCTGATCAAAGCGCTGTTAAACCTGAATCATCTGCCAGGGAATGAAGGATGTGTTGAAGTCATCATCATGTCCAGAAACAGTCCGGATACGTCGCTCCGCGTCTTTAATGCGATCAGCCATTACGGACTGAATATCACGAGAGCCGTGCTGGCGAGCGGCGCTTCTCTGGCGCCTTATCTGGAAGCGTTTCGGACGGATCTGTTTCTGTCGGCCTATGAGGATGATGTGCAAAGTGCCATAGATTCCAACATTGCCGCGGGTATTATTTGCAGTGACGGGATACATACCTATGACTGTGAACATCAGATCAGACAGATACGGATTGCCTTTGACGGAGACGCCGTACTCTTTTCGGATGAGTCGGAACAGATCTTCCGGGAACATGGGCTGGAAGCATTTGAAGAAAACGAGCGCAGAAATGCAGGAAATCCTTTACAGGCAGGACCATTTGCCAGATTTTTAAAGACATTGTCGCAGCTGCAGAAGAACTTTGCTGCGAAAGAGGCTCCGATCAGGACTGCACTTGTGACGACCAGAAGTGCGCCGGCACATGAGAGGGTGATCCGTACTCTGCGGGCATGGAATGTCAGGATCGATGAGGTTTTTTTCCTGGGAGGCGTTCAAAAGACAGCCGTGCTGAAAGCTTTTGGGGCGCATATCTTTTTTGACGACCAGCTGGTGCATACGAGAGCGGCTGCGGAGGTGGTGCCCGCTGCGCGGGTGCCTTATAAAAACAAAGAGCCGGATGACGGATAGGCAGTTTTTTGTCAGGACAGACGGGAAAGCCTGACGCACCTGCCTGTCGGGCCGGCATGAGCGGAGTTGTTATGGGACAGCAGGAATACCATATAAAAAATGAAAGTGTACGGGAAGAACGGGACCCGTTACCGGATCCGGGCAGGATAGCCGGGCCTCTTCTTACATGGTATGATAAGAAAAGGCGGATTCTGCCGTGGCGCGAACATCCCGAGCCGTATCATGTATGGCTGTCGGAGATTATGCTGCAGCAGACGAGAGTGGAGGCGGTCAGACCCTATTATGCAAGATTTTTGCAGGAACTTCCGGATATCCGGAGTCTTGCAGAGGTAGAGGAAGACCGGCTGCTGAAACTTTGGGAGGGACTCGGATATTATAACCGTGCAAGAAATATGAAAAAGGCGGCACAGAAGATTGTGCTGGAATATGATGGAAGGATGCCCGAAACGTATGAGGAACTGCTCAAACTGCCTGGAATCGGAAGTTATACGGCGGGAGCCGTTGCTTCGATCGCGTTTGGCCAGGCGGTTCCGGCGGTAGACGGGAATGTGCTGCGTATTTTGTCAAGGATCCGCCTTGACGGCCGGGATATCTCGGACACAAAAGTGAAAAAGGCGGTGGAGGACGAACTTGCCGAAGGAATGCCAAAAGAGAGACCGGGTGACTTTAATCAGGCAATGATGGAATTGGGCGCCACAGTCTGTATACCGAACGGGGCGCCTAAGTGTGATGAATGCCCATGCAGTGGGCTATGCAGGGCAAAGCAGGAAGGGCGGATCATGGAATTTCCCAGGAAGACGCCGAAAAAACAGCGTGGTATGGAAGAAAAGACGATCCTTGTCATTCTTGACGAAAATAAGATTGCTCTTCACAAACGCGCGGATACCGGACTGTTAGCCGGTATGTATGAGCTTCCTTCGATGGAAGGAAAACAGAGTAAAGAGCGGGTCATCGAATATATAAAAAGACTGGGCCTGTCTCCGCTGAGGATTGTGAAGCTGGCGCCGTCAAAGCATATTTTTACTCATAAAGAGTGGCATATGACAGGTTATGCAGTGCGAGTGGATGAACTGGAACAGACCAGTCCGGACGGCGGATTGTTCTTTGCGACACCTCATGAAATAGAGGAACGCTGCCCGATCCCTTCTGCTTTTGCCGCATATACGGATTTTGTGGAGATTAAAAGGCGTTCTTTTCCGGGACGGTCGGCCCGGGATACGCAGACGGAGGAATGAGAGGAAAATGAAACTGTTATCGATTGCGATTCCGAGTTATAATTCGGAAGCATATATGAAAAAATGTATTGAATCATTGCTGCCTGGCGGTGAGGATGTGGAGATCATTATCGTAGATGACGGATCGACAGACCGCACGGGAGCAATTGCGGATGAATATGAAATGATGTATCCGAATATCGTCAGAGCCATTCATCAGGAAAACGGAGGACATGGCGCGGCAGTCAATACCGGGCTGGAACATGCGTCCGGGCTGTACTTTAAAGTTGTTGACAGTGATGACTGGGTAAAGGAGAGCGCATACCGGCAGATTCTGCAGACCCTCAGGGAATTTGCAGGCGGAAATACTGTTTTGGACATGCTGATCAGCAATTTTGTCTATGAGAAAGAGGGCGCTAAGAAAAACAGAGTCATGAGATATCATCATGCACTGCCCAAAGATAAGATCTTTACCTGGAATGAAGTCAGACATTTCCATAAAGGGCAGTATATCCTGATGCATTCTGTCATATACAGGACGAAACTTTTGTGGGAGTGCGGACTCAAACTGCCTGAGCATCTGTTTTATGTGGACAATCTCTTTGTTTTCGAGCCCCTGCCCTACGTCAGGACTATGTACTATCTCGATGTCAATTTTTACCGGTATTATATCGGCAGGGAAGGACAGTCTGTCAACGAACAGGTCATGTTATCGAGGATCGATCAGCAGATACGGGTCAATAAGATGATGCTCGATTATCTTGTGGAGAAAAAAGCGGAAGTGAGCAGACAGCGTAAAATGCGTACCTATATGGTAAATTATCTGGAGATCATCACCGTGATCTCATCAATTTTACTGATCCGTTCCGCTACGGAAGAAAGTCTGGAGAAAAAGAAGGAACTGTGGAAAACTATCAAACAAAAAGACAGGCTTCTCTATATCAGACTGCGGTACGGCATTCTGGGCAATTCCATGAATCTTCCGGGAAAGGGAGGCAGAAAGATTTCCGTGGAAGGATATAAACTCTGCCAGAGATTTTTCCATTTCAATTAAATAATATCTGAAAATCTGCATGAAAAAACCGGGTTTAGAGTGCTTCCGGACCCGGTTTTCTTTTATTCCTGTTTTCAAAATTGTGTTTTAAGTTAAGTAAGACATCGGAACGATATACGATCAGGTACATGACTGCAGCCATAACAAAAGCGGTCATCACGTCAAAGACGGAATGCTGTTTTAAGAACATGGTTGACAGAATGATCGAGATACAAAGAAGCAGCGATGCCAGTCTGATTCCCTTTTTGTGTTCAAAATGTCTGCTCTTTGTGATGGCAAAATGACAGCCAAGTGAATTATATACATGAATACTGGGCCACAGGTTCGTGGGGGTATCGGCGCGGTACAGCAAGGATACCATCTGTGTAAAAATATTGTCTCTGGGCATAACGTACGGTCTCAGGTGATGACCGTTTGGAAACAGCGTAGAGATGAGCAGAAAAACAGTCATTCCGGTAAAAAGGAAAGTACAGCTTTTGAAATAATCGTCTTTATCCTTCAAAAAGAAATACAAAACGGTAACTGCCACATACAGGAACCATAACAGATAAGGGACAACAAACACTTCACAGAACGGAATATGGTCATCTAAAGCTACGTGAATGACCTGATAACGTTTCACTGTGCGTTCCAGGTGCCCAAACCAGATCAGGTAGATCACACCATAGATGATCAGTGGGATTGCATGTTTATATCGGTAAAATAATTTCATTTCAGTTCCTGCATCCTTTCTTAAAGAAAACGCTGTGATAAATTCTTATGAGACTTATCTTAGCAGATCGCAGGTAAAAGTCAAAATCATTTTTAGATAAAAATTTGCTATATTTCAAGTCAAAAATGGTAATAATGTTCAATCGTGAACGGAGTGCACGATTCAGGCATACTAATCACACTAATTGAGAAAGGCTGCTTTCCCCGCCTCGCAGGAGAGGAAAATATGATCAGAGCGGAACGGAACTTCACCGTCCGTATGAACCCAAAGGGGCTTGGAGGTCCTGATCTCGACGCGTTTCGCCCGGTAATGGGATATCTGTGGGAAGATATAGTGCTTTCCAAAGAATGCGGTAGGCAGTGCGGTCAGAATGAGCAGTTTTGGCATACGGCCGACCACACACAGATCCAGCAGACCGTCCTGCGCATCGGCATCAGGGCAGAATTTGAATCCGCCGCCTTCATACCGGTGTATCATAGAGGCAATAAAAAGAAAATGTTTTATATGAATGGCCGGCTCTCCGTCCAGAGATAACTCACACGATACGGGTTTGGCCGTCAGGATCTGCTTGAGAGCGATCCCCAGATAGGTAAGTTTACCAAGTCTGAGTTTGTTGAGCGTATTCTTGATATTGGAAGAAAGCGCTTCCTCGCATACGGCGGCATCAAATCCGATCCCGCTGCTGACAAGAAAATAACAGGTGTGCGGTAATCTGGTGTCTGGCCGCCTTTTTATAGTATTCGAAGTTTCCTCATAGCGCAGACAGCCCAGATCGTATTTGGCGCAGGGCTTCTCCCGCAGAATCTTCTCCAGCACTGCCATGGGATTTTTGTCAAGATGCAGATCTCTGGCCAGATCGTTGCTGGAACCTGTAGGGATATAGCCGATCCTTACCCTGGAAAAATCACGGATGCCCTGGAGCGCTTCATTGATCGTGCCGTCGCCGCCGAGTATGATGAGATTGATGACGGAATCAGTATTTACAGCGTCCGATGTGATCTTTTCGGTCAGCTCTGAGATATTTCCGGCGTGTGAGGACAGCATAAGTTTGTAGGGAATCTTTCTTTCCTGGAAGATTGGTTCTAATTTCTGCCAGCTGGAGAGCCCCTTGCCGGATTTTGATGAGGGATTCATGATGATATAATACATTTTTTTATCCTTTTCCTGTTGTATTGTAATACTGTTTTCAGTATAGCATGATTTGTTTTTTATGGGAAGTACGGGAAACGGGCATGTGTGGAAATCAACAGAAATTCCCATTGACATATTGCGTCATAAACGATCCTTGTGATATACTTACACTGGTTTTTTATATAGTTCGCAACTTTTTTAAAAATATAGCATGAAAGGCAGGAGAAGAAATGTATTCATTAGATGAAGTAAAAATGACAGATCCCGAAATCGCGCAGGCGATTGTGGACGAGCAGGAGCGTCAGAATTCCCATATTGAACTGATCGCTTCGGAAAACTGGGTGAGCAAGGCGGTTATGGCGGCTATGGGAAGTCCGCTTACCAATAAATATGCGGAAGGATATCCGGGAAAAAGGTATTATGGCGGCTGCGAATGTGTTGACGTGGTGGAGAATCTGGCCAGAGAACGTGCAAAGGAACTGTTCGGCTGCGAATATGTGAATGTTCAGCCGCATTCCGGCGCACAGGCGAATATGGCGGTCTTTTTCGCAGTGATGGAACCGGGTGATACTTTTATGGGTATGAATCTTGATCACGGCGGGCATCTTTCACATGGTTCACCGGTAAATATGTCAGGAAAATATTTCCATTGTGTCCCTTACGGCGTAAATGACGATGGATTTCTTGATTATGATAAAGTACGTGAGACTGCACTGGAGTGTAAACCTAAGATGATTGTGGCCGGTGCATCCGCATATGCAAGGACACTGGACTTTAAGAAATTCAGGGAGATTGCGGACGAAGTCGGCGCAGTTTTGATGGTAGATATCGCGCATATTGCCGGCCTTGTGGCGGCAGGCCTTCATCCGAGTCCGATTCCTTATGCGCATGTGACGACGACCACGACGCACAAGACGCTGCGCGGGCCGCGCGGCGGTATGATCATGTCGAGTCAGGAAGTGGCGGATCAGTACAATTTTAATAAGGCAATCTTCCCCGGTATTCAGGGCGGCCCGCTGATGCATGTGATTGCGGCCAAGGCTGTCTGCTTTAAGGAGGCGCTCACGCCTGAGTTTAAGACCTACCAGCAGAATGTGATCGATAATGCGCAGGCGCTCTGCAAGGGGCTGCTTGCGAGGGAAATAAAGATCGTATCCGGCGGTACGGATAATCATCTGATGTTAGTGGATCTGACCAACTATGACCTGACAGGAAAAGCGATTGAGAAGCTTCTGGATGAGGCGCATATTACAGCCAATAAAAATACGATCCCGAACGATCCGAAATCTCCGTTTGTGACAAGCGGTATCCGTCTGGGAACGCCGGCGGCGACTTCGAGAGGTCTGAATACAGATGATATGGACAAAGTTGCGGAAGCAATATCAGTTGTTATTAAAGAAGGTGAAGCGGGCATCGATCAGGCGCGTGCCATCATCAAAGAACTGACAGATAAATATCCGCTCATTTAACAGGCGGCGGTAGAAAAGATCATGCAGGCGGCGGGCTTACATGGGATAAAGGAAAGAAAGAGAGGAGAAACAGGGAATGGTTCAGGTAGCAGTGTTAGGATACGGTACAGTAGGAAGCGGTGTTGTTGAAGTCATTGAAACGAATAAGGCAGATATCAATAAAAAAGCCGGAGAAGAGATCAATATAAAATACATTTTGGATCTTCGGGATTTTCCGGGCGATCCTTATGAGGATAAAGTGGTCCATGATTTCAATATCATCATAAACGATCCGGAGGTTTCTATCATCTGTGAGACAATGGGCGGCAACGAACCTGCTTACACGTTTTCCAAAAACGCGCTGTTGTCCGGCAAGAGTGTCTGTACCTCCAATAAAGAACTGGTGGCTAATCACGGACCGGAACTGATAAGGCTTGCGCGGGAGAACCACTGTAACTATCTGTTTGAGGCCAGCGTAGGCGGGGGTATCCCGATCATCCGCCCGTTAAACTATTCCCTCACTGCGGAAAAGATCGATGCCATAACGGGTATCCTGAATGGTACGACTAACTATATTCTGACTGAAATGGACGAAAACGGGGCAGACTTTGATGCCGTCCTGAAAGAAGCGCAGGAAAAAGGATACGCAGAGAAAAATCCGGAGGCCGATGTGGAAGGCTATGACGCCTGCAGAAAGATCGCAATACTTTCTTCTCTAATGAAGGGAAAGAGCGTTCATTATAAAGATATTTATACGGAAGGCATTACGAAGATCACGGCACAGGACTTTGCCTATGCCAGAGAACTGAACAGGTCTGTTAAACTGCTTGCCATGAGCAAAGATACGGAGGAAGGCTTTTTCGCCATGGTTGCGCCTTTTATGATCTCAAAAGAACATCCGTTATATGGAGTTAAGGATGTGTTCAATGCGGTCTATGTCCATGGCAATATGCTGGGTGATTCCATGTATTACGGGCGTGGTGCAGGAAAGCTCCCGACAGCGAGTGCAGTGGTTTCCGATGTGGTGGATTGTGCGAGACATCCGGGTAAGACGATCATGTGTCTCTGGGAAGATGAAAGTGTGAGTCTGACAGATATTGCGGACATGAAGCGTAGATTTTTCGTGCGTGTAAGCGCAGACAGGAAACAGAAAGCAGAGTCGCTCTTTGCGGTGCATACGGAAGTGAATGCAAAGATGGAAGGAGAGTATGCTTTTATCACGGATATCATGACAGAAAAAGAGTTTGACACTAAAGTTTCGGAAATGGGAGGAGTCATCAACAGGATCCGCATGGAAGGCTGATATCAGCCTGACGCGGAGGCTGTGAAAGGAGTGCATGTTATGAAAAAGAAATATATCATTGTTTTGGGAGACGGTATGGCGGATGAACCGATAGAGAGTCTGAACGGGATGACGCCGCTCGAATATGCTTCAACGCCTGCATTGGACAGACTGAGCAAAAGGTCGCAGATCGGTATGGTACATACGATCCCGGAGGGCATGAAGCCCGGTTCGGATACGGCGAATCTGTCTGTACTCGGATACGACCCGAAAATATATTATTCCGGCCGTTCTCCGTTAGAAGCTTTGAGCATTGGCGTGCCCATGCTGGATACGGACATTGCGCTCCGTTGTAATATCGTGACGGTCTCTGAGGATGATGTTCCTTTCGAGGAAAAAACGATTATCGACCACAGCTCCGGAGAGATCAGTACAAAAGACTGCGCAGTGCTCTTAGATGCTGTGAGGAAGGAACTGGAAAACGATATTTATAAGTTTTATACAGGAACAAGTTACAGGCACTGCCTGATCTGGGCCGGAGGAGAGGTGATCGAACTGACACCGCCGCACGATGTGCTGACGCAGGTGATCGGCCCGCATCTGCCCTCCGATGAGGCACTGCGTACGATGATGAAGAAAAGCTATGATATTTTAGTAGATCATCCCATAAATATAGAGAGAAGAAAGCAGGGACTAAATCCGGCCAATTGCTGCTGGTTCTGGGGAGCGGGAACAAAACCGATGCTCTCATCCTTTGAAGAAAAGACCAAAAAACGCGGCATGATGGTATCGGCGGTCGATCTGCTCAAAGGAATTGCTGTCGGTGCGGGCATGGGCGTGGCCAACGTGGAAGGCGCTGACGGCGGCCTGCACACCAACTATGAAGGTAAGACGCAGGCGGCTCTCAGAGCGCTGCTTGAGGAGGACTATGATTTCGTCTATATTCATCTGGAAGCGCCGGATGAAATGGGACACCAGGGCAGCGCCGGGAAGAAAGTGCAGGCGATCGAATATCTTGACAAAAGAGTGATCGGCCCGCTTGTGGAGACACTGGATTCAAAGAATGTGCCCTATCGTATGCTGGTGCTCCCGGATCACCCGACGCCTGTCAGGGTGAGGACTCATACATCAGACAGCGTACCCTACATGCTCTATGACAGTACAAATCAGCTGGAAAAGACATGGAATTATAATGAAAAAGACAGCAGTGCGAGCGGCAGCTTTTTTGCAGAAGGATATACGCTGATAGATTATTTATTTGAGGCTTAGGCGCATACAAATATCGCAGGATGTGAAAGGAATTAGTTAATATGAGGAAAGTAGTGAAATTTGGCGGAAGCTCGCTGGCAAATGCCGATCAGTTTAAAAAGGTGGGTGATATCATCCATGCGGACGAGGAACGTAAGTTTGTCGTACCAAGCGCACCCGGTAAACGATATGCGGATGATACAAAAGTAACGGATATGCTCTATGAATGCTATGACCTGGCTGAAGAAGGCGGGGATTTCGGGAAACAGTTAAAAGCCATAAAGGAAAGATATCAGGAGATCATTGACGGGCTGGCCCTGAAAATCTCCATGGAAGAAGAATTCAAGACGATCGAGAAGAATTTCAAAAACAAAGCGGGCAGAGATTACGCCGCATCGAGAGGGGAATATTTAAACGGTATCATTATGGCGGCTTACCTGGGATTTGAGTTCATAGATGCTGCCACAGTTATTTTGTTTGATGAAAAAGGCGAGTATGATGCGCAGAAAACGAATGAACTGATGCGGGAGCGGCTGGCGTCGTTAGAAGCCGCGGTTATTCCGGGATTTTACGGTGCCCGTGCGGATGGGACAGTCAAGACGTTTTCCAGAGGCGGATCTGATATTACGGGTTCTATCGTAGCCAGAGCGGTAAAAGCTGATGTCTATGAGAACTGGACGGATGTTTCCGGTGTCCTGGTGGCTGATCCGAGGATCATTTATAAGCCTGAGACGATCGAAACGATCACCTACCGGGAGCTGCGGGAGCTTGCCTATATGGGATTTAACGTACTGCATGAGGATGCTATCTTTCCGGTCAGAAGCGAGGGGATTCCGATTAATATCAGAAATACGAATGATCCCCAGGCTGAGGGCACGTGGATCGTGGAAAGCACCTGCCAGAAACCGAAATATGTAATTACCGGCATTGCCGGAAAAAGAGGGTTCTGTGCGGTGAATATTGAAAAAGATCTGATGAACTCAGAGATCGGATTCGGACGTAAAGTCCTGCAGGCGTTTGAAGAAAATGGAATTTCCTTCGAACATGTGCCGTCAGGAATTGATACCATGACAGTTTTTGTGCATCAGGATGAGTTTATGCACAAAGAACAGAAGGTCGTTTCCGGTATTCACAGGATCGCAGATCCGGATGCGATCGATATTGAAGCTGATCTGGCGTTAATTGCTGTTGTCGGGCGGGGCATGAAATCTACGCGGGGTACGGCAGGCAGGATTTTTTCAGCACTGGCCCATGCCAATGTCAATGTTAAAATGATTGATCAGGGTTCGAGTGAGCTAAATATTATAATCGGTGTTGCCAATGCTGACTTTGAAACGGCAATCAAGGCAATTTATGACATTTTCGTGCTGTATCAGCTCTAAATCTTTACTTTTTTGGTGAAATATGCTAAATTAATCTTGCATGTACTTTGAAAAAGAGAAATGATCACTAAGTTACGCTGAAAGGAGAACGCCTTTTATGACAAATATGGCAGAGGATTCCCTTGTATACACAAACGATAATTGTATAGGCTGTAATAAATGTATCTCGGTATGTCCTGTTTTAACGGCAAATTATGCGATAGAAGAAAACGGCAGCAATATGATCGTAGTAGATGGAAAACAATGTATTGCCTGCGGTGCCTGTTTTGATGCCTGTGAACATCAGGCAAGAGAATATCGAGACGATACGGACCGTTTTTTTGCGGATCTGCGCAAAGGGGAGAAAATATCCCTGCTGCTGGCACCTGCATTTTTAGCTAATTATCCCAGGGAATATGCTTCTGTGCTCGGAGGCCTCAAACAGATGGGTGTTAACCGTATTATCAGTATCAGTTTCGGTGCAGATATCACGACATGGGGCTATATTAAGTACATAACGGAACATGATTTTAAGGGCGGCATTTCTCAACCCTGTCCTGCGATTACAGGTTATATCGAGAAATACATTCCTGAGCTGATCCCCAGGCTGATGCCGGTGCATTCACCATTGATGTGCGGCGCCATCTACGCCAGAAAATATATGAAGATATCGGATAAACTGGCCTTTATCAGTCCATGTATCGCCAAGAAAAGCGAGATTGATGATGCGAACTGCGGAGGATATGTTTCCTATAACGTTACATTTGATCATTTGATGAGATATGTCAGAGAACATAAAATTTCCGGCACACCGGTTTCTGATGAGATCGAATATGGCCTTGGCTCGATCTATCCTATGCCGGGCGGACTGAAAGAAAATGTTTACTGGTTCTGTGGCGAGGATGTGTTTATCCGTCAGATAGAGGGCGAAAATCATGCCTATGAGTTTTTGGAAGACTACAGGGAACGTGTTCTGGGCGGTAAAGAACTGCCATTCATGGTGGATGCGCTTAACTGTGCCAAAGGCTGTATTTATGGGACGGCAGTGGAGGCGGAGAAAGCGAAACATGATGACACGCTGTATGAACTCTACAGGATCAAAGAGGCGAGTAAACGAAGCAGCAAGAAAAGTGCGTGGGGCAGGAACCTGACCCCCAGGCAGCGTCTGGAGCGTTTCAACAGACAGTTTAAAGAGCTGGATATCAAAGACTTCATCAGACATTATACGGACAGGTCAAAAGGTGTCGAGATCAGACATCCAAATACGTCCGAACTGGAACAGATCTTTGCTGCGATGAATAAAGAGGACTCACATTCCCGCGGGATCAACTGCTCTGCATGTGGTTACAGAACCTGTGAGGATATGGCAACCGCTATTTATAACGGCTGTAATGTCAAGGACAACTGCATCCATTACATAAAAGACGAAGTGAATAAAGAAAAACTCCTTGCAGAAAAATTATCTGAGGAAATGCGGGAGAAGAACGATGTGATCGAGGAGAAAAATGAGCAGATCGAGATTCTGATCAGTGAGGTCGCCAAAGGATTTCGAACGCTTGATACTTCGATCAATGAAATGTCGATTGGAAATAACAACAATGCCGAAGAAAGTACCGGAATCTCTATTTCCATGAGTGAGGTCGTGACGTTTTCCGATGCATTGCGGGCAGCTTTGGAGCGTATTCACGGGCTGCTGGTCAAGCTCGAAGAAAATAACCTTGAGATTACCAATATTGCCGAAGAGACGAATCTGCTCGCACTTAACGCGAGTATCGAAGCGGCAAGAGCAGGAGAGTCCGGAAGAGGTTTTGCGATCATCGCTGAAAATATCAAGAAACTGGCTGACTCTTCAAAGGATACGGCAAGCGACAGCGACAGAAACAAAGAGGAGATCCAGAATGCGATCAACAGTCTGCTTGAAGATGCGGAGAAACTGATCGCCATAATCGACAGTGTAAACCTGCGCGTGACCAATCTGGCTGCTTCTACCGAGGAGATTGCCGCTTCCGCAGATGTTGTCAGTGAGATTTCCGCGAGCCTGAAAGAAAAGCTGAAAGAAATGAACTGATTAAAAATGAATAAATTAAAAATTAATTAGTCAGAAATGAATTCGAAAAATATGAAAAAACAGGACGCCGCATATGATAATTGCGGCGTCCTGTCTGATCTGTCAGGTCAATAGCCTAAGTCTTCAGCGACCAGATATATTTTGATCCTGCCTGTATGTCCGCTTCTTCTGGTCACGACGATCTGGTTGCAGAAGCATTCCGGTGAAAGACAGTCGAGACAGCGGCCTGCCGATGCGCAGGGTATTTTTTTGCCCAGCCGGATGGCGTTTGCAGGAGACGCCATATTTCTGACTCTGGCAATGCCGCTTTGCACATCGGTGACGATTTTATTCATGCCGGCTACAATGATGACATGGCTCGGCCCCTGGATCAGACAGGCCACACGATTGCCGTTGCCGTCGATATTGATCAGCTCTCCGTCTATTGTGAGCGCATTGCTGCTCATGAGATAATAGTCTGCGAGAACCGTTTTGGAATAAAGCTGTCTTGCTTCCTCAGGATTCTTAGCGAGACTTCTGTCGATCAGTTCATAAGAGCCATTCCTGACTGCATCCATTAATCCTGTTTCCTTTATCGTCTCACTTCCTCCCCAGCTGACAATGCTGCCGGCCGGCATGGAGTCTATGACTGCTTTTGTACATTCTGCACTCGTTTCAAAATAGTATCCCTCCATATTTCTTTTTTCCAGATTCCTGATGATCGTCGCTGCCATTGCGGCAAATGCGTCTGTTTTGTGTGACATGATAGTTTCCTCCATATGTTGTGTGCTTTTTATGATACCGTTGTCTTCCATAATATTACGATGATACTATTATAATGCTGTTTCCCTGCTTTTCCTATCATTAATTTTGCTTTTTTACGACCGCGTGACGCTCATGGCCTGAAGTGAGCAGCTGGGCTGAATAACTTGTCTGTTAAATCTATAAAAAAAGAAGAATATTTGGAAAAAATAGCCATTAACAGAAAAAAATGTAAAAATAAAAAGAAATTTCAAAAAATGTGTTGACAAATTAAAATTAGATGATATAATAAAATTACAAAAGATAAATTCACATAGATACTAAATAGAGGCGGCATATAGAAGTCAATAGAGTTGACAGAACAGGAGCGATGAAGCAGAAGCCGCATCTATAGAAAGGAAGGTACGGTCCAACAAAAACTTAATTTAATCCATCGAAGGTACAAATGAATAAGGAACCAAAGACAAGACAGTTAGAAATGGTTTTAAAAGACCAGATCTAAGAAATCGTAATCGAGTACAGAGGAAAAAGTAACGCAGAACAGATGAAGAAGCCGAGAGGCAGAGGACGTTACAGTATTTTCATACAAGCGAAAAATGGAAAGAATACGAAGGAAGAAAGATGGAGGGACAGACCATTGGATAGTGTAGTTTAGAAGCGGGTGTTGATCGTCAGGATTGATGCCCGCTTCGCTGTTGCCTTGGACAGTAACTGCAGGAACTCGTTGGGCTGGATCATAATAGACAATAGATTGAAAAATCATGCCGATGCAGTAATCTTTCAAAGTCTGAACTTTGTTCAGACTGCAATTATGAGTCAGAGCCGGGGATATGCCAGGATTGCAGATGAGAAATCGCCTGCGCGAACTTCTCACCGCATTGTCATGGCAGTAAACTGCTCTGACATTTGGCTCTGGCGTGCCTGTGCAAAAAACACTGCGGCAAAGGGTTTAATATGAAAGAAATGATCGTAAAGGGAAAAAATATGTGGTAAAATGTTTGAATATAGGGTATCATATACTATATTTTGTATCATGACCTGTTTGATATGATACTTTTGTTTTTATGATGCGTGGAACAGAAATGGAGGACTTAAATGGGAAAATTATTCAATCGGAAAAAACATCCTTTTTCAGAGGACGAACTGGATGATGAAATAGATGATGACGATGAACCGATAGAAGATGAAGACGACGAAGATGATGATGACGATGAAGAAGACGACGAAGATGATGATGACGATGAAGAAGACGACGAAGATGATGATGACG
>CANPUE010000001.1 GCA_947577185.1 uncultured Lachnospiraceae bacterium | reverse complement strand
CACGAAAACGGCTTCTAACCGTCCACAGGCGCGTTTTGCGCCCGTTCTTCCTGCCCGTTTCCCGCCGCGCTGAAAAGTTTTGCGTCAATAACTCAAAAAAGCACTTGACAAAACGCTTCATGGCGGACATTCCGCATTATCTGAAGCTGATGGAGGCAGGCTGCAAAAGATAAGACATGCGGTCAGCGTGTTGACAGATGCTTCCGGTAGTTGATTTCTGCGGCATACTCGTTCCGACATTGACAGAGGATAAAATATTTGCTAGATTATAGGTGAGATAACCGGTTGCGCAAATCGGTATATTACACGACAGTTCCGCAAATCGACAGGACACATGGCGGTTCCGGTTTGGGGAAGCAGGCTATTTTATCAAAATAAGGAGGGGTATGTATGAGACGGTATCACACGAAATTAATGGCAGTATGTCTGTGCGCCGCGCTCTGTGCCGGTACGGTTACAGGCTGCGGTGCAGGCGGTAAGGATGCGGACAGCGTTCCCGCAGGAGCGCAGTCTGCGGATACGGAAGCGGACAGTACGGAAAACACGCAGGCGGAAGAAAACAGCGCTGAGGGTAAGGAGACGGATGCGGATGACGGTGCGCAGTCGGGAGAGAAGACGGTGCCGGAGATCGAGGCGGTGACGTTTCCGATGCCGGAAGGACCGGAGGAATCTTCTGTCTTTATAGAACCGGTGGAGGGAATCTCTGATGATTTCATCCGGGGCATGGACGCTTCCTCCGTGCTGGTGGAAGAAAAAAGCGGTGTCAAATATTATAATTATGAGGGACAGGAACAGGATGTCTTTATGACGCTGGCGCAGTCGGGAGTAAATTATATTCGTCTGCGTGTATGGAACGATCCCTATGATGAAAACGGGAATGGATACGGCGGCGGCAACAATGATATTGCGACAGCGGTCGAACTGGGAAAAAGGGCAACAAAATACGGGATGAAGGTGTGTATTGATTTCCATTATTCGGACTTTTGGGCAGACCCGAAAAGACAGCACGCACCGAAGGCGTGGGCACAGATGGACTGTGAGCAGAAATGCGATGCGCTTTATGCGTTTACGAAAGAAAGTCTGTCGGAACTTCTCGATGCCGGCGTGAATGTAGGCATGGTGCAGATCGGAAATGAGATCAATAACGGTATGGCCGGGGAGTCATTTCTTCCGAATGTAATGGATCTTTTGACTGCGGGAAGCCGGGCCGTGCGTGAAACAGCAGAAAGTTACGGGAAAGAGATTCAGATTGCAATACATTACACGAACATTGAAGATAACGGACAGATAGACGGACTTGCCTCAAACCTGTCTCATGCAGAGGTCGACTATGACATATTTGCATTATCCTATTATCCTTTCTGGGATGGATCCTTTGAGAATATGCAGTCTGTCGCAAAACACATTCAGGAAACATACGGCAAAAAGGTCATGATCGCAGAGACTTCCTACTGCTACACGTCAATAGACGGCGATGGCAGCGGCAACAGCCTGAAGGGAACGGATGATATCGTGGAAGGATATCCGGCTTCCGTACAGGGACAGGCATCTATGATCCGCGATATCTGTGCGGCGGCCAGGGAGGCTGACGTGCTCGGTGTATTTTACTGGGAAGGCGTATGGATCCCGGTCGGTGAGGCAACAGCGGACAACTCTCCTATATGGGAAGAGTTTGGCAGCGGATGGGCAAGCAGCTATGCTTCCGATTATGATCCGGATGATGCGGGACTTTATTATGGGGGCTGTTCGTGGGAGAATCAGGCTATGTTTGATTTTGACGGTCATCCGCTGGATTCACTGAATGTATTTAAGTATCTCAAATATGGTTCGACCGCACAGCTGGCTGTCGATTCGGTTCCTGATCTTTATCTTTCCTGCGATGTGGGCAGTGATCTGGAACTTCCCGAAATGGTTGATGTGATCTACAATGACCGTTCCGCGAATAAACAGCAGGCCGTTACATGGGATGCAGAGCAGCTTGCCGCAATCGATACGGGTGAGGGCGGTGCGTATGAGGTGACAGGAACACTCGAGAGCGGGGAGAGCGTGATCTGTCATATTGAGATCAACAGGATCAACTACGTGAGCAATCCCGGTTTCGAAGAGTCGGATACTTCCATGTGGAAAGTTTCTTATGAAGGAAAGGACAATCCGACTGATTTTCAGGTAAAAGCGGATGACGCCTATACAGGGGAGACAGCCTTCCATTTCTGGTCGGAGTCCGATATGGAATTTTCCATCGAACAGGAGATTACGGATTTAGAGCCGGGAACGTATGATCTTTGTGCTTATTCCCAGGGCGGCGATATGGAAACGGATTCGGTACTGGAATTGTATGCGGTGACGGGCGGCAAGGAGCAGACGGAAAGCTTTATGTTGACCACATATGCGGACTGGAAAACGCCGGCGATTTCCGGGATCGAAGTTACGGACGGCACGCTTACGATCGGTGTGCGGATGAAATGCAATGCGGGAAGCTGGGGAACCGTAGATGATTTTACCTTAAATAAGGCAGTTTCAGATTAAGAGCCTTCTTCTGAGCGCAAAAAAGACGCATAGATCACAGTGATACTGTTCTATGCGTCTTTCTGTATGTTTATCATGCAGGAGTTCACGTCCCTAAAGACGATTGATTTTATCTCTTATTCGGCGTTTTATTTTAAAGAATAAACCTGAGGAATACTGATCGTTGTTAAGTAACAGCTCATAAGCGTCAATAACGCCGGCACAGTAACAAAAACCGAAAAGTCCTGCTGCAAATCCCAAAAACACAAATGAATGGTATTCGGACCAGGCAAATTCCCCGCTCATAGTTAAAGAAACAGCTAAAATGCCCATGACAAACAAAAGGATACTCGGCAATAACAGTGCGGCATAAATTTTCTTTTTGGCCTGATACATCCTGGAAAGTTCTTTCAGATATTCATAGTCCAGGATCAGCGGTTCTTCTTTTAAAACTTTATATTCCTGCCGCTCTGAAAATGAGCCTGTAATAAAGGAAGCAATGCCTGCCATTATAAAAACGGCCATTCCCAGAAAACGCCATGTCAAATGAGCTGTCAACATGACATACGGGATCCCGGTCAATGCCCAAAACATAAATCCCATACCGATATAGCTGCTTATTTTTTTCTGATTTGCAATGTATCCTGTTGCCATTTCTTTGCTTACATAATAGCCCCGTTCATTTGCAGAGTCAGAAGATTTTTCATCTTTGAGCAGAGAGTCTATGGATATTTCAAAAATATTGGATAATTGTAATAATTTATCCGTTTCCGGAAATCCCTGATTGTTTTCCCACTTGCTTACAGCCTGTCTGGTTGTTCCGATCTGTTCGGCAAGCGCTTCCTGTGAAAGCCCTTTTTCCTTTCTTAGCTTAAATAGTTTTTCTCCAAATGTCATATCTGTGACCTCCTTGATTTTGTCTGGTTCATCTTATCAAATCAGGCTGTAACTTTCTATGCTTCAGGAATTGCACTTTGTCAACATCAGGTTGCGGATCTGTTTTATCTTTGCGTTTTATTAATTTCTTCCTTCTTTTTATTTTTCAGAAAATCATACTGTGAGAGAAAGAGGCTGTAGTACTCACCTTTTAGTGCAAGCAGTTCATCATGTGTACCGTATTCTAAGATATTACCCTTATCGACATACATGATACAGTTCGCGTTCTTGATGGTGGAGAGCCTGTGGGCAATGATGAAGGAGGTACGGCCTTCGAGCAGGCGGTTTAAGCCTTTTTGCAGAAGGATCTCCGTTTCCGTGTCAATGCTTGAGGTCGCTTCGTCCAGAATCAGGATCGCGGGGTTTTCCAACAGCGCCCTTGCGAAGCTGATCAGCTGGCGCTGTCCGGCCGAGAGGCGGCTTCCGCGCTCATTGACCTGTGTCTCATAGCCGTTTTCCATCTCCATAATGAAGTCGTGTGCGCAGACGGTTTTGGCGGCGGCGATCACTTCTTCTTCGGTTGCATTCAGATTGCCGTAACGGATATTGTCCATAATCGTGCCGGAGAAGATAAAGCTGTCCTGCATCATGATGCCCATCTGTTTTCGGAGCGATTTCAACGTCGTCTGTGAGATATCGGTGCCGTCGATCAGGATCTGTCCGGAATCTACGTTGTAAAAGCGGCAGATCAGATTGACGATCGTCGATTTTCCGGCGCCGGTGGGGCCTACGATGGCGTAGGTATCACCCGGATTCGCCGTGAAATTTACTTTGTTTAAGATCTGTACGCCGTCTTCGTAGCTGAAACATACGTCTTTAAATTCGACTTTTCCCACGATCGGCGGCATCGGTGCAGCGCCGTCCACATCCTTTACGTTCACGGGCGTATCGATTGTCTCGAAAATACGTTCGAGGTAAGCGATCGCCGTCAACAGGGAATTATAAAAAGAGGCGAGCGTATTGATCGGTTCCCAAAACCTCGAAATATAAGAAGTAAAGGCGATCAGGACGCCGATGGTCACGCCGTAAAGTTCCCCGGAGATCCAGCCGATGCCGACGACATAAATAAAAGCGGTCGTCACTGTGGAGATCGAATCGATGCAGGGCCACATGAGGAAATTGTATTTGACAGCCCGCATCCACGCACCGCGGTAGCTGTCGCTTAAACGGTTAAAAATGGAGGTGTTTTCCTGTTCGCGGACGAAGGACTGCGTGACCCGGATGCCGTTGATGCTCTCTGCGATATAGGCGGTCAGATTCGACTGCTTGTTGCTCTGGATCTGCCAGGCGCGTCTTTGGCGTTTCTTGACAAAAACGATGACGGCGGCGAGAACAGGCAGGCCGCACAGGCAGATCAGCGTGAGCCTTACGTGGAGGATCAGCATGAACAGCACGATAAAAATCAGGTTGCACAGGTCAGTGATCGTGTTGATGATACCGTTAGAGAGCAGATCACTCAGGCTGTTTACATAATTCACGACGCGGACCTGGATCTTGCCGTGAGGGCGCTCGTCATAATAGGAAAACGGCAGTTCCTGCAGATGGCAGAACAGATCCGACCGCAGCTGGTGCACAATCGTCTGCCCGATCCGGCTTGTGATGCGTATCTTGAAGCGGATACAGATGCAGGTGTACAAAATGATCACCAGTGACAAAAGGGTGAGGATAACGATCGCCCTTATGTTTTTGGCAGGGATAAAGGTGTCCATGATTTCGCTGATAAAGACAGGGAAAAGCATGGTAAGCGCGGAGGAAGACAGCATTAAAAACAGTGCGAGTGCAAGCTGGCCCCGGTAGGGTTTTACATAATGGAAGAGACGTTTCAACTGGTTTAAGTCGAATTTGTCTTCCATGATCTCATCCATATCGTATTTATTTCGTGCCATAGTATCACCTCATTTCTGCGCTGCTTTTGGCGCGTGAACTTTTCTGGTCTGTCGTGTTGAGAATCTCTTCGTAAGTTTCAAATTCTCCGTACTGGTGACGGAAGACAGTTGCATAGTACCCTTTATTTTTCAAAAGTTCTTCATGTGTGCCCTGTTCCACGATGCGTCCGTTATTGAGTACGAGGATCAGATCAGCATCTTTAATGGAAGAGATGCGGTAGGCGACGATGAAGATCGTACATTTGCGGCCGATCGTATGAAGCTGCTTCTGGATATAACTTTCCGTTTCCATATCCACAGCGGAGGTCGTATCGTCCAGAATCAGGATCGAAGGTTCTTTTAACAGCGCCCTCGCCAGGGAGATACGTTGTTTCTGGCCGCCGGAAAGACCGACGCCGCGTTCTCCTACGATCGTATCATAGCCATCGGGCATTTCCCGGATGAAATGGTCCGCATCCGCCATCACGGCGGCTTTCTGCACTGCTTCAAACGGACAGTCGGGCCTGCTGTAGGCAATATTGCCTTCCACGGTGTCAGAAAACAGAAAGACATCCTGCATGGCCATGCCGATATTCTGCCGCAGGTTATACAGGTCAAGGTTCCTGACATCCTGACCGTCTACGAGAACCTCTCCGTCGGTCACATCATAGAAACGGCACAGCAGATTCATGATCGTCGACTTGCCGGAACCGGTAGAACCGAGGATGCCGACCGTCTGTCCGCTTTTCACCGTAAAGTTGATGTTATGTATGATGTCCTCATCATCGGCGCTGTAGGAGACATTGCGGAAGGTGACATCGCCTTTTAACCGCTTACAGGGAATCGCACTGTCAGGGTGCTTTACTTTCGGTTCTTCGCTATAGGTCGCATAAATCTTTTCGACAGAGGTAGTGAAACGCTGGATGTCATTGATCCGCCAGCCGATCTGCCGCAGCGGATTGGTCAGCATCCAGAGATAACCGTTGATCGTGACATAGTTTCCGAGTGTCATGGAACCGCGGATGACCATGATACTGCCGATGAGCATCAATATGATCGTGAGCATGTTGGACAGAAACTCAAATAACGGAACATATTTCGTCCAGATCTCTGCCGCCGCCAGTTCCGCGTCCCGGTAGGCATCGTTTTCTTTATTAAATTTGCTGATTTCGTAATCTTCTTTGGAAAATGCTTTGACGACGCGGTTGCCGCTGATATTTTCCTGCACAAAAGTATTCAGGGAGGAGAACTGTTCCCTGATCTTCTGGAAACGGGGACGTCCGTTTTTCCGCTGGCTCAATGTGACAAGCAGGGTAAAGGGAAGCACTGCGCACATGCAGAGCGCAAGCTGCCACTTTACGGTAAAGATCATGATTAGCGCAAAGAAAAACAGGAATACATTTTCGTAAACCTGATAGATGACAAAGGCGATAAAATGTCTGATCGCGTCCATATCGCCGGTCTGGCGGCTGAGCAGATCGCCCGTCCTTTTTTTGTTGTAGAAATCAAAGTCTTCCTGAAGAAGTTTTCGGTATACCGTATCCCGCATGGCAAAAAGCACGTCCTGCGAACAGGTCTCAAAAATGACCTGTGAGAGATAGCGGAGCCCGCCCCTGAGGATGGTGATAAAGATGAGCAGGGCGATGAGCCGGGGCAGCAGGCTGAAGCGTCCGGCGATGATGACATCGTCCACGATCGTTCCCGAGACGACGGGCTTGACGATCGCCAGCACAGAGATCACCGTGACCAGAAGCAGGCCTAAGACCATACCTCTGGTATGTTTTTTCAAAAAAGAATAAAACCATTTCATGGCAGTCATAAAAGAAACCTCCAGTCACATTTGTTCTGCCGCATGCGGGGGATCTTTCGTGGATCATACCGCGGGAAAAACGGCGTATCAATAGCTTTGAGTATAGACTAAAACAGAAGAATAAGATATGTGAATTTTAATAGTTTTTTTGGTTATTTTGGAAGGTTTTTGAGCTGTTTTACCATAATAGTTTCCGGCGCTGTTTTTTTCCACGGTACGCTTTTTTGAAAGACGCGGTTGGCGGCCTGTTTGAGGGAAGAATATGCAGGCGTGTGCGCGGGCAGACTTTGTGAGGTGACATTACGGCATTGCTGTGGTAGGATAAAAATAGAATAAATTTATCTTGACTATACTGTTACTGTACGGTGTATGATGTAGATCACACAAAGGAGAAACGGGATGCACACGGACTATAAAAATAAAGGACTAACACTTTTAAAAAGGGGACAGAAGGGGATTCTTCATGCGATTTTCAGCCGTTTCGGGCTGATCCTGCTGCTGCTGATCGTACAGATTCTGTTCCTGTTTGGGATCTTTCAGCGGTTTGAAGAATTTCTGCCGCATATTTTCGGCGGGGCGGTCGTATTCACTTTTATCATGGTGATCTGCCTTTTGAACAGCAGCATCAATCCTACGGCCAAGATCACGTGGCTGATTGTCATCATGCTCCTGCCGGTGTTTGGCGTGCTCTTATTTGCCTATACGCAGAGCGAGTTCGGACACAGGGCATTGAAGGAGCGGATGAACCAGATCATCTCAGGCACAAAAGAGATCATTCCGCAGGATGAGGATGTGTGGAAGAAGTTTTCCGAAAAGAACAGGGGAGCGGCGTCGCTGGCCCATTATATGCACAGGAGCGGCTGTCATCCGGTATATGATAAGACGGCTGTCACATACTTTCCGCTGGGGGAAGATAAATTCGAGGAGATGCTCAGGCAGCTTGAGGCGGCGGAACATTTTATCTTCATGGAATATTTCATCGTGGATGAGGGCGTCATGTGGGGCAGGATTTTGGAAATCCTGGCCAGGAAAGCCAAAGAGGGTGTGGATGTGCGTGTGATGTATGACGGCTTCTGCGAATTTGCCCTGCTGCCGCATGACTATCCGAAACGGCTGAAGGCATTGGGAATTCAGTGCAAGATGTTTTCACCCGTGACACCGTTTGTCTCCACACATTACAATTACCGCGACCACAGGAAGATTCTGGTGATTGACGGGCATACGGCGTTTAACGGCGGTGTGAATCTGGCGGATGAGTACATTAATCAGAAAGCCAAGTTCGGGCACTGGAAAGACACGGCAGTCATGATCAGGGGCGAGGCGGTCAAAAGTTTCACACTGATGTTCTTACAGATGTGGGGGATCGGAGAGAGACAGGAAGAATACGAACGTTTTCTGGCCTATCCATCGATGCCGGACGAAACGGCAAAAGGTTTTGTGATCCCTTATGGGGACTGTCCGCTCGATAACGATAAGCTGGGAGAACTGGTCTACATGGACATCCTCAACCGTTCTCTGGAGTATGTGCACATCATGACACCTTATCTGATTCTGGACGGTGAGCTGGAGACGGCTTTAAAGTTTGCGGCGGAGCGCGGCGTGGAAGTCGCGCTGCTTCTGCCCGGTATTCCCGATAAGCGGATCGCCTGGTCGCTGGCTAAAACGCACTATGCCTCGCTGTTACAGTCCGGGGTCAGGATCTATGAATATACGCCCGGCTTTGTCCATGCGAAAGTGTGTGTCAGTGACGACAGGGAGGCGGTGGTCGGCACGATCAATCTGGATTACCGCAGCCTGTATCACCATTTTGAATGCGCGACCTACCTGTATGAGACGGACTGTATTCCTCAGATCGAGAAGGATTTCCAGGCAGCGATTGCAGTCAGCAGGCAGGTGACAAAGGAAAGCGTGCGTAAAGAAAAGCTGTTCCTGAAACTGACGGGACGTCTTATGAAAGCTGTCGCGCCGCTTCTGTAAAGAAGCAGGAGGAAACTGCCATGACAGAGATCATTACATTAGATCATATTACGAAGCGGTATGGCGGACGGACCGTTCTGCGCGGGATCTGCCATACGATCTGCAGAGGCGACGCACTTGCTTTTGTCGGACATAACGGCTGCGGCAAAAGTACGATCCTAAAGGTCATTGCAAAGCTGGTGAGACCGACGGCAGGGAAGGTCATCTATCACAGTCCGCTTCTTTTTCATTATATTCCCGAGAAATTTCCGCCTGTCTCGCTCAGCGCAAGAGAATATCTGCTGCGGATGGGAGCGCTCAGCGGGATGCGGCAGGACGAGGCCGTGCACAGGATACGGATGCTTTCGGAGGATTTCTTTCTGGAGGAACTGCTGGATTCCCCGATGCAGTCGTTATCGAAAGGGACGCTGCAGAAGGTGGGGGTGATCCAGGCAATCCTGAAAAGGCCGGATGTCCTGCTGCTGGATGAACCATTATCCGGTCAGGATGCGGCATCGCAGAGTGTATTTATAAAGAAGGTGAATCAGTTACAGGAGGAAGGGGTCACGGTGTTTCTGGCCGCCCATGAGCTGAAACTCGTACATGCGGTTGCGCAGAAGGCGTACACGATAAAAGACGGGCTGCTTGCTGTGTATGTGCCGCAGGAAACACCTTTTTACAGGGTACTGTTGGAAGGAAACGGTACGGAAAAGGAGCCGGAGGGCATGACGCGGCAGGGACGTTATCATAAGCTCAGACTGGCAGAAGCGGAATGCGACGGGCTGCTGCCGAAACTGCTTTCTCAGGGATGGAAAATAAGAGGGATGGAGCGGGAGGATACATGAAAAGGATCGTGGAACTTTCAAATTATCAGCTCAGAGTCTATTTTAAGAGCAGTCGGTTTGTCATGCCGTTTATCGTGACCGTCGTTTTTCTGGCTGTCCTGTATTCTTCCCGGCCGGTCAGCATAGAGAGCAGCTTTGCCCTGACCTGTTTTTTGCTTTTTGGCGTCATGGCATGGGCCGGGTATACGTTTCCTTCCGGCGAAGACACTGTTATGGAGCAGATTCTTTTTCTGCGGGTAAAGAGCGGACTGATTTATTACGCGGGCAAAAGCGTTGCCCTGGCGGCTGCCGCCGTCCTGCTGTCTGGTTTTGGCATTCTGATTCCCGGCGTACAGTGGCTGCTGCATGGCGGCATGTTTTTTGACAGAGCGGCAGAGGTTTCTGACCTGCTTGCCGCACTCTTGTTGTTTCCGGCCTGTTCTTTTGCCGGCGGGGCGCTTGGGGGCCTGCTGCATCCGGTTGTCATTCCGGAGAGGAAGTGCGCGAGTCTGCTCACAACGCTTTTTGTGCTGCTTAGTGTGATCAGAGGACCGCTCGTCAGAGAAATTCCGTTTTTGAGGGCACTTTTTTGGGTGCTTCCGCCGGTGGAGGGGGCGGCATCTGTCTATATGGGCACACAGGATGCGTTGCCTGCGCGGCTGACCGGATATTTTGCGGCGCTTTTTCTATATGGTGTCGTATACTGTGTGGTAAAGAGCCTGATCTGTTTTTACAAAAAAATTTGAGCGGAAAAGTTTTGACGTTTCTGTATTGTCAAAAAAATATCAATGTGGTATGATTACACCGTATTGTATCTCATTTACGAGAATAATAACAGGAGGAAACGTACCATGAAAAATGAAAAAACCTATGAACTGGTGCTGACAGCACTGTTCACCGCCATTATTATCATAATGGCATTCACACCGCTGGGATACATCCCGCTTGTTGTCATCAACGCGACGATCATCCATATCCCGGTCATCCTCGGAGCGCTATTTCTGGGACCAAAGAAAGGTGCATTCTTGGGATTCGCATTTGGTTTCACAAGTTTTATCAACAACACGTTTAAGGCGGTCACGCCGTCGGCTTTTGTATTCTCGCCGGTACTGGCGGCGAATGTGGTCGGAGTATCCGGTATCTTCAAGAGCCTTTACATCTGTTTCGTGCCGAGAATCCTGGTCGGTGTGGTTCCGTATTTTGTGTATCTGCTGATCCACAGGCTGTTAAAAAACGAACAGAAAGTATGGCGCATAGTCGTGAATGCGGCAGCGTCTTTTATTCTTTTTGTCTCGGTGGACCTGTTTCTTGGCCGTATGCTTCAGGATAAGATGGAGAGCGCAGCGGTAAATACAGCCAGCCTGATCACAGGCATTGCGGCAGGCGTGATCCTGTTTGGGACACTGACGATAGCCGCACGCAAGAGTAACCAGACAAATATTGCACTCGCTTATGCGGGGCTGGCAGGGGCGTTTACCAATACGCTGTTTGTCATGAGCGGTATTTTCATTTTGTATAAGGACGCATATGCGCAGGCGCTCGGCATCGCCGGAGAAGCGGTGTTTGATACGATCATGGGGATCATCAGCTTTAACGGCATCGTGGAAGCCGTTGTCGCGGCGATCATCGTAGCGGGCGTGGGTATTGCGCTCAACCGGGTCAAACCGATCCGGGCATAAAACTTCATAAAGTGATCCGGGGCGTGTGTACTTGGCGAAAAGGCGTTTGGTTTTCGGGCACACGCCCGGTTTTTCAAATACAAAAAAAGACAGATAAGAAAATCATGGGGGTAGAGAGATGATCCTTGCAGTGGATATTGGGAATACTAATGTTGTAATCGGATGCATTGAACAGGAAAAAGTTTATTTTGTGGAGCGGGTTTCGACCGACGTTTCCAAGACGGAACTGGAATATGTTGTACAGATCAAGGCGCTTTTGGATCTGTATCAGATCAGGCACAGACAGATCAAGGGCTGTATCATCGCGTCTGTCGTGCCGCCGCTTAATAATATCGTAAAGAGCGCGATGGAAAAGTTTCTGCATATCTCGCCGATTTTGGTCGGGCCGGGTGTCAAAACAGGGCTCAATATCCTGATGGACAATCCGGGACAGGTAGGTTCCGACCTCATCGTCAATGCGGTAGCGGGATTACAATGTTACGGCGCACCGCTTATCCTGATCGATATGGGAACCGCCACGACGATCAGCGTGGTGGACGAAAAGAAAAATTACGTGGGCGGAATGATCCTGCCGGGCGTGAAGGTGTCGCTGGATTCTCTGGTAAACCGGACATCCCAGCTGCCTAAGATCAGCCTGGAAGCGCCTAAAAAAGTGATCGGCAGGAACACGATAGAATGTATGAAGAGCGGCATCGTGCTGGGACAGGCAGCCTGCCTGGACGGCATGATCGATCGGATCTGGGGCGAACTGGGTTATCAGGCGCAGGTAGTTGCGACCGGAGGACTTGCTGGCTGTATCGTACCCCACTGTAAGAAAAGGATCCTGCATGACGATGAGCTGACGCTAAAGGGGCTGGGATTCATTTACCGGAAAAACGTGGAGGGATGAGCATACCGCAGTTCACAGAGAAAGAAAGCAGGAAGGGAGACACCATGTTAGAGGGAAAGCATATCATACTTGGAGTGACGGGAGGCATCGCTGCCTTTAAGATCGCTTCGCTTGCCAGTATGTTAAAAAAACACAAGGCGGACGTGACTGTCATCATGACAAAAAACGCCGCAAATTTTATTAACCCGATCACATTTGAGGCGCTGACGGGCAATAAGTGTCTGGTGGATACATTTGATCGGAATTTCCAGCATAAGGTGGAGCATGTGGCGCTTGCAAAGCAGGCGGATGCATTCCTGATCGCGCCCGCTTCTGCAAACGTCATTGCAAAGACGGCTCACGGCATTGCGGACGATATGCTGACGACAACGTTTCTTGCCTGCACGTGTCCGAAGATCATTGCACCGGCGATGAATACACGGATGTTTTTGAATCCCATCGTGCAGGATAATATGAAAACGCTTCAGCATTACGGAATGGAAGTGATTACCCCGGCGACAGGTTATCTTGCCTGCGGCGACACGGGGGAGGGCAAGATGCCGGAGCCGGAACTTCTGTTTGAATATCTGATCAAAGCCCTGACGCCCCAAAATATGGAAGGGTTAAAGGTTTTGGTGACGGCAGGGGCTACCAGAGAGAAGATCGACCCGGTGCGCTACATCAGCAACCATTCCACCGGCAAAATGGGCTATGCGGTTGCAAGGGCGGCCAGGATGCGCGGAGCGGATGTGACGCTGGTAACGGGAAAGACGCAGCTTGCGCCGCCCGTGGGTGTGCGTGTCATAGAGATCGTGTCTGCTGCGGATATGGCGCAGGCTGTCAAAAGCTGTGCGAAAGAACAGGATATCATCATCAAGGCGGCAGCAGTTGCGGACTATCGGCCAAAGTATACGGCGGATGAGAAGATCAAGAAAAAAGACGAAGAGCTGTCGATCGAACTGGAGCGCACCGAGGATATTCTCGGCTTTTTAGGCGCACACAAGGAAGAAGGGCAGTTTCTGTGCGGCTTTTCCATGGAGACGGAAAACATGTTGGAAAACTCCCGCAAAAAGCTGGAGAAAAAGAATCTGGATCTGATCGCGGCCAATAATCTCAGACAGGCCGGAGCCGGATTTGGAACTGACACAAATGTCATAACATTACTTTCGAAAGAAGACACCGTACAACTGCCGTTAATGAGCAAAGAGGAAGCGGCGGACAGACTGCTTGACTATATTTTACAGCACAGGCCGTGCAGATAAATGCGCGGATCAAAAAGGAGGCATGACCATCAAATGAGGATCGGAACCGGATACGACGTACATCGTCTTACAGATAACAGGAAACTGATCATCGGCGGCGTAGACATTCCTTATGAAAAGGGACTGCTTGGGCATTCGGATGCGGATGTCTTACTGCATGCCGTCATGGATGCTTTACTTGGCGCCGCGGCGCTTGGGGATATCGGGAAACATTTTCCGGATACGGCGGAAGAATACAGAGGAATTTCTTCTCTGGAGCTCCTCAGAAAAACAGGTGCATTGCTGGAGGAACATTTGTTTCTGATCGAGAACATCGATGCCACGATCATTGCACAGGCGCCGAAGATGCGCCCGTATATTGAACAGATGAGACAAAATATCGCGGGAGAACTGGGGATCGAGACTGCGCAGGTGAGTGTCAAGGCAACGACCGAGGAAGGACTCGGATTTACCGGAAACGGTGAGGGGATCGCGGCGCAGGCTGTCTGTCTGCTCTCTTCGCCGCAGGAACTCTATGACCGGAATGTGGCCGTGGAAGACCGGTGCGGGACGTGCGGTGGATGCAACGCTGTGCGAAGCTGACGGTTCACCCATCCTTGTCAAATTCTGCATAATATGCTACTATTTTTGGAAAAGAGATTTTAATCACAGGGGGACAGTGATATGAAGTATAAGACTTTGGTAACTGGAAAAAATGCTACAGTGATTGATGACTTTTTTATTCAGATGGACGATCATTTTGAGGTGGTCTCAACTTCCTTACGTTTTAATGATATCGTGAGACACCTTAAATATTTCAGCCCGGATATTTTTGTATATTGCCTGAGCAACGAATCGCGCGAAAATATCGCACAGATGGTCAATATCAGAAACGGTCTGCTGCGGGCGAGGATCCCGGTCATCGTGATCGGGGCAGGAGAGGAATGCGACGATTTTGAAAGGATCGCCGTCAATGTAGCAGATCTTGTTCTTGTCAAGCCTTTTACAGCCGCCTCTTTGCAGGAAGACATTCTGCAGTTTATGAAGGAGCGGGAGGAAGAATCGCCTGTATCTGCGGTCTCGGCAGTAACGGAAAAGATTCATGAGAAAGTCCAGGAGAAAATTCAGGAGAAAGAAGAGATTCTCCAGGAGAAAGTTCCTGTTATCAAAGAAAAGATAAAAGAGAAAGCAAAAGAGATCGTGGAACGAAAGCCGCAGGCGCCTGAACCGAAACCCGTGCCGCCCAAAACCGGTCTGAAGGCACCTGCTCAGGACGCCGTGGCTGAGCCTGCTCAGAAGGAGTCTGCTCCGGCGCCGGAACAGACTGCGGAAACGCGCCCGCACATACTGGTCGTGGACGATGCTCCGCTCATGTTGAAAATGCTCAAACAGCATCTGCATGCGCATTATGACGTGGCGACTGCCGTCAGCGGGAAGATCGCCATGAAGTTTTTGGAGCGCAGGAAGACAGATCTGATCCTGTTAGACTATGAAATGCCGGGAGAGACCGGACCGGAAGTACTCGCGAAACTGCGTGCCAATGATGCCACAAAGGATATCCCCGTTGTTTTTCTGACCGGCGTCTCAGAACGGGAAAAGATTCAGGAAGCGCTCGAAATGCGGCCGCAGGGATATCTCTTAAAACCGATTGATCATGAAAAACTATTGGATACAATCAAGAAAATTGTCGGTTGACAGAAAGGCCCGTTTCTTAAAGTTTCTTAAATAAATGAGCGATGGAAAATTGGCTATGGGGGTTTTTATGGGAACGGATTATGAATTGTATTTAACGGATTTGATAGACAGGGAAACCTTACAGAAAATACAGGATGCTTTTTCCAGAATGACCGGAATGGCGTCCCTTACAACAGACGCAAACGGCGTGGCAGTGACGGAAGGTACGAACTTTTCTGATTTTTGCATGAAATATACAAGAAATTCCCCGATCGGCTGCATGCGGTGTGCCTTCTGCGATAAGTCGGGCGCCAAGATGGCGTTGAAAAAAGGAAAATCCGCGGTCTATTTCTGCCATGCCGGATTGATAGATTTTGCGGCGCCGATCATGATTGATGGCAAACTGGTCGGCTGTTTTATCGGCGGGCAGGTTTTAACGGCGCCGCCGGATCTGGAAAAGATGAAAAAGATTGCGCTGGATCTGGAGATTAATCCTGATGAATATCTTGCCGCGGCGAAGCGCGTCAATATCGTAGAACGGGATAAGATCGACAATGCGGCTCAGTTCCTCGCAACGACCGCGGATGTATTGTCCGATATGGCATTCAATAAATATATGGTATATCAGGCGAAAAAGGATCTTGAGAGAACTTCCAATATGAAATCCGACTTTTTGGCGAATATGAGTCATGAGATCCGTACACCGATGAATGCCGTGATCGGTATGGCGGAAATGGCTCTGCGGGAGGATCTTCCGCTTGCCGCGAAAAAATATATTGCACAGATCAAAGAAGCCGGTAAGAGCCTGTTAACGATTATCAATGACATTCTTGATTTTTCCAAGATCGAATCCGGCAAGATGGATATCAATGTCATAGACTATGAGCCTATGTCCGTGGTCAGCGACGTCGCCAATATTGTCATGACAAGACTCAAGGGAAAGGATGTTGAACTGATTCTGGATATTGCTCCGACGATACCGAATAAACTCTTAGGGGATAACATCAGGATCAAACAGGTACTTCTGAACCTGGCAAACAATGCGGCGAAGTTTACCAATAACGGAAAGATTACGATCAAGATGGATTATGCAAGAGCGGATGCCGAATACATCGAGCTACATATCTCCGTGGAAGATACCGGGATCGGCATCAAAAAGGAGGATAAGGATAAACTGTTCCAGTCGTTTCAGCAGTTAGACAGCAAGAGAAACCGCAATATCGAGGGAACGGGACTGGGACTGGCGATCTCCAAACAGCTCCTTGTGCTGATGAACGGCAATATCTGGGTGGAGAGTGAATATGAGAAGGGAAGTAAGTTTTCCTTCGTGCTCCCGCAGAAGATTGTGGACGAGATACCATGCATCAGTGTGCGCGAACCGGGCAATCGGATCGTAACAGGACTGTTTGAAAACGAGTTTATCAGGGAGCGTTTCAGGGAGGATGTGAGTACACTTGGCGTGGAATACAGGGAACTGTGTTCTGAGAAAGAACTTGATATGCTGACCGGTGAAAAAAAAATCTTTTTATTTATCGAACAGCCCGCATTTTCTGAGACGGTCGAAACCTTTATTCGGAACAATCCGCAGATCACAGCGGTGCTCTTAGTTGACTTTTTTGACAGTGTAAAGCATAATCTGGAGAATCTTCACGTGGTGAAAAAGCCTCTTTTTGTGCTGACGATCGCAATGATACTGAATGAGGAGAATCCGCACTACGAAGATACTGACACGGAAGCGAGTGAATTTGACTTCATTGCGCCTGACGCGGAGATTCTGATCGTAGATGACAACCAGGTAAACCTGACCGTGGCGGAAGGACTGTTAGAGCCGCTTAAAATGAACATCGATACGGCGCTCAGCGGAAAGGAAGCAATCGACAAGATCAGCAGGTACCATTATGATATCGTGCTGATGGATCATATGATGCCGGAACTGGACGGTGTGGAAACGACCCGTATCATCAGGCGCTTCCATCAGGAATATAACGATGTGCCGATCATTGCCCTGACTGCGAATGCGGTAGAGGGAACGAAAGAAATGTTCTGTCAGGAAGGCATGAATGATTTTGTTGCCAAACCGATCGAACTGCGGATTCTGGTATCCAAGATGCGGCAGTGGCTTCCGATTGAAAAGATACAGAAGGTATACAAAGTCGGCAACATGCAGAAGGCGGAGGAGACGGCCGATATTGTGGTCGGAGACCTGGATGTTCCCTATGCATTGAAATTCCTGGGGAATGAAAGTCTGTTCTGGTCTGTCTTAAAAGTATATTACCGTACGATCGAGAAAAAGGCCAAACTGATCAAGATGCTGGAAGAGGAAGAAGACTGGACCAATTATACGGTGGAAGTCCATGCGCTCAAAAGTTCCTCCAAACAGATCGGTGCGATCGCCCTGTCCGATAAGGCGGCGGCTCTGGAGAAGGCCGGAAACGCGAGGGATTCGCTGTTCATTCACCACAATACGGATGAAATGCTCCAAAAGTATACCGGCTATCTCCCGGTTCTTGCACCTTTTTGTCAGGAGAAAGAGGAAGAAGAAGTCGACAAGGAAGATATCTCTGCCTCAGTGCTTGTAAAAGATTTTGCTGATATGCGGATGGCGATTGAAGAACTGGATATGGATAAGATGGAAGAAGTGATTCATGAAATGAAACATTACAGCTATTCAGAATGGCAGCAGGAGATGTTCGAGCAGTTAAAAGAGGCTGTGGAAGAGATCGATGTTGACCGGTGTGAAGCGCTTTTACAGGAGTGGGAAAATAAAATGACTGCCCTATAAGGGGCTGCAGCGCAGTCTGTATGACAGGGAGAACTCTGACAAAAACGCGGAAGGTGCATATTCTGATAGTAAAAAGGCGCAGGTTTTCATTAGAAAACATGTGCCGCAATCTGAGAAAGGAATGGGGGTTGAAATGGGATTTGTCAGCCACATACGGGAAGAGATAAAGGTCATTAGAGAACGCGATCCGGCAATCCATTCCAATATGGAAGTATTTCTTTATCCAGGTTTCAGGGTCATGCTGTATTATCGTATTGCACACAGGCTCTATCAGAAAAAACATTATTTTCTGGCCAGATGGGTCTCCCAGAAGGGCGCGCGCAGAACAGGGATCGAGATCCATCCCGGCGCACGGATCGGGAAAGGGTTTTTCATCGATCACGGAAACGGTGTCATCATCGGAGAGACGGCCGTGATCGGAGATAATGTGACGCTTTATCAGGGCGTCACGTTAGGCGGTACGGGAAAGGAGCAGGGCAAAAGACACCCTACGATCGGCAATAATGTCATGATCAGCACAGGAGCCAAAATACTGGGTTCTTTTATGATCGGAGATAACAGCAAGATCGGGGCCGGGAGCGTTGTCCTGAAAGAAGTGCCTCCGGGTTCCACGGTAGTGGGGGTTCCGGGACGTGTCGTCAAGCGCAACAATGTCTTTTTGCCGCAGGAGGAGATGGATCACGTGCATCTGCCCGACCCGGTAACGGAGGATCTGGCGCTGCTGCAGCGGGAAAATCAGGAGCTGACGAACCGTCTGCTCGATTTGGAGCGTGAGGTGCGGAAGCTGAAACGTACCAGATAACGGATTGATAATTGACAACATTTAAGATGCGCAAAGCCGAATCTGACATCAGACACGCGTGTCTGCGCAGAAAACGCTCTGGCATGGAGGATTAACATGAAAATCTATAACACATTATCCAGAAAAAAAGAAGAATTTGAGCCGAAGGAGCCGGGAAAAGTCAGCATGTATGTGTGCGGGCCTACGGTCTATAACCTGATCCACATCGGAAATGCCAGGCCGATGATCATTTTTGATACGGTCAGAAGATATATGGAATATAAAGGCTATCAGGTCAATTTTGTCTCCAATTTTACCGATGTGGACGACAAGATCATCAAAAAGGCGAATGAAGAAGGCGTGGATTCTCACGTTATTTCCGAGCGCTATATCGAAGAGTGTAAAAAAGACATGCAGGCGATGAATGTCAAAGAAGCGACCACACATCCGAAAGCGACCGAGGAGATCGCGGGTATGCTGCAGATGATCAGTACGCTGATCGAAAAAGGGCATGCTTATGCGGCGGCGGACGGTACGGTGTATTTCAGGACGCGCAGCTTCAAAGAATACGGCAGACTTTCGCACAAAAACCTTGATGATCTTCAGGGCGGAAACCGTTCTTTGCTCGTGTCCGGAGAAGAGCAGAAAGAGGATCCGCTTGATTTCGTGCTCTGGAAGCCCAAAAAAGAAGGTGAACCTTACTGGGAGTCTCCATGGTGCAACGGCAGGCCGGGCTGGCATATCGAATGTTCTGTCATGAGCAAAAAATATCTGGGCGATGAAATCGACATTCATGCCGGCGGAGAAGATCTGATCTTTCCGCATCATGAAAATGAGATCGCGCAGTCTGAGGCGGCAAACGGAAAGACGTTTGCCAGATACTGGATGCATAACGGATTTTTAAATATCGATAATAAGAAAATGTCAAAGTCCGAGGGCAATTTTTTTACGGTCCGTGATATCAGTGAAAAATATGACCTGCAGATTTTACGTTTCTTTATGTTGTCCGCGCATTACAGGAGCCCGCTTAATTTCAGCGCGGAACTCATGGAGGCGGCCAAAAACGGCTATGAACGAATCGTTACCTGCGTAACGAATTTAAACTATCTGCTTGAGGAAGCGCACAAAAACGCGCCCGATTCCGGGATGAGCGCGGCAGAAGAGAGCGCGCTTGAGGAAGCACGCGGCTTTGTCACAAAATTTGAAGAAGCCATGGAAGATGATTTTAACACGGCAGATGCAGTTTCTGCGATTTTTGAACTGGTGAAATTCGCCAACACAAAGGCTTCGCCGGAAAGCAGCGCGGATTTTGTAAAGGCGGTAAAGGACGAGATCATTATGCTTTCCGATATCTGCGGACTGATCGTGGAAAAAGAGGCGGAAATCCTTGACAGCGATGTGGAGAAGCTGATCGAAGAAAGACAGGCGGCCAGAAAGGCGAAGAACTTCGCCAGAGCGGATGAGATCCGTGATCTGCTGGCGCAGCAGGGAATCATTCTGGAAGATACCAGAGAAGGTGTGAAATGGAAACGGGCATGACGCTGTTAGACCAGATTAAACAGAAATTTGACTGCAAAGAGGTGGATATCAGAACGTATTCACCTCTTACGTTAGCTTATATCGGGGATGCGGTGTATGATCTGGTGATCCGCACGGTGATTGTGCAGAGAGCCAACCGTTCGCCGCAGATGCTCCACAAGACGGCGATCCGCTATGTCAACGCCGGAATGCAGGCGAAGATGATTGCTGTGCTGGAAGAGGAACTGACCGGGGAGGAAGCAGCGGTCTATCACCGCGGCAGAAATGCCAAGTCCCATACCTCGGCCAAGAATGCGTCCATCACAGATTACCGCAGGGCGACCGGATTAGAAGCGCTGTTCGGCTATCTGTATCTGCGAAACGATATGGACAGGCTTCTTGCATTGGTGGACCGCGCCTTTGAAAAGATGGAGATCGGAATCGGATAATTGAGTGGAATGGAGAGGAACATGGGATATACGGAATCAATCATTGAGGGCAGGAATGCGGTGATCGAGGCTTTTCGCGCCGGCAGGACGGTAGACAGGCTTTATGTACTGGACGGCTGTCAGGACGGCCCGGTCATGACGATTAAACGCGAGGCAAAAAAGCAGAACTGTCTGATCAAATATGTAAAAAAGGAATTACTCGACAAAATGTCAGAGACGGGAAAACATCAGGGTGTGATTGCCTGTACATCTGCTTATCAGTATGCGGAGGTGGACGACATTCTGGAAGCGGCACGTCAAAAGGGGGAAGACCCCTTTCTTTTGCTGTTAGACAATATCGAAGACCCGCATAATCTGGGCGCTGTGATCCGGACGGCAAACCTTGCGGGTGCGCATGGCGTGATTATTCCCAAAAACCGTGCAGTCGGTCTGACGGCTGCTGTCGCGAGGGCCTCTGCCGGAGCGGTAAATTACACTCCCGTAGCGAAGGTCACGAATCTGGCGCAGACGATAGAAGAGTTAAAAAAGAAAGGTCTTTGGTTCGTGTGTGCCGACATGGACGGCACGACGATGTACCAGCTGGATTTAAAAGGCCCGATCGGACTTGTGATCGGAAATGAGGGAGAGGGAGTAGGCCGCCTTGTAAAAGAAAAATGCGATTTTGTGGCAGCGATTCCGATGAAAGGGGATATTGATTCTCTGAATGCGTCAGTGGCGGCAGGTGTGCTGGCCTATGAGATCGTGAGACAACGGCTGAGCGTATGAAAAGGGCATATGAATATTTACTGGTCGGGGTTTTTGTCATGACGGCGCTGCTTGTCGCGGCCGTGGGACTTAGAACCTATTCCGACTACATGGAAAAAAAACAGACGGAAGAAGAAACGGAGCGTCAGAATCTGGAAGAACTGATGGCGCGGAACACACAGGCACACCAGCGGGCGCAGGAAGTGGCATCTGCGATACAGGAGATGGCAGTGAATGACACACAGACGCTGCAGGTGTTCATCGATGAGGCAATGCTTGCGGCGAAGCAGGTGCAGGAGAGGAAAAAAGCGCAGGGCAGTTTGGACGGCAGTGTGCCTGCCATGTCGGAAACCGTATCAGATAACCTTTCGGTGTCAGGGAATGAAACCGTGTCGGGAAATGCGACGGTATCCGGTAACGAGACGGTGTCCGGCAATGAAGCCATACCCGTTTTGGGGACAACAGTATCCGGGAATATGACAGTATCCGGAAATGCAACGGTATCGGGAAACATGACGGTATCCGGCAATGCGACCGTATCCGGCAATACAACGGTATCGGGAAATATGACGGTATCCGGCAACATGACCGTGTCAGGCAATACGGGGCCTTTTGAGGAAAAAATACCGCGGCTGACGCTGGAGGAAAGACGGCTGATCAGGACTTCCTATGAGGAGACACAGGAAGTCAACAAAGAGGACAAAGACCTGATCGCGGGAAACCAGTATGATTTTTCGCAGATGAAGATCGCCTGTCTGGGGGACAGCATCACGGCGGCGGCCAACCTGGAAGATGAGGAAAACTATATACAATATGCCTATCCCTCCAGACTACAGGAAATTCTCGGGGCGCAGGAAGTGTATAACCTGGGGATCGGCGGCTCTTCCATCGGCAGATACTGGGCGGACGCTTTCGTGGAGCGCTATACGGATATTCCGGAAGATACCGATATCATTATCGTCATGGGCGGCACCAACGACGGCTTCTGCGTGTCGGACGATGAATTCGGCAGTCTGGATGAGCGGGCTTTCCGCACATTCTGCGGCGACCTCAATGAACTGATGGGAGGCCTGCGGGAAAAATATCCCGATACGGTGATCTTTTTTGCCACGCCCCTGCCCAACGTGTTACAGGACTGCCTGATGAGCGAGCGTGAATATCTTCTGCCGCAGAATGATTTTGTGGAAGTCATTCAGGAGCTGGCGGACGAATATGATTATCAGCTGGTGGACCTGTACAACTCCAACATTCTGGACTCCCATGATGCCAATGTCATTACGGAATACATGCCGGACGGCGTGCATGCCAATCCCGACGGCTATCAGATCCTAGCGGAACACTTCGCCAGCGAGATCGTGCAGTATTATAATGAGGACGGCGGGGAAAAGAACGGCTCAGAGGGAACAGAAGGAGACGAAAGCGGTCAGCCGGCGGACGGTTACGATGAGGAGAGCGGAACGAATGAAGAAAACGGCGGACTGACAGATTTCTATGATCAGGAGAGCAGTACGGGCGAAGAGGCTGGCCAGCCGACGGACGCCTACGATGCGCCGGCAGACATGGAAGGAGACGAAAGCGGCCAGCCGACGGACGCCTATGATGCCCCGGCGGACACAGACAGCGGCGGGGAAACGGCAGATCCGGACGGTTCTGGTTCCGAGGGAGACTTTAACAGGAAAATAGACGGACAGCAGGACATGAAAGAAGACGATATAGGAGCGGCAGGAACGAAAAGATATGAAGGAAGAGTATCAACAGTACAGTGACGAAGAGTTGATGATGCGCCTGCGTGACGGTGAAACCGCGATCATGGACTTTATTATGAATAAATATAAAAACCTTGTCAAAAGTAAGGCGAAGTCCATGTATATTCTCGGAGCGGACAGCGAAGATCTGATTCAGGAGGGAATGATCGGACTTTTCAAGGCGGTGCGGGATTTTGACAGCGGCAGGGATGCAAGCTTCTTCACCTTTGCCGATCTGTGCATTTCCAGACAGATGTACACGGCTGTCCAGGCATCAAGGCGCCAAAAGCATATTCCCCTCAACACTTATATATCCCTGTATGCGACGACACAGGAAACCATGGAAGGCAGTGTGGAAGATACGGCGCTTGTTAATATGCTGGCCCTCAGATCGGAGCTGAGTCCTGAGGAAATGCTGATCGATAAAGAAAATGTGGAACAGCTTGAGCGTACGATTGAAAAAGAACTGAGTATTTTTGAAAAACAGGTGCTCGACCTGTACATGACGGGTATGCGCTATGCGCAGATTGCCAGAGTGCTTGGACGGGACGAGAAATCCACAGACAATGCCTTACAGCGCATCAAGAGCAAACTGCGGAAAGTGATCGCCGTGTGAAGACAGGAAGAGAGAAAAAGGAGAGAATGAGAATGGCGAAAAAATGGATGACGGGCATTGTATTTGTATGCAGTCTTTTGACTTTAGTGATTTCTTTAAAATTATTTATCAACATGTGTATTTTCGTCGATGAATATAGTACGACACCGAGCGTGGTCTGCGGCGGTGAGTTCTGGCTGTATGCGGACTGGCTGCGTCTTGCGCTGTCCGCCATGTCGACGCTTATTTCCGGTATTTTGTTGTTTTGGAAGAAAAAATAAGATGGAATGTCATAAAGATGTCATAAACGTGCCTTTAAGGTATTGACAAAACAAAATGTGGTATGATACAATACACTTCGGTAAACGGAAAGCGTTTTGTTTACTGAAGAATTGGCTGCTGTAGCACAGTCGGTAGTGCGTCGCATTGGTAGGGATGAAGCCAGCAGTTCAAAAATTTGTTACTAAGCTACCTTGGCGCAGTCGGTAGCGCGCATCCTTGGTAAGGATGAGGTCGGCGGTTCAAGTCCGCTAGGTAGCTCTGAAAAAGGCGAAAATAAAAGCTTTTCGAGGTATGAGGCTTCGGAAAGCCTTTATTTCATTATCGGACAGAGCGAACGGATAAGCTACTCTTTTTTCACTCGGTTTTGGACGTGTTGAAACGTGTGTAACATGGAATTTGTGGAAAATATGTTGTTATGCTGAATTGGGTGGAAATATCCTTGAAAGCCTATAAATCAGCCATTTATATTTATATGCGGTTCTCCCCTCCGGAAGGCGGGTAAATTCCTTTTTAATATCCGTTCTGCGAGATTTCCCCAGAATGAAATTAGAACCGCCTTAAAATTGATTCTACAAGGTCAGAGCCGGGAATATATTTGGAACAAAAGAAATAACAGAAAATAATTTTAGAAAAAATAAGAAAAAGCTGTTGCCATATAAATTAAAACGGAGTATAATAGGAGATAGTAAGAAAAAGAGCAGAAAGTATTTTAGAATTTAATAACGAGTGCTGATGACGAGCAGAGTTTGTCGAGAAGACAAGGCTGCTCTTTTTTTGCGTTCATATCAATTTGAAGCAGAAAGGAAGTACAACAATATGGATACGAAAGAATTATCTTATGAGGTTATTGAAAGCATAGGCGTTATTTCCGAGAAAAACAGTTACACGAAAGAAGTAAATATAATCTCATGGAATGGCAGACCGCCAGTATGTGACATTAGAGGTTTCAGAGTTGACAAGGAAGGAGTAAAGCACCCGTTAAAAGGAATATCCATGAGCAAGGCTGATTTGGTGGCTCTGAAAGAACTCCTCTCCCATGTTGAGTTGGAGGTATAGCCATGAGTGATGCTAATAAAGTGAAGTTGAACAAGAAGAAATGCGAAACGGGAATGGACACACTTGAATTCTCCATTACTTTAGAGGGTATGGAAAATCTATCATTTGATGAAGAAACACTTCCAAATAAAGCGGATAAATCAATTGTAACGGTGAAGTGTGTCAACGGCAAGGTTAGTGGTTCTGTTAATGCAGTACACTGTATAAGAAATACGAATGCGGAGCCGTTTTCATTAACTGATTGTATAAAAATGGAAATTGTGCGTAACAAAGTGTTTGACTTCATTCGTGACTACCTTAAAAAGAATTTGGGGAGCAAGTATGAGGACAAATATTTTGAGAATTCAAGAGTAACATCGCTTGAAGTGAATATAACAAGGCCATGTGTAGGTAAAGCATTGCCATCTGATATGTGCCATTTTTTCAACGTAGTGTTCGGTAAAGCAAAAGTTTTTACAGACCGCAAGCCGGGTTCAAGATGCGATATAGTAAAGGACGGTATTATGTACGAGAAAAAGCACTTGTATCAGTTGAAAATCTATGACAAGGAAAAAGATCTTCATAGACAAGGTGTTCCAATCGCAGAAAGAAAATCATTCCGTCTGGAAGTGGTTTTCAAAGACAGAAAATTGAATAGTATGTTTGGCGAGAATAAAAGAACACTGGATAATGTTTTGTCTGCAAAATCGCTTGATGTAATGTGCAGAGCTTACAAAGAAGTATTTGACGAAATAATAGAACAGCATATTATACCGTGGCTGAACGACTGTGTAGCCGATTTGTTCGAAAGCCTTACGCAAAGTGAGAGCGGTAATGAAATATCAGATACTATCATGCGCCACAAAAACATTATAGTTGACGTGGAGTGCCTGAGACGAGCGTTAAAGAGATGGTACAAGTTTCGAGGTGTTGAAGACCGTTCAAAACAAATGATACATAAATACCGTAACAAGGATTTAGGACTTGCGGAGGACGTACTTAAAACACTCCGAGCCTTTCATCAGGCGGCAGGTTAAAATTTATGTTTCGGTAACCAATTTGGTGACCTTTTCGGTATTTTTGAAAAGTGTATATATCTCCACGAAAGGCTATCTTGTATATGGTTCATATGGTGTGTATATAGTGGTTGGTAATAGTTTATCAATGTTCGAGTGGTTTCACGCTTGGTCCATAATAAGGACAAGAGGATAGATATTGTATCAAGGAATTAACAGTGTGTTGTATAAGGAGTGTGATGTATATGGTTGAAAGGTTAGATACTGATGTAGGGTTGACCAAAGTTCCCCGAAATGGTTTTGAAGCGTACAATATGATTGTTACTTCGCTGTCTGCGGAGATAGAGAACAAAACGGAGATACTAAAAGAGTTGTTAAACGAGAGTGTAAAGCGACAGTTTATAAAACAGTGGCACCCGGGCATAAAGGTTGCAAATATCCGTGTACAGTAAGGTGGTGATGTAGTAATGGCGTTCCAAAAGGGTGTATCGGGAAATCCAAAGGGCAGACCGAAAATGAATGATGACGAAAAGGAACAGAGGGAAGAATTCAAAAATCTCCTTCGCTTCGCTACTGTTCCGGCATTACAAGCGATAATCGAAATCTCGCAGAGTAAATGTAGCAAGGATAGGTTTAATGCTTGTAAATACATAGTGGACAAGGCATTCGGCAATAATACGGTGTTCCTTTCGGAAGATGTGGAGAACATTGAGCCTGTTATCATAAGGGTCATGCCATACCATAAAGAGGACGAGGACAACAAAGACGAGGACTGGGGCGAAGAAGACTCAGACGAAGAATGGGAGGATTAACAATGGCAAATTTGAATGTGGTTCAGCGACATAATTCGCTGTTTAACAGAATCGAAAAGGCAACAGTTGAGAACATAAGCGAGCTGTTCTATGACGTTAAGGACTTCTATGCAGAGTGCAAGGACGTTGATAGAATCAGCGTAAAGCGGATTGTTAATAAGTATGTAGAGAAGTTTCAGAAGATGTTGGACGACAATACGGCGGCTTACAGCAAGAAAAACGAAAAGCTGAACGAAGCGAAAAACGAGCGTTATGACTTCTCCGGCGAAAAGGACAATAAAGGAGCAGTCCAGACAATGACCTTGCAGTTAATGGGAAGTCTGCCAAAGGTGAATAACAAAGCGAATGCCTATACAATCAATACGGTTATAGATAACGCTATAAAGTCTGGTGTTGTTGGGTGTAAAGCGGTTCTTGCATTGATTCAGTACCCCGCCTATGCAGATATGGTAAACGAACGTCAGAAAGCAAAAGCTGTAGACGGTTCTAAATCAGACGCACAGAAAGCGTTTGAACATGCAATGGGGCTGACGCAAAGAGAGTATGCAAAACAGTGTGCGGAACTGTACCACGAGGGAGCAAGGCTTCGTAGGCTGAACAAAAGAGTTGACAGCTTTATGATGTCGGTTCGTGAAGATGAAGCGAATGCCGCTAATGTTGTACGTCCTTCTTTCTGGGGCGGTGATGATGTTGCCGGAGTAATGAAAATGCACGGATAAAATAATATGAGTGTCAGAGATAGACGACAGAAATCAAATTGAGAAGATAATAAAGACGGTTACTAAGTTAGTCCGTAGTGTCCGAGTTGGAAATAACAGTAAACGGACAGCGGTACAATAATTTCAGTAGAATTTGTATTGCGTCCCTATTCCATGAAAGGGAGCAATCAAAATGAAAAATACAAATACAGCGGTTAAGAATAATCTTAGAGTAATCGAGGGCGATAATAGCAGGCAGACAACAAACAATTTAGAGTTGCAGAAACTTCCAGTAATGAAGTCAATCAAGGAAATGGTGGAGCTGACGGGATTCTCCTATATGCACCTTAGAAATCTGTGCTTGGAGAATAAAATCGTTCATGTCAGAGCCGGGAAGAAATACCTTATCAATTATGATAGGTTCTGCGACTATCTGAACGGTATCGAGCAGTAGAAAGGATTGGGGTAATGGAATGGAAAGTAATTAAAGGGTATCCAGATTACAAAGTATCAGACGAGGGGCAAGTATATAGCATGAAGTCCAAACGGCTATTAACAATATCAGACCACGGTGACGGATATAAAACGGTTGTATTACAGAAAGACGGAAAATCAAAACATCCGTTTGTACATCGTCTGGTATATGAAACCTTTATCGGCTCCATTCCGAATGGGTATGAGGTCAACCATAAGGACGAGGACAAGAGCAACAATCGGCTTGATAATCTGGAATTGCTGACCCATTGGCAGAATGTAAACTTCGGTACGCATAATCAGAGAATCAGCCAGAGTTTGAGGACGTGGCGTAAAATAAGAGGTCGGGCAGTATTCCAATTCACTCTTGACGGTGTACTCGTTAAGAAGTGGGATTCTATGGCGGACGCTCACGAGAACGGATTTCATAAAAGCGGTATCTCCGATTGCTGTAATGGTCGGAAGAAAGCGTATAAGGGGTATCGGTGGGAACATGCCGATAGTGTATGCTAAAAATGTGTACTTTGTAAGACCGTCCAGACAACGGCGAAAAAAGACTTAAAATCTTTGCGAAATTATTTTTAAGTATTCTTGGAATTGGCTGTTGACTTTTTAAGACTAATTGGAGAAGATATAATCAAGAACAGAACAAATGTTCGATAGTCTTTAGGAAAAGGAGGTTGCCAAGTATGTCAAGGGTTGAGTTGCTAGAACGCAAAATTGAAGACATGGAAAATAAGGGGTATGGTTGTATGTTCGCCGACTTCGGTAGAGAAAAGATGTTCCCCTACGAAATGTTTACAGAAAAGATGTTAGAGAGAGTTACGGCTCTGTATTTCGTAATGATGACTGATGACATCTTTGAAAACGGCTTGAATAGTCTGGACGGTGTATCTTATATCAAGGTTGAATTCTAAGATTAGAGGGATTGCGAATGAGAATGAGTGAAGCAGACAAAAGGAAACTGGAAAGCGAACAGCGGGCAATTATCAGAACGACAAATAATGATTTGATTTGCAGAGATTGTCTATTGCGTATGGCTGATGATGTGATCCTCGGTAATACAAGTAGCTGTGAACAGTTTCCGAACCACACCAAGCCAAAAAGCGTATTGTGTGGCGGTGGCTGTGAATTCTATATCCAAGAGTAATGAGAACATAAGAAAAGGAGCTTTCAAGATGAAAACAGTTGCTTATCATAGGACAAGTACAACAGACCAACACCTTGATAGAGGTATTGCAGAGATTACAAAGTATTGTGCAGAGCATGAAATTGAGTTGTATAAAAGCAAGGTGTATACAGACCAGCAGACGGGCAAGAATTTCAACCGCCCCCGCTATCAGATGTTAAAAGAAGAAATCCTCGAAAGTGGCGATACGTTAATCGTAACGGAGCTTGACAGACTGGGGAGAAATAAAAAAGCCACGTTGAACGAATTACGGTTCTATCAGGACAATAATATCCGTGTCATGGTTTTAGAACTGCCTACTACCCTACTTCCGATTGAGGATTTGGAAAATTCAATGGCAAAAATGATGTTGGAAACAATCAATAATATGATGATTGAGTTGTACGCAAGTATGGCGCAAGCTGAATTAGAAAAAAAGGAAAAGCGACAGCGTGAGGGAATCGAAGCAAAGAAAGCAAGAGGGGAATGGAGTGATTACGGTCGTCCTCGTGTAATGCCCCTAAACGAATTTGCTAAGAGGTATCAAGCGGTGGAGCGTGGAGAAAAAAGACCCTTTGAGTTGATGAGAGAATTGCAGATGAACAAGGCTACTTTCTATCGTTACAAGGGGTTGTTAAAGAAAGAGGTTGATTAAATGGCATCCTTACAGAGAAAAGAGAAAAAGAATGGCGAGGTCGTCTATCGTATACAAGTGTCATTATGGTATGACAAGGAAACTGGCAAACGTAAAGATAAGGTTATCACGTTCAAGCCTAATCAGAATGCTTCCATGAAACAGCAGGAAAAAGAAGCGAAAAAGTATGCTATCGAATGGGAAGACAAATTGAAGAATGGCGAAAGCTATGAGGGCGAGGAAATGTCCTTTGCAGACTTCGCCGAGAAGTGGTTAGAATCCCGAAAAGAGGAATTAGCATATTCTACATATATTGGTTATGTGCAGATTGTTAATAACAAGATTGTTCCGGCTCTCGGACAATATAAGGTGGCAAGGATAAAGCCGCCAGTGATTGAGGAATTTTATAAATCGTTGGTCGGCAACCTTGCAAATGGTTCAATCCAGAAAGTGAAGAATGTTTTAAGCGGTATGTTTCGTACTGCGGTGCGGTGGCAGATGATACAAGTCAATCCTTGCAGAGACGCGAAACTGGCAAAAAACAAGGACGAAGAAACAACATTGAAATATTTTACTCCAGAACAGTCGATAATGTTCCTAAAGACATTAGATATGGAGTTTGAGACGATTATTCGGGGGCATGAACGGATAGACGATACTGGCAAGCCTTATCTTGTAGCAGATTATACGGAATCAAGGAAATTGCCGTTGCAGTTAAAAGTGTTCTATACTATCTCGTTATATTGTGGTTTACGAAAAGGAGAAACGCTTGCTTTACACTGGAACGATATTGATTTTGAAAATAAAACAATCAGTATTTCAAAGTCAGTAGGCAAGGGAGAGGAAGGAGCGGTTATCAAGAAACCGAAAACAAAAACTTCTGTTCGCACAGTGGGTATGCCAGATTTGCTAATTCCCTTGTTGAAACAATATAAGCGTCAATATAACGAATATCGTCTGCAATTAGGTACAGCATGGCAAGGGGACGGAAATCTGTTCATACAAGATGATGGCAAGCTGATGGGGCGCTCCACTCCATATCAAGCGTATAAGCGTCATATAAGGCGGTATAACGAATGGGTGAGGGAAAACCCCGAAGAAGCGAAGAAACAGCAGTTAGAAGCGTTACCAGAGATACCCTTGCATGGGTTACGGCATTCATGTGCTACTCTGCTGAATTATCTGGAAGTGAATATCATTGATATAAGCAAGATTTTAGGTCATGCGAAAAGTTCTACAACAATGGATATATATGCTCACTCGTTTGAGGGTCAGAATACAGAAGCCGCCAACAAGCTGAATGATTTCTTGATGAATAACAAACGTAAGCAGGCATAGGACAAGTGAGAGCCAGAGGACACAATCCAACGGCTCTTATTTGTTGTTTTATTCCTTGCCCTTAATCTCCATGTTGTCAAGGGCATATTGCAAAGCCATTCCAATCAGTTCGTTTCGTGAACGGTTGGTTTTTGCAGAGAGTTCGTTATATGCTTCTTGTAATGCTCGGTCTATGCGGATAGTCATGGTTACGGCTTTGTCTTCCTTTGGTACTACAACGAATTTTTCCATAGTCTCAAAATACCTCCATACATTTTGAATACATTATAATGTGAGTTGCTATTGGCAGTATATGACACAAATTGAAATGATATTCAATGCAAAAGTGATATAAAATTGCAATGGACTTTTGCGTTGTGACGGAGTATAATGTATTTTGTCAAAATAATGCGAAAACGGAGGTCAGTTGACTATGGGAAAAGAAAAGAAAGCAAAGGACGCTGTAAAGAAGCCATTCTACAAGAAGTGGTGGTTCTGGGTTATCATCATTGTAGTGTTGGCTGGTATTATTGGGAGTGGTGGAGGCAAGGACGAGGGCAAAGGCGATACTCCTCCTGCAACGACAGCGGAGCCGGAGGAAAGCCAGACACCAGAGGAAACGAAAACAGATGATGTATCGGCTGATAAGTTCGTGGAAGATGTAAAGACAGCCATTCAAGGGGCAATCAGCAGTAAGACAGAATCCATTCAAGATGTGGTGCTGAAAGACGGAGATTTATGTGTGTATATAGATTTCAGCAATGCAGACCCCTCTCCCCTTACTCTGGAAGATTTAGCCTTATCCAGAACCGGCTCCATTACAGACGCTATTCTGGAATTGAAAGATTATGACAGCTTGTGGGAAACGATAACGGTTGATTTCGGAGAGGTAGGACATATTACAAATAACAAAGCGGATATTCAGACAAGCGGTGGCGGGAGATATTTCCCCAGTGAAAACTTCAAATTGCAATAATGAATCAAGACAGCCTTAGCCCTTGTGGTTGGGGCTGTTTTCAATTCCGCTTGACAGCATGTGGAGTTTGTGTTACCGTTGTGTTGTTAAAGTTACGGAGAATTGGACAATGACAAGTAAAGCTGTGAAAAGAACTCCGCATAATTACAGCGTTTCACGCAACATCAGGCAAAACCGTGATAACACAGATAAAGCATTATAGCTTTTTGGTAGTGCGGAGGTCACGGGTCCGATTCCCGTCAGCAGCTCTGAAAAGGCTCTGGTTGTTCAGGGTCTTTTTTGTTATCCGGAATCAAATCATTGAAAAAGCATATAAAAGCGCGGTTTGAGTGAAATTGCATTGATACATTTGCTAAAATATGATATATTAATTACATGGGAAACCAGAGAGCCAAGGCGGCTGCCCTCTGATCATCGGAGGGGCTGACCCTCCAGACGAAAGAAAGGAGGGCGTTGCCAATGATTACATATTCTGATCTTTTTCAGTTTTGTATATTCATTGTTGCCCTTGTGAGTCTGTGCTATCAGATATTCAGGGGAAAACGAAAATAGCCGCCACTACTGCAATAGTGACGGCCGAACTATAAAAAGTTTAGCTTAAACTTTTGAGGGTAGCCGCTTCTCTGGCTTTCCCTTTTGTATCTATAATATACCATATGTATAATCTTATTTCAAGATTCATCTTGAATCTATTCCACTATATCGCCGGGTTGACAAGTTGTGTTTTTATAATTTTCCCAATGAAACACCTCTGCATTAATATTGTACACTATTGTGTTCTGAAAGCCGATTTATAGTATTAACATCAAACAAAACAACCCAACGCAAAAGCAACCGAGTAATTAAATGGTTTGTACATTTCGGCAGGATAGCATATAATAAAATTAAGAAAAGGGAAAGGTACGGGTTTTACATGAAAGAATTCAGGATTTTGGAGATCAGACAAAGCGTCTATGCGGATAATGACAGGCAGGCGGATGCGCTGAGGCAGGAACTCAGGCAAAAGGGGGTATTTCTGCTCAACCTCATGTCCTCGCCGGGGGCCGGCAAAACGACGGTGCTGATGCGGACGATCGAGGCTTTGCGGGACAGGTTTCAGATCGGCGTGATGGAGGCGGATATCGATTCGGATGTGGATGCCAGGACGATAGCAGGTTCCGGCGCAAAGGTGATCCAGCTTCATACGGGGGGCATGTGTCATCTGGATGCCGGAATGACCAGAGAGGGGTTAGAGGGACTGCAGACGGATGGGATCGATCTGGCCATTCTGGAAAATGTCGGCAATCTGGTCTGCCCTGCGGAGTTTGACACAGGGGCGTCTAAAAACGCGATGATTCTGTCTGTGCCGGAGGGGGATGACAAGCCGTTAAAATATCCTCTGATGTTTTCTGTCTGTGACGTCGTACTGATCAATAAAATTGACGTTATGCCATATTTTGATTTCGATCTGGACAAATGCCGGGAGTACATACACAGGCGTAATCCGAACGCTGTGATCCTTCCTGTCTGTGCCAAAACGGGAGAGGGCATAAAAGAATGGACGGACTGGCTGGCAGAAGAAGCACAGCAGTGGAGAGGTTAAAGGAGGAAAGTATGGGGAAGAAACTGGACAGAGACTTATATCCGAAATATGTTTATCCGGAACATAAAGGGCAGGACGACGGGCCTGCCAGAGAGAGCATCATAAAGCTCGGGAAGATGATGACGGACAGGATTCCGCAGAAGCTTGGAATCAAAAAGATCACGAAAGAAGACCCCGAGTATTGGGGACTCGCAGGGGTACTGACCGACGAAGAGGCGGAAATCGCCTTAAAGCTTGGAGTCAGGAAGCCCAAAACCCTGCCTGAGATCTCGAAACTCACAGGAATTCCGGCCAAAAAGCTGGAGGCGAAACTGCAGAAAATGTCTGTCAAGGGTATTCTGGAATATAACTGGGAAAATCCCGCACATGAGAAGCAGTATGTACTGCCGATGTTCGTACCGGGGGCGGGGGAATTTTTTAACATGAATGCGGAAGTGGTGAAAGCGCATCCGGAGGTCACGCTCTTTTTTGAGCATATGTCGAGACTGCCGCTTGAGCATGTGACGCCTTTTGTCGGAGAGGGCGGAAACGGCATTGGGATGCATGTCATTCCGGTAGAGAAGGCGATCGAGATGGAGAATGAGTCCATCGATTTGGAGCATATCTCTTACTGGCTGTCAAAATATGAGGGAAAATATGCGGCGAGTCCCTGTTCCTGCCGTCGTTCACGTCTTGTGCATGATGAGGGATGTGCGGACGATCCGGAGGGCTGGTGTATCGCGGTGGGCGATATGGCGGATTATGTCGTAGAGACGAATAAAGATGGACGCTACATTACGAAAGAGGAAGCGCTCGCTATTTTTAAACAGGCGGAAGACAACGGGTTCGTGCACCAGATCACGAACATCGACGGTGCGGACAAGATCTTTGCGATCTGTAACTGTAATGTAAATGTGTGTTATGCACTGCGCACTTCCCAGCTTTTCAATACGCCGAATATGTCACGCTCCGCTTATATCGCAAGGGTGGACAAAGAAAAGTGCGTAGCCTGCGGCAAGTGTGTGGAGGCCTGTCCCGCCGGTGCGGTCAGGCTTGGGCAGAAGCTGTGTAAAAAAGACGGCAGTGAGGTGACTTATCCAAAGAGGCCGCTTCCGCAGGAACAGAAGTGGGGCGAACATATGTGGACGCACAATTACCGGGACGTGAACAGGATCAACTGTTACGATACGGGAACCGCGCCCTGCAAAACCGCCTGTCCCGCTCATATTGCAGTACAGGGATATCTGAAACTTGCAAAAGAGGGACGCTATGAGGAGGCGCTGGCGCTGATCAAGAAGGACAATCCGCTGCCGGCAATCTGCGGCAGGATCTGTAACCGCCGCTGCGAGGATGCATGTACCCGCGCGACGATCGACGAAGCGGTTGCCATCGACGCGGTGAAGCGTTTTGTCGCGGAACGTGACCTGCAGGCGGAGACGCGTTATATCCCCAAACCGACCGTGCCGTCTCTAAAGGGCGGGTTTGACGAGAAAATCGCCATCATCGGAGCGGGCCCCGCAGGACTTTCCTGCGCGTATTTTCTGGCGGAAAAAGGCTATCGGCCGACGATTTTTGAAAAGAGCGCGAAACCCGGCGGTATGCTGACTTATGGGATTCCTTCTTATAAACTGGAAAAGAATCTGATAGAGGCTGAGATTGATGTGATCAAAGCGATGGGCGTAGAGATCCGGTGCGGCATCGAGGTCGGCAAAGACGTGACGATCGAAGAACTCAGGAAACAGGGTTACAAAGGATTTTATCTTGCGATCGGCGCGCAGGAAGGCCGCAGGCCGGGGATTATCGGAGAGGATGCACAGGGCGTTTACACGGCGGTGGATTTCCTGCGGGAAGCGGGAGAAAAAGAAGGCTTTGCGCTCGGTGCGGATGTGATCGTTGTGGGCGGCGGCAATGTGGCAGTCGACGCGGCGCGAGTCGCAGGCCGCTGTACGGACGGCAGGGTGTCCATGTTCTGTCTGGAAAGCCGGGATGAGATGCCCGCAGGCAGAGAGGAGATTCTGGAAGCTTCCGAAGAGAACATTGCCATCAATAACGGATGGGGACCGAAAGAAATCCTGGTAGAAAACGGGCACGCAGTTGGCGTTGTCTTCAGGAAATGTACGCGTGTCTATGATGAGAAGCACCGGTTTGCGCCGCTTTATGAGGAAGATGATACGATGACGGTATCCTGTTCGCATGTGATCTTCAGTGTGGGGCAGGGAATCGCCTGGGGGGATCTCATCAAGGGTACGAAAGTACAGCTGCGGCAAAACGGCGGTGTCATCGCAGATAAGCTGACGTACCAGACGGCGGAACCGGACATTTTCGCGGGCGGGGATGTCTATACCGGGCCGAAATTCGCGATTGATGCGATTGCGGCGGGACGGGAAGGCGCCATTTCCCTGCACCGTTTCGTGCACGAGCACTGTACGCTGACGATCGGCAGGAACCGGAGAGACTTCATAGAGCTTGACAAAAAAGATGTTTTTATCGCCGGCTATGACAATACGGACAGACAGAGGCCGGAGAAGGCGGAAGAGGCACAGGCGCGTTCGTTCCGCGATATGTCCCATACGCTCACGGAAGAACAGGTGAAGGCGGAGACTTCCCGCTGTCTGGGCTGCGGCGCATCGGTCGTTGATCCCAATCAGTGTATCGGCTGCGGGGTGTGCACGACAAAATGTGTGTTTGACGCGATCTCGCTTCACAGAGAACTGCCGGGCTGTTCGACGATGGTAAAATCGGAGGACAAACTGAAATATGTCCTGCCCAATATGATCAAACAGCCGTTAAAGATCAAATTTGCGGGGAAAAAGGCGAACGAAAGAACGAAAGGAATCTGAACACAAAATGCACGAGCTGGGTGTTGTATTTCATATTATGAACAGTCTGGAAAAAACAGCGGCGGAAAATGAGGTCACGGTCATTTCCAAAGTGGTGTTGGAGCTGGGGGAGGTCTCTACGGTCATTGAATCTTATCTGCAAAACTGCTGGAAATGGGCGGCGAAAAAGCGGGAACTCTTTTCGCAGGCGGAGCTTGTCGTGGAGACGCTTCCGGCCATTACGTACTGCGAAACCTGTAAGGAGACGTATCCGACAGTGAAATACGGAAAGATCTGTCCCCATTGCAACAGTCCCGACACCTGGCTTTTGCAGGGAAACGAGTTTATGATCAAAGAAATCGAAGTTTATTGAACGCATGATGACATGCAGGATGAGAGAAAGGCAGGGTGATTCCTGTGGATACAATTCTGATCATAGAGGATGACGCGTCCCTCTGCGCCGGACTCGTCCGTGCGCTTTCCACGGAGAAACAGACGGTGCAGGGCTGTGCCTGTTTACAGGAGGCGAGAGAAAAATTACGGCAGAGCGGATGGTCTCTGATCCTTTTGGATGTCGGTCTTCCTGACGGAAACGGTTTCGACTTTCTGACCGAAATCAAAGCGGACAAAGTTCATGCGGATGTTCCGGTTATCATGCTGACAGCCAATGATCTGGAGAGCGACATTGTGACCGGCTTAGAGCAGGGGGCTGACGATTATATCACCAAACCGTTCAGCCTTGCCATTTTGCGGGCGAGGATTCAGGCGCAGCTGCGCAAAGCATCCGGGCGTCATTTTTCGCAGAGCGCCGGAATGCCGTATCAGTGCGGTGATTATCTGTTTGATTTTGAGAAAATGGAATTTTTTCATGCCGGGAAGCTGATTGAGCTGAGCAGGACAGAACAGAAACTCCTGCGCATTTTCACGGACAATGCGGGGATCACGCTTCCCAGAGAACGCCTGATTGACCGTATCTGGACGGACGGTGCGGCGTATGTGGACGAAAACGCGCTCTCAGTCACGGTCAAACGTCTGCGGGACAAGCTTTCGGCACAGGAAGTGATCAGGACCGTTTATGGGATCGGATATGTGTGGAAGATACCGGAAAGGAGTAAAGAGACATGATGCCGGATTTAAGGATCAGCGGCAGCCTGTTTTTGATCTGTGCGTCGTTTCTGGCGATCGCTGCGGCGGCCGCAGTGGTCCTGCGCGGCCGCCTGCAGGTAAAAAGACTGTTAAGACACCTTGAGGATATGCTGGAGCAGGCACAGAACGGTTCTTTCAGCGCAGATACGATTGATGAGACGATGCTGTCCTCATTGGAATTCAAATTCTGCCATTTTCTGAGCGCTTCTGTCGTATCAGCGCAGGAGACAGAGAAAGAAAAGGAGAAGATCAAAGAGCTTGTCTCAGACATTTCCCACCAGACAAAGACTCCGGTCGCGTCGCTTCTGCTCTATTGTGATCTTTTAAAAGAACGGGATCTGGACAAAGAAAGCAGGGGGTACGTGGAGGCGGTCAGTTCGCAGGCGCAAAAACTGCGTTTCCTGATCGATTCCCTTGTCAAAATGTCCAGACTGGAAACCGGCGTACTGGCGCTGCACCCCCAAGCAGGTGCCATTATGCCTGTGGTTTCCAGGCTGTACGGACAGTATGCCGTAAAGGCGCATGACAAAGGACTTTATTTTGAGATCATATCTGATAGCGCAGATGCGGACCTTCATGCGGTCTTTGATGAAAAATGGACGTTGGAAGCGTTCGGGAATCTGGTCGATAACGCGGTCAAATATACGCAGGAGGGCGGCATTACCATCACCGTAAAGGCCTTTGAATTATTTTGCTGTATCAGGATTGCTGATACGGGAATGGGCATTTTAGAAGCGGAGCAGGCGCAGGTGTTCTCACGTTTTTACCGTTCCATGCAGGCTGCGCAGACAGAAGGCGCCGGCATCGGTCTGTATCTGGCAAGAGAGATCATCACGCGGCAAAACGGTTACATCAGGCTATCGTCAGAACCGGGAAACGGTTCCGTCTTCGCGGTTTATCTTCCCATGGGCGTCACAGGATGATGCTAACGATTAAAAATTGTGTCAGTTTTCTCCGGGAATCTTACCAGACTGTAAGATTCTTTTTACATTGGGAAAGAATCTGGAAAGAAAGCCGGATTAAGATAAAGATACAGGCAGCCGCCTGCAGGCATTTGGCGGCTGTCGTGAGATCTTTGCTTTGAGGAGGACACCAATGGTAATCTTATCTACACAAAATCTGAAAAAAATATATGGCAGCGGGGAAAGCGAGGTCCGTGCGCTTGACGGTGTTGACATGACGGTACAAAAGGGGGAGTTTGCCGCGGTCATCGGCACAAGCGGCAGCGGGAAATCCACGCTGCTGCACATGCTCGGCGGACTGGACCGCCCGACACAGGGCAGGGTAACGGTGGACGGACAGGACATTTTTTCCCTGAAGGAAGAAGCGCTGACGATTTTCCGCAGACGCAGGATCGGGTTTGTGTTCCAGAATTATAATCTGGTTCCGGTGCTGAATGTTTATGAGAATATCGTGCTGCCCATACAGCTTGACGGAGGTACGGCAGACAGGCAATATATCGACGGTATCATAGAGACACTGGGACTGCAGAAGAAACTGAAAAACCTTCCGAATCAGTTATCCGGCGGACAGCAGCAGCGCGTGGCCATCGCGCGGGCGCTTGCCTGTAAACCGGCCATCATTCTGGCAGACGAGCCGACCGGAAATCTCGACAGCAAAACGTCTCAGGATGTATTGGGACTTTTAAGAATCACGAGTCAGAAATATGTTCAGACGATCGTCATGATCACCCACAATGAAGAAGCCGCACAGCTGGCCGATCGGATCATTCGGATCGAGGACGGCAGGATCGTGACCGGCGGGACAGGGGGTGAGCGCGCATGAATATCCATGTTGCCAACAGAAAATGCATCCGTCACATCAGTTTTTGCAGTATAAGGGCCTCGGGGTTTAGAAATCTGATCGCCGTCTTTGCCATAGCGTTAACGACGATTTTATTCACGGCCATCTTTACGGTGGTCATGTCAATCGTTTACGGTTTTGAACAGTCTAATTTCCGACAGGCCGGCAGCTATGCTCACGGATGTTTTAAGTATCTGACAAAGGAGCAGTTTGAGGAGATAAGAGACGATCCGCTGATCAGACAGTGGGGTGTCAGGCGTCCGCTTGGCAGGGCTTATTCCGGGGCTTTGGAAAAATATCACGTAGAATTGGGCTGGTCTGATGAAAACACTGCCAAATGGACGTTTTTGGAGCCGCTGCAGGGCCGTCTCCCGAGGGAGAGCACGAATGAGGCCGCCACAGATACCATGGTTTTGTCCCTGCTTGGCGTGGAGCCAAAGATTGGGACAAATTTTTCGATTTCGATTGACGTAGACGGAATCCAGACAACACAGGAGGTAACGCTCTGCGGCTTCTGGGAATATGATCCGGTGGTGCCAGCCAATCACATACTGCTGCCGGAAAGCCGCGTTGACCAGGTGCTTTCTGAGACCGGCGCGCAGGGCAGTGACGGCTGGACGGGTTTTTATAATCTGGACGTGATGTTTGACAGTTCCTTGGGGATCGAACAAAAAATGCTGACCGTTCTGGAAAGGCACGGTTATCAGACAGACGCACCATACGATCAGGAAAATTATGTTCCGATCGGCGTCAACTGGGGATACATGAATCTGGCGGCGAACAGTGAAGTCGATCCGATGACGGTTATGGCTGTTGTTGCGGTTGTGTTGCTGATCATGCTCACCGGATATCTGATCATTTACAATATCTTTCAGATTTCCGTGACTGTTGATGTCCGTTTTTACGGGTTATTAAAAACGATCGGTACGACCGGAAGACAGATCCGGTACATGATCCTCCTGCAGGCGCTTTTTTTGTCTCTTCTCGGCATACCGCCCGGTCTGCTGGCCGGATACGGCGTGGGTGCGTTTCTTACGCCGGCGGTGCTGGTCAATTTAAACGTCACGCAGAGTGTATTGTCGGTCAGCCCTGTGATCTTTGTCGGATCTGCGCTTTTTTCTCTGGTGACGGTCATCATTTCCTGCCAGAAACCGGGCAAAATGGCTTCGAAAGTCTCTCCGATCGAGGCTCTGCGCTGCTCGGAGGGCGGTTTTGAGACAAAACAAAAGGAACGTGCGGGGCAGGAGAAAGGCGCTTCTATCTACGGGATGGCATGGGCCAACCTGAACAGAAACCGCAAAAAAACAGCAATCACCGTCCTGTCCCTGTCCCTTTCCATTGTTTTGCTCAATATGACGGTCACGCTGACAGGCGGCTTCGACATGGAGAAATATCTGAACAATCTTTCCGTCGATTTCCTTTTCGCAGATACCGGATATTTTCAGGTGGGCGCCGGAAGGCAGGATTTTGACAGGGATCACGCAGTATCGAAGGAGACGGCTGCCATCCTTGATGCGCAGGGAGGAATAGAAGGAAGCGGCAGGACCTACGGCAGGAGTATGCCTGCGCAGGAATTTGTGACAGAGGATTATTACAGGCAGTCATACGGAAAATGGTATGGCACACAGCAGGTAGAGGAACGTCTGGCAGGGGAAGAGCGGGAAAACGGACTCGTGCCCATAGCCGTACAGCTGTATGGAATGGAGCCGTATATCCTTGACAGACTGCAGGTGATTGAGGGGGATTTATCAAAGCTGAATGAGAAACGCGCAGAAGGAGAGATTCATTATATCGCCGCAGTCTATTCTGCGGATGCGGAAGGAAACATTACGGAGGAAAACAACTGGGCAAAACTCGGAGACCGGATGACGATCCGCTATATCGATGGGATAGAGATCTATCATACCATCAGCGGGGAAATCTATCCCGATGTGGAGAGTATTCCTGATGCAGAACTTGACAAGGTATCGACGCGTCTTACGAAAACAAGGGATGTGGAATATGAGGTCGCCGCACTGGTGGATATTCCTTCTGCGCTGACTTACCGTTATCGGGTAACAGGGCAGGATGAATTTGTCATGGGCGCCGAGACTTTTGTGCAGGACAGCAGGACCGATCAGATTCTTTATTACGCATTTGACATGGAAGAGACTGCGATGGAAGGGATGGACGCGTTTCTTTCTGACTATACACAAAACATCGAATCACAGTATGATTATGAAAGCCGCAAACTCTATGCAGACGCGTTCGAGGAAAAAAGAAAGATGTATCTGCTGTGCGGCAGTACCCTGAGCTTTATCATCGGACTCATAGGCATCCTCAATTACCTGAACGTGATTTTGACTTCTATTTTCGCAAGACGCCGGGAGTTTGCCGTTTTACAGTCGGTCGGTATGACCGGGAAACAGTTAAAGAAAATGCTGATCACAGAAGGGGAGCTTTTAACACTTGGTTCCGTCATCATTTCTCTGACGCTTACCATCCTGACAGCACCGCTTACCGATAAGGCTCTGAGTGCGGCTTTCTGGTTTTTCAGCTATCATTTCACATTCTGGCCGCTTGCCGCCCTGGCACCGTTTGCCGCCGCGCTGGGCGTACTGATTCCGGTTCTTTCCTGCCGCGCGGGCGTCGGCAAATCCGTCGTGGAGAGACTGCGGGAAGGGGAGTAGGTTAAAAATCAAAGATTTTTAACCGGCAATTTGCGACAGAGACGGGGATCTGCTTTGATGCATTGACATCGCAGTAATCTGCTCCTTCATTTTACTAAAATAGTCCTTTTCAAACCATTGCCGTCTGATGTAAGATAGAATTACGTTAAGAAGAAAATTCCAGGAGGAATCCTGCGAAGGAAGGGAGAGCATTATGAGATATCGTCGACTTGGTAAAACCGGTCTGATGGTCAGTGAGATCGGTCTGGGGGGAGAATGGCTGGAACGTCATGATTATGAGGAGTGTAAGGCTGTCATTGACTGTGCGGACAGACTGGGAATTAATATTCTGGACTGCTGGATGTCGGAACCAAATGTGCGGACCAATATCGGAAAGGCACTTGCGGGGATGCGGGAGCGCTGGTTTATTCAGGGGCATATCGGCTCCACATGGCAGAATGGCCAATATACCCGCACCCGTGATGCTGCCGCATGCAGGAGCGCTTTTGAGGATCTGCTGACGAGACTGCAGACAGATTACATAGACCTTGGCATGATTCATTTTATCGATCAGGAATCCGAATGGGATCTTGCTATGAACGGAGATTTTCTTGCATATGTGAAAGAACTGAAAGCCGGCGGGACGATACGGCATATCGGGATGAGCACCCACAATCCGGCAATGGCGAAGAAGGCAGCGGAGAGCGGATTTGTGGAAATGATTCTGTTCAGTATTAATCCGGCGTTTGATCTGCTTCCGCCCACGGAAAATCTGGATGATTATTTTGCCGAGGAATACCAGGAGGGACTTGGCGGCATTGATCCGGCCAGAACGGAACTTTACCGTCTGTGTGAGCGCAATGACGTGGGACTGACCGTCATGAAACCGTATGCGGGCGGACGGCTGTTTGACGCGGCGCGTTCTCCTTTCGGCGTTGCGCTCACACCGGTGCAGTGTATCCATTACTGCCTGACCAGGCCGGCAGTGGCGGCGGTGATGGCCGGGTATGACACACCTGAGCATGTGGAGGCGGCTGTGGCATATGAGAATGCGTCTGATGTGGAAAAAGACTATGCCTCGATCCTGGCAAAGGCGCCCCGCCATACGTTTACGCAGGGAGCGTGTACCTATTGCGGCCACTGTAAGCCGTGTCCTGCCGGGATTGATATTGCGATGGTAAACAAGTATTATGACCTTGCATCGATGCAGGAATCGGTTCCGGCGACGGTCAGAGAACATTATCTTGCGTTAGAGCGCCGCGCAGAGGCATGCATTGGCTGTAAAAGCTGCGAGGGGCGCTGCCCCTTTGGCGTGGAGATTGCAAAGCGGATGAAAAAGGCGGCAGAACTGTTTGGCGAAAAGAAATGATGTGAACGGGCAGACTGTTGCTTCGCTGCCATTTTGTACAGCGAAGCGGCGGCCTGCTCATTTTGTTTCAGGAAAGAGCAGATTTTCCTCTGCATCATAGATTGTGATCTGATCCGTCGAGGGATTTCCGACATATTTGGCAAGTGTGCCGGCCAGTTCGTCTGCGCTGCAGGTTGATAACCCGTCCGGTACTTTCAGTATGACGTTTACCAGAAGCTCATCGTCTGTTCCGGTCTGCAGATCCGCGTCCCCGGGACAGGAAAGCGCCACATCGGCATGTTCGACTTCGGGAAAGGATTCCAGTAAATCCTGTTTTATCGTATTTTGAAGATAAGAAAGAAAGGCTTCCTGTTTGTCCGCATCCGTCACTGCATCTTTTTCATCTGACAGTTCAAATTGAATGGTTTCCGCATTTGCCGCGGCCTCCGGGACGCTGCCGGCACATCCGCATGCCAGGCACAAAAGTGTTCCTATGAGTGCGGCAGCAGGATAGCGGTGTAGTCTTTGTCGGTTCATGGATGACTGCCTCCTTACTGGTTTTATTTTTTATAAGTCTACTGGAAAGGCAGATCGTTGTCAAGCTGTGTCGGCCTTTGTTTCGGAAACAGATTTTTCGCGATTTGGAAAAAGAAACTCTTTCTTTTCCCGTCATCATGAGGTATTATTTTATATATAAGAATATTGATTGGAGGGTTACATTATGGCAAAAGAGATGATTGCAATGCTTTTGGCCGGCGGACAGGGTTCCCGCCTGTATGCGCTGACAGAAAAGCTTGCAAAACCGGCAGTTCCATTCGGCGGAAAATACCGTATCATTGATTTCCCGTTGTCTAACTGCGTGAATTCCGGTATTGATACGGTAGGTATCCTGACGCAGTATCAGCCGCTCGTGCTCAATGAGTACATAGGAAACGGTCAGCCGTGGGATTTGGACCGTCTTTACGGAGGCGTGCATGTGCTTCCGCCTTATCAGAAAGCAAATAAAGCTGACTGGTATAAGGGAACTGCCAATGCGATTTATCAGAACATTTCCTTTATCGAGCGATATGATCCTAAGTATGTGATCATCTTGTCCGGCGACCAGATCTGCAAACAGGATTACAGTGATTTCCTCAGATTCCACAAAGAAAAGGACGCGGAATTCAGTGTTGCGGTCATGGAGGTTCCGTGGGAGGAGGCTTCCCGTTTCGGTCTGATGGTTGCGGATGAAAATGACAAGATCACGGAATTCCAGGAGAAACCGAAAAATCCGAAATCCAATCTTGCTTCTATGGGTATTTATATTTTCAACTGGGATATCCTTAAAAAATATCTGGAGGAGGATGAGGCAGACCCGACGTCAGAAAATGACTTCGGCAATAACATCATCCCGAATCTGTTAAGAGACAGCCGCAGAATGTATGCGTATCATTTCAACGGTTACTGGAAGGACGTGGGAACCATATCTTCCCTTTGGGAGGCCAACATGGAGGTTCTTGACCCGGAGCACAGCGGCATCAATCTGTTTGACGAAGACTGGAAGATCTACAGCCGCAAGAGCGCTATGCCGGGACAGCTTATCAGCGAGGACGCTGTCGTGAAAGACGCGATGATTACGGACGGCTGTCAGATAAAAGGAACGGTGAAACATTCTATTTTATTCGAGGGTGTCAAAGTGGAAAAAGGCGCCGTGATCGAAGACGCGGTCATCATGGGCAGTTCGGTGGTGAAAGCCGGGGCTGTCGTAAGACATTGTATTGTAGCGGAAAATGTAACGATTGGTGAAAACGCGCTGGTTGGTGCGATGCCTTCCGGTGATGAGAAGGGCGTTGCGACAGTCGGTTCAGGCATTACGGTTGGCGCAGGCGCCGTGATCGGGCCCAATGCCATGGTAAATCAAAACGTGGAAGGCGGTGGAGAACAATGGTAAATTCACAGACAAATGCAATTGGTATTATTTTTCCAAACAGTTATGATGTACTGGTTCCGGATCTGGTTAATGTACGGCTGATGGCCTCCATTCCGTTTGCCAGCCGTTACCGTCTGATCGATTTTATATTATCCAGCATGACCAATTCCGATATCGGAAACGTGTCGATCATGGTGAATAATAATTACCATTCCCTGATGGATCATCTTGGCTCCGGGCGTGAGTGGGATCTGGTGCGCAAGAATGGCGGTCTGAATATCTTTCCGCCTTTTGCAGAGAAAAATTCCAAGCCCTACGTAGGACGTGTGGGTGCGCTTGCCGGTATTTCCAACTTTTTGAAAGGACAAAAAGAGAAATACGCGGTTTTGACGGATACGAACATAGCAGTCAACTTTGATTTCCGGGCGATGATCAATGCGCATATCGAGAGCGGTGCGGATGTCACGATCGCCTACAATGAGCAGGAACTTCCGGAGAGCCTGCTGCAGAGCCAGTCTAACGGAAAATGTTTCTATTATACGTTCGACATCGAAGGCGGAAAAGTGAATAAGATTTATGTTAACTCGAAAGAGTCCGGCGTACAGAATTTCTCTATGAATATTTATGTGATCGAGCGTGAGAAGCTGATCGATATGATTGAGGAGGCATTTATTCACGGACATGAGTATTTTGAGCGGGATGTTTTGATACCGCGTCTGAATCAGATGAATGTGCAGGCTTACAAATGCGATAAATATATCGCGCGCATCACGGATTTAAAGAGTTATTTCCATGAGAATATGAAACTTCTGGATGAATACAATCTGAATGCACTTTTTGAAGGGCCTTCGGTTTATACAAAGCTGCATGGCGGGAATCCGACCAGATACATTGACGGTGCGGAGGTTCACAATGTGATGGCGGCCGACGGCTGTATCATAGAGGGCGAAGTGGAGAACAGTATTTTGTTCAGAAGCGTGAAGATCGCCAGGGGTGCAAAGGTGAAGAACTGTGTTCTGATGCAGGGTACTGTAGTGGAAGCAGGTGCGGATATCGAATATCTTGTGACGGACAAGAATGTTACGATTACGGCAGGTAAGGAAATGAAAGGAACGGATACGTTCCCTGTATATATCGCGAAGTTCCAGAATGTATAAGCAGGCAGGACAGCATACAGCAGAGTGAGACTGATAGAAAATCCCCGTCGGTAGAAGGACGGGGATTTTTATATCAGGTCCGGCCGGAAGGAGTCATGGGTCATGCATAACGAATTAACAAAAAAAGATATCGAAAAAATGAAGGAAGAGATCGAATATCGCAGGCTGGTGGTGCGCAAAGAGGCGTTAGAAGACGTCAAGGAGGCGCGGGCACACGGAGACCTGAGTGAAAATTTTGAATATCATGCGGCGAAAAAAGTGAAAAACCAGAATGAGAGCCGGATCCGTTATCTGGAAAGGATGATCAAGACAGCAGTCATTATTTCCGACGAGTCCCCGGAGGACGAAGTCGGCATCAACAATACGGTGGAAGTATACTTTGAGGACGACGGTATCACGGAGAAATATAAGCTGGTCACGACGGTGCGAGGCAATTCCCTGGAGGGACTGATCAGCACGGAATCTCCGCTTGGCAGGGCGCTGCTTGGTCACAAAGTCGGTGACCGGGTGCATATCTGTGTCAACGCGGATCACGGTTACGACGTTACGATCAGATCGATCGAAAATACGGTAGATGACGGAAATGATAAGCTGCGCAGCTTTTAAGACAGAAACACTTCCCTTGTGATATTTCTCCCGATATGGTATGATAGAGCAGTATCACCAAATAAAACGATTTAGGGGGAAAAATAAATGGCATGGTATGATGAAGCAGTTTTCTACCATATATATCCTTTGGGGCTTACAGGAGCGCCGAAAGAAAACACGTACGGAGAGCCGGAGCATCGTTTGAATACGTTGATTCCGTGGATCTCCCACATCAGGGAAATCGGTGCGAATGCGATCTACATCGGGCCGCTTTTTGAGTCGGTCGGACATGGTTATGAGACGACGGATTATAAGAAGCTGGACAGTCGTCTTGGAACAAATGAAGATCTGGCGGATTTTGTGGCACAGTGTCACAAAGCAGGGATCAGGGTTATTTTTGACGGCGTGTTCAACCATACGGGGCGGGATTTTTTCGCCTTTGCGGATATCCGAAAAAACAGGGAAAGCTCACTTTACAAAGACTGGTACTGCAACGTGAACTTCTGGGGCAACAACGAATATAATGACGGATTTTCCTACGATAACTGGGGCGGCTATAATCTGTTGGCGAAACTAAACCAGCGCAATCCGGCAGTCAGAGATTATATTTGTGATGTTGTCCGTTTCTGGGTCAGCGAGTTTGACGTGGATGGTATCCGTCTGGATGCCGCGGATGTGTTGGACTTTGATTTCATGCGGGCGCTCAGACGTGTCGCGGAGGAAGTGAAACCGGAGTTCTGGCTGATGGGCGAGGTGATCCACGGCGATTATACGAGGTGGGCCAACGAAGGGACGCTGCATTCCGTCACGAACTATCACTTACATAAGGCGCTTTATTCGGGGCATAACGATCACAACTATTTCGAGATCGCACACACGGTAAAGCGACTGTATGATATGGGCGGAAGCCGGCCGGACGGGCTTAAATTATATAATTTTGTGGATAATCATGATGTGGAGCGTATTTACACCAAATTAAACAACAAGGCGCATTTTGCGCCCGTGCATGTGCTGCTCTATACGCTGCCGGGAATCCCGTCGCTTTATTATGGTTCGGAATTTGGCATAGAAGGAAAGAAGGAGCGCTTTTCCGATGATTCGCTGCGCCCTGCGCTGTCGCTTGCAGATTATGAAGATGCGGTGCACAACAATCCCAATACCCGTCTGATTGCTGCGCTCGGAAAGGTACGCCAGAATACGAAAGCGCTGTCTTACGGCGATTATCGGGAACTGCTTTTGAGAAACCGTCAATATGCATTTGCAAGAAATCATCAGGGAGAGTCGGTGCTTGTCACGGTCAACAATGATGACAGCGACTATGTGATGACACTTCCGGCCGGAAATGCGGCGGAATATGTCGGCGCTTTATCCGGCGAACGGGTTTCTGTTTCCGGCGGGAATATCGTAGTGAATGTGAAGGCAAATTCAGGTGATATCTGGCTGCCTGTGACGGAAGGCGGCGCACAGCCCGTCACGGAGATTGTGTCTGATACGCCGGACCTGCATGCGGATTCTGCGTCGAAAGGAGAAAAGGCACAGGAAGCGGCCGACAACGTTCAGGCTGTGGGAGAACCGGCTCCGGTAAAGGAAGAGTCTGCGATGGTTTCCGGTCCGGTGTTAGATAATCTAAAGACTGCGGCCGATGCGGCGTTTGACGAGGCTTACGAGAAAGGAAAGATCGCCGGCCTCCAGGAAGCGATTCTTACCATCATGGAGAAAAACGGCCATGTGACCGATCAGATGAGAAAGGATGTAACGGACAACGTTTACCACGATTCCCTGATCAACTGGATCAGGAGTTTCCGGTAAGAGGCCGTCAATCCTGAAATATATCCCGGAAAAGAAACGAGGTATTACAGAAGTTTCTTTTTCCGGGATTTTTTGCGTGATATGATTTTTCACGTGCCTGTCCTTTCTCCTGCTGTAATCTGGCATAACTTTTCCCCAACAGGCATAAGGTATAGAAAAACGAGCATGACAAGCCATCCGTATCAGGACGTCTTGTAAGATCGTATTCCAACAGGGAACAGGGCTTGAGGAGGAAAAGTGTATGTATGAAATGAAAACGGCAGCGGAAACCATCAGATTGCTGCATTCTGACAGAGAGAAAGGACTGGATGCGCGGGAGGCTTCGGAGAGAATGGCCAAACAGGGGCCCAACCATCTAAAGGAACAGGAAGGAAAAAGCATCGGACAGATGATACTGGGGCAGTTGAACGATCCGCTGATCCTGATCCTGATTGCGGCAATGGCGATCTCTGTTCTGCTCGGAGAGGCAGGAGACGCGGTCATCATTGTCACAGTCGTCGTTCTGAATGCGGCGATCGGAGTGATTCAGGAAGGAAAAGCGGGAAAGGCGGTGGAGGCACTCAAAAAGATTTCCTGTCCGCAGGCCGTCGTCATACGGGACGGCAAAACCAGGAAACTGTCTGCGGAGGAGCTGACGATCGGGGATATCGTATTGTTGGAAGCAGGCAATATGGTACCCGCTGACATGCGTCTGATCGAGACACAGGGGCTTCATGTAGAAGAGTCTACCCTTACGGGAGAGTCTGCACCGGTGGAAAAGGATGCGGATTATGTGGAGACCGCGCAGGGGGATAACAGCTGCGGCAATATGGCCTATATGTCTACTTATGTCACAAGAGGCCGGGGCAAGGGCGTCGTGACAGCGGTCGGCATGGATACGAAGATCGGTCATATCGCGGATCTGCTGCATGAGACGAAAGAGAAGCTGACACCACTGCAGATCAAACTGGGAGAGCTTGGCAAGATGCTGAGTATCCTTGCCGTTGCGATCTGCGCTCTGCTCTTTGTCATCGCTGTTTTGCAGAAGCGCAATGTGGGTGAAATGCTGTTAACTTCTGTCTCTCTGACAGTGGCGGCGGTGCCGGAGGGACTGCCTGCCATCGTGACGATCGTGCTCGCGCTGAGCGTGTCGCGCATGGTAAGGGCGAAAACGATCGTGAGAAAACTCTCCTCCGTGGAGACATTAGGAGCAGTGGAAATCGTCTGTTCGGATAAAACAGGCACACTCACACAAAATAAGATGACGGTCAGAGAATGCTATCTTGAGGGCAGGATGATAGCGGATGAGAAGATCTCCCAGGTTTTTTCCGGTCTGCGTTTTGGCGGAGGGCAGTGGGACAAGAGCGCGAAAGGTCATTTTCTTCTGGGGTGCATTCTGTGTAATGACGGTGCACTCTCAGCTGAAGGAGACATGGGAGATCCGACGGAGATGGCGCTTCTGCATATGGCGCAGCGCTGTGAGATCCCGATCACAGAATTGCAGTCCCGGTTTCCGCGCAAGGAAGAGAGGGGATTTGATTCTGAGCGGAAAATGATGACAACCTGTCATCTGCTGCGGGGAGCGGGGGGAGAAAATACCATCGTATCGTATTCAAAAGGCGCGCCGGAGAAGATCATTGATAACTGTACTTACTGTTATCAGGGAGAGCGGAAATGTGCGATGCATGAGGCTGACCGGTCCTCCCTTATGCGGGTGCTGGATCAGCTGATGAATGAGGGCAGGAGAGTGCTGGCGGTTGCGATGACGCCGGGAAGCGGCATGCAGGAAAAGGACATGATCTTCCTTGGGCTTGTCAGCATGCAGGATCCTGTCAGGCCGGAAGCGGTCGAAGCGGTAGGAGAATTTAAGAAAGCGGGCGTGTCTACGGTCATGATCACGGGAGATCACAGAAATACGGCATTTTCCATTGCGAGAGAACTGGGGATCGCCCAGGCGCCCAACGAGTGTATTTCCGGAAGGGAGCTGGACGGGATGGAAGAGCATACCTTTTTAAAGCGCCTTCCTTTCTTAAAGGTCTTTGCCAGAGTGACGCCGGAGCATAAAGTGAAGATCGTCGAGGGATATAAAAAACTGGGAAAGACAGTGGCGATGACAGGAGACGGTGTCAATGATGCGCCCTCCCTGCAGGCGGCCGATATCGGCATCGCCATGGGGATGAATGGTACGGATGTGGCAAGAAATGCCGCAGACTTCGTTTTGATGGATGATAATTTCGCAACGATACATCTGGCTATCAAAGAAGGAAGAGGCATTTATGAAAATATCCGAAAATCAGTCCTGTTCCTGCTTTCGTCCAACTTAGGAGAGATCATGACGATGTTAGTCACGATCATCGCCGGTTTTCCGAGTCCCCTAAAGGCCAGTTTTATTTTATGGATCAACCTGATCACAGATTCGCTTCCCGCACTCGCGCTCGGCGTGGATGACAACGAGACGGATCTGCTGATGAAGGAGGCACCGCGCAAAAAAGGAGAATCTCTTTTTGCCAAAGGCGGTCTTCTATGTGTGATCTGCTATGGTCTGGTGATCGGCGGGGTGAGTCTGGCGGCGTTTTTAAAAGTTCCTTATGACAGACTGCTCGCAGAACACCTTCCTATCAGTTTACATAATATAGTTGAGAGCTATCAGATTTCCGCGGTTTTGGCCAAAGCGCAGACACATGCTTTTATGGTACTGGGGATGAGTCAGCTGTTCCACGCGGTTGGCATGCGGGATGTAAACCGTTCGATCTTCCGCATGGATCATAAGAAAAATCCGTTTATGATACTGGCGCTCATATTCGGGCTGGTTTTACAGTTTGCGGTGACAGAGATCGAGCCGTTAATCGCATTGTTCGGCACGGTGAAGCTGGAATGGATGGAGTGGCTGCAGCTCCTGGCCCTGTCTCTGACACCGGTAATCGTGCATGAACTGCTTGTTGCCGTGTATTACGGCGTGGAGAAAAGAGAGACTACAGAAGCGTGCATAATGCAAGAAGCAGAAGAAACAGCCCACTGAGCCAGGAGAGGTCAAAGGAAAACTTTCCCGATACAAACAGACCGAGCAGATATCCCGCCAAAAAGAGCATAAAATGAAATACGACCGCTAACAGGAAAAAGACAGGCAGGGAAGGAACCTGGCAGGAAAATGCCATACTGGCAAGAATGCTGTCTAAAGAAAGCGCCAGACTCAAAAAGAAGGCCTCCCTGCCGCTTAATACGTGGAGATCCTGCCGGTTGGCATCTTCCGGTGAAAAATAAATGGTGAAGATGATATTTAACTCTTTGATTTTGTATGCCCAATTGCCGACAATGTCCGGGTATTTTCCGGCAAGATACCGGATCAGACTTTCTACAAGCTTTTCACATCCAAGAAGGAAGAGGAGAAGGAAAGAAAGAACCGTGAAAAAACGTCCCGGAATAAAGGAAAAAAGCAATGATCCGATCTGCGTCATTACGGTGATGGAAACAGAAGGGATGAATACGAGAAAAAGAGCCGCAAGCGGTCTGATGTGAACCTTCGAGGTGCCGTAGGCAAATCCGGCGCTTATGGAATCGACAGAAACGGCAAGCATAAAAAGGATCAGAGGCATAATGGCAGACAACATAGCGTTACCTCTTGTCATATTTTGTTGTCACTTAGTTTATCATATGTAATTCTTTGGAAATTGACTGTACGCTTTGGAAGAAAAATGATACAATAGACGCAGGCCCGGCGGCCTGCGTCCCAAGAATTGCGTTGCAATTCTTGCTGAAGGGATAAAGTGATATGGCATTTAAGTAATTTTTTAATGAGATACGGAAACTGGAAGGGAGGCAGTATATGGAATTAATGTTTATCGGAGCTGACCATGAGGTGACGGGGAGTTGTCACTATCTATGTGTCAATGACAAAAATATTCTGGTGGATTACGGGATGGAGCAGGGAACGCAGACCTTTGAAACCTGCGGGCTGCCCGTGGAACCGCCGCTGATCGATTATGTTTTTCTGACGCATGCCCATATCGATCATTCCGGCCTGCTGCCCTATCTGTATGCCAGAGGGTTCCGCGGCAGTGTCTATGCGACGGATGCCACGGCGGATCTGTGCAGCATTATGCTGCGTGACAGCGCCCATATTCAGATGCAGGAAGCGGAGTGGAAAAACCGTAAGGCCAAAAGAAGCGCGGAAAATGCGCAGATAGAGCCGCTGTACCGGATGGAGGACGCCGACGGGGTGATCAGGAGGCTGATCCCCTGCGAATATGATAAAAAGATCGAGGTATGCGAGGGCGTCGTGATCCGCTTTACGGATATCGGGCATCTGCTCGGCTCGGCGAGCATTGAAATCTGGGCGACCGAATCGTCCGTGACAAAGAAACTGGTTTTTTCCGGAGACATCGGCAATCTCAACCAGCCACTGATCAAGGATCCGAAAGCGACCAAAGAAGCGGATTATATCATAATGGAGTCAACTTACGGAGACCGTAATCACAGCGATAAGAAGCCTGATTATATCGGGGAGCTTGTGCGGATCTTAAAAACGACGTTTGACAAAGGGGGCAATGTCGTCATCCCCTCATTCGCCGTCGGAAGGACACAGGAAATGCTGTATTTCCTGCGGCAGATCAAGGAGGAGAGACTGATCACGGGACATGAAGACTTTCCGGTCTATGTGGACAGCCCGCTTGCCGTGGAAGCCACAGGCATTTTCCAGAGAAACTCTGTGGAGTGCTTTGATGAAGAGGCAATGGCGCTTTTGAATCAGGGTATCAATCCGATCATGTTTCCCGGCCTGTATCTGGCCATCACAAGCGATGAATCCAGACAGATCAACTTTGAAAATACACCGAAAGTCATTATTTCCGCATCCGGCATGTGTGAGGCGGGGCGTGTCAGACATCATCTGAAGCATAACCTGTGGCGGCCGGAATGTACCATATTGTTCGTCGGCTATCAGGCAGTCGGAACACTTGGCCGGGCGATCGTGGAAGGCGTGAAAGAAGTGAAGCTTTTTGGAGAGCGGATCGAGATCCGTGCCCGCATCGAGAAACTCATCGGCATGAGCGGACATGCGGATAAGGCGGGACTGCTCAGCTGGCTGTCCGGTTTTTCAGAGAAACCGGAGAGAGTTTTTGTCGTTCATGGCGAGGACGGTATCTGCAAGCTTTTTACGGAATGCCTGAAGATCGAGCATGGACTCAGAGCCTATGCGCCCTACAGCGGCACGCGGTTTGATCTGCTCACCGGAGAGTTTATCCATGAGGCAGAGCCTGTTGTCTTAAAGAAGAAGGCACATGGAATTTCGGATGTCTTTGCGAGACTGGTGGCAGCCGGACAAAGACTTGTCGCCGTGATCTATAAAAATGAAGGAAACGCGAACAAGGATCTGGCGCGCTTTGCGGATCAGATCAATGCGCTTTGTGATAAGTATGACAGATAACAGAAGGGAAAGGGAGAAAAGGATAAAGAAATGAGTCTTGCAGATACTATTTTCATCAATATGTGTAAGGACATCTTAGAAAACGGGACAAGCACGGAGGGAGAAAAGGTCAGGCCGCACTGGGAGGATGGTACGCCGGCGTATACGGTGAAAAAATTCGGGGTGGTGAACCGCTATGATCTGTCGAGAGAATTTCCGCTCATCACGCTGCGCAAGACCGCGGTCAAAAGCGCTGTCGATGAGATGCTCTGGATCTGGCAGAGAAAATCCAATAATATTCACGATCTGCACAGCCACATCTGGGACGAGTGGGCGGACGAAAACGGTTCGATCGGTAAAGCATACGGCTACCAGATGGGGGTGAAACACCAATATAAAGAAGGTATGATGGATCAGGTCGACAGGGTGATCTATGATCTGAAAAACAACCCGTTCAGCAGGCGCATCATGACCAACCTCTATGTACATCAGGATCTGCATGAAATGAATCTTTATCCCTGCGCTTACAGCATGACCTTTAATGTCACGCAGAAAAAAGGAGAAGAGAAACTGACACTCAACGCGGTCTTAAACCAGCGCTCACAGGACGTCTTAACTGCCAATAACTGGAATGTGGCGCAGTATGCGGTACTGATGCATATGCTGGCGCAGGTCTGCAATATGCAGGCGGGCGAGCTTGTACATGTGATCGCGGATGCTCATATTTATGACAGACATATCCCGATCATTCAGGAACTGATCACAAGGCCGGTTTATGAAGCGCCCGTATTCCATCTGAATCCCGATATCAGAGATTTCTATCAGTTTACAAGAGAGGATGTGACGGTGGAAAATTATGTAACAGGACCTCAGATCGAAAACATTCCGGTCGCGATATAAAGAAAGATGTAGGAACAAACAGGATAAAACCTGATATTATCATAAAAGTATACCATAATGGGACAGTGTATTAAGGAAGGGGCATAAAGAGAAAATGAACATGATCGCTGCTGTAGACCGTAACTGGGCAATCGGATGTAAAGGGAGCCTGCTCGTGCGTATTCCAAACGACCAGAGAGCTTTCAGAGAGGAGACGACGGGCAAAGTGGTCGTCCTTGGGAGAAAGACGCTGGAGACTTTTCCGCAGGGAATGCCGCTTAAAAACCGCACCAACATTATCCTTTCCTCCAATCCGTCCTATCAGGTAAAAGATGCCGTTGTCGTACATGATCAGGAGGAACTGTTCGCAGAACTGAAAAAATATAAGGACGAAGAGATCTATATCATCGGCGGGGAGAGCGTCTATCGTATGATGCTTCCTTACTGTGATGTCGCGCACATCACAAAGATCGATCATGCTTACGAGGCGGATTCGTATTTTCCGGATCTGGATCAGCTGCCGGAATGGGAGATTACGGCGCAGAGCGAAGAACAGACTTATTTTGACATCGCTTACGAGTTTGTGAAATACGAGCGGAAGAAGTAAGAGGGGAGTGAAACGCATGGGCGAAAAGAATGACAATTCCGGTAACAGAGGAAACAATCAGGGCAAAAAAAGCGTATTCACCTCCAAACTGGGGAAACAGGCGGTTTCCCTGCTGCTCGCAAAAGAAGAATTGGAGAAGAAAAATATTGAACTTGAGGAGGCGATGCTGGAAGCCAGAAAGGCCGGTCGTGCAAGAGATCTTTTTCTGGCCAATATGTCCCATGAAATCAGGACGCCGATCAATTCGATTCTCGGCCTCAATGAACTGATTCTGCGTGAGAGCCAGGACGAGACCATAAGGGGGTATGCGCTGGACATCAAACAGGCAGGCAGCGTTCTGCTTTCCCTGGTCAGCGATATTCTGGACTTTTCCAAGATTCAGTCCGGCAGGATGGAACTCACGGAAGGGCCCTATGACATCAGTTCCCTGCTAAACGATCTGGTTAACAGCATATCAGTGCCGCTTCGTAAAAAAAAGCTCTGTCTTGAACTGGATGTGGCGCCTGACGTACCGTATAAGCTGTCGGGAGATGAGATCCATCTGCGGCAGATCATCGGGAATCTTTTGTCAAATGCCATAAAATATACAAAAACGGGAACGGTAACGCTGCGGCTTTCCTGGAAAGAACATGGGACGGATGAGATTCTGTTAAAAGTTACCGTGGAAGATACCGGGATCGGCGTCAGACAAAAGGATATCAAAAGGATCTTTGATACATTTAACCGGCTTGACATGGAAGCCAGCCGGGCGGAGGACGGAACGGGGCTCGGCCTTGCCGTGACGAACCGCCTGGTAGAGATGATGGGCGGCAGATTGTCGGTTGAGAGCGAGTATGGTAAGGGATCCGTATTTTCTTTTGAGATCGTCCAGAAAGTGATCAATGATGCGCCGCTTGGAGATTTTCAGGAACAATATGACAGAAGTGTCAAAAATTCTATCAGTTACAGAGAGAAATTCATCGCGCCGCTGGGCAAGGTTCTGGTCGTCGATGACAATGCCATGAATCTGGCGGTGGCGCAGGATCTCCTGCGCAAGACGAAGCTGCAGATTGATGTCGCCTCAAGCGGCGAGGAATGCCTGGAAATGTTAAAACGCAAAGAATACCACCTGATTTGTATGGATCACATGATGCCGGTCATGGACGGTGTGCAGACATTACATGCCATCAGGGAAATGGAGGGCAATCCATCCAGAAATATTCCGATCATCGCGCTGACAGCCAACGCGGTTGTGGGTGCAAGAAAGTTTTATCTGGAGGCAGGATTTGAGGACTATCTGACAAAACCGATCGAACCGGATAAACTCGAAGATATGATGATCCGGTATCTGCCGGAAGAACTCGTCTATATGACCGGAGAGGACGGCGATTCCATAGCAGAAGAGGACAGTGCAGGCGGCATCGATGCCGAGAAACTGACCGATATGGGGATCAATGCCGGACACGGCCTGAAATATATGGGAGGAAACCGTTCTCTGTATGAAAAGGTCCTGCGCGATTTCCGGGAGATACTGACGGAAAAAGAAGGACAGCTGAGGGGAATGCTGGCCAGGGAAAATGTATCCGGCTATGCGATCATTGTCCATGCTCTGAAGGGAAATGCCCGCAATGTCGGGGCCGACGAGCTGGCGGAAGAGGCTTTTGAACTGGAGAAAAAGAGCAAGGCGGGCAGACTGGAAGAGGTGGAAGTGCAGTCACCGATTCTCTTTGGAATGATGCGGACGCTGGGAGAGAACCTGGACCGTTACCTGTCGGCTGCAGAGACCGGTGGGAAGGGGATCGATACGCCTGCCGCACAGAAACTGCCGATCACAGAGGAAGCGTGGAAACGAAAACTGCAGGAGATGAACGAATATCTGGATGATTTTGATATGGACGGCGCCACGGCATGTATAGAAGAACTGAAAAAATGCCGGCTGTCAGCCGAATCAGCAAAGCTTTTGCGGCTTTGTGAGAAGGCGGTGAATGATTTCGCCTACGACGTTGCAATGGATATCGTCGCATCCGGGCTGTAGTATTGACTTTTAAAAATAAAAGTATAATAATGTGAAAGACAGTATGATCAATCCACACAGGAGAAAGGGGTATTATAATAATGATGGAAAAGAAAAATATAGATTGGGCGAATCTTGGGTTTGGCTATCATGAGACGGACAAAAGATTCGCGGCACATTATAAAGACGGTGCATGGGATGAAGGCGCGCTGATCACGGATGCATCGATCACGATCAATGAGTGCGCGGGCGTACTGCAATATGCACAGACCTGTTTTGAGGGGATGAAAGCCTACACAACGGAAGACGGCCATATCGTCACGTTCAGGCCGGATCTGAACGCCAAACGTATGGCGGATTCCTGTAAGAGACTGGAAATGCCGGTTTTTCCCGAGGATCGTTTTGTAGATGCGGTCTCCCGCACGGTAGCGGCCAATGAAGCTTATGTGCCTCCTTACGGCTCCGGTGCCACGCTCTATATCCGTCCTTATATGTTTGGCAGTTCTGCCGTAATCGGTGTAAAGCCGGCGGATGAATATCAGTTCAGAATCTTTACGACGCCTGTGGGACCATATTTTAAGGGCGGCGCCAAACCGCTTACGATCAAGGTCAGTGATTTTGACAGGGCGGCGCCAAATGGGACAGGCCATATCAAAGCGGGACTCAATTATGCGATGAGCCTGTATGCGATCGTCACGGCACATGAGGAAGGCTATGATGAAAATATGTATCTGGATGCGGCTACGAGAACGTATGTGGAGGAGACAGGCGGGGCGAACTTCCTGTTTGTCACAAAAGATAACAAAGTAGTCACACCTTTGTCAGATTCCATCTTACCTTCCATCACGCGTCGTTCTCTCATGACAGTAGCAAAGGACTATCTGGGGCTGGAAGTTGAGGAAAGACCGGTTGCGCTTGAAGAAATCAAAGAGTTTGCCGAGTGCGGCCTGTGCGGTACGGCGGCAGTGATTTCGCCTGTCGGCAGGGTAGTGGATCACGGCAGGGAGATCACATTCCCGAGCGGCATGGACGAGATGGGCCCTGTCACGAAAAAGCTGTATGATACGCTGACCGGAATCCAGATGGGACGGATTGAAGCGCCGGAAGGCTGGATTCATGTCATTCAATAGGGAAGAAGAAAAGAGTAGATTCATAAAATGGGAGTAGAGGACAAGATCAGGAAAGAATATCCTTACCTGTATGAAACGCATCTGCACACTTCGGAAGGAAGCGCATGTGCGAAATTTTCCGGCCGGGAAATGGCGGCGGCCTGTAAAGAATACGGCTATACCGGTATTTTTGTGACGGATCACAACTGGGGCGGCAACACTGCCGTGGACAGGAATCTGCCCTGGAGAGAATGGGTGGAACGTTTCTGCATGGGCTTTGAGAATGCCAAAGCAGAGGGAGACCGGATCGGCCTGGATGTTTTTTTCGGATATGAGGCAGGTTTTTTGGGGACGGAATTTTTGGTGTATGGGATCGATAAGGAGTGGATGCTCCATAACCCCGGACTGCGTCATGCACAGATCGAAGAACAATATGAGCTGGTGCATCAAAACGGGGGCATGGTGATTCATGCGCATCCTTTCCGCGCGGAACGATATATTCCGGCGGTACGTCTTTTCCCGGAGTGGGTGGACGGCGTGGAGGGGATCAATGCCATGCATACCAATTCGAAAAGCACGGCGCACAATGAACCGCTGTTTGATACAAAAGCAATTGAATATGCACATGCGCATCATCTGCCCCTGACGGCGGGATCGGATATCCACCAGACGCGGCTGCTTGGCGGCGGCACTGCTTTCCGCAGGAGGCTTGCCTCCCCGGCGGATTATATCAGAGCGGTTTTGTCGGGTGAGGATTATGTTTTGACAAACGGTGAATACTGGTATGATAAGAGAGGCGTGAAGCTTTAACGCCGTACCGGGCTGTCTGGCAGATTGCCCGAAATCTTGCAGAGCACTGGAAAGGAATTGATTAACATAAAAAGAAAAACGAAAACTGTGGTACTGCTTCTGTGCCTGTGTATGGCTGTGCCGAATCTTGCGGGCTGTGCCGGGAAGAATGCCGACGGTGTGAAAGTGGTACTGACGACAGGCTTCCAGAAAGATGAGATTTTCCGTATCGAGACGATCTCCTGCACACTTTCGGAGATCATGGTTTATCTGACGAATATCCAGAACCAGTATGAAAGAGTCTATGGGACGCAGATCTGGGATATTCATCTGGGTGATATGACATTGGAGCAGAACGTCAAGGATATTGCGCTTGCTCAGATCGCGCAGATCAAGACAATGAACCTGATGGCGGAAAAGTATCAGGTTGCCCTGACTGCGGAGGAGAAGATGCAGGCGGAAAATGCCGCCAGAACCTATTTTCAGTCGCTCAACGAAGTCGAAATAGAGGCGATGGGCATTGACGAGGGGACGATCGGAAAGCTCTACCAGGAATATGCCCTGGCCGGAAAAGTCTATCAGTTTATCATCAAAGATATCAATCCGGAGATCAGCGACGATGAGGCGAGAACGATCACGGTCAAGCATATTTTGTTTAAAACGTTCGCGGTGGACGGGACAGGCAAAAAGATCGAGTATACGCAGCACGCGAAGGATGATGTTTACCGGACGGCACGTGAAGTATGGGAGAAGGCGCTGCAGGGTGAGGACTTTGACGAACTGGTAAGGCGTTACAGTGATGACGAGAAGGCCACCTATTCTTTTGGAAAGGGAGAGATGGATCCCGCTTTTGAGAAGGCCGCCTTTAATCTGGGGACAGACGAGATCAGCGATGTAGTAGAGACGGAATACGGTTACGACATCATCAAATGTATCAGTACCTTTGACAAAGAAGAGACAGACAGCAACAAGATCAAGATCGTAGAAAAGCGCAGGGATGAAGTGTTTGGTCAGGAATATGACGCCTTCGTGGAAACGCTGACAAGGAAGCTGAACGAAGAATTGTGGGATACGGTCACCTTCATTCATGACGAAGAGGTTGTCACACTGGATTTCTTTGATGTCTATCACGATTTTTTCTCAGTTTAGAAAAAATTTAGAAATGGGAAAAATCCAGTAAAATAGATGGTTTGCAGGTTGTTGTTAGCACTCATTTGAAATGAGTGCTAATTTTTTCTTGACTTTTATTTTAGAGCGCATTAAACTGTCTCTTAGAGAAAAAAGAAAGGGACGTGATGTTTTATGGCACAGAAACATGGTAGTTTGTCTATCAACAGTGACAATATTTTTCCGATCATTAAAAAGTGGTTATATTCGGATCATGATATTTTCTTCCGCGAGCTGATTTCAAACGGCTGCGATGCGATCACGAAATTGAAAAAACTGGATATGATGGGAGAATATTCTCTGCCGGAGGGCTATCAGGCAAAGATTCAGGTCATTGTGAATCCGGAAGAGAAAATGCTTAAAGTGATCGATAACGGACTCGGCATGACGGCTGAAGAGGTGGAGGAGTACATTAATCAGATCGCTTTTTCCGGCGCATCGGATTTTATTGCAAAATATAAGGATAAAACAAATGAGGATCAGATCATAGGACACTTTGGTCTGGGCTTTTATTCCGCGTTTATGGTAGCGGATGAAGTACACATTGACAGCCTCTCTTATCAGGAAGGCGCAAAGCCGGTGCACTGGGAGTGTGACGGCGGCACGGAATTCGACATGGACGAGGGGACGAGGACTCAGGTCGGAACGGAGATCACACTGTTTATCAATGAGGACTGCCTGGAGTTCTGCAATGAGTATAAGGCAAGGGAAGTGATCAAAAAGTACTGTTCCTTCATGCCGATAGAGATTTATCTGGAAAAGGCGAACACGACAGAAACGCAGACGATCACGGAGGCGGAGAAGCTTGAGACGGATACCGTGATCGAAGAGATCAAAAAAGAAAAAGAAGAGGACGAGCAGAAGCTTAAAATAAAGAAGCGTCCGGAACTTTTAAATGAAACGCAGCCTCTTTGGGCCAAACATCCGAACGACTGTACGAAGGAGGAATACCTCGAATTTTACAGGAAAGTCTTCCAGGATTATAAAGAGCCGCTGTTCTGGATCCACCTGAATATGGATTATCCGTTTAATTTAAAGGGAATCCTGTATTTTCCCAAGATCAATATGGAATATGAGTCCATTGAGGGAACGATCAAACTGTATAATAACCAGGTATTTATCGCAGATAATATCAAAGAGGTCATTCCGGAATTCCTGATGCTGTTAAAAGGTGTGATCGATTGTCCGGATCTTCCGCTCAACGTATCCAGAAGCGCACTGCAAAATGACGGATTCGTGAATAAGATCAATGAATACATCACAAAGAAAGTGGCGGACAAACTTTCCGGTATGTGCAAGACCGAGAAGGAAGACTATGAAAAATATTGGGATGATATCAGTCCGTTCATCAAATTCGGCTGTTTAAAAGACAGCAAATTCTGTGAGAAGATGACAGACTATATCCTGTTTAAGAACCTTGACGGCAAATATCTGACACTGCCGGAATGCCTGGAAGTCAATAAGACTGACCCGGAGGAAGCGGATGCATCTGCAGTGGATGAGAACGGTGAAAAAGTGGAAGCCCAGGTGGTAGATGAAAACGGCGAAATGGCCGGAACCGACGCTGCCGATGAAAACGGTGAAAAGGCTGAAACGGAAGCTGTCGATGAAAGCAGTGAAGAAAATGACGGCGAATCCGGGGCAGTTGACGAGAACGGCGAGAAAGTGGAAGCCGAGATTGTAGATGAGGACGGCGAGCCGCTTGCTGACGGGGAAGAGGAAGAAGAAAAGAAAGAAAAGATCATCTACTATGTGACGGATGAAAAACAGCAGAGCCAGTATATCAATATGTTTAAGGCGGCAAAGATGGATGCGGTCATCCTGACGCACAATATTGATCAGCCGTTTGTCTCACAGCTGGAGTCCAAAAATGAAGGAATCAAATTCCAGAGAATCGATGCCGACCTGACAGATACGTTCCGGGCAAAGACCTCTAAAAAGGCTGAGAAAGAGATGGAAGAGCAGGCTGAGGAGATCGCGAAGATCATGAAGAAGGTCCTGAAGAAAGAGGCGATCACCGTCAAAGTAGAGAAGCTGAAAAACAAGAAGATCTCATCCATGATCACACTCTCCGAAGAGAGCAGAAGAATGCAGGATATGATGAAGATGTATTCGATGCCGGGGATGGATATGGGCATGTTTGGAAATAAGGAAGGCGAGACACTGATCCTCAATGCAAGCCATCCGCTTGTACAGTATGTGATCGAACACAGAGACGGAGACAACGTGAAACTGATCTGCGAGCAGTTATATGATCTGGCATTGTTGCAGCATGCGCCGCTAGAGCCGGAAGCTATGACGAAGTTTGTCACAAGAAGCAATGATATCATGATGCTGCTCACCAAATAAGCCGGTCGAAGTAAGACAACGGGGTACAGGGGTAACGAAAACAGCCTTCTGTAACAGAATAGGGAAAGAAAGACGGAAGTGCGCCGGTCAGTCCGGCGGGCTTCCGTTTTTTATGAATTTATAATTATTTTATTTGGTCTGTCAGATACTTTATGCTATAATATCTAATAAGTGCGAAGCAGGGGACTTTTTGTAAGAAAACCATGATGAATGGAATGATTGATTGAGGAGGTTGTATGAAGAAAATCAGTAGAGCATTGAAAATGACAGCGGCGGCATTCCTTGTTATGCTGGCGGCCGGTATTTTTACTGGCAGGCCGTTGGAAGTGAGAGCCGAGGGACGGCCGGTTAAGATTGATTCCTGCCTGATCGAAGGAACGGATGTAGTTTGTCAGCTTGCTGCATCATCTGTTCCGAGAAATGATGACGGCAAGTTTTACATTTATGCAAACGAAGTCTTTTTGGACGGTGCGACAGGTGATATCGTGGCCACGGTCGAGGCAGGAACTTCCGTTTCCGCAAGGTTTCCATTGTCATATGATACGATACAGTCAAATCTGAGCCGCAAGTTTCTGGTTGCAGTGAAGCAAAACGGTGAGATGGTACAGGTGAGTGACGAGCATTATATCACGAATCCGGAGGCGGTCGCGGCTTATACGACGGCGCGGGCGAATGTGGGCATCAAAGGAATCCTGCCGGATCTGAATCTCTCTTCGAGAGAAGAGTTTCATGAACTGGGCATCCAGCAGATCGTTTACAATATGTCGGTTGACGAAATCTGCTCGGCAGCGTCGGTTCCCGGTGCGATTCCGTTTACCTATAACGGACAGACCTGGTATTTTGACGGCGGTATGATCGACAAATATGATCTGATGTTCAAGAGCCTGAACCATTATGGGATACAGGTGACGATTATCCTTTTGAACAAAGGAGAGGGACTGTATTCACAGGATCTGATGCATCCGGATTCACTGGACGGCACGGAATGTCCGGGGTATGCCCTGAATGTGGAGGATGCCGGCGCCGTGAACCATCTCAAAGCGATCGGAGCCTTTTTGGGACAGCGCTATTCGGGCGCAACAGGACACGGTCAGGTTGACAACTGGATTCTCGGGAATGAAGTAAATGCCCGGACTTCCTGGTGGTATACCAGTTCGGATTCCCTCGATTTTAATGTTAACATTTATGTGAAAGCGTTCCGCATCATCTATAATGAAATGAAGAGCATGAACGCAAACGTACGGCTTTATAATTCCATTGACCAGGAGTGGAACCGCAAGTCCAATCCCGGAAGCTTTCTGGCGAAGGAATATCTGGACCGGTTTAATTACTATATGAGCCGCGAAGGCAACATTGACTGGGGACTTTCTTTCCATCCCTACAATTCGCCGCTCTATGATCCTTATGCATGGAACGGCCCGGCAGTATGGGTGAAGGAAACGCTGACGACACCCTATATGACGATGCAGAACATCGATCTTTTGATTGATTATATGAAGCAGGATGACTTTTTGAATCCACAGGGTGAGGTCAGAAGCATTTCTCTTGCGGAGATCGGTTATACATCCAGCTTCGGAACGGAAGCGCAGGAAGCATCGATTGCCTACGGTTATCTCAAGGCGGCTTCCATCCCTGAGATTGACGCATTTATCCTTTTCCGTCATTCAGATGATGCACACGAGATGGAGAGCAATCTGGCGCTTGGCCTGTATGACTTAAACGGCAACAGAAAACCGTCGTTTGAGATTTACAAAAATCTGGGAACGGCCAATGAAGCGGCGGTGAAGGCCCGGGCATCTGAGATCATCGGTATGGATATCGATACGATGATCAATGAAAAGATTATATGGACCAGAGAAGGCGACGGCGTTGTACAGCCAAAAAGCGATAACGAATGATTTTGACCACGGAGATCGATCCTCAATTTCGATTTCCGTGGTTTTGTCTGTGGCGGCGTTTTGTTCTGTGCATATGATAACTAGAAAGATCATAAGGTTGAAGCAGGTAATTATATGATTGAAAAAGCGTTTCAAACAGCGCAGACGGAAGACGGACAGACCGGCGGACTGCAGATTAATGTGACCTCGGATATCGGACTGATACCCGTTGCGAACGCCGTGATCTCGATCGCATATACAAGGACGCCTGAGACAGCATTGGAAAGTCTGCAGACGGACAGTTCCGGGCAGGCGGAGGAAGTACAGCTTATGGCGCCTCCGCTTTCCTATAGTCTGACACCGGAATCTCCGATGCCTTACTCAGAATATAATGTGACCGTGGAGGCGCCGGGGTATGAGCCGGTGATGATCTCCGGCGTGGAGGTACTGCCGGATGTGACGGCGGTGCAGAATATCAGGATGACGCCTACGGAAACAGCAGATGAAGAGGAGGAGATCATCGAGATCCCCGATCATACACTGTATGGTGAGTACCCGCCCAAGATCCCGGAGGATGAGATAAAACCGATGGATGAAACGGGCGAGATCGTACTGAGCAGAGTGGTGATCCCGGAATATATCGTCGTGCATGACGGTGTGCCAAACGACAGCAGTGCGCCCAATTATTATGTACGTTACAAAGATTATATTAAAAACGTAGCTTCCTCTGAAATCTATGCAACATGGCCGGAAAGTTCTATTTACGCCAATATTCTGGCGATCCAATCCTTTACGTTAAACAGGGTATATACAGAGTGGTAGGGAAATCAACAGATTTCCGCATAAAGTATTGATTTCCCATGGTAAATACTGTATAATAGATTAACATAATCTGTTGACAAATCTGTTTATGGTATGATAGGGAGTGTGATCATAATTATGAAAAAATATAAGATGGTGGGAATGTGTCTTACGGCATGTCTGATCTTAGGCACCGTGACAGTACCGTATGAGCAGATGACGGTGCAGGCGGCAGAGGCCTTTGCGACGGTGCGGGGCAGCGTAATGTCTGGTACAACGACCGAATTATTAAAACTTTCCACCCTGGAAGGTGAGATGCAGATCAAGATAGACAGTACGACGGACACGAGTGCGTGTAAGATCCTGCTGCCGAATAAGGTGGTTAATGTTTCCGTCTCTCACGGCTCAGACGGGTATCTTCATGCGGTCAAGATCACAAACGAGACGAAAGCACCTGCCGTTTCCCTTGATTCCTCTTCGACTGCCACGGTAGTGGGAACGATCGGGGAAAACAGCAATGATGAAGTCCTGTATTTTAAGACCGTACAGGGTGATATGGAGATCAAGATCGACGCCAATACGAATATGAGCGGCTGTACTTTCCTGATGGTGGACAAGACCTATACGATTACCTGCGTGAGAGGTTCGGATGCCTACATGCACGCAGTGACCATTGAAGATGCGGCGGCAGGCTCCGTGGGAACACAGGATTCCATTGCGCCGGCTCCGGGCGTGGATCTGACACCGGCTCCGGCTTCTCCGGTAACGGTATCGACCTCCCCGGTAACAGGTACAGTGAGTGATAAGACAAAGGAAAATCTGCTGTATCTGACAACGAGCGCGGGAGAGATGCAGATCGTCATCGATGCGAACACGGATTCCAGGAGCGGTTTCGTGCTGACACCCGGCAGAAGGCTTTCGGTTTCTGTTTACAGAGGTTCGGATGCCTATATGCATGCGGCGACGATCGTGGGAGTGAAAGATCCGGTCATCCCGGTACAGTTAAATTCCTCCACGTCGACAGTGACCGGAACCGTAGGAAGCAAGACGACGGAGAACATGCTGTATCTGACAACGAGCGCGGGAGAGATGCAGCTCAAAACAGACACCCTCAACAGCATCAGCAGCTGTAAGGTGCTGGTGACCGGCAAAAAGATAACGATCACCTGTGCACGCGGGACAGATGCCTACATGCATGTGATCTCTATTACGGGAGCCTGAAAAACATGAAAAATGACGTTTACTCCATTGAGGATGACAGCGTTTCATAAAAACAGAACCATGAAGGGGCAGCGGCATAAAAACCGCTGTCCTTTTTCTGTATGCTCAGCAGAGAAAAGATCGCCCGAATACAGAGAAAAAGGCACGCATAACCATGTAAAAAGGGAACAGCGGGAGAAGGTTGCATGGGAACAAATGCAGGGAGTGAGACAGCGTTGCCAGTGACATATCGAAACAGGCAGGTGAAGGTGATTTTAGAATACCCGGATCGGACAGACCGGAATGCACAAGAGGAGTTCGTGGGGATGCTGAAAGAAGTTTATCTTAGGAAGATCTCAGACCGGGAGGAAGAGCGGCAATGAAGGGCGAAATGTGTAAGAAAGTAAGGACACTGCTCCGGGTATCTTCAAGACAGCAGTTACATGATGATGACATACCCGTCCAGAGGGCGGAGGCGGCACAGTATATCGCCGGACGTCCCGACTGGGTATTTGACAAAGAGTATATCGAAAAGGCGGTATCGGGCTACAAAAACAATGTGAAAGAGCGGGCGGTTTTGCAGGAGATCCTTGCGGATGCGCGCACACATGCGTTTGATGTCCTGCTTGCCTATATGTCGGACCGGATCGGCAGACAGGAGGAATACAGCTTTTATGTGGCCGCGCTGAACCGGCTCGGGATTGAGGTCTGGACGATTAAGGACGGACAGTTGAAAACAGAAGAACATGTTGACAAACTGTTAAATTATATTCGTTTCTGGCAAAATGAGGGGGAGAGCAAAAAGACCGGTATGCGTGTGCGGGATACGCAGAGGGAACTGGTAAAGGCCGGGAAGTTTGTGGGGGGCAGAGCGCCCTACGGCTACCGGCTGATCGCGTCCGGCATGGTCAGCAATCACGGAAGACTGTTAAAGAAGCTGGAGATCGTGGAAGAAAAAGCGCAGGTCGTCAGACAGATCTACCATCTGGCGGTGTATCAGGGCCTGGGGTATGCGAAGATCGCCAGGCATTTAAATGAGCAGGCGATCCCGGCAGTTACGGCGGGCGAATGGAAGGCCGGGACGATAAGAAGCATATTGACCAATCCGGTCTACATGGGGTATCTGGCGTTTAACAGGAGAGTGAGTGCGGACCGACAGGGCGGCTATACCCGCCAGGACAGAAAAGAATGGATCTATTCTGACCGGCAGATCGAAGAACTGGTCATCGTCCCGCCGCAGGTATGGGAGAGGGCGCAGGAGATCAGAGAGGCGAGAAAAGAGAGGTTAGGCGCCGCGAAAAAGAATCCTTTGGAGGCGTATGCAAGAGGGGATCAAGTGCCTTTTTGCACCGGCGGGAAGCTTGCCCTGACAGGGCTTGCCGTCTGCGGCTATTGTGGGAAGCGACTGAAAAACGGCAGTTACTGCAATCACTGGACGACGAAAGCCGGGGAAAAGAAGAGCGCATACACCGGCAGATATGTGTGTCCGCAAAGATGCGAAAAGCGTTCCTGCTATTCGCAGAATTATCTGGAAGGGATTGTATTTGAAGCAGTTGAAAACTGCATGGAACATCTGAAAGCAGTGGATGTGGCAAAGGAGCTGCAGTGCAGGAAGGACGGGCGGAGAAAGCGGCTGCAGCGGGAACTGGAAGACCTTCAAAAAAGGCAGAGAGCGCTCCGGCTGGATCTGCAGACACTGGAAGAAAAGATTCCGGAGGCGCTTCGGGGAACTTGCTGTTTCAGCACACAGAAACTCTCCGGTATGATCGTGGAAAACGAAAGAAAACAGGAAGAACTTACAAAAAGAGAACAGGAAATCAGACAAAAACTGACACGAATGTCGGAAATGAGCGGCTGCCGGGAACCTGCTTCCATAGCGCGGCCTGACTGGAAAACAGTATGGAAAGACGCTGACACGCAGACAAAGAAAATGCTGCTTTCTGCGCTGATCGGAGAGATCTGCGTGAGAGAAGATGAGATCCGCATCCGTTTGAAAGTACGGCCCGGGGATTTATCGTTACAGAAAAAAGCTGATTCCGGGGTATCGGAATCAGGGATATAATTTTACAATTACTTCCTCTACCGCCTATGACCAGAAATGGATGCGCGGCAGAAATACTTACGAAAATATTAACAGACTGGTGGATTCCATTTTTGCGAACTACCTTTCCAGGCCCGGTGTCAGACAGCCTATTTTTACCTCATACTGTGACGGACAGAGAGTGACCTGCGAAGGACTGAGCCAATGGGGATCGAAATACTTAGGGGATGAAGGATACTCGGCGATCGAGATCATCCGGTATTATTATGGAAGTGATATGTATATCAACTCGGCAGTCAGCGTTTCCGGCGTGCCCTCATCATGGCCGGGATATAATCTGACAGTCGGATTTTCGGGAGACAAGGTCAGACAGTTACAGCAGCAGATAAACAGGATCGCACAAAATTATCCTGCGATCCCCAGGGTGACAGCGGACGGTATATACGGCCAGAGAACGGCGGAGGCAGTGCGCGTTTTCCAAAAGGTATTCGGACTGCCTCAAAGCGGCATTACAGACTATCCGACCTGGTATCAGATCTCGGATGTTTATGTTGGTGTAAGCCGCATAGCCGAGCCGGGCTGACAGGTGTGAGAGGGGGGATTTACTCCCCCTGTATCATTCTCTCAAACACAGGCATATAGTCGATCGGTGCTTCTACGCTTACCGTCCGGCCGCCTTCATAAACTTTACCGTCCGAAGTCAGCTTCCACTGACCGGCAGGCAGGTAGACATCCCGTTTGAAGGAATTCAGCTGAAGGATGGGCGCAGCCAGGTATCTGCTGCCAAACATATACTGGTCTTTCAGCTCCCAGCAGGCGGGGTCCTGCGGAAATTCATAGAACATCGTACGAAGCAGCGGGGAGCCGTTTTCATGTGCCTCCGCGAACAGATCTTTGATGTAATCATGCAAAGAGATCCTGATGTTATAATATTTTTTCATGATGGCGTAGTTCTCTTCTCCATAGCTCCATAATTCATTGGGCTGTCCGGTGTGCAGGTAGCCGCCGCCCCAGTCGCGCTCATCCAAAGGCGGAATGTTGTAGGGGCCCCTGTCGCCGTGCATGCGCAGAACCGGAGAGTAGACCGCGAACTGATACCAGCGGATCAGAAGCTGTCTGAAATCTTCGTCATTCACATCGTCCGTCATGAAACCGCCGATGTCGGTCGTCCACCAGGGAATACCGGCCAGCCCCATGTTCAGGCCGCACTGAATCTGGTCGGCGAACGCTTCAAAGGTGCTCGGTACATCGCCTGACCAGACCACGTTGCCGTATTTCTGGGATCCGGCCCATGCACAGCGCAGAAGGTTTACGACGTCCTTACCGGTCTTGGACATTTCATCATAGAAAGCGCGGCTGAACATCTGCGGATACAGATTGCTGATGGAGAGCGCCGGGCCGTCACAGTAGCGGTAATTTTCAAAATCGTACACACCGTAATCCGGCTCGGAATTATCCAGCCAGAAAGCGTCTATGCCGAGATCATAATAGTTTTTCTTACATACTTCCCAGATATATTTTCTCGCTTCCGGGTGAAAGGCGTCTATTTCAACACAGTCTCCCTGATAATCATAAGTCTGCGCCGCGCCGCGTTCTGTTCTGATGAGAAGTCCCTTCTCCATCATCGGATAGAAATTCTCGCTCCTGCGGTCTACGGAGGGCCAGACGGATACAATGACTTTGATGCCCATTTCATGCAGTTCATCGACCATTGCCTTAGGATCGGGCCAGTATTTTTTGTCAAATTTCCAGTCGCCCTGCAGTGTCCAGTGGAAAAAGTCGATCACGATCTGATCGATTTTGATCCCTTCTTTCTGATACTGGCGCGCTACGCTCAAAACCTCATCCTGTGTCCGGTAGCGCAGTTTGCACTGCCACAGTCCCATCAGATCCTCAGGAAACATGCCGGCGCGGCCGGTCACTGCCGTGTAATTTTCCACGATCTGTCTGGGGGTATCGGCGGCTGTGATCCAATAGTCCATTTCTTTTGTTGACTGTGCGATCCACTCATAATAGTTGCGGCCAAACGTCACACGTCCTACGGCGGGGTTATTCCAGAGGAAACCATAGCCCGAGGAGGAGACTGCAAACGGGATGCTGATCTGGGAGTTGCGCTGTGCCAGTTCCAGGACACATCCTTTCAGATCCAGACAATCCTGCTGATACTGTCCCATACCGAACAGTTTTTCTCCGTGGCAGCTCTCGAACTTCACGTTCAGAATGTATTCGCTTCCGCCCGGGATGCCCTTCCAGGTACGGTTGATCAGTTTCAGACACCGGCTTTCTCTGGAGATCGTGCCGTCGTAACTTCTGAAATATTCGCGCAGAATGAGGCTGTCCCCTTTATAAAACGCGATCACGCCTGCAAAATTTACGACCGCTTTGATCAGTCCGTTCGTGATCGTTGCTTCTTTGCGCGTATCAAAGGTGCCGTCCCCCACAGCATGAGGAACCTCCTCGATCGTGACCTGTGTGTCGGTATTTTCCACTTCTTCTGTGAGCGCCCGGTCTGTTCCCGTGAAGCTGGCGGACATGGATGCGCGCACACGCAGTGAATCGCGCCCCCATGCTTCGATCCGTACCATTTCGCCATTGTGGTAAAAGACAAGTGCGCCCCTGTCATTTTCAAATCTCATAGTCATCCTCCATTTCTGCCCGGCCTGCGGCTTTGTGTGCAGGCACAACGCTGTTGCATCAGGTGATATCGTTTTTGCAATAAACATGCTTTTATGATAGAATACTATTGTCTGAATTATATTTCTATCGAAATAATACCGCAAAATGATACTATCGTATTCTATCTGGTTCGTGTGAATAGAATTTCCAACGCGCACGGCACAATCATGCAGGGCAGGAGGGGGAGGAGATGCCGGACAGGACGACAGAAGAAAAAAAACAACACAGCACGGCGCTTGTTCCATACAGTTATTACGAGTGCAGGCTGCCGGAAGCGTTTATAAATGTGCCCATGCACTGGCACAGCGAGTTTGAACTCAATTCGATCGCGGAAGGAAGCGGGGAATTTATCTGCGGAGGTCAGAAATTCACGGCCGGTGCGGGAGATATCCTCCTTCTGCCGCCGAATATGCTGCATACTGCCTATCCATGCAGAGACAGTGAACTGATCTATCATGCACTTGTTTTCAGCGCGCGGATGCTCGGGGCGGAGGGACAGGACAGGAGCAGCAGGGAATGTATCAGACCGCTGATGAATGGCAGTGCGCAGATTAAAGTCTGCATTCATTCGGATGCGGAGGAGTATCTGGTTTTGAAACAGACGGTAGACCGTATTTTCTCCTGCGTACACGAGAATACGGCGCAGACGGATCTGCTGTTAAAGAGCGAACTGCTGCGCCTGATCTGGCTGCTTGCGGCAGACGGCGATATTGTTTTTCAGGAGGATACGACGGGCGGGTACAGTGAACTGCTCCGTCCGGCCTTTGAGTATATGGCACAGCATTACAAAGAGGACATTACGGTCGGACAGCTGGCCGGGCTCACCCATCTGAGCAAAAGTTATTTTATGAGATGCTTTAAAAAGACTGCGGGCGTCGGCGCCATGGAACATTTGGAGCAGCTGCGTATGAATGCGGCCTGTGAAGGACTGCTCTCGGATAACAGACAGATCGCGGAGATCGCATTTGACTGCGGATACAGGAACCTGTCTAATTTTAACAGACAGTTCTTAAAAAGGGTGGGATGTTCGCCCAAAGAGTATCGAAAGAAAATCATTTTACCTTGCAGACACTGACCTGTAAATGCTATAATGTATGCGGAAGAAAAAAAGGAATAAAGCGTGGTGCAGTTTATTGAAACAGATTATTCGCGAAATCTTAGACGGGAATTTCAGGGTTGAAAACGGTTCTCTGAATTTTTCATGCCCGCGGATCGATTTATCGGTCCCGGCAGGGGAAGTTTTTGAAGATTCTTTTACCGTTTACGGCCCGGAAGGCGTCGTGACGGAAGGGTATGTGATCTCCTCGGATCTGCGTGTGGAATGTCTGACCGCCTCTTTCCGGGGAAGTCAGGATGAGATCTTTTACCGGGTCGATACGTCTAAGATAGAGGCCGGGACCGAGATTAAGGGTGCGTTTCATATGATATCAAATCAGGGAGAATATTATCTCCCTTTTTGTGTTGTGGCCGCTGCGCCTGTGATTGAATCGGGGCTTGGAGAGATCAGGAATCTCTTTCATTTTACGAATCTCGCAAAGACGAATTGGCCTGAGGCGGTCAATCTCTTTTACAGCCGGGAATTTGAGCGGATCTTCAGAGGAAATGCCAAAACGCACTACGCCGCCTATAAAGGACTTTCCGCAATTTATGGCAATGAACACAACGTGGAAGAATTTCTGCTGGAGATCAATAAGAAAAAGGCAGTCGAATTTATCCCCGAAGAAAAGCAGATCCGCATCGAAAATCCGGCCGTGAACGCACGCTATACGCTGGTGGTGAACCGTAACGGCTGGGGCTATACCAATCTGCAGATCGAGACGGACGGCGATTTTCTGCGGGTTGAGCGTCAGCATGTATCGGATGATGCATTTCTTGGCAATTTATACAGACTATATTATTACATACAAAGCGACGGGCTGCACGCGGGGAATAACTATGGAGCGATCCGCCTGATCAGTTTTGAGAAGGTGGTAGAGGTTCCGGTAACGGTGGTCTGCGGTGTCCAAAACAGACGCAAAATGCTCGGACTTTATCAGGAAAAGAAGCGGATCACGATCCGGCTCATGCAGTATTATCAGGCATGCCGCCTGAAAAAGATCAGCACAAAGACATGGATGGAAGAGACGGAAAGGCTGCTGGAACATCTGAAAGATGTGGAAGGACTCAACCTTCCGGCGAGACTGTTCCAGATCCAGCTTTTTATCACGCAGGAACGTTTTAAGGAAGCAGAGTGGGCGTTAGAGCGCGATGAAGAGGCCGTTGCCCTGCTGCGGGAGGATCAGCCGGAACTTTGGTGTTATTATCTGTACCTGACAGCCTTATGCAGTAAAAATGATGCTAAAATAGACGAAATATCAGACATCATTGTGCGCGCCTATGAGAGGAACAGAGGCAACTGGAGGATCGCATGGCTGCTTTTGTTTTTGTCGGACCGGTATATCTCCGGTATCGGCGCGAAATGGGAACTGTTAGAAGAACTTTTTTCCTTTCAGTGTTACAGTCCCGTGATTTATATGGAAGCATGGCATCTGCTTTGCATGAACCCGGCCATGCTGTTAAAACTCGGTGATTTTGAACTGCAGATTTTAAACTATGCGTCCAAAAGCGAAGTGATGAAAGATGATATCATCATACAGATCCTGTATCTGGCGCAAAAACAGAAGGGATATTCCGAACTTCTGTTCCGGATCCTGACAGCCTGCTATCATAACAGGCCCCAGAGCGATATCCTGCATGCCATCTGTGCGACGCTGATCAAGGGAAACAAGTACGGGAGCAGATATTTTTCGTGGTATCGTGCAGGGGTGGAACAAAATCTGCGCATCACACGATTATACGAGTATTATATGATGTCAGTCCCGCTTGACGGGAAAGAAAAGCTGCCGAAGATGGTGCTGATGTATTTTTCCTATCAGTGCGATTTAAACTATGAGATTACAGCCGGACTGTATGCGTATGTGATCAAAAACCAGAACGAACTGCCGGATATTTATGAAAGCTATCTGCCGGCCATAGAGCAGTTTGTCATAGCGCAGATCAAACGGGGAAGAATGAATAAACATCTGGCATATCTTTACCGAAACATCATCGTGCAGCCTATGATGGATGAGGAACTCGCACAGGAGCTGATGAATCTGTTGTTCATGCAGGAGATCACGGTGCAGAGCGATGCGATACGGCAGGCTGTGGCAGTCTATCCGTATGGCACGAAACAGATGGTTTACCCGGTATCGGGAGCGCGTGCGCAGGTTCCGGTATATGATGCGGACTGCAAGATTCTTTTGGAGGACGAGGCGCATAACCGCTATACGGTGAGTATTCCGTTTACAAGAGAGAATCTGATCACAACCGGTAAACTGTCCTCGATGGCGGCCCCTTTTATCAGAGAGCATCTGGGTTATGACATTCATGTCTGTTTTGACCATAAAAACGGCCTTGTCATTCAGGAAAAGAATGTGGAACATTTTAAGCGTCTGATCAATTCGGGATTTCTGGAAGAGACGGACAGCCAGATGATCAGAATGGAGCTGGTGCGTTTCTATTATGACAGGGACAGGATGTGGGAACTGGATGAATATCTCTTTTCGCTGCAGCCGGAGGAGATTGCAGGTTCTGACAGGAAAGAGATCGTGCGGATCATGGTACTGCGCGGAATGTATACGGAGGCCTTTGACTGGCTGCACCGGATCAGCCCTTACGGAGTGGACAGCAAGACGCTCGTCAAACTGTGCAGCAGGCTTTTGGGGTTAAACGGGCAAAACGAAGATTCGCTGATGACGGGGATCATCTATGATGTCGCCAAAAAGGGCAAATACGATGAGCAGATTTTGAAATATCTCGTAAAGTTTTTTAACGGAAGCATCCGGGATATGAGAGATTTCTGGAAAACGGCGCAGGATTATGGAATCGACACGTATGAGCTTAGTGAACGGATTTTGGTACAGATGCTTTATACCGGGTCTTATTTTGGAGAAAAAGCAGACATTTTCCACGCTTACTGGAAAGGCGGCGGCAAAGAAGAGGTGGTAGCCGCTGTGATCTCTCAGAGCAGTTATGATTATGTGATCAAAGAAAAGGTCACGGAACCTTTTTTGATCGAGAGCATTTTTAAGATGCATCAGGAGAAGGGAGAACTGCATCTGGTCTGCAAGATTGCCCTTTTGAAATATTATGCGGAAAATCCCAAAGAGATTACGGAACAGAGCAAAGAAGTGATCCGGGAATTTCTGCAGGATCTGCTCAGCAGGCAGATCATTCTGCCGTTATTTAAGGAATATACAGGCTATCTGCCCGCGCTCGATATTCTGCAGGACAAATCGATTCTCGAATACCGGGCAAGGCCGGGACAACGCGTGACGATCCATTATCTGATCCAGAAAGAGGACGGCGGTGGGCAGGAGTATTGCAGAGAGACCATGAAAGAAATGTTTGCAGGGATCTGTGTGAAAGAATTTATTCTTTTCTTCGGCGAGCGTCTGCAATATTATATCACAGAGGACGATAACGGCAGGGAACAGCCGACACAGAGCGGAACGATCAGCAGGAATGACAATGCGTCCGGCGAACAGGCGGGCAGCCGCTTCCATTTGCTCAATGATATCATGATCGGTATGACCCTGCAGGATTATGATACGGTGGATCACTTACTGGAAGAATATTATAAAAAGGATTTTATGGCGGATCAGCTGTTTACAATACAATAGGAAGCGTCTGCCGAAACGTTTTTGGAGGAACAGCCATGTTCTTTGATAAGAAAACAGAAGAGAAACTGCATAAAGGAAGCGTTTTGGTAGGTTATGATCTGAACAATGATTTTTCCCAGATAAGCTATTGCCTTTTGGGGGAAAATACAGTAGAGAGCGTCGCAACCGTTGTCGGGACGAAACAGTACAATATCCCCACAGTATTGTGGAAGAGAAAAGGGGTAAACCAGTGGCTGTACGGAAAAGACGCTGTCCGAAACAGCATGGAAGAAGACGGAAGTCTGGTCACGAATCTCGTTGAACTGGCAAGAAAAGGGGAAACGGTCATCATAGAAGAGGAAGGGTTCGATCCGGCCGCGCTTCTGACGCTTTTTTTGAAAAGAAGTCTTGCCCTGCTTCAGTTTATCACAGTGACGGAGAATATCGGCGCAATCATGTTCACGGTGGATAATCTGGACACCAAAATGGTGGAGGCGCTTGCGAAAGCGGCAGTCAATCTGAATCTAAAGACACCTGACATTTTTTTCCAGAGCCATACGGAGAGTCTGTACTATTTTGTCTTAAACCAGCCGGAGGAGCTGTGGAACTATCAGGTGTTAGCCTGTGAGCATAACTGCGGCAGATTAAAGACTTACCGGCTGGAGCGCAATAAAAAGACAACGCCGATGGTTGTTTTGATCGAGGAACAAAGTTACGGTACTTTCTTTCTGCCCGGGGAGCAGGAAGAAGAGAAGATCAAAAAAGACAGCTATGCGCTTGCGGATGAAAAATTTCTGGACATTCTCAAGACGCAGTGTGCTGACCGGATTATTTCGGCGGCCTATCTGCTCGGAGACGGCTTCCGCAGCGGATGGGCACAGGAGTCTCTGCGTTATCTTTGCAGAAACCGCAGGGTCTTCCAGGGCAATAATCTTTTCAGCAAAGGAGCCTGTTTTGGCCTGCTGGAGAAGATCGAGCCGGGCGTGATCACAAAAGAGTATATATTCTTAGGGCCCGACAAGCTGAAATCCAATGTGGGGATGAATGTGTTCCGCCGGGGAAAAGAATCGTACTTCGCATTGCTGGATGCGGGGGAAAACTGGTACGAGGTGCATAAAGAATGTGAGATTCTTCTTCCGGGAGAAGAAAATATCATTTCCTTTCTGATCACGCCGCTGACGGGGCGGCGTGCCAAGACACAGGAAGTCGTATTGGAAAACGCACCGGTCAGGGCGGGCGCATTTTCCAGATACGGTATGAAGATGAAAATGGTTTCCGCGGGCTGTGTGGAAGCCCAGATAACGGATCTGGGGTTTGGCGTCTGGTTTCCGGCCAGCGGAAAGGTATGGAAAAAACAGCTTGTGATCACCTGAGAGAAAGGAAATGGTTGATTATATGAGTCATATCATATTGAGTCCGGGGCGCTATGCGTCTGTTCCTTATTTTTTTGAAAAAACGTATGAAAACCTGTATTCTCTGGAAGAACTCTGTTTTTGTCTTGTGGAAAATGTAGATTTATTGGATAATGATATCGTGTCGGAGGAACTGCCGCGCTGGCTGGATGAACAGTGCGGACTGCCGAAGCTTGCGCACGCGCTTTTCTCACTGGTCAATCAGAAAGGGTCGGTGAGCGCTTTTACCGGCATGATCCTGGAATACGCGGGTATTTATCCGCCACAGGAAGTCAGCCGGGTTGAGAAGGCGCTGCGGGACAGCGCAGGATTAAACCCTTATGAAAAGCAGAAGGCAAAAGCGGATTATATGTTACAGAATAAACGTTATATGGTCGCGCTCGACCGGTACGAAGAGCTGCTTACCAGACTTCCCGATGAGGAAAGGGCGCTGCGGGCAAAAGTACTTCATAATAAAGGGGTCGTAAACGCAAGACTTTTTTTGTTTGAACGGGCGCAGGATAACTTTCTGGAAGCCTATCGGATCACCGGCAGTCCGGAAAGCCTCAAACAGTATCTTCTGGCACGCAGAATGCAGGACAAAGACGATGATTATGTCGACTATATTGCGAAACACCCGAACTTTCATGACGCATCCCTGCAGGTGGAGCGGATCGTGGAACAGGCGTCGGGGCAGTTTGATATGACGCAGGAGCACAGGATGGTCTTCACCCTGCGGGTTTTGAAGGAAGAAGGAACGGGTACGGCGGGCAGCAGCGTGCCATACTATGATGAGATAGAACGTCTGACCGGTCTTTTAAAGGACGCTTACAGAGAGAATATGGCAAGGTGACGGCTTTTTGGTCAGTTTTTATCGTTGAGAGCAGGAGAACAAACTATGAATCTGTTTAAAAAGATATTAGGAAAGTTTAAAAGAAATGAAGAAGAATTGGAGTATGATGAGGCCGACTGGGAAGTTGCGGAAGAGGAAGAGGAGGAAGTCGACTTTGACAACAGGGAAGTAAGAGAAGCGTATGTGCGCAACTGCCTGGAAAAAATGGCTGATGCCTCCAAAGAACTGGAAAATCTGACTTTTGAATATGATACGGTCACCTCTTATCTGAAAGACATGGAAGAGATCGAGGCGCTTCCCGAGGAAGAAGCGGAGGAACTGAGGAACTGTGCCAAGAAAGTGGAACTGCTGCAGGACAGCAGGGATGACTATATCGGAAGAAAGCGCCGGATGAGCGACGACCGTTTTCAGCAGATCGGGCGCATGCTGGGTGAGATCGAGGACGGCTGTACAAAGATCAAAGAAGCGGAAGCGTATCATGAGCTTGTAAAAAAGGATCTGAGCCGTCTGGAAGGGGAAAAACACGCGTATCTTTACCGCAAAAATGAACTGATCGGTACGATCGCGGACACAAAGGGCATGGCGGTCATCAGTGTGACGGCGCTCGGCCTGTGCATGATCCTTCTGTTAATCTTACAGTTTGTGCTGGAGATGGATACCAAAGCGGGCTATCTGATCACAGCGGGGGTGGCCGCGCTTGCGATCACGCTGATTTATGTGAAGCACACGGAGGCGAAGCGTGAGTTAAAAAGAGTGGAGCTTACCATGAACAAGATCATTTTATTGCAGAATAAAGTGAAGATACGTTATGTCAACAATAAGAATCTGCTCGATTATCTGTATTTGAAATATGATGTGGCGAGCGGGGAAGAACTGGATAAACTCTGGAAACTGTATTTTCAGGAGAAGGAAGAGCGGGAGAAGTACAAGCGGGCTGAGCTGGAGCTTGACTACAACCAACAGCTCTTACTGCGCATTCTCAGGAGATATCAGATCAAGGATCCCGCAGTCTGGCTGCACCAGACAGAGGCGATCCTTGACCACAAGGAGATGGTGGAGATCCGTCACGGCCTGATCATCAGAAGACAGTCGCTGCGCCGGCGCATGGACTACAACAAGGAAGTGGTCGCAGGCGGTTCTCAGAAGGAGATCAAACAGCTCGTGCAGCAGTATCCAAAATATGCCAAAGAAATCCTGCAGACAGTTGAAAAATTCGAAAAAAATATGTACAATGGTACAGGTAAAAGCAGTCTTACAACCAAGAAGGAGGTTTCCCATGAAAAAACTGGAACAGCTTTATGAAGGAAAGGCAAAGAAAGTATTTAAAACAGATGACCCGGACATTTTGATCGTTGATTATAAGGATGACGCAACGGCCTTCAACGGTGAAAAAAAGGGTACGATTGTCGGTAAGGGCGTGATCAATAACAGGATGACAAACCATGTTTTCCAGATTCTGGAAAAAGAGGGCGTTCCGACACATTTTGTCGAGGAACTGAGCGAGAGAGAGACGGCAGTCAAAAAAGTGGAGATCGTACCGCTTGAAGTGATCATACGTAATGTTGCGGCAGGCAGCTTTTCCAAGAGACTGGGCGTTCCGGAAGGCACGCCGTTTGAGGAGCCTACGATCGAATTCAGCTATAAGAATGACGAACTTGGAGATCCGCTGATCAACAGTTATTTTGCGGTGGCAATGAAGCTGGCGACATGGGAAGAGATTGAGACGATCAAAAAATATGCCTTTAAAGTAAATGAAGTGCTCAAAAACTACTTCTTGCAGGCAGATATCAAACTGATCGATTTCAAGATAGAATTTGGACGTTACCACGGACAGATTATTCTGGCTGACGAGACAAGCCCGGATACTTGCAGACTGTGGGATGTCAATACGAATGAAAAACTGGACAAAGACCGTTTCCGCAGGGATCTTGGCAACGTGGAAGAGGCCTATAATGAAGTGTTTAAACGACTTGGACTGTAGTCTTGGATTGACGGATCATAAGGGCAGATCACGCGGCCTGTTTTTCTGACATGGCCGACGCGGAAATATCCTGCAATATACTCTCCTATAGTGGTAGACATATTGGCAAGCGAGGCCGTATTTTCAGATTATTGCTACGGCCTCGCTGCTTTTGGAAAGACTCGTCAGCCCGTCTGCGGACGGAACCTCCAAAGGAGGATATCAGGGGAGAGTTTGAAAACAGCTGGTACAGATTAAGAAAAAGAGGAGACAGGATCATATATGAGTACAGACAGATATGTAAGCCCGTTGTCGGAGCGTTATGCGAGTAAGGAGATGCAGTATATTTTTTCACCGGATATGAAATTCCGGACATGGCGGAAACTTTGGATCGCGCTTGCGGAGACGGAGATGGAACTGGGTCTGAGCCGCGACGGCGCGCCGGTCATCACGAAGGAACAGATCGATGAGCTGAAGAGCCACTCAGACGATATCAACTATGATGTTGCAAAAGAGCGTGAGAAGATCGTGCGTCATGACGTGATGAGCCATGTATATGCGTACGGGCAGCAGTGCCCGACGGCCGCGGGTATTATTCACCTGGGCGCTACGTCCTGCTATGTGGGGGATAATACGGATATCATCGTGATGACGGAAGCGCTGCGGTTAGTCAAAAAGAAGCTCGTGAACGTGATCGCGGAGCTTGCGGAGTTTGCCCAAAAATATAAAGACCTTCCAACCCTGGCCTTTACGCATTTTCAGCCCGCGCAGCCGACGACAGTCGGAAAGCGTGCGACATTGTGGGCACAGGAATTTTGCATGGATCTGGAAGATCTCGACTACGTGCTCTCCACAATGAAGCTGCTCGGTTCCAAGGGCACGACCGGCACACAGGCATCCTTCCTGGAACTGTTCGACGGCGACCAGGAGACGATTGACAGGATCGATCCCATGATTGCAGAGAAGATGGGATTTGACAGATGTGTCCCGGTGTCCGGACAGACCTATTCCCGCAAGGTGGATACAAGAGTCTGCAATGTGCTGGCGGGAATCGCCGCGTCTGCGCATAAGATGTCGAATGATATCCGCCTCCTGCAGCATTTGAAGGAAGTGGAAGAACCGTTTGAAAAGAACCAGATCGGTTCCTCCGCCATGGCGTATAAGAGGAATCCGATGAGAAGCGAGAGGATCGCGTCTCTTTCCCGCTTTGTCATGATAGACGCACTGAACCCGGCCATCACTTCCGCGACACAGTGGTTTGAGAGGACGCTTGATGACTCTGCCAATAAACGCCTTTCCATACCGGAAGGATTTCTGGCAGTGGACGGCATTCTGGATCTGTGCCTGAACGTTGTAGACGGGCTGGTAGTCTATGACAAAGTCATCACGAAACGTCTGCTCAGTGAACTGCCGTTTATGGCGACGGAGAATATCATGATGGATGCGGTCAAGATGGGCGGCAACCGTCAGGAACTTCATGAAAAGATACGTGAGCTGTCCATGATTGCCGGGGCGAATGTGAAGAAAGAGGGCAAAGAGAACAATCTGCTGGAACTGATCGCGCAGGATGACGCTTTCCCCATGACATTGGAAGAACTGCGTCAGACGATGGAACCGTCCAAATATGTGGGCCGCGCACCGCAGCAGGTGGCGGGATTTATTGAGCAGGTTGTAAAGCCGATTCTGGAAGAGAACAAAGAACTGCTTGGGATGAAGGCGGAGATCAACGTGTAAGAGATCCTGTCTGGATAAAAAGATATCATTATTACTTATCACAAACATAATAAATATTGATTTTACTTATGTCTTAAATTGCATTATACTCATAAAGTAAAAAACGTAGAGCGTATTTTTACAAAAATCTGAGACAATAGAGTCGAAAGGAGTTTGATTTAAGATATGGTAAAAGCAATTGTAGGCGCTAACTGGGGAGACGAAGGAAAAGGCAAGATCACGGATATGCTGGCAAAAGAGGCAGATATTATCGTCCGCTTTCAGGGAGGCGCCAATGCAGGTCATACGATCGTTAATGAATATGGAAAATTTGCACTTCATACACTGCCGTCGGGCGTTTTTTACTCTCATACAACGAGCGTGATCGGGAATGGTGTCGCGTTAAACATTCCGATCCTGTCGGAAGAGATCAGATCGATCACGGACAGGAACGTGCCGGCACCCAGGATACTGGTATCTGACAGGTGCCAGATCGTCATGCCCTATCATATTCTGTTTGACCAATACGAGGAGGAACGGCTGGGCGGAAAGTCATTCGGTTCCACCAGGTCGGGCATTGCACCGTTTTATTCTGATAAATATGCCAAGACCGGTTTTCAGGTCAATGAACTTTTTGAAAAAGAGCGCCTGAAAGAGAAAGTGGAGCGGATCTGTGAGACAAAGAATGTCATACTGGAACATCTCTACCACAAGCCGCTGATCAGGCCGGAGGAACTGCTGGAAACGCTGCATCAGTACAAAGAGATGATTGCGCCTTATGTGTGTGACACTTCCGCTTATCTGGCACAGGCGCTCAAAGACAACAGGACGATTCTGCTGGAGGGACAGCTCGGTACGCTCAAAGACCCTGACCATGGCATATACCCGATGGTAACATCTTCTTCCACACTGGCGGCTTACGGCGCGATTGGCGCGGGGATTCCGCCTTATGAGATCAGACAGATCATTACAGTCTGCAAAGCATATTCTTCTGCGGTAGGAGCGGGTGCTTTTGTGTCAGAGATCTTTGGGGAGGAAGCCGATGAACTGAGACGCCGCGGCGGAGACGGCGGCGAGTATGGTGCGACGACAGGACGCCCGCGCCGTATGGGCTGGTTTGACTGTGTTGCGTCCAAATACGGGTGCAGGCTGCAGGGGACAACGGATGTGGCCTTTACCGTTTTGGATGTACTGGGTTATCTGGATGAAATTCCGGTCTGCGTGGGCTATGAGATCGACGGGGAAGTGACGACTGATTTTCCGGTTACTGCAAAGCTGGAAAAGGCAAAACCGGTGCTTAGGAAACTGCCCGGATGGAAATGCGGGATCCGCGGGATCAGGAACTACGAGGATCTGCCGGACAACTGCCGTGCGTATGTGGAATTTATCGAAGCGCAGATCGGGTATCCTGTCACGATGATCTCTAATGGTCCCGGACGGGATGACATCATTTACCGTCAGAGCCCGTTAAACGTATAATATTCACTGAGACAAGACAGGCGGGAGGAAAACTGTGATGATCGAAACACGATGTGGAAAAATAAAAGGTGTGGATATGGGAGACTACATGCTGTATCGTGGGATTCCCTATGCTAAGCCGCCTGTGGGAGAACTGCGCTGGAGGGAGCCGCAGCCATTTTCATGGGAAGGCATCTGGCAGGCGGACGATTTTCGCAGCCGCTGTATGCAGGAAGATACGCCGGATCCATTGTATACGAAGGAGTTTTTCAGCGATGAAGCGTATCGGCGCCGTATGGATGAAGACTGCCTGTATCTGCATATCTGGACACCTAAGGGAATGGAAGGCGGCAGCTGCCCGGTGGCATTCTGGATTCATGGCGGGGCATTTCTAAGCGGGTATGCGTCCGAGATGGAATTTGACGGCGCCGAATACTGCAGGCGGGGCGTCATTCTGGTATCGGTGGAGTACCGGTGCAATCTGTTTGGTTTTCTGGCGCACCCATGGCTGAGCGGGGAGAATCCGCAGCACAGCTCGGGAAATTATGGCATGCTGGATCAGATCGCGGCTTTGCGGTGGGTGTATGACAATATCGCGGCGTTTGGCGGCGATCCGCATAATATCACGGTGTTCGGACAGAGTGCAGGCGCAATGAGCGTACAGACACTTGTTTCCTCTTCTCTGACAGAGGGGCTTATTGCAGGAGCGATCCTGCAGAGCGGCGGTTCCTACGGGGGCGGCATCCACCGGGATCTGCCGCTCAAAGAGGCGGAATCCTATGGACTCGTATTGTCTGACATCTTAAAGGCCGGCAGTCTCGAAGAGATGCGGCAAAAACCCGCAGAGGAAATCATGAAAGCCATGCGGCCGCTTTTCGGGGCAGTGATGCCCAAGGCAAAAGGACTTTTTCTGACTCCGGTGATTGACGGATATGTTTTAAAAGACGGGTATTATGCACTGATTGATCAGGGAAAAATACGGGATATTCCTTATCTCATAGGATGTACAAAACATGATATTCTGGTGGAAAAAGACCAGTATGACAAACCGGAAGAACAGCCGCTTTATAACGGCAGTATGGCATTTTGCCATAAACTGGAAGCGCTGGGACGAAAACCGGCTTACATGTATTATTTCACACGTGAGCTTCCGGGAGATCAAAACGGCGCGTTCCATTCCTCAGAACTGTGGTATATGTTCGGTACGCTGAAACGGTGCTGGAGACCGTGGGAGCAGGCAGACTATACGCTGAGCGGCCGTATGCTGGATTATTGGACGAATTTTATGAAATATGGAGATCCGAATGGAGAAGGGCTCACACACTGGAAAGAATGCACAAAGAGGAGTGCGTATGTGCAGGAACTCAATATTTAATATTTGAATGCATGTATTTGTGATCATTTTGCGGCGTTCTCCTGTATATATAACAAAGTACAATAAAATTTTTATCTTTATCTGGTCGTAATCAGATCAAACGCTGTTACATACCTGCTTCGAGCAGGAAAACAGCGTTTTTTATTTACAGGGAAAAGAAAGTGACCGTGCAGAGCGGCAGGAGAATAAACAGATTACGCGGTTTTTGTTTGACAAATGAAATTGTTTTTACTAAACTAAAAAGGTATGAAAAGTGCTATAAACACTGCCCAAATTTGCGGGCTGGACAAGAATGGAGAATTACGATGCTGGAATTAAAAAATATTTCGTTTGAAGTATCCGAGGAAATCAGTCAAAAAGAAATTGTCCGAGATATCAGTCTGACGGTGGAAGATCATAAATTTGTGGTGATCACCGGGCCAAACGGCAGCGGTAAATCTACGCTTGCCAAACTGATCGCAGGGATTGAGAAACCGACTTCCGGCCGCATTATCTTAGACGGAGTCGATATCACGGAAATGAGCATCACACAGCGGGCGAATCTTGGAGTCGGGTTTGCATTTCAACAGCCGGTGCGTTTCAAAGGGCTTGAAGTACTGGATCTGCTGCGCATTGCCTCCGGCAGGCCGCTTACGGCGGCGGATGCCTGCGAATATCTGGTGGAGGTCGGACTGTGTGCCAGAGACTATATCAGGCGGGAAGTGAACGCTTCTCTTTCCGGAGGAGAATTGAAAAGGATCGAGATCGCCACGCTCCTTGCGAGAGAGAGTAAGCTTTCCGTTTTTGACGAACCGGAGGCGGGGATCGATCTGTGGAGTTTCCAGAATCTGATTCAGGTCTTTGAGAGGATGCGCAGGAAGAACCAGAATGGTTCGATCGTGATCATTTCCCATCAGGAGAGAATTTTGAACATCGCGGATGAGATCGTTGTCGTTGCGGATGGGCATATTGCAGACAGGGGTAAGAAAGAACAGATCCTTCCGGGGCTTTTGGGAACCTCTTCCGCGCGGAATCTCTGTGCGGGAAACAGAGAATGATGCAGGAGATCATTGCGAAACGAAAAGGAGAGCAAATATGTTAGACGCAATTCAGAAACGCCTGTTGGCGGAGGTGGCGGATTTGCATGAGGTGCCGGAGGGCGCCTATCATATCCGGGCAAACGGCGAGACGTCAGAAAAAAATACGACGGCCAATATTGATATCATATCCAAACAGGACGTGAGCGGTATCGACATCCACATCAAGCCGGGGACGAAGAAAGAGAGTCTCCATATTCCGGTGGTATTAAGCAACAGCGGCATCAGGGAGACGGTCTATAATGATTTCTATATCGGGGAAGATGCGGACGTGGTCATTGTAGCCGGCTGCGGGATCGATAACTGCGGCGGCCAGGATTCGGAACATGACGGGATCCATCGTTTTTATGTGGGCAAAAATGCGAAAGTGAAATACGTTGAGAAACATTACGGTTCCGGTGACGGTGAAGGAAAGCGTATCCTGAATCCGGGGACGGAACTTTATCTGGAAGAAGGCAGTTTTATGGAGATGGAGATGGTACAGATCAAAGGGGTCGACTCCACGGACCGTAAAACGACGGCAAAGCTTGCGGCGGGGGCCAGACTGATCGTTCGTGAGCGGCTGATGACACATGGAAGCCAGCAGGCGTACAGCAGCTATGAGGTCGAACTAAACGGCGAGGGCGCCGGGGCGGACATTGTTTCCCGCTCGGTTGCCAGAGAGGATTCTTATCAGAAATTTGACTCCCGCATCATCGGCAATGTGCCCTGCAGCGGGCATACGGAATGCGATGCGATCATTATGGATCAGGCGAGGGTGCTGGCGGTTCCGCAGCTTGAGGCGAACCACGTGGATGCGGCGCTGATCCATGAGGCAGCGATCGGCAAAATAGCGGGAGAACAGCTCGTCAAACTGATGACGCTCGGATTGACGGAGACTGAGGCGGAGGAACAGATTATCAACGGATTCTTAAAATAAATAATCGCAGCCTGACGGCAGACTCTGCGGTGGTTTTGCTGTCGGCCGCTATTCGCGGCCGTCCCAGCAATAGGTACAGAGTTTTGATCTGTCGATCCCGACGGCTTCGATCATGTCGTCGAGACGGTGATAACGGAGAGAAGTGAAATTGAGCTTCTCTCTTATTTTTTCCAGCATATCATGATACTGTGTGGTTTCCGGATCTGCATAAACGTTCAGGTTCGGATATTTGTTGTCTTTTTCGATTTCCTGTATGACACGGCGTGCGATCAGTTCCATCTCAGAAGTGGAACGTGAGAAATTCAGGTATTTACAGCCGAATAATAACGGAGGGCAGGCAGGCCGGATATGTACCTCTCTGGCGCCGCTCTGGTATAAAAATTCCGTCGTTTCACGAAGCTGTGTGCCGCGTACAATGGAATCATCGATCAGTAACAGACTCTTGTCTTTGATCAGATCATGCACCGGGATCAGTTTCATTTTGGCGATCAGATTCCGCTGACTCTGGATCGTCGGCATGAAAGAACGCGGCCAGGTAGGCGTATATTTGATAAAAGGTCTGGAAAACGGAAGGCCTGACTCATTGGCATAGCCGATCGCATGCGCGGTGCCGGAATCCGGTACGCCTGCGACGATATCCGGTGTTACATTGTCGCGTTTTGCGAGCATGGCGCCGCAGTTATAGCGCATTTTTTCGACGCTGATGCCTTCGTAGGAGGAAGAGGGGTAGCCATAGTAGACCCACAGGAAGGTACAGATTTTCATCTCTTTTCCGGGGCCTGCGAGCGTGGTCGTTCCCTCGGGGGTGATCACGGCGATCTCACCGGGGCCAAGTTCCCGTTCCTCTTCATATCCCAGATTCAGATAGGCAAAGCTTTCAAACGAGACGCAGTGTGCGCCGTTCTTTCTGCCGATGGAAACAGGCGTGCGTCCGTATTTATCCCTGGCGGCATAAATGCCCTTTGGGGTCATTAAGAGCATGGTCATGGATCCCTCGATCAGATCCTGCGCATACTGCAGTCCGGCGATAAAGTTTTCCTTCTGATTGATGATTGCCGCCACAAGTTCCGTGACATTGATGTCTCCTCCGCTCATTTCCAGAAAATGGGCGTGGCCGCTCTTAAAAAGTTTCTCCACAATCTCGTCTTTGTTATTGATCTTGCCGACCGTTGTGATTGCATAGGTTCCGTGATGAGAACGTATGATCAGAGGCTGCGGCTCGTAATCAGAGATACAGCCGATTCCTGTACAGCCGCGCATGGTATTTGCGTCCTTGTCAAATTTTGTCCTGAAGGGCGCGTTTTCAATATTGTGAATTGCCCGGTCGAACCCCTGCTCCTTATTGTAGACCACCATGCCTGCACGTCTGGTGCCGAGATGAGAATGATAATCTGTACCGAAAAAAAGATCAAAAACACAGTCTTCCTTTGATGCGACGCCAAAAAATCCACCCATAATAATATTTGCTCCTGTTCTGTCTGATACCCGCAGAAAAATTGCTGCGGGGGTGCTGTTTTGTGATGACATGATGCGTTAAGATCATGTATATAATCAGTATATAAAACTTGGAGGAATTGAGCAATGGTATTTTTGAAAATGCTTGACGATTTATTTGGAGATTGATATATTTTTAGGGAACGGATTAAGACAGTTACAGTGTTTTTTGGGGAAAGCCGCCAGGCGGCAGAATGAGAGGAAAAATGATTTTTAAATGTAAAAACTGCGGCGGCAATACAGTTTATGAGCCGCACAGGAAAAAAATGTATTGTCCGCATTGTGAAAGTGTGGACAGCGAAAACGTGGTACGGGAGGGATCTGTGACACAGTGCGGGAACTGCGGCGCGCCGGTTGACGCGGGACAGTATACATCGGCGTGCAGATGCACACACTGCGGCAGTCATCTGATCTTTGATGAAAGGATAGAAGGCGCTTATGAGCCGCGTCTCATCCTGCCGTTTCAGGTCAGCAGGGAGGAGGCGGTGGAATTTCTGAATCGGGAATTTTATAAAAAGACATTTCTGCCGTCCGGCTTCCTGTCGGAGAAGAGCCTCGAAGGGCTTGAAGGGATCTATGTGCCGTTCTGGATGTATGACTATCACGCCCGATATTACTTCGCGGGCCAGGGAACCAAAGTACGGACCTGGTGCAGCGGCGATACCGAGTACATCGAGACTTCCTATTATAACGTAGTCAGACAGATGGAGGCAGATTTTAACAAAGTTCCGGTTGATGCCTCCTATGCCATGAATGACGGTGAGATGGATCTGATGGAGCCCTATCAGTACCGTGCACTGGAAAATTTTGACCCGAAATATATGTCGGGATTTTCCGGTGAGGTATACAACCAGACCGCGCCGGAACTTGCGGAACGTGCTAAAATGAAAGTGCGTAACGCATCAGAACAGCTCATGCAGCAGTCGCTGAACGGATATGATACGATGCGGCCGGGGACAAAAGACCTGACTTTACGGGACGGTGATACACAGTTCACCCTGATGCCTGTGTGGATGTATCTCTTCCGCTACCGGGGAGAAACCTGGCGATTTCATGTGAACGGGCAGACGGGTAAGGTAACTGGCAAAACACCGGTCTCCAGGGTAAAAGTGCTTTCGTATGCGTTTTCCGTCTTCTGCAGCGTGAGTGCGCTTTGCTATCTGGCGATCGAGATCCTGGAGGTACTTTGACGATGAAAGAATTTTTTAGATATTTCAGATGGCTCTATCTGGCGGTCGGCGTGCTCGCAGGTATTTTACTGTTGCTGAATGGTTTACATAATGCATCTGCAAAGGCAAACTATCATGAACGCACAAACACGGAATGTACGACGACACAGCGTGTCTTCGATCAGGCGGATGTACTGAGCGATGAGGAGGAACGAAAGCTCTCGGAACTGATCTCAAAAAGGGAAAAACAGACGGGCTGCGATATTGTCCTGATCACATTAGACGAATCTCTGAAAGAATATGCAAGGGACATCGAGCCGGGTGTGTCTTACGATGAGTTCGTGAGGGTCTATGCGGAACGTTTCTATGAAGACAATCATTTCGGTTATGATAAGCCTAACGGCGACGGCGTGCTTTTGGTGGACAACTGGCACAGAGAGGATGACGGCAGGATCTATACCTGGTTTTGTACGACCGGCATCGTGAAAGACACGTATTCGAGTGCGGATATCGACCATATTCTCGACCGGGTATACCGGCATGTGGAAAATAATCCCTACCGCGCATATAAGACTTATGTGAATGACTTTTATGATGACATGATGGGAAACAGAGTTTTCCATGCGGATGTGAACGGGATGATTCCGCTTTTGGCGGGAATGATCGCGGCGGCTGTCTTTATTCCGCTCAACTGGAAATCGCGCAGCGGGGAGAGGACGACGACAGCGGGCACTTATGTAGAAGGCGGCGCCGGAGAATTTGTGAAAAGTCAGGATATCTTCTTACGCAAATCTGTTGTGAGACGTAAGATTCAGACATCAGGCGGCGGAAGCGGAGGCGGCAGCCACAGCGGAGGCGGCGGAGGAGGAGGAAGCCACGGCGGGGGCGGCCACAGCCGTTAAGCGCAGGAGAGCAATAAAAAAACAACCCACATGACGGAATGGGTTGTTTTTTTATGATCTTTTTGCGTTTATTCCAAAAAATTAAGCCATCTTGTTAACTGCCTGTGCTAAACGGGATACTTTTCTGGAAGCTGTATTCTTCTGGAATACGCCCTTGGAAGCAGCCTTATAAATGGCAGCGGTAGCAGCGGTCAATGCAGCGTTTGCAGCTTCTTTGTCGTTCGCGGCAACAGCGGCAGTCACCTTCTTAACAGAAGTTTTCACACCGGATTTGATAGCTTTATTTCTATCAGCCTTCGTTCTGTTTACCAAAATTCTTTTTTTAGCAGATTTGATATTAGCCAAGATATACACCTCCTACTTTAGTGGATTTTTCAGGAAAGTGTCTCATTAATTCGGACACGGACGTTTTAATTGAAACACAGATATTATTGTAGAATAACTGCTAATTTCTGTCAATACATAATTTCGAAAATATTGTAAAAACTAAACCGAGATGAGTCCGACCGCATATAATAAACCAAGGGACTGTCAGATTTTAACAGTTCCTCAGAAAAAGGAAAGAAGAAACGAGGACATGAGGGTATGAGTTGGTTTCAGGTCAGAACAGACCTGGCTCTGGAAGCCAGGGAAAACATTGACGGGAAAGTAAACGAAGTTCATGGAATAAAAGTGGAAGAAAATTATGACGAGGACAGTGATGTGCATATCACCAAAGTGATCATCGAGACAAAAAACGGCGCGCGGGCCATGGGAAAACCGATGGGGATTTATGTGACACTGGAGGCGCCTGCGATGATCGAGCCGGAGGAAGATTACCATCAGGAAATCTCGGATATTCTTGCAGATGAAATCAGGAACCTTCTGACAGAGCCGGAGAAGGAAAAGTCCATTCTGGTCGTGGGGCTGGGCAACCGGGATGTCACGGCCGATTCCCTGGGGCCCAATGTCGTGGATAACCTTTTCATCAACAGGCACATCGTAATGGAATACGGCAAGGTGGCGTATAACTGCTCCAGGATGCATATGGTCAGTAGCCTTGTCCCCGGTGTTATGGCAAAGACCGGCATGGAGTCGGCGGAAATCATAAAAGGAGTGATTGAACAGACATCGCCGGATCAGGTGATCGTCATTGACGCGCTGGCGGCCAGATCGACGAAACGGCTCAACCGCACGATACAGATTACCAATACCGGCATTCATCCGGGATCCGGCGTGGGAAACCACAGAAACGCGCTGACGCGGGAAAGCTTGCAGGTGCCTGTCCTGGCAATCGGTGTGCCTACGGTCGTCGATGCGGCTACAATTGTAGGAGATGCCATAGGGGAATATCCCAGTGCGCTTTCAGAACTGAATAATATGTATGTGACGAGTAAGGACGTGGATTTTCAGGTACAGCAGATCAGTCACATTCTCTGCGATGCTCTCAATAAGGCGCTGGACATCTCGATATCATGAGAGGGCCTGCCTCCTGCATATAATAGTCTATAGGGCATGGCAGGAAGTGCGATAGGCCCTGATGGGATGAAACGTGTCAATGAAAAAAAGGTGGTCGTGGATAAAGGAGAACAGTGAGATTCATATCGGTCGTGGTATCCTGCGGATTTTGCTCTTTGCCCTGTGCTTCATGGCGGGAGCAGCATTTTTGCAGGAATTTTATCGTGGCATAAAAGAACGGGAAAAAGACGGGGATCACAGGATTCAGGTCTGGCTGGAACATGCTGTGCTGGATTGCTTTATGCCGGGACTTGCCGTGTTTGAAGAAAGGCGGGGCGTGTCTTTTTCTGATCCGGAGAGCCGTCTGCTTTTGGAAAATTTTCCGGTGCTTTTATATGGTATGGAGCAGCCGGAAGAAGGTGAGAGACAGTCGGCCAGAGAAAGCGATTATCAGGAACTGCTGCGGCTGGAGGGATCCGACGAGGACAACAGGGGGATTGATGAGGAATCGCTGGCGTACGATGAGGATGCGATTCACCTGGATCAGGGACTGGAAAAGGCTTTCCTGGAGGAAAACGGGATGTTTCGTGAGAATCAGGCGGCAGGAGGAGAGGAAACGACGCCGCAGGAGGAGACTGTGCAGGAACAGGAATTTGTATTCCACGAGGTGGAAGAACCGCTCTACCATTATCAGTGGGAAGAACTGCAGAGTTATGAAGATCTGATCAAGGCGTTTTACGCCGTCGATTCTTCCACGACAGCGGGGGCGGCGCTTTTAAATACGCAGAAGCTTCTTGCGCAGGATATGCGTATGCAGGGCGGCAGTGACAACCCCCAGATACTCATCTATCACACGCATTCCCGTGAGAGTTTTGCCGATTCCGTGCCGGATGATCCGTCTACATCCATCGTGGGAGCCGGGGAAAAACTGGCAGGCCTGCTGCGTGACAAATACGGGTACAATGTGATCCATCATACGGAACAATACGATAAAGACAGAGACGATGCCTACAACAATGCGCTGCCGGATCTTGAGAAGCTGCTGGCAGATCATCCGTCTATCGAAGTGGTCATCGATCTACATAGGGACGAAATGCCGGCGGACAGGAGACTGGCCGTGGAACTGCAGGGAAGGCCGACGGCGCAGTTCATGTTTTTTAACGGACTCAGCAGGACAGCCAAAAACGGAGAGATCTCTTATCTGCAGAATCCAAATCTTGACAGCAACCTTGCTTTTTCCTTTCAGATGCAGACGGCCGCCAACGAATATTATCCGGGGATCACGAGAAGGATCTATTTAAAAGCATATCGCTACAATATGCACCTGCGTCCGAAATCTCTTTTGATAGAATTGGGAGCACAGAATAACACGGTGGAGGAGATCATGAATGCGGTCGATCCGCTCGCGCATATCATTCATCTTGTACTGTCCGGGGCCGAACCGGACAGGGATTGAGGGATCCCTGATCACTTTGTGGACAATGGCTGTGGAATTTGCTATACTGACTCTATATGATTTGACGAAGGACATGCAATAAGTAAGATAAGAGAGGCATAGAACCATATGACACAGACAGAGCAGAGCAAAATCAGAAACTTTTGTATCGTGGCGCATATCGACCATGGGAAATCGACTTTGGCGGACAGGATCATTGAAAAGACGGGACTTTTAACGAGCCGGGAAATGCAGGCGCAGGTTCTTGACAACATGGAACTGGAACGGGAGCGCGGTATCACGATTAAGGCGCAGACAGTCCGCATTATCTATCAGGCAAAAGACGGACAGGAGTATATTTTTAACCTGATCGATACCCCCGGCCATGTGGACTTCAATTATGAAGTCAGCAGGAGTCTGGCGGCCTGCGACGGCGCGATCCTCGTCGTGGATGCGGCACAGGGGATAGAGGCGCAGACGTTAGCGAATGTCTATCTTGCCCTCGATCATGATCTGGATGTTTTTCCGGTGATCAACAAGATCGATCTGCCAAGCGCAGAGCCGGAGCGGGTCAAAAATGAGATCGAGGATGTCATAGGCATAGAAGCGCAGGATGCACCGCTGATTTCCGCCAAAAACGGGATCGGTATCGAAGATGTGCTGGAAGCTGTCGTGGAGAAGATTCCCGCACCGCAGGGAAGCCCGGACAATCCCTTACAGGCGCTTATTTTCGATTCGGTCTATGACGCTTACAAAGGCGTAATCGTGTTTTGCCGTATTATGGAAGGCCGCATACGCAAGGGCACAAATATCAGGATGATGGCAACCGGAGCGGCAGCGGAAGTGGTGGAAGTCGGATACTTTGGGCCCGGCCAGTTCATTCCCTGTGAGGAACTCTCCGCCGGCATGGTAGGTTATCTGACCGCCTCGATCAAAAACGTGAAAGACACGGCGGTCGGCGATACAATAACAGACGTTACCAGACCGTGTGAACAGCCCCTTCCCGGTTATAAAAAAGTCAATTCCATGGTGTACTGCGGAATGTATCCGGCAGATGGGGCAAAATATCCGGATCTGCGGGATGCGCTGGAAAAACTGAAATTAAATGATGCTTCCCTCAACTATGAGCCGGAAACTTCGATCGCGCTGGGGTTTGGCTTTCGATGCGGCTTTTTAGGGCTTTTGCATCTTGAGATCATACAGGAGCGTCTGGAGAGGGAGTATAATCTTGATCTGGTGACAACCGCACCGGGTGTTATTTATCGCGTGCACAGGACAAACGGGGAGATGATTGAACTGACCAATCCCTCCAATCTGCCCGACCCTTCGGAGATCGATTTCATGGAAGAACCGGTGGTTGCCGCGGAGATCATGGTGACGACAGAATATATCGGTTCGATCATGCAGCTATGTCAGGAGCGGCGGGGACGGTATGTCAGCACGGAATATATCGAGGCTTCCAGAGCCCTGTTAAAATACGAACTGCCGTTAAATGAGATCATTTATGACTTTTTTGACGCGCTCAAATCCCGCTCCAGAGGCTATGCCTCGTTTGATTATGAGATGAAAGGCTATGAGGAGTCAAAACTTGTCAAACTGGATATCCTGATCAACCGCGAGGAAGTGGATGCGCTTTCATTCATCGTACACGCGGACAGTGCATATGAGCGGGGCAGAAGGATGTGTGAGAAATTAAAAGATGAGATCCCCAGGCACTTATTCGAGATTCCGATTCAGGCGGCAGTCGGCGGCAAGATCATAGCCAGAGAGACCGTGAAGGCAATGCGCAAAGACGTTTTGGCCAAATGTTACGGCGGTGATATCACCCGTAAGAAGAAGCTGTTGGAAAAACAAAAAGAGGGCAAGAAACGGATGCGCCAGGTAGGCAATGTGGAAATTCCGCAGAGCGCCTTTATGAGTGTGCTCAAACTCGATGAGAACTGACGGGCAGGGAGGCGGAATGCGTGATCTGAGTATCTATGTTCATATTCCCTTTTGCGTCAGAAAATGCCGTTATTGTGATTTTCTCTCTTTTCCGGGATCAGATCAGGAAAAAGAAACGTATCTGGAACTGCTTCTGACAGAAATAGAAAAACAGGCGTTTTTGTATAAAAATCACAGCGTAATTTCTGTTTTTATCGGCGGGGGTACGCCGTCGATTCTGGAAAACGGGGCGATAAAAAGGATTCTGGATAAATTAAATCTGCATTTTACAATGGATCCAAAAGCGGAAATCACGGTGGAAGCCAATCCCGGCACGCTGACCGGACAGAAGCTTTCAGAATACCGGCAGGCGGGGGTAAACCGTCTGAGCATCGGACTCCAGAGCGCGGATGAGAAAGAACTGAGGACCCTTGGAAGGATACATGATTACAGGACGTTCCTGCATTCTTACGAGATGGCCAGGAACGAAGGATTTCAAAATATTAATGTAGATTTAATATCTGCGATACCGGGACAGAGCATCGATTCTTACCGGGGGACCCTTGAAAAAATACTGGCGCTTGCACCGGAACATATCTCAGCTTACAGTCTGATCATGGAAGAAGGTACCTGGTTTTATGAACATCAGCAGGAACTGGATTTTCCGTCGGAGGAAGAGGACAGACAGCTCTATGAAATAACGGGAGATATGCTATTGGCATCCGGTTACATGCGTTATGAAATTTCCAATTATGCAAAAGCGGGGTTTGAATGTCTTCACAATCAGGTCTACTGGAAACGGGGAGATTATGCAGGGTTCGGGACTGGCGCCGCTTCTATGGTGGAAGAAGTGCGCTGGAGCAATCCCGGGACGATGGAGGCGTATGCGTCCGCACTGCAAAAGGCAGAAACAGCAGGGGCTCCTCTGCATGCAGGGGAGGCGGACCGGTTGTCTGCCCTGCGCACGCGGTTTGGCCAAAACATACAATACCTGACGCGAAAAGAACAGATGGAGGAGTTTATGTTTCTGGGACTTCGTCTGACGGCAGGTATCAGCAGACATGATTTTTTAAAAAAATTCGGCGTACCCATCGAAAGTGTTTATGGGGAAACGCTGGTCAGACTCGCGAAAGAGGGTCTGCTTTGCGAAGAAAAGAATATGACAGGCAGCATTGCGCTGACACCGTATGGAATGGATATCAGCAATTATGTGATGGCGCAGTTTTTGTTAGAATCATAGACAGGTACGGGAAATTTATAAGAAGTGAAGCCGCGGTATAGGACAATATTCATATTGAATTTCCGGTGTTAAATTTGTATAATAAATAGTAATAAAAGAAATAAGGACACTTTTCTTTGCGTGGAAAGGCACTTGCACTGTCCCGAAGTCATAGAATAGAGTAAATGAACTTTGGGGGCTTCTTTTGAAAACATTTAAGCAGCCGCTGACGGCTAAAGAAGAAGCCGCATACCTTCGCCAGTTGAAAGAAGGAAACAGCGGGCAAAGGCAGACTGCCAAAGAAATACTGGTGGAACGGAACCTTCGTCTGGTCGCACATATAGCGAAAAAGTATCAGAACGTCGATGAGGATATGGAAGACCTGATCTCAACAGGAACGATAGGTCTCATCAAGGCGATTGATTCTTTTGATGCAGGAAAAGGCAAACTCAGCACATATGCCTCACGATGCATTGACAATGAACTGTTGATGCTGCTGCGGGCAAAGAAAAAGACGTCCAGAGAAGTATCGCTGTATGAACCGATCGGAACGGACAGAGAAGGGAATGAGATCAACCTGCTTGACATCATTGAGCAGGAACAGCCTGACGTGATCGAACAGATGGCAGTGGAAGAACATTTGAAGCGTTTGTGCGGACTTTTAAATGAGAAGCTGGATGAACGTGAGAAAGAGATACTGACGCTGCGCTACGGCCTGGCGGATGATAAAGAGGTAACGCAGCGGGAGATCGGAAAGAATATGGGGATATCCAGAAGCTATGTTTCCAGAATTGAGAAAAAAGCGCTGGAAAAACTGAGGGAAGGGTTTGAATCGTAAAAGGACAGGGGGATAAAGTCAGATGATCTTTGTGAAAAAAGATGATTTAAAGACAGGTATGCGTCTTGCACGCCCTATTTACAATAAGAACGGCGTGCTCTTGTATGAAAGGAATTCAAAACTCACAGCACAGGGGATCAACAGCATTAAAAATTTCGGGTTGATCGGAATCTTTGTGCTTGAGCCGGCGGAGCCTGTTCCTCCAATGACACAGGACGATATTGACTTTGAGCGTTTTCAGACAATCTGTGTTTTTTCTATTCAGGAGGAACTCGACAAGATCATACAGACGCGGAAATATTCCAGGGTACAGTCGATCACGACCAATGTGATCAAGAACTACGGACATCTGGACAGGAAGATTAATTTTGTTCAGAATCTGCGCAGCAAAGAAGATTATATTTATAAACATTCTCTGAATGTTGCAGTACTGTGTGCAATGATCGCACATACGATGAAAGTGGCCGTATCAGATCAGCTTGAGACGGTCACTGCAGCCATTGTCCATGATATCGGCAAGCTTGCCGTATCCAAAAATCTTATGCGGCAGGATACAGGGGCGGCAGAAGTGCAGGAAACACTCCGCAACGCGGAAATTGCGGGGATCGGCATGTTAGAACATGTGTTTGCCAATACCCCCGGCATCCGGCGCATCTGTATGCAGGCGCAGAGCAATCTGGAAAATCTGGATAAAGGCCGTCAGACCGACAGTAAGCGTATGTCGATCGGCGCCAAAATTCTGTGCGTGGCAGAGGTTTATGACACACTGACGGCCATACAATTGGATAAAGATCCGGAATCAGAGGTTGCAGCGTTTAAGTTTCTGCTGAACAATCCCGGCTATTTTGACAGGCAGATCGTGAATGCGCTCAGCAGGTCAATCAACATTCTGATCCCGGGCATCAGTGTGGAATTAAATAACGGGGACAAGGCACTCGTGCTTGCCGAGAACCCGACGAATATTTTGAAGCCGCTGCTGCTTACGTTCAACGATAACAGGATCATTGATCTGACCCATCGTGCTTATGATGGACATCTTGAGATCGTGGATATTATGAAAACGATGGACAATCGTCATGTTATGGACATCAACATGTTAAAGAGGCAGGGGATCGATGTGGAAGAACCTGTGTACGTAGAGACGCCCGAAGAAGCGTCGGACGCAGAAGAATAATGCACAGGAAAAAGGCATGGGTATTGGTATGATATTAGAAGAAATCTTGCAGGAGGCTGTGAAAGCAGGCGCCTCTGATGTACATATTACGGTGGGGATCCCCCCAAAAATGAGGGTAAACGGCAGTCTGTCCACAATGAATTTTCCAAGAGTGGTGGCGAAAGACACATTGGAGATTATGCTTGGGACAATGAACGAGAAACAGAGGGGACGCTTTGAGGAAAGCGGAGAATATGACATGTCCCTGTCTGTTCCGGGGGGCGGACGCAGCCGTATTCATATGTATAAACAAAAAGGATGTGTGGCGCTGGCAGTCCGTATCATCGACCAGCGCGCAGCCGCGCCCGAACTGCTCGGCCTCCCGGAAAATGTGATGGATCTGTGTGAGAAAAAAAGCGGGCTGATCCTGGCGACAGGGCCGGCAGGATGCGGCGTAACGACGACGCTGGCGGCAATGGTCGACCGGATCAATCATTGCAGGGAGGCTCATATCGTTACCCTGGAGAAACCGATCGAGTATCTGCATCAGCACAGGCTGTCCATGATCGACCAGCGGGAAATCGGAGTTGACTGTGAAACATATGCCGCAGGACTGCGTGCAGCCGAACGGGAAGACGCAGATGTGATCGTAATCGGGGAACTGCGTGAACCCGAAGCAGTCGCCGCCGCTGTCAATGCTGCGGGCACGGGCCGTCTGGTTCTGGCTTCCATGCATGCCCTGAATGCGGCGGATGCCATCGCCTGTATGATAGATATGTTACCGCAGCACGCACAGAAACAGATGCGCAGAAGACTGTCTCAGGTGCTGGAGGCAGTGATCTCCCAATACCTGGAGCCTTCTGTAAACGGCAGAAGACGTCTGGCACAGTTTCAGGTTGATCATGTTGATGACGCACTGCGCCGTCTCATTCGTGGAGAGTAGGGGAGAAAATCTCCTCTGCTCGATATTTTATATTGACAGAAATTTTTTTACCGATTATAATAACAATATCTTATTGATTTAAATTCTCAGTTACACTTCTGGCATATCGCCGGGAAATTCCAATGAAGCAAAAAAAATCCTGACATTGAAAAGCGGGCGTTTCAGCAAACGAAAAGGGGGAAATTTATTTGTTCAGTTCGATCACATCAGGGACGATTCATGGAATCAGCAGTTGTCTGATTCAGGTGGAAGTGGACGTGTCAAAGGGGCTGCCCTGCTTTCAGATCGTAGGTCTTCCGGGTTCGGAAGTCAGAGAGGCGAGAGAGAGGGTGAAAGTTGCTCTGAAAAATACGGGGATCAGGCTCCCGGCTATGTGTGTTAACGTGAATCTTTCACCGGCGGACATGCGCAAGGAAGGCGCGCTGTTTGATCTGCCGGTGGCTGTCGGTATTTTGGAGGCGCTGCAGCATCTGCCGCCGCAAAGCGCCAGAGACATTCTGATCATCGGAGAACTTGGGCTGAGCGGAGAGGTGAAACCGGTAAAAGGCGTACTGCCGATTGTCACGGAAGGCGCCAGACAGGGATTAAAACACTGTATCGTGCCGAGAGAAAATGCGATGGAAGGCATGATCGTTCAGAGCATTCAGAACATAGAGATCATTGGCGTTTCCGATCTGCGGGAAGTTGTGTCTTATCTGTCGGCAGACCGGGCGGGGAGAAAGCAGATGGCGATAAGCCGGAAGAGCGATGTGCCGGCACTTTTGGAACAGGTTCAGGAGGACGATGAACTTGACTTTGCGGATGTAAACGGACAGTATGCGGCAAAAAGAGCGGCGGAAATCGCGGCGGCGGGATTTCATCATCTGCTTCTGACAGGGCCGCCCGGTTCCGGCAAGACGATGATTGCCAGGCGCATTCCGACGATCCTGCCGCCGCTGTCTCTTCAGGAGAGTCTGGAAGTTTCTTCTATTTACAGTGTATCCGGTCTGCTGCCGGAGAAGGGGAGGCTGATGACGCGCAGACCGTTTGTCGCGCCGCATCATACGATCACCAGACAGGCGCTTGCGGGAGGCGGCAGAGTGCCCGCGCCGGGCATGGTCACGCTTGCGCACAGAGGTGTGCTGTTTTTAGATGAGATGACGGAGTTTAAGAGGGAGGTGATCGATATCCTGCGCCAGCCCCTCGAGGACAGGCAGGTGTACCTTGCCAGAAGCAGCGGTCAATACAGATATCCAACAGACTTTATGCTGGTGGGCGCCATGAATCCCTGTCCGTGCGGCTATTACCCCGATGTGCAAAAATGCAGATGCACGCCCTGCGAAGTCCAACGTTATCAGAAACGGATCTCAGGACCGATTCTCGACCGGATCGATCTGTGCGTGGAAACATCTGCGATTGAGATCGGCCAGCTGACAGGCGCCGGGACGCAGGAGAGCAGCCGGCAGATACGAGCCCGTGTACTGGAGGCAAGGCGCATTCAGGAACAGCGGTTTGGCGGGACGGGCCTGCGCTTTAACTGTGATATCGGGGCGAAAGAGATCGGAACGTATTGCGCATTGGGGGACGCGGAAGAGAGGCTTTTAGGGCAGATTTTCCGGACAATGAACCTTACGGCAAGAAGCTGTCACCGTATTTTAAAAGTGGCGCGCACGATTGCGGATCTTGCAGGGGAAGAAATGATCAAAGAGGCGCATCTGACGGAAGCAGTCTGCTACCGGACACTGTCATTTTGAAAATCTGACCAAAGAGGAGAATTTACCATGATACACGCAATAGACAGCAGAGTGCTTCCCTATGCCCACTGGCTCTATGGCATTCCCGGGGTGGGAAATGCTTCGATCCGTCGTCTGCTGGGCAAAGACAGGAGCCCTCTGGAAATTTACCGGCTGTCGGAAGAGGGATTAAAAAGCCTCCTCCCGCCTACTGCCAGGGGCGAGGCTCTCGCCGCGCGGATTGTCTCGTCCAGACAGAAACAGGGAGAAGATGCAGTCAACAGAAGCTATGAGAGCCTTGCCGGAAAAGGCCTGCACTTTCTTTGTCTGGGGCATCCGGATTATCCTGACAGGCTTGCGCAGATTCCCGATGCCCCGTACGGGATCTATTTCCGCGGCAGACTGCCGCAGCAGGAAAAGCCTGCAGTCGCGGTCATAGGAGCAAGAAACTGTTCAGAGTACGGCAGGCACATGGCGCAGTGGTTTGGGAAAGAGCTGGCGGCCGCAGGCGTGGAGATCATAAGTGGCATGGCAAGGGGGATCGACGGGATCGGCCAGCGGGCGGCGCTTGCGGCAGGCGGTTACTCGCTGGCCGTGATGGGGTGCGGGGCGGACATCTGCTATCCGCCCGAAAACGGACAGCTTTATCATGCATTATGCGAACAGGGAGGTGTCTGCTCAGAGTACCAGCCCGGTACGGCTCCGCACAGCAGTCTCTTTCCGCCGCGCAACCGCATCATCAGCGGGCTTGCGGATGCGGTTGTTGTGATCGAAGCCAAAGACAGAAGCGGTACGCTGATTACGGTTGATATGGCATTGGAGCAGGGCAGGGAAGTCTTTGCACTGCCGGGAAGGATCACGGAGCCTTTAAGCGAAGGCTGCAACCGTCTGTTGCAGCAGGGCGCTTCGCCTGCACTTTCGCCGTCGGAAATTCTGAGGAACCTCACGGGCAGCAGCGCCCGGTCCAAACAGGTGCGATTCCCGCTGGGCGATGTGCAGATCGACCTGCTGCAAACGCTGAGTACGATACCTCAGTCAATGGAACAGATAAAAGAGCAGGTGTTATTGAAATACGGCAGGGATCTTGCGCTGCCGCAGCTGGCGGATCAGCTTGTCAGTTTGAGCCTCAACGGCTATGCCAGGCAGATCGGCAATGGTTATTTCATAAAATCTTAATCTAAAAACTTAAATTTTTTCTTGCAAGGCTGTCAAATATAGTGTATAGTGGTTCACGTTATCATTAGCGCGAAATTGTATTCAGAAATGGGGAATTGCTATGGCAAAGTATTTGGTGATCGTTGAGTCTCCTGCAAAGGTTAAGACGATTAAAAAATTTCTGGGAGCAAATTATGAAGTGGCGGCGAGCAACGGGCATGTGCGCGATCTGCCGAGAAGCCAGCTGGGCATTGATATTGAACATGATTTTGAGCCAAAGTATATCACGATCAGGGGGAAGGGAGATATTTTGGCAAGTCTGCGCAAAGAGGTAAAAAAAGCGGAAAAGATCTATCTGGCGACGGACCCTGACCGCGAAGGAGAGGCGATTTCATGGCACCTGCTGAGTGCCCTGAAATTAGAAAAGAAGAAAGTATATCGGATCACCTTTAATGAGATCACGAAGAATGCGGTAAAAGAGTCTTTAAAAAATGCCAGAGAGATTGATATGGATCTGGTGGACGCACAGCAGGCAAGGCGCTGTCTGGACCGGATGGTAGGCTATAAGATTTCACCGCTTTTGTGGGCGAAAGTCAAAAGGGGACTGAGCGCCGGGCGCGTTCAGTCGGTGGCGCTGCGTATCATCTGCGACAGGGAAGAGGAGATAAACGCCTTTATCCCGGAGGAATACTGGACGCTTGACGCGGCATTTAAGATCGCGGGAGAGAAGAAACCGCTGATCGCGAAATATTACGGAACGACAGAGAAAAAACAGGAAATTTCTTCCAAAGAAGAATTGGATATAATAAAGAAGAAACTGGAAAATGCCAGTTTCGTCGTGTCGGACGTAAAGCACGGTGAGAGGACCAAGAAACCGCCGATGCCCTTTACGACTTCCACATTACAGCAGGAAGCGAGTAAAATGCTGAATTTTTCCACACAGAAGACGATGCGTCTGGCCCAGCAGCTATATGAAGGGATCGATATCAAAGGAAACGGTACGGCCGGCGTCATCACATATCTGCGTACAGATTCGACCAGAGTATCGGCAGAGGCGGAACAGATGGCAAAAGAGTATATTACGAAGCTGTACGGGGAAGACTATGCGGCAGACTCTGTGGGGGAGAAGAAGAGTGCGCAGAAGATTCAGGACGCGCATGAGGCGATCCGCCCCACTGATATTGAGAGGACACCGGCGCAGTTGAAAGATTCGCTCTCCAGAGACCAGTTCCGTCTTTATCAGCTGATCTGGAGACGCTTTACGGCGAGCCGGATGAATGCGGCGAAATATGAAACGACTGCCGTCAAGATTGACGCGGCGGGCCACCGCTTTACGGTATCCGCGTCAAAAGTGAAATTTGACGGGTTTTTGTCAGTCTATCGTGACGAAGAAGAAAAAGAAGAGAGCAATACATTAGTCAAAGGGATCGACAAAGATACGCAGCTGATCTTCGATTCCTTTGAAGAAAAGCAGCATTTTACGCAGCCGGCGCCGCATTACACGGAGGCATCTTTGGTGCGCGCGCTGGAAGAACTGGGGATCGGCCGCCCGAGTACCTATGCACCGACGATTACGACGATCCTGGCCAGAAGATATATCGTGAAAGAAAATAAAAATCTGTATGTGACGGAACTGGGAGAAATTGTCAATCATATTATGAAGGAAGCGTTTCCCTCTATTGTGGATGTCAATTTCACGGCGACGATGGAAGCGCTGTTAGACGGGATTGCGGACGGCAACGTCAAATGGAAGACTGTTATCGAGAACTTTTATCCGGATCTGGAGAGTGCGGTCACGAAGGCAGAGAAAGAACTTGAAGAGGTGGAGATTGCCGACGAGGTATCAGATGAACTGTGCGAAAACTGCGGCAGACAGATGGTGATCAAATACGGGCCTCACGGAAGGTTCCTTGCCTGCCCCGGATTTCCCGAATGCCGCAATACCAGGCCCTATTTTGAAAAGATCGGCATCGCCTGTCCGAAATGCGGAAAAGATATCGTACTGAAGAAGACGAGAAAGGGCAGGAAGTATTACGGATGCATCGACAACCCGGAATGTGATTTTATGGTCTGGCAGAAACCGACTGATAAAAAATGCCAAAGATGCGGTTATATTATGCTGCAAAAGGGTAATAAGCTGGTCTGTGCGGATGAGAATTGCGGGTATGTGGAAGAATCTGCGAAAGTGGATACAATTTAAGCAATTGTTCGTGAATTGTGCAAAAATTCATGCAATATACGTTGAAAATAGCGAAAAAATGTGATAAGATAGGCCTATCATAATTGTGTAAATGATAACAGGGGATTGGATTTGCTATGAAAGGTGTGTGAACATGAGTAGTGTACAATTATTGGATAAGACCAGAAAAATTGGAAAACTTCTGCACAACAATAATTCCGGTAAAGTAGTTTTCAATGACATTTGTGATGTCTTAAAAGAGATCCTGACATCGAATGTTCTGGTGATCAGTAAGAAAGGGAAGGTGCTCGGCGTAGGCGATTACAACAAGGTGGAGTCGCTGACGGAGCTGATTGTTGATCATGTCGGAGGGTTCATCGATCCGATGTTAAATGAAAGGCTTCTGGCTGTACTTTCCACAAAAGAAAACGTCAATCTGGAGACGCTTGGATTTGAATCGATCGATACAAAAAGACTGCAGGCGATTATCGCACCGATCGAAATATCCGGGGAGCGGCTCGGAACATTGTTTCTTTATAAATGTGATGCGCAGTATGATATTGACGATATTATACTGTGTGAATACGGTACGACGGTGGTCGGTCTTGAGATGCTGCGGGCAGTGAACGAAGAGAATGCCGAAGAGAACAGGAAGGTTGCCGTCGTAAAATCCGCAATTGGAACGCTTTCATTTTCTGAGATGGAGGCGATTACACATATTTTTGACGAACTGGGCGGTATGGAGGGTATTCTGGTTGCGAGTAAGATCGCGGATAAGGTGGGTATCACACGTTCCGTCATCGTCAATGCGCTGCGTAAATTCGAGAGTGCAGGCGTGATCGAATCCCGTTCCTCAGGAATGAAGGGCACTTATATCAAAGTCCTGAACGATGTTGTATTTGATGAAGTGGAAAAATTAAAAGAACAGGACAGATATTAGTCTGCCGGGGCGGATTTTGGTATCTGCCTTTATTTTTTCGCTGTTTTTGTAAAATATTGCTTATTTTTACGAAAGAAGGTAATATTTTTTTTCCCTTTTGTCTTGTAATTTTACGGGAATGACTTTATAATAGTTTATGGATTTTTAATAAGATGGATGAGGTAGGTGTTGTTATGAGTTCTTTGATCGACACAAATGTATTTGATTATGTGAATGTACTGGACAAGGCGGCTGATGCATCCTGGCTGCGCCATGATGCGATATCCAACAACCTTTCCAATGTGGATACGCCGGGATATAAGAGGCAGGATGTTGACTTTCAGGCACAGCTTGCCCGTGCGCTGCGCAATTCCAGATATACTTCCATGGATGCAAAGGTGGCAAACCTGAAGGAAAACCATTTACGGCCTGTAGCCTATACAGATTATGCGGGCTTTTCTTACAGACTTGACGGAAACAATGTGGATCCCGATACGGAAGGCGTATACCTTGCAAAGAACCAGGTGACCTATCAGGGGATTACCATGAGTATTTCTCAGGAATTTAAGAACCTGCAGGCAGTTATGAAGTAATAGGAGGACGTAAGCTATGGGAATGTTTACATCATTTGACATCAATGCGAGCGGTATGACTGCCGAACGCTATCGTATGGACATTATTGCGGAAAATCTGGCGAATCAGAATACGACGCGTACAGAGGACGGCACACCGTACCGCAGGAAGGTCGTCGTATTCGAAGAAAAAAATTCCCAGACACCTTTCCGCCATGTGCTGAATGCGGCGCGAGACCGTTATTCGGGAACCGGCGTTAAAGTGACGGGAGTTTACGAGGATGAATGGACGGAAATGAATATGGTCTATGATCCGTCACATCCGGATGCTGACGAGAACGGTTATGTAACGTATCCGAATGTCAGTACAATCACAGAGATGACAAACCTGATTGATGCCAGCCGCGCGTATGAAGCAAATTCGACAGCATTCAGCGCGAGCAAGAATATCGCGACGAAGGGGCTTGATATTCTTACCACTTGATGAATAAGGATTGTCTGGTACGGCATATACATGATAAAGATATCGTTTCGGTAATGATATATGAGTTTTAAGTAGTATGGGTAATGATAAATAATTAATTGAAACACCGGAGGGGAAGATAAGATGGCTTTGGATATCACGGCTTTATATAATGTGTCTTCCGGCGCAGTGAAGGAAGCAGCCAGGAGTGCGCCGACGACCAAAATCGATACATATTCGGATACCAGTTTTAATAATCTTTTGAGTTCGGCAATCGACAATATCAACACAACAAACAGTTACCTTTCTGATGCGGAGGATGAGGAAGTGAAATGGATGCTCGGAGAAACCGAGAATACCCATGACCTGACGATTGCTCTGCAAAAAGCATCAACTGCTTTGCAGTATACTATAGCCATAAGGGATAAGCTGTTGGACGCTTACAAAGAAATTATGCAGATGCAGATTTAGCAGACACTGGCATCATACGGCAGAATACTTAAGGAGAAATAGTTGCTGTGGATAAATTTATGGAAAAATTAAAGGAGTTAGGCAATCGAATATTAGAGTGGTGGAACCGTTTTACGACCAGACAGAAAACTTTGATCGTCATGGTGGCTTCCGTTGTGATTCTGGCGATCGCGATCCTGATCACGGTGTTGAACAAACCGCAGTATGTGCTGCTCAAGGACTGTGAGGATACGACACAGGCGGCGGACGTCAAGGAGCTGCTTGACGAGGAAGAATTAAATTATACGATCTCTGATGACGGGCTGCAGTTTAAAATTCTCAAATCGCAGCAGTCTGATGCGATCCTTCTGCTCGGTTCCAATAATATCAGAACGGCCGGTTACGGGATTGAGAACGTGACAAACGGCGGTTTTTCTACGACCGAGTCTGATAAACAGAGACAATATGTCCTGTATCTGGAAAAATACATAGAAGACAATATATTAGAACCCATGGAAGCGGTCAAGAATGCAACAGTCACGCTGAATATCCCTGAGAATACAGGGACGCTGATTGATTCTGACAAAGAGTCCTCAGCGACTGTTACGCTGGAATTAAAAGAAGAGATTTCACCGGAAAGCGCTGCGGCCCTTGCGCGTGCGATCGCGACGGGAATCGGTAATGCCACTACAAGAAATATCGTGATCATGGACACCAACAGTAATATGCTTTTTTCCGGTGACGATGATTATACGGTATCGGGAGCGGCCAATGCGCAGCTTTCTGTTAAGGCGGAAGCAGAGCGGCTTGTCACGAGTGAAGTGAAGCAGGTTCTTCTGGGCACGAATGAGTTTGATATGATCGAAGTCGCTACGAACCTGATTCTGGATTTTTCGACCAGCTCTACGACCTCACATACATATGCCGCACAGGAAGGGCGGGAAGAAGGTTTATACAGCCATTCGGATGTGTACACGGAGGAGAATGAGAGCGGTACCGGCGGCGTTCCGGGGACGGATTCCAACGGGGATGACGATACGACTTATGTACTGGAAGATAAAAGCAATTCCAAATCGACCATAACGGAACAGTCTTATGACTATCTGCCGGACGAGACAATCACTACGACAGAGACTCCGGCAGGCCTGATCAACTATGGCCGTTCCTCGCTTTCCGTTGCGATGATACGCCACGAGATCATTCGTGAGGAAGATATCGAGAGACAGGGACTGCTTGATACAGTCACCTGGGAAGACTATAAACTTGCCAATCAGGGACGTACCAAATTGGAAGTGGACGAAGATTTATTCGACGTGGTTGCGAAAGCGACCGGTATCAGCGCTGACAACATAGCGATCGTTGCCTACAGTGAGAACGTTTTCTTTGATGATGAAGGTTCCGGCATCAGTGCAACGGATGTGATGCAGATCATCCTGATCATCGTGATCCTGGCACTGCTCGCATTTGTCGTACTCAGAAGCATGCGCGGTGAGAAACATGAAGAAGAAGAGGAAGAACTTTCTGTTGAGACATTGCTTCAGTCCACACCGGAAGGACAGCTTGCGGATATTTCCGTAGAAAATGATTCTGAGACAAGAAAGATGATCAACAAATTTGTGGAAGAGAATCCAGAGGCAGCGGCCAATCTGCTGCGTAACTGGTTAAATGAGGACTGGGGGTAAAAGTAATGGCAAAAAGTTCTGAAGAAAGGATTACCGGTCTGCAGAAAGCAGCCATTTTGTTGATCGCCCTCGGTCCGGAAAAATCATCATTGATTTTCAAACATCTGAAAGATGAGGAGATCGAAGAACTGACTCTGGAGATTGCGAATACAAGGACGATTACGCCGCAGATCACAGAGGAGGTAATGGAAGAGTTTTATCAGGTCTGTCTCGCACAGCAGTATATCGCGGAAGGCGGTATCAACTATGCGAAGGAAGTCCTGGAGAAATCTTTCGGTGCGGAACGTGCCAGGGATGTAATCGGAAAACTTACGGCTTCCCTGCAGGTGAAACCATTCGAATTTGTGAGAAAGACGGATCCTTCGCAGCTGCTCAACTTTATACAGGATGAGCATCCGCAGACGATCGCCCTTATTCTGTCATATCTGTCGGCGGCACAGTCCGCACTGATTATTTCAGCGCTTCCGCCCGACAGGCAGGCCGACGTCGCGAAGCGTATTGCCGTCATGGACAGAACGAGTCCGGATATCATTAAAGAGGTGGAGAAAGTTTTGGAATCAAAACTGGCGTCGCTGGCAAATCAGGATTTCACCATTATCGGCGGTGTCGATGCAGTGGTAGAGATTTTGAATACGGTAGACCGTGGTACAGAGAAACATATTATGGAAACACTCGAAATCGAAGAGCCCGAGCTTGCTGATGAGATCAGGAAGAAGATGTTCGTATTCGAAGACATCCTCCTGCTCGACGACAGAGCGATCCAGCGTGTGCTGCGTGATGTGGATAACAGTGACCTTGCTATCGCGCTTAAAGGCTCCAACGAAGAGGTTCAGAATGCTATATTCAATAATATGTCCAAACGTCTCGCTGTTATGATCAAGGAAGACATGGAGTTCATGGGTCCTGTTCGTATGAAAGACGTGGAAGAGGCACAGCAGAAGATCGTAAATATCATCAGGAAACTGGAAGATTCTGCGGAAATTGTTATCTCCAGAGGTGGAGGTGACGAGATTGTTGTCTAATAATATTTATAAATCACGATGGGTTGTCGTTGAGAATGAGGATAAATGTCTGATCGACAGCAATGCCCGGCTTGTCAGCAAGATCGAAGAGCGGGAGATGGAAAGAAGAAGACGCGCGGCAATCGCATCAGGGGAAGAGTTTAGCGAAGAAGACTTTATGGGCGGCCTGACCGGGGAGAGGATCGATCCTGAGCTGTATGAGGAGAGCGGAGAAGGCGGCATTATCAAGTCTTCCGAGGAAGAGATGCCGGCAGGCCCTACACCGGAGGAACTGCGTGCACAGGCGGAGGCTGAACTGGAAGCTGCCAGAGAAGAAGTGGAGCAGATCAGGCAGATCGCCAGAAGGGAGATTGATTCTCTGCGGCAGGAGACACTCGATCAGGCCAGAAGGATGGGCTATGACGAGGGGCTTCAGATGGCACAGGCGGAAGCCGATCAGATGAGAGCTGCTCTGGAAGCGGAACGCGTCAGAATGCAGGAAGAATATGATGCACTTATAGATGAACTGGAACCGCAGTTTGTAGACGTAATCACGTCAGTCTATGATCATATTTTTCATGTGGAATTGGAAAACGAAAGAAATATCCTGGTGCATCTCATAGATACTACTTTGCGGAAGGTAGAGAGTAGCAGGACTTTTATTGTGCATGTCTCCAAAGATGACTATCCCTACGTCAATATGCAGAAAAAGACGTTGACGGAAGGTGCGGTCAGCGGCCGCGGTGTTGTTGAGATCATTGAGGATATGACACTGCATAAAAATGAATGTATGATCGAGACGGACGGCGGAATTTTTGACTGTGGGCTGGGAACACAGCTTGACGAATTGACGAGAAGACTGAAACTGCTCTCATTTGAAAAAGGACAAGAGTAAAGACGTTATGATTGATTTTGGAAAATACAGTAAAATTGCAGAGAATACGTTCTTTAAAAGCATGGGACGCGTGGAGAACGTAGTGGGGCTGACCATTGAATCCGCCGGGCCGGAGGCTAAGCTTGGAGATCTGTGTAAAGTGTATCCGGTAGATAAAGAACTTCCTCCGATTATGTCGGAGGTAGTCGGTTTCAAGGGAAGAAAAACGCTGCTCATGCCATATGAGAAGACAGAAGGCATTGGAATCGGATGTATGGTGGAGAACACCGGCATTCCGCTTTCTGTTCAGGTGAGTCCGATGCTTCTGGGGCAGGTGCTTGACGGGCTTGGGAGAAATGAAACGATGGACACTTCGGTTACGGGGATCAACTATCCAATGGAAGCGCCCCCGCCGGACGCAATGTCCAGAAAAATCATTGACGAAGTGCTTCCGCTCGGTGTAAAGGCGGTAGACGGCCTCATGACGATCGGCAAGGGACAGAGAATCGGCATTTTTGCCGGTTCCGGCGTGGGAAAATCCACATTGATGGGAATGTTTGCCCGCAATACCAAAGCGGATATCAACGTGATCGCACTGATTGGAGAGCGGGGCAGAGAGGTAAGAGAATTTATTGAGCGTGATCTGGGACCGGAAGGCATGCAGCGATCAGTCGTTGTCGTGGCGACTTCTGACAAACCGGCGCTTGAGAGAAAAAAGGCTGCTCAGACAGCAACAGCAGTTGCAGAATATTTCAGGGATCAGGGAAAGGATGTATTGTTGATGATGGACTCTCTGACCCGTTTTTCTATGGCACAGAGAGAGATCGGGCTGGCCAGCGGGGAACCGCCGGTATCAAGAGGGTATCCTCCCAGTGTTTACTCCGAGATGCCTAAATTATTAGAGCGCGCCGGCTGTTCGGCAAGAGGCTCTATCACAGGGTTATATACGGTTCTGGTGGATGGTGATGATTTCAACGAACCGATCACCGATACGGCCAGAAGTATTTTGGACGGTCATATCATGTTGGACCGCAGACTTGCACATAAGAATCATTATCCGGCGATTGACGTACTGCAGAGTATTTCCCGTTGTATGAGTCAGATCGTACCCTCAGAGCATAAGACAGCGGCCGGAAAGCTAAAGAATGTACTGGCAACTTATAATGAGGCGGAAGACCTGATCAATATCGGGGCATATAAGAGCGGAAGCAACCCAAACATCGATTATGCGATAGACAGGATTGATGCCGTGAACGATTATCTGATGCAGGATGTTGAGAGTAAATATGATTATGAGCAGGAACTTGAAATGCTGAAGGCGCTGTTTGACTAGCCTGCGGGAGCGTGAAAAATGGCAAAGTTCAAATACAGGATGCAGAGTATTCTGAACATTAAGATTCAGATGGAAAATCAGGCAAAGATGGAGTTTGCACAGGCACAGAGGAAACTGCTTGAGGAAGAGGAAGTTTTAAAGAGACTTTACGAAAGAAAGCAGGTATATCTGGAAGAAGGCAGGAGGATGCGCATCGATTCCGTGAACGTGCAGGAACTTCGTGATAATGAATACGCGATGGCGCGGATGGAGGAATTTATCGGGGAACAAAAAGAAAATATCAGAAAAGCCGAGCGGAAGGTCGAGGAGGCGAGGCAGAAACTCCAGGAGATCATGCAGGAGCGTAAAATGCAGGAGAAGCTTCGCGAAAAAGCGTTCAGACAGTTTGTGAAAGAAGAAAACGCAAAAGAGAGCAAAGAAATAGATGAGCTGACAAGCTATACCTATGGACAAAAAAGGGGATAGAGACAATGGCACAAGATTTGGGAAATGTTGTAGGCGTAGATACACAGGCGGAGAAAAAAAGACTCAAGGATGAGCGTAAAAAAATAAAAGACGAGCAGAAAGCGCAGAAAAAAGAAGCGAAGCAGCGGGCAAAGGAGATTTCTGCCCAGGAAGCGGAATTAGATGACGATGAGGGAGGCGGGGTATCTGTTTTCCTGGTAACTTTTGTTATTATTATCATCTGGATTGCGATCCTGTGTCTGTTAGTCAAGCTGGATGTAGGCGGTTTCGGTTCTAATGTGCTCGCGCCCGTCTTAAAGGACGTACCGGTCATTAACAAAATCCTTCCGGCGGAGACAGTGGTATCAACAGACGATGAGGAATCTTACGGAGGATATACCAGCCTTCGTGAAGCCGTGGATTATATCAAGGAGCTTGAACTCGAACTTGAACGGGCACAGGCGGCAAGCAATATCGACTCGGAAGAACTCGAGGAACTGCGTGCGGAAGTAGACAGACTCCAGACATTCGAGGACAGACAGACGGAATTTGAGCGTCTGACCACTGAATTTTATCAGGAGGTCATCTATGCGGAAAATGCACCGGATATTGAAGAATATCAGAAATATTATGAATCCATAGATCCTACCAATGCAGAATATCTGTACAGACAGGTAGTGGAACAGCAGCAGGTGGATGCGCGCCTGCAGGGGTATGCAGACGCATATGCGGCGATGGAGCCTGCGGCTGCTGCGGATATCTTTGAGGCAATGACCAATGATCTGGATCTGGTGGCGAAGATCTTAAACCAGATGGCGCCGGCGCCCAGAGGGAATATTCTGGCGAACATGGACCCGGAGATTGCGGCCAGAGTGACGAAAGTCATGGATCCGGAATAAGATACCTTTAGGAATAAGGGGGACTTTACGATATATAAATTGAAAGAGGCGATACTGAATCAGGGAAAAAGGTATATCGCGCATTTTTTTCAAGTGTGCTTTATATAAATAAGAAAGAACTTTGAAAATGAAAGGAAGGAGGGACGTAAATGGCAGGCATACCTGTAAATAACAACCTGAATGTGCTTTCCAATCTTGTGACGCAGGCAGGCAGTGGACAGGAAAACCGTAATATGCTTTCCAGACAGGAAGAAGCCGCGGAAGACAGCTTTGGCGTAGTCATGAACCGTTTGAATGCCAAAACAGGCACGCAGGCGGCCGCACAGGGGAAAAACCAGGCAATTTCCAGACCGCAGCTTTCCGTTGACACGAAATCCATGTCAGCAGGCGTTTCCATGACGTCTGAGGCAAAAAATGCCACGGTAAAGGATGACACTGTCAAGACAGACACCGTACAAAGCAGTACCGAAAAAACGGATAGTAAGACAGTCGGAGACAGTGAGAAAGACACTGTTTCGGTCAGAGACGATGCCGCAGGCGAAGAGATTTCAGAAGGCACAGAGGATGTTCTTCAAAAAGCCGGTGAAGAACTGGTGGAGGATATCGCACAGGAGATGGGAGTCACCACGGAAGAGGTGCTGGAAGCGATGGAAGTTCTGGGACTCAGTGCAATACAGCTTTTGGATCCTGAGAATATGAAACAGCTTCTCGTTGAATTATCCGGCAGTGCAGATCAGCTTTCCATTATAACGGACAGCGGGCTCTACGACCATTTTAAGAACCTTATGCAGACATTGGCGGAAACGCTTGATGAAGCGGCGGCCGAACTTGGCATTTCCAGAGAAGAAGTAAGCGCGCTGATCGAGAACATGACAGGAATGCAGACACAGCCGGAGGAGACGGTTATCCCGGGAGAAGACCTGATTTCTGATGAGATCCTGACACCGGAGGAGGAAGCCGAAGACGTGAGTCTGATCGGTACAAAAGACTACTCGGTCACGGTGCACAAAGACGGTGAGACGGTAGCGGTGAAAGTAAAGGTGAATGACGCAAGCGGCGCCGAGAGTGCGAAGGAAGAAGTCGTACAGACAGCCGAGGTACAGACAGGACGTGATGCGAAGTCAGGAAACAGAAACGCTTTTGCAGAAGGCAGGGAGGAAGGACACACGGCAGGAAATTTCGTGATGGAACAGCCTCTTGTGCAGACGGAATCCGCACAGACCATAGAGCAGACACCTGTGATGGAACGCTTTATCAGTACGCAGGATATCATGAATCAGATCATGGAGTACATGAAGATTAATGTAAAAGAGGGCGTGCAGGAGATGGAACTGCAGCTGCATCCTGCAAGTCTGGGAACCGTGAATGTTCAGATAGCGGCCAAAGACGGGGCAGTGACAGCACAGTTTACGGCGCAGAATGAGACGGTCAAAGCGGCGATCGAGACGCAGCTGATCCAGTTAAAGAACCAGTTTGAAGAACAGGGGATTAAAGTAGACGCAGTGGAAGTTACCGTGGCGGATTACCGGTTTGAGAACAGCTTTGCCGGCGATCAGGAGAACGGGCAGGCACAGCGGAATGATGCAAAGAAAGGCCGCAGGAAAATCAACCTGAACGAGATCGGTCTTGACGAACTGCCGCAGGATATGGATGATGCTGACAGGATTGCGGCGGAGATGATGGCAAACAGCGGCAATACGGTGGATTATATGGCATAATGTGCCCGGATCCACAGGAATCAGTTCAGGAAATAAAAAATAAAGAATGGAGGAAACGCAATGATAGCACCGATAGAAAACGGGAAACTTATGGAAAGTACTTCTGCGGCGTCTATAGCAAACGGCGAGAAGAAGAAGAGTAATTCTACAGTGGATAAAGATCAGTTCTTACAGCTTCTGGTAGCGCAGATGAAGTATCAGGATCCGCTCGAACCGACATCAAACACAGAATATATCTCACAGTATGCGACGTTCTCAGAATTGGAGCAGATGCAGAATATGAGTGCGTCTCTGGAACTCGCGAGAGCTTCTCAGTTAGTGGGACATACGGTAGTGGTTAAGGTAGTCGATTCCGCAGGAAGAACGACTACGGCGCAGGGTAATGTGGACTATATTGTTTATGAGAACAACAAGGCATATCTGTCGATCAACGGAGAGCTTTACTCGATTGATGACCTGGATATGGAGGCAGATCCGAATTATCTGGCAGCTTACACGAAGGCAGCGGATTTCATGAATGCTTACAACAAACTTCCGATCCTGCCGCTCCTTACGCTCGAACACAAAGATGCGGTTGAGGCACTGAATAAGACCTATCAGGAGATGACGAACTACGAGAAGAAGTTTATTGATGATGATTTTGTGACAGGTCTGAAGAAATACGTTGACAGAATAGAAGCGCTGAAGGCAGCCGAGGAGAATAACGGGGACAACAAGCCGGACGATGTAGAGAAGCCCGGTGAAGGGGAAGATACTGGCGAAGTTCCGGACGATTCCGAAGACAATGAGGATGAAGACGGCGGTGAAGGCAGCGAACCACAGGCGTAGACCACGGATGGAGATACGCGGATCTCAAGGAGGAGAATGGTTATGAAGATTCAGAATAACGGATTCCTTTCCATAGAACAGCTGCAGAATCAATATTTAAACCGCGGTGTGAGACAGACGCAGACAAGTGTTTTGGAAGAAGGGTTAAGTTTTCAGGATATCTTATCCAGTAAAACGACAGAACCCGCAGACTTTGCAGTCAGGTTTTCAAAACATGCGGCAGGCAGACTGGCGGACAGAAATATTGAACTGAGTGCGGAACAGGTAGAACGCCTGAATCTCGGTGCGGCAAAAGCCGGTGCGAAAGGAATTAACGAATCGCTTGTTATTGTTGATTCCCTTGCCTTTATTGTGAATGTACCGAATCATACGGTCATTACGGCGATGGATCAGGATCAGACAGAAGAAAATGTATTCACAAACATAGATGGAGCCGTTATTGTTTAGCCGGACCTTAATGGAGGCACATGCTCCCGACTGACAGAAGGAGCGGACGGACCATCATAGCATAAGGAGGTCATTCATTATGATGAGATCACTGTTTTCTGGTGTAGCAGGTTTAAAAGTACACCAGACAAGAATGGATGTTATCGGTAATAACATCGCAAACGTAAATACAACAGCTTATAAGTCACAGTCCATGGTATTCAGTGACTTGCTTTATCAGACGACACAGGCGGCTTCCGCAGCAAACAATGCGACGGGAAGAGGCGGTATCAATGCCAGACAGATCGGTCTCGGTGCGAAGACCGGAGCGATCTCCACAGCCATCGCGAGACAGGGTTCTGCGCAGTCCACGAACAATCCGTGGGATGTTATGATCACGGGTGATTCATTCTTTATCGTAAGCGACGGCTCTCAGAATTTCTTTACAAGAGACGGTTCTTTCACGATTGACGGCGCGGGCAACCTTGTTATGTCCTCCACAGGTTACACAGTCATGGGCTGGCAGGTTGACGAGCAGACCGGGGAGATTCTTCCGGATCTCGTATCCGCACTGCAGATCATGAAAACAGATAACCTGACCTATCCCGGAGAGTCTACGACACTTGCGTATATGTCCGGTACAGTCGATAAATATGACACAGCTGTCAACAGCACGGCAGGCAGGACTGTCACCCTGAGTTTCTTTGACAAGAAAGGGTATTCCTACACGGCGAAGTTCAGCATTCATGCACTGGACGATCCGGGACAGTATTATGTTCAGCTTGACGATATCTTAAATTCCAGCGGGAAATCTCTTGTGACAGAGTATAATCTGAGCAATATCAATGAGATCGCGACGTTTGGTTCCGCGGCTACCGTGGAGAAGACGACTCTGTATCAGCTGCTGGATACGGCGGTATATACACCGGGACAAAACGGCGCTCCGGGAACATATGCGATGAAGTACTTCCCGGAAAATATGCTGGAAGGTTATTCGACGAACCAGCTGATCAATGCCGCTACAGGTGGAGTAAAACTGGGAACAATGAACGGAACTACGTTCACGGAACTTGCGGACGGTACGCAGGTGACTGAGGGGCAGGACATTGCAGTGACGGGTACTGTTAAACTGACAAAGAGTGAGCTTCAGAATGAGAAGTTTAATCTGATCTATGCGCCGGTGACAGATAATACGGTTACGCCTCCGGTTACGACATACCATTATTTCGGTAAGGATGCCAATGGAAACTCAGTTCAGCTGCCGGATGCGCCTACAGATGCGGCAGGACTTGCACAGTGGCAGGCAGCTCTGGAAGGCTCTTTCCCCGGCGTTAATGTGACCAGCATTAATGTGAAATCTGACGGCGCGGTTGAGATGGGCTTTGCACAGACGCTCAAGACGACAAAGGCAGGTACCTATGATGCCGCAAATAAATATTTCATCGGAGAAGGCATCGATCAGTTAGAGGCGTATGGTCTTGCAAACGATGATAAGACTACCTATACTCCTGTTTTGGTATCTCCCGACGGGCAGGCGCAGATCAAAAAGTCATTTACCTATACAGGAAATAAACTTGTATACGAGACAGAGAAAGGTAAATTTTCCTATGTGGGACAGCCGGATTCCAATTCGGTCAGCCTGAACTTTAATGCCAGCGCGACTTCCAGACAGGGTGTGAACATTCCTCTTGATATGTTTAGCGCGATCGATATCGACTTCACTCTGTCGAATAACGTAAATGTCGGCGGGACATCCACGACGACCATGACGCCCGGCGATGTTAGCGGCAAGAATCTCGGAGTCGGCAGAAAGCAGGGCGAACTGACAGGCGTGGAGATCGGCCAGGATGGCAAGATCACGGCTTATTATGATAACAGTTGTTCCAAACTGCTGGGACAGATATCGGTAGCAAACTTTGCGAATGCTTCCGGTCTCGCCAAACAGGGCGACAACCTGTACTCTGCAACGGCAAACTCCGGCGGATTCGACGGGCAGGGCAGCGATATTACAGAAAATGACGGTTACATGACCAGCGGTGTACTCGAAATGAGTAACGTAGATCTCTCATCGGAGTTTACAGAGATGATCACAACACAGCGTGGATTCCAGGCAAACAGTCGTATCATCACAGTTTCTGACACCCTCTTGGAAGAGCTTATCAGCTTGAAGAGATAATGCTTCAAAATAAATCTCAAAGAAAGAGGAACTTTTGGGTTCCTCTTTTCTCTGCTTTGTGATAGAATAATTAGAAGGGTGTGTAAGGGTATGATAGAAGTAACAAAGATCAATGGCGTTAAAGTACTTGTGAATCCTGATTTACTTGAACTTGTCGAGGAAACTCCGGACACTGTTTTGTCATTTACAACAGGTCGGAAAATAATTGTAAAAGAAAGTAGACAAGAAGTGAAAAATTTAGTAAAATCGTATAGAAAGGATATTTTTGCAGAGTAAATGCAAATTTTGTGAGCGGGTGGTACTGATATGGATTTGGGTTCAGTTTTAGGCTTGATTTTATGTTTTGTATTGGTTATTTTCGGTATTATATATGATAAGGACGCAGGAATTGTTGTTTCCAATCTTAATAGTTTCCTGGATTTTCCGTCAGCGTTGATTACCTTTGGCGGTGCCTTTATGTGTATTCTGGCGAGTAATACCGTGAACAGTTTCGTTGCTGGTCTGAAGAGTTTCACACTCGTTCTGGGGATGTCAGAACAGAACGTCCCGGAGATCATCCAGAAGATCATAGATCTGTCGAATGTAGCCCGTAAGGAAGGACTTCTTTCTCTGGAAGAAGCGGCTGGAGACATAGAAGATCCGTTTTTGCAAAAAGGCATTCTGCTGGTTGTTGACGGTACGGATCCTGAGCTGGTACGTGCGATCATGGAGACTGAGCTGGTCAGTGTGGAAGGAAGACATAAAACAAAGATCGGGTTCTGGGAGGATCTGGGAGCCATGGGTCCTGCCTGGGGTATGATCGGTACGCTGATCGGTCTGATCAATATGTTGAAAGCGTTGGATGACCCTTCCGCGATCGGACCTGCGATGGCGGTTGCCCTGATCACGACTCTGTATGGTTCCCTTCTTGCGAACTGGATCTGCGCACCTGTGGCGGGTAAGTTAAAGAAGAAGAATGATTCTGAGATGATGGTGAAAGAAATTGAAATAGAAGGACTTCTGTCTATTCAGGCAGGAGAGAATCCGCGTGTTATAGAAGAAAAACTGAAATCCTTCCTTGCGCCTGCGGACAGAAGCAGCACCGGGGAAGAAGACGGAGGTGAAGCGGATGGCTAAACGGAAAGAGGATGAGGTAAAACCGGGAGCGCCCGCGTGGCAGTCTACATTTGCCGACTTGATGAACCTGCTGCTTTGCTTTTTCGTCCTGCTGTTTTCCATGTCAACGGTTGATGCGGAAAAATTTGAGATGATAGCGGCCTCTTTTAATCAGACATTCAGCATTTTTTCGGCCGGCGCTACGGCGATTGGCGACGGTATTCTGATCAGTAACGGTGTCAGTCAGCTAAACGAGCTGGATCAGTACATCAACAGTACCGGTAAGATGGATCAGGGTGAGATCGTTTCTGACGATATGGCAACAGCGGTTGCGGAAGCACAGGCTGAACTGGAAAAAGCACAGATGGAGGAATCGGAAGAACTGGCTGAGAAGATAGAGGAAGCTGTTGAGGAGAATAATCTGGACAAAGAGATTGATATTGAATTTACGTCGCAGTATGTTCAGCTTACATTGAAGGGGTCTCTGCTTTTTGACTCCGGAAGCACGCAGTTAAAAGATGCGGCTCTGCCGGTTCTTGACCAGGTCGGAGTCATATTGGAACGTTACGGTGACAGTACAATTGAAATAGAGGGACATACGGATAATGTTCCGATGTCCGGCGCAAAATATTCTAATAATGATGAATTGAGTTCGGGGCGTGCCTTATCTGTCTTTAATTATCTGTTGTCGACAGCTAATCTTGATCCGGCAATGATGAAGCATTCCGGACGGGGAGAGTATGTTCCGGTGGCGGACAATTCGACTGCGGAGGGAAGGACCATGAACAGGCGGGTTGAGATCAAGATCTATAATTCGCTGAGCTCTTATTGATATAGATTATGATAGGAAAGGGAATATAAAAAGGGGAGGAAGCAGATGAAGAAAAATTTAATTTCTATTATTATACTGGCATTATTGGTTGTGAATGTCGTTCTGACGGCTATCATGATGTTCAGTGTGACAGGGGCATCCAGGAAGACTGCAGCTTTGGTCGATAATATTTCGACGGCTCTGAATCTGGAATTGACGGCAAAGACAGAAAATGGAGAAAATGCGATCGACGTGCCCATGAAGGATACCGAAGTGTATACGATTCCGGAATCTATTACAGTTCCGTTAAAGGTGGGTGAGGACGGAGAAAGCCATTTCTGGATGGGAACAGTCGGCTTTTCCATTAATACGAAGGAGAAAAAAGGGTATAAAGAATACGGCTCAGATCTGTCTCCGCAGGAAACTTTATTAAGGGATATTATCGGAAGTGTATTCGGAAAGTATACACTTGAGGAAGCAAGGTCAAACGAAAGTCAGATTAAGCAGGAAATCTTACATGAAGTGCAGGATCTGTTTGATTCGGAATTTATTTTTAATGTAGCATTCAGCGGTATGTACCAATAGCCTGAAAGAAAAATATGATATATAATAATATCCACGGGGAGGTGAATTTTCGTGGGCGAGGTACTGTCTCAAAGCGAGATTGACAATTTGCTTGCGGCCTTGAGCAGCGGTGAATTGGATACGGATCAGATGCAGGATTCCAATGACAAGCAGGTAAAGAATTACGACTTTAAACGACCTACGAAATTTTCAAAGGAACATCTTCGTACTCTGGAAATTATTTTTGAGCATTATGGAAGACTGTTGTCAACGAATCTTCCGGTTTACCTTAGAAAGAATGTTCAGGTACTTGTGACAAGTTCAGAAACGGTTATCTTTTCGGAATTCAGTAATGCATTATCGAATCCGCTCATATTAGGAATTGTCAATTTTCAGCCGCTTGGTGGGACAATTCTGGTAGAACTGGCTTCTAATCTTGGATTTACGATGATAGACAGAATGCTGGGCGGGCAGGGCGACCCATTAGAGAAAAACAGAGAATTCTCTGAGATTGAGATGACAATCATTGAGAAAATGCTTGTATTGTTTATTCAGCTTATGCGGGAACCATGGAAAAACGTTGTAGAACTCAATCCTGTTCTGGAAAGGATTGAGACCAATTCTCAGTTTGCTCAGATCATAGCGCCGAATGATATGATAGCAGTCATTACACTGAGTATCAGGATCGGCGATGTGGAAGGATTAATGAACATCTGTCTTCCGTTCTTTACGCTGGAAAGCGTAATGGATAAATTGAATACCAAGTTCTGGTATGCAAATATGCAGGAGATGGATGAAGAGGATTATAATGATTATATTGAAGCAATGTTGCGCAGGGTGGATGTTCCTGTGAAGGCAGTGTTGGGAAAGAGCAGGATATCCATACAGGATTTCGTCAATTTACAGAGAGGCGATATTATACGATTAGATACCAATGTGGATAATGATTTGAATATATATGTTGGTAATATTAAAAAATTCACCGCATTACCGGGCTCAAGTAAAGATAAATATGCTGTCAGAGTAACGTCGGTATTTAGAGAGGGGGATGAATAGAGGCATGGACGGAATGTTATCACAAGACGAGATCAATGCGCTGCTCAGCGGAGGAGGTTCTGACGCCGATGATTCTTCATCAGGTGATGCGGCGGCTTCAGGCGCGGCAGTGGATGAAAGTCTTCTGACTGATATTGAAAGAGATGCGATCGGTGAAGTTGCAAACATCAGTATGGGTTCCTCGGCAACGACATTGTTTTCTCTTGTAAACCGTAAAGTTAATATAACAACTCCGGTTGTCACGTTAACGACCTGGGACGGTGTATTGACAGAGTATGAGAGACCATGTGTTTTTATTCAAATAAAATATACGGTTGGTCTGGACGGAACCAATATCCTGATCTTAAAAGAACATGATGTGAAAGTGATCACCGATCTGATGATGGGTGGAGATGGAAGCAACACAGATGGAGAGCTGGGTGAGCTGCATTTGAGCGCGATCTCAGAAGCGATGAACCAGATGATGGGTTCTTCAGCGACTTCACTTTCTACGATGCTCAGTAAGATGATCGATATCAGTCCGCCGGAGGCAAGTCTGGTGGATCTGACGGAGTATAAATCGGGTGGTGATATTGCAGAATTTCTGGGAGGAACATTTGTCAGGATTGCTTTTCACATGGAGATCGATACTCTGGTTGATTCTATGATCATGCAGTTGTATCCAATAGAGTTTGCAAAAGAGGTATGTTCTACATTCCTTGACTCTCAGATGGGAGGAGCCAGCGCTCCGGAACCGGCACCTGCTCCAGCGCCTGCACCGGCACCCGCTCCGACACAGCCGCAGATGGATATGAGTCAGCAGATGGGAATGCCTCAGATGCAGATGCCGCAGATGGATATGAGTCAGATGCAGATGGGAATGCCGCAAATGGGAATGGGAATGCCTCAGATGATGCCGCAGATGGGGATGCCTCAGATGATGCCGAATATGAGCATTCAGCCGGCACAGTTCCAGAATTTTGCAGGTGATTTCAATCCGATGCAGCCGCAGGAGAACATCGACCTGATCAAAGATGTACCGCTTGAAGTTACAGTGGAACTGGGAAGAACAGCGAAATCCATATCGGATATTCTGGATTTTGCACCAGGTACAATCATAGAACTTGATAAGATTGCAGGTGAACCGATTGATGTTCTGGTAAACGGTAAGTTTGTAGCAAAAGGTGAAGTTGTAGTCATTGAAGAAAGCTTTGGCGTTAGGGTAACTGAAATTATTAAATAATAATAATTCATGGTATATAATCAAAAATTGTATGTAATAGGAGAAGAAAAGAATGGCAAAGAATATTTTAGTATGTGATGATGCAGCGTTCATGCGTATGATGATCAAAGATATCCTGACTAAGAATGGATATAATGTTGCCGGTGAAGCTGAAAATGGTGCAAGAGCTGTTGAGAAGTACAATGAGTTGAAACCCGATCTCGTACTGATGGATATTACAATGCCCGAGATGGATGGGATTCAGGCACTGAAGAAGATCAAAGAAGCTGATCCGGGCGCTATGGTAATCATGTGCTCTGCTATGGGACAGCAGGCGATGGTTATCGAGTCGATCCAGTCTGGTGCGAAAGACTTCATTGTAAAGCCGTTCCAGGCTGACCGTGTATTGGAAGCAGTGAAGAAAGTAGTTGGTTAAATGATTCTGACTGCTTCAGACGGCACGATTTTTTATTCACAGTTTTTGACTGTACTTGTTATATTTGTTTTTGTGCTGGCAATTACTTACTGGACCACAAAATGGATATCAGGATACCAGAAAGGAAAGGCTTTCAACACAAATCTGGAAGTTGTGGAATCATTTCGGCTTGCGAATAATAAGTATATTCAGATTATTCGTGTTGGGCAGAAATATTTGGCAGTTGCAATCGGGAAAGATTCTGTTACAATGTTGACAGAGGTTCCGGAGGACCAATTAGTCTTTTCAGATGATGGAAGCAAAGAGCAGTATAGTTTTAAAGAATTGTTTGAAAAAGTGCAAAAAAAGTCCTTTCTGGAAAAAGAAGATGACCGAAATAAAAGTGAGTAGGCGATTAAGATGAAAAAATATTTTTCCGGACATCAAAAGAAGAAATGGATATGCCTGCTGTTGCTTGCAGGCATATTATTTATCGGAATATTTGCCGGCAGTAAAGAGACTGCGTATGCAGCAACAGAACGTCCTGTCAGAGAATCCAATCTGACCGGTACGTCAGAGGAAAGAACAAATAGAACGGAACCGGGTTCTGCACAGTCGGAAGATGATCTGCAGGAGCTGAATATCGCGAATATGGTGACGGTTACATACAATGACGGTAATGGTAATCTGAATGGTACACTGCGGATTCTGATTACACTTACTTTGATTGCTATTGCACCGTCATTGATTATTATGTTAACCTCGTTTACCAGGATTATTATCGTCCTGCATTTCACGAGGGCAGCATTAAATACACAGACGGCGCCGCCCAATACAGTGCTAATCGGGCTGGCACTGTTTTTGACCTTTTTTATCATGCAGCCGACAATCGCAACGATCTATACGGATGCGATCGTGCCTTTTGATGCAGGAGAATTCGATCAGGAGGAAGCATTCGAGGCAGCGCTCGTACCGATCAGGCAGTTTATGTATCCACACACACAGTTAAAAGATGTAGGGCTTTTTCTGGAAGTCAGCCGTACCGAATGGGATGGGGAAAATCTTGATGATATTCCTACCAGTGTTCTGATACCGAGCTTCATCATCAGTGAACTCAGAACGGCATTTATCATCGGATTCTGTATTTATATTCCTTTTATTATTATTGATATGGTAGTTGCATCGACACTGATGGCGATGGGTATGATGATGTTGCCGCCAACGACGATCTCCATGCCGTTTAAGATCCTTCTTTTTGTTCTGGCGGATGGATGGAGTCTGGTCATCGGCAGTTTGGTGAGAACATTTTATTAACAGCCTGCGTATTTTGACTGGCAGGGTCAGAAGGGAGTGTTTTATCTATGACAATAGATGACGTAACTGCGATCGCTTCGAGCGCACTGTTTACGATTATTAAGACAGCAGCACCGGTGCTGCTTGTTTCCCTTTGCATCGGTTTGATTGTCAGTATTTTTCAAACCGTTACATCCATTCAGGAACAGACGCTTACATTCGTTCCTAAGGTGCTGTCGATTTTTTTGACGATCATCATTCTCGGCCATTGGATGATTAACAATATGATTGAATATATGGTAAATCTGTGGTCGAACTTCAGTATCTATATCAGGTAGCGATATGATCGATATCACTTTTTCTTATGCAGACCTGGAATTTTTTTTGCTGATTCTCGTGCGTGTGTCCTGCTTTGTTCATGCAGCGCCTTTTTTCGGAATGACCAACACACCGCTGAGAGTGAAAGTGGCGTTGTCAGTTTTTCTTTCTTATCTGCTGTTCAGCTGTCTCGATCATAATGAGGTAGTTTACCATTCTGTGGCGGGCTATGCGGTGATCGTAGCCAAAGAGGCGGTGACTGGTCTGCTGATTGGCTGGGCAGCACAGATTTGTATGACGATTGCAGCCTTTGCCGGTAACATTGCCGACATGGAAGTCGGTCTGTCCATGGTGTCGTTGATGGATCCGCTAACGAGACAGAATGCTACATTCAGCGGTGTGTTTTACCAATATATGTTTTCTTTATTCCTGATTATTACGGGGATGCATCGATATCTGCTGCAGGCGTTAATTGATACGTTTACCCTGATCCCGGTTAATGGAGCAGTTTTCCGTATGGACTCTCTTTTGGATTCTATGGTACGGTTTATGAGTGATTATATTGTGATCGGCTTCCGTATCTGTCTGCCGGTCTTTTGCGTGATTCTGCTGTTAAACTGTGTATTGGGGATACTTGCGAAAGTATCGCCGCAGATGAATATGTTTGCCGTCGGAATTCAGATGAAAGTGCTGATTGGTCTTTCTGTTATGTTTTTGACAGTCAGGATGCTGCCGGGGGCGGCTGATTTTGTCTTTCAGGAGATGAAAGTGCTGATCACGGAGATTGTGAAAGGGATGATATGAAATGATCTTAAATTATAATCTCCAGTTTTTTGCCAAAGACGGGCCGGGCGGTGAGAAGACCGAAGAACCTACTTCCAAGAAACTAAACGATGCCAGAAAAAAAGGACAGGTTGCAAAAAGCCGTGAGGTGGCCAACGGATTTGAATTATTGCTGTTATTCCTTGTCCTGAAATTGTGGACCGGCTATCTGGGAGAATCCTTTATCGGGGTGTTCCGCAATATCTACACACAGATTCCGGAATATGTAAAGCTCTATGACGGCTATGTGCCGGAAACGACATTTTATACCCTGTTTGTCCGTTCGGCATACCGGCTGCTCAGTATGATTGCGCCGGTTCTGCTGCTTGGTTTTCTGGTGGCGTTTATCTGTGATCTTGTGCAGGTAAAGTGGCAGCCTACTACGGAACCCCTGCGGCCGAAGTTTAATAAGTTAAATCCGCTGAGCGGTTTTAAGAGATTTATTTCGATCAATTCTCTGGTGGAACTGATCAAATCCATCGCCAAGATAGCGATAATCGCTTATGTTGTCTATTCCTATTTAAAGAAGAATGCACCGAGTATTTATCTGCTTTACGGGCTTTCCCTCAATCAGGCGATTCTGCAGATCGGTAATCTGGTGATTGATTTGGGAATGCGGATTGCGATGTTTTATATGCTGATTGCGGCGGCGGATCTTATCTATCAGAAAGTCAAATTCAAGAAAGATATGAAGATGACCAAACAGGAAGTGAAAGATGAGTATAAGGATCAGGAAGGTGATCCCCAGGTCAAGAGCAAGCAGAAACAGCGTATGATGGAGGCTGCCAGAAGACGTATGATGCAGCAGCTTCCCGAAGCGGATGTTGTCATCACCAACCCGACCCATTATGCGGTAGCCATCAAGTATGATCCGGATCTTTATGATGCACCTTATGTGGTGGCCAAGGGCACGGATTATCTGGCGCAGAAAATTAAGGAAGCGGCCAAAGAGCATCACATAGAAATTGTGGAGAATAAGCCGCTTGCCAGAATGCTGTATGCAAACGTGGATATCGGAAGTGTTGTTCCGCCGGAATTGTACCAGGCAGTTGCAGAAGTTCTCGCTTTCGTATATCATTTACAGGGGAAAGTATAGTATAATAATAAAGTATAGAATAATAATATAGAAGGGAGAGAAGGGGATATGGGTAATTTGAAAAAAGCCGATGTCGGTGTGGCAGCGTATCTGCTGGCGGCATTTGTAATGCTGATCATTCCGATCGGCCCGACCCTTTTGGATGTACTCCTGGCTTTCAATATCTCAATTGCCTTTACAATCATGTTCGGCTGTATGTTCGCGAACGAAGTGCTGAATATGTCATTTTATCCGACGATCCTTTTGTTTACAACCGTATTCAGGATCGCGCTGAATGTATCCTCTACCAGAATGATCTTAACGACCGGCAATGCCGGTAATGTTGTCCTGACATTTGGACAGTATGTCGGCGGCGGTGATATCATCGTCGGCTGTATTGTCTTTATCATATTGATCATTGTACAGTTTATGATCATCAACAAAGGTTCCGAGCGTGTGGCTGAGGTAACGGCCAGATTTACACTGGATGCGATGCCCGGTAAGCAGATGGCGATTGACGCGGACTTAAATACGGGTGCGATCACGGATGCGGAAGCCAAACAGCGCCGTGAGAAGATTCAGGATGAATCAAGTTTTTTCGGTTCTATGGATGGTGCGGTAAAGTACGTAAAAGGAGATGCGGCGGCAGGTCTTGTAATTACGGCAGTCAATGTCATCGGCGGTATCGCGATGGGCGTCCTGCGTCAGGGTATGGAGTTAAACGACGCACTCAATCATTTTGTAATCTTAACGATCGGTGACGGACTTGTGAGCCAGATTCCGTCTCTGTTGATCTCTCTTTCAACCGGTATTCTAGTCACGAAAGGTTCAAAAGATGCGGACTTTGGAACCGTTTTGATCAGGCAGCTTTTCGGTGTGCCGAAAGTGTTGTATCTGGTAGGTGCGATCCTGATCATGCTCGGTATCGTTACTCCTTTGAATCCCATTATTTTCCTGGGGCTGGGCCTGTGTTTTATCGTAGTCGGCAGAGTGATCGCAGGCACGATTGAGACGGCCGAGATCGAAAGAGAAGTAGATACGGAGGAGATTGCGGCGGACGAGATCAGACAGCCGGAAAATGTCACTTCGTTATTACAGGTTGATCCAATCGAACTGGAATTTGGTTACGGTATCATTCCGCTTGCTGATGTAAATCAGGGCGGTGACCTTTTAGACCGTGTTGTTATGATCAGAAGACAGATCGCGTTAGAGCTTGGTACGGTCGTTCCGATCATCCGTCTGCGCGATAATATTCAGTTAAATCCGAATCAGTATATTATCAAGATCAAGGGCGTGCAGGTCAGCGAAGGAGAGATTCTGTTTGACCACTATATGGCCATGAATCCGGGATATGTGGAAGAAGAGATCACGGGTATTCCTACGTTTGAGCCTTCCTTCCATCTGCCGGCAATCTGGATTACGGAAGGACAGAGAGAGCGTGCGGAGAGCATGGGTTATACAGTTGTCGATCCGCCTTCCATCATTGCGACGCATCTGACGGAGATTATCAGGCAGTACATAGCGGAATTGCTCACAAGACAGGATGTGCAGAATCTGGTCAACAATCTCAAAGAATCCAATCCGTCTCTTGTGGAAGAACTTGTGCCGAAAATGCTTGGGCTTGGAGAGATCCAGAAAGTACTGCAGAATCTTCTGTCAGAAGGCATTTCCATCAGGGATCTGCTTTCAATCTTTGAGACATTGGCGGATTATGCCTCGACAACGAGGGATACAGATATCCTGACAGAATATGTCAGACAGAGTTTAAAGAGAGCGATTTCCAACAAGTTCTTTCCTGCCAATGAGACGACCAGCGTCGTCACGCTTGATCCGCAGCTTGAACAGGAGATCATGGGCAGCGTGAAGCAGACCGAACAGGGCGCTTATCTGACACTCGATCCGGCCAAGACGAAGGCGATCATGGATTCGGTTGGCACAGAGACAAAGAAACTCGAGGATCTGGGCAAAATACCGATCGTGATCACTTCACCGATCGTGCGTGCATACTTTAAGAAACTGACGGAAGACTACTTTAAAGATCTGGTGGTTGTTTCTTATAACGAAGTGGAATCCACTATTGAATTACAGTCTGTTGGGATGGTGACAGCATAATGATAATTAAAAAATTTACAGGAAAAACCGAAACGGAAGCAGTCGAGAATGCCAGACGGGAACTGGGTGCGAACATCATTGTGATGAACGTAAAGAGTCTCAAGAACAAAGGACTGTTCAGCTTCCTGAAACCGCAGGTGATAGAGGTTACGGTGGCGCTCGAAGAAGAACCCGTGCCCGATACGGTCAGTGCAGACCCGGTCTCCGCGGAGATGAAGGCGGCAGTTTCCGCCATTAACGAAGTGGTCGTTTCCAATATGAACAATGCAGGCAATGTACGGCCTGCGCAGGCAGAGCAGCAGCGGGTAACGCCGATCATACCGGAGGCGGATGAATTTCCCGATAAGAAAGAGAACAATGTCCTCGAAGAGAAGCTTGACAGCCTGCAATATCTTTTGGAGCAGCAGCTTCAGAAGCCGGAAGAGGAAAAGAAAGAAAAAGAGAAGGAAAAAGTAAAAGAAGAAGAAAAAGTCAGCGAGACGGATATGTTTATGGAACTGCTTCGCTCTACGATGCTGGAGAATGAGGTGGATAAGATCTACGCCGATCAGATCATTGAAGAGATCGAGAAGATCAATAAGCCGAATGCACCGTTTGATTTTGCGCTGGCTAATACCTATCAGAAAATGATCTTAAAATTCGGAAAGCCTCTTGGCATAGTACCCGCACAAAAAGGCGTGAAGGTGGTCTTTTTTGTAGGTCCTACGGGAGTCGGTAAGACGACTACGATCGCCAAGATCGCATCCAGGTTTCAGGTGGATGAAAAAAAGAAGGTTGCGCTTCTGACTGCGGATACGTACCGGATTGCAGCGGCAGAGCAGCTTCGCACATATGCCAATATTCTGGAAGTGCCGTTCCGGATCGTCTATGCGGTAGAAGAAGTGGAACAGGCGCTTACGGATTTCAGAGATTATGATTATATCCTCGTAGATACGGCAGGGCATTCTTATCAGAATACAGTACAGAAGGAGAGCATGAGCAGATTCATTCATTCGGTGGATGGTCTTGCGGAGAAGGAGGTATTCCTTGTGCTGAGTGCGACGACGAAGTACAGGGATCTGATCAGGATTGCTGATGCCTATAAGGAGATGGCTGATTATAAACTGATCTTTACAAAGTTAGATGAAACGACGACGCTTGGAAATCTGTTGAACTTGAAGCTTTATACGGGCGCTTCAATCTCATACGTGACATATGGTCAGAATGTACCGGATGATATTGAGGACTTTAATCCGCAAAAGACAGTCAAGCGGCTGCTTGGCGGTAAGAACTAAGGAAGAGGAAGGAACAGGAGAGAACAAATGGATCAGGCTGAACAACTGAGAAATATAATAAAAGCAAACAGCCAGCCTCAGCGACCTTTGGCAAGAGTCATCACTGTTACGAGCGGAAAAGGGGGTGTCGGGAAATCAAATGTAGCGATCAACCTTGCTGTTCAGTTTAAAAAAATGGGACAGCGTGTGATCATTCTGGATGCGGATTTTGGACTAGCAAACATTGAGGTTATGTTTGGTGCGGTGCCCAAACACAATCTATATGATCTGATCTATCAGGGTAAAAATATTAAGGACATCATCACATGGGGACCGATGGATGTGGGGTTTATTTCCGGTGGGTCCGGTATTGCGGGAATGTCGAATCTGAGTAAGGACTATTTGATTTACATCATTAAAAATCTGGCCGAACTGGACGAAATGGCCGATATCATCATTGTAGATACCGGTGCGGGGATCTCCGATGCGGTTCTGGAATTTCTTGTTGCGAGTGGGGAAATTCTGTTAGTGACAACACCGGAACCAACTTCCATTACCGATTCTTATTCTCTGGTGAAGGCATTAAACAGGTATCCGAGGTATTCCAGAGAAGCCTCGCAGATCAAAGTGATTGCCAATAAAGTGGAGAGCGGACAGGAAGGCAGGGATCTCTTTGAAAAACTGGATACAGTAGTGACGAGGTATTTAAAGATACCGCTTTCGTATCTGGGGATGATCCCGCAGGATGAAAAACTTGCGAAAGCGGTCATGCAGCAGATGCCGGTATCCATTCAGAATCCTGAGAGCAAGTCTGCGCAGGCATATGAAATGCTGGCGGCCAGACTCATGAACAGGGAACTAAATAAGACACTGACGAAGCGTGGCATGGCAGCTTTTTTTTCACATATTATATCAAAAAGATAAGGCAATCTGCTAAAATGGAACAGAGGGTAGAGAGGGGCTGCTTAGATGGGAACGATACTTTCCAGATATATTCAGCCGGGGAACCGGCTCGAACTGAAAAAAACGAAAAGACTGCGGAAAGGCGAAGAGGACGAACAGAGTTGTTATACGAGTCAGTTAGTCGATATCATTTCTGACGATAGAATAGAGATTACCATGCCGATGGAAAGGACGAAACTGATTGTATTCCCCATTGACGGAGAATATGACGTGGACTTTCTTACGACGAACGGACTTTACCAGTGCTGTGCAAGAGTCGTTGACCGATATAAAAAGGATAAGATCTATCTCCTGCAGCTTGAACTGACCAGCAATTTAAGAAAGTACCAGCGCAGAGAATACTATCGGTTCAGCTGTGCCCTGGAGATGAATTCCAGACAGCTTGAAGAAGAGGAAGTACTTGCGATCGAGAAAAATAAAGATGCCGTAACACCGGAACTTCCTTTACATAGAAGCGTGATCGCAGACATCAGCGGCGGCGGCCTGCGGTTTGTAGCGGAATATGCCTATGAGATCGGCAGCATCATCCTGTGTAAATACAGTTTGTGGGTGGATGGGGAAAATAAAGAGTACAGCCTTTACGGTAAGGTGCTCAGTGTCAGACCGGTGGAGAATAAGAAAGGATTTTATGAACACCGTGTGCAGTATGTGAATATGGATAAAGATAACAGAGAGGAAATTATCAAATATATTTTCAGTGAGGAACGTAAAGCGATCAGAATGCGCAGTGATATATAAAATAATAGGTAGAAAGGGTTGTTAAAATGAAAAATATATTAGTTGTTGATGACTCTGCACTTATGAGAAGGGTACTTTGTGATATAATCAATCATGATGATAGATTCCAGGTACAGGACCGGGCGACGAACGGTCTGGAAGCATTGGCACTGCTGGAGAAAAAAACGTATGATGCGGTTATTCTGGATGTGAATATGCCGCGGATGAATGGTCTTGAGCTGTTAAAGGAACTGCAGAAAAAGAAGATTCCGGCAAAAGTCATGATGGTTAGTACGGATACAATGGAAGGCGCGAAAACAACGCTCGATGCATTGGAACTGGGGGCATTGGATTTTGTTCATAAACCCGGCACTGCAATGGACTGTCGTACCGATGATTTCAGAGAAAAACTGTTAAACACACTGGCTGTAGTCGTGGAAGCGAAAGGCTTGTCATTTGACAAACCGTCCTTGCAGAGAGAAACAACCAAAACATCGAGAAAAGTGGTTGAACTTGTCAGCAGGCGTGCTTCTGCGGTTCCCGGAAATAAAATCGTTGCACTTGCAAGTTCTACAGGCGGACCGAAAGCTTTACAGTCTGTGATACCGAAACTTCCCAAAAATCTAAAGGCTGCGGTCGTGATAGTACAGCATATGCCGGTCGGCTTTACGGCTTCTTTGGCGGAAAGACTGGATAATCTGAGCGAGGTGCATGTCAAAGAGGCAGCGGAAGGCGATATACTGGAAGCAGGTGTTGTCTATATCTCGATGGGCGGCAAACATTTAAACATTGTGTCCTCGGGAGGCAAGTATGCGATTCACTATACGGATGAACCGAGCAGGGAAGGGGTTAAACCCTGTGCCAACTATATGTATGAATCCCTCAGAGACAGCAAGTTCGATCAGGTGGTATGTGTGGTTATGACTGGTATGGGCGCGGACGGTACGAAAGGAATCATCAATCTGAAAGAAAAAAAGAAACTGTATGTCATTGCGCAGGAAGCAAGTACGTGTGCAGTTTATGGAATGCCCAGAAGCGTAGTCAATGCCGGACTGGCAGACCAGATTGTACCGCTTGAACAGATTGCACAGGAGATAACAATGAACGTGGGGGTAAAATGATATGGATGTCAGCCAATATTTGGAAATTTTCCTTGATGAGACAAATGAGCATTTGCAGAATCTGAATACGCAGATTCTCTCGCTGGAGCAGGAACCGGACAATATGGATACAATCAATGAGATTTTCCGTGCGGCCCATTCCTTAAAAGGCATGGCAGGTACTATGGGCTATAAGAGGATGCAGAATCTGACGCATGATATGGAAAATGTCTTTTCGGAAGTCCGCAACGGAAACATTACTGTGAAAGCGAATATGATTGATATCTTATTCCAGTGCCTGGACGCGCTCGATGAATATAATACCAATATCAGGGAAAGCGCTGATGAAGGAACGAATGATAATGAGCCGTTGATCAAGCAGTTAAATGATATTTTAAATGGAGGCGCAGGGGAAGAAGAAGCGAAGGAAGAAGCTGCACCTTCGAAAGAGGAGGCGGCAGGAGCTGCGCAGGAAAATACCGGCGGGAAATGGCAGGAGATCAGTCTGGGCGATTCCGAAGCAGCGGTACTTACCGAGGCACTGCATCAGGGGCAGAAAGTATATGGCATGACCGTGAAAGTACAGGAATCCTGTATCCTGAAAGCAGCGAGAGCTTTTCTTGTCTTTAAAGCTGTGGAAGAAAACGGTGAGATCATTTATTCAACACCTTCCGCGCAGGACATTGAAGATGAGAAATTTGATCTGGAGTTCAGTCTGATTGTCGTCACATCAGATCCGCTTGCTGATGTGCTAAAGGCGGCCAAGGCAGTATCTGAAATAGAAGATGTTGTGGGTGGTGTCTATGATTTTGATAAGGATTCCGCTTCTGTGAAACAAAAAAATGAGACTGCAAAGAGCGAAGAAGTGAAGGAAGCGCCAATAAAGGCAGAACCTGTTCATGTGGAAACAGTGGAAAAAGCGCCTGCAAAGGCTGAACCGGCAGCGCCTGCCGAACCTGCCAAGCAGCCTCCGCAGCCGGCGGCTCCTGCGAATAAGAACGATAGAAAACCGGCTCAGAATAAACCGATTGTTAACCGGACGGTCAGAGTCGATATTGAGAAGTTAGATACGCTGATGAATCTGGTCAGTGAGCTGATCATTGCAAAGAACTCGCTGGTTTCGGCTTCCGCATCCGTGGAAGGCAGTGCAGGATCGGAAGTGAATGATCAGATCGAGTACCTGGAAAGTGTCACGACATCCCTGCATGAATCGGTCATGAAGGTGCGTATGGTTCCCATTGAGAGTGTTGTGACCAAGTTCCCGCGAATGATCCGCGACCTGTCCAAGAAGCTGGATAAGAAGATGGAATTGTATATGTCCGGTGAAGAAACAGAGCTGGACCGTACGGTAGTGGATGAGATTGGAGACCCGTTGATGCATTTGCTGCGTAATTCGGCGGATCACGGACTTGAATCGGCAGAACTGCGTAAGGAAAGAGGAAAGCCGGAAGTCGGCTCTATCTTCCTGGATGCATATCAGGACGGCAATAATGTTGTCATCGAAGTCAGGGATGACGGCAACGGCATCGACACGGAAGCTGTCAAGAACAAAGCGATCGAACGTGGCGTCATCACGCCGGAACAGGCTGAGATGATGAACGAAAAAGAAATTGTCGATCTGCTCTTTAATGCAGGATTTTCTACGGCGAAAACCGTATCCGATGTTTCCGGAAGGGGTGTCGGTCTGGATGTCGTGAAGTCCAAGATAGAAGCTTTAAGCGGTGAGGTGGAAGTTAAGACCAAGCTTGGAGAAGGCAGTACCTGGATTATCAGACTGCCGCTGACTCTGGCGATCATTCAGGCACTCATGGTAGTGATCGGAGAAGAAAAATATGCAATCTCGCTTGGCTCGATTCAGACGCTGGAAGATATCCCCGCTGAAGAAGTGAAGTTAGTACAGAACAAAGAAGTCATCCATTTAAGAGACATTGTTATTCCATTGATCCGCATGAGCGAGATCCTGGATATTCAGAGCAATAAGGATCCGAATGAGAATCTGACGGTGGTCATTGTCAAGAAGGGCGATAAACTGGCCGGCCTGGTAGTCGATGAACTGATAGGCCAGCAGGAAATCGTTATCAAGTCTATGGGCAAGTACATCAATAAGTGCAAGATCATCAGCGGTGCAACGATTCTGGGTGATGGTGAAGTAGCGCTGATACTGGATACAAATGCACTGATATAAGCAGAGGGAGGAACGATGGATATGGATGAATTAAAAACAGTAGGCGAGACAATACAGTTTATAGTCATCAGGCTCGGAGATGAGCAGTACGGCATTGATATCAAATATATTGACAATATTCTGAGAATGCAGAACATTACAAGAGTACCCAAGGTAGCGCCTTATTTAAAAGGAGTCATTAATCTGCGCGGCGAGGTTCTTCCCGTCATGAGCATCCGTATAAAAATGGGTCTGTCGGAGGATGTCGTTACCAAATCGAGCAGGATCATTGTGATCAAAATGGAACAGCAGGGAATGATGGGTATCATCGTAGACGAGGTAAAAGAAGTAGTTACTTTGGAAACAGAACAAATAGAAAAAATATCTTATGATTCCAAAGATGAAAAAGATAATTATATTTCCGGGATCGGCAAATACGAAGGGGGTCTGATCTCCCTTCTGGATCTGAATCTGGTTGTACCGGAAAATGCATAGGAGGGTAATGCGTGAGTGATTTAAGCTTTGATGAAATGTCGCAGGAATATTTTGATATTCTAAAGGAATTAGGGAATATCGGGGCCGGGAATGCGACAACGGCACTGGCACAGATGCTTCAGTGCAAGGTAGACATGTCGGTTCCAAAAGTAGGTTTGCTCGAATTCAGGGAAGTCGGCGCTGCAATGGGCGGTGAAGAACAGATTATGGCGGGAATTTATCTTGGTGTGGAGGGGGATATTACCGGAAGCATCATGTTCCTTCTGGAAAAAGAGTCCGCGAGATTTCTGGTATCCAAATTAATGGGAATGGAGATGGAAGGGGATGATTTCTCAGAAATGGAGTTTTCGGCGTTGAAGGAAGTGGGCAACATTATTACGGGTGCGTACTTAAATTCTCTGTCTTCCTTAACGAATTTGAAGATTTTTCCTACGATACCGGATGTAACAGTGGATATGGCGGGAGCCATTATGAGTGTACCGGCGATACAATTTGGTGCTATAGGCGACAGGATGCTGCTCATTCAGACGCAGTTTTTCGATGAAGTCGCGATAGACGGGTATTTTATCCTGATTCCTGACATGGAATCCTATGCAAAAATTTTATCCGCCCTGGGAATGGCGGTATGATGACAGAAATAGTGAAGGTGGGAGATTCATAAATGGCTCAAGTGATAAAGGTCGGTATGGCCGATTTAAATGTATGTGTTAGTCCCGATGGGATTACGACATTGGGACTGGGCTCATGTGTAGGAATAGCAGTAAGAGACCCTGTAACAAAAATCGGAGGTTTAGCGCATATAATGCTTCCGGACAGTACCACGATCCGAAATAACAGCAACATTCCTAAATTTGCAGATACCGGGATTGAGGAATTGGTAAAAAGAGTTGTTGCCCGAGGCGCGAACAGATCGCGTCTCGTAGCCAAGATCGCCGGTGGTGCACAGATGTTCTCTTTTCAGGGGGGTAATTCAGAGGCGACCCGTGTCGGTGAGAGAAATGTAGAAGCCACGAAAAAAAAGCTGGCACAGATGAAGATTCCGGTTTTGGCGGAAGACACAGGGAAAAATTTTGGTAGAACCGTTGTTTTCTATCCGGAGACGGGTGATTTTATCATTCGGGCTGTAGGAAAACCGGAAAGAATAATTTGATGACGGAAAAGGGTAAGAAAATTGGAGAACGAAGAACAGAATTTTATCGAGGATTTTGCAGAAACTGAAAGGGAGAAAGAAAAAAGACGTGAGCAGGAGCAGAAAAAAGCTGAGGCGAGAGCGAAAAAGAGAAAGCTGATACCGCCTTTTATTATGCTCCTTGCGGGTGCGATCAGCAGTATCACCATGTTTGCACTGCATTATAAAGCAAAGGATATGCTTTTGATCCTTTTGTTCGTATTAATTGGCTTTTATATTGCAGGAGAATTGATAAAATGGATGTTGGACCGCTTCGAAGCACAGATAGAAGAGGCAAACATGGAAAAAGAGGGAGAGGTCATTGAGAAGGAACTCAGCGAAGAAGATATAGAGGCAAACAAAAAGAAAGCCGAAGAAAAGAGAAAGACTGAGAAAGAGCCGGATGACGAAGAATTGATTTTCTAAAATTGTATTCGGACTGATGGGGAACTGTGCATGGACGAAACAGGCAGAAGGAAGCTCTGGGAGGAATATGACAAGGCAAAATCTCCCGAAGTGAGAGAAAAAATCATATTGGAGTATGCTCCGCTGGTAAAAATAGTCGCAGGACGTTTGAGTATGTACCTGGGTTATAATGTGGAGTATGAGGATCTGGTAAGTTATGGTATTTTTGGGTTGATTGATGCGATTGACAAGTTTGACTCCCTTAAAGATGTCAAGTTTGAAACGTATGCCAGCCTGCGTATCCGGGGGGCGATCCTGGATCAGATTAGGAAAATGGACTGGATTCCCCGGACAATCAGGCAGAAGCAGAAAAAAATCGATGTTGCGATCAGGGAGATCGAGACGAAGTATGGAAGAAGCGCTACCGACGAGGAGATCGCAAAGCATCTGGGTATTACAGACAGTGAATATGTAGATTGGCAGTCACAGATGAAAGTGACGAATGTCATTTCTCTGAATGAATTTCTGGAACAGGGCAGTGAGATACCGAATGATAACAGTTATAACCGTAACGCTCAGTTTGACGGTCCTGAGGAAGTGATCGAGAGAGAGGAATTGAAGAGGATTCTGGCGGAGGCGCTCGAGCTTCTGACAGAAAAAGAGCAGAAAGTCATTGTGCTTTACTATTATGAGGATCTGACGTTAAAAGAGATCAGTACGATCCTGGAAGTGTCGGAATCCAGAATTTCACAGCTTCATACCAGGGCCCTGCAGAAAATGAAAAGCAGGCTGGGCAATTATATGGGGATATTAACGGAACGATAACGGCCGTCGCGCAGGCGGCTCACATTATTATTATGAGGTAAGTATGAACGGATATTTCAGATTGATTCATCAGGAAGGCAAGACAGGCATCAGGCTGGTTCCCCCTATGGGAGGCGGAGATGCGCTTTCAGCAAACGAAGTGACGGAATATCTGGGAAGCAAGGATATTCGGTTTGATAAAAATGCGCTTTATAAGGCGGTCGGAGAAGCGGCATCGGAGGAACGGATCATTCTTTTGGAGAAGCGTACGACACCGGTGGAACGTGAATGTTATAAACTGACGGTGACGCCGGATAATATGAAGGCATATGTCAGGTTTTATGCACCGTCAATCGGCGGTACAGAGATGACGCCGGAGGAACTGATTAATGATCTGCAGGTCAGAGGGATCAGGCATGGCATTTTGAAAAACCGGATAGAGGCGCGTTATAAAACGAGGCGGGAATATTGTAAGGATATTCTCGTCGCACAGGGTACGGAACCCGTTCATGGAACGGATGCCAGTATTGAGTACTATTTTAATACGGATAAAAAGGCAAAACCTGCTTTGAAAGAGGACGGAAGCGTGGATTTCTTTCAGCTGAATGTCGTGCAGCATTGCAATAAGGGGGATGTTTTGGCAAAACTGATCCCGGAGGATCCCGGAGAATATGGCATGAACCTCTTTGGTGAGCGCCTGAAGCCGAGGGACGTGAAGAAGGCTGTTTTAAAGTATGGTAATAATATAGAGATTTCGGAGGACAACACGACATTGACTTCCACAGTCAATGGGCACGTCGAATTGGTGGAAGACAGCGTATTCGTATCGGATGTGCTGATCGTTGAAAATGTTGATACGTCAACCGGAAACATTGATTATGACGGAAGCGTGCAGGTGAACGGGAATGTCTGTACGAATTTTGAGGTAAAAGCCAAAGGTGATATTGAGATAAGAGGCGTCGTGGAAGGCGCCCTGATAGAAGCAGGCGGGAATATCGTCATAGCCCGCGGCATGAACGGTATGGGCAGGGGAAAACTGAAAGCAGACGGCAATATTATCGCCAAGTTTTTGCAGAGCGTTGACGCGGAAGCGGGCGGTTATATCGCCTCGGAGTCTATTCTGCACAGTACGATTATGGCCGGGACGGAAGTGAACGTAGATGGCAGGAGGGGATTCATCACAGGCGGCAAGGTGAGTGCAGTCAACTGCATCAATGTAAAAACGCTCGGATCCTCGATGGGAGCGGATACGACAGTAGAGGTTGGCAGTGATCCGAATATGATCCGCCGAGTAAAAGAACTGCAAAAACAGGTTGAGGATGAGAAAGAAGAAATACAGTCAATTCAGCAGATCCTGATTTCTATGAAACAGAAGATTGCAAAAGGTATGAAATTGACGCCTGAACAGATGCAGTACGTACAGACGCTGGCAAACGCCAATCAGCAGAAAGCCGCGAATATTTCCAAAAATGTGGAAGAAATAGAAAGTCTGCAGGGACAGTTAAAAGGAAAGGACGGCGCCTGCGTTATCGTACGCGATACCGTGTATCCGGGGACGAGGATCTTTATCGGAGACGTTTCCATGACGGTACAGAAAGAATCGCAGTACTGCAGATTTGTCAAGTCGCGCGGGGATGTTAAGCTGACCGGCATTTGACAGATAGAGCGGTTTTGAGCGATTGATCTTTAACGGGAAAGGGGTATGAGGAAATATGGCTATAGGACAGATAGAAATACAGGGACAAATCACCAGGGCACATGACTTTACGATGCACAAACATAATGAAGACACCAGAGGAATGGTAGAGCAGGCCAATGTGGGAAATCAGTTTGCAAAGCAGATTGAGAACCAGATGAGCAGAGTCAACCGTGGGGAACATCCCGAATATCATAATAAAAAGTTTGATGCCAAGGACAAGGGCAGCAATGAATATCGCGGAGACGGCGGCCAGAGGGGCAGAAAGAAAAAGAAGGCGGAGCCTGACGGCAAAGTGCTCTTAAAGGGAGTGGGAAATTTTGATGTATCCCTGTAAGAAAGAACTGACAAGATGAAGGAAGGCATGGAGTTAAAATGGGTATCGTAGAAATCGTTTTGATCATAGCAGGAGTGATTGTTTTTGCGCTGGGATATCTTCTGCCTGCCAGAAAAAGGGATATTAATCTTGAAGAAGAAATGCAGATGATCGGCGAGGAGGAGGTCCGGAGACTGATCGATAAAGAATCGGAAAACGTCAAGGCGCATATCTCTGATATCGTAGATGAGACAGTCAATTATGCGATGGAAAAGACCGAACGGTCCATGGACCGGGTGACGAATGAGAAGATGATGGCGGTCAATGAATACTCTGATACTGTATTGGAAGAAATCAATAAAAATCATAAAGAAGTTTTATTTTTGTATGATATGTTGAATGATAAGCATGAGGATCTGAAAAATACCGTTTCGGAAGCAGCACGCACCGCAGAAGATGTGAAGCAGACAGTAAAGGATGCGGAAGTTTCCGCCAAAGAAGCGCAGAAAGAAGCGGAAGAAGCCGTAAAGAATGTAGAACTTACCATGCAGGAGGCAAAAGAGGCGGCAAAGCAGGCCGCGCTGGAAGTGCTTGCCAACATGGAGCCGGTTGTGATCACGGAACCGGCAGCAATGGGCAGGGATGCGGTTATGGAATCCGAAACGGCGGACAGTGATGAACTGGCGGTATATGACGACAGGACAGATATTTTTTCTGTACCGGCGGGACAGGACGCCGTGTCTGAATATGATAACATGACAGATTATGAAAAAGCTCCTGTTGCTGCAGAATCTGTTTTGGAAGAGCCTTCGGATGACATGGAACCGGAATTTACCGTTGAGGAGACAGAGGATACTGTTGAGGAAGCCGGTACAGAACCGAAAGAAGAAGACTCTTTTATGCCGATTATGCCGCCGAGGGTGGAGATCATCCATGATCCCGAAGGTGATTTTGTGGCACCTCCGGTACAGCAGCCCGCACAACAGACGCAGCAGACGAAATCAGTGAATATTCAGTTTGCAAACGGCCGCGGAAACGGCAGGAACAGCAATGACAGAATTCTCGAACTGCACAAGGCCGGAAAATCTAATATGGCGATTGCGAAAGAGCTGGGTCTTGGAATCGGGGAGGTAAAACTGGTGATCGATTTGTTTGAAGGAAATTTGAAGTAAAAGAGCAGGATTTTTTTCTGCGGCAAATATTGTAAACAGGATAACGGCGGTGAGATATGGAACTAAAATACTATTTACGGGGATTGGGACTTGGCATTATCATCACAGCGATCATTATGGGCGTTGCGGCCTCAAGGAGCCGTTCGATGACGGATGCGGAAATCATTGCAAGGGCCAGGCAGCTCGGCATGATAGAAGGCCTGCCTCTTACCGAAAGTGTTTCCGGGAAGAAAGACACCACAGATGGGATTCCAAAAGACAGCGACGGGCAAGAGGATGATCTGGATCCGAACGCTGAGCAGAATGCAGGTCCGGAACCAAATGTTGATTCAGAGCAGAATACAGATCCTGAACCGGATCCGGAGCGTGATGTAACATCGCCTCAGGAGGAAGAAAACAGTGTACCGCAGCCGCCGGAAACGAACAGTGAGTCTGCCGATACACAGACAGCGGGCCAGGAAGATGAACAAACACAGAACCCGGATCAGATACAGCCGGAGGATGTAGAACCGGTGCAGACGCCGGAAGAACAGGAAACGGCTTCCTCTCAGCAAGTCATGGCTTCTGCTGATCAGCCGATGGCTGTCACGATAGGAAGCGGTGACGGTTCCTATGAGGTCAGCCAGAAGCTTGCAGATATCGGTGCGGTATCATCTGCCGTGGCATATGATACCTATCTGTGCGAGAACGGATACGATAAGAAGATCCGTGCTGGGGCTCATACGATCCCTGCGGGCGCAAACGAGGAACAAATCGCCAGAATTATTACAGGAATGGAATGAAAAAGGCTTGCAAAAAGCCTTTTTTTGTGTTATAGTGTGTAAGCGTGTGCAGGGATCTGTTACAGAATCTCTGTACAGGAAAATCAAAAAACACATATGCTTATTGTCTGTTGGTGCCGCGTTTTTGCGTTAAAGCGGAGCGCTGTTAGCAGATAAGTCTTTTCAGAAAAGCATATGGAAGAAAACAACTAAATGGAGGAAAGAAACATGAGCGTAATTTCAATGAAACAGTTATTAGAAGCAGGTGTTCACTTTGGACATCAGACCAGAAGATGGAATCCTAAAATGGCTCCCTATATCTTCACGGAGAGAAATGGTATTCATATCATCGATCTGCAGAAATCTGTAGGCAAAGTAGACGAGGCTTATAAGGCAGTATTTGATGTCGCAGAGCAGGGCGGTACGATTCTGTTTGTCGGGACAAAGAAACAGGCGCAGGATGCTGTCAAGACAGAGGCAGAGCGCTGCGGCATGTATTATGTAAATGAAAGATGGTTGGGCGGAATGCTGACAAACTTTAAAACGATCCGTTCCAGAATCGAGCGGCTGAAAGCGATCGAAACGATGTCAGAGGACGGCACATTTGATGTTCTGCCGAAAAAAGAAGTAATTAAACTCAAAAAAGAGTGGGAGAAGTTAGAGAAAAACCTGGGCGGTATCAAGAAGATGACAAGAATCCCTGACTGTATTTTTGTCGTAGATCCCAAGAAGGAAAGAATCTGTGTTCAGGAAGCACATACACTTGGCATTACGCTGATCGGTATCGGTGATACGAACTGCGATCCGGAAGAACTTGATTACATCATTCCGGGAAATGACGATGCGATCAGAGCCGTTAAGCTGATCGTTTCCAAGATGGCAGACGCAGTCATCGAGGCAAACCAGGGCCAGGAAGAGTATGTAGAAGAAATGGAGCAGGCAGCACAGGAAGCTGAAACAGCAGAACCCAAGGATATCGAAGAGGTAGCGGCGGCAGAATAACTGCTTTTCGTTTTTGGATAAGATCAATGATAAATGATACAGGAGGAGATATAGAAGATGGCTATCACAGCAGCAATGGTAAAAGAATTAAGAGAAATGACCGGTGCAGGCATGATGGATTGCAAAAAGGCACTTGGTGAGACCAATGGAGATATGGAAGCGGCAGTTGAATATCTGAGAAAGAACGGACAGGCGAAGGCAGAGAAAAAAGCCGGCAGGATTGCGGCGGAAGGTCTTTGCAGAATCGCTGTTAAAGATGATAAGACGGCGGCTGTTGTCGAGGTAAATTCTGAGACAGACTTTGTGGCAAAGAACGAAGATTTCCAGGCATATGTTGAGGCAGTTGCGGCACAGGCAGTAAATTCTGATGCGGCAGATCTGGAGGGATTTCTTGCAGAAACATGGCATCTGGATTCTACCAAGACCGTAAAAGACGCTTTGGTTGATAAGATTGCCGTGATCGGAGAGAACCTGAATATCAGAAGATATGAGAAAGTGACAGCGGCTGACGGCTGCGTGGTTTCCTATGTACATGGCGGCGGCAGGATCGGCGTTATTGTGGAAGCTGTTACGGATGTAGTCAACGATGCAGTGAAAGAAGCGCTTACCAATATTGCAATGCAGGTTGCGGCGTTATCTCCAAAATATGTTTCCACAGGAGACGTTTCCGAAGAATACAAGGCACATGAGAAAGAGATCATTACCGATCAGATTAAGAACGATCCTAAGATGGCAGGAAAGCCGGACAAGGTGATTGAAGGCGCCGTAAACGGACGTCTTAACAAAGAACTGAAAGAAATCTGTCTGTTAGAGCAGGTTTATGTAAAGGCAGAGGATGGCAAACAGCCTGTTGCAAAATACGTTGAGCAGGTGGCAAAAGAGAATGGCGCAAATCTGTCCATTAAATCTTTCGTACGCTTTGAGACCGGGGAAGGTCTTGAGAAGAAGGAAGAGAACTTTGCCGAGGAAGTGGCGAAGCAGATGAATGCTTAGAAATTTGTCGAAATAGGGCGAATATAGACAAAAAAACCCTTGCAGATGGTATATAAATGTCATTTGCAGGGGTTTTATGTATTGTATGAAGAGAATGAAAATGAGATTAAGAAAGGGATTGTTGAGAGAGGGGGAATAAAGTATAATAGTTATTATAGATAGAACGAACACAGAAGATACTGCTATATGGGATATACGTTGTTTATGGGAGAAAATATATGGATTTAAAACAACTATTGTATGATTTATATAATGCTAAAAATTTCGAAAGTGTCTATAATGTTGTTGAAAAATATTGTCTTAACAACCCGGAAAATTGGCGTCCATATGGAGGAAATCAAAACAATGCAGGTACTTTTGAAAACCAGCAATCTTCACCGGAAAATGCGTTAGTCGAGAAAATTACAAATTCGATTGATGCAATTTTAATGAAACAATGTTTAATCCGTGGAATTAATCCAAGGGAAAAAGAAATGTCGGATGTACCACAGGATATGTTTCAGGCAGTAGATAATTTTTGGGGCATCAAAGATGGAAGATGGGAAAATGTCACTGCATCTGAAAGGAATGAAGTGGCACAAAATATCCAAATTATGTCTTCGGACAAAAAGACGCCAAATGTTGCTGTTTTCGATAATGGAGAGGGTCAAAATCCGGCAGATTTTCCAAATACTTTTCTGTCTATTGCGCACGGAAATAAAAATGATATTCCTTTTGTACAGAGGAAATAAAATTTTGATGCAACAGGCGCTGTTGTTTTTTGTGGGGAAGTGCATCGCTACCAAATGATAATTTCTAGGCGCAGTCCAGAATTGAAGGATGGTGATGGACAGATCGGTTTTACGCTTGTACGGCGGCATATACTTACACAGCAAGAAGAACGGGAAGTTAAATTAACATGGTATGAATATCTTGTAATTAATAATGAAATACCAAGTATAAAGTTGGATAAACTGGATTTGGGACTAAATAATAATATGCCTTTTATTTCAGGAACTGTTGTAAAAATGTTTTCCTACCAGTTGACAAGACCATCTATGGCAACGAGGGAACTTTGGCTTAAATTAAACCCCTTACTTTATGTACCGGCAATTCCTGTTCTTATATATGAAACGAGAAATTATCGGGGGAAATACGCCGACAAAGCCAATGCTTGGAAACCGTACAAGGCTTGCCTTGGATGGAAGGGATAAAATTGAATTCAAGAAGTCGTTGATGTTGATGCTCTTTGGCAGTAAGATTCCAGTTATGGTTTATATTTTCAAACAAGAGAGTTCAAAAGATGAATTTACTGATAAAAAATCAGTTATTTATATTTTAAATGGCCAGACACAGGGGGTAGAACCCAAAATCTTTATATCACAGGAAGTAGGATATCGTAATTTAAAAGATTATATGCTTACTGCTGTGGATTGTTCTCAGATAGGAACGATTGCCCGGCAGGAATTATTTATGGCATCCCGTGACCGTCTGAAAAAAGGAAGATATTATAACGAATTGAGGAACGACATTATTTCGTTGTTGAAAAATGATCCTGATATAAGCCAGAAAGATCAGGAATATAAAGGTAAGGCATTCAAAGAGTCAAAGAAGGATAAAGATATGATCGAATCCTATTTTTTACGTTTTAAATCCAATCCCGATGTTAGGAAAATATTGTCTGGAAATAACGGTTCATTTTCGTTTTACAATAAAAAGGTATCTGCGGGAAGAAAGCAAAATAATAACCGAAACGATAATAAACAGAAAGTAGAAAAAAAGTTGCAACGTTATCCATCTATTTTTAAAGTAAAAGGGTTTGATGCAGATTCCAAAGAATATGTAAAAGCGATTAAAAAAGGTGGGAAAGGGCGTATTATTTTAGAAACTGATGTAGAGAATGATTTTTTAACGCGTTCCAGCGATAATGGCTCTATTGAAATAACAACGTTAGATTATGGAGATCGTGGTGGAAGAGGAGATCATTTTGTTTTACCAAATCAGGATGCGCAAAAACTAAAAGTACAAATAGCCGGACCATATGATGGTGAGATCCAGGTTATCGTAGAACCAAAAGAAAGCACGGAAGTTGGGGAACGAATACCGTTGTCAATAAAAATGATTTCATCAGCTGGAGAACATGAAGTTATTGTTTTTATTCGGGTGGAGCAGGAAGATAATAAATCAAAAAAGGAAAAAAAGAAAACGGTTGAACAGCCTGAATTGACACTTACTCAATTAATTCGAGTAGTGAAAGAGAATCCTTCGAAAGAAGAAAAGACATGGAAAGATCGGAAGATGAATGGGGATTCTATTGTAAATATGCTGATTGCTTCTGATGGATCTGTAGACGCGATTTTTATAAATATGGATTCTAATTTAGTGCAGAAACTTCTCAATAAAAAAGGTGTGGATATCGAACGCGTGAAAAACCAGTACTTAACATCTGTATATGCACATTCATTGATGATTTACACTACGATGTATGGTTATTATGCACAGGAGGATATTGATCTGGATAAGCATGTTGTGTAGCAAATACAAGATGATTTGCAAAATTCCGTTGAATTTTCATTTAGATATTATGCCAGTGTATTAATGTCAGATGAAGAATTTGTAGATTGATGGAATGGATGTTTATCTTGTATAACATTAAATAAGAGATATATTAAAGGAGAGATATTTTATGTTAGTTGAGACGGAAAAAAAGTGGGAGTATTCGTTGGGTATGATTAAGGTTGATGGACTAGAACCAACTCCGGAGATGAAAGAATTAATAGAACGGGAAAAAAAGGGAGAGATTACTATGGATGAATTAAAAAAGGCTCTTGATCGTAAGTACAAAATGAAACAGTGAGGATAGGTTATGAGAGATCCGTATTTGTACCCGGATTCAGAAGTATTAAGGAATTTGGCTGATATTCATGATGTGGATATGTTGAGAAATATGGAAGCAGACTATTGTTCTTTCCGGCTTTCGGAAATAGTTGTGGATGATATTGAAATGGCTTATGATTTTGGAACTCTTTGCAATATGCACCATCATATTTTTCAAGATATTTATGAATGGGCAGGAAAACCCAGAGTTATCAATATAGAGAAAGCAGAAACTGTTTTAGGAGAGATTTCAATTGAATATTCAGATTGTTTTGATATTGCGAAAGATGCAAAATATGTTTTGAGTGAGATGAATGCTTTTGATTGGCAAACTGCGTCTTTTGAAAATGTAGTAAGGACATTTAGTGATTATACGGCAAAACTCTGGAAAGTTCATCCGTATCGGGAGGGAAATACCAGAACAATTGTTACATTTTGTTGTATGTTCATTGAGGCACAGGGAATTTATATTGAGAGTGATTTGTTTAAGGATAATGCCTCTTATATGCGCTCAGCCTTGGTAGTTGCGAATGCCATATTTCATGATTTAGGAGATTTGAGAAAACCAGATTATCTTTACCGGATTGTGCAGGATGCATTGGAGCAGGGGAAAGAAATGAGTGGCAGAGTGGAAAATTACATCCAAAAAGCTGAATTGCCAGTAACGAGAGAGAATATTCGAAAAGTTATATTTTGGAATAGGAGAGAGCATAAGGAACATTCTTTTGAAGAAATAAGAAATTATCTCAAAAAGTAAAATAAGATTGTTGAAGTGGATATGGATAGTTTCGGGTTTAATAATTTGGGGGATGCAGTTGAAAAGGCTTAGATATAGGACAGTTAAAAATTTCTGGAAAGCCAGTAAAATACATAGTTCCGGGGATATATGACCGGAACATGAAAAAGGGAAAGTTCGCAAAACAGATGAATGCGTAGAAATTTGTCGAAATTAGGCAGATAGCGATAAGAATGAGAACCCTTGTAAGTGGTATGTATGTGCCATTTGCAGGGGTTTTTGAATTTATATGTCATCATTCAAAGTTAGAACGGATTACTTATATGATATCTCTATATTCTAAGAATATTATTTGGAGTTAGTAAAATGTAATTTAAGAAACAGAAAGGGATATTATATAATGGGACCAACAATTGACCAATACATCGTTCAAACTGTTTATATACAATAGATGAATTCAATATCTTGTATAGGGGATGGGATAAGCCTGAATTAAAAATTGAAACCGATGAAAAGTTTAATGAAATGGATATGACAGTAAGAATAGGCTATCCTTTTAAACAAAATGCCCATTATACAGCAGGAGAAAGTGCCCAGATAAAAACGCACAGAAAATAAACCATGATTTGTATATAGCACACAGAGATTTTAAATTGAAGTTATATATTAGAAAAATTGGATTCGTTCAGCTAATACAAGAGCAGCAAGCCAAAACTGGTCAGTATTTCAACAAGATTTTGCCTGGTTAATGGATGAGATATATAGTGATAAGCCTGGAAAGGTTGCATTTGTGATAGGATGGTTTAATTGTGTGGATTCATTTTCCCAATTAATTCAATTAGGGACTGGGAATGGAGCATACCCATTAACAGATGAACGAAAGAGAAGATATTTTCCAATTTTAGAAGCAAATAAAGTACCAGTGTGTATGAAAGATTTAAAGTATTGTTATAAAAAAGCTTATATGGAGTTGCCGCTTGACTTAATATCTTCTAAATATTATGTGATATACAAATTTATGTTTATTGGAGAAGAAAAAGATAAATTTCATTTTGCTAGATTTTTGAAAAGGAATAATCCAGGTTAATTACTATATTTATAGCAAGCTATGTAAAAAAGTATTTGAGGATTGAAATAGGTTGAATTCATCCTATAAATTGGATATAATATAAGTATTATACGAGGAGCATTCCTGTTAAGTAACAAATAACAGATTTGCAAAAAATGAGTGTCACCCATAGAATAATGATTGTTAACTTGGCGGTTAATAAAAATCATTGTTCAAAGGAGACACCCATAAATGAATTGTAAACAAAATCAGAGAATCAATCAAGTAAAAGAATCAACTTTGGTAGTTGGAATTGATATTGGAAGTACTACACAGTATGCCAGGGCTTTTGACTGGTGCGGCATTGAACTTGGGAAAGTCTTTAAATTCAGCAACAGCAGGGAAGGTTTCGAAAACTTCAAAAGCTGGATGCAGAGGTTACAGGACAAAAACAAAAAGTCAGATGCAATAGTAGGAATCGAACCAACAGGTCATTACTGGTTTGACCTTGGCGCTTATCTTGAGGATGAGGGCATCCTTCTGGTTATGGTTAACCCCTATGCGGTAAAGCAGACCAAGGAACTGGATGACAACAGCCAAAGTAAGAATGACAGAAAAGACCCTAAGGTGATAGCGAAGCTTGTCATTGAGGGAAGATATTCTGCACCGTATACACCGGATGGTGTGTATGCAGATTTAAGAATTATGGTGGCCAATCGTAAGAGACTCACCAGGGAACTTACCCCAGATCAAAAACAGATTTGCCAGATGGTTTGCCATATATTTTCCTGAATACAAGGAAGTTTTTGGGGACTATGAAGCACAAAGCAGTATGTTGCTTTTGAAAGTTGCTTGTACTCCGAAGGCAATCATGGAGCTTGGAGCCGAAAGAATCAATCAAATCTGGCGTGATGCAAAGTTAAGAGCTGTTGGAATGAAACGGGCAACGACCCTGTGTGAAACAGCCAGACGAAGCATTGGCTTAAGGAAAGGCTCTTCAGCTGCTGAGTATGAAATGAAGTTATTGCTTGCGGATTATGAATACAAGATGGCACAGCTTGATTCCATAATGGACGAGATAACAGGTTTGTGTAAAAAGATACCCGAAAGCGAGCAGATGCTTGCCATCAAAGGTATAGGAGTAATCACGGTAGCCGGATTTTTGTCGGAGGTTGGTGATGTGAGGCGTTTCGAATCACCAAGGCAGATACAAAAACTGGCCGGACTTTCATTACGGGAAAATAGTTCGGGAAAGCATAAGGGACAGACGACCATTAGTAAAAGAGGCCGAAGTAAGCTGCGAGCGTTACTGTTCAATGCTGCGATTCCGTTAATAGCTAAAAATCCAGAGTTTCGGTCATTGAATGAGTATTACACAACCAGAGCGAATAATCCGCTAAAGAAGAAACAATCAGTGATTGCTATCAGCTGTAAGCTGATAAGAGTTTTTTATGCTATTCTTGCAAATGGTGTAACCTATGACCCGCAGAAGATGATGTCTGACATTCATAGACAGCCACAGGCAGCATAAAGAGGATAACTGTGACGTTGAGGAGACGTCCACCGTTAGGTGCTGAAGGGAGCAGAAAAGGAAACAAAACATAGAGAGCCGAAGTCAGATTTTATACCATCAGAGCACAGACTCAGTCAAGGAGCATCATGACGCCCCTTTATGGATAAGCAGAACGAAGGAATTGAGGACCCTGTAAAAAAGGTGATCCCGTATGACATGGGAGGTTAGGCTGCCGTAATGAGTTGGGGATTAGAGAGGCCAATCATAGCACAATGAGATGACGTCTTATTAAGTGTACCCCAATATCCCATTATCCATGATATATGGCCAAGGGGAATGGCATAGACTTAGAAAACTTCTCTATGTAAAAAAGAAAATGTAAGAAAAAGCGAGTTAACAAGAGAAAAATAAAGATTAATATGGGAGGTATGGACGATGACAATAAATACAAATACAATGGTTTCTATTACAGAAGCAAATCAGAATTTTTCAAAAGTAGCAAGATTAGTGGATGAACATGGAACAGCCATTATTCTAAAAAATAATGTACCAAGATATCTTGTCATAGATTTTAGCAAAGCAGATGAGGATGCTGTTGCATCAAATGAAGATGTGCTGAGTATATCAAAACGATTGATTGAGAAGAATAAGGAGTCCTATGAGGTGCTTGCAAAATGATAAAGCTGACAAAAGAACAGATTCTGTTACTTCATACTCAGATTATTGAGACTACTGGAGGAAGTGATGGAATGAGGGATTTAGGTCTGCTTGAATCTGCATTAGAAAGTCCATTTCAATCCTAAGGTGGAGAAGATTTATATCCAAGTATACAGGCAAAGGCCGCAAGACTTTGCTATGGATTAGTTAAAAATCATGCAATGATAGATGGCAATAAAAGAATAGGGTGCCATGTCACGTTAGTCTTTTTGGCATTAAATGGTTATGAGATGGAATATACGCAGAAAGAATTATCAGGTTTAATATTAGATGTAGCAGCGGACAGGAAACAATATGAAGATATTTTACATTGGTTGTTAGTTCATCAAATTTAAGTCAGATGATTTGTAATATCTTCAGATAAGAGGATTAAATAAAAATAGTGAATAAGTATGTGTTGAGGGTTATAAATTTGGAGGATGCAGTTGAAAAGGCATAGATATTTTAAAATTAAATAAGGACTTATTGGGAACAACAATGGTATCGGTAAAGTTTTTATCTTCTGGCTATGGTAGATTATTTAAGCAGGGAAAACGGACTTCCATTGAGCAATGATTTGGAATCGTTCAGAGCGGCGTGAGCATGCAGGCAAATAATTGCATTGGAGATAGTTTCCAGTTTTTTTTATAATGACATAAAGGAAATCGGTTCACCGTCCGATATAAACTATAAGACAGAATATGCCGGCAAGGTATGTTTATATGTCGTGCATTTGTATAAGGACTGTAGAAACGGATTTCGATGAAAGTCAAAGGAGGACTGGAAAATGAGCAAGGTTGAAGGATATGGTGTGTATCAGGGCAGTTATTACACAAATACTGCCAGGAGCAAATCTGCCAGAGAGACAGAAAAGACGGATAAGACAGACAAAATTGCAAAGAAAGATCCCGTGCAGTTGAGCGATAAGGCAAAGAAGATGCTGGAAGAACTGAAAAAGACTTACAGCAATATGGATTTTATCGTTGCCGATTATGAGACAGACGAAGAGGCGGCGGAATATCTTTCCAGAGGAACGAAAGAGTACAGCGTTCTGATGGACCCTGAGACGTTGGAAGAGATGGCGGCGGACAAAGATGCGAGAGCAAAATACACTGGTATTCTTGATGATGCAGTGAGCCAGCTTGACGATATCAGGGAAAAGCTGGGAGACAAAAAGGACGAAGTAACACGTCTTGGTATTTCGGTCGGGAAAGACGGCAGCGTTTCTTACTTTGCAGAACTTGAAAAAGCCGGTGAGAAACAAAAGGAATGGATCGAGAAGGTCAGAGAAGACAAAAAAGAGCAGAAAACGGAACAGGAGAAGAAGATTCAGGAAAATGCCATGAACGAGAGAACAAAGAAAACGATGGTAAAGGCAGATTCCGTAGAAGAATTGTTAGAAAAGATTAACGCGGTGGACTGGGATCAGATCAAAGAAGAGCAGGTGCAGAGAATGGGCGGCAGATTTGATTTCAGTGTGTAATCCGGCGAAGATTTTGAACGGGGAAGCAGGACAGGATGGAAAATAAGAAATCAGAGACATTATCCGGAAACGGCGGCATCTTGCGGAATCGGTACTATCTGTATTTGACGGAGTTTTTTGCGGGAATGTCAGTTATGGCGGTGGAGCTTGGCGCGAGCAGGCTCCTGGCGCCATATTTTAGTTCTTCTCAGATCGTGTGGACAATCATCATCGGTACGATCATGATTGCTATGGCGTTAGGGAATATCTGGGGAGGAAGGAGCGCAGACAAAAATCCGAATCCGGACAGGCTGTATGTAAGGATACTGATTGCGGCAGTCTGGATTGCGGCGATACCGGCAGTGGGCAAATATCTGATCATTGGTATTTCGGCGCTCCTTGTTTTTGCGGTGAATACAAATTTTCTGGTCTGGGCAGCATTTTTATCGTGTATGCTCATTTTTGTATTTCCGCTTTTTTTGTTGGGAACTGTTACGCCTTCCCTGGTGAAATATACGGTGGACAGTCTCGATAACAGCGGCAGGACAGTCGGTTCTCTAAATGCGTTTAATACGATCGGCAGTATTATCGGAACTTTTGTACCGACCTTTGTAACGATCCCGGCGGTGGGAACGTCGATCACGTTTCTGTTGTTTGCCGGTATTTTGCTACTCCTGGCACTGGTTTATTTTTTCAGTGCAGGCAGGAAGAAAAAGGCATGTGCGGCGGGTATTGCGCTTTTTCTGCTCTGCTGCGTCTCCGGCGCTTTTGACAGTTTTGCTTTCTGGGAGCCGGGCCTTCTATATGAGGGAGAATCTATCTATAATTATTTACAGGTAAAGGAAACGGATGACAGTGTCATCTTATCCACAAATGTTTTATTCGGCGTACAGTCCATTATGAAAAAAGACGGCGGCGCGACAGGCATGTATTATGATTATGCGATGGCGGCTCCGGTTATGGCAGGCAGAACGGACGGCGATATCCTGATTCTGGGAATGGGCACCGGTACTTATGCCAGACAGTGTAACCATTATTTTGGGACGACTTCCATAGAGGGTGTGGAAATCGATGATAAGATCACTGAACTTGCAGGCAGATATTTCGAACTGCCGGACTCCGTTGCAGTCACAACTTATGACGGGCGGAGTTTTTTATCGGCAGTGTCAAAGACTTATGATGTAATCATGGTAGATGCCTATCAGGATATCACGATTCCGTTTCAGATGTCTTCCGTCGAATTTTTCACACTTGTGAGAGAGCATCTGAATCCGAATGGCGTGATGGTCGTCAATATGAACATGCATTCGGACGCAGAGGGAAATATCAATGCGTATCTGTCAGATACGATCGCATCGGTGTTTGATCATGTTTACACAGTGGATGTGCGCGGTTCGACCAACAGGGAGTTATTCGCTTCACAGAACCCGGATATGATTGCAGACTTTGAGACGGCAGGGAATCAGGTGCAGGATCCGCAGTTACGGGAGATGCTTGATAAGGTTTCAGCGGGAATTACGCTTTATGAGAAGGGCGGCTATCTGCTGACAGATGATAAGGCGCCGGTTGAACTGCTTGGCATGAGAGTGATCGATGATCTTATCCGGAGAGAACTTGCTTATTATAAAGATCTGTTTAAGCGGGAGGGCATTCGGGGGCTGTTGTCATATTGATCCTGCCGCACAGAAGATTTTAAAACCGGAATAATTGTTTTCTTTTCGGAAACGCTAAGAACATGACAGGATATGGAATCGTATCTGCAATCAGCATATCCGGAAAGGGAACAGTATATGGAATTTGTGAAGAGTCAGACAAAAGATAATCTGATGCGTGCTTTTGCAGGCGAGAGCCAGGCAAGGAACCGCTATACCATAGCGGCAGGGCAGGCAAGAGGCGAGAAATTGTATGTGGTGGAAGCGGTATTCCGCTTTACCGCGGAACAGGAAAAAGAGCATGCGGAAGTCTTTTACGGGCATTTAAAGGAGATGGCGGGCAAAAATATTGCCATTGACGGAACCTACCCGGTGGATATCGCTGAAGATGCCGCCGCACTTCTGCGGATGGCGCAGCATAATGAATATGAGGAGCATGGTGACGTCTATCCGGCTTTTGCAGATCAGGCTGAGGAGGAAGGATTTCCGGCCATAGCGGATTCGTTTCGTCAGATCGCCCTGATCGAAAAAACACATGGGGACCGATTCGGTCAGTTTGCAGAGTGGCTGGAACAGGGAAAACTTTTTGTTTCCGATGTGGAGACGGCATGGATGTGTATGGAGTGTGGACATATTTACCGCGGCAGGCAGGTTCCTGCGGTATGTCCGGTCTGCCATAATGACAGAGGATATTTTGTCCGGCTGGAACTTGCGCCTTATACGGGGATAAACGGGTAGAAAAGAAAACGGAACTGTCTTAAAGGGGCGGTTCCATTTTTTTCATTATAGGAACGTCATTGCCGATGGTGATTTTTTCATAACGTTTTTAATAAAATTACTTTTCGTAATTCGCAAATTGTGGTATGATAGTTAGGAAATACTGAAAAGACTAAGGAGCCGATGAAGATGGCCGGAACAGATACAGAAGAAGGGCGTGCACGCCCAGGGCGGATACGCCGCCTGAAAAAAAGCATCATCTTCATCCTCGTTATGGCAATATTGATTCCCACCGGTGTATGCGTTACGCTGGGAATACGTTATTATGTGACACATGGGAAAACGGGGGAATTACAGGCACAGGCACAGGAAACCGCGCGTATGTATACTGCGGAGGCTCCAGATGGCGATATGGAAGGAGCTGATACAAAGGCCGGAGATGATACAGACAGGTATACAGCAGATGGTGTTGCTGTCTCAAAGCGTGACAGCAGGAGGGGAACGGAAGAGACTGCAGGGCCGGATCCGCTGCCCGCAGATGGCAGCATCCGGAAAGTTTATCTGACATTTGATGACGGGCCAAGCAGCAATACAGGCCGGATACTGGATATTCTTGCGGAATATGGTGTGAAAGCGACATTTTTTGTCGTAGGGATGGAAGGCGAAAGCGCACAGGCATCCTATAAGAGGATCGTAGAAGAGGGACATACGCTGGCGATGCATTCTTATACGCACAAATTTGGCGAGATTTATCAGACTGTGGATAGCTATGCGCAGGATTTGAGCAGATTGCAGGAATATTTATATGATATTACAGGAGTCTGGTGCAGATTTTGCAGATTTCCGGGCGGCAGCAGCAATACAGTCAGCAGGGTGGAGATGGGAAAGCTCATCGATTATCTGGATGAGCAGGACATTACTTATTTTGACTGGAATATCTCCTCAGGGGATGCTACGGGTGCATACATCAGCGAGGATGCGATACTTCGTAACTGCCTGGCAGATCTGCCCCGTTATCAGGAGAGTATTATTTTGATGCATGATGCATCGAATAAAAATACTACGGTACAGGCCCTGCCTGCTCTGATAGAGAGCATTCAGGCAATGGAAAATACCGTGATTGTTCCGATCACAGAAGAGACGGAACCGATACAACATATTAAAAAATGATTATTAGAAATAGTGAAGGAATGGAGGATTATAGAATGGGCTTTTTTTCAGATTTAAAAGATGATCTGTCCCAGGCTGTAAATGAACTGATGCCGGAGGAAGAACTTCAGGCAGCCCTTGCCGGAGAAGCGGCAGCTGTGGAAACGGATATGGGGGCACGCGGCAGTATGCCTACCGCAGAGGATTTGAGCAGTATGTTAGATATGGTAGAGGCGATCGGCGCCGGTAACGAAATGCAGGAACCTGTTGCTGAGGAAGCTGCTGATGATCTCGATGTGGGGCTGGAACTTCCGGAGCTGGAAGCGATTCCGCAGCCGTCGGAAGAACCGCTTTTGGAAGAGGCACTTATAGAGGAACCGCTTTCAGAGGAAGCACTTATGGAGGAACCGCTTTCGGAAGAAGCACTTATGGAGGAACCGCTTTTAGAAGAAGCGCTTTTGGCAGAACCGCTTCCGGAAGAAGCATTACTGGATGAGCCGGTGGCAGAAGAACCTGCAGTACAGGATGAAATCATGACAGCGGAAGAAGCGGCGGTGAATGAAGCGCCGGCAGTGAATGAGGAAGGAAATAAAGCGCAGGCTGAGAAAAAAGGAGAAAACAGGAAAATGGAATTAGAAGGAAAAGTAGTGTCAGACGAAACGGCAGTCGTTACAGAAGGCATGTCTATTACAGGTGATATCACTTCCGGCGGTTCTTTGGAATTGATCGGCAGTGTGATCGGAAATATCGAGATTCTCGGTAAATTAAACATTACGGGTTCTATTCAGGGAAATTCCAAGGCAGCAGAGATCTACGCAGAAGGCGCAAGGATCAATGGTGAGATCAACAGCGCAGGCAGCGTGAAGATCGGTCAGAGTTCCGTTATCATCGGTAATATTTTTGCAAACAGTGCAGTCATCGCCGGTGCGGTTAAGGGCGATATTGATGTGCAGGGACCGGTGATCCTGGATACTTCAGCGATTGTGATGGGTAATATCAAATCAAAATCCGTACAGATTAATAACGGCGCTGTAATTGAAGGTATGTGTTCTCAGTGCTACGCGGATGTAAATCCGACATCATTCTTTGAGGATCTGAAGAAAAAGAAAGAAAAATAACAGGATAACAGCAGTTGACAGGAAAGGATGGGACATGCGGCGTATTCTATTGAAGTTGAGCGGAGAGGCACTGGCCGGAGAGAAGAAGACCGGATTTGATGAAGAGACGGTGCGTGGGGTTGCTCTGCAGGTGAAACAGCTTGTGGATGACGGAATTCAGACGGGTATCGTGATCGGCGGCGGAAATTTCTGGCGTGGACGTTCCAGTGAAACAATAGACAGGACGAAAGCGGATCAGATCGGGATGCTGGCGACGATCATGAATTGTATTTATGTATCTGAGATTTTTCGGTCTGTCGGCATGATGACAAATATCCTGACTCCTTTTGAATGCGGTTCTTTTACAGAATTGTTTTCCAAAGACAGAGCAAACGGATATTTTTCAGAAAACAGGGTGGTTTTTTTCGCGGGCGGTACGGGACATCCTTACTTTTCGACAGACACCGGCGTTGTACTGCGTGCGATTGAGGTGGATGCAGATGTGATCCTGCTCGCAAAGGCGGTAGATGGTGTCTACGATGTAGATCCCCGGACGGATCCTGCAGCGAAAAAATACGAAGAGGTATCCATTGAAGAGGTGATCGCAAAGAATCTTCAAGTGGTGGATATGACGGCTTCGATTCTGGCAAGGGATAATAAGATGCCAATGTGGGTGTTTGGCCTGAATCAGAAAGACAGTATCGTCAATACGATAAAAGGACAGTTTAGCGGAACAAAAGTTACTGTATAGGACAGGCCATTAATAGGAGAGGAAGGTAATTAGGAGAAGATGGACGACAGATTAAAACCATATGATGAGAAAATGAAAAAGGCATATGATTTTCTGGTTACGGATCTTGGAGCGATCCGCGCAGGGCGTGCAAATCCGCATGTTCTTGACAGGATCAAAGTGGATTATTACGGAACCCCGACACCGATCCAGCAGGTTGGAAACATTACGGTTCCTGATCCGAGAATGATACAGATTGCGCCGTGGGAAAAGAGTCTGATCAAAAATATTGAAAAGGCGATCATGATGTCTGACGTAGGTATTACGCCGAGTAATGACGGGGCAGTCATCCGTCTCGTATTCCCGGAACTGACTGAGGAACGCAGAAAAGATCTGGTGAAAGACATTAAAAAGAAGGGCGAAGAAAATAAAGTCGCGGTCAGAAACGCGAGACGTGATGGGATGGATGCTTTCAAGAAACTTGCCAAAGAGGAGGTTTCGGAAGACGAGATTAAGGAATTGGGCGACCAGCTGCAAAAGCTGACGGACAAGTATATTAAGGACGTGGATAAGCTGGTAGAAGAGAAGTCGAAAGAGATCATGACAGTTTAGAAATGTAAAAAAATGCGGAAGAATTTCCAGGGCGGCCTGTGGCTGCCCGGAAATTCTTTTTACGGTTATTGGAGGGTATACCGTGAGCAGAAATGGAGGATTACGATGGAAGAAGGTATGAAGATACCGGCTCATGTGGCGATCATTCTGGATGGTAACGGCAGATGGGCTAAGAGCAAGGGAATGCCGCGAAACTATGGGCATGTTCAGGGTGCCAGGACAGTAGAAGTCATCTGTGAGGAAGCTTACCGCATGGGGATCCAATATCTGACGGTGTATGCTTTTTCGACAGAAAACTGGAACAGACCCAGGGATGAAGTGGATGCGCTGATGAAGCTTCTTCGGAATTATATGAAGACGTGTTTAAAAACTGCGGCTAAAAATAATATGTGCGTCCGTGTGATTGGTGATAAGACCGGACTTGATGAAGATATCAGGGAGCGGATTGCGCAGTTGGAAGAGGCCACACGGAATAATACCGGACTTCATTTTCAGATCGCGTTGAATTACGGTGGACGCGATGAGATCGTGCGTGCGGTAAAGACACTGGCTTCGAGAGTGGCGGAAGGGACTTTGAAGCAAGAAGAGATCACTGAGCAGATGATCAGCGATACACTGGATACCCATGATCTGCCGGAGCCTGACCTGCTGATCCGCACCTGCAATGAAAACCGGATCTCTAATTTTTTACTCTGGCAGATCGCTTATACGGAGTTTTATATCACGGACGCAGCCTGGCCTGATTTTACAAAGGAAGAATTGGAAAAGGCTGTTATGTCATATAATAAGAGAAACAGGAAATATGGCATGGTGAAGGATGAACCCGAAGACAATGATTAAGAGAAAGGCATGATGAAATATGTTTCGTACAAGATTAATTAGCGGCATCATTCTGGTTTTTCTTGCCTTTGTTGTTCTTTGGGCAGGAGGATGGCTGCTCACGGCTGCGCTGTGTGCGATCTCTCTGATCGGATATTATGAACTGACAAAAGCGACAGGCGTGCATACAGCGGAAAAAAAGATGAATGGTCTGGAACGATCCGGTTTTGTGATGACTGTAGTGTATTATGCCGGATTGTCTGTCAGTATATTAAATTCAGAAGTAGATGATATCGGAGCCATATATCGTGTTCTGGCAATGGGCATCGTACTTTCCCTGATCGTTTTTATGTTTGTGTATGTATTCAGTTTTCCCAGATATAAGGCGGGTCAGGTTATGACAGCTTTTTTTGCATTTGTATATGCGCCGGTTCTCATTTCGTTTCTGTATATGATCCGGATGGGACTGGACCACGGTATTTATCTGGTATGGCTGGTATTTTTGTGTTCGTGGGGCAGTGATACCTGTGCTTATGCCGTGGGCGTGTTGTTTGGCAGGCATAAGATGGCGCCGAAGTTAAGCCCAAAGAAATCGGTAGAGGGAGGGATCGGCGGTGTGGCCGGAGCTGCTCTTTTATTCGGGCTGTATACTTATTTCGTGATCAACCCGTTTACCGCACAGCAGTTTCAGCTGAACCTGGGCGGAGCAATGTGTCTTGGCGCAGTGGGTGCGCTTGTTTCCATGGTTGGGGATCTGGCGGCTTCTGCCATTAAGAGGGACAATGAGATCAAAGATTATGGGAAGCTGATACCGGGGCATGGCGGTATTATGGATCGTTTTGACAGTGTCATCATTGCGGCGCCGCTTGTTTTTTTCGGACTGGCGCTGATTGTCGGAATTTGATAAGATGACAGTATGAAAGGGGACGGATATGCAAAGGAAAAAGATAGGAATACTGGGGTCTACGGGATCGATCGGGACACAGACATTAGAAATCGTCAGAAAAAATCCGGATCTTACAGTGACGGCGCTGGCGGCCGGAACCAATGTGGAATTGATGGAGCGGCAGATCCGTGAATTTCATCCTGAGAAGGCTGTCATGTGGAGTGAAGCGGCGGCCGCGGATTTAAAATGCCGGACAGCGGATCTGGATGTGGAAGTGCTCTCCGGTATGGAAGGGCTGATTGAAGTCTCCACGATGACGGAACTGGAGCTGTTAGTAACCGCCGTTGTGGGTATGATCGGCATCAGGCCGACCATTGCAGCGATCGAACAGGGAAAAACGATCGCGCTTGCGAATAAAGAGACGCTGGTCACAGCAGGACACATCATCATGCCGCTTGCGGCAGAACATGGCGTTCCGATTTTGCCCGTTGACAGTGAGCACAGTGCGATCTTCCAGTCTTTACACGGGGAGAACAAAGAGCGGGTGAGCAAAATCATTCTGACGGCTTCCGGCGGGCCTTTCCGCGGACGCAGGAAAGAAGAACTGTCCGGGATGACGATGGAGGATGCGCTCAGACATCCCAACTGGTCGATGGGACAGAAAGTGACGATCGATTCGGCCTCTTTGGTCAACAAAGGACTGGAAGTCATGGAGGCGGGGTGGCTGTTTGATGTGCCGCTTGAGCAGATTCAGGTAGTCGTCCACCCGCAGAGTATTATTCATTCCGCAGTGGAATATGCAGACGGCGGTATTATGGCTCAGCTTGGCGTGCCGGATATGAAGCTTCCGATTCAGTATGCGCTGTTTTATCCCGACAGAAGACCGCTTGAGGGCAAAAGGGTGGATTTTTTTGCATTGGGGCAGCTTACCTTTGAGAAACCTGATACAGAGACATTCCGGGGCCTGGCGCTCGCTTATGAGGCGGCAGGGATGGGCGGCAGCATGCCGACTGTGTTCAATGCGGCGAATGAGAAGGCAGTTGCCTTATTCCTGCGGCATAAAATCGGTTTTTTACAGATTCCGGAATTAATCGAGCGTTGTATGGGGCATCATAAGACAGTGGAGAACCCTTCTGTAGAACAGATTCTGCAGGCGGAGGCAGAAGCATATGAATATATTGAAAGTCTGATATCGTAAAGGCTATCATCGCAGCAAGCTGAGAGAAAGGCATGGTTATTAGGTTGATTACAACAATTATACTATTCTTGATTATTTTTAGCATTGTGGTCATTTCACACGAATTTGGTCATTTTCTGATCGGAAAAAGAAACGGGATACGCGTTATGGAATTTGCAGTGGGAATGGGCCCTACGATACTTTCTTTCCGTAGGGGGGAAACGAAATATTCCCTCAAGCTCCTGCCGATCGGCGGCGCCTGTATGTTTGACGGGGACGATGGTATCGGAGCGGAAGACGGGCAGATAGATGAGCATTCTTTTCTGTCGGCCAGTGTCGGGGCACGAATCGCGGCAGTGGCGGCAGGGCCGATCTTTAACTTTTTGCTGGCGTTTGTTTTTTCTCTTATCATCGTGGCGTTCAACGGTTCCGATAAACCGGTTATCCAGAAGATCACAGAGTCGTCGGCTGCTGAGGAGGCCGGCATTCTTGCCGGAGATGAGATTGTGAGGATCGATGGTGAGAGGATCCGCATTTATCGTGAAGTAAGTCTGATCTCTGCACTCAATCGGGGAGAGCCGATGGAAATCCAGGTCAGACGCGGTGATACTGTGCTGGATATGACGCTTACGCCGCGTTACAGCGAGCAGGACGGCAGATACTATATCGGTTTTACAGGGATGGGAGAACATTTTGACTGTAACCCGGCTCAGGTTTTTCAGTACGGTCTTTATGAGGTCCGTTACTGGGTTAAGGCGACTTACAGAAGTCTTTTGATGCTGATCCGCGGGCAGGCTGCGAAAGAAGACGTCTCCGGGCCGATCGGGATCGCCCAGTTTGTCGGAGACACTTATGAAGAGGCAAAACCATACGGAATTTCTTCCATTATATTTACGATGATGAATATCATTGTTTTGCTGTCTGTCAATCTCGGCATACTCAATCTCCTTCCTTTGCCTGCATTAGACGGCGGCAGGCTCGTCTTTATGTTTATTGAAGTAGTGCGCGGTAAGCCGATTTCGCCGGAAAAAGAAGGCATGGTACATTTTGCCGGCCTCGTGGTTTTCATGATCCTGATGGTGTTTGTTATGTACAATGATATCATGAAGATTATTCGATAGGGAATTGCGACAGGAGGAAGGGCATGAACGAAAAGATGAAAACTGCGATCATCGGAATGGGGAATATGGGGAGCAAGTATGCTCTGATGATTGCCAAAAAACAGGTCTGCGGCATGGAACTCTGCGCCGGAACCAGAATCACGCAGGAACGTCTCGACATGCTTGCGCCGTATCTGCCGGAGGATTTTCCATTCTATCAATCGGGAGAAGATCTGTATGCGGCATACGACAAAAGGGAAGTGGAGATCGATACGGTGATCGTGGTAACACCGCATTATTCTCATGAGAATTATGTGACCGAAGGATTGAAACGCGGCCTGAATGTGCTTTGTGACAAACCGGCAGGCGTTGCTTCGAGGCAGGCGCGCATGATGCAGGAAGTCTATGAAGCTGCCCGCAGTCTGCATCCCTTTCTGCGGTATGGATTTGTTTTCCATCAGAGAACCTTTCCGATTTACATAAAAATGCGAGAGATTGTAAAGAACGGAAAATATGGAGGGATCAGACGTATTCACTGGATTGCGACGGACTGGTATCGTCCTGACGCTTATTACCGCAGCGCCGCATGGAGAGGGACATGGGCGATGGACGGCGGCGGAACCCTGTTAAACCAGTGCCCGCATAATCTTGATCTGCTGCAGTGGATCTGCGGCATGCCATCGAGGGTGCAGGGCTTTTGCCATGAGGGAAAATATCATCAGATAGAAGTTGAGGATGATGTGACTGCCTATATGGAATGGGAGAATGGAGCGAGCGGGGTGTTCATTGCTTCCACCGGAGAGGCTGCGGGTGTGAACCGTTTTGAGATCAGCTTTGACGATGCGCTTCTTGTGTGCGAGAAAGGCACGCTTCGCATTTATGAACTGGACAGACCGGAGAGAGAGTACCGCACTGCGGAAAATAATTTATATGGCAGACCACAGATGAGTCTGCGGGACATTCCCGTGGAAGAGACGAAAGAGGGGTATCCTGCCCTGTTCAATGCTTTTGCCAGGGGAGAGATGATCGCGGACGGTGCGGAGGCAGTCAGGAGTCTTGTGCTGAGCAATGCCATCTACCTTTCTTCCTGGGAGAGAAAAATGGTGGAGATTCCGACGCCGGGTTCTGCTTACGAGAAGGAATTTGAATCCCGTTTTGATAAATGGCTTGCGGATAAATCAAAATAGTACGCAAAAAAGGATAAACAAATGAAAAGAAAAATCCTTGTCAAAGGATCATAAATAGGTTATAATTTTTTAACAGCAATAAAAATCAGTTTAAGCTGTCAGTTTCAGATCATTTTCCGGCAGGAAGCTTCAGGAGCGTTTCTGCCGGTCTTTCAAAAATCTTTGCAGAGTTCGCTGCAGTTATCAGAGTTAAGTAAATCGTGGAGAAACAAATCATCAAAAGGGGGCAGAGCGTACCATATGCTTTATGATACAACTGTATATTGGGAAAAGGGAGTCGTTCGTGCGTGCAATCAGGATTCGCTCATCGTGCTGCAGGCGTTAACGTCAAAGGGCAGGGTGCTCATGGCAGCGCTCTGTGACGGCATGGGGGGCCTTGATCTTGGCGAATGCGCGAGCGGTTATCTGACAGAAGAGCTTGTGACATGGTTTTATGACGGGCTGCTTCCCGCGATCGGAAAAAAGAAACCGCTCTGGGTCATCAGACGATGTGCGGAGAGGAAAGTTTTTCAGGTGCAGGGCAGGCTGCAGAGGTATGCGGATAAGCGTAATTTCAAAATGGGCACGACGCTTTCCATGCTGGTACTCTGGGAGAAAAAGTATCTGATCTGGCATTTGGGGGACAGCCGGATCTACCATCTGAGCACGCAAAAAGGAAGCGATATGGCCAAAGTACGTGTTCTGACGCAGGATCATGTACAGGGGACAAATATGCTGACAAAGTGTGTCGGCAGTTTCGGGTATTTCAGGCCGGACTTTAAAATGGGCGCTGTAAGGAGCGGGGAAGCATTTTTGATCTGCAGCGATGGGTTTTGGCGCAGGATAGAAAGAAGGGAAATCGGAGAGGTATTACTTCCTTCCCGGATGACGGAAGGAAGAAAAGAAAGAAGGCTGAGAGAGATCGGCGAGGCTGTGATGAGACGGGGAGAGCGGGATAATCTTTCTGCAATTTATATCAGAACGGAAAAAGGGAGACGAAAAAAAGGAAAGGGGTGTGCACGAAATGACGCAAAAGACTGTGAATCGTAAAGTTTTGGACGGGAAGTATGAAATATACGGACAGATCGGGGAAGGAGGGCAGGGGGTAGTCTACCGGGCCCGGGATAAGCATATGGAGCGTTTCGTTGCGATCAAGACAGGTAAGTGTGTTCAGAGCGCAGCCGAGAGACAGCTTCTGCGGGAAGAGATGGAGATACTAAAGAGATTAAGGCATCCGATGTTACCTGCCGTATATGATTATTTTGAAGAAGACAGACAATATCTGGTGATGGAGTATATAGAAGGAATCAGTTTACATAATTTTATAGAGTTGGAAGGATGCATACCGGAAAAGAAGGCCTGCGAATGGGCAATACAGCTGTTGGATCTGTTGTCTTACCTGCATGGACAGAAACCGTCAGTCATATATCGTGATCTGAAACCTGAAAATATCATGGTATGTCCGGAAGGCAGTTTGCGGGTGGTGGATTTCGGGGCGGCTCTCTCACCCTGTTATAGGAAAACAGGTCAGGAAACTGTGGCAGGAACAATCGGATACGCGGCGCCGGAACAGCTGACGGATGGAAGGAATGGCGCCGGCAGGGCCGATGAGCGCAGTGACATTTATACGTTTGGCGCGACATTATATCATATGCTGACAGGCTATAATCCATCCCTGCCGCCATGCGGGATCAGACCGGTCCGGTGCATGGCGCCGAATCTTACGCGGCGGATAGAACGGATTGTCGGAAAATGCACACAGGCCGAACCGTCAAAACGATATCAGACTGTGGAGGAAATCAGAGAAGATCTGCTGTGTAAAAAGCGGGGGCATTTTTCTCCTGGCAGAAAGGAGAGGCGCAGCCAGTTTGTGATATGCAAAATGGAGAAACGGATCTGGCTGACGGAGAAAAAAACAGTCGGCTTATTCGTACTTGGCGGCCTGCTTGGCACTGCGCTGCTCTACGGAGCAGCTCTTTCGGTATGCGGGAGGGAGAAACCGCTTCCGGTCACCGTGTACAACAAACAGGGTCAGAAGCTGGTCATACGGTATGACAGCATTTATACAGCGGATGGGGATTTTGTGTTTGAGCTGGAAAAAAAACTGTTTGACAGGGGCGGACGGCAGGAACTTTCCATCAGTCTGACAGACTGTGAGACCGGAAAAAGACGGGAGCGGATCTTTTCGATAGAAGGCGGCGGATGCGAGGGGGAGGAGAAAGGCAATTGAACAGACAGCAGGGGTATGTTATAATATTCATCAGGAAATGATACGGAAAAATAAACGAAAATAGAAAGAATAGAAGACGGATTTCAGTACTTCCGGACGCGGAAAGGAGGATACGCGACAGGAATCAGGAGATGAAAATGGTTGTGAGATACGATCAGCATACTGATCAGAAGAACAGATAAACGAAAGCAGAGGATTGAAGTGCCGGAACGAAAAGCGCATGACAGAAGCAGGCGTTTTGCCTAGAGAAAGAATCTATATGGAAACGAAGAGGAGGAAAGATATGACGACTTATCGCAGTCAGACGAAAACAGTGACGATCGGTGACCGGGTGATCGGCGGAGGAAATCCGGTCCTGATTCAGTCGATGACCAATACAAGGACGGAAGATGTTGCAGCGACGGTGGCGCAGATTTTGGAGTTAGAGCGGGCAGGGTGCGAGATTGTTCGTGTTACCGTGCCGACTATGGAGGCGGCTCGGGCGGTGAAGGAAATCAGGAAGCAGATTCACATTCCGCTCGTGGCGGATATTCACTTTGACTATAAGATGGCGGTCGCCGCCATAGAAAACGGTGCAGATAAAATCCGCATCAATCCGGGGAATATCGGCGGAAGGGAAAAAGTAGAGGCGGTAGTTAAGGCGGCGAAGGCGCGGAATATTCCGATCAGAGTGGGTGTCAACAGCGGTTCTCTGGAGAAAGAGCTGATCGAGAAGTATCATGGGGTGACGGCGGAAGGAATCGTGGAGAGTGCGCTCGATAAGGTGCAGATGATCGAAGAACTTGATTATGATAATCTTGTGATCAGCATCAAGTCTTCTGATGTCATGATGTGCGTCCGGGCGCATGAGATTCTTGCGCAGAAAACCGATTATCCGCTGCATGTGGGTATTACGGAATCGGGTACGGTACAGAGCGGAAACATCAAGTCTGCGGTCGGATTGGGCATTATTTTGTATGAGGGGATCGGCGATACGATCCGTGTTTCTTTGACGGGCGATCCGGTGGAGGAGATCAGGTCCGCGAAACTGATCCTGCGGACGCTGGGACTTCGCAGGGGCGGAATCGAAGTGGTTTCCTGCCCGACCTGCGGCAGGACGAAGATCGATCTGATCGGGCTGGCCAATCAGGTGGAGGAGATGGTGGCGGATATCCCGCTGACACTCAAAGTGGCCGTGATGGGCTGTGCGGTTAACGGTCCCGGAGAAGCAAAAGAGGCCGATATCGGGATCGCGGGCGGAATCGGGGAAGGACTTTTGATCAGGCATGGCGAGATCATAAAGAAAGTTCCGGAGGCAGAGTTATTAAACACACTGCGCGAGGAATTATTGCATTGGGAAGAATAAGGGCATAACGGAAAGAAAGCAGATCATGGCAAAAAAATTTTTTGAAGTGTTTCCGACATTGAAACTGGACGGCGGTATCGGTGATTTGTTCGGGCAGGTGATGGTGGAGCGGATCTCTGCGACAAAGCGGAAAGATTTTTTGAGAATCTATATTTCTTCGGACAGACTGATCCAGAAAGAGGATGTCTTTTTTGTGGAGCGGGAGATCAGAAAGCAGCTGTTTCCGACGGCATTCATGACGGTCCGTATTTATGAGAAGTACCGTCTCTCCGCACAGTATAATACACAGCGGCTGATGGAAACGTATCGGGGAAGCATCCTGCTGGAACTGCGGGAATATTCGCCGGTGGAATATCATCTGTTCAAAAATGCGGATATCACCTATCCTAAGGACAATCAGATTCTGTTAACCATAGAAGACACTGTTCTGGGGAAAGAAAAATCAGAAGAGCTGGTCCGTATTCTGGAAAAAATCTATAATGAGCGGTGCGGCTTTTCCATAGAAGTACTGGCTGCCTATAAAGAGCATACAGGCGGAAAGCATAAAGAAGAGGACGAGAAGCGTCTGGCGATGCAGATCGCGGAGATTTCCGCGCGCGCAGGCTATGGCGGCGCGGGAGACGGCGAAGCGGACAATGCGGAGCGTGGCATGGGACAATCCATGCCCGCGCGCATGGCAGCGGAACCGGGCAAAGAAGTCAAAGCAGGAAGGGACGGGCAGACGGCAGGTGCGGCCGCCGGTATGAAAACGGCGCGGCAGGCGCCTTCTTCCGGGAGGAGTGCGGCAGGATCGTCTGCGTCTGCAGGAGGCGGCGACACGCGGCGTCCCTATAAGCGCTCAGATAATCCCGATGTTTTATATGGAAGGGATTTTGAGGAAGAAACCATCCACATGGAAGAGATCATCGGAGAGATGGGAGAAGTCGTTGTCCGCGGAAAGATTCTTAATTTTGACAAGCGGGAGATTAAAAATGAACGGACGATTCTGATCTATGATATCACGGATTTTACTGATACGATGACGATCAAATTCTTTGCGGCAAACGATCAGGTGGCTGAGATTACGGCGGAAATGAAGCCGGGCGCTTTTGTCAAGATTAAAGGTATGGCGGTCATTGACAAGTTCGATCACGAGCTCACGATCGGTTCTGTTTACGGCGTGAAGAAGATTCCTGATTTCACGACGTCCCGCAGTGATAACAGCGTGCGCAGGCGCGTGGAACTGCACTGTCATACGAAGATGAGCGATATGGACGGTGTTTCAGAAGCAAAGGATATTGTGAAGAGGGCTTACAAATGGGGACATCCTGCGATTGCAATTACTGATCACGGCGTCCTGCAGGCATTTCCTGATGCCAATCACGTCTGGGAAGACCTGTGGAAAGCCGAGAAGAGCCGCAGGAAGGAGGCAGGAGAGGAGGAACCCGACAAACAGGACTTTTTCAAGGTGATCTATGGGGTGGAGGCATATCTGGTAGATGACTTAAAGGAGATTGTCACAAACGACAAAGGACAGGATCTGTCGGAAACTTTTGTCGTATTTGATATCGAGACGACTGGATTTTCTCCAATCAATAACCGGATCATTGAAATCGGCGCCGTGAAGGTGGAAGATGGAAAGATTGTGGATCGGTTTTCTGCTTTTGTGAATCCTGATGTGCCGATTCCGTTTGAAATTGAAAAACTGACAGGTATTGATGACACGATGGTGATGGATGCGCCGCGGATCGATATTGTCCTGCCGCAGTTTGTTGATTTTTGCAGGGGAACGGTATTAGTCGCCCACAACGCGAACTTTGATATGAGCTTTATCATGGAAAACTGCGACAGACTGGATATTCCGCATGATTTTACTTATGTGGACACGGTGGGCATTGCAAGAGTACTGCTGACCGGACAGGCAAAGCATACGCTTGATGCGGTGGCAAAGACGCTGGGCGTATCGCTGGAGAATCATCACCGGGCGGTGGATGATGCGGAGGCAACGGCGGAAATTTTCGTGAAGTTCATACCGATGCTGCACAATGAGGGTGCAGATACGCTGGCGCAGGTGAATGCGATGGGGGCTTCCAATCCGGATATTATCAGGAAACTGCCCACCTATCATGCGATTATCCTTGCCAAAAACAATGTCGGCCGCATGAATCTTTACCGGCTTGTGTCGGAATCACATCTGAATTACTTTGCCAGAAGACCGCGTATCCCCAAGAGTCTGTTGCAAAAGTTCAGGGAAGGGCTGATTCTGGGGAGCGCCTGTGAAGCGGGGGAGCTTTACAGGGCCCTGTTAGACGGAAAAGCGGATGCTGAGATCGCGCGGATCGTTGATTTTTATGACTATCTGGAGATCCAGCCGCTTGGCAATAACAGGTTTATGATAGAATCCGAAAAGCTTCCCCAGATTCGTTCCATGGAAGACGTGATGGCGATCAACCGTAAGATCGTGGAGCTCGGCGAGCAGTTTCATAAGCCGGTGGCGGCTACGTGTGATGTTCATTTTCTGGAGCCGGAAGACGAAATCTACCGTCGCATTATTATGGCGGGACAGCATTTTGCGGATGCGGACAATCAGCCGCCGCTGTATCTGCGCACGACGGAGGAAATGCTGGAGGAATTTTCTTATCTGGGCAGCGACAAGGCGGAGGAAGTGGTTATCACCAATACCAATCTGATTGCCGACATGATTGAGTCCATGTCTCCGGTCAGACCCGATAAATGTCCTCCTGTCATTGAAAACAGCGACAGGCTGCTGACGGACATCTGTTATAAGAAAGCGCATGAGTTATATGGAGAGACACTTCCGCAGATCGTGGAGGATCGTCTGCAGAAAGAACTGAACTCGATTATATCAAACGGGTTTGCGGTGATGTATATCATCGCGCAGAAACTTGTCTGGAAATCCGTGGAGGACGGTTATCTGGTCGGGTCGAGAGGTTCTGTCGGGTCTTCATTTGTGGCGAATATGGCGGGGATCACGGAAGTAAACTCATTGAGCCCTCATTATCTGTGCCCCAAGTGTCATTATTATGATTTTGATTCTGAGGAGGTCAGGGCTTATAGCGGCGGTGCGGGCTGTGATATGCCGGATAAGGACTGCCCGGTCTGCGGCGCACCGCTCAGCAAAGAAGGCTTTGATATTCCGTTTGAGACTTTTTTGGGATTTAAGGGGGATAAGGAGCCGGATATTGATCTGAACTTTTCGGGAGAATATCAGAGTAAAGCGCATAAATACACGGAAGTGATCTTTGGCTACGGCCAGACATACCGGGCGGGTACGATTGGTACGCTGGCGGATAAGACCGCTTTTGGATATGTAAAAAACTATTATGAGGATCACGGGGAGCGCAAGCGGGTCTGTGAGATCAACCGGCTTGTAGTCGGCTGCACCGGTGTCAGGAGAAGTACGGGACAGCATCCGGGCGGTATCGTTGTCCTTCCGGTAGGGGAAGATATTAATTCCTTTACACCTGTCCAGCATCCGGCGAACGACATGAAAACGGATATTGTAACGACGCATTTCGACTATCACTCGATCGACCACAATCTGCTGAAGTTAGACATCCTCGGGCATGATGATCCGACGATGATCCGTATGCTGCAGGACATCACGGGACTTGACCCGGTTAAGATACCGCTTGATGACAAACAGGTGATGTCTTTGTTTGCCTCCACGCAGGCGCTCGGCATTACGCCTGATCAGATCAACGGCTGTAAGCTGGGCTGTCTGGGAATACCGGAGTTTGGTACGGAATTTGCGATGCAGATGGTCATCGATGCCAAACCAAAATGTTTTACGGATCTGGTCCGTATTGCAGGACTGGCACATGGAACCGATGTGTGGCTCGGAAATGCCCAGACCTTGATCGAAGAGGGAAAAGCGACCATTTCCACCGCGATCTGCTGTCGTGATGATATTATGATCTATCTGATCCAGATGGGCGTGGAGCCTGCGCTTTCTTTTACGATCATGGAGAGTGTACGTAAGGGCAAAGGATTAAAGCCGGAATGGGAGGAGGCCATGAAGGCGGCGGATGTCCCCGACTGGTATATCTGGTCCTGTAAGAAAATTAAATATATGTTCCCCAAGGCACATGCTGCGGCTTATGTCATGATGGCGTGGCGGATTGCATATTGTAAGATCAATTATCCGTTGGCTTATTATGCCGCTTTTTTCAGTATCCGTGCAAATGGATTTTCTTATGAAATGATGTGTCAGGGCAGGGAACACCTGGAAACTGTGATGGCCGATTATAAGCGCAGGAGCGATACGCTTTCCAAAAAGGAGCAGGACTCTTACCGTGATATGAAGATTGTGCAGGAAATGTATGCCAGAGGATTTGAATTTGAACCGATCGATATTTTTACGGCGCAGGCGCGATTGTTTCAGGTGGTCGGCACGAACCGCCTGATGCCTTCGTTAAACAGCATTGACGGGATGGGTGAGCGGGCGGCGGACGCTGTTGTGGAGGCGGCCAAAGACGGACCGTTTTTGTCCAAACAGGATTTCCGTGAGCGTACAAAAGTATCGCTTACAGTAACGGAACTGATGGGGAGCCTGGGACTGCTGGGAGATCTTCCGGAGTCTAACCAGATCAGTCTTTTTGATTTTGCGATGTAGAGCAGACAGGGAGGAGGAAATGATGAATCCAGACGAAAATTTGAAATATTATGGCCTGAAGGAGACTGCGTATTATAAGATTCATGGGAGGACGGATGAGACACAGGACCCGCTGCCGTTATTTTTTAACGGGAGCGGAATCGAAGTGAATGTGACGGGATCGGAACTGTGGATTGATATCGATGTGGATTTCGGACTGCACGAGCCGTGGATCTATACGGAACTGAACGGTTCTTTTATGAGCAGACAGATGTTGACTGCGGGGCGTTATTCGCTGTGTCTTTTCCGCAGCATGAGCCGGGAGGCAGTCAAGAATGTCAGATTTTTCAGAGAACTGCAGGCGATGTCGGAAGACGATGCGTGCAGTATACTGATCAGGGGATTCCGGCTGGACGGTGACTTTGTGCCGGTTGCGGACAGGCGCTTTAAACTGGAATTTATCGGAGACAGTATCACTTCCGGAGAGGGGACTTACGGTGCGGAGGCGGATACAGACTGGCTGGCCATGTATATGAGTGTGAGCAGGAATTATGCGAAAATGGTTTCTGATGCGCTGGATGCGGAGTTTCGTCTTATTTCTCAGGGTGGATGGGGGGTTTTGAGCGGATGGGATAACGATCCGCGTCATACCATTCCTTCCTGCTATGAAAAAGTATGCGGTCTTGCAACGGGGAAGACGAATGAGCGGCTGGGCGCCTGGAAGCCCTATGATTTTGGCAGCTGGGTGCCGGATGCCATTATCGTTAATCTGGGTACGAGCGATGCGGGGGCCTTTCATCAGCCGGAGTGGAGAAATCCTGAAACCGGAGAGACGTTTCAACAGCATAAGGAAGCCGACGGAAGCTTCAGGGAAGAAGACATTGCACGTTTTAAGAAGGCGGTGACGGATTTTCTTTTCATGATCCGCAGGAACAATCCGTCGTCCCATATTGTCTGGACATACGGAATGCTGGTATATGATCTGACATTTGCCATCACGGATGCCATGAATACCTACAGGAAATGTCAGGGGATGAAAATGTTGCCTTTTTACAGCTTCCCAATACGACGTCAGAGACGGTCGGCTCTCATGGACATCCGGGCGAACGCGCACATGAGCAGGCGTCGAAAGTGCTCACGGAATATCTGCGGGAAAAACTGGCGATCTGAATGGAAAATGGATCGAAGCGCAAGTCGGAGTTTCCGCATATGCAGTTTTGTGAGGAGGATGAACTTTACAAGGATCTACTGTAATGTTATACTATTCAGACAAGTGATTTAATGAAAAAGATTCCCTTTTTATCCGTTGTTCATATAATAAAACAGTAGATAAAAAGGAGAGTTTTATAGTTATGGCGATAGGTTACTTAACCGTCCAGTCACGGACTGCGCATGACGCCCTTCCTTTAGAGGGTGTGCAGATCAGGATAACGGATGACGAGGGCAGGCGTGTTTACGATCTGATAACGGATGAAAATGGGGAAACACAGGTGGTCTCTCTGGAGACAGTGGGAAAAGCGCTGTCACTGGAGTCCGATTATCTGGGTGAACCGTATGTGGGTTACAATGTGATGGCCCAGAGAGCGGGTTTTAATTCGGTTTCTGTTTCCGGCATACCGATTTTTGAGAGAGAGACGGCTGTCTTGCCTGTAACGCTTACACCGATGGAGGAATTGCAGCGCACGCCTACGGTGACGCAGATTGCGATCAACAAACCGGCGGCCTCGATGCGGACGCCGCGTTTTCAGGAAGAACCGGTTGCAGAACCGCGCGTGCTGCGTCAGGTGACGATTCCGAACCCGATCACGGTACATCTGGGAAGCCCGTCTTCTTCGGCGTCCAATGTACAGGTATCGTTTCCGGACTATATCAAAAATGTGGCGAGCAGTGAGATTTATCCGACCTGGCCGGAAGCGGCGCTGCGCGCAAATATTTATGCGGTCATCACGTTTGCGTTAAACAGGGTTTTCACCGAATGGTATCGGAGCCGCGGCTATCAATTTGACATTACAAACAGCACGGCATATGATCAGGCGTATGTGTATGGGCGGCCGACGTACGATTCCATTAACCGGATCGTGGATGAGATCTTTAATGAATATGTACGCAGACGGGGACAGGAAGCGCCGTATTTTACTTCTTTCTGCAACGGTACAACGGTGACCTGCTCGGGACTCTCACAGTGGGGGACTGTCACGCTGGCGCAGAGAGGGCTTACACCGATTCAGATCCTGCGCAGTTACTATCCGGATGACATCGAGATCACGGAGACGAATACGATCTCCAATGTCACCTCTTCTTATCCCGGCACACCCCTTCGGGCCGGCAGCAGAGGGCTTGACGTGCAGACGATCCAGACTTATTTAAACAGGATACGGAGGAACTATCCTGCGATCCCGGCCATTACCGACGAGGCGGGAGTATTTGGAAGCAGTACGGAGGCAGCGGTTAAAAAATTTCAGTCTGTTTTTGGTCTGGCAGCGGACGGGATCGTCGGGAAATCTACCTGGTACAAAATATCCAGCCTGTATACAGCGGTTACCAGACTGGCAGAACTCGAAAGTGAGGGGACATCGCTTGGCATCGGTACGGTTCCGCCCAATTCTGTACTGCGGCAGGGATCCAGAGGCGCGGATGTCATTACCCTGCAATACCTTTTAAACAGTATTGCCGAATTTTATCCGGGCATTCCGGATATCTCGCAGGACGGCGTTTTTGGAAGCGGTACCAGGCAGGCTGTCATCGCGTTTCAGCGCTTAAACGGTCTTACGGCAGACGGGATCGTCGGAGCGGATACGTGGAGAGCATTGTATAACGTTTATCTGGGAATTGAAGAAAATGTGCCGGAGCCGGGTCCCGGAGGCGGGGGCAGTACGGTTGAATATACAGTCCGCGCCGGGGACACACTCTGGCTTTTAGCGCAAAGATACGGCACAACGGTTGACGCCATCAAAAATCTGAACGGACTTTCGGGAGATGAACTCAGCATCGGGCAGGTGTTAAAAATACCGACCGCCGGGGAAGCGCCTTATTTTGAATATACGGTGCGTTCGGGAGACACACTCTGGCTGTTGGCACAGCGTTTCGGAACGACGGTTGACGCGATCAGAAGTCTGAACGGACTGACAGGTACGCTTCTTAACATTGGGCAGATACTGCGGATCCCGACGTGATCAGATGTTGAACGAAAGCATGCGGAAACGGCCGCAGTTTGTGTCTGCCGGGAAAGGAAACAGAAAAATGAAATTTGAAAAATATGTGCATAAGATCTGCGGAATTTTAGAGTTATTTGTTGCGCTGCTCGTACTGGTGGGTATTTTGCTTTCGATCGGCAGTCTGATTAAGGACTTTCTGGTGTTCCGGGATCTGTTCATGGACTTATCTACATTCCGTTATTACCTGGAAGATATTTTTACGATCGTGATCGGCATTGAGTTTCTGCAGATGCTCTGTCGGCCCAACTCTGATAATATTATGGAGGTGCTGATCTTTCTGGTCGCAAGACATATGATTATCAGTGAAACGACGCCTTATGAGGATTTTGTATCGGTGATCAGTGTGATCCTGTTATGTGTGCTGCGCCGTTATTTGCATGTGACGAGAGAGAAGACACAGGGGCAGGAAGATGACGTGCCGGACCGGGATCTATAAAAGACCGCAGAGCTGCATCTGCGGTCTTTGGTGCAGGCAAACAGGCAGCATTTTGCGGGGACAGGAGAAAAGAAGATGAATCAGAAAGAGGGAAGAAAGATGTCGGATTTCAGGATCAATAAGATGCTTTTTCCGGGTGGAAAAAGAAAAGCGTTAACACTCAGTTATGACGACGGCGTGAAGCAGGACCGCCGTCTCGTGGAATTAATGAACCGCTACGGCGTGAAGGGGACATTCAATCTGAATACCGCCTGTTTCGGACGGGAGGGGACGTTTGCGGTCAATGGAAGGATTGTGGATGATTCTACAATCGCGATCGAAGAAGTGGCGCAGTTATATGAAGGGCATGAAATCGCGACCCACGCGTCAAGGCATACGGCGCTGACCGGATGCGGGAGTGCAGGCTTATATGAGGTTTTAAAAGACAGAGAAGTTCTGGAGGGAATGGTGCCCTACATGGTGACAGGACATGCCTATCCGTTTGGGATGTATGATCAGGATGTGATGGACATGCTGCGGGGAGCAGGAATCCGTTATGCGCGTACGGTCATTTCCACGGAGGAATTTAATCTGCCGCAGGACTTTCTGGAATGGCATCCGACCTGCCACCACGTCAATCCCCGTCTGATGGAACTGGCAAAGCGTTTCTGTGAACATGATGGAAGCGGCAGGGACGGCAGACAGCCGCTGGTATTTTATCTGTGGGGGCATTCATATGAGTTTGACAGGGTGGATAACTGGCATGTGATTGAGGCGTTTTTTTCTTATATTGCCGGATATTCTGATGAAATCTGGATGGCGACGAACGGACAGATCGTCGATTATGTGACGGCACACCGGAATCTGGTCTTTTCCGTAGACGGCAGTAGGGTTTATAATCCAAACGCACAGACGATGTGGATCGGTTCTAAAAATAATACGGAAGTGTTTGAGATTCCTGCCGGAGAGACAAGGAGAATCATGGAATGAAAATAAGAAACAAGCTGAGAGACGACAACTTTTACAGTCAGATCTTTAAACTCGTACTGCCAATCATTATCCAGAATCTTTTGAGCGCGGCGGTCAGCTCCGCAGACGTGGTCATGTTAAATTATGTGGGGCAGTCATCCATATCGGCGGTGTCGCTTGCTTCGCAGTATGCCAGTGTTCTTTTTATGGTGTTTTACGGACTTGGAACGGGAGCGACGATGTTGTGTGCACAGTACTATGGCAAGGGGGACATGCAGGCGATTCAGATCGTGGAAGGCATTGCCCTGCGTTTTTCCATGCTGATTTCCGCCGCATTTGCCGGACTTGCCCTGTTTGTCCCGGAGCAGATGATGCGGATCTTTACAAATGATGCGGAACTGATCACGATCGGAGCCTCGTATCTGCGTTGCATGAGTGTCAGCTATCTTTGCTGGGGAATCACGGAAGTGTATTTGGCGGTACTGCGCAGCATAGAACGGGTCGTGATCAGTACCATCGCGAATGTACTGGCATTTTCCCTGAATATTATCCTGAACGCGGTCTTTATTTTCGGGCTTTTTGGTGCGCCAAAACTGGGGGCTATGGGCGTTGCAATCGCGACTTCCCTTTCGCGACTGATCGAGCTTGCATTCTGTTTCATCATTTCTTACCGAAGCAGGGATATCAAGCTGGATCTGCGTTACCTTTTCGTGAAAAATAAAGTGCTGTTCCACGACTTTATCAGGCTCTCCCTTCCGGCGCTTGGAAATGACATCAGCTGGAGCGTGGCGTTTTCCATGTATTCCGTCATCATCGGGCATCTGGGCACGGATGCGGTTGCGGCCAATTCTTTCGTCATCGTCGTGAGGAATTTCGGAACGATACTGTGCTTTGGTATGGCCAGCGCGGGCGGCATTCTGCTTGGCAACATCATCGGGGAGAACAGGCTTGAGGAAGCTAAAGAGGGCGCGAAGAAAGTGATGCGCCTGACGGTGATTACCGGAATCATCGGCGGGCTGATCGTTCTGGCCGCTATGCCGGTCGTACTGCATTATGCGTCGCTGACTGAGCAGGCGATGCATTATCTGAAATACATGCTGTTGATCAATACTTATTATGTGCTTGGCGCTGCGGTCAATACAACACTGATCGCGGGGGTATTCCGGGCAGGCGGGGACAGCCGTTTTGGCTTTATCTGCGACACGATCGATATGTGGTGTTATGCTGTGCCGCTTGGCTTTATCTCTGCGTTCGTATTCAGACTGCCTGTGATGTGGGTGTATTTTCTGCTGTGTACTGACGAATTTGTGAAATGGCCGTGGGTCATTAAGCATTACAGGAGCGGAAAGTGGTTGAATAACATTACGCGGGATGATATTTATGAAGGGCTGGATTCCTGAAACAGACAGGATCCGTAATAGAATATATTTGGAAAACAGACCAAAAAATGTAAAGGTGTAAAGTCCGGGCAGGCAGCAGGGACGTTACGCCTTTTTCAATTCTTGTCTTGACTTATGACCTACAAGATGTTAATATATAGAAAGCCTACAAGATGTTAATATAAAAGGAGGGATTTTATGTATCAGATATCAGAATCCGAACTGGTTCTTATGAAGATCATATGGAAAAACGGGAACAGCGCGTTGTTTTCTTATATCATGGAAGAATTGGAGAAAGAGGATCATGCGCAGATACAGGGCGGAGGGGTTACAGGCAGGGACTGGAAAAAGAATACGGTTCTTACGCTGCTGTCCCGCCTTGTAGAAAAAAAGTTTTTAAAAACGAATAAGATCGGCAGACGAAACGATTATACGGCGGTAGTCACGCAGCAGGAGTATCAGGAGATGCAGACGCAGACTTTTTTAAACAGGATCTATGAGGGAAATGCCAGAGGACTCGTATCTACGCTTCTGCGTCAGGATGTTATTTCATCAGCGGATTTAAAAGAGATCGAAAGCTTCTGGGCGAAAAAGACCGATGGAATGTAAGCAGGTGAAGAAAGGGGGTGGCGTGTATGTTGACGGATCTGCTTACGGGATGCGGTGAGTTTATGAAATTGTTGCTTTCGCTTTCTTTTTCCGGGACGATCCTGTTTTCACTTGTGTTTCTTTTACTCCTGCCCTGCAGGAACAGGCTGAGCAGACGCTGGCAGTACGATATCTGGCTCTTTGTCGCGCTGCGTTTTCTGGTGCCGTTTTCTATGGGTGGTTCGCTTGTGGGGACGCTGTTTCTAAGCGTGGAAGAACACATAAGCGTGCAGCAGAGTCAGGATGCGGAGCCGTTTATGATGGCAGAAGAGAATCAGGAACCGCAACAGCATACAGAGTCGGTATGGAATCAGGAGCCGCAACAGCATACAGAGTCGGCATGGAATCAGGAGGCAGAGCCATACACAGATGCGGAATGGTTTGCCGGAACGGATGCGGGTGCGGGGACGAAACAGCCTGGGGCTGTCAGAACCAGGGGAGTGTCGCCTGTTGGCGCCTGTCTGTTTTTGATATGGGCGGCAGCCGCGCTTATATTGCTGCTTCGCAAGATCCTCTCTTATCAGAGTTATCTGCATTTTGTAAGAACGGGAAACAGGGAAGTAACGGATCCTGAAGTGCGCAGTCTTTTATTCAGGAAGGCGCAGGAGATGAAAATCAGACGGCCGATCGGCTTATATCAGAACCGCTTCCTGATTTCTCCCATGATGACGGGATTTTTCCACCCGCAGATTTTACTGCCGGCTTCGGAGGAGACAAAAGAAACATTGTCTTATGTTTTCGCACATGAACTGACGCATTACAAATATTTTGATCTGTTTTTTAAGTGGCTGGTACAGATTCTGCTGTGTATCCACTGGTTTAATCCGATCGTTTATCTGCTTGAGCGGCAGATCGGCAAAAACTGTGAGCTTGCCTGCGATGAAAAGGTGATTCGTACGATGGGGGCGGCCGAACGGAAAAAATATGGGGATACGCTGCTTACTTTTCTGCATGCGGAAGAACCGTTTAAGAGCCCGCTCGTATCTAACACGCTGACGGAAGGGGCGGGGCAATTGATAGAAAGGCTTGGTGCGATTATGGATTATAAGAAAAAAAGTGTGAAAATGATTTTTGTCACGGTTTTGCTGACGATTGGCATCGTCCTTTGTTCTTCGACGCTCGGGGTATATGCCGGACAGGAGAAGAAAGACCTTGTCTCAGATGATTTGGAAGGCCTGTCCCCGGATTTTTCAGAAGATTCCTACGATCTCTTATATGATGAAGAGGATAACGCCTATTATGTTCTCACAGACGGTGCGGCGATGGAAGATAAGCCGACAGGTGGTTTTGTCGGCGGGGTTGGAATCGTGCTTGTGAGAAAGAGCGGCTATACCTCGCTTGGCCCCTTCTCATCTGTTGACAATTTTCCGGAGGAAGTAAAGAAGGAGTGCAAAGCGGCGCTCGGGAAAGGAATGTTGTCTCAAAAGGAAGTTTCGCTGATCTGTAAGGTAGCAGAGGATATCGCGCAGGGGGAATTTTCTGGTTCGGGAGACGAGGAGTGGCGCGGGGGAACAGAGAAGAAAGACATCGGTTCTTACAGTTACATCCAAAACAGCTTTTACCGCGCGCCTTATATTGTTGAATTGGGCTGGAACATGAAGGCGGAATGGGTGCAGGAGGAAAGTGCAAGGACAGAACTTGTACTGGATAACGGACAAAGGATCACGGCATTTTTCAGTCCGGAGATCAGAAAATACGCGGCTGACAAAGAGGTGACGGATCTGATTGCCCGGCTGGCTGATGAAATCCGGACAGAGGAAAAATTTTCTCTGGAAATGGAGAGTCTCTATATCAGAGCTATCGTTTATCTGCCCCCTGATGAGATAGAGGACTATGCGCGGAAGGCCTATGAAAATGATGAGATATGGGAGTTTAGCTGTGTGAGCGGTGAACTGCCCAATGAAGCCGTTAAAGATTACTGTGAAAAGGCATATAGCGGGGAACGAGTAGATTTCTTTTCCCTGTTGATCAACGTGATGCCGGTGGATATGAAGAGAGATTTTTGCAAAAGAGCCTATGCAGAGGACCGCATAGAGATCTTTTCCATACTGATAGACGAACTGCGACAGGATGAGATTGCTGCGTTGGCGGAAACATTTTACCGAAACGATGAGATTGCCTATTTTTCTATTACCGTCTCCAGGCTGTCGAAGGAGAAACGAAACGAGTTGATGGAAAGGGCACGGCAGGATGAGAATGAAGTAATTTATAATATTCTGCGGCAGGCAGAATAAAGAATGACCATCGAAACAGAAAGGCTGTTTCCCGGTACTGGTTTTACAGTGCGCAAAGGGGACAGTCTTTTTTTTGAGGAATCGTATCATTTTGTGCATATTCTGTCTCATTGACTTTATAGCCAAAAAGAAGCGAAAACAATATAATGATCGTATCAGCCGGATTGATCTGTGAGGGGAAAAGGGCAAAAGGCGCCATGTAGTCAACATGCAAAACACAAAAAAGTCAGGAAAGGAATGGAATTTTGATGTATATACAATACGAAGAGACAAAAGAACGTGTTCTGTCCAGACAGAAGGAATCGCGTCATGTGCCGCCTCATCTTCATGATGCACTGGAAATCATTTATGTCACTGAGGGGAGTCTGGAGGCCGGTGTCGGAATGGAATTGTACCATATGGAAACGGGGGATCTGGCATTCGTCTTCCCGGATGTCATTCATCATTATCAGGCATTTTCAGAGGGAAAAAACAGCGCGCTCTACATTCAGGTGCCGTCTGCTCTGTGCGGCGCTTTTACACAGACGCTGCATCAGTCCTGCCCGAAAGTTCCGGTTCTGAGAAGACCGTCTGTCGGGGAAGAGGTGCGGGAAGCATTAAGGGGACTTTCTGTTGTTTCCAAAGAGCCGGCTGTCGTCGCGCAGGCTTACGTGCAGATTGTGCTTGCAAAATGTCTGCCCAAATTAAAGCTGCTGCCGAAAGAAGAGGGTGGGATTGCGTCCACGCATTGTCAGAACCTGATCCATCAGACGGCCGTTTATGTTGCGCTGCATTTCCGTGAAAGACTGGATCTGGTATCCATGGCTTCGGCGCTGGGGGTCAGCAGAAGTGTTTTATCGGGTATTTTTTCCGGTGTTTTCGGCTGCAACTTCAGCCGTTATGTAAACGGTGTCAGACTGCATTATGCCTGTGCCTGCCTGGAAAATACGAATCTTCCGGTCACGGCGGTCTGGCTGGACAGCGGATTTGACTCTCAGCGGACATTCAACCGCGCCTTTAAAGAGCGGTATCGGATGACACCGATAGAATATCGGAAATCTGTGCAGGAAGAAGATGCGGGCGGTGCCGCACCCAAAACGGGAACGTAATCGCTTCAGTCTTCATTCCTGTACAGAGAGTAGTATTCAGAATCCAGATGATCCATCATCTGGGAAAACCATTTTCTGGCATCGTCAAGTGCTCTATTATAAATGATCGGTGCCATTTTCTGTTCAAACAGTTCCATGAGCTGCATCTGTTCGATCATGCCGATCTCTTCACCCCGTTCATCCAGATAGAACGCTTTGATTTCTGCGTTCAGTTTTTCTTTCTGGGAATCTGACAGTCTGATCTGAGAGAATCGTTCTCTTTTTTTCATGATAATCCTCCATTCCGGTGCAAATTTGCGTGTGAAAAGGTGCTGTGCCATCACAGTAAACGGCTCTGGCTTGAATGATTGGCTTGTTTAAGCGGCATCCAGGGCATTAAAAATTATAGCATGACGGACAGGGAATCACAAGCCGTAATCGGAATGGTGAATGGTACAAATGGTATACACAAAAAGGCCGCACAGAAAAAGTTAAAAACAAAATCGTCCGCTTGACAGGCGGACGATTTTATCGTAAACTGTACTTACTATATATGAATAGTATTGCATTTGCCGGGAAGGAATAAAAAAGAATGGAGATTGTGATATCGTATCAATCCGGAGTACCGATTTATGAGCAGATCAAAGAACAGATCAAGGGAGCCATATTGTCGGAGAAGCTGTCCGAAAATGATCCGCTTCCATCGCTGCGTCAGCTTGCGCGCGATCTGCAGGTGAGTCTGGTGACGACCACCCGCGCTTACGGTGATCTGGAATTGGAAGGATTTGTACAGACCATGCCGGGGAAGGGCGTATATGTGAAAAAGATCGACGCCACTTTTATCCGAGGCCAATATCTGAAGGATGCGGAAGAAGCTTTGGCGGCTGCCTTACGATGTGCAAAGATGGCCGGACTGTCAGTCGATGATCTTCACAGAATGCTGGATACAATGGAGGAGGATAAATGAATCAGGCGATCGAACTCTCGAATCTCGAAAAGCGGTATCGGAATTTCAAGCTGGACCGCATCAGCTTTTCTGTTCCCTGCGGTTTCGTCAGTGGGTTTATCGGGGAAAACGGCGCGGGCAAGACAACGACTCTCAAGCTGATTCTGGGTATGGCATTAAAAGATGGAGGCGGCATTAAGCTCTTTGGAAAACCTGCGGACGATGTTTCGTTAAAAGAGGACATCGGTGTCTTATGGGAAGCGCCATATTATCAGGAAGACTGGAATGCGGTTGATCTTGAAAAGTCTATGCGCCCATTTTATAAAAAATGGAGCAGTATGGTTTTTTATCAATATCTGGATCGTTTTGGCATCGAACCGAGACAGAAATTTAAATCGATGTCACGCGGCATGAAAATGAAGCTGGGCATGGCGGTCACATTATCTCACGATGCGAAGCTTTTATTGTTGGATGAACCGACTTCCGGTCTGGATCCTGCGGCCCGTGACGAAATGCTTTGCATTTTCCGTGACTACATGCTGCAGGAGGATCGGACGATCTTCTTTTCCACGCACATCACAAATGATCTGGAGAAGATTGCCGACTACATCGTCTATCTCAGTAAGGGTAAGGTTTTGTACAGCGGGATCAAAGAGGAACTGATCGACCGCTATTGTATGGTGCGGGGCGGCAGCGGGGATCTGCCGCAGGAAAAACGCGGACAGATATTGGGACTGCGTGAGTATCCCGGCGGTTTTGAGGGAATGATTGAGATCAGAGACACCGCGGGATTTCCTAAAGGAGTGATAATGGAAACGGTTTCGCTTGACGACATTATGGTGCGGCTGGGCAGGGGGGATTGGTATGATTAAAAAAATGGCAGTATTAGACTGGCGGGCAATGAAATGTTATCATTTGCGGATGTTTTTAATCCCTGTAGTAGCTTTAACGGCGGGGATCTTTACACCGTTATTCACGGTTCCGGTGAATGTATTTTTATTCCTGTTTTTTTCTATCAACACGTTTGCGGTAGAAGAAAAAGCTGACCTGAACAGGCAGTATCTGACGCTGCCCGTAACGCGTTCGTCCATCGTGGCAGGCAGATATGTATTATCCATATGCCTGGGAGTGGTCGGAATGCTCACCGGCATCCCGCTGGCTTTTGCGGCAGACCGCTTTACGCTGTCACATTATTATGGACCGATCAGCTGGTTTTTGCCTGTTGCGGCAGTCAGTTATCTGTTGTTCTCCCTGTTCAGCCTTTTCATGTTTCCATTATTGTTCCGGTTTGGATACAGCAAAGGAAAGTTTTTTGGGATGTATCTGCCAGTGTTTGTGTTTGCATTTTTTTATGCGGCGTGTGTGACGGTCGCTTTTCGGCCGGGCAACGAGCGTCTGTTCTTTAATGCCCTCGAATACGCGTTTGAGAACATGCTTTTTGTCAATGGCGGAATCGCGGCAGTTTCTACGTTTATTTTGTTCCTTTCGTTTTTACTCTCCAAAAGACTGTATATGAGGCGGGAGTTTTAGAAACCCCTAAAATAAGGAGGAATGTTTATGGATCGTTTCAGAAAACTCTATCATCAGGAAACACCGTAGTTTCCGTTGCTGCGTCTGCCCGACATTGTGCGTGCAGACGCATTTTGCTTTTTCAGGTTGTTTTTCTCTTTAGAACTCTGTCTTCTTTTCTTAATAAATTTTTCCATTTTTCCCCCGTATCCTCTTTCGTTTTATGGTTTAGTCTAAGTACATAGCAAAGGAAGCAAAAGAAAGGAGATGGAGATCCATATGGATATTGCCGCACTTACACTCTATTTTACCAGATATGGCGCCGTTGCCATTTTCATTATCGTTTTATTGGAATATATGAATATGCCGGGGTTTCCGGCGGGCGTGATCATGCCGCTTTCGGGCATTTGGGCCGCGAAGGGGAACATTCATTTCGTGACAGTCATGCTGATCACGCTGGCAGCAGGCGTAATCGGCAGCTGGATCCTGTATTTTCTGGGAAGGACAGGCGGAAGCCTGCTTCTGGAAAAATATTTACAGAAATTTCCGAAACAAAGGGAAGCCATAGAGCGAAATCTGGAAATGATTCGACAGAAAGGATCATTTGGTATTTTTCTAAGCAAGCTGATTCCTATGGTGAGGACGCTGGTGTCGATTCCGGCGGGCGTCCTGAAGATCAACTTTGTCAAATATACGGTCAGCTCCGCACTCGGCGTTTTTGTCTGGAATCTGTTTTTCGTGGGAGCCGGATACTATCTCGGCGACGCGGTGTTCCGGTATTTTGCGTAAAAAGCGGCGGGAAGCGTTTCATAACAATTGGCGGGCTGGTATCAGAAAGGAACATAATTATGAAAATAGCAATGATGACAAACAATTACAAGCCTTTCGTCGCGGGCGTTCCCATATCGATCGAGCGATTGAGTGAGGGACTGCGGGCAATCGGGCATGAAGTGGTGGTTTTTGCGCCTGACTATGACGGACAGGAGGAGGAAGCAAATGTGGTACGCTGTCATGCGCTTGTCAAAGGAGTGGCCAATGGCTTTTCAGTGCCGTATTTCCTGGACCCCAAAATAGAGAAGGCGTTCCGTGAAGGGGATTTTGATGTGATTCATGTGCATCATCCGATGCTGATTGGCAGGAGCGCACTGTATCTGTCAAAGAAATATGATGTACCGCTATGCTTTACCTATCATACAAGGTATGAGCAGTATCTTCATTATATTAAGGCATCCTTTTTGCAGGGCATGGTTCCGTTTTATGTAAATCAATTTACTTCGCAGTGTGATCTGGTATTCGCACCGACGCCGTCGATGCAGTCGTATCTGGAGGATATCGGAACAGAAACGAGGGTTGCAGTATTGCCGACAGGAATCCTGCCGGAAAGTTTTGTGCCGGATCAGGAGGAAGCGGCAAAACTGCGCAGAGAGCTTCTGGGAGAGAAAAAACATCTGTTTTGTACGGTGGCAAGACTGGCAAAGGAAAAAAATCTGGAATTTTTACTCCGTGCGCTTGCGCTGAGAAAAAGCATGCGGGAAGCGGATTTCAGGCTGGTGATTGTGGGAGACGGGCCATATAAAAAGCAGCTTGTTGATCTGGTCAATGAGCTCGGTCTGACAGATGAGATTGTCTTTGCCGGCAGGGTGCCCAATGCAAAGGTCTCGGTTTACTGTAAGGCGGCGGATCTCTTTCTTTTTTCCTCCCTGTCAGAGACACAGGGAATCGTGTTGTTAGAGGCGATGGCTGCCGGTACGCCTGTGCTTGCGGTGAAAGCATCCGGAGTAAAAGATGTGGTGGTCAATGGAAAAAACGGATATATGACATATCTGTCGGAAAAAGAATATGAGTACCGTCTCAACGAGCTTCTGTCACAGGATCGCAGTTATCTGGAAAAGGGAGCACGGGAGAGCGCGGAAAAGTATGAGATGCCAGAAATTGCGAAATGCGCGGCAGTCTATTATAATATTGCTATACAGAGCCATGCGGGACGTTCCATGGCAGAAGGAGGACAGCGCTTTGGAAGCATTTCATATTTTAATAGTAGAAGACGACAAAGAAATTCGTGAGGGAATCGAAATTTATCTCAGAAATCAGGGATATGAAGTATGGCAGGCCGCGGACGGACTGGAAGGGCTCGAGCAGATAACGACGAAAGAGATCCATCTTGCCATTGTGGATGTGATGATGCCGCGGATGGACGGTATCACGATGATGATGAAAGTCAGAGAGAAGGGATATGATTTTCCGGTGATCATGCTCTCAGCCAAGTCCGAGGAAGTGGATAAAATCATGGGGCTGAATATGGGGGCGGATGATTATGTGACGAAGCCCTTTACGACAATGGAGCTGCTTGCCAGAGTCAATTCCCATCTGCGCCGCTATAAGAAATATCTGGAAGCGATGGATGGAAAGCAGAAAGACGATACGGTATACGTGATCGGCGGACTGGAACTGAATGAAAATACGGTGGAAGTTTCGGTAGATGGAAATCCGGTCAAGCTGACGCCGCTGGAATTCAAGATCCTGCTGTTGTTGATGAAAAATCCGGGCAGAGTGTTTTCGGCGGAAGAAATTTACGAGCGTGTCTGGAATGAGCAGGCGATCAATACGGATACGATCATGGTGCATATCAGAAGGATTCGGGAAAAAATTGAGATCAACCCGAAAGAACCAAAATATTTAAAGGTGGTGTGGGGTGTTGGATATAAAATTGAAAAATATTGAAACGGAAAATGAAACAGACAGAAATGAAACAGACAGAAACGACAATAGGAAAAATCGAGTCAGAAGAAACGGTCCGCTGTGGATCGGCCTTATACTGGCAGGACTGGCGGCAGCCGCCTTTACGGCGCTCATGCCTGTCTTTGAAAAAAGAGCGAATCAATACTATGGGGAGGCCGGGAGTGAAGGGATTGAAAGTGAAACGTTTGTCTCGGCGCTGATCCAGAGCAACTTTGTTTTTTACAAAAATGTAATGGACAAAAACGGCGGCAAAAACCATACCTGGACGGAATTGTATCTGGAGGAAGAACTGGAAAAAGCTTCCGGGCAGAACCGGTTCTTTGACGGCGAAGAGAACGGGGAGGATTTGGAAAACTACTATTATGGAAACGAAAGGATCGTAGACGCACAGCAGATCCAGAGCATTTTGGGGCTCTACGCGAGCCAGATGCAGGAAACGGCAGAAGAGATTGAATCTTCTCCGGTGCAAGATATCAAGAAAAATATGGATTATTATGTTCTTGACAAAACAAGCGGCATGAGCATGAAAAACACCACGCTTCCGATCGAGGATCTTTTAAAATCGTCTGATGGTGTTTCTGGGGAAGAGGCTGTAAAAGATTATGTATACTATGTGATTATGGATTATGACGGGGCTGGTAATCTGCAGCATATCAGCACCAGAGGCAGGGATGCGGACAGACTCTTAAAGACGGTTCAGACGATAGAAAGCGGGAACTATGGCCGGCTGCTTATGGGGCGTGATGCGGTAGAAACGTTTGTCCTCGTGGACTCTGACACGCAGATTGTGGAAAACGTTCTGACAGTCAGCCAGAAAAAACCGGCGAACGCCACATTCGTCTACGCCCTGACGAAAGAACAGATGCAGACGTTTCTGAACCGGGGGTCTTCGAGCGCCTATCTGGGCAGAAATTTCGGGATGGCTTCTCTATATAGCAGCTATTTCCGGTCAGGGGCGGTCAACGTGTATTTGATGTTTATGGCGGTTATTTTTGCGGTAGTTATACTGATTGCCTTATGTAAACCTGTTCTCCTTGAGGGAAAGCGTGACAGAAGAATGCCTCTCGAAGTGACAGTCGCAGCGGCCTGTTTCTTTCTGGGCCCTGCCATAGAAATTGCAGTATGGCATATCGAGAGAGCAGGCGCCGGTACGTTGTTTGACTGGCTGGTGGACGGGGCTTTCCTGCAGTTAAGTTCTTTTGAATATGAGGTTCTCTCGACAGTCAGCAGTTTTTGCTTTTTCCTGTTCCTTTATGGGGTTGTTTATTTCCTGTGTCTGGAAGTTTCCGATATTTTCCGGGGCGTGAAAAAGTATTTTGGCAACAGGTGCCTGTGTATTATCCTGTGGAGAAAGATATCCGGACTGGTCAGGAAATATTACGTAAGACTGAAAGAAGAAATTATAGAAGTGGATCTGGGAAAGGATGCGGATAAGCTGTTAAGAAAGCTGGTATTTATCAATTTCTGTCTGCTGACAACGGCCTGTCTGTTCTGGGCATTCGGAATCTTTGGTATTTTTGTTTACTCCATCGTCCTGTATTTTGTTCTCCGAAAATATATCCATACGATACAGGAGCATTATGCCAGGCTGCTGACCGCAACCAATTCCATTGCGCAGGGAAAACTGAACAATACCTTTGAGGAAGACTTTGGCGTGTTTGAGTCTTACAGGGAAGAACTGTATAAAATTCAGGATGGTTTTAAGAATGCAGTTGACGAGGAGGTAAAAAGCCAGAAGATGAAAACGGAACTGATCACCAATGTATCGCATGATCTGAAGACGCCCCTTACGGCGATCATCACTTATATTGATCTGTTAAAAGAAAAGGATATCACGCAGGCACAGCGAGAAGAATATCTGGCGACACTGGAGAGAAAGGCGCTGCGTTTAAAGGTACTGATAGAGGATCTGTTTGAGGTCAGTAAGGCCACCAGCGGTACTGTGAAGCTGGACCCGGTTTCCGTGGATATCTGCCATCTGATGCGGCAGGTATATCTGGAATACGAGGATAAGATGCAAGAGGCTGGACTGCAGGTACGGTTTGCCATGCCGGAAGAAAAAGTGGTTCTGTATCTGGATTCTCAGAAGACCTATCGGATCTTCGAGAATCTGTATACGAACATCATCAAATATGCCATGCCGGACACGAGGGTCTTTATTACCGCCAGACAGGGGGCAGAAAAGACGGGCATTCATATTGAACTGAAAAATATTTCCGCGCAGGAAATCACCGGAAATCCGCAGGATCTAAGTGAACGGTTCGTGCGGGGAGATGCGGCCAGGAATACGGAAGGCAGCGGGCTGGGGCTTGCCATTGCCAAAAGTTTCACGGAACTGCAGGGCGGAAAATTCAGGATCAAGACGGATGCAGATCTTTTTAAAGTCGTGATCGACTGGTAAGTGCGGGAGAGGGATGCCGAATGAAGGCGTCCCTTTTTTGTCTCGACAGATTCAGAATGAACCTGGTTACTGGAACGGAGTGAACAGTAACTGTACCTGATTTCGTACACAAATATTTTGGGGAAAAGGATACCAAACGGATTCTTTTCATGCTATACTAGTGTGAGAAGAACTTCTAAGGCTCGCACCAGAGGGTGCTTCGCCAGGAAGTTCTACGATTTGCCTTGGGCAAATCTTTCTCACACGAAAGAACGCCCGAATGCGGCGTTCTTCCTATAGAGTATTTACGTCGTAAACAGACGGCATGAGGGGAAGCGTGAGAAGAACTTCTAAGGCTCGCACTGAAATAATGATTTTAACCGGTTCTGAACAGCAGTCTTAAATTGGCAGGGGGTATATGCACTTGGAGATGCAACGGGAAGTGGATCAGGATATCTTTGAAAATCTGATATTTTTATTTGACAGGCGGGATGGGAACAGCTATCATATCGCCGAAAATCTGAAAAAATTTATGGATGAAATGCCGGGCGGTTTTTTTATTTACCGTGCAGGCGGCAAAGAAGAATTGATTTATGCGAACGCGGCAATGTTGCGGTTGTTTAACTGTGCCACAATGGAAGAGTTTCGGGAATTGACCGGAAATTCCTTCCGCGGGATCGTTCATCCTGACGATCTGGAGGAGGTGGAACAAAGCATTGCCGAGCAGATTGCGAGGAGCCAGTATGCGCTTGATTATGTGGAATACCGTATTATCCGTAAAGACGGAGAAATCCGCTGGCTCGAAGACTACGGACATTTTGTCCAGAGCGATATGGGGGATATTTTTTATGTTTTTGTGGGAGATGCGACGGATAAAAATGCGCGCAGTCTGAGAGAAAGAGAAGTCCTGATGCTGGAGAAGCAGCAAAGGGAACAGCATCTGCAAAAACAGATTGATGAATACAGCCAGCAATTAAAGGTGGTGCACCAGGAGCAGTTAAGGCGTCTGGAAATGATAGAGGGGCTGAGCATCGACTATGAGTCGATCTTTTATGTTGATCTGGACAGAAACTGGATGAAAGCGTACCGGATCAGCAGTCGTTTTGAGAAGAAATTTCCCAGGAACGGATTTATGTGTGAGTTTTCCGGTTTTGATACCGATTACATAAACAAATGGGTCCTTCCTGAAGACAGGGAGCTGTTATACGGCGTTTCAGACCCGGTGTATATCCGCGAGAAGCTTTCCGAAAACAGATCGTTTCATATTAATTATCGGATCAACCGGGACGGAAACACTGGCTATATGCAGCTGCATGTCGTCAATACAGGAAATGAAAGACAGATCTCTCAGGTGGTTATTGGATATCGGAATATTGACGATGAGATCATACAGGAAATGGAGCAGAAGCGGAAGTTAGAGGAGGCTTTAAATGAAGCCAATATGGCCAATAACGCCAAAAACCGTTTTCTTTCCAATATGTCGCATGATATTCGCACGCCGATGAATGCAATCGTCGGCTTTACGTCCCTGATCAAGAGACATATTCATGATAAGGATCGTATTTTCGGTTACCTGAACATGATCTCTGAATCAAGCGATCAGCTTTTGCAGCTGCTTGGAGATGTGCTGGAGATTTCAAGGCTGGAATCCGGCAAGGTTCATGCGGAGGAGGTAGAGTGCAGCCTGATGGATATCGCGCATCAGGTGCAGATGGAACTGCTCATGCGTGCGTCGGCAAAAAACATTACCCTGTCGCTCGACATTTCTAATCTGAAACATGATACTGTCCTTGCGGACCGTCTGAAACTGATACAGATCCTTACTTATCTGGTAGATAATGCCGTGCGGTACACGCCAAAGGACGGCTGTGTAACGATAAGTGTTATGGAAAAGGAACAGGAAGAGAGCAAAGATAACAGGGAAGTGTACCAGATCGCAGTGGAAGATAACGGGATCGGCATCGGGGAAGAATTTTTGGCACATGTCTTTGAACCGTTTGAGCGGGAGAAAAATACGACAATGAGCGGTATGCCGGGGACCGGGCTTGGTCTCACGATCGCAAAGCGTCTGATGGAGATTATGGGCGGAACGATCGAAGCGGCCAGTGTGAAAGGAAAAGGGAGCAAGTTTACGTTAACCCTTGTACTTTCAAGATGTGACAGCCAGTCAGATGCTGCGGATGAAATGGAGATTCCGACCGGTTTTTCTTCTTTCAGAAGAATATTGGTCGTGGATGATAACGAGATCAACAGAGAGATTGAGAACGAAGTGTTAAAAGATGCGGGATTCCTTGTTGATATGGCAGAGGATGGCAGCATTGCGGTAGAGAAGATCAGACATTCAAAACCGGGAGAGTATGACCTGATCCTGATGGACATCCAGATGCCGGTTATGGACGGCTACCATGCTACGATGGCAATCAGGAAGATTGATAACCCAGTGCTGTCCGGTATTCCCATTATCGCTGTTTCCGCCAATACGTTTGAGGAAGACAAAAAAATGGCGATGGAAAGCGGTATGAATGATCATCTGCCGAAACCGTTAGATGCGCCCCGGCTGTATAAAACGATCCGCAAATTTTTAAAAGAGGATAAACGGGCCGGATCTGCGGAGAATACAGGGATCTGTCCCGATACAGAAGATTGAGATATGTTGGTAGATTTACAAAAGGAGCATGGATATTGGGATGAACAATCTGTTTTATGAAACTGCCATGCTCTTTTTTGGTTATTCTTTTCTTGCATGGCTGGCTGAAACGACAGTTGCAACGTTGAAAATGAAAGATTTCAGGAACCGTGGGTTCGCGTCGGGGCCGTTTTGTTTTGTATACGGTTTGACAGGCGTGATTCTGACGGTTTTTCTGCATGATCTGAAAAATGATCTTTTTTTTCTCTTTCTGGGCAGTGCGGCTGTGGCGACCTCGATCGAGTGGTTTGCAGGAAAACTGTTAGAGCGCATGAAGCGAAAAAAATGGTGGGACTATTCCGGCAAAAAGTGGAACTTTGACGGGTATGTCTGCGTTCAATATTCTGTATTGTGGGGCATACTCGGACTTTTGGCGGTTCGGTACGGGAATGGAATCCTGCTGGGGCTTTATCACATGCTGCCGGCAGCTGTGGGCAGGGCCGCAGTCTGGGGGCTTTTGGCGGTGGGCTTCATTGATTTTGCAGGAACCCTGCTGTCGATTTATCACATGGAAGAAAAACTGCCGGGGCTGCTTGGGTGGAACCATAAGCTGCAAAGAGTCACCTTTCGGATCGCTGCAAAAGTGTCGGCTCAGATTGAAAGGAGAATCGGCAGATCTTACCCATGTGTCCTGCAGGAGCGGGCACAGGAAAAAGAGAAAGATACGGATACCTGCAGCCTTGTACAGCTGTTTTGGCTGTTTTTGATCGGCGCCTTTGCCGGAGATGTTGTGGAAACGCTGTTCTGTCGTCTGACGACAGGTGTCTGGATGAGCCGCAGCAGTCTGGTGTGGGGGGATTTCAGTGTCGTCTGGGGGCTTGCGATCGCGCTCGTGACCGCACTCCTTTATAAGGACAGGCAAAAACAGGATCACCATATCTTCTGGGTCGGATTTTTTCTGGGCGGTGCTTATGAATATATGTGCAGTGTCTTCACGGAACTCTTTTTTGGGAAAGTGTTCTGGGACTATAGCGGCATGCCGTTTAACCTTGGAGGAAGGATCAACCTGCTTTACTGCTTTTTCTGGGGAATCGCGGCCGTCGTATGGATCAAGGTCCTGTATCCCAAAGCGGCATGTCTGATCGAGTTTATTTTGAGAAAAACGGGGCGTGTGCTGACAGGGACCGCGGTGGTGTTCCTGGCTGCGGACATCGTTATCTCCATATTGGCTCTGGTCCGGTATGATACCCGTGCCGCGGGGAAAGCGGCGGTATCCGGATGGGAACAGAGTATGGATGTACATTTTGACGATGCCAGAATGGAGCGGATCTATCCGAATGCGATCAGTCAGTGACCGACGAATGACGCCATAGAGAAGCACGCAGGAAACGGCGGTGGAAATGAATATCTGTGGAAGAAAGAGGTTGCTTATTTATCTCTGAACCGCTAAAATAGGCGTAAGTCTTTGTTTATGAAAGCAGATATGCAGCAGAGAAAAGAAAAAGAAAGGGAAATACAGAGTATGGAGTTTAGCAGACAGAAAATAAAACAGATCAGGAATCTGATGGTGCTGGCGGCATTGTTGATACTGGGGCTCATTTACAGCGACAGAGTATTCATGGGGGCAGCATTCGTGATTGGCATTCTGAAGCCGTTTTTATGCGGCGGCGCCGTTGCGTTTGTCTTAAACATCCTGATGAAAGCGATCGAGGAGAAACTTTTAGGACGTTATCAGGGTAAGACGGCACAGAAAATAAAGCGGCCGTTAAGCATGGTGCTTTCGATCGTCCTGATTGCCCTGATCCTTACCGTGGTCGTCGGAATGGTCCTGCCGCAGACGGCATCAACCGCTTCTGAGATCGGGAGAAAGATTCCTGTCTTTATGGAACAGATGATGAAAGAAGTGGAACATCTGGCGGAGAACGAACCGATGTTTGCCGACTGGGTAGCGGAACTGGAAGCGATCGAGATCAATTGGGACAGTATTTTGGACAGTGTATTCGACTTTTTGAGAAACGGTGCGGGTAATATGCTCAACTCCACATTCAGCGTGGCAGGCAGCATCATTTCCGGCGTGGTCAACGGGAGTATCGCGTTTGTCTTTGCCCTGTATATTCTGGCGCAGAAGGAACGGCTGGCGGATCAGGGACGCAGGATCCTTTCGGCTTATTTCCCACGGCAGGCAGAAGAGCGCGTGCTGGAGATCTGCGGACTTTTATATAGAAATTTCAGTAATTTTATTACGGGTCAGTGTCTCGAAGCAGTGATTCTGGGAACGATGTTTGTTGTCTGTATGACGATCTTCGGTATGCCGTACGCCCTTATGGTCGGTGTTCTGATCGCATTCACGGCGCTGATTCCCATCGTGGGAGCCTTTATCGGATGTGCCGTGGGAGCTTTCCTGATCCTGATCAACAATCCGCTGCAGGCCCTTTGGTTTGTAGTATTGTTTTTGGTATTACAACAGTTGGAAGGGAACCTGATTTATCCCAGGGTGGTAGGGAGCTCTGTCGGCCTGCCTTCTATCTGGGTGCTGATGGCGGTCAGCGTTGGCGGCAGTCTGTTCGGGGTCGTCGGCATGCTGGTGTTTATTCCACTCATGTCAACAGGCTACGCGCTGTTCCGGGAGAGCGTGAACAAAAGAAATGCGTTAAAAATAAAAAGAAAAGAGCCGGAGCCGGAAGAAACAAAAGAAGCGTGACGGTCGCAGCACAGAATGCTCTTTCTGTTTATTTCGGTGCGGGGTGGGGCAATATGAATGAATTAGAAAAATGTATGGCAGGGGAATACTATGACTGCCATGATAAGATCTTCCTTACATTCAAGGCGCATGCGCGAGAGCTGCTCAGGAAATACCATGCTCTTGCGTACGAGCAGAAAGAAGAGAAGAGAACGATTCTGGAACAGCTGTTCGGTAAGATCGGGACGAACGTATCTGTCGGACAGCCGTTCATCTGTGACTATGGGCGGAATATTTATATTGGGAATAATGTGTCGGTGAATATGAACTGTACGTTTGTAGACTGCAATAAGATCACCATTGGCAATAATGTGCTGATCGCGTCAAATGTGCAGCTCTATACGGCAACCCATCCTGTAGAACTGTCCGAGAGGCTTACGCCCGACTGGACGCCCGAATCGGAAGCGTATTTTTGCCGTACCTATGCACTGCCGATCAAAATCGGGGACGGCTGCTGGCTGGGCGGGGGCGTAGTCGTCCTCCCGGGTGTAACGATCGGAAATGGGGCTGTGATCGGGGCAGGAAGCGTCGTCACAAAGGATATTCCGGAACATTCCGTTGCTGTCGGAAATCCGTGCCGCGTGATACGTAAGATCAATGGGTGAGAATCACAGAGAAATAGCGGGAATTTTATATTTTAGCTTGATTTTTTCGCAGATTATGCTATACTTATTGCCATGGGGCATTAGCGCAGTTGGGAGCGCGCAACATTCGCATTGTTGAGGCCACGGGTTCGAATCCCGTATGCTCCATTCAAAAATCCTGATGATATCGGGATTTTTTTATTTGTGATGCATTTCTGTGATGCATTTCAAAGGAAATGGCGTAAGGTATAACCATGAAGAAACCACTGCGGTCTTTATGAATAAATGCATTTGACCATATAATGTCACTCCCATGTGCGTATTTACAAAGCCACGCATTCCGCTCTATATCAATCTTTGCCGGACCATTCCTTCTCACGTTCCCTGTCCAACAGAGAATATTTATAATCATATCTTTCACTAGGTACCTGCCTTTTCCGGCATTCTTGAAAATGCAGATATTGCGGTGCTTCAGGCAGAACCTCATACGCGATCAGTTCTTTCTCCAATTCATTTATTGCCAACAATGTATCCTGTAAATATGCCTTAACATACACATCTTTTCCCAACGTGAGCCGCTGCCGCATCTCCATTGCCCCCATACGCATATGTTTGCTTGCAACTACTATTTGTCTGGGTGTCAGTTTCTGTGTATTTATTACGATCTGATATTGTTTCCCTCTCTCACAATTACAGGGAATAACAGGATATACAATACTGCTGTCCGTAAAGCAGTTCTCACACGATACCGGCGCAGGGCTCCGGTGAGCAGATAGTGTATAAGGATGTCTTTGCAAGAAATTGTAAAGTGCTTCGGAAGAGGCCTCTGGATTTTCTACATCTGGCAGAATGATTCTTTGTCCAAGCTCTTTTGCAAGCCTCCGTGCAAGTTCATACTGATCAGACAAAATCGGCAGAAGCGTATAGGAGTCACTGCACATATCAAGCTGCGCAAAATACACCCCAGCCGATTGCCATTTTACATTCAGGACTGCGCACCATTCTTCTATAGACTCTTCCTCATCAAACCATGCTGTGCGAAATGTAAGTTTATATTTGCGCTTTCCTGCCAAACCTTTTACAAAATACGCAAAATCCTCCAGTTCACACTTCCAGTCCAACATGGCTGCAATATTGTACCTGACCAGACACTCTGCCAAAATGAGCCATTGTATACATCCGTAATCCTCCTCAGCGATCACTCCGCCAAGACAGCTCAATGTTTCATATTCCTGTCGATGCTCTTTACAGTACTTTTCCGTGTCCGCGACACAAGTTTCCAATTCTTTCCTTACTGTGGAATGCCCCATTGACAACAACTCCGCAAGCTGCAAAATATAATGACTCATTCTATCACCCTTAAAAAGCATAACATATGAAAGACATAATTGACACTGTTATTTATATATTCATGCAAAGTTTTATGGTATAATGTGTCCATATGCAAGGCAGTCATTGGACGTATGACCATCCATACCATGTTCGGGCTGTGATCATAGCATCATGTCCGTAAAGGGCAGAGTCAAGTGGAAACAGAAAGAAAAGTTTACGATATTGGAGAAATAAAAAGGAACAGTGGAGCTTGCGGAGAAATTCATTGACTTTGGATTTTTGAAGCGGAAAAGTTATGATGACTGCATTACAGATTAAAAATTGCAGATTCTCAATAATAGACTATGAAAAATAAAAAAATGTAATCAAAGAAATCCTCGCAAAAAATATGCCTAATCACCAGAATTCCGGTAATTAAGCATCTTTTCGGGTTGGGCTGTTCTTAAAATAAATAAACAGTCAACAGCTCGTAGGGGAATCGAACCCCTGTTTCCGCCGTGAGAGGGCGGCGTCTTAACCGCTTGACCAACGAGCCATTTGCTTAGTACTTGATTATTCTATTATAGATTTCTCCAAAATGCAAGTGTTTTTTTAAAATTTTTTCAATTTTTTAATCTGATTTTTAGATTTTGCTTGCAACTTGGGGCATTTAATGCTACACTGTAACAGTATTCAATAGTATTTACGATAAGAGTGGGCTTGCGAGTCCACTCTTTTAATGTGAAGGGAAAGCAACGATTAAGAAAGGAAGACCAATGTCAAAACGGGAAAATTACGAGAACCAGACGGAAGCATTGCTGCAGCCGATCATAGAACGTTTCGGTGTCGAAATCTATGATATTGAATATGTGAAAGAAGGAAGCGACTGGTATTTAAGAGCCTATATCGATAAGCCTGACGGCGTTAACATAAATGACTGCGAAATGGTGAGCCGCGCATTGTCCGATGCGCTCGACAAAGAAGACTTCATAGAAGATTCCTATATCCTGGAAGTGAGCAGTCCGGGACTTGGCAGGGCGTTAAAAAAAGATAAGCACCTTGCAAAGAGTCTGGGAGAGGAAGTGGAGATCAAGACTTATAAGCCGGTGGACCAGCAGAAAGAATTTGAGGGAATTTTGAAAGCATTTGATGCGGATACGATCACCATTACGATAGATAACGGGGAAAAAACATTTGCCAGAGGGGAAATCGCACTGATCAGACTGGCGTTACATTTTTGAGGACAGGAACAAAACAATTGAAGGAGGATACTGGAAAAATGAATAAGGAATTGATGGAAGCATTGGATATGCTGGAAAAGGAGAAAGAGATCAGCAAGGAAACGCTGTTTGATGCGATCGAGAATTCTTTGCTTACAGCCTGCAAGAATCATTTTGGCAAGGCGGATAATATCAAAGTAGAGATTGACAGAGATACATGTGACTTTTTATGCTACGCCGAGAAGGAAGTTGTGGAGGAAGTGGAGGACGACTGCCTGCAGATCTCATTTGAGGATGCCCTCAAAGTTTCCGCGAGAGCGGAACTTGGAGACATTCTGCATGTGGAGATCAAGTCCAAGGAGTTTGGGCGTATTGCGACGCAGAATGCGAAGAATGTCATTTTGCAGAAGATCCGTGAAGAGGAAAGAAGCGTTATCTATAACCAGTATTACGAGAAAGAGAAGGATGTGGTCACCGGCATCGTGCAGCGTTATGTGGGAAGAAATATTTCCATCAATCTTGGCAAGACGGATGCCGTCTTAAATGAGAGCGAGCAGGTGCGCGGCGAGAACTTTAAACCGACGGAAAGAATCAAGGTATATATTCTGGAAGTCAAGAATACACCAAAAGGACCGAGAATACTGGTAAGCCGCACGCATCCGGAACTTGTCAAAAGACTGTTTGAGACTGAGGTGACGGAGATCAAAGACGGTACGGTAGAGATCATGAGCATAGCCAGAGAGGCCGGGAGCAGGACAAAGATTTCCGTACGTTCCAACAATCCCAATGTGGACGCAGTCGGCGCCTGTGTCGGGATCAATGGGGCGAGAGTCAATTCCATTGTGGAAGAGCTGCGCGGTGAGAAGATTGATATCATAAACTGGGATGAAAATCCGGGCAACCTGATTCAGAATGCATTGTCACCGGCCAAAATCGTGGCGGTTTTTGCAGATCCGGATGAAAAGACGGCCAAAGTAGTCGTTCCGGATTACCAGCTCTCCCTTGCGATCGGAAAAGAGGGACAGAACGCGAGACTGGCGGCCAGACTGACGGGTTATAAAATTGACATCAAGAGCGAAACACAGGCCAAGGATGCGCCGGGCTTCCGCTATGAAGATTATGAATATGATGAAGATGAGTACGATGATGACGAGTACGAAAACGACGAGTATGAAGTCGGATCCTATGAGGAGGCTTCTTACGAAGACGGGGCGGAGTACGAAGAGGATTCCAGTGAAGAGGGAGACTATGATTCGGAAGAATACGCATCAGAGGAATATGAGGCGGATCAGGAGGAAACTGTTTCAGAGGATCTGGATGAGTAAATAAAAAACAGAGAGGGCGGACTTCAATGGCAAAAAAAATTCCTATGAGACAATGTGTGGGCTGCAGGGAGATGAAAAGTAAAAAGGAAATGATGAGAGTGTTAAAAACAGCCGAAGGACTCATAGTATTAGATACGACCGGAAGGAAAAACGGCAGAGGAGCATATCTTTGTATGACAAAGGAGTGTCTTGCCGGAGCAAGAAAGAATAGAGGGCTGGAGCGGGCTTTTAAGATGAGCATTCCGGATGAGGTATACGAAACGATGGAGAGGGAGTTTGAGCAGAATGTGCATGGATAAGGAAGCGGCAAAAAAGAAAGTGTTATCCCTGCTCGGTCTTGCATCCCGTTCCAGAAATGTTGTCAGCGGGGGATTTGCAACGGAGAACGCCGTAAAATCAGGAAAAGCATTTCTTGTCATGGTAGCGGAGGATGCTTCTGATAACACAAAGAAAAAGTTTCAGAATATGTGTGAGTTTTATGAGTGTCCGTTCTGTTTGTTCGGCGGGAAAACAGAAATCGGCCATTCTATGGGGAAGGAAGACAGAACATCCGTAGCGCTTACCGATTCGGGTTTCGCAGATTCGATACGGAAACATTTGGAGATTCAACTATTAGACGGAGGTAGTGAGCATGGCAAAAATGAAGATATATGAGCTTGCAAAAGAGTTAGACAGACAGAGCAAGGAAATCATTGCTTTTTTGCAGGGAAAAGGCTATGAAGTGAAGGCGGCACAGAGTTCGGTAGAAGAGGACGGGATCGCGCTGACAAGAAAGCAGTTTGCAAAGAGCAATGCAGAAAAACCAACAGAAGCGGAAAAAGAGAAACCGCGGATGGAAGAAAATACAGCGGTCAAAGAGGGGAAAAGCATGCCAAAGGAGAAGCAGGATGTACCGGAGATAAAACAGACTCCACCAGAGAAAAAGAAAGCAGAGGCGGAAGGCAAACAGGCGCCGCCTGAAAGGAAAAAGAAAAAGATTATTTTTGTAAGCAATCCGCATAACTCCAAGATGTCCGGTAACAGACCGGCGCAGGGTCAGGGTCAGGGACAGGGACAGGGGAACGGCGGCCGCGACAGAAGGCCTTCGGGCAATAATAATAACCGTCCTGCTCAGACACAGCAGGCGCCGCACAAGATCATCAGGCCGACGCAGAAACCGATCCCGGTAACGGCGGAGCCTTATGAAGTACGGCAGAAACAGCAGCAGGCGCGTCGGCTGGAGAAGCTCAGACAGGAGAAGCAGGAGAGACTGGAGAGCAGAGAGAGACAGGAAAACAAAGAGAGACAGGAAAACAGGGAAAGACAGGAAAACAGAGAGAGACAGGAAAACAGGGAAAGAGTCAATGTCCAGAACAGAACAGACAGCCAGGAAAGAAAACCGGTTTCGAACGACAACAGAAGATCTGAGGGGCAAAACCGTCCGAATTATAACAACCATCAGGGCGGCAGCCGCAATGCGCAGGCTTCTGGCGGCAGCGGCCGGAACTTTAACAATAGTGAACGCCCTCAGAGGGGAAATGGCGGGCAGGACAATCGATTTAAAAAGGGTGGAAACAACAAAGACTTTGTGCCGGAGAGTCCCGTCAAGGATGCTGAGAAGCACAGGGATGAAGAAAAGCGCAGGCTTAGTCAGGAGAAGGATAAACGCTCTAAGAAAGATCTGATTTACGAAGAGGATGATGTGAACGGAAAGAGCCGCAGCAAGGCGGGCCGCTTTATCAAACCTGAGAAGAAAGTGGAGACCGTTGCGGAAGAGCAGATCAAGGTGATCACAGTGGCTGATTCCCTTACGATCAAGGAACTTGCAGATAAGATGAAGATCCAGCCGTCCGCCATTATTAAGAAACTGTTCCTGCAGGGGCAGATTGTGACGGTTAATTCGGAGATCACTTTCGAGGATGCCGAGAACATTGCAATCGATTACGAGATCATCTGCGAGCGGGAAGTCAAAGTGGATGTGATCGAAGAACTTCTGAAAGAGGAAGAGGAAGATGAGAGCAAGATGACGGCGAGACCGCCGGTCATCTGTGTTATGGGGCATGTAGACCACGGAAAGACTTCTCTTTTGGATGCCATTCGAAAAACAAATGTCACCGACAAAGAGGCGGGCGGTATCACGCAGGCGATCGGCGCTTATACGGTTCATGTCAAAGACCAGAAGATTACGTTCCTGGATACACCGGGGCATGAGGCGTTTACCGCGATGCGTATGCGCGGTGCAAACTCCACCGATATCGCGGTTTTGGTGGTAGCGGCGGATGACGGCGTGATGCCCCAGACGGTAGAGGCCATCAACCATGCAAAAGCGGCAGGGATCGAGATCATTGTCGCGGTTAACAAGGTTGACAAACCAAACGCCAACATTGACAGAGTAAAACAGGAAATGACCGAATATGAGCTGATCCCGGTAGATTGGGGCGGTTCAACGGAATTTGTACCGGTTTCTGCAAAATCAGGCGAAGGGATTGAGACATTGCTCGAAACGATCCTTCTGACGGCAGAGATCATGGAACTGAAGGCCAACCCCAACAGAAGGGCAAGGGGAATTGTCATCGAGGCGGAACTGGATAAAGGACGCGGCCCCGTGGCAACTGTGCTCGTTCAGAAGGGTACGCTGCATATCGGAGACTTTATCTCCGCGGGAGCAAGTCATGGCAAAGTCAGAGCGATGATAGATGATAAGGGCAGAAGGGTGAAAGAAGCAGCACCATCCATGCCTGTCGAGATCCTGGGACTTTCCGATGTGCCCAGCGCAGGCGAGGTATTTATCGTTCATGAGAATGACAAATCCGCAAAATCTTATGCAGATACTTATATGACACAGCATAAAGAGGAAATGCTTGCAGATACTAAGTCAAGAATGTCTCTTGATGATCTGTTCAGCCAGATCAAAGAGGGTAATCTGAAAGAACTGAACCTGATTGTAAAAGCGGATGTACAGGGCAGTGTGGAGGCATTAAAGCAGAGCCTGATGAAACTTTCCAATGAGGAAGTCGTAGTGAAATGTATTCATGGCGGCGTCGGTGCGATCAATGAATCTGACGTGTCACTGGCGTCGGCATCGGCAGCGATCATAATCGGCTTTAACGTCAGACCGGACGCAACGGCGAAGACAGTTGCAGAGCGGGAAGGTGTGGATGTCAGACTTTATAAAGTCATTTATCAGGCAATTGAGGACATCGAGGCAGCCATGAAGGGTATGCTGGATCCTGTATTTGAAGAAAAAGTGATCGGTCATGCAGAAGTCCGTCAGATCTTCAAGGCTTCCGCGATCGGAAATATCGCAGGTTCGTATGTGCTTGACGGAGAGTTCCAGAGAGGCTGCAAGATCCGCATTACAAGAGAAGGCGAACAGATTTATGAAGGCGCGTTGGCTTCCTTAAAGAGATTTAAGGACGACGTGAAGGAAGTCAGGGCCGGTTTTGAATGTGGTCTTGTATTTGAAGGATTTGACAAAATGCAGGAACTTGATATCGTGGAGGCCTATATTATGGTCGAGGTGCCAAGGACATAAAAACGGCCGGAAAGGTTTGAGGTTGTATGCGTAAGAACAGTATAAAAAATACCCGTATCAATGGGGAAGTGCAGCGTGTGCTGGCAGAGATCATCCGGGGAGAATTAAAAGATCCCCGGATCGGAGAGGTGACGTCGGTCGTTGCAGTGGAAGTGGCGCCCGATTTAAAATCCTGTAAAGTATGGATCAGTGTGCTCGGCGATGAGCAGGTTCAGGCAGATACACTTGCCGGACTCAACAGTGCGGAAGGATTTATCCGCAGCCAGCTGGCGCACAGGATCAATCTGCGCAACACGCCGCAGCTGCGTTTCATCATGGACCAGTCGATTGCGTACGGTGTTAACATGTCGAAATTGATCGATGATGTAAACAGACAGGAAATGCAATAAAGGAAGCAATATTTTCAGGAGACTGGAAAGGGGAATGCAGGGTAAATGAAAATAATTGAAGAAGTAAGGGATGCAAAGACAATCGGAATCAGCGGGCATGTCAGACCGGACGGAGACTGTATCGGATCTGTTATGGGATTGTATCTGTATCTGAAAAAGGCGCTGCCGGAAGCGCAGATTGATGTTTATCTGGAGAAACCGGCTGATATTTTCGGATGCATCAAAGAGATTGAGCAGATCCGGTCCGAATGCAGGAAAGAGATGAAATACGATGTCTTTGTGGCGTTAGACTGCAATGCGGAACGATTGGGTGATTTTTACGCATTGTATGAAAATGCCGGAAAGAGGATTAATATTGACCATCATATCAGCAATCCGGGCAGCGGCGATGTCTGGGTGATCGAACCGCAGCGCAGTTCCACCTGTGAACTGCTCTACGATCTGATGGAGGAAGAACAGATTGATGAAGAGGCAGCGAAAGCGCTCTATATCGGGATCATTCATGATACGGGTGTTTTCAAATACTCCAATACATCGCCCAGAACGCTGCAGATCGCGGCGAAGCTGATCTCATTCGGCTTTGATTTCCCAAAGATCATAGACGAGACTTTTTATGAGAAAAACTACATCCAGAGCCAGATCATGGGAAGGGCCATTTTGGAGAGCATTCGTTTTCTGGACGGCAGATGCATTGTCAGTATGATTGACAGAAAGACGATGGATTTCTATCAGGCCAGGCCGCATGATTTAGATGGGATTGTGAATCAGCTGCGGATCGTGAAAGGCGTGGAATGTGCCATTTTCATGTATGAGACCGGATCGATGGAGTATAAAGTGAGCATGCGCTCCAACGGTAAGGTAGATGTGGCGGCCATAGCCGTGCAGTTTGGAGGCGGCGGACACGTAAGAGCGGCGGGATGCTATATGAATGGCACTTATCATGATGCGATCAATAATCTTTCTTTACATATCGCAGAGCAGCTGAAGAAAGAAGACGGAAGGGATGTACGATGAGATGTATCATGGGGTAATGAACATCTATAAAGAAGGAGGATACACGTCGCACGATGTGATAGCGAGACTGCGCGGTATCCTGAAACAAAAAAAAATAGGGCATACGGGGACATTGGATCCTGATGCGGAAGGTGTGCTGCCGGTATGTCTGGGAGTGGGAACAAAGCTTTGTGATATGCTTCATGAAAGAGAAAAAGAGTATGTTGCAGAGCTTCTTCTCGGTGTGACGAGCGATACACAGGACAGTTCAGGACAGATCTTATCCAGAAAGGAAGTCACGGTCACGCCGGAACAGACCGGGAAAATCATAGCGTCTTTTGTGGGAAATTACGAGCAGATACCGCCCATGTATTCCGCCTTAAAGATCAATGGAAAGAAACTCTATGAACTTGCAAGGCAGGGAAAAGAGGTGGAGCGCAAAGCGCGGACCGTTCAGATCAGAGAAATCGAGATACAAGAGATGGATCTGCCGCTTGTGCGCATGAGAGTCGTGTGCTCTAAGGGCACTTACATAAGAACCCTGTGTGATGACATTGGGAAAAAAGCCGGATGCGGCGGTATCATGCAGTCTTTAAAAAGGACAAAAGTCGGAGCATTTTCAATTGAAGAAGCGCTCACATTGTCAAAAGTGGAGGAACTGGTAAAAAACGGCAGACTGGATGATTACGTGATACCGGTTCAGGATCTTTTTTCGGACAGACGGGATATTACTGTCAAAGAACCTTTTTACAGACTGTTGCAAAACGGAAACAGGCTTGCCGCCAGTATGATCAGCATACAGGCCGAACCGTCAGCCGCAGGCATACTGCCGGACGAAAACGCAAAAGACAGACCGGAAGACGGCGAAGAAGTCCGTGTTTTTGACGGGAAAGGAACTTTTTATGGGATCTACCGCTATGAAAGAACGGCGGATGCCCTGTGTCCGGTAAAGATGTTTCTGCCGGAGAAGACGCAGGCAGGATCATAAATTCAGAAAGGAACGTTACGAGTCACGATGCAGATCATACAGGATACAACGGAATTTGTACTGCCCCGCCAAAGTGCGGCCGCCATCGGTAAGTTTGACGGCATACATTTAGGGCACCGCAGGCTGTTAGAGACACTGTCAGAACAAAAAGACAGGCTTTTGACGGTCATTTTCACATTTGACCCGCCGCCGGAAGTTCTTTTTGGAGATAACATGATGAAAGGGCTGATGACGAAAGAGGAGAAACGGAACGCCTTTGCCCGTATGGGAATCGATGTGCTCATAGAGTTTCCATTAAATAAAGAAACGGCTTCGATAATGCCGGAACGTTTCGTCAGAGAATATCTTGTCGAGAAACTCAGGGCGTCGTATATTGCCGCCGGGACGGATCTGTCTTTTGGAAATAAGGGTATGGGAAATGCCGCACTTTTGCAGGATCTTGCAAAAGAGTATGGTTATCATGTTAATATCATCGATAAAGTGAGCGTGGGAGGAGAGGAAGTGAGTTCCACTCTGATCAGGCGGACCATTGCCGGGGGTGACATGGAGAAGGCCGCAGATTTGCTCGGAGCCCCTTATCAGATAAACGGCACGGTTTCCCATGGCAGGCAGCTTGGACGCAGGCTCGGCATGCCGACGGTGAATCTGCTCCCGCCGGATGAGAAATTGCTGCCGCCCAATGGCGTATACTATTCTGATCTGTGGCTGGACGGCAAATGTTATCGGGGAATCTCTAATGTCGGGTATAAACCGACAGTCAGCGACATACCGGTAATGGGGGTGGAGACCTATCTTTATGATTTTGACAAAGATGTCTACGGCAGGGAGGTCGTGGTGGAACTGCTGGCCAATAAAAGACCTGAAATGCGTTTTGAGAGCGTGGATGCGTTAAAAGCGCAGGTGCACAAAGATATCACGGAAGGCGCACGCTTTCATGAAAACGGTTCAAAAAACACCGGGAAATGAAATAACAGGTTTTGAAACAGTACATGAGACAAAAAATGCACTTGTCATGGGATATGATTTCCCTTAGAATGAAATAGGATGCCTTTACAGGCGTCCTTTAGGAGAAGGTATCTTAGAGAAAGTACAAAGGAAGGATAAGGGACAAATATGAATCTGGAAATCGTTCTTTCTATGGCCGGGGGTCTGGGGCTTTTTCTTTTTGGCATGCGGGTTATGAGTGAGAGCATTGAGAAAGTTGCCGGCGCCAAATTACGACAGATCTTAGAGCAGTTAACGACCAATCGTTTCATGGGGATTCTGGTAGGCATCATTTTTACTGCGATTATTCAATCATCATCCGCCTGTACGGTCATGGTGGTCAGCTTTGTCAATTCCGGCCTGATGAATCTATATCAGGCTGCAGGTGTTATCTTCGGGGCCAACATCGGTACGACGGTGACTTCCCTGTTAGTTTCCTTTAAATTAGAAAGGATCGCTCCGGTCATTTTGCTCGTGGGCGTGATTCTGGTAATGTTCTGCAAAAAGCAGAAAATAACGAAATTCGGTGAGATCATTATCGGTTTCGGTATTTTGTTTATGGGACTCAGCACCATGTCGGGTGCCATGTCAGGCATGAAAGATTCTCCGGCAGTCATGAATCTGTTTGCGTCTTTGAAGACACCGATCCTGGGGGTATTGCTCGGTGCAGTGCTGACGGCGGTCATACAGAGTTCTTCCGTGACGGTCAGTATCATGGTGCTCATGGCCAATCAGGGTCTGCTTGGGCTGGACATGTGCATGTTCATTATACTCGGATGTAATATCGGTGCCTGCACATCAGCGCTCCTTGCTTCTTTAACGGGTAAAAAAGATGCGAAAAGGGCGGCATCCATTCATTTGCTGTTTAACGTGATTGGAACCGTGATCGTATATCTTATCTTTATCGTAAACGTTCATCAGGTCGTTGAACTCATATCACGGGCGGCGCATCAGGATGCAGGACGTGTCGTAGCGTATGCTCATATCGTCATAAAGCTGTTCCAGGTTGTCATTATGTCGCCGTTTATCGGTGCGATTGTCAGGCTGACGTATCTGCTCGTACCCGGTGATGACAAAAAGATCGGCTACAGAGATCTGCACCAGTTGAAGTACATCGGTGAGAAAGTGGTATTCAATCCGGCGACAGCCATGGTTGAGGTGATCAAAGAATTAGACCGTATGGCATCTCTTGCCAGCGAGAATCTGAACCGCGCCATGAATGCGCTGATCACGCTGGATGAGGAAGAGATCGAAGAAGTCTACACGGTGGAAGAAAATATAGATTTCCTGAGTCATGCAATCTCGGATTATCTGGTCAAGATCAATCAGACCACCCTGCCGATCGAGGACTTAAAGAGCATCGGCGCATTGTTCCATGTCGTCAATGATATCGAGCGGATCGGCGACCATGCGGAAAATATAGCGGATGCCGCAAAGAACAGGATAGACACAGGCGTGGATTTCAGCAAAGATGCACAGGCGGAACTGGGCATGATGTTGGATATGGTCAATACATTGCTGCGCTTCTCCCTGGAAATGTTTGTCAAGAGTTCGGACGAACATGAAGAAGACATCAATCATCTCGAAGAGGCGATCGATGAAAAAGAGCGGGAGTTACAGCATAAGCATCTTGACAGACTCACGAAGAATGAATGTACCCCGGAGGCAGGTGTATTGTTCTCAGACATCATCTCCGGCCTGGAACGAGTCGCTGACCATGCGACAAATATCGCATTTGCAACAATGGGAGCGGATACATAAAAAAGAAACCCGTTGACAGACCCATACAAAATTGTTATAATAAAAAAACAAATTCGTAATAAATGTAACAAGTTTGTAACAATTGATTCATTTACTTGAAATGATTGGAAGGGTTTGAGACATGAAACGAAAGAACATATGTTGTGTACTGGCACTGATCATGCTTTGCCGTCCGGTACAGATTTTTGCAGTAGAAAATACAACCGATGTGACTGCAGCAGATACAAACGAAAAAGCCGAAGCGGCAGAAGAAGCGCGGACGGAAGAGATACAGACAGAGAAAACGCAGATAGAAGAAACACAAATAGAAGAAACGCAGACAGATGAGATGCAGATACAGGAAACAGACACGGTACAGTCTCTTCTGGGAGAACTTTCCGCAGGGGCCGATCTGATCGGCGGCGGTTATGAAGTGGCCGATGCGAGAAACATCACTGGCAGCAGTTCCGGCATAGAATCCAATCCGGAATCCGGGGAGAACGAGAATGCCGCAGAAACAGAAGCTGCTCCGGAAGAGCAGGGGCAGGCGTCCGATATCAGGGAGGCGTTAGGGGATCCCGTAGGCGCGGCTGCGGTCGTGGAGATGAGAAGTCCCCGTGAAGTCTACGCCAAAGCATATGAAGACGCGCAGAATGCCAATTGGGGCTATACGAACCTGGGGATCGCCAATGTGGATAACAACCTCAATATCCGCGCATCAGCAGGAGAAGACGCGAAGCTGGTTGGCAAGCTTCCCAGAAATGCGGCGTGTGAGATCCTTGCATCCGACGGGACATGGGCCCATATCAGATCGGGTAAGGTGGAAGGCTATGTGAGCTGTGAATATCTTCTGACCGGCCTGCATGCAAAGCGCAGGGCGGAAGAACTGGTAACAACGATTGCGACGGTAACAACGGACAGCCTGAAAGTCCGGGCGGAAGCCAACACGGATTCCGAAGTAATCACGATGGTGCCAAACGGAGAGCAACTGGAAGTGGTAGCCTCAGAAGGTGACTGGATCAGGGTTTCTCTGGATGACGAAGAAGTATTTGTTTCGGCGCAGTATGTGAAAGTGGATGCACAGCTGGAGACAGCGATCACACTGACAGAACTTCTGTATGGTCAGGGTGTTTCGGATGTGCGTGTCGAGCTGTGCCAGTATGCAAAGGAATTTCTGGGCAATCCTTATGTGTGGGGCGGAACGAGCCTGACAAAAGGAGCGGACTGTTCCGGATATGTTCTGAGCATTTTTAAGAAATACGGCGTCAGCCTGCCGCATTCTTCCAGGGCGCAGGCAAACTGTGGTACGAAGATCAGTCTTTCGGAAGCACAGCCGGGCGATCTGGTGTTCTATGGAAAAGGAAAGACCATTGATCATGTGGCGATCTATATCGGAAGCGGCCAGGTGATCCATGCCAGCAATCCTAAGACGGGGATCCGTATTTCCAATGTTTCTTACAGGACACCCCTCAAGGTAGTGCGTCTTTTGCAGTCTTAGGCTTTGAGCGGTAAGCTTTCCGGGATCAGTTTTAAATAAAATAAATCTTGCCAAGTGATCATTCATATGATAGAATATTCAGGTATGAATTTCAGCCTGTACCCAGAACCGGGAGGACTCCAACCCGTTCCTGGTATACGGCGGTCAGAAAAAGAGAGGAGAAAAACTATGATTTCCAAAGAAAAGAAAACAGCGATCATCAAAGAATATGCAAGGACAGAAGGTGACACAGGCTCACCGGAAGTACAGGTTGCAATCCTGACAGCGAGAATTCAGGAACTGACAGAGCATTTAAAAGAGAATCCGAAGGATCATCATTCCCGGAGAGGTCTTTTGAAAATGGTAGGACAAAGACGTGGACTGCTTGCTTATTTAAAAGACAAGGATATCGAGAGATATCGTGCATTGATTGAAAGATTAGGACTCAGAAAATAAAGGAAAAAGCGGGTATAAGGCTGGTAAGATCATACCAGCTTTTCCGCTTTTCATTTTTTTTGTGCCATAGGATCAGATGATTATTAACCGAGCGGCCGGCAGGCTGCATCAAGAGGATACTGGGAGAGATGACTATGTATAAAAGCTACACATTAGAACTGGCCGGGCGCACCCTTCGCGTCGATATCGGCAGAGTAGGCAAGCAGGCAAATGGCTGTGCCTTTATGCAGTATGGAGAGACTACGGTGTTATCCACTGCAACAGCATCGGACAAACCGCGTGAGGGAATCGATTTTTTTCCATGCAGTGTTGAGTACGAAGAAAAATTATACGCCGTAGGGAAGATTCCGGGCGGATTTAATAAGAGAGAGGGAAAGGCGTCCGAGAATGCGGTTCTTACGAGCCGCGTAATCGACAGACCGATGCGTCCGCTGTTCCCGAAAGATTACAGAAATGATGTTACTTTAAACAATATGGTTATGAGCGTTGATCCGGCATGCCGTCCGGAGCTGGTGGCCATGCTTGGTACGGCGATCGCGACCAGCATTTCGGACATTCCGTTTGACGGCCCGTGCGCCATGACACAGATGGGTATGGTTGATGGAGAGTTTATCGTGAATCCTTCCCAGGAACAGTGGGACAAGGGTGATCTGAAGATGACGGTTGCCTCCACTGCGCAGAAGGTGATCATGATCGAAGCCGGAGCGAATGAGATTCCGGAAGCAAAAATGATCGAGGCGATCTACAAGGCGCATGAGATCAATCAGACGATTATCGCTTTTATCAACCAGATCGTTGCGGAAGTGGGCAGACCGAAACATGACTATGAAAGCTGTGCGATTCCGGAAGAGATGTTCGAAGAGATCAAGAAGATTGTAACACCGGAAGAGATGGAAACAGCAGTCTTTACGGACGAGAAGCAGGTTCGTGAAGAGAACATCAGACAGATCACCGAAAAACTGGAAGAAGCATTTGCGGAGAACGAAGCCTATCTGGCAGTTCTTTCCGAGGCTGTTTATCAGTATCAGAAAAAGACAGTGCGGAAGATGATCTTAAAAGATCATAAGCGTCCAGACGGCCGTGAACTGAATCAGATCCGTCCGCTTGCGGCAGAAGTGGATATTATTCCGAGAGTGCATGGTTCCGCAATGTTTACCCGTGGACAGACGCAGATCTGTAATGTTTGTACACTGGCGCCGTTATCCGAGGTGCAGAGAGTGGACGGGCTGGATGAAAATATTACGGCGAAACGGTATATGCATCATTACAATTTCCCTTCTTATTCTGTAGGGGAAACAAAAGTGAGCCGTGGACCGGGACGAAGAGAGATCGGACACGGAGCGCTTGCAGAGCGTGCGCTGATACCGGTGCTTCCTTCGGAAGAAGAATTTCCCTATGCGATCCGTACCGTATCGGAGACATTTGAATCAAACGGTTCAACGTCGATGGCGTCTACCTGCGCATCCTGTATGGCATTAATGGCGGCAGGTGTGCCGATTAAAAAAATGGTAGCGGGTATTTCCTGCGGTCTGGTAACCGGAGATACCGATGAGGATTTTGTACTTCTGACTGACATTCAGGGACTCGAAGATTTCTTTGGCGATATGGACTTTAAAGTGACAGGAACGCATGAGGGAATCACGGCGATCCAGATGGATATCAAGATCCACGGCCTGACAAGACCGATTGTAGAAGGTGCGATTGCAAGATGCCGTGAGGCGAGAGAATTCATCATGGAAAACTGTATGGCACCCGCGATCGCGGTTCCGAGAAAAGAAGTCGGAAAATATGCGCCTAAGATCATTTCGATTCAGATTGATCCGGAGAAGATCGGCGACGTTGTCGGACAGCGCGGCAAGACGATCAATGAACTGATCGCCCGCACGGGTGTTAAAATTGACATCTCGGATGATGGACAGGTATCCGTATGCGGTACAGACAGAGAGATGATGGACAAAGCGGTTGATATGATCAAGATCATAACGACTGATTTTGAGGAAGGACAGATCTTTAAGGGAACCGTCGTCAGTATCAAAGAGTTCGGCGCGTTCATTGAGTTTGCACCCGGAAAAGAAGGTATGGTGCATATTTCCAAGATCGCGAGAGAGCGGATCAACCATGTAGAAGATGTGCTGACACTCGGAGACAAAGTGACGGTCGTATGTCTTGGCAAGGACAAGATGGGCCGCATCAGCTTCTCGATGAAAGATGTAGCGCAAATTTAGGACAAAAAATCAGGGAGAATGCCCAAAGGAAGGGTATTCTCCTTAATTGATGAAAAAGCGCACTTGAAACACAAAAAGTCAGGCCGGATCGTTGCCTGACTTTTGTGTTTATTTTCTTTTTGTGTATTCTTTTTCAGATGCTTTCATGGAAGGTACGGCTGATAACGTCTGCCTGCTGTTCTGGAGTCAGTTTGATGAAGTTAACAGCATAGCCGGATACTCTGATTGTTAACTGCGGATAGTTCTCAGGATGTTTCTGTGCATCCAGAAGCATATCGCGGTTTAATACGTTGACATTCAGATGATGACCGCCCTTTGTAGCGTAACCATCCAATAAAGATACCAAATTGTCTACCTGTGCTGTGTTGTTTTGTGCCATAACATTGCCCTCCTGTATTTTTAAATTAAAAATAGTAATTATTACTGTTTCTATTTATATCATACCATATGTTTTAAAAATGTCTATAGTCTTGCCTCAAATAGATTGTATTTAATTGGATACATTACATAAGGTTGTTGTGCCCGTTTATTCATGGTAAACTATATTTGCAGGAACAAAACTGAAAAAAATGACATGAAGCGGGCATAAAAAGCGGAAATGAAAGAGGGAATGCGCATGAAATATCTGATTGTTGTAGATATGCAGAATGATTTTATTACGGGAAGTCTTGGCACGAAAGAGGCGGAGCAGATTCTGTCCGGCGTGATCAAGAAAGTGCAGGATTACAGCGGTACCGTGATCTTTACAAAAGATACGCACAGGCAAGATTACCTGAATACGCAGGAAGGCAGGAAACTGCCGGTTAAACATTGCATTGAGGGCGAAGCGGGCTGGAAGCTTTCTGCGGATCTGGAGAAACTGGCGAAGGAGAAAGATGCCAGAATCTATTACAAGCCGGCTTTCGGGAGTGTGGAACTTGCCTGGGATTTACAAAAGGCAGAGGAGACAGAGCCTGTTGAAGAGATCGAGCTTTGCGGTCTGTGCACGGATATTTGTGTCATTTCCAATGCGCTTATGCTGAAAGCGTTTCTGCCCGAAGTTCCGATCTGTGTCGACGCGGCCTGCTGTGCGGGTGTTACGCCGCAGAGCCATCAAAACGCGCTTGCGGCTATGAAAATGTGCCAGATTACGATCAAAAACGAAGAAGGGTAAGAAGAGAATGAGCACACAGTTTGATAAAAGAAATATTTCTATGGTCATGGATATGTATGAACTGACCATGGCGAATGGTTATTTCCGCAGAGGATATCAGGATACGACCGCGGCATTTGATGTTTTTTACAGGAACAATCCGGATAATGCGGGCTTTGCGATTTTTGCAGGGTTAGAACAGGTTGTGGAATATATTCAGAATCTGCACTTCGGTGAGGAGGATATCGAATATCTGCGCAGTCAGAATCTTTTTACGGAAGCTTTTTTGGAATATCTGCGGCATTTTAAGTTCCGTGGTGATATCTATGCGATGCCGGAAGGAACCGTTATGTATCCGAATGAGCCGGTGATGACAGTCGTGGCGCCGTTAATTGACGCACAGCTGATCGAGACAGCCATCCTGCTGGAGATCAACCACCAGTCGTTGATTGCGACAAAGACGAACCGGATCGTTCAGGCGGCGGGCGGCAGGCCGGTCTCCGATTTTGGAGCGAGAAGGGCGCATAACGTGGACGCGGCTGTGTATGGTGCAAGAGCGGCCTATATTGGCGGGGCGTCTTCTACAGCGACGGTTTTGGCCGGCAAAATGTTCGGCATTCCGATTTCCGGCACGATGGCACATAGCTGGGTCATGACGTTTGAGAGCGAATATGAGGCGTTTAAGGCATACGCGGAAACCTATCCGGACGCTTCTGTTTTTCTTGTGGATACGTATGACGTATTAAAAAGCGGCGTGCCTAATGCGATCCGTATTGCCAGAGAAATTTTGGAACCGATGGGACAGCGATTGAAAGGAATCCGTCTCGATTCGGGAGATCTTGCCTATTTGTCGAAAGAGGCGAGGAAGATGCTGGATGCGGCCGGGCTTACGGATTGCAGGATTGTTGCCTCAAACAGTCTTGATGAGTATACGATCACTTCGCTGAACAGACAGGGTGCCATGCTTGACAGTTATGGGGTCGGTGAGCGGCTGATCACTTCTTTTTCCGCGCCGGTATTCGGTGCCGTCTATAAATTGGCCGCCGTGGAAGAGGGAGGAACATTTGTACCAAAGATCAAGATTTCCGAGACACTTGAGAAGATCACGAATCCGGGGATCAAAGAGATCTACAGAGTATATGATGCGGCAGGCAAAGCGGTGGCGGATTATCTGACTGTAAAAGGAGAGCAGATTGACGTTTCACAGCCTGTCCGTTATGTGGATCCATTAAAATATTGGAAGAACAGATGTTTTGTTAACTGTACATTCAAGCCGCTTCAAAAACAGGTCATTCAAAAGGGTGAGCTTGTCTGTGCGCTGCCGGCGTTAGAGGAGATCAAAAAGTATGTGAGATTCCAGCTTGACCACGAGATCTGGGAGGAAGAACAGCGTTTTGAGAATTCCCACACACATTATCTGGATATGAGTCCGGCGATGTTTGAACTCAAGATGGGTCTGTTGCATGAGGAATCGGGCAGAAGAGAAGCGGCAGGAGAGGAAGACATATAACGCAGACAGACAGCTGGAAATACCTCTGGAAAATCTATGAAAAAACTATGAAATAAGTGCAGAATCCATTGACAACAGGAACCTGTTTGGAGTATCTTGATACAGACGGCAGAAACAGGAATACAGGCCGGAATGGAAAGACACAAAGAGAAAGACAAAATAGTAAAAAATGATAGATGAGGGAATAGATTTGGAAGCAGAGAACGAAAATCAGCAGTATTTGGCAGGGAACAGGTCAAAAATGGCGGGAATCACGCAGGAGGAATACGACGGACTGATCAAACCATATTCGGAGGCGCTCACGATCATTCAAGTGCGTTTGAACAGCCTGAATTCAGAATACAGAAGCAGAAGCAGGGAATATCCGATACATAACATCCAGCAGAGGATCAAGAGCAAGAACAGTATTATCAAAAAGCTGGAGAAGAAGAGTCTTCCTGTCTCGGTTGAGATTGCGCGGGATGAACTGACGGATATTGCAGGGATCCGCGTCATCTGTTACTTTGAGGATGATATTTACAGCGTGGCTTCCGCGATCCGCAAACAGGCCGGCATCCTTATGATCAGAGAGCGTGATTATGTGAAAAGTCCGAAAGCAAACGGATACAAGAGCTATCACATCGTAGTCGGCGTGCCTGTCTATACGATGGATGAGACACAATATTATCCGGTAGAAGTACAGATACGAACGATCTCCATGGACTTCTGGGCAAGCATGGAACACAGGATCTGTTATAAGAACGGCAAGAACAGGGAAGTTACGCCGGAAGTGCGGGAGACGCTCAAAAGCTATGCGGAAGAACTAAAGAAGATAGAAATCAGCATGTTTGAACAGAATCAGAAAACTTAAAAATAGCGGGAGGACCGATAATAGCAGGCCTCCCGCTGTTTTTAAGTTTATTGGGACACAGGGCAGTTAGAAAATATCATTGTATTTTTCTTCACAATATTTACAGCGGTAAACTTCCGCATCTTCATCAGCCAGAAAGAAGATGTGGGGAAGCTCCTGTTCGATGGAAGTAATACAACGGGGATTTCTGCACTTGATGATATTTTTGATCTCTTTTGGAAGCGTCAGTTCTTTTTTGTCTACCAGTTCGCCGTCCTTGATCACGTTCACGGTGATGTTATGATCAATAAATGCCAATACGTCCAGATCCAGTGTATTAATATCACATTCTACTTTCAGGATATCTTTTTTCCCCATTTTGTTGCTGCGGGCATTTTTGATGATCGCCACCATGCAGTCAAGCTTGTCCAGCTGCAGATGATGATAGATCGATAAACTCTTGCCGGCCTCGATATGGTCAAGAACAAAACCTTCTTCAATTTTTCCTACATTTAACATGTCTATGGGACTCCCTTCTTATTCCAGTTTTCCTTACAATTGATCAGTCTACATGAATATCCAACAGCGTCAGAATCAGGGCCATTCTGACATAAACACCGTACTGCACCTGCTTGAAATAAACGGCGCGCGGGTCATCATCCACCTCCACGGAAATTTCATTGACACGCGGCAGCGGATGCAGAATGAGCATATCTTTCCTGGCAAGCGACAGTTTGTTTTTGTCTAAAATATAGAAATCTTTCAGGCGTACATAGTCTTCTTCGTTGAAGAAACGTTCTCTCTGGACACGGGTCATGTAAAGCAGATCCAGTTCCGGCAGGCAGGCTTCGAGCCGTATCACTTCGTTGTAAGGAATTTTCTTTTCGCGCAGAAGGTCTGTGATATAGTCGGGAACCCTTAATTCCGGCGGAGAGATAAACGTAAAATGAATGCCGGGATAGCGCACCAGGGCATTGATCAGGGAATGCACGGTCCGGCCGAATTTCAGATCGCCGCATAAGCCGATCGTGAAATGATCGAGACGGCCCTTCAAAGAGCGGATCGTGAGCAGATCGGTCAATGTCTGTGTCGGGTGCTGGTGTCCGCCGTCGCCCGCATTGATGACCGGAATGGAAGACCTGCCGGCGGCCACCATCGGTGCGCCTTCCTTGGGATGGCGCATGGCACAGATATCAGCGAAGCAGGAGATGACGCGGATTGTATCGGAAACGCTTTCTCCCTTCGAGGCGGAAGAGGAACCGGCATCCGAGAAGCCCAGCACCTGTCCGCCCAATCCCAGCATGGCGGATTCAAAACTCAGTCTTGTGCGTGTGCTCGGCTCGTAGAAACAGGTGGCCAGTTTTTTCCCCTCACAGGCGTGTGCATATTTATCAGGATGCGCCTCAATGTCGTTTGCAAGGGCAAAGAGCGTTTCCAGTTCCTCGACCGTGAAATCAAGCGGGTTCATTAAATGTCTCATTGGCAATAATACTCCTTTCAATGAATGTACTCAAAAAAATAGAAGAGAGGATATCCCTTCTATTTTACTGTTTATGATTGAAACGATAATAAATCCTCCACGGATTTTCTTTTGGGAGCCACAGGCGCCTCATCCGGATAACCGATGGGGATCAAAGCAACAAGCTCTCTGTCTTCCGGTAACTGCAGCAGAGATTCGATCTTTTCCTGATCAAAGATACCAAGGATAACGGAGCCGATTCCTTTCTCATATGCCGCCAGACAAAATGTCTGGGATGCAATACCGGCATCGTACATCTGCCAGGTATCTTTTCTGGGAGTCGTAAAAGAACCGTCTCTCTCATAACCGCATCTGTTTTTGATCACGGTGACAGCGATCAGCATAGGTGAATTTTCGATGATTCTGCCGTTGTTTGGAAAAAGATCTGTTCCCTGTGCGGCAATCTGGTCTTTCAGCTCGCCTTCCACTGCGATATAACGGGCAATCTGCGTATTTTTCCAGCTCGGCGCATAGGATGCGGTTTCCACGATCTGAGCCAGTACTTCAGGTTCGATTTTGTCAGGTTTGAATCTGCGGATGCTTCTGCGCCCTTTGATACATTCTGTAGCTGTCATAAGATACCTCCTTATGGATATGATGTACTTCTGATGTATAGTATCTGCTTTCAATATTTTGTATATCATACCATAAAGAAGGACGGGTTTCAATAAAATCTTTTTTGTCGGGAAACGTGTCAAAAATGTAGTATAATGTGCCGTATTTCTACTATTTGTTGTGGAAAGATTTCTATAAAATTAAGAAAAGCATCTCAGTATAAGAGATGCTTTTTTTGCTTATAAACTTCATAAAAACATGTTGCATTCGCAAAATAAAATATTTTGCGAAATCATGACTTTTGTCTAATCCCTTTTTATTTTAACGCATTTTTTATTTTAGTCAATCCCTTTTGGAAAAATTATGGAAGATACAGCGAAATAAATAAACCACACAAAGAAAACCACATAAAAAACAAAAAGGAGGCACATTATGGCAAGAAAAGGACGCAACATTTATCAGAGAAAAGACGGCAGATGGGAGGGACGGATCGTAACCGGATATGACGGAAGCGGAAAAAGAAAATACCGCTCCGTATATGGCGCGAGCTACACCGAGACAAAAAAGAAGATGCAGCGGTATCTGGAAGAATATGGAAGCTTCAAAGGAGACGGCAGGACGATCGGATACATTCTCACTTGTTGGCTGGAGCAGAAAAAGAAAGAGTGCAAAGCGTCCACATATGCAGGTTACCGGAGGATCGTGGAGAAGCATTTACTCTCTTATTGGGCGGATGTCTACCCGGAATCGTTAGACGCGGAAAAGATCCGTAAATTCATCATGACCAAAAAAAATGACGGCCTAAATCATCGTTATGTCAAAACGATATATGCGCTGTTAATTCAGGCGCTTAAATATTATGAAAACGAGCATGAAACAGTCCGTTACCGGATCCCGTCACTGTCTCTTGCGGGAAAAAACGAAGAGATATCTGTCGAAAAAAACCTTCCGCCGTTGGAGATGATCAGCAAAATAGAGAAGATCCTGTATCTGGATGAAACACCGGAACAGGCAGGCATACTGATCGCAATCAATTCCGGCGTGCGGATTGGGGAACTTTGCGCTCTGCAGTGGCAGGACGTGGATCTGGAGCGGGGAACGATTCATGTCAATAAGACGATGCAGCGGATCAAAACCTATGTGGACAGACACGCGGGAACAGGGATGGAGACGGAAATCTGTATTATGAAACCAAAAAGTGACAGCTCTGTCAGAGAAATACCGCTGCCCAGCAGACTCTCGGAGTTTTTGAAAGAGAAAAAAGGAGCGCCGGAGGAATACGTTATTCCGGGAAAACGTGCCGCATACTGCGAGCCGCGTACGCTGCAGTACCGGTTTGAACGTTTTTTGGATCGAAATGGTCTGGAAGGGTTTCACTTTCATGCACTGCGGCACTGCTTTGCGAGCCGCTGTATTGAACTGGGATTCGACGCTAAGAGTTTAAGTGAGATCATGGGGCATTCGGACATCCGCATCACATTACAGCTTTATGTGCATACTTCGCTCAGACAGAAACGGCTTTTGATGGAACGGTTGAATGAGACGGACGTTTAGACCGTCAAAAATCTGGTCAGCCTTTTGAAACAGCATGGGCATGCGCTGAAATCCGCATTTCGCAAAATATTTTATTTTGCGAAATGAAATGACATGTTTTGTTCCATATGCGGCGTACGCGCGGGCGCCATCGTCCCGCGGCGCAAATAAATCATTTTATAAGGAGGAGAGGAGAATGAAAGCGAAATTCATTCAGAAGATGATGGCGGGAGCCCTGACGGCGGCCTTGATTGCCGCACCGTCCATGAGTGTATTTGCAAGCAGCAGCTCTGCCGGAAGCAGCGCGCCGGTCGTAATCCCGGAGGAAAGTGTGGAAGAGCCGGTTGTCACTGTAGAGGACGAAGTTGTTGCGATCGTGAATGCATCCATTGAAACAACAGTCAGCGCCGGCGATGCGGCAGCAGTCAGCAGTATCGCAGCCATCCCGACGACCAGTACGGTAGCGGGAGCAAAATCAACGGTACAGGGCGTTTATCTTGCGACGAGCGTCAATGGGACTGCCATCACAAGCGGACTGTCCAACATTGCGGGCAGTTACGGACTCGGTTCAGGGGAAGTTCCTTACGCACGGTTTACGAACATGGATGCAGACAAGAGTACGGCAGCCAAAGCTGTCATTGACAGTGCGGCAGAGTCTCTTGGCGCAGAGGTAGGGCCCTGCATCAATATCGAGATCGGCAAAAAGAGCAGCGGTAAGTTCAGCCTGCTTTCATCAGACGGTGCGGAGATTGCTGTGAAGATAGGCATTCCGAAATCATTCGCACAGGATGACAGGACATTTGCCGTTGTATGCGTGCGTCCGGGCGGGGCAGTATCTGTTCTGAAAGACACGGATACCGATCCGAATACTGTCACGGTTGAAACAACAGGTGGACAGGGTGCATATGCGATCGTCAGATATTGATGATACATCATACACAGGATCCGGGAGAGGAAGGAACTTCTTCTCTCGGTATCTGTTATCCTTCATCCTGTTTATTTTCTGTATTTTTTGTCTGAATATACATAAAATTTACGGCTTTTCCATTTATCCCGATGAGTTTGGCTACTGGGCATGTGCCGCGCAGACTGCAGGCTGTGACTGGTCGCAGATGGCTTCCTTAGGTTCTTATTATTCCTTTGGCTACAGTCTGATCCTGCTGCCTGTCTTAATGCTCTGCCGGGATAGTGTAACGGCTTACCGCGCGGCGGTAACGATTAATATGATATTACAATGTGCGTCAGTGTTCCTGCTTTGCGGCATCTTCCAAAGATGGTATCCGGGCGGTGCGCCGGAACAGTCAGAGGAAGCGCTGACGGAAAAAAGGTCTGCTGTTTTATTTGCCACGGGATGTGCGGTCTTTTATCCGGCCTGGTCTTTTTATGCGCAGACGACGCTGGCGGAAGGACTCTTGACATTTCTGTATGTATTGATCTGCTATCAGTTTATTTTGTGGATGGAAAAACCGAAGATGAGCGGCGCGGTGATGCTCGCGCTGTCGCTTCTTTATTTATATTTTGTGCACATGCGCACGGTGGGCGTTGTGTCTGCGGCCGCGGCGGTACTGTTTTTGTATGTCCGCAGACGGCCTTCCTGCCGGAAGATGCTGTTTGCCATGGCGGTGATCTTTTTTACGGGTGTGTTGTGCGGTCTGTTTTTAAAAGAAAGAATCATGGATACAGTGTATGCGGCATCGGATCCCGGAATACTTTCTGTCAATGATTATACCGGACAGATGGAAAAAGTCAAAAAGCTTTTTTCGATGCAGGGAATGGGAAAGTTATTTTTGAGTTGTGCAGGGAAATTTTATTATCTTGTATTGGCTTCTTTTGGGCTGATCTGTCCGGCGCTCTGCCGTCTTGGCAAAGGAATATTGCAAGCGGGGAAGCGGAGATATTTTGCCTTATTCCTCCTGCTTTCTTTCACAGGACAGTTTATGGTCACGGCCGTAAACGGGATCGAACCGGGCAGACTGGACGGGATCGTCTATGGCAGATATAACGAGTATCTTTTGCCAGTGTTTCTCGGCATGGGACTGCCAGTTTTCTGTAAGAACGGATATCGATTGCGGGAATTTGTGAAAAGTGTGGTTGTGAGTGTGGTTTTTACCGCAGTGTTATCCGGAATTACATTTTTGAATGCCCTGCATAGCGGATTATCCGTTATGCAGGGGTATTTTGCACCCGGTATCAGCTATCTGTCGGACGACTGGCATTATGACATCAGAGAAGAATTTCCAAAATCGTTTTTCTTCGGCATCTGTCTGATTCTATTCGTATGGGGCTGTGCGTTCGCAGGAAAAAAGTTCCGGAACCGTCTGGCAGGCCGGTCCGCATTCGGGGTTGTTGTGGCAGTGGAGATCGTACTGATCCTCTGCCTGCAAAAGAAATATACGTGGCTTTTCAATGATGTGAATTATTACAATCTGCAGATTTATGAATATGTCATGGAATACGATCTGCCGGTCTTTTATCTGCATGAGGGAGGAATCCCTTATGTAAACCTGATTCAATTTGCCATGAGGGATCAGAAGATCGAGATCATTGCGGCGCCGCAGGAAAAAAGAACGGATGAGAACTTTCTGGAAAAGGAGCTGCCCAAACAGGCATTTCTGATCGCCGGTTCGCAGAGTGCGTACCTTGATGAGATCGGGCGCAGCTGTGAAAAGTGTATGGAGAACGGTATGTTTGTCCTGTTTGTGTCGCAATCGTCTGACTAAAGGAAAAGAGGTGCGCGCATGAAGCTGATGATTCAAATTCCCTGTTATAACGAGGCGGAAACGCTGGAGATCACGCTGAATGCCCTGCATGGACAATTAGACGGGATGCTGGATGAAAGCGTTGCGGATGGGAGAAACATGATCGATGAGATCGAATATCTCATTGTCGATGACGGCAGTAATGATGATACCGTACAGGTTGCCAGAAACTGCGGCGTGCACCATATTGTTTCTCAAAAATGCAATAAAGGTCTCGCCAGAGGCTTCATGGCGGGACTGGACGGCTGTCTGCGAAACGGTGCGGATATCATTGTCAACACCGATGCGGATAACCAGTACTGCGCGGAAGACATCAGAGGCCTGATCGGGCCGATCCTGGAAGGAAGAGCGGATATCGTGATCGGCGCGCGGCCAATCGATGATACGGAACATTTTTCTTTTTTGAAAAAGAAGCTGCAGCATTTTGGGAGTTTCGTCGTGCGCCGGGCTTCTAACACGGACATTCCGGATGCGCCCAGCGGTTTTCGTGCATTCAGCAGGGAGGCCGCTATGCGGATCAATGTGATCAACGATTATACCTACACGTTGGAGACGATCGTGCAGGCCGGGAGGGAACGGATGGCAATCACCAGTGTACCCGTACATACAAACGGGGCGCTTCGCCCATCGAGACTGTTTTCCAATACATGGGAATATGTCAAAAAGAGCATGCTGACGATTCTGCGGGCTTATATGATGTACAGACCGCTCAAATGTTTTTCTTTTCTGGCGGCTGTTCCCACAGCGGCCGGACTGCTCATCGGATTCCGGTATCTGTATCTGATCGCGGCGGGGACGGCAGGCGGCCATGTGCAGTCGCTGATTCTTGGCTGTACGCTCATTATCATAGGTTTTCTGACACTGGTGATCGGACTTTTGGCAGATGTGCTGGCGGCCAACAGAAAGATCTTGCAGGACGCACAGTATCATGCCAGACGTGCGGAGTATGACTCCATAAGCAGGATAAAAGAGACGGGGCAGGAAGGAGACGGAAATGGAACAGGACGCTTCAGAGAAGAAAAAGCTGCTGGTGACAGCTTCCACTTTTCCAAGATGGAAGGGCGATACGGAACCGGGGTTTATTCTGGATCTGGCCGCCCATATGACAGGAGCGTTTGACATTACGGTGTTGGTTCCTGCAGCGCCCGGCGCCAGAGAGGAAGAAGTTATGGAGGGCGTAAAGGTGATCCGGTATCATTACTTTCCTCTGCACAGATGGGAGACACTCTGTTATCCGGGTGCGATCGTGCCCAGAATCCGGGAGAAAAAGGTTCGTGCGCTGTTGGTTCCGTTTTTGTTTCTTGCTTTCTTCGGGCAGCTGGCAAGAAGACTGCCTGCGTATGATCTTGTGCATGCGCATTGGCTCATCCCGCAGGGGGTGGTGCAGTCCTTATTTAAAAAGCCCTATCTGGTGACAGGACATGGCGGGGATGTTACCTCTTTCAATACAGGGATCTGCAAAAAGGCAAAACAGCGATGCCTGAAAAGAGCCTTTGGCGTCACGGCTGTCTCGGACTGCCTGAAAGAAGTGATGGAGGAAGAACTCTATGCCGGACTTTCCATGGGACATACGGTTCCGGTTGTAATTCCGATGGGGGTAGACGGGGAAAAGTTTGGAAGCCGATACCGGATAGAAAATTATTTTGGGCAGGGTGAGAGAAAGGTCATTCTCTTTGTCGGGAGACTGGCGGAGAAAAAAGGAGTCCGCTATCTGATAAAAGCCGTGAGATCGGAAGCGATGCGCCGTATGGATGCAATGCTTGTGATTGCGGGGGATGGGCCGCTGCGGGAGGAATTGATGAGTCTGGCGCGGGAACAGAGACTGGACGCCGGAAAAAGCTGTGAAATCCGTTTTCTCGGTGCAAAAACGCATGAGGAGCTCCGGGTGATTTATGCCTCGGCTGATGTGGCCGTGATTCCTTCGGTCACTGCGGCCGATGGGGATCAAGAAGGGCTGCCGGTCACGCTTTTAGAGGCGATGGCATCGGGCGTTCCGGTCGTGGCAAGCCGTACAGGGGGAATCGGCCAGGTGATCAGTGACGGTGTTAACGGCCTGCTGTGTGAGGAAAGGAATGTCACACAGCTCACAGTGCAGATCAGCCGCCTGTTATCTGATCAGGTATTATGGGAACAAATCAGAGATAACGGGGAAAAAACGGCTTGGCAATACGACTATGACGTGATCGCCGGAAATTATATCGCAGAACTGAAAAAGGCAGAAGGCGGTGCATGAAAAAGAGGCGGAGACTGCAGAGTGGAAAATGCCGGGAAATGAGGGGGAGCAAAAGGAAATGGAAGATCGATATGCGGAGGATATTTTTAATAAGAAACTGTCAGTGATCGTTCCCGCTTACAACGAGGGAAAAACCATTTATCACAATCTGCTGGAAATGGAAAAGCTGATCGGTTCGTTCTGCACAGATTTTGAGTTGATTGTGGTAGATGACGGGAGCCTGGATGACACGAAAGAGCAGATCCGGCGGGCGGCAGAGGAAACTGACAATATTACCGCGGCCGGCTATGTGCAAAACAGGGGAAAAGGCGCGGCGGTCAAAGAAGGGACTGCCTATGCGTCCGGTGATTATATTGCATTTCTCGATGCGGATCTTGACCTGTCTCCGATGCACCTGAGAGCGTTCCTCAAAAAAATGAGCCAGACGGGAGCCTGTGCCGTGATCGGTTCCAAAATGCACAAAGACTCACAGGTGGAGTATCCTCTGCCAAGAAAGATCATGAGCCTTGGCTATTATGTGATGCTCAAAGTCTTGTTTCGCCTGAACATAAAGGATACGCAGACAGGAATCAAATTATTTGAGGCCAGGGCGTTAAATCAGGTGATACAGGATGTCGGCACAGACGGATTTGCATATGATATCGAAGTACTGGCGCTGCTGCGGCGCTGCGGGGGAAAGATCGAAGAGATGCCGGTCAGGCTCGTCTTTAAAAGAGAGAGCAGATGGGGCAGGATCAAAATGTCAGATATCCTCATGGTGGCACGGGACACCCTGCGCATTTACCGGAATGTACACAAATTAAAACGAATGGGAAAGAAACTTGAAAGCATTAAACCAAAGTCGGAATACATTTGAGAAAAACAGCTTTATTTTATTCGTGCTGATGATGCTTACAAATATCTGCAATTATTTTTTTCAGATGATAACGGGACGCCTGCTTTCCGTAGAAGCGTATGCGTTGGAAAACACCCTGCTTTCCCTGCTGACGCTCTGTTGTATGCCGGGCTCCGTTTTGTCACTGATTGCGGTCAATTATGCGTCCCGTGCAAGCCTTGGAACAGGCCGTATCGGGATGGCGGCGGTGATCAGGCTTCTTAGCCGCTTTCTGTTTGTTATAACGGTGCTCTTGCTGTCCGCGGGGCTTTTGGGAGCGGAGTGGGTCAGTGCCTTCTTTGGCATAGAGGATGCGCGTTATCTCATTTTTCTGTTCCTGCTGGCGGCGGCTTCCCTCCTGCACCAGAGTGTCTACAGCATTCTGCAGGGGATGCAGGAATTTGCCAGAATGGGCATGCAGAGTCTTCTGCTGACACTTGGCAAGCTGGTGATCGGATGCGGGCTGATTCTGGCAGGATGGAATGTATACGGTGTTCTGACCGGTATTTTGCTGGGAACGGCTGCGGCTGTCATATATGGCATGAAACCGATCCGGCGCTATGTGAAGGAAGCCTTTTTGCAGGTCGGCCGGCCGGATTTTCAGGATATGGGGATCGGGAAATATGTGACAGGCGCTGTCGTGATACAGTGCTGTATGGTGATGTTTACAAACGGGGACATGCTTTTGATGAAATATTACTTTTCCGATACGGAAGCCGGAATCTACTCTTGTGCGATGGTGATCGGCAAGATCGCAATGTATGTTTCTTCCGCGGCTGCGGCCGCGCTCTTTCCCGCTGTCGTTGAGATGGAAACAGGAGGAGAGGACAGCACAAAAGTCCTGGCGAAAGCATTTTTGTACGGAGGCGGCGCGTGTCTGGCCTGTCAGGCAGGCATGCTCCTGTTTGGCAGAGAGGTCATCGGCCTGCTGTTTGGACAAAAATATGTGGAATCGATTCGCTATCTTCCGGCGGTCTGTTTCTTTGTGGCGCCGTTAACGTTTGTGACGATGCTCATGAATTATTTTCTGGCGCGCAGCCTGGTGAGGACATTTGCGGCAACGATGTTTCTGGGACTGGCCGCCTGCCTGGTACTGACTGCCTGTTATCATGAAACCATAGAAGGCGTCATGGGAATATGCGGTGCGGTTCTCTGGTGCATTTTCCTGTTTCATCTGATCTTATTATTGTCTGGCAGAGCAAAAAGGGAGGCGGGAGAGCGTATATGACCAAAAAAATATCGATCATCATTCCCGTACGGGAAATCAATGATTATGTGCGGGAAGCGGTTCCCCGCCATATGGAGCTGGATTATCCTGATTTTGAGGTGCTGATCTTCCCGGACGAGCCGGGGGAAGAAGTGTTTTCCGATCCTGCCGTAAAGATCATTCCCAGCGGGAAGACCGGGCCTGCACAGAAAAGAGACCTTGCCTTACAGTATGCATCCGGCGATATTTTTGCCTTCACAGATGATGATGCCTGGCCGGAAAAGGACTGGTTAAAAAATGCAGCTGCGCAGCTGGAAGATCCGGCAGTCGGAGCCGTGGGCGGGCCGGCCGTAACGGCCCCTAATGATACGCTGCGCCAGCTTGCGGGCGGCAAAGTCTATGAAAGTTTCCTGTGCAGCGGTAAGTATACATACCGTTATCTGCCGGGGAAACGCTGTGAGGACGACGATTTGCCGAGTGTGAATCTTATCGTGAAGCGTGAAGTGTTTGAACAGGTTCACGGATTTGATTCCTCTTTTTATCCGGGGGAAGATACCAAACTGTGCATGGATATTGTCAATACAGGGAAAAAACTGATCTACAGCCCGGATGTTTTGGTCTATCATCACAGACGGCCTTTGTTCAGACCACATTTAAAACAGGTCACGAACTATGCGAAGCATAGAGGATATTTTGCTAAAAAACTGCCGCAGACCAGTCTGCGCCCTGTGTATTTTATCCCCAGTCTCTTTGCGGCAGGCGTACTTTTTGGCCCGGCCGTCTGCCTGCTTTGTGCGCCGCTTTGGTGGGTGTATGGGACAGTTCTGGCCGTTTATTTCGGCCTTGCGGCTTACAGTTTAAGAGATTGTCATAACCTGCGGCTGTTCGTTCTCTCCCTGACAGGCATCTTCGCGACCCATATCGGTTACGGCCTGTTTTTTGTGCGGGGTCTGCTGGCCAGAAGACTGCTCCGGTAAGCTTCATTTTCATCCGGTAAGATCCGGAGCAGAACAATATAAGGAGAAATCTGTTTTATGAAAGTAGCAATTTCCTATCCGCCGCTTGAAAATAATAAAGGGGTCCCGCTTTTGGGGCAGAACAGACAGTTCCAGTGGTTTCACAGTCCGACATACATCTACCCCATGGTGCCCGCGTATGCGGCCACCTATTTAAAGAGCAAAGGACATCAGGTCATATGGAACGATGCCATCGCAGAAGGATGGTCTTACCGGAAATATCTTGCTTTTTACCAAAAATCCGGACTCGACCTTGTCATGATCGAGACAAAGACCCCTGTCGTAACGATGCACTGGGAAATCATAAAGGAACTGAAAAAGTTAAATCCGGATACGCTGATCGTGCTCGTTGGAGATCACGTCACCGCGTTCCCGGAAGAGTCTATGAACGCCTGTCCCGTCGATTATATTCTGACCGGAGGCAATTATGATTTTCTGCTCACCGCCCTGTGCGATCATCTGCGGGACAGACACGGCGTTTTATCGCCGGAAACGCTGGATAAAGGAATCTGGTACCGATCGGAGGGAACCGTCAAAAATACAGGCCCGTTTGAACTGAATCAGGATCTGAACAGCCTGCCAATGATCGACAGGGAACTGACGAAGTGGCGGCTGTACAGCGAAAAAAACGGCAACTACAGCAGACTGCCGGGAACCTATACGATGGCGGCCAGAGACTGCTGGCACCATAAGTGTACCTTTTGCAGCTGGACGACTCTTTACCCGGAATATCTGGTACGCAGCCCGGAGCTTTTGCTGGATGAGATCGGCGTGTTGATCGAAAAATACGGGGTGAAGGAGATTATGGACGATTCCGGCGCCTTTCCGGCCGGGGCGTGGTTAAGAACCTTCTGCCACGGCATGATCAAACGCGGTTATCACAAAAAAGTGATCATGGACTGCAATATGCGTTTCGGCGCGGTAAGCCCGGATGATTATAAACTGATGCGTGAGGCGGGGTTCCGCTTTGTCCTGTTCGGGATGGAGAGCGCCAACCAGGAGACACTTGACCGAATACAGAAGTGCGAAAAAATAAACGAAATGATAGAAAGCTGCAAGCAGGCGAAGAAGGCAGGGCTGTCTCCGCACATCACCCTGATGTTCGGCTATCCGTGGGAAGATGAAACGATGGTCGCCAATACCGTAAGGCTGGGCCGTAAACTGCTGATCAAAGGCTGGGCGCATACACTGCAGGCTACCGTGCTGATTCCCTATCCGGGAACGCCCCTGCATGAAGAATGTAAGAAGAAGGGATGGCTGCTGACAGAAAACTATGAGGATTATGATCAGCGCATGCCGGTCATGAAGACGCCGGTCGGAAATGAAAAGATCAAAGAGGCGGTGCAGGCGGTCTATAAAGTTTCCTTTCACCCGGAATTTCTCGCGAGGCGGATTTTCGGGGTGCGCAGTATAGAGGATGTGAAGTTTCTGTTCCGGGCAGCAGGAAAGGTGCTGGGACATTTGCTTGATTTTGGGGAGGAAACCATTGGATAAAAATACGATGAAAAAGCAGACCGTATGGGTCATAGAGATCATTCTGGCTGTCACAGTCAGCTTTTTGCTGCTCTTTCATATCTGGGAATGTGATTTCACGGTTCTGCTGGAAAACAGGGAAGATGCCATCGGGCTGGCGACACAGGCACAGAATGATGTTTCCGGGATTGAGCGGGAGGAACTATATGGGATGCCGTACGAGGAAGGAAACAGGGAGACAATCGTAAACTCTGTACTCACTTCTCTGTTTCTAAAGCTGCTTACGATATGTTGTGATTCTTTTGGAACGGCTGGAAACATATTATATCTGACCGGCTATCTACTGGCGGCAGTGTGTATGTATGCTGCGCTGAAAATGATGAGAATCCATAATGCGGCGGCCGCCGCGCTTTGTATTTTGTTCGCATTCCTTCCCTATCATTATTACCGCGGGGAATGCCATCTGTCCCTGGGCATGTACTATATGGTGCCGTTCATCTGCCTGCTCGTGTTGTGGATCATGGAAGGAAAGCTCCGGCTGGGACCGGATTGCGGCAGAGCGGAAAAAAAACTGATTGCGGCAGCGTGTGTGGCTGCATTTACAGCGGGTCTTTTGGACATTTATTATATTGTGTTTTCCTGTATCCTGCTTCTGTTTTCCGGGCTGGCGGGATCGGTGAAGAAGAAAGATCTTTCTTCCGTTAAAATGGCTCTTTTGCTGTGTTTTGTCATGTGTCTGCCATCACTTGTCGTAAACATACCGGCAATGGCTGACGGTTCACAGATTGAAGAAACCGTGGCCGCCAGAGGGATCAACGAGTTCGAAATGTATGGTATGAGGATCGCACAGTTACTGCTGCCGGTCCAGAATCACAGGATATCCGCTCTGGCGCGGATCAGAGCGGAATATGATCGTTCGATACCGGATAATGAGACGAAAATGGCTACATTAGGACTGATCATGTCCATTGGTTTTTATATTTCGCTCGTGTATTGCTTTCTGATTCAGGGAAAAACGAAAATGGACGAACAGCTCCGACAGCTGGGACTTTTGAATCTTGTATGTGTACTGCTTGGAACAATCGGCGGATTTAACATTTTTGTCGGGATGATCTTTTCTACGGTGATCCGGGCTTATAACAGGCTGAGTGTGTTCATTGCAGCTTTTTCGACTATGACGGCGGCGCTGGTTTTACAAAACCTTTATAAAAAAGCGGAAAAGAAGGGAAAGAAGAGTCAGACAGCTTTTTTCATCCTGTTATCTTTCTTACTGGTCTTTGGCCTGCTGGATCAGACACCTCCGTTTGATTCGCGCAGATATCAGGAAAATCTAAGATACGACTCAAATACGCGAGGTCTGGTCCAACAGATACAGGCGTGTGTTCCCGAGGATAGCATGATCTTTATGCTGCCGATCTTAACGGACGGTTTTTATGCATATCAGATGCGGAATTATGAACAGCAATGGCCGGCCCTCTATTCGGATACGCTGCGCTGGAGCACTTCAAAAGCCGTCGGGGTAAAAAATAAGAGATGGAAAGAATGCCTGCGGAACATGGAGACGGAGGAGATGCTGGAACAGGTGAGTGCGGCAGGTTTTGCGGGCATATGGCTGGACGAAAACGGATACGGGGAATCAGAATTTGAGCAGATCAGGACAAAACTCGACAGACTGCTGGGAGAGCCTGCCCTGGTCTCGGAATCCGGGAAACAATTCTTTTACCCGCTTTGGGATTATACGGAACGATTAAGAAACAGATACGGTGCGGAAATCTGGAATCGTATGAAACAGGAAAGTCTGGAACTTGGAAATGAAAAGTGAGAGAAATGACTTATCAATTATTGTGTATTCCTGCTGGAAAAATGCCGACATGTGGCGTATTTTTATCACGCTGTTAAAAAAATACTGGCCGGACTGCGCTTACCCGGTCGTGCTTTTGACAGACCAGATAAAGAATGCACAGACTGCGGAAGGATTTGACGATGTGGTGGTGCTTGCCGGGAACTGGCATGATATGCTGTTTGCCGGTCTGGATCGTGTCAAAACGGAATATGTGATGCTCTGGATGGACGACTATCTGCTGTGCGATTATGTGCGGAGTCAGGAGATCGCGCTTTTGCTGGAAAAAGCAAAAAAATATCATGCGGCCAATATCTGTCTGGATAAAAATAATATATTCGCATCGATGGAACGGTTTGATCAGGACGGGGATTTTTACCGCTGTAAGCCCGGTACGGCGTACGCGATCTCGACACAGCCGGGCATCTGGGATGTATGCTTTCTGAGAAAGTACATCGCGCCACAATGGAGTGTCTGGGACTTTGAGAGAATAGGGTCTTTGCAAATACGGGAGGAAGTGCAGCCAATCCTGATCGTGAAACATTACTGCCTCCCTTACGAAGAAGGTGTCCGCAGAGGAAAATGGATGGATGGCGGCGTGAAAGTCTGTTACCGGAACCGCATCGATCTGGATTTTCGAAAGAGAAAGCGGCTGAATGGTTTCCAGATGGCATGGATTTATGTGAAGCGGGGGATATTGGAGTGCAATCCCACTCTCATTGTGCGGATACAAAATTGCGTGAATGGATTAAGAAGCCGAATCAGAAAAAAACATGGATGAATCCTGTTGTCGGATGTGTGCCCAGGCGCACAGAAAAGGGGATACGAATGGAAGAAACTGTTGTGATCGTCTGTAAATACAGCGAAGTCCAAAAAGCCGGGGAAACCTGCTTTTGGCTGAATCAATATTTACAGCCAAAAGAAATCATTTTCATTACGAACCAAAAAGCAAGGCGTTGTGTGGAGCGGTTTCCGCTTCCGGTCACGTTTGTGGATGAGGATACGGTTTTTCCGGGAATGACACTGCGCAAAATAAAGGCGGTCATTGCCGACAGAACATCAGACGACGGCAGGGCGGTTAAACGGGCAGGATGGTATTTTCAACAGTTTTTAAAAATGGCCTACAGTACTATGACGCAGGAAAAGGAATATCTTTTGTGGGATGCGGACACGATACCGACACGGAATATGACGATGCATCCGCCAGGCGGCGGCAGTTATTTTGATGTGAAAACGGGATATCATAAAGCATACTTTGATACGATGCAGCAGTTGTTGCCGGAACTGTGTAAGAAAAACGGCTATACGTTCATAGCGGAGCATATGCTGATTGACAGGCAGATCATGCGGGAACTGATCGCTGCAATAGAACAAAATGATGAGATCCCCGGAAGCAGTTTCTGGGAAAAAATACTCTTTGCGATTGACCGTAAACAACTGCCGGATTCGGGCTTCAGCGAATTTGAGACCTATGGTACTTATGTGGAAAAATACCATCCGGATTCTTATCGGATACGAAAATGGAATTCTCTCAGAGAAGGCACGATATTTTATCCCAAAGGCGTCAGCGGGAAAGACCTGGCATATCTTTCCAGACGGTATGGAGCGATTTCTTTCGAGAATCATTCCATGCATTTAAAAATGCAGAAACTATTCGGCCATCCATTGTTCCGGAAACGGATCGTGATGGTTCTTTATCAGAAGATGCTTGCATGGGGGAAAATAATCATGGAGACATCAGGCCCAAAACGGTATCCGTCACCAGGGGCAGAAAAAAGCAAAGGAAAGTTAAAAGAAGGCAAAAAGAAAGGCAGATCATGAAGACGATGCAACTATCGATCATTACTCCCACATTCAATTCCATGCGGACGCTGGAGGAATATATGGAGGCCGTTTTGGCGCAGGATTATCCGCATGACAGGATCGAACTGATCTTTGCGGATGGCGGTTCGACAGACGGCACACGGGAAAGCATTAAACGATACAGGAAAAACAGTGATATTGCGATACGCTTGTATGAAAATCCATTGAAAACAGCGGAGGCAGGAAAGGCTGTCGGTGTCCGGCAGGCAAAGGGAGATGTGATCTGTCTGCTGGATTCGGATAATATCATGCCGGACAGCCGCTGGCTCGCAAAAATGATCAGGCCTTTTCAGGAACCGGACATTGTCGCCTGTGAACCAATCAAATACACTTACCGGAAAACGGATCATGTGATCAACCGTTACTGCGCGCTGATCGGGATGAACGATCCGCTGTGTATGTTCACAGGAAATTATGACAGATATTGTACGGTTACAGGCAAATGGACCGAGGTAGAGCGGGAAGAGACTGACAGGGGCGGATATTTGTCCGTCAGATTCCGTGAAAATATGATCCCGACGATCGGCGCCAACGGTTTTTTGATGCGAAGGCGGGAGCTGCTGGACCATTTTGAAGGAGATTACCTTTTTGACATTGATGTGTTGTGGGAGCTGTTTCAGAAAAATCCCGGACTGCGTGTGGCAAAGGTGAAAACAGGGATCGTACATCTTTTCTGCTCCGACATGAGGACATTTTACAGAAAGCAGAACAGGCGCATCAGGGATTTTCTTTACTTTAACAATCAGGGCGGGGGAATCAGAAAGTATCCGTGGAATCAGGTGGGAAAGGGAAGGATCGCTTTGTTTGTCATATGCTGTATCACAGTGATCCCGCTGTTATTGCAGGCATGTATCGGCTATTCCCGAAAGCGCGACTTACAGGCGTGGGCCTGTCATCCGGCGGCCTGCCTCATCACGCTCTGGGTATACGGCTGTGGGGTGATCAGCGGATTTTTCAAAAAGGAACAGGCAAGCCGGGAAAACTGGAAGCAGTGAAAGATAAAAGGGGAAAATAGGAGCTTCGCACCTTGACAATTACATATCTTACATCGTTAAAAATGTATTGTAAAAACATTGAATGAAGCTTGCACATTTTTTCTTTTCATGCTATAGTAGAAGCATCGAAAAGAAGAATCAGTCAGCACACCGCAAATTCTGCGTTCAAAGTGTTTTTTCCGGCAGTTCGCCACAGATTCAACTTTTAAAAAGAATAGTGGCAAAGACAGCTGTCCGGCTTTCATTTTGTATGGCCCGGAGAAAGGAATACAGGGAGCCGGCGCATCCAAAACAATGACCGAAAATGCGAAAGGAGAATGTACAATGAGAGACTGGATCGGAGAAGCCTGGGATAAGGGGATCGAACAGGGACGGGAAGAGGGAAAAGCTGAGGGCAGAGTAGAAGGAAAAGCAGAAGGAAAAGCCGAGGGAATCAGGATATTAATTGCGGCCTGCCGTGATTTAGGAGAGTCCTTTGATAAAACGGCGCAAAGACTGCGGGAGAGTTTTTTGCTCACAGATGCGGAGGTAGAGAAGGACATGAAACTGTATTGGTAAGCAGATCAGAGGATCCGTCAGGCATATACGAATAAACAGAATCAAGGAACGTTCAGGCTCCCGGTGTAAGATAAGTAATGGTCTTATGCCGGGAGTTTATAATTGAAAAATCATGCTGATGCAGTGATTTTTCAATTGGCAATTTGATTCAGAGATGGGAATGTGCCATGATTGCAGTCAAAATATGAGTTTTCCGACGCGTGTCATCGCAGTGAACTGCTCTGACAAGGAGGATCAGCATGAAAGAGAAAAATCAAAAAGAGCCGTCAATTGAGTTGTTTGTTCCGGGACGCTTATGCCTTTTCGGGGAACACAGCGACTGGGCAGGAGTGAATAAAACGATAAATGCCGATATCGTTCTGGGACGTGCGATCGTGACCGGCATCGAACAGGGAATCTATGGAAGGGCCCAAAAGAGCACACTCTTTTCTGTCACAAGTTCGCTGGAAGCCTGTCAGGAAGCTTCTTTTTCCTGTGAGATGGATATGGGGAAGCTGCGGGAAACAGCAAGGCAGGGCGGCTTTTTTTCCTATGTGGCGGGTGTGGCTTCCTACATGTGCGAGTGGTATCACATCGGAGGCATGCATCTGGAGATTACGAAGATGGATCTGCCGATGAAAAGCGGGTTATCGTCTTCCGCGGCGATTTGTGTGATGGTGGCGAAAGCCTTTAATATGCTTTATGGACTGCATCTGAACACACTTGGAATCATGAATATCGCATACTGGGGAGAACAGCGGACCCCCTCGCGCTGTGGGAGGCTGGACCAGGCATGTGCATTCGGTGTCAGTCCGGTGTCGATGGTCTTTGACGGGAATGAACTGGATGTCGGGCGTATTACTGTAAAGAGGCCTCTCTACTATGTATTTGCCGACCTGATGTCAGCCAAAGACACCGTAAAAATACTCGCGGATCTAAACAGCGCGTATCCTTTCGCAAGGGATGAAAAGGCGGACAGGCTGCACGAGGCGCTCGGTCCGGATAATCAGGAAATCACGGGGGAAGCGATTGCCTGTATCCTGGCCGGTGACGCGCAAAAGTTAGGGGAACTGATGGTCAGGGCGCAGACAGTCTTCGATGAGAAAGTCGCGCCGATGTGCCCGGAGGAACTGAACGCGCCCGTATTGCATTCTGTATTAAATGACCAATACATAAAAAAACTGACATACGGGGCAAAAGGGGTTGGGTCGCAGGGAGACGGTACGGTACAGCTTCTGGCAAAGGACTCGGAAACACAAAAGAAACTGATAGATTACCTTGAAAAGAAACGGGGGATGACGGCGTATGCATTAACGCTCAGACCCAATAAACAGGTACGAAAAGCCGTGATTCCCGTAGCGGGATTTGGGACCAGGCTGTATCCTGAGACGAGAGGCGTAAAAAAGGAATTCTGCCCGGTGGTAGATAAAGACGGACTTGTGAAACCGGCAATCCTGATACTCCTGGAGGAACTGGAGGCGATCGAGATCGAAGAGATCTGCCTGATCCTGAGCAGACAGGAACGGGCCTGTTACGAAGACTTCTTTTTTAAGCCGATCTCAGAGGCGCATTACAGTAAGCTGTCCCGTCAGATGAGAGAATACGAAACGACGATACGTAATATCGCGAAGAAACTGAAATTTGTTTATCAGGAAGAGCAAAAAGGATTTGGACACGCCGTATATCAGGCAAAGGAGTTCGCAGACGGAGAGCCGGTATTATTGCTGTTAGGCGATACCATTTATGCGAGCAGCGGCAGTGTGCCGTGTACAAAACAGCTTTTGGATGTTTATGAGCAGTACGGGCAGGACATGGCAGCAGTACAGAGCATACCGCTGGCGGACGTACCGCATTACGGGATTTTCAGCGGCGTGTGGGAGAATAAAGAAGAGACGGTCTTAAAACTGACGCAGATCGTGGAAAAGCCTGACTGTGAAAAGGCAAAGGACTTTCTGGCGGTTTCCACAAAGAAGAATGCGGAAAATTATTTTGCCGCATTCGGCGCATATGTGATCACGAAAGCAGTTTTTGACAGACTGGATGAGGCGGTCAGAAAGGAACTTGTCAATGCAAAGGGAGAGGTGGAGCTGACCGATGCGCTGGCGTATGTGTGCACGAAGCAGGGAATGATGGCTTTTGTGCCCGACGGAAAATCCTACGATCTGGGAAATGCGGAGGCATATCGCAGGACGGTGAGCGAGTTCGGCCTGTAGAAACCTCTGCCTGAAAATTTTTTAGAAGAGAAGGGTGAGGGCTGTTATGGAAAAAAACAGGGAATGTACGATTTTGGTGACCAGTTGTTATGCTTACAGAGATGTACTGCGCAATTTTGAGATTTTTTTTCGTAAATATTGGTCGGACTGCCCGTTTCCGGTTTACTTAAATATTGACCGGCCCGTGAAAAAATACGCGATAGACTACGATGAAGTGATTATTTCAGATCATAAGGAAAATCTTTTGCGGATGAGGGACGTGACATTTAAAACACCCTATGTCCTTATGATGCAGGATGACCATTTTCTGTTTGATCAGGTAGATAATGAAAAGATTCTCAGATGCATTCAGTACGCACGAAAATATCATTGCGGAAATCTGAGATTATTGCAGGACCCCAAAACGGCAGTTGTGTTTTCCAAAACAGAGCGTCTGCTTGAATATAAACCGGGGAGCGCCTATCGGATCTCTGCCAGAGGCGGATTGTGGAACACGGAATATCTGAATTTATTTATCCATAAATTTAAGGATTTGTGGGAGATGGAACGATATGGAAAAAGCTTCAGCAGTCAGATTCCCATGAGGGTTTTGTGCACGCGGGATCGGATTTTGCCGATGATTGATGCGGTGCATAAGGGATGCTATGAAGAGTTTGCGTGCGCTCTGCTTGAAGCGAACGGAATTGTCCCGAAAAGAAAACAGATCAGCAGTCTGAGCAAGGCGAAGGAATCTCTCAAGGGGGCGGTTCTGGAGATTAATCCGGCGCTGATCACAGACATTCAGGCAAAATTAAATATCGGATATAAGATGAAGTATTAGAAGTAATAGAAGTAATAGAAACGATCGAAACAGTGAGAAAATGGAATGAAAAAAATAAAGAGTGTACTGGAAAATAAATATATTTATATGGATATCTGCTACATGCTCTGTATCGGATTTGCAGTGTATTATTATTATATGTCCCGAAGTCTGGTACTCCACTCTGACGATGCCTATCAGGGAGTATACTGGTATCATCTGTTAAAAGCCGGAAATAAAGCGATTTACCGATTGAATCTGTCGCTCTTTTCCCTTGTATCACTGATCTGCTATCAGATCAAAGGGATTTCCCTTGATCTGCCGCGTATGGTTTATGCGATATTCTATGCGCTCCTGGTGCTGTCTGTCATGATGATATCCCGTCCGTCCGACCGGAAAGCAGACTACCGGTGCCTCGGGCTGATCGCCTATATCATGTTTGGCGTCAGCATAAAGGGTGTATTGATTTTTCAGGCACATATCGACATCATTCTATTGGCCTATGGTTCCTATCTGGTGACGGAATCTATCCTGAAAACGAAAACTGTTAAAAAAACATCCTGTCTGCTTTTGCTTTTCTTATTAACATGGGGAAATCTGTCAATTGATTTTATTTTTTATCTGCTCACTTTTTTTCCTTTTCTGATCGTTTTGAATGTGATCGCTTATAAAGAAAAAGAAAGAAAACTGTTAGCGGTTGATGGTGTATTGATATGTTCATTGGTCATGAGAAATGTGATCGAGTCAATAAAGGAGTACCTTCTTCCGATCTGTGAGAGGAAGGCCGGGGAGCACTACAATACGATTCTGTTTGCCGATATTGAGAACAGCGCTTTGAATCTGAAAAATCTTTTCTACGCTTTATTACATATGTTTGACGGATATTTCTGGGGAGAAAATGTACTGCAGTTTCAAACGTTTTTCTGGTTTATCGACTGTTGTATTCTCCTGGCGGGAATCTGTCTGATCCTGAAAAACTGCGCAGATTTGATGAATTATATCAAAAAGGGAAGCGGGTTTGATTTCATTTCTGTTATCATTTCCGTTTCCGCGGTACTGATCGTTTTAGCCTATGCTCTGACAGAGATCGCTACAGATTACACCTCGTGGAGATATGCAATCGGAATTTATTCGGGGATCGTAGTGCTGATACAGAGAAAAATCTATTTATCAGACCGATCGTTTAAAAGAGGACGGATATTTTTGGCCGGAATCCTTTTTATGCTGTTTTTACTGCCATTCAAAATGGAAAAAATACCGGATCAGCCTGCAAGGGATATCAGAGATCAATTGGCGGCCTTTTTACAGGAAAACAATCTGATAAACGGATTTGGAGATTTGTGGCAGGTGTTTTACCTGGATGCCGTAAGTGAGGGAAATCTGCATTTGATTGATGTAAATTATGAGGAGGGCAAGGGCTTTTATGAATGGTTTGCCAATCTGGAAAACTGGCATCACAATGACTTTAATTTTATTCTGTGTGACACGACAACGCCAATCAGGGGGATTACCCGGGAAACGGTAACGAAAGAATTCGGGATTCCTGCTCAGGTTCTGCAATTTGATCAGTATGAAATATATGTTTATGATTATGACATTTCCACACGGGTGGTGCTTGGAGATGACAACCTGAGTGATCTGCAGTTTGATCTGGAGAAAGAAAGGGCCAAAAAGAAGAACAGTGTAAGAATTCAAAACTGCCAGATGGATGCGTATGGGCATTATCGAATGCTTCCGGATTCGGTCATCAAAGAACAGCAGATTCATCTGATTCCCGGAAACTATGTGTTGACGGTCGGGGGAGAAAATTTGAAGGAAACCGCCATCCAGATTCATCCTGACCTGTTGGCTGACAGCAGGGTGACGGAGGATTCTGATCAGAAATACAGCGTGGCGTTTACACTGGACAGCGCATTTGACGGCAGGCTGTTTACGCTTGTTAACCATTCGGAGAACGACGCAATGTATTATTATTATCGATTGATCATTGAAGATGACAACTCAGATCAGGCAGACATAAAGAGGTAAGCAGAGATTGAAGGAAAGCAGGATACATAACAGGAAAAAAATTTTATTAATGGCCGGATACACAGCTGTTTGGGGTCTGGTGTTTTTGTATATTTACAGCGTTTGTATTCAAAATCTGCCGCATGAGGATGAGACTGCCGCCATAGCGTGGATCAACCGGGCGGTGGATTATGGAGAATGGATTCCGACGTGGCAGTTTCATTGGATCAGAATTGCAGGCGTGCTGTTTTATTTTCTGACGGGCTGGCGGATAGAAAGCGTGTATTTGCCGATCGCCTTCTGCATATTCACCATAATCGTCCTTTCCTACAGTATGGTCAGGGCGGCGGTTTTGGACAACAGCCTGAAAGAAAGAATCATAGTGCTTGAGAGTTTTATTCTGGTGATGGTTTTGATTTCGCCGGCGACCGCCTTTTATCTGAAAACGCATACCAGCGTTATTATTTTTTCAATGATCGGGTTTTCACTCTCATCGCGGTATTTTCATACGGGAGCTTTAAAATATTTGATATATTCCGTTATTTTTACCATCTGGTCGTGTTTTCCGTTTGATAATCTCTATTTTGCGGTTTTTATCGTTCCTCTGCTTTTGTTTTTTAGCCGGACGGCCTTAGAAAGTGAACTGCCTCAGGAAAAAAAGCGTGCGGCGTTTATTCTGTTGTGCAACCTTTTTTTCCTTATGGCCGGTATCTTTGTTTTTCACTGTGTTAAGACAGAGCAGGATATGAGTAACCCCGGTTATCTTGGCACAAGCTTCATAGTCCCTGACAGACTGTGGGAGAAACTGAATTTGTATTTTACAGGCGTGTTAAGTCTTTTTGACGCGGACTACACGGGCATGAAAGTGAATTCTTTTGCGGGAGGCATACGGTTTTTCCGGGCATTCATTATTTTCTGTACTGTTTGCAGGATGATAAAGGTATTGATCGATTGGACAGCATATGATCCAAAAAAGCATGATCCAAACGAGAGAGAACGCAGACGGAAATGGAAGTATCAGCTCAGCGTGTTTTCTGCGCTTTCCGTCCTGAGTGTTTCGCTCACATGGATCATTACCGATGCGGCCGCTTCGGAAGGACATGTACATTATATGAATGCGGTTATTGTCTGGGGGGGGTATTTGCCTGTTCGGATATTGCCATACGGTTATCCGAAACAGGCACAGACAGGTTATTCTTTCGGGCAGGGAAAATAAAAGTGTTCCTAAACGATGCCGTGATCTTTCTACTGGCTCTGGGGATTTTGTTTTCCTGTCATCCGTATCCGCTCAGGATAGAAGAGAATGTTTATACTGAAATGGCAGATGCGCTTGCGCGTATGGATGTATCCTATGCTCTGTCAGCTTATGACTATTCCTGCACTTCAAGTTTGTGCACGCGAAACGATGACACTCGAATGCAGTTGATGAGCTGTAATGTATATGCGGGGGAGGATACCTGGCGGCCGCTGTTTCAGTATCAGGTGAATGAAGTGATGGAAAACGCGGGAATTTATCATGCAGTGGTCAGGAAACAGCCGGAACTTGACGAAGGCGCATATTATGCAGGTTTTTCTCCCCGGATGCTGACGGATACCTATGGAGAACCGTCAGCAGTCAGACAGACAGAACATTTTGAGATCTGGGAATACGATTTTGACCTCATGTTCCGTCCGCTTGTGCTGGACAAAGACGCCATTATAACAGGACATCATTACAGGATTGGAACAGAGGGGATCACGCTGTTTCCCGGCGGGGAAGTGGAATATCGTTGTCAGCCTGCTATGCCGGGCCTGTTCACAGCAAGCACGGACAGCGCTTATCTGGAACTTGAACTTCCGGATCCGGAAGGGAGAGTGACCGGGGACGGAACACAAAATGGCGTTCCGTTTATCCATAGCATTTTGGAGGATCCGATTACCATTCGGGTACGGAATCAGAGTGATCAGAGCATTTGTTATTCCGGGGTCACAGTGAAAAGGAACGGCAACAGAACGGATTACCTGCCGGTGAAGGAGGCGTCAGGTACAGCGCCGTTTTCAATAGAAGAAGGGCAGGAAGAAGCTTTTCACGCTGTGGAAACACAGGGAGACAAAAGACTGATGATTACCGGAAATCATCTGAAACAGGCAGTGCTGGAGACAGAAAGCGATCACATAGAGATTGTTCATATCAGGTACGAGAACAGAATGATCATCGCAGATTATAAGGTGAAAAGAGCCGGAACTGTTATTTTTTGCATTCAGGGAGCAGATGGATTGCAGTTAGCAGAAATCTATTCGTCTTATCATGCACACTGACCTGCTATTGGATGGCGTGAGAATACGGAAAGGCGTTTTGGAATTTACAGGAAAAAAGGAGATGCAGATATGGGATGGCTTTATACAGTATCGAGAAAAATGAAAAACACCAAAGGCGGGAATGCGCTGTTTAACCTTCTGGACGATCTCGGAATCAGAATTGCGCTCGGGCGTTTTAGCAACTGGCGTTCTGCTTCTTATGATGCACGACGGCCCAATATCCGCATGAAAAACAGCGCGAAGTTTTTTACAGAAAACAGGGAAAGGGTACAGGCAGTTCTTTCTTTGCTCGCAGACAGGGAATCAAAAGAGGTGTTAACGAAAATGATCCGTTTCCGCTGTTATAGCAATTATAGAGACCTGCCGCACAATTCCATGAGAAGCCAATACTTTGTCAATTCCTTTTTTCACGATCAGGAGAACGAAATGTATATTGACTGCGGCGCCTATGACGGCGATTCCGTCCGTGCTTTTAAGAAGCATATGAGGAAAATAAAATCGGGGGGGGGTAAAATCACTGCCTTCGAGCCGGATCCGTCGAATTATCGACGTCTGGTGCGCAGTCATCCGGATATCACAGCAGTCAGGGCGGGTGTCTGGGACAAAAACGGGATGCTGTTATTTGAAAAGGGCGGTTCCGGTTCCAGCTTTTTAGATGGTGGAAAAACGATCGAACTGCACCATGGAGAGGTTATTAAAGTGCCTGTAATCCGCATGGATGACATGGAAGAATGTAAGAAAGCAACGTTTATCAAATTGGATGTCGAGGGCTCTGAATACAATGCACTGCTGGGGGCACAGAATATAATCCGCTCCAATAAGCCTAAGCTGGCGGTCTGTATTTATCATTCTGACGAAGATATGCTCAGGCTGATCGAACTTGTCCATGAACTGGTGCCGGAATACCGTTTATTTGTGCGCCAGCACAGTAATTCAATTGGTGAGACAGTCCTGTATGCTGTTTTATGAGTTTCGTTTTGCGGATAACGGATCGGACAGGAGTTTTTGTATGAAAGCATTTTTGGAAAGAGAAAAGGGCAGGGGGACAGACGCGCCGACAGTCAGTGTCATCATTCCTGTTTATAATGTCAGTTCCTGCCTGTGGCGGTGTCTGGACAGCGTGTTGTCGCAGACTTACCGCAACATGGAAATTATATTGGTCGATGACGGTTCAACAGATGATTCCGGGGAAATCTGTGATGCTTTTGCGGCGCGGGACGGGCGGATCAAAGTACTGCATCAGGAAAACGGCGGTCTGTCGGCCGCAAGAAATGCCGGTCTGGAAATGATGAGCGGGGAATATGTTACATTTATCGATTCGGATGATTATGTAAACCGAAAATATGTCGAGATCCTGACGGCATGTGCCGTGTCCGGGGATTTGGATCTTGTCATTAGCGGATCTGTGAAGTTCCCCGACGGGACGGAGCCGTGCATGGACAAAACTGACGCGGCAGAGGAAGGTCCGGTTCTTTATACCGCGCGGGAGACAGCGGAGCAGATGATGTATCGCAGGATCACAATGTATGCCCACGGCAGGCTGTACCGAAGCAGACTGTTTGAAAAGATTCGGTTCCCGATCGGAAAATTTTTTGAAGATATTCCGACGACATGGCAGGTTTTGAAGCAGGCGGACAGCATCGCCTACATAAAGCGTCCGCTGTATTATTACCGACAGCGCATGGGCAGTATTGTCAGAGACGGTAATGTGCACCACAGAATGGATCAGGTTTCTTTTGTGAAGCGCATTGTGGACGAGGTAAGAGAGGATGCGGTCCTGTATCAGGCCGCGGTGTTTCGTTATTTCTTTGCCCTCATGGATGTTTACGCACAGATGGGAGGGGAAAAAAGGAGATATCAGGGAGAAAGGGCGTTTCTGGAAGCAGAGATTAAAAAATACCGAAACGCCGTCCTGCGAAATACAAAGGGTGATATCGGGATCAGAGGGCTGGCCGCGTTAGCTTATCTTTCACCTGCTTTTTTGAGAAGAGCCGCACAGCGCGGTCAAAAAATAAAGCAGGCGGAATGCAGACTTCTTAACAGATGCCGTTGCGGTAATCTGCTCTGAGGCGGAGGGTAAAAGATTGATACCAAAGATCATACATTATTGCTGGCTCAGCGGAGAACCGTTTCCACAAGCGGTCAGGGACTGCATCAGGACATGGGAGGAAGTCATGCCGGATTACGAACTGGTTTTATGGGACGCGGACCGATTCGAAATCCATTCCAGTCTCTATGTCAGGCAGGCATACGAGCAGAAGAAATATGCGTTTGCAAGTGATTATATCAGGCTGTATGCGCTGTATCATTTTGGGGGAATTTACCTGGACTGTGACATAAAGGTGTTTCAAAAGTTTGATGCGCTTCTGCATGCGAAGGCGTTCACGGGTTTTGAGCACGAGGGGGCTGTGGCGGCCTGGCTGATGGCCAGTGAAAAAGGCAATCCGCTGTTCGGGGAGTTTTTGGCATATTATGAACAGAAGGCGTTTCTCCTGGCAGATGGCTCGCCAGACCTGACGCCGAACGTAAGGCCATTGACCAATATTTTAATCAGGCATGGACTGCGCTTAAATGGAGCCTATCAGGAACTGGACTGGATCACAGTGTATCCAAGAACATGGTTTTGTCCCGTGATCCCATATGGGGGACATTATGAGGACTGCTATACAGAAAATACCCATGCACAGCATATGTTTTATGGCGCCTGGATGGATGAGGCGCAAAAGACGTTAATCGGAAAAAAACACAGGATCGCAGAGAAATATGGGGAACTGGTCAGTCTGCTGTATTATGGGATTATGACTTTGAAAAAAGACGGCGTCTGTTCTTTCTTAAACCAGTGGCGGGTCAGAACAGAGAGCATAAGGGTGAGGCGGAAATATGAACAAAATAGTGATAGACGGACATTTTGTCGTGGAACCGATAAACGGGATTCCACGCTATGCGGCAGAAATTGTCAAAAGATTAGACAATCGTTTTCCGAAAGGAAAGATTATGCTGATCGTTCCGCAAGAGGCACGTACCGTTCCCAGACTGAACAATATCGAAGTGATCAGGGCAAAAAGGAGTTATAAAAGGCGGATCCTGTGGACGAGAGTGCTCATGAAACAATATGTAAAAGAAAAAAACGCATGTTATGTGAATTTTGAAAACAGATGCAGTCTGATAGCAGGTTCCGTTTCCATGATACACGATCTGATACCGTTAAGGAGCGCCGGGGAGTCTATGCATTTTCTGCCCCGTGCGCGGGCCCGGCTCTGGTATGAACACTGGAAGGCAAAGCTGTTGTTTTGTGAAAATGTGTTTTGGAAAAAAAGGAAAGAACGGTGTATCGTTACGGTTTCGGAATACTCCAGACAATGCATCATCAGGCGTTTTGGGATTGCGGAAGAAAAGATCGTGGTGATCGGGAACGGCTGGGAACATATGATGCAGATCGAAGAGACGGATGAACGCAGGGACGGCAGGATCCGGTGCGGAGAATATTTTCTTTTCATAGGGAATGTCAATGCGCATAAAAACATAGACTGGATCTTTCAGACAGCAGGAAACATGCCGGGAGAACTGTTTGTGGCGGCAGGGAAGGTGCGTGACGATTATGCGGGTGTGAAAATGTGCATACCGGATAATGTAATCTGGCTTGGACAGATCACAGACGGTTACATGAAGTTTTTGTTGCGGGGAGCGAAAGCGCTGCTGTTTCCGTCGCTGGAGGAAGGCTTTGGAATTCCGCCGCTGGAGGCGCTGGCGCTGGGGACACCGGTGATTGCCTCAGACATCCCTGTGCTCAGAGAGATTTACGGGGATACGGTTCACTATATTGATCCGTACGAGCCGTCGGATGATCTGAATGCGGTTCTTTTAGAGAAACTGACAAAAGAGCCGGCCGGCGTACTGGAAAAATATACGTGGGAGAGGGCGGCCGGTCAGTGGGAGACACTTCTTGGAAAGATCATGCAGGAAGAATAAATCACATTCGTTATGATAATCCGCAGGATAAAATTTCAGGGAGAAACGGTTGAGAGGTTATTTCGGATGGATACGGTCTTTAACGGCTCAGACAGGACGCAGAATATAAAAAAGACTTTTTGGGGATATGCGGTTTCTTATGTGGTCAGTACGGCCGCTGTTTTTATTTACAGGACGGTTTTTGTCAGGATCCTTTCGCGGGAATATCTGGGGATAGAAGGACTGTTCGGCAATGTGATGCAGATCCTGTCCTTTGCGGAACTTGGGATCGGTAACCTCATCGCCTGGTATTTGTATGAGCCGATCAAAAATCATGATATCAAAAGCGTCGCGGAATGGATGAAACTCTATAGAGTACTGTACCGTGCCATCGCCTGTGTGATCGCAGTATCCGGTCTTCTGTTTTTCAACTGCCTTACTTTTTTTCTGAAAGACCGTGCCGAATTACCGGGAGACATTCAGATGAAAGCGATCTACCTGTTGTTTTTGATCCAGTGTGTTTCCGGTTATCTGTTTTCTGACAGGCAGACGCTTCTGGCGGCAGATCAGAGAGGCGGGGCGCTGGCGGTCTGTCTATGCGTCAGGATGCTGCTCCAGTATCTGGGCCAGTGCATGATTCTGATCCGGACACGGGATTATACGGCGATGATGGCCGGTGCGGTGGTGATTGGCGTGTTATACAATGCGCTCCTGAACGCGGGAATCGCAAGGCGCTATCGGCCGGTGTTTGAATATCCGTGCAAAACGCCGTACAGTCGGTTAAAGGCTGTCTGGAGAGATGTCGGTGCAATGCTTTTTCACCGGATCGGCGCAACGGTGGTCAACAGTACGGACAATCTCATATTGGCGGCACACACAGGACTTGGAAGGCTGGGACATTATGCGGATTATTCACTGGTGACCGGTTCGATACAGTCCATGCTTGGAAAAGTGTTGGGAAATTTTAATGGAAGTATTGGAAATGCGCATGCCGTGCTGCCAAAAAAGGAGCGGTACCGGCTTTACCGGAAGCTGCACCTTATTAATTTATGGATCGTGTCAGTCGTATCGGTATGCCTGTATGCGCTGCTTGATGACGCCATCGTGCTGTGGCAGGGGCAGAATATACTGTGCGGCACTTCCCTGCGGCCTGTCTTGGTGTTGAATTTCTTTCTGGGAACGGCGAGATTCGTCAATATTTCTTATATTAATGCCAGCGGTCTGTTTAACAGGGATTTGGTGCGTCCGCTGATCGAGGCGGCCGTGAATCTCGTCTTATCTGTTTTGCTGGTGAAAAATCTGGGTATATCAGGTGTTATTCTGGGTACGGCAGTCTCTACGCTGTTTACAGTCTGGTGGAGAGAACCTTATTTGCTGTATCGATATGAGTTTGAGGAGCCGCTTCGTGCTTATTGGGCGGTTTACATAAAGTTTTCCTGTGCTGTTTTTTTTCTGTGTGTGCTCGTAAAGACGAGCGGACTTTTTCATGCGGCAAGTCTGCAGGAACTAATCGGCCAGGTGGTGCTCTTAGTTACCATGTGCAATATCGTGTTAGCGATTGCAAATAGAAAAGACCAGGATTTTCTGTCATTGGTCAGAACGAAAAAGGAGAATGCAAAACGATGAAGAAAAAAGGAATGAAAGCGTTAACGATCATGTTAGCGGGGATGGGGGTTTTCTGCATACTGGCGGGAAGGCCGGCGTATGGATTGGAGACAGAGGCTGCGGCAGTTGATATGGCGGATGATGCGTCAGCTCAGTCAGGCAGTCTGATGAAGACTACAGAGGATGTCGATGTGAAAGCAGAACCGGATGCGGGCGCGGAGACGCTCTGGACCTATGAAAAGGATGTGCCTGTTTTTGCCGCCAGAGAAACCGGAGAGGGATGGTATCTGGTCATTTATCAGGATGAGGAGGGGTATGTGCCGAAGGCATCGCTTTGCCCGTTGGAGATGAATGTAGAGGAGCTGGATGAGGAAATGGAAGAAACACAGCAGGAGGCAAAGTTTGTCGTAGAATCGGTTGAAAAGTACAGAGAGGACGCGCGCCGCTCTAAAATCTGGATCGGGGTGATTGTCCTGCTGGCGGCGGGAATCTTTGTGATCGGTATCATAGCAGGAATCCGCAGCGGGAAGGCGGAAAAATCGTAAGTTGTAGAATACGCGATAATATGATATATTAAATAAAAAAGAGCAAAAGAAAGCAGGGATATCATATGGCGTATCTGGAGAGAAAGCGGTGGACATTTTTTGCACTTCCGTTTACATTTACGAAGTATACGATTGAGGAGGAGGTTATCACGATCAACAGTGGTTTCTTAAACACAAAGGAAAACGACTGTTATATGTATAAAGTACAGGATGTGGAACTGGAGGTAAGCTTCATGGAGCGTATTTTCGGACTGGGCACAGTTGTCTGTTATACCGGAGATACCACGCATCCGAGACTTCTCCTAGAACATATCAAAAATGCGAGAGATGTGAAAAACTTTATTCTGAAAGAATCAGAGGAGGCGCGGAGAAAACGCCGCACCCTGAATACCCTGGACATTGGCTCTGATTGTGCGGATATCGATGACATGGAATAACCACAGGACATTGACGGCCTGTGATGCCGGCCCGGAGATCAGGATTTTTCCTGCGCGAGCCGGTCGCTTTCTGTTAGAAGCCGTTCAAACAAAAGACCGGAGAGAAACCAGCAGGGAGCGTAGTCGAGCCGGATCACTTTGCGGATATTCCATCTGGAACTTTCATAGTTCCAGGGACAGAGGCCTTTTCGGTCCAGCACAGTTCCGGACACAAATTCACCGAAAAAGATGATGCCGGTGTAGACGAAACCGCGGAATATGAAATTTCTGCCTTTTAAGAGGCGGCTTACGGGCGCTAAGAAAGCGGCCATTCCGTAGATGGGAAACATCCAGATCGACGTGATGCCGGGCAGTTTCATTTCCCTTCTCCGGAAGGCATGAAAGGCGGTGAAGAGGATTTCCAGACACCAGCCAAGCAGCCCGCAGTGGATAAAGTTATGGACAAAATTTTTCATGACAATAGTCTGCCCGGGAAACAGAAAAATATACAGGGAAGCAGTGGAATTGTACAGGAGCGGACGATGAATTATAAAGAAGCAATGGAGTATGTGGAGGGACTGCAGAAAAAGGGCAGTGTGTATGGACTGGCGGGCATGCGCAGGCTGTGTCAGCTGCTCGGAGATCCGCAGGATCAGCTCAGATTTGTGCACATAGCGGGAACAAATGGCAAAGGCTCTGTATCGGCCTATGTTTCGACCATATTGCAGACGGCGGGATATCGTGTGGGACGTTATATATCACCTGTTATTTTTGATTACAGGGAACGGTTTCAGACAGGAGGAAAGTGGATGACGCAGTCTGCTTTTTGCAGGTATCTGGAGAAAGCGGCAGCGATGGCAGACCGGATGGAGAACGAGGGAATGCCGCATCCTACGATGTTCGAGATTGAGACGGCGATCGCATTTCTTTATTTTCTGGACGAAAAGTGTGATATTGTCGTGCTGGAAACCGGGCTTGGCGGCAGTATGGATGCTACGAATGTCATCCGTACGACGCTGTGCGCGGTATTTACTTCGATCAGCAGGGATCACATGGCCCTGCTTGGCGATACATTAGAAGAGATCGCCGGGCAAAAGGCAGGGATCATTAAGGAGAACTGTACCGTCGTATCCTGTGTGCAGAAACCGGAGGCGATGCAGGTAATCGAAGAGAAAGCGGCAGCGTGCGGGTGCAGGGTAAGGACTGCCGGGGCGGCACAGGCATCCCGAATCCGCTATGGATTGACAAAGCAGCGATTTCACTTTGGCGCATACCGTGATCTGGAGATCTCACTGGCCGGATGCTGCCAGATCGAAAATGCGGTTTTGGCGGTAACGGTGGTCGATTCTCTGCGGGAAGCGGGGTTTGCCGTATCGGAGGCCCGGCTCAGGCGCGGACTTGTGCAGACAAAATGGCCGGGGCGTTTCAGTGTGATCGGAAAGAATCCGGTTTTTGTTGTGGACGGGGCGCATAATGAAGACGCTGCATTAAAACTGACAGAATCCATACAGTTTTATTTTACAAATAAAAGAATAATCTATATAATAGGGATGTTGAGAGACAAAGAGTATGATAAAGTGCTTCAGCTGACGGCACCCTATGCGGAACATATTATCACAGTCACTCCGCCGGAGCAGACACGTGCGCTTGGCGCGTACGAGCTGGCGCAGGCGGCGGGAGCCGTTCACGGGCGTGTGACTGTGGCAGACAGCCTGCAGGAAGCGGTGGAAATGGCCTGTCTGCTTGCAGGAAAAGAAAAAAATACAGTTGTTATAGCATTTGGGTCCCTTACGATCGCGGGCGGGCTGATCAGGATCATAGAACACAGAGACAGGATCAGGAGAGATTCTCATGGTAAATCAGAAGAAAATTGAGGAAGCAGTGACATTATTTTTGGAAGGAATCGGGGAAGATCCGGCCAGGGAAGGACTTAGGGAAACCCCGGAGCGGATTGCGCGCATGTGTACGGAATTGTTTTCGGGGATGGAAGAAGATGCGTCCGTACATTTACAGAAGACCTTTTCCGTTGACCGCAATGAGATGGTTCTGGAAAAAGAGATTGTATTTTATTCTGTCTGCGAACATCACTTTCTGCCTTTTTATGGAAAAGCACATATTGCCTATGTGCCGGACGGCAGGGTGGCGGGACTGAGCAAACTGGCCCGGACAGTGGAGGTCTATGCGAGAAGGCCGCAGATACAGGAACAGATGACGGGGCAGATTGCGGATGCAGTCATGCGTTATTTAAAGCCGCAGGGGGTTATGGTCATGGTGGAGGCAGAGCATATGTGCATGACCATGCGGGGCGTCAAAAAACCGGGCAGCACGACTTTAACGGTGGCTAAAAGAGGTTGTTTTGAGGAGGATACGGTCTTGCAGAATAACTTCTTTCAGATGATAAAAGAAACAAAAACAGAATGAGAGTAAGAAGGGAGAGAGTTTGTAAAATGAAAATTGGAAACAGGGAATTTGCAATTAAGGGACACACACATGTTATGGGAATTTTGAATGTGACGCCGGACTCCTTTTCGGACGGCGGCCGGTATCAGCAGGTAGATGCCGCTCTTTTTCACGTGGAAGAGATGATCAATGAGGGTGTGGATGTGATCGACATTGGCGGCGAGTCAACGCGGCCGGGATATGAGAGAATATCCGACGCAGAGGAGATCGAAAGAGTTATTCCGGTAATTGAACAAATTAAATCCAGATTTGACATACCGCTTTCGCTGGATACCTATAAGAGCGGCGTCGCCAAAGAAGGAATTGCCGCCGGAATCGATATGATCAATGACATTTGGGGATTTAAGGATGATGGAAATCTTGCAAAATTGGTTGTGGATGCAGGAATTCCCTGCATATTGATGCATAACCGTCAGGATACTGATTCCAGGGACTATATGCAGGACATTTTAAAGGATCTCGCGGAGACGATACAGATTGCCCGTCAGGCAGGGATCGCGGATGAAAAGATCATTCTGGATCCGGGGATTGGCTTTGGAAAGACCTATGAGAATAATCTTGAAGTGATCAGGCGCCTGGAAGTTCTGCACAGCTTCGGCTACCCGCTGATGCTTGGTGCGAGCAGAAAGTCTGTGATCGGTACGGCGCTTGATCTGCCTGCTTCGGAAAGACTGGAGGGAACGCTTGCGACGACAGTCTTTGCCGTTAAGAAGGGGGCAATGTTCGTGCGGGTACATGATGTGAAGGAAAATGTCAGAACAATTAAAATGACAGAAGCTATTTTACAAAAATAAGACAGAGGGAACAGACAATTGTATAAATCAAAGGAGCAGGAAAGGAGCCGGGCCATGGATGAGATCAGAATAGATGATCTGCAGGTATATGCTTATCATGGAGTTTATCAGGAAGAAAAAGAGAAAGGGCAGAACTTCTATGTCAACGCTGTTCTGTATGCGGATCTGAGGAAAGCAGGCAAAGAAGATAATCGGGAACTGACGACCAGTTATGGAGACGTATGTTATTTTATGCATAAATTCATTGGTGAGAATGGATTTAACCTGATCGAGACTGTGGCGGAGACAACTGCTAAGGCAGTTTTATCGGAATTTCCGCTCTTAGAAGGCATTACGCTGGAAATCCGTAAACCGGAGGCTCCGATCGATCTGGACTTTTCGTCTGTTTCCGTGAAAATCACCCGTATGTGGCACAAAGTTTCTCTTTCTGTCGGTTCGAATATCGGTGACAGGAAGCAATACATAGAAGATGCAGTGAAGGAAATCCTGCGGGATGATCATTTCAGAAGAGTAAAAGAATCCGAACTTGTACAGACGACGGCCTACGGGGATGTGAAGCAGGATGATTTCCTTAATGGTGCGCTTGTGCTGGAGACTTTGTATACCCCGGAGGAACTTCTTGACCGGATCCATGAACTCGAAAACGCGGCAGGCAGGGAGAGAAATCAGCGCTGGGGGCCGAGGACGCTTGATCTGGACATCATCTTTTATGATGATCTGGTATTGTATACAGACAGTCTGCAGATCCCGCATGTGGATATGCAGAACAGAGATTTCGTGTTAGAGCCGCTCTCGCAGATCGCGCCCTATCAGATGCATCCTGTGTTGCATAAGACAGTGATACAGCTTTACGAAGAAGTACAGAAATCAGGAGAGAAACATGTCATTGACCAGCAGTATTTACAGTAGGACGTTATCGTTAGAAGAAATCAGGACAGTCTATATCAGCCGTGCGCATCTGGATTTTCCGCCGGATGAACTGAAATCATTTTCCACAATTGAGAGATTATGGAATAACGGGTGTTACAAAGGCTATGGTTTTTATACAAAGGAAGATCATGTGCTGCGCGCCTATGCCCTGACGATGGCTGATGGAGATCTTCAAATGCTCCTTTTGGATTACTTTGCAGTCTGTGAGGAGAACCGGGGAGAAGGCTATGGTACAGAGGCGCTTTCTCTTCTGAAAGAACACTGCAGAGAATGGGACGGCATAATCTTTGAAGTGGAAGATGACGAATCTGTCTGTTCAGAGGAAGAAAGACAGATCCGTAAAAGAAGAATTAATTTTTATGAGAGAAACGGCGTTCTCATGACCGGGTACAGAAGCTGTGTTTTTGGAGTGGATTACAGGCTGATGGTACTGCCGCTCGGTGCGCCGGATGCCGGAGAACAGCTGGGAGAGAAGATTTCTTCCATCTATCGCAAGATGCTTCCGGAGAAAGTTTATCAGGAGATGTTCCGACTCCGGTAATGCGAAAACAGCAGGTATTTTCTACATGGCGAAAAATGTTAAATTTTGAATTGATTTTTTGATGATTGACTGGAAATGACAAACGTGTGTTATATTCAGGAGAAAAATGCCGTACAATTGAGAATCAAATGTTACGGAAATGAAAGTGAGAATGAAGAGAACTCTCTATGATGAAAAAGCGCAGGCCGTTTCAGCCTGCGCTTTTATCAGTTTGCTGCCGCGGCGTCTCTTGCCGCATCAAATGTTGTCACATTTACACTGCCAAATGTGGGGGTCTTATAAACAGGCACCGATTCTTTAAAACTGTTAAAATATACATACTGAGAGGTAATATTGATATTCTCATAAACCCCGTCTGCTACAGTCTCCGGACTGCTGCCGTCGATAGACATTCTTTTTAAGGCAGGTTCCGTCTGTGAACTCTTTTGATAATAGATGTAATTATTGTATACATTAAAGAAGTCAACACGATCGTTTGTCAATACTTCGATGACATCCTCCGTCATGGAGTAGCGGCAGAGACGGTAATCATTGGCTACGTCCATATAGTAAACATAGCCGTCTGCATAGACCGGATTCCAGATGTTTCCCTGCCAGACGGGAGAGATCGAATCGTTGATGGTATTAAGGGCATAGAGCGCGTGATCGTCCTGTGTGCCGTTAAAATAGATGGTGCCGTTAACATAAGAAGCCGGGTTGATCACATAATCAGCGACGATTTCCTGTTCGGATTTATCGATTTTGATCTTGGCAAGCTGTGTGCCGGTCTTTTTGTTGTAGTCCTGATAATAGAGATAATTTCCGCATAACTGCATTGTGACAGCATAGGCCCGATTCAGACAGGTGGTGTTTTTGCCGTTTTTCTTACTCCGGTAGATTCCGGCGGTGCGTCCCATATAACCGAGTCCTGTGCCGCCGTCCTTACCGCTCTCCATATAATAATAGAGAAAATTTCCACCGGCATTGATAGAAGCGACAGAGTTGCCGTTTAACTTTTTCAGTTCGGTTTCGTTCGCATTCATGGAATAGAGCGCACCGCCGTCATATGCGTTTGCAAAATACACGACGCCGTCTGATTCGCAAAAATAACCTCCGTTATTCAAATTTCCGGCCGTATTTCCGGTTGTGGCTTCCCCATTCTCAGGGACTCTGCCCGCCACCACGCTTATCACGGAAAAAACGATCAGAATTGCGAGGATACTGCCAACAATGATAACTGTTTTTTGTGTGTTTGACATGTGCAAGTCTCCTTTTAGAAAGTACTGTATTTTTTCTGTTAATTTATCTATAGTATAGTCGCAAACCCGCTTGCTATCAAGTGTGTTTTGTTATATTATTATGCTAGTGTGAGAACAGCATAAGAAAGGTATGAAGGTACAATGGATTTAGCAGTTTTAAGACAGCAGATTGATGAGATTGACGGGCAGATCGTACAGCTGTATGAGAAGCGGATGGACGTCTGTTCACAGGTGGCGGACTATAAAATAGAGACAGGGAAAAAGGTGTTTGACCGGGAACGGGAGATTGAGAAACTGCGCAAAGTAAAATCCCTGACACATAATGCGTTTAACGGCATGGGTGTTGAGGAACTGTTTGAACAGATCATGTCGATGAGCAGGAAGTTACAGTACAAAAAGCTTGGGGAGAAGGGAAGCGCTGGCAGACTGCCGTTTATCGGTGTGGATTCGCTGGATCAGGAAAACGCGCGCGTGGTTTTCCAGGGGGCGGAAGGTTCTTATTCCCAGATGGCGATGCAGGCTTTTTTCGGAGCGCATGTGAATGCGTTTCATGTAGATACCTTCCGGGATGCCATGTGCGCGATCGAGGAAGGGAGCGCAGACTATGCCGTTTTGCCTATCGAAAATTCCACCGCCGGCATTGTCAATGAAATCTATGATCTTTTTGTGGAGTTTGAGAATTATATCGTAGGAGAACAGATCATCCGCGTTGAGCACTGCCTCATGGCGCTGCCCGGTACGGCGAAAGAAGAGATCCGTACAGTATTCTCTCATCCGCAGTCTCTGATGCAGAGTTCCAGATATCTGGATATGCATTCTTCATGGAAGCAGATCAGTATGCAGAATAATGCGTTTGCGGCGAGAAAAGTCAAAGAAGACAAAGACAGGACGCAGGCGGCGATCGCGAGTGAAAATGCGGCAGAAATTTACGGACTGGAAATTTTAGAACGCGGCGTTAACCATTCACAGACAAACTCCACACGATTTGTTGTTGTCACGAATCAGAAGATTTTTTTAAAAAATGCAAATAAGGTCAGCATCTGTTTTGAGGTTCCGCACGAGAGCGGTTCTTTGTATCACATGCTTTCTCATTTTATCTATAATCATCTGAATATGACCAGAATCGAGAGCAGACCGTTGGAAGACCGCAACTGGGAATATCGGTTTTTTATAGATTTCGACGGAAACCTTGCGGACAGTGCGGTCAAAAATGCACTGCGGGGACTGCGGGAAGAAGCGAGGAATCTGAGGATTCTGGGGAATTACTGAGAGACGGCCGAAAGGAATGAGACATATGAGAGTAGAAGAATTGATTTTATATAAAGAGTTCGGGCAGGGAGAACTGCTTTATGATATGGTGCATCTGATGAAGCATTATAAGGAGGAGCGGGATCGGGCGTTTTGCTATGACTGTATGCACAGGCTGTTGGAAACGGCATCGTCGCATGGTTTTTATGGCAATCTCTGGCATTGTTATCTGACGAATCTGCTCGTCAATCATGAGAACAGCTACAGCATGGCCTGTGAGATCAGAGGAAACGTGAAGGGAACGATCAACGAGTTCGCGCTTCATGACATCCGGATTTTCAAGGAACTTTATGATTATGATTTTACGGACCTGACAGTGGTTTTGCAGATCCCGGAATTTACGTCGCTGTTATCCTATCAGAGCAGTCTGGAGGAAAGCAGAGTCTACAATGCGAGGATCCGGGACAGGATCTGCCATCTGGCAATCCAGTTCAGAGAGGATGATACGGCGGAGGAAATGAAGGAGACACTGACGGCGTTTTATCAGGATTACGGTGTCGGACGTTTTGGTTTACATAAGGCATTCCGCGTGCGCCATGAAAAAGAAGGCGCCGTCATCGAACCGATCCTCAATATTGCGCATGTTCATCTTGACGATCTGGTGGGATATGAGATCCCAAAGAAGAAGCTGATCAATAACACGGAGGCGTTTGTCAATGGCAGACGGGCCAATAACTGTCTTTTGTTTGGGGATGCCGGTACCGGAAAATCTTCCAGCATTAAAGCGATTGCCAATGAATATTATGACCAGGGAGTGCGTATCATTGAGATTTATAAGCATCAGTTTCAGGATTTAAACGACGTGATCTCCCAGATCAAAAACCGCAACTATAAGTTTATTATTTATATGGACGATCTGAGCTTTGAGGATTTTGAAACGGAATATAAGTATTTGAAAGCGGTGATCGAGGGCGGTCTTGAAAAGAAGCCGAATAATGTGCTTATCTATGCAACCTCTAACCGCAGGCATCTGATTCGCGAGAAATTCAGCGATAAGGAGGACAGACGGGATGATCTGCATGCGGGGGATACCGTGCAGGAGAAGCTGTCGCTGGCGGCGCGTTTCGGTGTGACGATTTATTTCGGCTCACCGGACAAAAAGCAGTTCCAGCAGATCGTAAAGACACTTGCCGGACGCTGCGGGGTCGCCATGGAGGAGGACGAACTTCTTTTGGAAGCCAACAAATGGGAGCTGTCCCATGGAGGACTCTCTGGCAGGACGGCACAGCAGTTTATAGACTATTTGCTGGGTCAATAGGTTGAAAAATCAGAGATTTTTCAACCGGCAATTTGAGTCAGAGTCTCAAATGTGCCGTGAATGCAGATGAGAAATCACTTGCGCGAATTTCTCATCGCACTGTCATCGCAGTAAACTGCTCTGACATGAGGAATGGGTTGAAAAATCAGAGATTTGTCAACCTCGAATTTGTGCAGCCGCAAGACAGGCAGAAAAGAACAGGGGGGATTTTTCATGAAAACATTTGCGGCGATCGATGTCGGATCGTATGAGTTATCCTTGAAAATATTTGAGATCTCGAGGCAAAACGGTCTCAAAGAGATTGATTGCATCATACATCGTATCGACCTGGGAACAGACACGTATGCCACCGGAAAGATCAGTTATGACAGAGTGAATGAACTGTGCCGTGTCCTGCGGGAATACCGGGAGATCATGGCGGGCTATCATGTAGACGATTATCGGGCGTACGGAACCAGCGCGATCCGTGAGACGGATAACGCCATCATCATATTAGACCAGATCGAACAGAGAACCGGTATCAGGATTGAAGTTTTGAGCAACTCCGAACAGAGATTTCTGGATTATAAATCCATCGCATCCAAGGGAAAGATTTTTAATAAAGTCATTGAAAAAGAGACTGCGATTCTGGATATCGGCGGCGGCAGCATCCAGATTTCCCTTTTTGTGAAGGATTCGCTTGTCACAACACAGAATATGAGGCTGGGCATTCTGCGGCTGCAGGACAGCATGAGTCATTTGAATCTGAAACCGAGTCAGTATGAAAATATCATAGATGAATTTATCAGTTCCCAGCTTGCGGTCTTTAAGAAACTGTATCTGAAAGACAGAAAGATCGAAAATATCATTGTGGTCGACGATTATATTTCGACGGTCGTAGAGCATCGGATGAAACGGCTGGCAGATGAGTGCGTGGAAGCTTCCGAGATGGATCTGTATCTGGCAAAGATCAGGGAAAAATCTGTTATGGAGGCGGCAAGGATACTGGATATGCCGGAAGAGAATATTCCTTTGTTATATATTTCCAGCGTATTGCTGAACCGGGTTGTAAAAGTCATGGGGGCGCAGTCGATCTGGGTGCCCGGCGTGACTTTGTGTGACGGTATCGCCTATGAGTATGGGGAAAAGAATAAGATCATCCGGGAAAGTCATAATTTTGAGCAGGATATCATCGCCTGTGCCCAGAATATCAGCAAACGGTATATGGGAAGCAGGCGCCGGAGCGAGACGCTGGAAAAGATCGCAGTGACGATTTTTGACAGCATGAAAAAAGTTCACGGCCTGGGGAAGCGGGAGCGGCTGCTTTTACAACTGGCCACGATCCTGCATGACTGTGGGAAATATATCAGTCTGGTGAATCTGGGCGAATGCTCTTATAATATTATTATGTCAACCGAAATCATCGGTCTTTCCCATATCGAGCGGGAGATCGTAGCAAATACTGTCAAGTATAATCATATGGATTTTGACTATTATGAAATGATAGGGCAGCATATTAATTTAGATCGTGCGGCCTATTTGAAGATCGCGAAGCTGACGGCGATTCTTAAAGTCGCCAATGGGCTTGACAGGAGCCATAAACAGAAGTTTAAAGATATCAAGACCTCTTTGCAGGACGAAAAACTGATCATTACGATCGATACATCTGTTGATATTACGCTGGAAAAGGGGTTGTTTTATAAAAGGGCGGATTTCTTTGAAGAGGTTTACAGTGTGAAGCCGGTGATCCGGCAAAAGAGGGAATGATTTGCCCTGAAGGAAAGAAAAACCGGAAAGGACAGGACAAAACGTTATGGCGGAAAAATCAGAATTTTCCAAATCAAAATATTTTCAATCTGAAAATTATACGAACAGGGAGTTAAGCTGGCTTCTTTTTGATAAAAGGGTTCTGAGTGAGGCACAGGACGAGCGGCAGCCTTTGTTTGAACGATTAAAATTTTTAGGAATCTCTGCCTCGAATCTGGATGAATTTTTTATGGTCAGGGTGGCGTCCTTAAAGGATATGGTGAATGCTGCTTATACCAAAAAAGATATCGCAGGACTGACACCGCAGCAGCAGCTTTCGTTTGTCAATCAGGAAACGCATGCGCTGGTACGGGAGCAGTATGCTACATATAATGATGCGTTAAGGCCGCAGCTAATGGAAAACGGACTTCGTATCATTCATCATCATGAGAATCTGTCAAAGGAGGAGGCCGTATATGTGGATCATTACTTTGAAAATGAGGTCTATCCGGTACTGACCCCCATGGCGGTGGATTCCTCCAGACCGTTTCCGCTCATACGCAATAAAACCCTGAATATCGGGGCGCTTGTAAAGAAAAAAAGCGGAGAGGAAGAGCTGGAGTTTGCAACGGTTCAGGTGCCGGGCGTGCTCTCAAGGATCGTGCAGATCCCCTCACAGGAAGGAAAAAAAGTGATCCTCTTAGAAGAGGTGATCGAGCGCAATATCCATAAGCTGTTTTTAAATTATGACATTGTATGCTCGTATCCGTTTCGGATCATGCGCAATGCCGACCTGCTTATCGAAGAAGAAGAGACGGCGGATCTGCTCAAAGAGATCGAAAAACAGCTCAAGAAAAGACAGTGGGGCCAGGCCATCCGGCTGGAAGTGGAAGAGGGGATGGATGAACGGCTCTTAAAGATCATTCAGGATGATCTGTATATCGGAAAAGAAGATATCTATCCGATTAACGGACCGCTCGATATGACTTTTTTGATGAAAATGTATGATCTGGACGGCTTTCATCACTTGAAAGAACACCGCTATGCCAGACCGCAGCCGATACCGGAACTGCCGGAGGATGCCGATGTGTTTGCCTGCATACGGGAAGGTGATATTTTGATGTATCATCCCTATCAGACGTTCGAGCCGGTTGTGCGGTTTATCAGACAGGCGGCAAAAGACCCGGATGTGCTTGCCATCAAGCAGACGCTTTACAGAGTCAGCGGTAATTCGCCGATCATTGCGGCGCTTGAGCAGGCGGCCGATAACGGAAAGCAGGTTTCCGTGCTGGTGGAATTAAAGGCAAGGTTCGACGAGGAAAACAATATTGTATGGGCGAGAAGGCTGGAAAAGGCGGGATGTCATGTAATTTACGGGTTGGTAGGACTAAAGACCCACAGTAAGATCACACTGGTCGTCAGGCGGGAAGAAAACGGGATCCGCAGATATGTTCATCTGGGGACCGGAAACTATAACGATTCTACGGCCAAGCTTTATACGGATCTGGGCCTTCTGACCTGCTCCGAGACGATCGGGGAAGATGCCACGGCAGTCTTTAATATGCTTTCGGGTTATTCGGAGCCGCGTTCCTGGAATAAGCTCTCTCTGGCGCCGCTGTGGTTAAAAAACAGGTTCCTGTATCTGATTAACAGAGAGAAGGAACATGCTCTGCAGGGGAAACAGGCACATATCATCGCCAAGATGAATTCTCTCTGCGATAAGGATATTATCTGCGCGCTTTATGAGGCCGCCGCGGCAGGCGTCCAGATCGATCTGATCATCCGCGGGATCTGCTGCCTGAAAACAGGGCTGCCCGGTATCGGCGACAGGATAAGCGTCCGCTCAATCGTAGGATATTATCTGGAACACGCGCGCATCTTCTATTTTGAAAACGGGGGCCGGCCGGAATATTACTGTGCCAGTGCGGACTGGATGCCGAGAAATCTTGAAAGGCGTGTGGAGATCATGTTCCCGGTCGAGAAACCGGAACTGCAAAAAAAGATCCTGCATATTCTGGAAATGCAGCGAAACGATACGGCGAAAGCACATTTACTGCGCCCTGACGGCACTTATGAGAAAGTGGGGAATCAGGAGGATGAAAATTTCAATTCCCAGCTGGAATTTTGTATGGAAGCAAAACGGACGGCCAAACGGGAGGAAGGCGGCGCACAAAGGCGTGTCTTTATTCCGGAGATGCGGCATAACATAACATAAGAAAGGAAGTATGATGAAGATTATTTTAGCATCCGCTTCACCGCGGAGGAAAGAACTGATGCGTCAGATCGGGCTTAGTTTTAAGACGATGCCCAGTTTAAAAGAGGAGGAGATCGTGGAAGAAGCGCCGGAAAAGATCGTGGAGCAGCTCTCTTATCAAAAAGCGGTCGATATCTGCGGACAGCTGGCCGATACGATGAAAGAAGATTTTGTCGTGATCGGTGCAGACACGGTCGTGTCCTGCTGGAATAAGATCATGGGGAAACCAAAGGATAAGGAAGCGGCGTTTGATATGCTGTGGGAACTGCAGGGCAAGAGCCATCAGGTCTATACCGGCGTCACGCTTGCCTGGAAATATCAGGATATGCCGGCAATGTTCCACACCTTTCACGAATGTACGGATGTCACGGTCTTTCCCATGACGGAGGAAGAGATCGGACAGTATATTGATTCCGGAGAGCCGATGGATAAGGCCGGAGCCTATGCGATTCAGGGGCGGTTCGCGGCGTATATTCAGGGGGTCTGCGGTGATTATGCCAATGTGGTGGGGCTGCCGGTCGGCAGGCTTTATCAGGAAATGAAACAGCGGGAACTGCTGTAGTGAAAGTGACAGTCATTGAAAGAAGATAAAACAACAAACACAAAAAGATTACAAGGGGGTAAAATTTATGTTTGATGATGCGGTATTACAATGTTTTCTGAAGAAACAGGAACAGCTGTTCCCGGAGAGAGTGGCGGAGAATCTGGAAGAGGCAGATAGTTTCTTAGAGGAATGTATGGCAGTTGTAGTGAATTCCGTCAAAGAGGTGTGGGACTATTTTGATGAACAGGGCGTGGATATGGAAGGCGCAGATGAGGAAGAAATTTTGGAAGCGGATGAGGTCTTTGAGATTGGGGACGGAAGATATCTGATCGTGGAGGGTTGAAAAGCCTTTGATTTTCAACCCAGAATGGACTGCATAAACAGAGCGAGCCCGTCGTTGTCGTTATCGTATTCGGTAATGGCATCGGCGGCTTCTTTTACGATGGGAGAAGCATTCTGCATGGCGATACCGCATCCTGCGGCTTCCAGCATGGAGATATCATTGTCGGCATCTCCGGCGGCGTAGGCATCCGATAGGGGAACGCCGAAATAGTCGCATACATAGCGGACTGCATTTCCCTTCCCCGCCTCTTTGACAAACAGTTCCAGATACATGCCGTTAGAAAAAATATACTGGATTTTATCTTTGGCCCAGTCGTTGATCGCTTCGCAGAATGTGTCCAGTCTGCTGCGGTTATGTAAATCAATCGCCAGCATTTTAAACGGTTCCTTTTTCAAAAAAGAAACATAGTCATCCGCGAGAAGCAGCGGCAGATGGATCCTCTCGCGGTAAAAGCGGATCTCTTCGTCGTCTCTTGCAGTGACTACCTCATTCTCCGTATAAGTCTGAATATGAAGGTTCAGTGCGTCAGCCTGTTTCTGAAGATATGCCACATAAGAAAACGGCATTCTTCTTTCCAGGATATTTTTCCCACTGTCGCAGTCATAGACAAGCGTACCGTTGCTTGCGATCACCATGACGCCGGGATAGTTAAGGCCCGCCTGTTCCTTCACTTCCAGGATGCTCTGCAGCGGCCTTCCCGATGAGAAGATCAGCTTATTCCCCGCTTGTGTGAACCCGTCTAAAAAAGCCTTCGTCCCTGCCGAAACCCGGCTCGCTCTATTTAGTAAAGTTCCGTCAAGATCTGTGAATAATAGTTTCATGGGGGTTATTGTCCTTTCGCTTTTTCTTTGATGGCCTGCCACATATCCTCCGGTACGAACAGTTTCCCATATCCTGTGGCGAGGTCCAGTCCCGGTTTGTTTTCCCCGTGGAAGTCGGAACCGCCGCCGGGCAGAAGGTCATATTTTTTTGCCAGGCGAAACATATCGCGTTCTTCCTGTCCGTTATAAGTGCTGTAAAGCGTTTCGATCCCCAGCAGTCCTGCTTCTTTCAGCGTTTTCACCAGCGTTTCCAGCCGATCATTTTCCAGATGATAAAGAGGAGGATGTGCCAAAAAAGGGACACCGTGTGCCTGTAAGATCAGTTCTACCGCCTGAATGGGCGTAATTTTTTCCCGCGGTACGAAATATTTGCACGTATCACCGACGTATTTTGAAAAAGCTTCCGCCCGCTCTTTTACGTAACCATGTTCTAACAGATAGGCGGCATAGTGCGCCCTCGTGATCACGGCGCCGGGATTTTCCGCGCGGAGTTTGTCGAAGGTGATATCAATGCCGGCTTCCTGCAGATTCCTGCACATTTTGATATTGCGCCGAATGCGGGAGTCGACAAAAGCCTGCAACTGTGTCTGAAAAGAGGGGGATTCATACTGAATATAAAGCCCGACAATGTGAACGTCTTTTCCTTCATACTCGGTCGAAAATTCAATCCCCGGTATTACTTCAACGGGTTTGTCCTCCGCGTAGGTGACAGCCTCTGACAGTCCGTCGACTGTGTCATGGTCTGTCAGGGCAAAGGCGGGAATGTTTTTTTGCAGGGCATAATCTACCAGTTCTTTTGGTGAGAACGTGCCGTCAGATTTATTGGAATGTACGTGCAGGTCAACCTGTCTCATAAAAAACCTCCCGCGGAAATTTTCATCAAATGGTTTCCAATAGAAAGCATCAGTCTTCGTCTGTGGCGGTACTGGTGTAGATCGTACGCTTTCTGGCCATTTCGTCGCTTTCAAGGTATTCGTCGTAAGTTGTAATCTTGTCGATCATCGTTCCGTCCGGCAGGATCTCCATGATGCGGTTGGCGGTTGTCTGTACGACCTGATGGTCATGACAGGAAAAAAGCTCCACCCCTTTAAATTTGATCATTCCTTCATTGAGTGCGGTTATGGCCTCCATATCCAGATGGTTGGTCGGTTCGTCAAAGAGCAGACAGTTTGCGCCGCTGATCATCATTTTAGAGAGCAGACAGCGGACTTTTTCTCCTCCGGAGAGCACTTTGACTTTTTTTACGCCGTCTTCCCCGGCAAAAAGCATACGCCCCAAAAAGCCGCGCACATAGGTGACATCTTTGACCGGGGAATAGCCCATCAGCCAGTCTGTGATCGTATAGTCATTGTCAAATTCAGACGTGCAGTCTTTCGGAAAATACGCCTGAGAGGTTGTGACGCCCCATTTGTAAGTCCCCTCGTCCGGCTCCATCTCACCCATCAGGATCTTAAATAAAGTCGTCTTGGCGAGTTCGTTGCCGCCGACAAAAGCGATTTTATCGTCATGTCCTGCGATAAAGGAAATGTTGTTCAGTACTTTTTCGCCGTTGATCGTCTTGGTGATCCCTTCCACGGTCAGCACTTCGTTGCCGATTTCACGTTCCGGACGAAAGTCGATATAAGGATATTTTCTGCTCGACGGCTTGATATCGTCCAGCTCAATTTTTTCCAGCGCACGTTTTCTGGATGTGGCCTGTTTGGATTTGGATGCGTTGGCGGAGAAACGGGAGATGAACTCCTGAAGTTCTTTGATCTGTTCCTCCTTCTTCTTGTTGGCCTCTTTGCGCTGTTTGATGATCAACTGGCTGGATTCATACCAGAAATCATAGTTGCCGGCATACAATTGTATCTTGCCATAGTCGATATCCGCTGTGTGCGTACATACTTTATTTAAGAAATAACGGTCATGAGAGACGACGATGACCGTATTTTCAAAATTGATCAGAAATTCTTCCAGCCATGCGATTGCGTCCAGGTCCAGATGGTTGGTCGGCTCGTCTAAAAGCAGAATGTCGGGACTGCCGAATAAAGCTTTGGCAAGCAGTACCTTTACTTTTTCATTGCCGTTTAGATCGCCCATGGTACTATAATGCAGTTCCGTATCAATGCCCAGCCCGTTTAAGAGCATGGCGGCATTTGTCTCTGCATCCCAGCCGTCCATTTCTGCAAACTCTGCTTCCAGTTCGCTGGCGCGGATGCCGTCCTCGTCGGTAAAGTCTTCTTTGGCATAGATCGCATCTTTTTCTTTCATGATCTGATAGAGCCGCTCATTTCCCATAATGACAACATCCATAACCGGATAAGCGTCATATTTGAAGTGATCCTGTTCTAACACCGAAAGCCGCTGGCCGGGCGTAATGGCGATATCACCGTTTGTCGTATCCAGAGCTCCGGAGAGTATCTTTAAGAAAGTGGACTTTCCGGCGCCGTTTGCCCCGATCAGGCCATAGCAGTTTCCTTCTGTAAATTTAATGTTCACGTCTTCAAACAGGGCTTTTTTGCCCACTCTGTAAGTTACGTTGTTTGCACTGATCATATGAAACCTCTTTTATTATATAGTCTGCAAAGTTAATAGTTACCGAAAAAGCATCACGGTAACTATTATACATAAAATAAGTATTATTTCAAGTAAAAAGGAAACTACTTGCAGTTTTTTGTTTTGGTACTATAATTTAAAGAAGAAAGTGCGATAAGGAGAAAAACGATTTATGACAACTTACAAAGCGATGAGGAAGGCAGCAGCATTTGGGATGATTTCGTCGGGACTTTATCTGGCGCTGATCATGCCCCGCCTTTTGGGAAAGCCGAAAAAGGATCCCCACATGGGGGTCTTGTACGCGCACAGAGGACTGCATGATAACGAAACAGATGCACCGGAAAATTCTATGGCGGCGTTTCGAAAGGCAGTGGAAGCCGGGTATGGGATCGAACTGGACGTGCAGCTTACAAAGGACGGGATTCCGGTTATCTTTCATGATTTCACGTTAGACCGTATGTGCGGAGTGTCCGGCAGAGTCGATGAGCTCACTTATGAACAACTGCAGGAACTGACCCTGTTACAGACGCAGGAAAAGATACCGGCGCTGGAGCAGTTTCTCGCCATGGTGGCCGGCCGGGTTCCTTTGATCGTGGAATTGAAGATAGAGTGGACGGATCTTGCACTGTGTCCCGTTGTACAGGACATGCTCGCAGGCTATCAGGGTGTCTACTGTATTGAGTCTTTTAATCCGCTCGCCCTGTTTTGGTATCGGAGGTATCATAAGGATGTCATGCGCGGACAGCTGTCTACGAATTTCAGAAAAGAAGGTGAAAAGAGTAATTTATTGCATTTCATGCTGACGCATCTGCTCTTTAACTGCGTGACCAGACCGGATTTTATTGCTTACAATTGCCGGTTTAAAGAGGAACCGGGCCTGCGGATCTGCCGGAAACTATACAAAAACCTGGCAGTAGCATGGACCGTAAAAAGTCAGGAACAGTTAGAAAAGCTTCAGAAAGATTTTGATCTGTTCATTTTCGACAGTTTTATTCCGAATGGTACAAAAACTCCCGTGAAAAATTTTTCTGTGAAAAATAACGAAAAAATTGGTGCGTGACCGGACAAAATATGTTATTATGTTATTTAGAAAAGCGCACAGTCGTGCGTCAATACCATGAGCGGGCAGTTTCTCATGGTGTTTTTGGCATCAATATCGAATGACGTAGAAAAGAAGGAGAAAAAACGATGGCGAAATGGGTGTACTTATTTGAAGAAGGAAATGCGGATATGCGTAACCTTTTGGGCGGAAAAGGTGCAAATCTTGCAGAAATGACCAATCTTGGTCTGCCGATTCCGCAGGGCTTTACCGTTACAACGGAAGCATGTACGGATTATTACAACAACGGGAAAATGATTTCTGAAGAGATCCAGAAGCAGATTTTTGATGCGCTTGAACTCCTGGAGAAAAAACAGGATAAGAAGTTCGGCGATACGGAAAATCCGTTACTGGTATCTGTCCGTTCAGGTGCAAGAGCATCCATGCCGGGCATGATGGACACAATTCTGAATCTTGGTCTGACAGATATTGCGGTGGAAGGCTTTGCCAAAAAGACTGGAAATCCACGATTTGCATACGATTCTTACAGAAGATTTATTCAAATGTTTTCAGATGTCGTTATGGAGATTCCCAAATCATATTTTGAAAGAATTCTTGATGAAATTAAAGAATCCAAAGGCGTTAAATACGATACAGATCTGACTGCAGACGATATGAAAGAGATTATCGTCAGATTTAAACAGATTTATAAAGAAAATAAAGGAGAAGATTTTCCGCAGGAACCAAAAGTACAGCTGATGGAAGCAGTAAAAGCAGTATTTCGTTCATGGGATAACGAAAGAGCGATTGTATACAGGAGAATGAATGACATTCCGGGTGACTGGGGCACCGCAGTCAACGTGCAGGCTATGGTATTTGGAAATATGGGCAATACATCCGGTACAGGCGTTGCCTTTACCAGAAATCCGTCTACCGGTGCAAAAGGTATTTACGGCGAGTATTTGATCAACGCACAGGGAGAGGACGTGGTAGCCGGTATTCGTACACCGCAGCCGATTACCAAACTTGAGCAGGATCTGCCGGAATGCTATAAACAGTTCATAGAAATCGCCAACAAACTTGAAGATCATTATCGTGATATGCAGGATATGGAGTTCACGATCGAAAACGGAAGACTGTTTTTCTTACAGACCCGTAACGGTAAGAGAACCGCTCCCGCAGCGATCCAGATCGCATGTGACCTTGTAGATGAAGGCATGATTACTCCGGAAGAGGCAGTCTGCAGAATTGAAGCGAAGTCCTTAGACCAGTTATTACATCCTACATTCGACCTGGATGCCCTCAAGGCAGGACAGGTGATCGGACAGGCGCTTCCGGCATCACCCGGAGCGGCGGCAGGTAAAGTTTACTTCACAGCAGAAGAAGCGAAGGCGGCGCATGAAAAAGGAGAAAGAGTGATTCTTGTCCGTCTGGAGACTTCACCCGAAGACATTGAGGGTATGCATGCTGCAGAAGGCATTCTGACTGTGCGCGGCGGTATGACAAGCCATGCAGCCGTTGTGGCGCGCGGCATGGGAACAGCCTGCGTATCAGGATGCGGTGAGATCGCGATCAATGAAGTAGAAAAAGTATTTTCACTCGGTGGAGAAGTCTTCCATGAAGGAGATTACATTTCCTTAGACGGTTCTACCGGTAAGATTTATAAAGGCGATATTAAGACAGTTGAAGCTTCGGTAAGCGGTAACTTCGGACGCATCATGGGATGGGCAGACCAGTACCGTAAACTGCAGGTACGCACAAATGCAGATACGCCGGCAGACGCTGCAAATGCTGTAAAATATGGTGCGGAAGGCATCGGACTGTGCCGTACAGAGCATATGTTCTTCGAGCCTGACAGAATTCCGAAGATCCGCCAGATGATCCTGGCAAGAACCGTTGAGCAGAGAGAAAAAGCGCTCAATGCCCTGATTCCTTTCCAGAAAGGCGACTTCAAGGCACTCTACGAAGTAATGGAAGGAAGACCGGTCACGATCCGCTTCTTAGATCCGCCGCTTCATGAGTTCGTACCGACAGAACAGAATGACATTGATGATCTGGCAGTAGAAATGATGATGACAGCTGAGGAAGTGCAGGAAATCTGTGATTCCCTCCATGAGTTCAATCCGATGATGGGACATCGTGGATGCCGTCTTGCCGTTACTTATCCGGAGATTGCGAAGATGCAGACGAGAGCAGTCATGGAAGCAGCGATCGAAGTTAAGAATGAAAAAGGCTTCGATATCGTTCCTGAGATCATGATTCCGCTTGTTGGCGAAAAGAAAGAGCTCAAATTTGTCAAAGAAGTCGTAGTGGAAGTGGCTGAACAGGTAAAGAAAGAGAAAAATTCCGATATCAAATACCATGTCGGGACAATGATCGAGATTCCGAGAGCGGCGCTTTTGGCAAATGAGATTGCTGAAGAAGCAGAGTTTTTCTCCTTCGGAACAAACGATCTGACACAGATGACCTTCGGCTTCTCCCGCGATGACGCCGGGAAGTTCTTAGGAGATTACTATAAGAATAAGATTTATGAGTCAGACCCGTTTGCAAGATTGGATCAGAGCGGTGTCGGACAGTTAGTGCAGATGGCGGCAGAAAAAGGCCGTGCGACCAGACCGGATATCAAACTCGGCATCTGCGGCGAGCATGGCGGAGATCCTTCTTCCGTAGAATTCTGCCATAAAGTAGGACTGACGTATGTATCCTGCTCACCGTTCAGAGTTCCGATCGCGAGATTGGCGGCGGCGCAGGCGGCTATTAACAACTAGAGGAATTAGACAACCCTATATTTACTTCTGTACCTTAACGGTGTCGAGAGAGGATGTAAGAGCATTTATGGCTGCACGTCCAGAGTACACAAAGGCTAACAGATTTAAGGATATTGTGGTAAAAGTCTATATATAAGTTCTGCAAGGGAAAGCAAAATGCTTTCCCTTGTTTGATGTTTGGGAATAGACCCTATTTCGGGGTTTGTTCCCTTTTTTTATTCAATATCTTTAATGAAGGAGGTTCATGTATGAACAACACAGCGTTAAGAGCAGAGGCGCAGAGCGCCAACAACACACACATGGTTTTTGCAAACGAGGAACATGAGAAGTTTTATTATGAGAAATTGGAACAGGCGAGGTATCAGGACTGCTATCACAAGGCTTTGATCTACATTCTCGGTATTTCAGAGGAGACGAGGAACCATTTCAGCCAGATTTATGATATTAAGTCCGGGTTCATCAAGCCGGAGTGCCTGCATCAGGGCTGGCAGACAAGCGGCAGTGTCCGGGTGGTAAGGCTTGCTTTTAACCTTTACACAGATGGTACTCCGAGTGTTGACGATTATAAGCGCAAGGACGAGCAGATCAGAGAGTGCAGGGAGTATTCGGTAAGTGATATTTTCTGCTGCGGCTATGCGATGTACTTCTGGCAGGGCATCAAGCTCCGTTACCCGGAATACTGCCAGAAACAGCGGTCTGTTGAGGAAATCCTTGCAGAAATGGAGAGGAAACGTGCTGAAAATTCGACTGATGGGAACGAAGAATGATATTAAGTGGTTCGAGAAGATTTTGAAAAGACAGCCCAAAGTGGCTGTGACGGAAGTTTCGGAACTGTACCGGAACAAAGGTACAAACAGGTATTACCGGGCTTATGTGGAAGTGCAGAAAGCCAACATCAAAGAAAAATCTGACTAATACGGAGGAATAAAACCATGTGTAAAGTTATAGCAATCGCAAACCAGAAAGGCGGAGTGGGCAAGACCACCACAACGAGCAATTTAGGAATCGGGCTGGCAAAACAGGGAAAGAAAGTCCTGGCCATTGATGCGGATGCACAGGGCAGCCTGACCGCAAGTCTTGGCTTCACGGAGCCGGACAAGCTGGAAGTTACCCTTGCGAATGTAATGGAAAAGGTCATCAATGATGAAGAAATAGAACCGGGTTACGGTATCCTGAAACATGATGAGGGAATTGACCTGATGCCGGGGAATATTGAGCTGTCCGGTCTGGAGGTTTCCCTAGTGAATGTGATGAGCAGGGAAGTTATGATGCGTACCTATGTGGATATGGTAAAGGATAGATATGATTATATCCTGATCGACTGTATGCCCTCACTTGGTATGATAACCATAAATGCCTTTGCCTGTGCCGACAGCATACTCATTCCGGTGCAGGCGGCATACCTGCCCGTGAAAGGCTTGGAGCAGCTTATCAAGACCATAGGCAAGGTAAAGCGGCAGATCAACCCGAAACTGGAGATCGAGGGCATTCTGCTGACAATGGTGGACAACCGCACTAACTACGCAAGGGATATAACGGCGCTGCTTATCGAAACTTATGGGAGTAGGGTACGGATATTTGAAAACAGCATACCCATGTCTGTAAGGGCTGCGGAAACGTCTGCAGAGGGCGTCAGCATCTACCAGCATGACCCGAAAGGCAGGGTTGCGGGGGCATACCAGTCTTTGACGGAGGAGGTGCTTGGCAGTGGGCAGTAAGGCAGGGAGCGCATCAAAAGTCAGGCTGAACAGCTTTGATGATTTATTTGGCGGCGCAGAAAATACGGCGGGGGAGCAGATCATCCATGCGAAGCTGGCCGATCTGCATACATTCAAAGGACACCCGTTCCGTGTCCTTGATGATGAAAAAATGGAGGAGACCACGGAGAGCATCGGTAAATATGGAGTGCTTGTGCCCGGAATTGTCAGGCCGAGGACAGGGGGCGGCTATGAGATGATAGCCGGACACCGGAGGAAACGGGGTTCTGAAAGGGCAGGACTTGATACGATGCCCGTCATTGTCAGGGATTATACGGACGATGAAGCTACGATAATCATGGTGGATTCCAATATCCAGCGTGAGGATATTTTGCCGAGCGAAAAAGCAAAGGCTTATGCCATGAAATATGAAGCGATGAAACACCAGGGCAGCAAGGGCGGCAGTACCCTTGACGAAGTAGGGGAAGCTGCTGGGGAGAGCGGAAAGACGGTGCAGAGGTATGTGTGGCTTGCAAGGCTCTCTGATGAGCTGCTTGGCATGGTGGACGCAAAGAAGATAGGGATATCGCAGGGCGTGGACATTTCTTTCCTGTCAGAGGCACAGCAGGAGTATGTGACAGCCGTCCTCCAGGAAACGGGCGTGTCGGTTTCCAGCTCACAGGCGGCGAAGCTGAAAGAGTATGGAAAAAGTGGCGAGCTTACGCCTGCGATGGCCAGGCTGATACTAGCGGAGGATAAGCCGAAGGAAAGGAAGGTAACGATCAAGGGCGATAAGATCAGCAGGTATTTTCCGGAGGAATATTCCAATGACGATATAGAGGGCATCATCATCCAGCTTTTGGAGGAATGGCAGGGCAGGCAGTAAAGGAGGCGGCAAGATGGGAGAGCCATTGAAGTTTGACTATTACTATGGCGTAGAAGCAGAGCAGTTTTCTTTTTACCGTGTTCCCCGCCTGCTGATAAAGGACGAGCGTTTCAAGGGGCTTAGCAGCGATGCTAAGCTCCTGTATGGGCTGATGCTTGACAGGATGTCAATGTCTATGAAAAATGGGTGGCTGGATGATGAAAACCGGGCATATATCATATACACAATAGACAATATCAGGGAAGATTTAGGATGCAGCAAAGAGAAGGCTGTAAAAGTCCTTGCGGAACTGGATGCAAGCAAAGGAATAGGGCTTATTGAGAAGATACGCCGGGGGCTTGGCAAACCGGATATTATTTATGTGAAAAATTTTGTTATACAAGATGAGGGCAGGAAAGAGCCTTTAAATGCTGATGTTTCCACAGAAGTCGGAAAAACCGACTTCAAGAGGTCGGAAAAGCAGACTTCAAGAAGTCAGGAAAACCGACTTCAAGAGGTCGGAAAAACCGATTTCAGCAGGTCGGAAAATCTGACTTCAAGAGGTCGGGAAAACCAACTTCAAGAAGTCGGG